>NZ_JACESE010000033.1 GCF_013911965.1 Phenylobacterium sp. | reverse complement strand
ATGAAGATCACCGCGGCCAGGCTGAAAAGGCTTACGAAGACCAGGCCCGCGCCGAGCGGCTTGCCCACGCTCTGGTCGGCGTTGACGGCGAAGGCGCGCCCGCGGTCCGTAGTCAGCCGGCCCCAGAGCCGCGGAAGCAGCAGCCAGACGGCGAGCGCCACCGCGCCATAGCCGACGCCGGCGAGGAAAAAGAAGGAGTTGAGCAGCCGCAGCGGGCCCCAGAGGCCACCCAGGCTGTCGGCGATCCAGCTAAGCATCGGATATCCTGCCTGGGCCTTGGTCTATGGGTTCGTTCGGGCGGAGGCTCGGGTCACACCCGGGCGCGGAAGGGGTCGGCCGGATAGACGCCGAGGATTTCGAACCGTTCGGAGAAGAAGCGCAGCTCTTCGAAGGCCAGCGCCACCTCGCGGTCTTCGGGGCGGCCGTCGACCTCGGCGTAGAAGAAGGTCGCCGTCCAGGCGCCGTCCTCCATGTAGCTTTCCAGCTTGGTCATGTTGACGCCGTTGGTCGCGAAACCGCCGAGCGCCTTGTAGAGGGCGGCCGGCAGGTTGCGGACGCGGAAGACGAAGCTGGTGATGCAGGGGCTGGTGAAGGGCGGCGGCTCGGGCTCGGGCTCCGCTGTCATCACCAGGAAGCGGGTGGTGTTGTGCCGCTCGTCCTCGATGTCGCGCAGCAGGATCTCCAGCCCGTAGATCTCGGCCGCCAGGGCCGGCGAGATGGCCGCCCGCGTCGGATCGGGGCTCTGGGCCAGCAGGCGGGCCGCGCCGGCCGTATCGCCCACGGGCTCGGCCCGCAGACCCAGGCGCTTGACCGTCTTCTTGCACTGGCTGATGGCGATGGCCATCGACTGGACGGTCTTCACCTGCTCCAGCTTCACGCCCGGATTGACCATCAGCTGGAAGCGGATCGGCTTGAACTTCTCGCCGACGATCTTCAGCCCGGAATTGGGCAGCAGGTGGTGCACGTCGGCGACGCGCCCGGCGATGGAATTCTCCACCGGGATCATGCCCAGCTGGCAGTCGCCCGACCTGATGGCGTCGAAGGCCTCGTCGAAGGTCGGGTGCGGGACCGGCTCGTAGTCGGGGAAGTAGGTGGCGCAGGCCTCGTGGCTGTTGGCGCCCAGTTCGCCCTGGAAGGCGATGCGTCCCTTGGTCATTGGGCCTTGCTCATTGACTATCCTTGTCCAGCCGGCGGGCATAGGCCCGCGCGCGTTCCAGGTCGGCGGGATTGTCCACCGAGATGGGCGCCTCGTCGATGACGGCGGCCCAGACCTGCATCCCCATCTCCAGCGCCCGAAGCTGCTCGAGGCGCTCGCGAAGCTCCAGGGGCGAGGGCGGCGCGGCGGTGAACCGCTCCAGCGCTTCGCGCCGATAGCCATAGACGCCGTGATGCAGCCACACGGGCGCGTCGCCATAGAGGACCGAACGCGTGAAATAGAGAGCCCGGCCCGAGCGCCCGTCCGGCGCCAGGGCGAGCACCGCCTTGGGGATGTCGGGGTTCGACCGTTCGGCCGGGTCGCTCTCGGCCACCACGACGGTCGACAGGTCGCAGGCCGGCTGGCGGACCAGCAGATCCACGCAGGCGCGGACCACCTCCGGCGCGACGAAGGGTATGTCGCCCTGCAGGTTGACCACCACGTCGTGGCGCCCCTGGGGGTCGAGTTCGGCGAGGGCGCGAAGGATGCGGTCGGAGCCCGAGGGCAGGTCCGGATCGGTGAGCACCGCCCGGCCGCCCGCCTTCTCCACCGCCTCGACGATCTCGCGATCGCCCGCCGCCACGGCCACCGGGCCGACGTCCGCGGCCTGCGCCTGCCGCAGCACACGGACGATCATCGGCAGGCCTTCGATCTCCGCCAGCGGCTTTCCCGGAAGACGCGTGGCGGCCATGCGTGCGGGAATCAGGACGATGGGCTTCATCGGAGTCGGCTCTGCGGCTGGGCAAGGGCGCCAGCGACGAACTGGCCGGTTGCACGAGCGCCGGTAGCGTGTAAGAGACGCTGGCGCAATAAGGGGCGGGGAGATTCCCGCGCGTATGCCGGTTATCGAAGACCGGCCTCAAAGAGGGCCGATTCAGGGACTATGAGCGACCTTACGTTCAACAAGGTCGCCGGCGCGCTGCTGGCGACGGGCTTGGCTGTTTTCGGCCTGCGAGAAGCTTCCAGCATCGTCTTTGCGCATCACGAGCCTGAGAAGGCCGGCTACGCGATCGAAGTCGCCGAGGAGACCGGCGGGGCCGCGGAGGCCGAGGCGCCGATCGACTGGGGAACCGTGCTGCCGGCGGCCGACATCGCGGCGGGCGAGGCCTCCTTCGCCAAGTGCCGCAGCTGCCACACCATCGAGCAGGGCGGCGCCAACGGCACCGGTCCGAACCTCTACGGCGTCGTCGGCGCCCGTCCGGCGGTTCACCCGGGCTTCTCCTATTCGCCGGCCATGATCGCCCATGGCGAAGAGGCGCCGGTCTGGACCTTCGAGGAGCTGGGCCACTTCCTGGAAGCGCCGCAGCGCTACATCAACGGCACCAAGATGACCTTCGTCGGCCTGAAGCGCCGCGAGGAACTGATCAACATGATCGCCTATCTGCACTCGCAGGGCGGCCAGATCCCCTTCCCGGCCCCGAACCCGGTCGCGCCGGCCGCCGAGGAAGGCGCCGCCGCCGAGGGTGAGGCCGCCGCCGAAGGCGAAGCCGCCGCCCCGGCCGAAGGCGAAGCGCCGGCCGAGGCCGCCGCGGAGACCCCGGCCGCCTGAGGCGAGCCCGATCCGATCCTGGAGAAGCCCGGCCCTGCGCCGGGCTTTTTCATTTGCGGAGCGGCGCGCTCAGGGGCGACGGAAGCTGGTCGGTTCGCCGGAGCCGGCGGCGTCGATCCGCGCGATGGCCGCGTCGAGCGGCTCGATCGCCACGGCCATGTGGTGGGCGTTGGCGTGGATCATCCGCTCGGCGTCCAGCATCATGCCCACATGGCCGCGCCAGAAGACGAGGTCGCCACGCCGCAGCGCGCTGCGCGGGATCTCGGCCTCGAAGGCGGCTTCCTGCTGATCGGTGTCCCGCGGACAGGCGCGGCCGCAGGCCAGCAGGGCCTGCTGCACGAGCCCGGAGCAGTCCAGCCCGAGGCTTTCCCGCCCGCCCCACAGATAGGGCGCGCCCAGATAGCTCTCGGCCACCGCCGCCGGGTCGGCGGCGAAGCCGAGGCCGATGGGCGCCAGATGGTCGAGCACGAACCAGGCGCCCTGGCTGTCGCGGCCGAAGCGGCCCTCCTCCGCCGTCACGCAGATCAGGGCGCCGAGACTGAAGGGGCCGATGGCGGGCGCCTTGATGCTGGGCGCGCCGAAGGCGTAGGTCCGCAGGGCGGCGACCCGGTGGGTGGGCGGCGGCCCGGGCGGGCCGAGATCGGCGAGCGCCACATGGCCCACATAGCCGTCGCGCGCCGCCTGGCCCCAGGCGAAACCCCCGGCCTCGGCCAGGATGTCGAACCGTTCGCCGTAGAGGAGCTGATCGACCTGTTCGGCGTCGGCCGCCGGCGTCCTGCGGACGGCCGTCGCCGGCGCCCGGCAGACGGCGGGCCGGCGGGGGGCATAGGCCTGGGCCGCCACGAGGCCCTGCAGATCCTCGGCGGCGAGCTCGGGACGCGCCAGGGTCAGGCGGGCGTCGAGGCTCATGCGAAGCGGTCCTGCAGCATGCGGAAGAGGCCGCGGATGGCCATGACTTCGCCGCCGGCCGGCACGCCCGGCTTGCCGCGCGGATTCCAGGCGAAGATGTCCAGGTGGACCCAGGGCCCTTCCGGCGCGAAGCGCTGCAGGAAGAGGGCCGCGGTCACCGCGCCCGCCTGCGCCCAGGGGTCGGCGTCGTTCTTCAGGTCGGCCACCTCGCTGTCGAGCGCCTCGGCATAGGGCTTCCAGAGCGGCAAACGCCAGAGCGGATCCTCCGCCGCCTCGGCGGCGGCGGCGATCTGGGCGGCCAGAGTCTCGTCGTCGGTGAAGAAGGGCGGCAGCTGCGGTCCCAGCGCCACGCGCGCTGCGCCGGTCAGGGTGGCCAGGTCGATGGTCAGGTCGGGCTTCAGTTCGGCCGCCCGCGTCAGCGCATCGGCCAGGATCAGCCGGCCCTCGGCGTCGGTGTTGCCCACCTCGATCGTCAGGCCCTTGCGCGAATCCAGCACGTCGCCGGGGCGCATGGCGTCGCCGGCGATGGCGTTCTCCACGGCCGGGGTCAGGACCAGCAGGCGCACCGGCAGGCGGGCGGCCATGACCATCCGGGCGAGCGCCAGGGCGTGGGCCGCGCCGCCCATGTCCTTCTTCATCAGCCGCATGGCGCCGGCCGGCTTGATGTCGAGACCGCCGGTGTCGAACACCACGCCCTTGCCGATGATGGCCACCAGCGGCCGGCCGTCCTCGCCCCAGGACATCTCGATCATCCGGGGCTCGCGGCCCGGTCCGGCGGCGCGGCCGACGGCGTGGACGGCCGGATAGTTGGCCTCCAGCAGGCCTTCGCCGGCGACCACCGTGATGGCGGCGCCGTACTGCTCGGCGATCTCGCGGGCGATGGTCTCGATCTGCAGCGGCCCCATGTCGTTGGCCGGGGTGTTGACCATGTCGCGGGCGAGCGCGCAGGCGTGCGCCATGGCCTTCACCGCCGCGACGTCGGCGCCTTCGGCGATCAGGCGCGGCCGGTCGTCGGGCTTCTTCTTGTAGCGGTCGAAGCGGTAGCTCCCGAGCGCGAAGGCGAGCGCCGCCTCGTCGGGGGAGATGTCCTGGGGCCGCTGCGCCAGGCGATAGGCGCCGGCCGGCAGCCGGGCGGCCAGGGCGCGCACGCCCGAGGCGCGGGCGGCGCCCAGGCCGAACAGCACCCGCTCGGTCTGGCCCGTCGCGTCGGGCACGATCAGGATCTGGCCGGCCTTGCCCTTGAAGTCCTGCGCCTTGGCCAGGCCCTGGGCCATGACGCCGGCTTCGGCCAGAGCCGCCTCGACATCGGCTTCGCGCAGGAGATGGACCGGGATCACCGGGCCGTCAGCGGATTCCAGGATGACATCGGACATGGGCGGGCCCTCCGGATTTTATGCTTAACGCTTCCTTTAAGCGGCCCGGGGACAATGGCCGGAACGCTCGGAGGCTCCCTCGTCATGTGTCGTATGTCGGCCCTCGCCGCAACCGCCCTCACGCTGAGCCTCAGCCTCGCCGCGCCGGCCGCCGCCTTCGGCTTCAGGTCGAAGGCCGAGGCGCAGACGCCGGCCGCCCCGGCGGCGCCCGCGGCGGACAAGACCGAAGCCGCGGACCAGCGCGCCGCCCCGCAGGCGCGGGCCCTGGCCGAGCGCATGGATCCCCTGGCCCGGGCCGCCTTCTGGGCCCGCGAATCGACCCTCGACCCCACCGACATCGAGGCCGGACTGGGGCTGGCGCACGCCCTGCGCGACATGGGCAAGGCCGAAGAGGCGGCCGCCACGGCCGAGCGGCTGGCGGTGATCGCCCCGGACAATGTCGAGGTGCTGCTGGAGATCGCCCGGGCGCACCTGGCGCGAGGTCAGGGCTTCTATGCCGTGAAGCCGGCGGCCCAGGCCGAGGCGCTGGCCCCCCGCGACTGGCGCCCGCCCTTCCTGCTGGCCGTGGCTTACGAACTGGCCGAACGGGACGGTGAAGCCCTCGCCGCCCATCGCCGCGCCCTGGCGCTGGCGCCGCAGAACCCGTCCGTCCTCTCCAACCTCGCCATGTTCCAGGCCGCCCGCGGCCAGACGGCGGAAGCCGAGGCCCTGCTGCGCCAGGCGGTCGCCCAGCCGGAGGCGACGGCGACGATACGGCAGAACCTGGCGCTCATCCTCGGCCTGCAGGGCCGGCTGGCTGAGGCCGAGGCCCTGGCCCGGCAGGACCTGCCGCCGCAGACGGTCTCCGCCAACCTCGCCTATCTGCGCTCCGCCACTGCGCCGGCCGCCGCCGGCGGCGCGGGACGGTCGTGGGAGTCGGTGAGCCAGCCGCACCGATAGGGCCGGCGCCGCGCCTCAGGACCCTGGCGAGGCGCCGCCCATGATGTCCATGGCCCGCAGGACCGCCGGCCCCAGGATGACCAGGAAAAGCACCGGCAGGAAGAACAGGATCATCGGCACGGTGAGCTTGGCCGGCAGCTGGGCGGCCTTCTTCTCGGCCGCAGCCAGGCGCATGTCGCGGTTCTCCTTGGCCATCACCCGCAGGGCCGAGCCGAGCGGGGTGCCGTAGCGTTCGGCCTGGATCATAGCCGTGGCCACCGACTTGATGCCCGGATGGTTGGTCCGCCGCGCCAGCCCCTCATAGGCCTGCCGGCGTTCCGGCAGGTAGGAGAGCTCGGCCGTCAGCAGGGTGAGCTCCTCGGCCAGTTCGATGGAGGCGCCGCCGATCTCCTGGCTCACCTTCTGGATGGCGGCCTCGATCGACATGCCCGACTCCACGCAGATCAGCAGCAGGTCGAGGGCGTCGGGGAAGGCGCCGACGATCGATTCCCGGCGCTTCTGGGCGATGTTGGTGATGTAGATGTTGGGCGCGTAGTAGCCGAGCGTCAGGCCCCCGACGATGGCGGCGATGCGGGTCATGCCCGAGAGCCCGAAGTCATTGACCACGAACAGGTAGAAGGCCACCGACGCGGCGAAGGCGAAGGGCAGGACGAAGCGGAAGAAGTAGAAGGTGGAGACCGGCCGCGGACCGCGGAAGCCGGCCTGGGCCAGCTTGTCCACCACCTGCGGATCCTCCAGCAGGCGGGACAGCTGCAGCCGTTCGACCACCCGCTTGTAGAGCCCTTCGTCGGTGTGGCGCAGGCTGCCGCCGCGGGCGGCGGCCAGGGCCTCGCGCGACTTGCGTCGCAGTTCCTCGCGCCGGGTCGAGACCGACTTCAGCCGCGCCTCCAGCCCGTTCCGCCGCATCAGCGGGCCGGTCAGGGTGACGATGGTGGCGAAGGTGACGATCGCCACGAAGGCGGCCATCAGGTTCTGCGGATCGGTGAGAGCCCCCAGGTCCATGCGCCGCCCCTAGATCCTGAAGTTGATCATGCGGCGCATGACGAACACCCCGAGGGCCATCAGCAGGGCGCCGCCGCCGAGGATGATGCGGCCGCGCGGATCGGTGAACAGGGGCGACATGTAGGTCGGCGAGAGCACGCTGATGACGATCATCACGCCCGGCGGCAGGGAGCCGATGATGAAGGCCGAGGCGACGGCCTCGCCCGAGAGCGCCTTGATCTTCTCCCGCATCAGCTTGCGGGCGCGGATGACGGTGGAGAGATTGCCCAGCGCCTCGGCCAGATTGCCGCCGGTCTTCTGCTGGATGCCGAGCACGATGCCGAAGAAGCGGACCTCCTGGGCGGGCATGCGCTCGTACATGCGCTCCACCGCCTGGTCGATGGAGACGCCCATGCCGGTGTTCTCCACCATCCGCTTGAACTCGCCGGCGAGGGGCTCGGGCGCCTCGGCCCCGATGACGCGCAGGCTGTCATTGACCGGCAGGCCCGACTTGATGCCGCGCACGATGATGTCCATGGCGTCGGGGAAGGACTCGACGAACTTCTTGATCCGCCGCTGGGCGAGCATGCCGACCACCCAGCGCGGCAGGCCGAAGCCCGCCGCGAAGCCGAGGCCGAGACCCACATAGGCCGCCTGGCCCAGCAGCATCGCCATCAGGAAGACGGTCAGCCCGAGGCCGGCGCTGATGATCCAGAAGGTGCGGGTGTTGATGGACAGGCCGGCCTGCTGCAGGCGCGCCGAGATCGACAGCGAGGCCTTCTTCTTCTGCCGGTCCTCCTCCTTCAGGCTCTGGAGGATCTGCTTGCGGCGCTGGTCCTGGGCGCTGACCGCCCCGCGCCGCGACTTGGTCTCGCGGTTCTCACGGCCGACGATGGCCTGGGCGCGCTTGGCCACCCGCGCCTGGCCCGGGCTCTGGCCGGCGAGCGCGAGGCCGAAGCCGGCGACGGCGACGAAGCCGAGCACGGCCGCCAGGATGGAGAGCAGGGTCGGGCTCATTCGGCCGCGTCCAGGGCTTCGGCCAGCTCGCGTTCCAGGCCGTAGTAGCGGGCGCGGTCCCAGAACCGCGGCCGCGCGATGCCCGTGGAGCGGTGCCGGCCGACCACCCGGCCGTCGGCGTCCTCGCCGGTGATCTCGTAGACCATGAGGTCCTGGGTGATGATGACGTCGCCTTCCAGCCCGACCACCTCGGTGATGTGGGTGATGCGGCGCGAGCCGTCGCGCAGACGGGCGGCCTGGATGATCACGTCGATGGAGCCGACGATCATCTCGCGGATCGTCTTCGACGGCAGGCCGTAGCCGCCCATGGTGATCATGGATTCCAGCCGGCTGACCGCCTCGCGCGGGCTGTTGGCGTGGAGGGTGCCCATGGAGCCGTCGTGGCCGGTGTTCATGGCCTGCAGCAGGTCGAAGGCTTCCGGTCCGCGGACTTCGCCGACGATGATGCGTTCGGGGCGCATCCGCAGGCAGTTCTTCACCAGGTCGCGCATGGTGATCTGCCCCTGGCCCTCCAGGTTGGGCGGCCGGGTTTCCAGGCGGACCACGTGCGGCTGCTGCAGCTGCAGTTCGGCCGCGTCCTCGCAGGTCACGACCCGCTCGGTGGGGTCGATGAAGGCGGTGAGCGTATTGAGCAGGGTCGTCTTGCCCGAGCCCGTACCGCCCGAGATGAGCACGTTGCAGCGGCAGGCGCCGATGACGCCCAGGACCCGCGCGCCTTCCGGCGTGATGGAGTCGTACTCCACCAGGTCCTTCATGGTCAGCTTGTCCTTCCGGAACTTCCGGATGGTGAGCGTCGGGCCGTCCAGGGCCAGCGGCGGGGCGATGACGTTGACGCGGCTGCCGTCGGGCAGACGGGCGTCGCAGATGGGCGAGCTTTCGTCGACCCGGCGGCCCACCTGGCTGACGATCCGCTGGCAGATGTTCATCAGCTGGGCGTTGTCGCGGAATCGGACGTTGGTCAGCTGGACCTTGCCGCCCACTTCGATGAATACGCGCGACGCGCCGTTGACCATGATGTCGGCGATGTCGTCGCGGGCCAGGAGCGGCTCGAGCGGACCATAGCCCAGCACGTCGTTGATGATGTCCTGGACCAGGCTCTCCTGCTCGGAGATGGACATCGAGACGTTCTTGATCGCCACCAGCTCGGCGACGATGTCGCGGATCTCCTCGGCCGCCGCCTTGACGTCCAGCTGGGCGAGCTGGGCCAGGTCGATCGTGTTGATCAGGGCGTTGAAGATCGTCGTCTTGGTGGCGTGATAATAGTCCGACTGCTCGCGCACCACCTGGGTGGCCGGGGCCGGCCCCTGGGCGGCGCGCAGCTGCTCGAAGCCCGAGGTGGCCTTCGGGCCGTCGGCGCGCGGGCGGGCGGCCTCAGCCTTGGGCGCCTCGGTGCGCTGGGGGCGCGTGGCGATGGGGGCGGCCGCCTGGGCCGGCGGCGGCGGGGCGGCCGGCCGCGCCTGGGCCGGGCG
>NZ_JACESE010000032.1 GCF_013911965.1 Phenylobacterium sp. | reverse complement strand
ATCTGGATCCTGCGTTTTCGGACGGACTGGAGAGGACTGCCGAAGCTGGCGTAGAAGTGCTCGCCTATGCCTGTGAGCTTTCAATCAGTGGGATACGTCTGACCCGCCGGATCGACTGGCGCCGCTGACCCAGCCTTCCGCACCGGTCTTATCCCACAGGCCGGGCTCGGCCGCCTTCAACCTCGTGTCAGCTCCGAAAAGCTAGCATGGGTGTCCACCAAAACGAGGGAGGATCACTTCTGCGATCTCGCGGCGAGCAGTCGTTTCGATCCGCTCCCAAAGATCAACCTTACCGCCAGGTAGACCCCAGAAATCAGCTTCTAGCGGTCGAGCGCGACGGATTAGCAACAAGTGTCCGTCGCGGACGACCGCAACGCCGCAGCCGACCCGTTGCGTAGCGCCACCTGCCGACACTCCGCGCGCCCTAGGGGCGGGAGCCGCCAGCGGATCAGTTTCAATAGTGAAAGCGGCACTGAGCGATTTCGAGTTGCTGCGCGGCGCCCGCGCCGCTGACACGGTACACTAGCCGATCTTCCAAGGTGATGCGGCGAGACCACCAGCCTTTGAGTTCGCCGCGGAGCGGTTCTGGCTTACCCGTCCCCTGGAATGGCGTGCGCATACACTCTTTGATCAGGCCGTTTAGCCGGACCAAAACGTTGAGATCAGTTCTCCGCCAATGGAGATAGTCATCCCAGGCCTGATCGGCGAAGACTAGCTTCACCGTTCGATGAGCTTCCGCTCCGCCCCGGCGCCAGCATCAAGTTGAGCGATCGCATCCGTGAGACGCTGGGCGTTGGCCGGTCGAGAGACCAGATGCAGGGTCTCCTCCATGGAATTCCAGTCCGCGAGAGACACCATCACCACAGCCTCGCCACGCGTGCGGGTCACCACGATTGGCGCACGATCATCGACGACCTTGTCCATCACCTTCTTCAGGTTTGCGCGGGTGTCGGAATACGTGATCACGTCCATAAGCGGGCCTCCTAGTTCGCAATATGTACGAAAAATCGTACAATACAAGCTCCGCATGGCGCGTTGGCTCCCCCGATACCACTTCGCGCCAAGGTCCTAAGCGGCGCGTTCGGGGCCTCTGCCCCTGAACGACCTCCCCCAATGTCCTCAAAGCCAGATGCAGCCGCATTCGTCGTCGGTCCAGTGCGCGCCCGGAGCGGGCGTTCCGAACCGCCGCTCTGAGCCCACTCCGGTTATCAGCGCATTGCGGCGGATCGCGCACCCTCGCGGCCTCCCCTGGGGTTCACAAACATCGCCCACAGCTTTGCCGTCGGCATCTCACTGGGAGGGGACGGCAAATAGGACGGGCAGGTGAAGAACCGCCATCTGCGCGGCGATGGCGATATGGCGGAGTTTCCCGACTGCGTGGCCCCCCGCTCGTCCAAGCACCTGCGCGAGCTCTCGGCCATGGCGGCGGCGACCGGGCCGTGGTGCTGTTCGTCGTCCAGCGCACCGACTGCGAGGCTTTCGCCGCCAGCCACGATCTCGACACCGTCTTCGCCCGCACCCTGGCAGAGGTCGCCGAGCGCGGCGTCGAGGTGCTGGTCTATGCCTGCGAAATCACGCCCGCCGGCGTCCGGCTGGCGCGGCGGCTCCCTTGGCGGCGGGGCTGAGGCTCAACCCGCCCGCAGGATCTCCTCTTCGAGCGCCCGCAGCCGGTCCTGGCCCCAGCGCGCGGGGCCGCCATTGAAGCGGAAGCTGGGGGCGCCCCAGAGGCCGGCCTCGAACAGGGCCTGGCGGTTGGTCTCGGCCACCGTGCGCCAGCTCTCGTCGGCGAGGGCTTCGAACACCTGGTCTCGCTTCAGACCCGCGCGCGCGGCGACCTCGACCAGGCCGCCGTCCTCGGCCAGCGCAATGCCGTCGGCGAAGGCGGCGCGCAGGCCGAGTTCGGCGAAGTCCTCGCCCTTGCCGAGGGCGATGGCGTGGTGGAGGACGGCCAGCGCCCGCTCGGCGCCGGCCCCCACCGGATCGACAATGCGGCCGAAGGGCAGGCCCAGGCGATCGGCCTCCCGCTTGCAGTCGAGCGTGATGTAGTTGCGCTTGGGCGGCGGCACGGGCAGGCCCCGCATCACCATGGGCAGGATGAAGCGCAGTCTCAGCTCGGCGCCGTAGTGGGCTGCAAGCGCCCGGATCCGCGGAAAGACGAGCCAGGAATAGGGGCTGCGGAACGAGAACCACAGCTCGATGACGCCCCCGTCGCCGCCCACGCTGCGCGGCGCGAGCTGAGGCTCCAGCGCCGGCGCCAGCGGGGCCGCGCCGGGCTCGCGGTCCAGCCCCCGCGCCGCCAGCCGGCCCTCCAGGAGTCCGAGGCGATCGACGCCCCAGAACCACTCGCCCTCGAAGCAGAACATCGCGCCCAGATAGTGTCCCCTGCGCCGTCGCTCAGCCTCGCCCGTTCGCAGGGCCGCGACGGGGTCGGCCGAAACGGCCGTGGCGAGCCGGGTCAGCGCGGCCGCGTCCCCGGACCACAGCGCCTCTCCGATCTCCGTCGCCTCACGGGAGAAGCCTGACCGCCCGAGCCGTCCGGCCAGCGCCTGCTCGGCGAGGGCCTTCAGGTCCGGACCGGGCTGGCGGGCGGCGCTCGGAAAGCGCAGGGCGCGCGCCTGCGCCACCTCTGCGGCGTCGCGCAGGCCAAGGGCGCCCAGACGCTCGGACTCGGGCGCGGCGGCCGGCTCCGGCGGCGGAACCAGCCACACCCGGATCTCCGCGTCGTACCGGTCGCCGAGCGCGCCCAGCATCTGCACGGCGAGATGGCTGTAGGGGTCGTCGGCCTGGTGAAAATAGTCGATCCGCGCACGTCCCCCGGAGAGCCGCCGGGACAATGCCCACACGTCCCGCGCCAGGGCCTGACGACGCGGGCTGACGAAGGCCGCCGCCACCGCGCTCCTGATCCGGCTGCGGGCGCTCACCCGCTCGTCTCCGCGCCGTATCCCTGTCGATCGTCCCCGGCCATCGCCACCCCCGCAAACGCATCTAGCGGCACACATCGTGTCAATATATGCTGAGAAAAAGCAAGTCTGGGGAGGGGCGCATGAAGCTCTGGCGTTGGGGGTTGGCCGGCCTGGCGGTCCTGGTCGCGGCGGGCGCGCTGGCTTGGGTCTTCCGCTTCGATCTGATCATCCTGGCGGCGCGGATGCGCTGGCCCGACATCGGGCCGCCGCGGGAGGTCGCCTGGTCGCAGGGCCCCTCCGTCGCGCCCGTGGGGGATCGCCCGCCCAACATCGTCTTCATCCTGGCCGACGATCTCGGCTTCAACGACATCACCCTCAACGGGGGCGGCGTGGCCGGCGGCGCGGTTCCGACGCCCAACATCGACGCCATCGCCCGCCAGGGGGTGACCTTCGCCAACGGCTATGCGGGCAACGCCACCTGCGCCCCCTCGCGCGCGGCGATCATGACCGGACGCTACGCCACCCGCATCGGCTTCGAGTTCACCCCGGCGCCCATCCCCTTCTCCCGCGTCGTCGGCTCCTTCCGTTCGCCCGGCGCGCTCCACCCGCCGCGGTTCGACGCCGAGGCGGCCAAGTCGATGCCGGACGACGTCGATGCGCTGGCCCTGCCCACGGGCGAGATCACCATCGCCGAGATGCTGCGCGAGCGCGGCTATCACACGGTCCATCTGGGCAAGTGGCACCTCGGCGGAACGAAGGGCGCCCGCCCGGAAGATCAGGGCTTCGACGAAAGCCTCGGCTTCATGGCCGGCGGATCGATGTTCCTGCCGAAGACCCACCCGGACGTCGTCAATTCGAAGCAGGACTTCGATCCGATCGACAAGTTCCTCTGGGGCGCCCTGCCCTTCTTCGTGGAGTTCAACGGCTCGCCGCCCTTCGAGCCCTCCGGCTACATGACCGACTATCTGACCGACGAGGCGGTCCAGGCGATCCGGGCCAACCGCAACCGGCCCTTCTTCCTGTACCTGGCCTACAACGCGCCCCACACGCCGCTGCAGGCCACGCGCGAGGACTATGAAGCGCTCTCGCAGATCGAAGACCACCGGCTGCGGGTCTATGGCGCCATGATCCGCAACCTCGACCGCAACATCGGCCGCGTCATGGCCGAGCTGAAGGCCCAGGGCCTGGACGATGACACGCTGGTCATCTTCACCAGCGACAACGGCGGCGCCCACTATGTGGGCCTCCCCGATCTCAACCGCCCCTATCGCGGCTGGAAGGCGACCTTCTTCGAAGGCGGCGTCCACACGCCCTTCTTCATGCGCTGGCCCGCCCGGCTGCCCGCCGGCGCGCAATTCCAGACGCCGGTCACCCATGTGGACATCTTCGCCACCGCCGCCGGCGCCGCGGGCGCGCCCCTGCCCGCCGACCGCCCGATCGACGGGGTCGACCTGACGCCCTTCCTGGTCGGCGCCGCGGAGTCGGAACTGGAGCGGCCGCTCTACTGGCGCTCGGGGCGCTACCGCATGCTGCTGAAGGACGGCTGGAAGCTGCAGGTGGCGCAGGAGCCGGCCAAGACCTGGCTCTTCGACCTCAACACCGACCCCACCGAGCGGACGAACCTCGCCGAACAGCGTCCGGACAAGGTCCGCGAACTGAGCGCCGCCCTGGCGGAGCTGGACGGCCAGATGGCCCAGCCGCTGTGGCCCTCGGTCCTCAGCGGCGTCATCTCCATCGACCATCCGCTCGGCGTCGCCGACAAGCCGACGGACGAGTATGTCTACTGGGACAACTAGCGGGCGGGCCGCCGCCCTGGCGGTCGCCCTTCTGCCGCTTGCCGCCTGCCAGTCGCCGGCCACGCCCCAGGCCTGCCTCGCCGCGCCGGCCACGGACGGGACGCACGCCGGCATGGTGCGCCTGGCCGGCGGGACCTTCACCATGGGCGCGGCGGCCGAACGCGCCGAGGAGGGACCGCCGCGGCAGGTCCGCGTCGGAGCCTTCTGGATCGACGCCACGGAGGTGACGAACGCCCAGTTCGCCCGCTTCGTCGAGGCCACCGGCTATCGCACGCTGGCCGAACGGGGTCTGAGCGCCGAGGCCTATCCCGGCCTTTCCGCGGCGGCGCGAGCGCCCGCCTCCCTGGTCTTCGTCGGCGCAGACGCCAGGGATCGCGGCGACCCTGGCGCCTGGTGGCGCATCGTCCCGGGCGCAGACTGGCGTCACCCAAAGGGACCCGGTTCGAACCTGCGGGGCCTGGAGAATCATCCGGTCGTCCACATCGCCTATGAGGACGCCCTGGCCTATGCCCGCTGGCGGGGGCGCGACCTGCCCACCGAAGCCGAGTGGGAGTTCGCCGCCCGCGGCGGCCTGGAGGGCGCCGCCTTCGTCTGGGGCGATGAGAAGGGCCAGGCGGCGCGGGCCAACACCTGGCAGGGAGTCTTTCCCGTCGCCGACACCGGCGATGACGGCCATGCGGCGAAGACGGCGCCGGTCGGCTGCTTCGCGGCCAACGGCTATGGCCTCTACGACATGGCCGGCAACGTCTGGGAGTGGACCCGCGACTGGTACGCGCCGGGCCTCGAGCCGGCCGACGTGATCGAAACTGGCGGTCCGCCGCAGTCCCGCGCGCGGGACCCGGGGGATCCTGGCCTCGCCAAGCACGTGATCAAGGGCGGCTCGTTCCTGTGCGCCGACGACTACTGCTATCGCTACCGGCCGGCCGCGCGCACGCCCGGCCCGCCCGACAGCGGGGCGTCCCATCTGGGCTTCCGCACGGTGCTGCGCGAGGCGGGCTAGAAGCCCGCCGCCGGCTTGGTCCGGATGTTGAGCTGTCCCGCCAGGCCGGCCTTGCGGTGATGCTCGATGGCCTGCATCTCGGGCGACAGCGCCATGGCCTGGAAGGCCTGGAGCGAGGGATATTCGGCGAGCGCGACGGCGTCCCACATCTCCTCGACCTCGCCCAGCAGGAGCCCGGTGACCGCCCCGCTGTAGCGGATCTTGCCGCCCAGCCCCTCCACCAGCCGGCTGACCGCCTCGCCATAGCGGCCATAGGCCTCCGCCCCGGTCAGATGGGCGTCCGATCCGTCCGCATATTCCGCCCGCGCCTTGAACTTCAGCAGATTGACCATGACGAACGGACCATCCTCCGGCGCGCCGAAGAACTCCGCCATCTGCGCCATGGCCGGCATGACGGCGTTGACGACCTTCATGACGTCCTCCCTCAGCCGCGCCGGGCGATCATGGCGTCGATCAGCGCCACGATGTCGTCGGGGCAGTCTTCCTGCAGGAAATGGCCGCCCTTCAGCGTGACATGCGGCTGACCCTTCGCGCCGGGGACCCGCGCCTGGAAGGCGGCCTCGCCGCCCTTGGTCACCGGATCGGCGTCGCTGAAGGCGGTCAGGAAGGGCTTGTCGAAACGCTCCAGCACCCGCCAGGCGGCCTGGTTCTCCGCCACAGACGCATGCTGCGGCGTCACCGGCACGAGCGCCGGGAAGCGCCGGGCGCCGGCCTTGTAGCTCTCGTCCGGGAAGGGCGCCTCATAGGCGGCGATCTCTTCTGGCGTCAGGTCGCGGGCCGATCCGCCGTTCAGGATGAAGCCGATCGGCAGCTCCGGCGCGGTCTGGCTGAAGTTGAGCCAGGCCTGGAAGCCGTCGCTCATGCCCGCCCCCTCGGGCAGACCGGTATTGGCGACGATGACCCCCTCGAACCGCTCCGGGAACGCCGCTACGAGGCGCAGGCCGATCAGGCCGCCCCAGTCCTGGCAGAAGAGGGTGAGCCCGGTCAGGTCGAGGCCGGTGAGCCACTGGCTCATCCAGTCCACGTGGCGCTCATAGGTGTAGTCGTCCTGGGCCGCCGGCTTGTCGGAGCGCCCGAAGCCGATCAGGTCCGGCGCGATCGCCCGACGGCCGCGCTGAACGAGGCCCGGTATGATGCGCCGGTAGAGGTAGGACCAGGACGGCTCGCCGTGCATCAGCAGCACCGGCGCCCCGTCCCGCGGGCCTTCGTCCACATAGGCGATGCGCAGGCGCGCGCTGTCGGGGCCGTCCGCCTCGAAATAGCGGGGGGCGAAGGGCCAGTCGGCCAGCCCCTCGAAACGGCTCTCGGGCGTCCTCAGGATCTCCACGTCGCGCCTCCGGCTTGGCTGCGGCCAATTGCGATGATATTGGCAGTATGAGTGCCATTTGTGGCGCTTGAGGTCAAGGAGGAGACGATGCGCGCGCGTCGGATATGGAGTGTCCTGGCGGGGCTCGTGCTCGTCGCCGGCGTGACCGTGGCGGGCCTGTGGCTGGCGCGGGGCTTTCTGGCGACCCGGGCGATGGAGCGCATCTTCGCCCAGGCGATGGGCTCCGATCCCCTGGCCGAACTCCCCGACGGCCTGCATGTGGGCCTGTGCGGCACAGGCTCGCCCATGCCCGATCCGACCCGCGCCGGGCCCTGTGTGGCCGTGGTCGCCGGCCAGCGGCTGTTCGTCGTGGACTCAGGCTCCGGCTCGACGCGGCAGCTCTCCCTGATGAACCTGCCGCCGCCGCGGGTGGAGGCCGTCTTCATCACCCACTTCCACTCCGACCACATCGCCGACCTGGGCGAGCTGATGCTGCAGCGGTGGGCCGGCGGCGCGGCCGCCGCTCCGGTTCCGGTCTATGGGCCAGAGGGCGTGGCGACGGTGGTGGAGGGTTTCGAGGCCGCTTATGGCCCCGACCGCGGCTATCGTATCGCCCACCATGGGGCCGAGGTGGTCCCGCCCTCGGGCTTCGGCGGCGAACCCCGCGCCTTCGCGCTCGACCCGACCGCCGACACGCTCGTCTACGAGGCGCCCGATCTGAAAGTCTGGGCCTTCCCCGTCGTGCACCACCCGGTGGAGCCGGCGGTGGGCTATCGGTTCGAATACAAGGGCCGAAGCCTCGTGATCAGCGGCGACACCGCCCGCTCGGAGCGACTGACCCGCGCGGCCAAGGGCGCCGACGTCCTCCTGCACGAGGCGCTGGCCCCGAACCTGGTGGCGATCCAGCGCGATGCGGCGCGCGCCGCCGGCCGTTCGAACTACGCCGCCATCATGGAGGACATCCTCAGCTATCACGCGACGCCCGAGCAGGCGGCGGCCGAGGCGCAGAGCGCGGGCGTGGGGCGGCTGGTCTTCTACCATGTGATCCCGCCCCAGCCCGTGCGGGCGCTGGAGGGCCCCTTCCTCGGGCGAAGCCGCGAGATCTTTGACGGCCCGGTCCAGGTGGCGCGCGACGGGGACTTCATCAGCCTTCCGGCCGGGGGCGAGGGCATGACGACCGCCAACCGCCTGAACACCTTCCGCTTCTAGCGGCGACGTGCGGCGCGCCGCACTGGCGCCGCACGTCGCCGCGG
Source organism: Phenylobacterium sp. (assembly GCF_013911965.1). GTDB lineage: Bacteria > Pseudomonadota > Alphaproteobacteria > Caulobacterales > Caulobacteraceae > Phenylobacterium. The sequence goes on along the minus strand of NZ_JACESE010000032.1, from coordinate 5,875 downwards.
CCTATCAGCAGGCGAGATGACCAGTTCCTCCCCCGCCCGGCGCGCGCCCGCCGGCCTAGAAACCGACGGCCGCCGCCGGCGCAGCCAGGACAGCCGGGCGCGGATCGTCCAGGCCATGCTGGAACTCGTCCATGCGGGCGACCCGTCGCCAGGCGCCGAGCAGGTGGCCGAGCGGGCTCAGGTGGGGCTTCGCACCGTCTTCCGGCATTTCAAGGACATGGACAGCCTGTACCGGGAAATGTCGGCGGTCATAGAGAAGGAGTATATGGCCGTCGTCGACCGGCCCTTCGAGGGGCGGACGTGGCGGGAGCGGGTGCTGGAGCTCGTCCGTCGGCGGGCGGGGGTCTACGAGAAAATCGAGCCCTACAAGCGCGCCTCCAACGTCCACCGGCACCGCTCACCCTTCCTGCAGGCCGACCACGCCCGCCTCGTCGCCACCGCCCGCGATATCCTGCGCCGCGAACTGCCGGCGGACGTGGCGCGCGACCGGGCCCTGTTCGAGGCGCTGGACCTGCTGCTCAGCTTCGAAGCCTGGATGCGGCTGCGCCGCGACCAGGACCTGTCCCCCCGCCGGGCGAGCGAAGTCCTGGAACAGGCGATCGTGCGCCTCCTGGACGCCGCCGGGGCCTCTGCGGCCTGACGCCGCAGCACGGCGGCGCGGGAGCCCCGCAGGGGCCGCTCGCCTCGGAAAACGCTCATCTTTTCGCGTTGAGATAGCAGCGTTCAACCAGAAGGCGCGACGTCGCGCCGCAGCGGCCGCTAACCGGTCTTAGCGAAGGCCGGGCGTCTCTCATGGGCTCATGTTCCATGGGGGAGTTCCGTGAGTCACACCGTTTCCTCGAGCGCCGCGCGAATGGCCGGGCTCAAAGCGTCTTCGCGCCGGCTCGGCGCGTCGCACCTCGCCATCCTGGCCGTCCTGGGCGTGGGCCTGGCCGCGCCGGCCACGGCGCTGGCCGCCCCGGGCGAGATCCTGTCCGGCGACTACCTGAAGGTCGGCCTGAGCGGCGACGGCACCCTGGGCATCGGCGGCAACACCTCTCCCGGGATCCTGTACGACGGCACGGGCACGGGCACGTTCAACACGGCCTACGACTACCTGACCCCCGGCTCGCCCTTCGAAGGCTTCACCGTCAGCGGCTCCGGCGGCGGCGTCTTCTCGGCCACCAACAACAACGACGACAACGCCTCCAGTCAGATCGCCGGCGTCCTGACCAGCTACAACGGCGCGGCCTATGACGGCGCCACCTACGATCAGCGGGCGGTCTGGAGCGGGACCTATGGCGGTCTCTTCAACCTGACCCACGACTACTATTTCGACACCGACGGCCAGCAGCTCAACATCGCCACGACGATCGAGGCCCTGGCCGACCTGACCGATCTCGCCTTCGCCCGGTTCACCGATCCCGACGCGGTGGCGGCCCCGGGGGATTCCAGCGCCACCAACAACTTCCGCGGCTCCACCGGCGTCAGCGAAGACGATCTCGTCTATGCCGAGGCGACGGTCTCGAAGTACGTCATCGGCCTCTACAGCGGCGATGCGACCCCCCACAGCACCGGGGTCACCGGCTGGACCACCGATCCGGCCAGCTACCTGGCGGGGACCTTCATCGGCGACGGCGACAACACCATCGGGCTCGCCTTCGACATCGGCAGTCTGCTGACCGGCGCCCGTATCACCCTGAAGTACAGCTACATCTTCGGCACCGACATCGCCGCGGCGGTGGGCGCCGGCGTGCCCGGCGGCGGAGGCTCGCCATCGGCGCCGCCGCCTTCCATTCAAGAGGGCGGCTCCTACACGGTGGGCGACCTGCTGAGCGGCGGCGTCGCCCCCGTCTTCGACGGCGGCGTCCTGACCCTCGGTACGAGCGGCGAGGTCGGCACGAACTTCAGCGTCACCGGCAAGGGCGGCGTCATCGACACCGCCGGCAACGACCTGATCCTCACCGGCGTGCTCACGGGCGACGGCATTCTCACCAAGGCCGGATCGGGCGCCCTGACCCTGACCGGCGTCAACAGCTTCAAGGGCGTGAACCACACTGGCGGCGTCCTGGCGATCAACAGCGACACAGCCCTGGGCGGCCCCCTCGCCCCGCTCGCCCTGAGCGGCGAGGGCCAGCTCCGCCTGCTGAGCGACGTGACGAGCGCACGCACCCTGACCATCGCCACGGGCCAGACCGGCGGCATCGACACCTTCGGCTCGAACCTCACCCTTGAGGGCGAGATCGCCGGCGGCGGCGCGCTGCAGAAGACCGGCGCCGGCGTCCTGACCCTGAAAGGCCCGAGCACGCTCAGCCTGCTGGACATCCAGGAAGGCGCCGTCCAGGCGCTGTCGCCCGCCTCGGTGGGCGCTCCGGACGGCAGGATCCGCCTGCAGGGGACGGGCGTCCTCTCGGCCGGGTCGGACCTGCGGCTCGGACAGACGCTGGAGGTCGTCGGCGGCGGGAGCCTGCTGGACACCGGCGCCCATGACGTGGTCCTGGCCGGTCAGGTCACGGGCGAGGGCGTGCTGCGCAAGGGCGGCTCGGGCGTGCTGAACCTCCAGGGCGTCAACAGCTTCGCCGATCTGGAGGTGCTGCAGGGCGCCGTCGTGGCGAGTTCGGCCGACGCCCTCGGCGCGCCGGGCGGCGCGATCACCCTGCACGAGCAGGGCGCGATCACGTTCGCCTCCGACATGACGGTGACGAAGAACATCCAGATTCTCGGTCCCGGCGCGCGGTTCGACACCGGCGGAGCCGACGTCACCCTCACCGGCGCGATCTCGGGCCGCAACTGCTTCACCAAGACGGGCCTGGGTCACCTGACCCTGGCGGCGCCGGGCGCCAACGCCATCGGCGCCTGCGTCGAGGCCGGTCAGCTCAGCTTCAACAGCCTGTTCGCCGGCAATGTCTGGGTCGATCCGGGCGCCAAGCTGTCGGGCGGCGGCCGCATCGTCGGCGGCGTGGAGGTGGACGGCATCCTGGCGCCGGGCAACTCCCCGGGCCGTCTGGTGGTCGAAGGCGCCGTCACGCAAGGCGCCGGCGCGACCCTGCTGATCGACATCGACGGGCCGACGGCGGGCTTCGGCGCCGGCTTCCACGACCAGCTCGTCCTGGTCGGCGCCGACGCCGTCTTCACGGCCGGCGGCGCGCTGACGCCGATCACGCGCGGGATCACCGGCGCGGCGACCAACACCTATACGCCGGTCATTGGTCAGGCCTTCCGCATCGTCGAGGCGCAAGGCGGCGTCGTCGGGGCCTTCGACACCCTGGTCCAGCCCACCGAGGGCATGCCGGAGAACAGCCGCTTCGAGGTGGTCTACCAGCCGAACGCGATCGTGCTGGCCGTGACGCCGGAGAGCTATGCCCGCTTCGCCGCCGGACAGGCCAACGCCCAGGCGGGCGGCGGCCTCGTCGACGCCCTGCGCAGCCAGGGCGAAGCCGCCGGCGTCCAGAGCGGCCTGGCCGCCGGGCTGGTCGGCCTCTCGGCCCAGGGCATGGACCTCGTCCTGCAACAGAGCGCGGGCGAGACCCACGCCCAGCTGGTGGAGGCCTCGCTCGACGGCGCCCGCGCCGATCGCGCGACGGTGGCCGGCCGGCTCGCCACGGCCTTCACGGCCGAACGCAACGTCTGGGGTCAGGCCGTGGCCGGCCGTCACGACCGGAAGGCCGACGACCGCGCCGACGGGTTCGACGCCGACCGCCAGGGTCTGATGATCGGCGCCGATCGTCTGGTGGGCGACGTCGTGGCCGGCGCGGCCTTCGGCTACGCCGAGACCAAGCTCGACGCCGGAGCCATGGGGACCGGCCGCGTGCTGTCCTATCGCGCCCTGGCCTACGCTGGCTGGCGCCCCGGCGACCACTATGTCGACGCCGTCGCCTCGGCGGGACTTGAGACCGCGAAGGCCAACCGCTCGGTGGCCCTCTCCAGCGGGCCCCTGGGCGCCTACGGCAAGACGGAGGGCCGGTCCTTCGGCTTCGACCTCGAGGGCGGACGGGTCTTCCGCACCGCCCAGGGCCAGTTCGCCCTGGCCGCCGGCCTGGCGGGCGATCGCCTGACCCAGGACGGCCACGCCGAAGCCGGAGACGCCGACATCGCCCTGCGCCTTGACGAGGCGACGCGTGAGGGACTGCAGGCCCGCATCGGCGGCCGCTTCGAAGGCGCGCGCGAGTTCGGGGGCGTGACCCTGCGCCCGCGGGCGGAGCTCTTCCTCACCCGCGAACTGGGCGACGAGGCGACCCGCCTGGACGCCAGCCTCCAGGGTCAGACCTTCCAGGTGTGGTCCGCCGAGGCCGGGCGCGACGGCGTTCGCGGGGCTCTGCAGCTCGACGCCGAGGTCAACGCCCGCACCCGCATCGGCCTCGCCTACCGCTTCGCCCGCGCGGGCGAAGCCGACAGCCAGGCTGCGGCCCTGAGCGCCAGCTTCACCTGGTAGGCGACGCCGCCTGACCGCTCGTTTGACGCCCGTCGCGCCGCCTGAAGCGCGGCGGGCGTTGAAGTTTGGGCCACAGATTGCGACATAGGCCAGACATGACGATCCGCATCGGGCGCTCCGGCGCCTCACGGAACCGCAGCGGCGGATCGGGAGTCCACTGGCGATGAACACCACCGACGTCCTCGAAGCCGAATTCCGCGACGGCACGATCCGCACCCACGGGCCCGACGGCTTCGAAGGCATGCGCGCAGCCGGCAAGCTGGCCGCCGAGTGCCTCGACATGCTGACGCCGCACATCGTGCCGGGCGTGCTGACCGACGAGCTGGACCGGCTGGCGCGGGAGTTCATCCTCGACAACGGCGCCCTGCCCGCCTGCCTCTTCTATCGCGGCTACGCCAAGACGGTCTGCATCTCGGTCAACCACGTGGTCTGCCACGGCATTCCGGGCGAGCGGATCCTGCGCGAGGGCGACATCGCCAATATCGATGTGACCTGCATCGTCGACGGCTGGCACGGCGACCACAGCCGCATGTACGGCGTCGGCCCCGTCGCCCCGCGGGCCAAGCGCCTCATTGACGTGACCTACGAGGCGATCGAGCGCGGCATTGCGGCGGTGAAGCCCGGCGCCACCACCGGCGACATCGGCCACGCCATCCAGACCTATGTGGAATCCATGCGCTGCTCGGTCGTGCGCGACTTCTGCGGCCATGGCCTGGGCAAGGTCTTTCACGACGCGCCCAACATCCTGCACTTCGGCCAGAAGGGCGCCGGCGAGGTGCTGAAGCCCGGCATGTTCTTCACCATCGAACCCATGGTGAACCTGGGCAAGCCGGCGGTGAAGGTGCTCTCGGACGGCTGGACGGCGGTCACCCGCGACAAGTCCCTGTCGGCCCAGTGCGAGCATTCTATCGGCGTCACGGAAGACGGCGCGGAGATCTTCACCGTCTCGCCCGCCGGCCTCTTCAAGCCTCCGGTCGAGACGGCCTGAGCTGGCGACCATCCCCGCAAGCCGGGCCTTGCGAGACCGAACACTTCGGAAACACTGGCGGTCATGAGCGAGCCTGGCCTTCCGGAAGACCTCGCGGCGCTGGCCGAGCTTTGGGCCGCTGACCTACTCCCGGAACACTGGATCGGTTTGAGCTAGAGTTTTCTCGTTTTGCGGCTTGGGCCACGGAGCGAGGAGCGACCATGAAGAGGTCGAAGTTCAATGAGGCGCAGGTGGCTTTCATCCTGCGTCAGGTCGACGAGGGCGCTACAGTTGGCGAGGTCTGCCGCAAGGCGGGGATTTCCGAGGCGACGTTCTATGTCTGGCGGAAGAAGTACGCCGGATTGATGCCATCGGAGATGAAGCGGCTGCGTCAGCTCAAGGACGATGACCTGACCCCCAGCCTTCCCCCAGCTGGGATTAGAGCCGGGCGGTTGTTTTGCGCATGCGCGCGGTTGAAGCAATGGGCTGTGCAGCGG
>NZ_JACESE010000031.1 GCF_013911965.1 Phenylobacterium sp. | reverse complement strand
GGGCTGGCGGGGCGTCTCATCGGGCTGCTCCGTTAGGGCTCGCAAGAGCTACGGAGGCGGGCGGCCCGCGGACGCTTCAGCCGAAGACGGCGTCGGCGCAAAGCGACTCGCGCCATCGCGCCAGGCCGGACTTCAGGGCGTCGGCGCGGCCGAGCGGCGTCATCTCCTCGTCCTCGAGGACTTCGAGGATCTCGAAGGCGAAGCCTTCCGGCCCCTGCGCGCGCCAGGCCGACTGCATGTCGCGATTGCGGTGACCGCCGTTGCGCAGGGAGAACCACAGGCTGTTCTGCTGGGCGTCGAGGTTGGGCGAGGCGCCGACCCAGGCCCGGCCGGCGCAGCGGACGACGTAGAAGCCGGCGCGGGCGCGGCGCTCCTTGTGGTCGCGGATCAGCTCACGGCGGCGGGCCTTGTCCATCGGTCTCTCCTCTGGAGCAGGAAAATACCCGGGTAAAAAAGAACCGCAAGCCCAAACGCAAAGAAGCGGCGCCTTGCGGGCGCCGCTTCTCTCAGATCCGGCGGTGTGGTCCGCTTACATGCCGGTGCGATCGGCGGCGTTCTCGGCGGCGTCGGACGCGCTGGCGGCGGCGTCCTGCGTGGCCTCGGCGGTGTTGTCAGCCGCAGCCTCGGCGCTCTCGGCCATGTTGGCGGCGGCGGACTGCGAGCTTTCGGCCGCCTGCGCGGCGGCCGCCTGGGCGTTTTCGGCGGCGTTGGCGACGGCCTCCTGGGCCGCGCCGGTCTGGCGGGCCATCTCCAGGTCGGTCTCGTCGACGCTGTTGTTGCTGAACAGGAAGAAGAGGCCCACCACGGCGACGATCGCCACGATGGCGGCCACCCACCAGCCGGCGTTGCCGCCGCCGGTGTGGACGACTTCGCGCTCGACGCGCGGAGGCGGCGGATCGCGGCCCTCGGTGTTCGGGTCGTAGGTCATTTTCGTTCTCTCCTCGGGGACGGCGCGGCTGGGCCGCGTCGACTGGGCTTGAGAACGAGGGTCGATTATGTCGGGTTCCGCACCCTCAGGGGCGCCGCAGCACCAGCGTGGCCCAGGCGTCACGGTTCAGGCGTCGTTCCAGGATGAAGCCGCGGGACCGATAGGCGGCGAGCACGCGCCGCGCCTGGGAGCGCAGCAGGCCCGACAGGATGGCGCGGCCGCCCGGCCTCAGGGCGCCCTTGATGTCCTGGGCCAGCATGACCAGGGGCGCGGCCAGGATGTTGGCGAAGACGAGGTCGTAGGGGGCGTGGTCGCGGACCAGCCGGTGGCCGAGGCCCGAGGCGTGGACGAAGCGGGCGGCGGCCTTGTTGAGCTTGGCGTTCTCGCGCGAGATCCGGACCGAGGGCCGGTCGATGTCGGTGCCCACCGCGACCGGCGTGCCCGTCTTGGCCGCGGCGATGGCCAGGACGCCCGTACCGGCGCCCACGTCCAGGACGCGGCCGAACCGCCGCGCCTTCAGGAGGGCGTCATAGGCCAGCAGGCAGCCGACCGTGGTGCCGTGGTGGCCGGTGCCGAAGGCGGCGCCCGCCTCGATCCTCAGATTGACCGTGTGGGCGGGGGCCAGGCCGCGGTCGTGCGCGCCATAGATGAAGAACCGGCCGGCCCGCACCGGCGGCAGGCCCGACAGCGCCATGGCCAGCCAGTCGGCGTCGGCCAGGACCTCGGTCGTGACGGTCAGGGCCGGGTGCTCGGCCAGGCGCCGCTCGATCCCTTCGGCCTCGTCCGACGAGGTGGGGAAGGCGTCGATGCGCCAGACGTCGCGGTCCTCGTCCTCCTCCAGGATGGAGTAGGTGGCGCCCTCCAGCAGGGGGTCGGCGTCGATGGCGGCGGCGGCGGCCTCGGCCACGGCGCGCGGGCCGCGGGCGATGATCTGAACGGCGTCCTCGGTCATGCCCTCCCTCTAGAGGGGGAGCCGCGGCAAGGCGAGGGGGAATGCCTCAGAAGGGCGGTGCGAAGGCGACCTGGGCGAAGGCCGGCGGGGCGTTCCTGGCCGGCGCGGCCTCGTGGGGGGCCGGCGGGGCCGCCTCGACGGGGGCCGGCGCGGAGGTCAGCTCGACGGAGGCCAGCATCTCGGGCGTGTCGCGGACCGGAACAATCCCGCCGTGCGTCGAGGGATAGGCCACGGGCTCCGGCGCGGCGTGGGCTGTGCGGATCGGTTCCGGCCGGCGGATCACCACCGGTTCGTCGGTGGTCTCCACCGGCTCCGGCGTCGCCAATTCGTCCTCATAGGCGTAGTCGGCGGCCTCATAGAGGGGCGCGTCGGCCTCGGTCCAGTCCGTTCCGAGGACATAGTCGGGAACCTCGCCGCCATAGGCTGCGAAGCTGGCGCCGCCGCCGAAGGCTTCATGCCGTTCGCCCGACGGGGCGAGGAGCAGCTGCGGTCCGAGGGGGCCCTCGCCATAGGTCAGGCTAGGCTTGAACGCCGCGCCCATCAGAAGCCCGCTCGCCGCGGCCACGGCTATGCCCTGGAAGATCAATTTCATCGCCTGCCTCTCCTTCCGCCGGGGTAAGCGCGCGAGTCCGCAGAGGGTTTCAGGCGACCGCCAGGCCCCGGCGTCCGAAGGGGCGCGGCCCGCCTGTTTCGCCTGGCCAGAGAAGGTCGGCCATGTCGGTCTCGGCCGGGCGCAGGCCGCCGTTCGACGGGCCGCCGAGGATGGGCTGCGCCGGCCGGCGGCGGAGGGCGAGCGGCTGGCGCGAGCCGAGGGCGGCCGCCGCGGGGGCGGGTCCGGTCAGGCGCGCCACGGCGGCGACGGCCAGCACCCAGGGCAGGCTGTTGTGGGCCAGGATGAAGCTCTCCGAGAAGATCTGCAGGATGAAGACGGCGAGCATCATCGCCGACCAGTTGGCCTCCGCCAGACGGCGGCTGCGGAACAGGGCGGGGGGAAGGGCCGCCAGGAGCGCCACGGCGAAGAGGACGACTCCGACGGCGCCGAGCTGGATGAGAAGATCCAGCCAGCCATTGTGGGCGGTCGGCACCACCCAGTCGAGCTGGTTCCTGATCCACTTGGCCGGGGCGGAATCGTCGGTCCAGAAGGCGGCGAAGCCGTAGCCGAGCCACGGCCGCTCGTCGGCGGCGCGCAGGACCGCGCTCCAGATATCGGTGCGGCCGGTGAGGGAAGGGTCCTTGCCCATGGCTTCGAACAGCGCCTCCGGGGCCAGCCACCACAGTCCGCCCAGGAGGGCTGCGGCGGTGACGCCCAGCCAGACCAGGACCACGGCGGCGGCCGGTCCGCGCCCCATCGCCGCAAGCCCCGCGCCCACCCCCAGCCCAAGCGCCACGGCGAGCAGCGAGGTCTTCGAGGCGGTCATGACGATCAGGCCCACGCTGAGGAGGGCGCCGAAGCACCAGAGCCAGCGGCGGCGCGGGCTGAGGGCGGCGGCCGCGGCGAAGGTCAGGGTCGCATAGACCATGGTCGCGCCCATCTGGTTCTTCTCGTACCACAGGCCCCGCCAGGCTCCCGCATTGACGTCCGAGTGGACGCCGAGGCTGGGCATGGCCAGGCAGACGGCGTAGCTGCCCAGGGCGAGCAGCAGGAAGGCCGTCGCCAGCAGCTCGGTGAAGCCCCGGCCGCCATATCGGGCGGCCAGATAGAGGCCGAACAGGGTGGTCGCGGCCACCGCGACGGCGCGGCGCTGCGACACCGAAGGATCGATGGACCAGGTCACCGAGGCGAAGGCCCAGGCCACCAGAAGCCCCAGCATCAGGCCCGGCGCCCAGAAGCGCAGCATCCGCGGCGCCCGAAGCGCCGCCAGCGCGCCGGCTGCGGCATAGACCGGCAGCCACATCAGCCGCAGGATGGCGTTGGACTCCCCGCCCGTCTGGTCGGGGTCGAGGACAGGCCCGATCAGGGCGTTGGACATCATCAGGATCAGGCCAAGCGTGATCAGGCCCTCAAGGAGCCGTATCAGGGTGAGCCTGTCGCCCGGCGGGGCCATGCCGTCCTCTGTTCCGTTTCGGCGCAGGGGCGGACCTGCGCGCGGCTTTCGATGCGGACGGCTGCAATTCGGCGCCCATTCCGGGCGGGCGATTCTCGCGGCAAGCTGAACGCAACGGGCAGGCCGCAAGCCGTGTTAGGCTCGTGCCTGAAGGAGGAGCGTGATGAGCAAGTACAAGCCCCTGTCCCAACGGCTGGAGAGCCACGGGGCGGACGAGTGGCGGGCCAGCTTCGCCGAGATCGAGGAAGTGCTCGGCTTCCCCCTGCCCAAAGGCGCGGCCAGCCAGAGCTGGTGGATGGGGACAGAGAAGCCGCATCACGCCGCGTGGACGGCGCCCGGCTGGCGGGTCGTGGAACTCGACCGCGAAGGCGGCTCGGTGCTGTTCGGCCGGGCCGCGCCGAAGGGCGGCAAGGGCAAGTCGGGAAAGTCGGCCAAGCCTGCGAAGGCCGCCGCGCCGGCGCCGGTCTCGGCCGATGCTCCCCTGGCGGCGCCCGCGGCCGAAGGCGGCGGCTCCCAGCCCGAAGTGCTGCGCCAGGCGGCCGAGGCCGCCTCCAAGGACGTGAAGCTGCGCAAGATGGCCATGCCGGCCGCGATCGCCGGCGGGGCGGCGGCGGTGCTGGCCGGCGCGGCGGCGGTCATTGCGGGCTTCCTGGCCAAGCGCAAGGGCGAACCCTGGCGCTGAGGCGCTTCAGGCCTTCTCCACGAAGGAGTCGATGACCTTCTTCTCGCCGGCCTTTTCGAAGGCGACGGTGAGCTTGTTGCCGTCGATGGTGCGGATGTGGCCGTAGCCGAACTTCTGGTGGAAGACGCGCTCGCCCTTGGCGAAGGCGGATGACGAGGCGGCCGGGTCGGAGACGGCGACCAGCCGACCCTCGCCCTCGATCACCTGCTGCCGGCCCGGATGGCTGCCGTGATAGCCGCGCTCCTGCGCCCGGCGCCAACCCGGCGAGGAATAGCCCGAACCGAATGAGGGGCTCTCGTCCCAGCGGCTGCCGTGCTGCTGCATGCCCGGCCCGCCGCCGTAATAGCCGGTCTCGGACGAGGCCTCGACATTGGCCGGCGGCAGCTCGTCGACGAAGCGGGAGGGGAGCTGGCTCGTCCAGCGGCCATAGACCTGTCGATTGGCGGCGAAGGAGACGTGCGCCTTCTCCCGCGCCCGGGTGATGCCGACATAGGCCAGGCGGCGTTCCTCCTCGAGCCCCTTCTCGCCCTTCTCGTCCATGGAGCGCTGGGAGGGGAAGACGCCTTCCTCCCAGCCGGGCAGGAAGACCAGCGGAAACTCCAGGCCCTTGGCCGAGTGCAGGGTCATGATCTGGACGGCGTCCTCGCCCGCGCCGCGATCGAGGTCCATGACGAGGGAGACGTGCTCCAGATAGGCGCCAAGCGTCTCGAAATTGCCCATGGACTGGACGAGTTCCTTCAGGTTCTCCAGCCGGGTCTGGGCGGTCGGCGTCTTGTCCAGCCGCAGCGCGTCGGTATAGCCGCTCTCCTCCAGCACCATCTCGGTCAGACGGGCGTGATGGATGCGGCCGGCCTCGGCCCGCCAGCGGTCGAGGTCGCGCAGGAAGTTGGCGAGCGCGGTGCGCGTGCGCGCGGCCAGTTCGTCGGTCAGCACGATCTGCCGCGCCGCCGTCGCGGCCGAGACGCCGTTCAGCCGGGCCACCTGCAGGAGCTTCTGGACCGTGGTGTCGCCGATGCCGCGCTTGGGCACATTGACGATCCGCTCGAAGGCCAGGTCGTCGTCCTCGGACTGGATCAGCCGAAGATAGGCGTGGGCGTCGCGAATCTCGGCGCGCTCGAAGAAGCGCGGGCCGCCGACCACCGCATAGGGGATCTGCAGCATGACGAACCGCTCTTCGAAGGCGCGCATCTGGAAGGAGGCGCGCACCAGGATGGCGATGTCGCGATAGCGCAGGGGATCGCGCTCGGTGGTCCCGCGATGGGCGCGCTCGATCTCGTCGGCGATCAGCCGGCTCTCGGCCTCGCCGTCCCAGACGCCGCGGACGACCACCTTCTCGCCGCCCTGCGCCTCCGTCCAGAGCGTCTTGCCCAGGCGCGACTTGTTGGTGGCGATGAGGCCGGAGGCCGCCGACAGGATGTGGCTGGTGGAGCGGTAGTTGCGCTCCAGACGGATGACCTTGGCGCCCGGGAAGTCCCGCTCGAAGCGCAGGATGTTGTCCACCTCCGCCCCGCGCCAGCCGTAGATGGACTGGTCGTCGTCGCCGACGCAGCAGACGTTCTGCCGCTTCTGGGCCAGCAGGCGCAGCCACAGGTACTGGGCCACGTTGGTGTCCTGGTACTCGTCCACCAGGATGAATTTGAAGCGGTCGTGGAACTCGGCCAGCACGTCCGGCTGCGAGGTGAAGATGGTGATGTTGTGCAGGAGCAGGTCGCCGAAGTCGCAGGCGTTCAGGATGCGCAGGCGCTCCTGATAGAGCCGGTAGAGCGCCTGGCCGCGGTTGTTGGCGAAGACCGCACCCTCGGCGGGGGGCAGGCGGTCGGGCGTCCAGCCGCGATTCTTCCAGTGGTCGACGAGGCCTGAGAACGCCTTGGGCGTCCAGCGCTTGGCGTCGATGTTCTCGGCTTCCAGGATCTGCTTGATCAGCCGTTCCTGATCGTCGGTGTCGAGGATGGTGTAGTTGGACTTCAGGCCCACCAGCTCGGCGTGGCGGCGCAGGATCTGCGCGGCGACGGAGTGGAAGGTGCCCAGCCACCGCAGGCCCTCGGCCTGAGGACCGATGATGTGGCCGATCCGCTCGCGCATCTCGCGCGCGGCCTTGTTGGTGAAGGTGACGGCCAGCAGCTCCCAAGGCTTTGCGCGCCCGGTGGCCAGGATGTGGGCCAGCCGGGTTGTGAGAACGCGGGTCTTGCCCGTGCCAGCGCCGGCCAGCACCAGGACCGGGCCTTCGACGGTCTCCACCGCCTCGCGCTGCTCGGGGTTCAGGCCGCGGAGATAATCGGGGCCGCTCACGCGCGCGAGGTCGCTGATGCGCGGGGCCGGGGCGTCTTCGAACGATTCAGGCATCGGAACATATGTAGCACATGCGGCCGCCGGCTTAAGGGGCGGCGGAACCCTTCTCATGGCCAAGCCGTTCGCGTCGAAAGCAGGGAAGGGAGGTCGCATGGCGGACGGCGACGGCATGGCCAAGAGCACGGGCATCGTCATTCTGATCGTCGGCTTCCTCGCCGCCTTGGGCGTGGTGGCCGCGGCCGTGCTGGGGCGGGAGGCCGAGACGCCGGATCGGCCGTCCGGCGTGGAGTTCGACCTGCCAAGAGCGCCGGGCGTGCCCGACGCGCCGCCGCTGCCGGATATCCCGACCGCGCCGTCGCCCGATCCGACCTAGGCGCCGCCGTCCGGAATCTGGGCCTGCAGATGGGCCAGGGCCGCCAGCCGGCAGGCGGAGGCCAGGTTGCGTTCCCCGCGGGCCAGGTCGATCTCCGTCACGAGGGCGGCCAGGCTCAGGCGCCGGGCGGCCGCCAGATTCTCCAGGACGGCCCAGAATTCCGGCTCGAGGGCGAGCGAGGTGGCGTGGCCGGCCAGCTGGACCGAGCGCTTCTTCAAACGGGTCATGGCCCCATCTGTCCCGCGCCGCCGCCGGCTGGCAACCGCGTGCGGCGCGGGCGCGGCTTGATCGAGACTGACGCTGCCGTCATCTTCGGTGGAAGAACGCCATTCGCCATGGAGGCTCGCCGTGACCCTGGCCGTCGACGGACCCGCCCAGCGCCTGCCCAAGCCGCGCCTGCAATGGGGCGCGGCCTTCAAGGCCTTGCGCCGCCTGCTGGCCGACAAGGAAGACACGGTCCAGGTCTTCGAGATCATGCGCGCCCTCAACGGCGGTTCCTCGGCCTGGGGCTATCAGAAGCTGCTGGAGACGCCGCAGGGCGGCCGATTGGCCTATGAGCGGGTGGAGCTCGAGCCCCTGCTGATGGACGACGCCTGGCTGAACCAGTTCCCCGAAGGCTCCGTCGGCGCCGCCTACCGCCACTTCGTCCGGAGCGAGAACCTCTCGGCGCAGGGGCTGGCCGACATCAGCCGCACGGGCGCCAAGCCCGTCGAGCAACGGCACCCCTATGCGTGGTTCGGCCGCCGGACGCGCGACGTGCACGACATCTGGCATGTGCTGACCGGCTACCACCGCGACGGCCTGGGGGAGGCCTGTCTCGTGGCCTTCTCCTACGCCCAGACCCGCGGCCTGGGCTGGGCCTTCATCGCCCTGGGCGCGGTCCTGCGGCGGCGCAAGGCGGCCGGGCCGCACGTGCGGGCGATCTGGCAGGGATACCGCCGCGGCAAGGCCGCGGCCTGGCTGTTGGGCGAGGACTATGAGCGGCTGATGGCCGAGCCGCTGGAAAGCGCCCGGCGACGCCTGAGGCTCACCCCGCCCACCGTCTACGAGGCGGTCCCGCCCGAGGCGCGCGACGTGGCCTGAAGGCCGGGGCTCAGTCCTCGCGCCGGGCGTCGTCCAGGCGGCGGCGCTGGCGCTCGGCCTCGAGCTGCTCGGCCATGGTCTGGCCCTTGGTGCGGCCGAACAGCGAGCGGTTCGCCTTGGCCTGGACCTTCTGCTCGGTCTTGGCCCGCGCCTTGCGGGCCTTGTTGAGATTGACGATTTCACCCATGGCGCTTCCTCCGGGCTGGGCAGCGTGCCGAAGGCGGTCCGGCTCCGCAAGCCTGTCGAGGAACGCCGGCTCGCCGCGCCACGTTCCTCGACACCGCGACGCGAATGCGGCAATCAAGGGTTGATAGCTTTGGGGGGCCCTGTTGGCCGACGCCGCAGCCAGGGAGGACCTGGTCAGAAGCCGACTGTTCGTGCCGGCCCTTCCGATCATGGTCGTGGTCGTGGGCCTGCTCGCCACCCTGGCCGGCGGACTGCTGATCGAGCGTCTGGGCGAGGCGCGCGAACGGCAGCGTTTCGAGGCGCTGGTCGACCAGGCCAATGACGCCATCGCCGCGCGCCTGGACACCTATGTGGCCATTCTGCAGGCCGGGGCGGGCCTGTTCGCCGCCAGCGACGAGGTGACCCACTCGGAGTTCAAGGCCTTCGCCCGGCGGGTCGAACTGCGCGAGCGCTATCCCGGCATCCAGGGCATCGGTTACTCCGCCCGCATCGAGGACGGAGAGGAGGGCGCCTTCGTCGCCCGCCAGCACGCCGCCGGGCGAGACGACTACGCCATCTCGCGGCGCGACGACCCGCAAGCCGACGAGCGTCACGCCATCCTTTACCTGGAGCCGGAGGACGAGCGGAACCGAGCGGCCATCGGCTTCGACATGTACTCCGAGCCCACGCGGCGCGAGGCGATGGCCCGGGCGCGCGACACCGGCGGCCCGGCCATGTCGGGCAAGGTCGAACTGGTGCAGGAGATCGACGAAAAGAAGCAGGCGGGCTTCCTGATCTATGAGCCGATCTATGCGGGCGACGTGGCGCCGGCGACGGTGGAGGCGCGGCGGGCCAGCCTGGAGGGGTTCCTGTACGCGCCGTTCCGCGCCGGGGACCTCCTGGAGGCGGTCTTCGACAGCATCGACGACAAGCCGTACCGCTACGCCGTCTATTATGGCGAGCCGGCGCCGGAGAATCTCCTCTTCCGCTCCTCCGGCGGCTCGCCCGAGGGCGGCTACGGACTGCGCGCAGTCCGTCACGTCGAGGTGGCCGGCGCCCGATGGACCGCGGTCTATCGGGCCGGGCCGGGCTTCACCGGCGGGGCGGCCCGGCAACTGACCTGGGCCTTCCTGATCGCCGGGATCGTGGCGACGCTGCTGGTCGCCGCCGCGACCTGGTGGCAGGGCCAGGCGCGCATGGCCGCCGAACGCGAGGTGGCGGCGCGCAAACGCATCGAGGCGCGCCAGAAGCTGCTCATGGACGAGCTGAACCACCGGGTGAAGAACACCCTGGCCACCGTCCAGTCGATCGCCGCTCAGAGCCTGCGCCAGGCGTCGGATGTGGAAAGCGTCCGCCGCAATTTCGAGGCGCGCCTCATCGCGTTGGCCCAGGCGCACAATCTGCTGACACGCGACAACTGGCGCGGAGCCAGCCTGGGCGAGCTGGTCGCCACGGAATTCTCCCCCTACCTCGAGGAGGCGAGCGGCCGGCTGGACGCGGACGGACCGCCGGTCTGGCTCGCCCCCAACACCGCCGTCGCGCTCGGCATGGCGATCCACGAACTGACGACCAACGCCGTGAAGTACGGGGCGCTGTCCACGGCGGCAGGCCGCGTCCTGCTGCGGTGGGAGCTCGAGGAGATCGATCCGGAGACCGACCGGCTGTCCATCCTCTGGCGGGAGGAGGGGGGACCGGCGGTCACGCCCCCGTCCCGCAAGGGCTTCGGCTCGCGACTGATCGTCGGCGGGCTCGCCCACCAGCTGGACGGCGAGGTGCGGCTCGACTTCCCGACGGACGGCGTGCAGTGCGAGATCGTCTTCCGCGTGCCGCGTTCGCCGGACCCGGCGATGCTGCCCGTCGGCGAAGCGGCGGGGTGAACCGCGACCGCCTTCAGCCGTTACCTTTCCAACCCTGACGGAAAGGAGATCAAGGCATGATTCAAGCGACTGAAATTCGCGAACACATGGAAGTCGTCGGCTCGGACGGCGGCCACGTCGGTCGCGTCGACCATGTGAAGGGCACGGAGATCGAGCTCGCCAAGATGGACCTCGGCGCCGGCTTCAAGCACCACATGATCCCCATGACCTGGGTGGACCGCGTCGAGGACGAGAAGGTCTGCCTCAACCTCACCAAGGACGCCGCCAAGTCGTCCTGGCGCGAGAAGCACTAGGGGCCCCATTGGAGCCTGAATGAAAAACGGCCCCTCGCTCGAGGGGCCGTTCTTGTTTCCGGACGTCGCCGCCGGGCCTATTTCACCGCCGCGCAGAAGCGCTGGATGCGGGAGCAGGCGTCCTCCAGCGTCTCCTTGGCGGTGGCGTAGGAGATGCGGAAGAAGGGCGACAGGCCGAACGCCTCCCCGAACACCACCGCCACGCCCTCGGCCTCCAGAAGCTCGTTGGCGAAGTCCTGGTCGGACTGGATGACATTGCCGCTCGGCGCCGTCTTGCCGATCAGCCCCTCACAGGAGGGATAGACGTAGAAGGCGCCCTCAGGCGTCGGGCACTTGATGCCCTTGGCCTGGTTCAGCATGGAGACGACCAGGTCGCGCCGCTCCTGGAAGAGCTTGGCGTTGGGCTTGATGAAGTCCTGCGGCCCGCTCAGCGCCTCGACCGCCGCCCATTGCGAGATGGACGAAGGGTTGGAGGTCGACTGGCTCATCACCTTGGCCATGAGCTTGATGAGCGGCTCAGGCCCGCCGGCGTAGCCGATGCGCCAGCCGGTCATGGCGTAGGCCTTGGAGACCCCGTTCATGGTCAGCGTGCGGTCGTAGAGGCCCGGCTCCACCTGGGCGATGGTGAAGAACTCCATGTCGTCGAACAGCAGGTGCTCGTACATGTCGTCCGTCAGGATCCAGACGTGCGGATGGCGCATCAGAACGTCGGCCAGGGCCTTCAGCTCGGCGCGCGTATAGGCCGCGCCCGAAGGGTTGGAGGGCGAGTTCAGGAACACCCAGCGGGTCTTGGCGGTGATCGCCTTGTCCAGGTCCTCCGGCCGCAGCTTGAAGCCGGTCTCGGCCGTGGTGGGCGCGAAGACGGGCGTGCCGCCGGCCAGCAGCACCATGTCCGGATAGCTGACCCAGTAGGGGGTGGGGATGACCACCTCGTCGCCCGGATTCAGGGTCGCCATCATGGCGTTGAAGATCACCGGCTTGCCGCCCGGCGAGACGTTGATCTGGGAGGGCTTGTAGGTCAGGCCGTTCTCGCGCTGGAACTTGGCGCAGATGGCGTCCTTCAGTTCGGGAATGCCGTCGACGGTCGTGTACTTGGTCTTGCCGTCCTGAATGGCCTTGATCGCCGCGTCCTTGATGTTCTGCGGCGTGTCGAAGTCCGGCTCGCCGGCCCCCAGGCTGATGACGTTCCGGCCCTGGGCTTTCAGCTCACGCGCCTTCTGGTCGGTCGCCATGGTGGCGGACGGCTTGACACGGGCGAGCGTGGCGGATTGCAGCGACATCGGGCGCGAACTCCTTCTGGTGGCGGCGGGAAGTCGCGCGGGTTTACCTCAAGGCCCGGAGCGCGGAAACCCGCCATAGGCCTGGAACGGCAGATAGGCGGAGCCGTTTGCCCGCAGGTCACAGCTTGGAGCCCGCGTATGCACCGTGCCCTCTTCGTCCTCGCCCTGGTCGCCCCCCTGGCCGCCTGCGGCGAGCCGAGCGCGCCGGAGACGCCAGCGCCCGATCCGGCGCCCGCGCCCGCGCCGGTCGACCCGACTCCCGCCGCAGCCGCGCCGGCCCCCGGCGAGCCGCCGGCCCGGCCGCGCTATGTGGGGCGCTGGGCGGCCAATGAAGGGCTGTGCGCGGGCTGCGCCTGGACCTTCCGCCGCGAGGGGCTGTCGACCGCGGGCGAGGTGTCCTGCGACTTCGAGGGCGTCGCCGTGGTGGACGACGGCTACGAGATCGCGGCCGCCTGCGTCGCCCAGGCGCCGCCCGAACCGGCCCGCATCCACCTGGCCTTCGGTCCCGGCGACCGGACGATGACGGTCACGGGCGGCCCCTTCGCCAGCCCCCCGCCGCTGATCCGCTGCGGCGACTGAGGCGGCGCCCTGTGCGGCGCGCTTGACCGCCGCAGGCGGATCGGCGAGGCCTGCGCCATGCGCCGCCTTTTCCGGTTCCTGACCAATATGGACGCCCGCGCCTGGCGGGCCCTGGCGGTGTCCTTCGTCCTGTTCGGCGGGGTGGGGATCGTCTTCCTGTTCGGGGCCCAGTTCCTCGGCTTCGACGGCGAGGCGACGGTTGAGCAGTGGCTGGGCCTGGCGGCCGACGGGCCCTGGGCCCTGCCGGCGGCCGTGGCCGCCTTCGCCCTGCTGGCCTTCGTGGGCGTGCCGCAGTTCGTGCTGATCGCCGCAGCGGTGGTGGCCTTCGGCGCCTGGACCGGATTCGCCTACAGCTGGATCGGCACCATGGTCTCGGCCGTGGTCGGCTTCTATCTGGGCCGGCTGGCCGGCGCCCGCACGCTGAACGCCTTCGCGGGCGAGGGCGTGCGCCAGTTCATGGACCTGGTCGGCCGCAACGGATTCTACGCCAGCCTGATCGTGCGGCTGGTGCCCTCGGCCCCCTTCATCGTCGTAAACATGGCCGCCGGCGTCACCCCGATGAGGATGTTCCACTTCGTCGCCGGCACGGCGCTGGGCATCGTGCCCAAGATCGGCGTCACCGCCTTCGCCGGGAACTCCATCGCCCAGGCCATGCGCGGCGGCGGCCTCGAACATATCGGCCTGCTGGTCGCCATCGTCGTCGGCTGGATCGTGCTGGGCTGGTTCGCGCGCAAGTGGCTGAAGGCCCGGGAGGCCGCTGTCGCCGCCGACGGCGGGACCGAACCGGAGGTCTGAGCGTTACCGGCGGATCACCCTAAGGGAGACGCCGATGCTCAAGCTGTTCTATTCGCCGGGCGCCTGCTCGCTCGCCTCGCATGTCGCCCTCGAGGAGGCGGGGGCCGATTACGAGGCGCTCGCCGTCGACCTGAAGGCCGGCGAGCAGAACCGGCCGGAATACCGGGCGGTCAATCCGAAGGGGCGGGTGCCGGCGCTCGTCACCGAGCGGGGCGCGCTGACCGAGAGCCCGGTGATTCTGGGCTACATCGCCCAAACCCATCCCGAGGCGAAGCTGGCCCCCAACGACGACTCCTTCGCCTTCGGGGACATGCAGGCCTTCAACCTGTTCCTGGCGACCAACGTGCACGTCGCCTATGGCCACGCCTTCCGTCCCGAGCGCTACGCCAAGGGAGAGGCGGGGATCGCGGCGGTGAAGGCCAAGGTCCCCGAGGCGCTCGACGAGCACTTCGCCCAGATCGAGGAGCGGTTCGCCGACGGCCGGCCCTTCGTCCACGGCGACGCCTATACGGTCTCCGATCCCTATCTGATGGTCTTCGCCCGCTGGCTGGACCGTCCGGGCATGGGCGACATCTCGCGCTATCCGAAGCTGCGCGCGCACCGGGAGCGCATCGAGGCGCGGGACGCCACGCGCAAGGTTCTTGCGGCGGAGGGCCTGTCCTGAGGTTTTACAGCAATCCTGTTGCGCCGCTCGCCGGCCTTGGTTAGAAACCGTTCCATGTCTATGCAACGCGCCGACCTGCTTCTTCTGCTTCCGCTGGGGCTTAGCCGCCCCTGGGCGTCGCTCTAGGCCTGCGCGAAACCTTCGCGGGCCGGGCGCTCAGGGGATGACCCGACCGTCCGACCTTTCTAAAATGAAGCCCCGCGAAGAGATCCTGACATGACCCAAGCTTCCCACGCCGCTTCCGAGCGCGACCGCGTCATCGTATTCGACACCACCATGCGCGACGGCGAGCAGTCGCCCGGCGCCTCCATGTCGCTGGAGGAGAAGCTGGAGCTCGCCAAGATCCTGGAGGAGATGCGGGTCGACGTCATCGAGGCGGGCTTCCCCATCGCCTCCAACGGCGACTTCGAGGCCGTCCGCCAGATCTCCGAAATCGTCACCGAAAGCACCGTCTGCGGCTTGGCCCGCGCCGCGGCGGTCGACATCGAGCGCTGCGCCGAGGCCATCCGCCCGGCCAAGCGCGGCCGCATCCACACCTTCCTGTCCACCAGCCCCTCGCACCGGGATCACATCCTGAAGATGAGCCAGGAGGACATACTGGAGGCCATCACCCGTTCGGTGACCCACGCGCGCAACCTGTGCGACGACGTCGAATGGTCGGCTCAGGACGCCACCCGCACCGAGCAGGACTTCCTGCGCCGCTGCGTCGAGGCGGCCATCAAGGCCGGGGCGAAGACGGTGAACATCCCCGACACGGTCGGCTACACCTATCCGTCCGAGTACGAGGCCATCTTCCGCGACCTGGTGGAGAACGTGCCGGGCGTCGAGAACGTCATCCTGTCGACCCACTGCCACAACGACCTGGGCCTGGCCGTGGCCAACAGCCTGGCCGGCGTGCAGGGCGGTGCGCGGCAGGTCGAGGTGGCCATCAACGGCATCGGCGAGCGCGCGGGCAACGCGGCGCTGGAAGAAGTGGTCATGGCCCTGAAGGTGCGCGGCGACCGGCTGCCCTACTTCACCAACGCCGAGACCCAGCACATCACGCGCGCCAGCCGCTACGTCTCGGCCATCACCGGCTTCCCGGTGCAGTTCAACAAGGCCATCGTCGGCAAGAACGCCTTCGCCCACGAGAGCGGCATCCACCAGGACGGGATGCTGAAGGACCGCGGCACCTACGAGATCATGACGCCCGAAAGCGTCGGGCAGGGCGCCTCGAACCTGGTGATGGGCAAGCACTCCGGCCGTCACGCCTTCCGCGAGAAGCTGAAGGCCCTGGGCTACGAGCTGGGCCAGAACGCCCTGAACGAAGCCTTCCAGCGGTTCAAGGATCTGGCCGACAAGAAGAAGCACGTCTTCGACGACGACATCGTCGCCCTGGTGGACGACGCCCTGGCCTCCGGCGCCGACCGCATCCAGGTCAAGCAGCTGCGCGTGATCGCCGGCACCGAGGGCCCGCAGGAGGCGCATCTGACCGTGACGGTCGAGGGCGTCGAGCGGTCGGCCACGGCCACGGGCGACGGCCCGGTCGATGCGGTGTTCAACGCCATCCACGAGGTGGTGCCGCACACGGCCATCCTGCGCCTGTTCCAGGTGCATGCGGTGACCGAAGGGACCGACGCCCAGGCCCAGGTCTCGGTGCGCCTGGAGGAAGACGGCCGCATCGCCACCGGCCAGGCGGCCGACACCGACACGCTCACCGCCTCGGCCAAGGCCTATGTCAACGCGCTGAACAATCTCTTCGCGCGCAAGGAGAAGAGCGCGCCCGACGCCGCCAAGGTCGCCAGCGGCTTCTAGGGCCGGTCCCTTTCATTCCGCGCCGCCGGACGGCGGGCCCAAGGCCCGCCGCCGCCCGACATGCGCGCCTGCCGCCCTGCGCCTCGAGCGCGGGGGGAGGGACCCTTCATGCTCTGGATCGCCCTGACGATCGCCGCCGCGCCCCTGCAGGTGGCGCGCAACGCCCTGCAGCGGGGGCTGGTGGAAGAGGCCGGCCCGTGGGGCGCGACCCTTGTCCGCTTTCTCTTCGGCCTGCCCTTCGCCCTGGCCATGTTCGCGGTCGTGGCCCTGGCCACGCCGGACGCCGATCCGCATCCGGGCCTGCGCTTCTGGATCGCCGTGACGACCGGCGCGACGGGCCAGATCGTGCAGACGGCCCTGCTGCTGGTCGCCATGCGCCGCAGCGGCTTCGCCGTCGCCACCTTCACCCAGCAGGCCTCCCTGCCGGCGGCGGCGCTGCTGGGACTCTTCGTCCTGCATGACGGGCTGAGCCCCGCGGCCTGGGCGGGGGTGGCGGTCACCACCTGCGGGGTGGCCATCCTGTCCTGGCCGGGCCGCATCTCGCGCCTGGAACGCTCGGGTCTGTGGCTCGGCGTCGCCTCGGGCGTGGTCATGGCCGTCGTGCTGAACGCCTACCGCCAGTCGGCCCAGGCCCTGGACGCCGACCATCCGATCTACGCCGCCATCGCCTCGGTCTGCGTGGCCCAGGCGATTCAGTCCCTGGGGCTGGGGGCCTGGCTCGCCGTGCGCCGGCCGCAGGCGCTGCGGGCGGTCGTGTCGGGCTGGCGGTCCTCCTGGGGCGCGGGCTTCTGCGGCGCGGCGGCCTCGGCCTGCTGGTTCGCCGCGCTGGGCCTGGCGCCGGCGGGGCAGGTGCGGGCGATCGGGGTTCTGGAACTGCCCATCGCCGCGGCGGCCGGCCGGCGTCTCTTCCAGGAGCGCCTGGGCCTGCGCCAACTGGTCGGCGGGGCGGCGACGGCCGCGGGCGTGGTGCTGGCGGCCCTCGGCTAGGCGCGGACGATTCGTACCCGGAGGGCCTCGGCCGCCGATTCGGCGGTCCCGGTCCGCCTGTGGCGCAACACCGCACACGCCATGGTGAAGCTCACCCGCTGGTTGAATTCCCAGGGCTGGCGAGGCCCTCCTTCCTCCGCCCGGGCCCGCCTCGGTGAATAAGCCTTGAAATCAACAAAACGGCGGGGCACACGAACCGCAAGTCCTTCTAGCGACAGCCTGATCCGTCCCGAGCGCCGCTCTGCGGCGAACGCCGGTCCAGATTTTCGCCGAGACTCGTCCCAAGCCCCCTAAGTCACCAGGGCCCTGCATGATCTCGTCCCTCTTCGGCGCCATCTCCAACGATATCGCCATCGATCTCGGCACCGCCAACACGCTCATCTACATGAAGGGCAAGGGCATCGTGCTGAACGAACCCTCGGTGGTGGCGCTGCGCAACATCGGCGGCCGCAAGGTGGTCCACGCCGTCGGCATCGAAGCCAAGCAGATGCTGGGCCGCACGCCCGGCCACATGGAAGCCATCCGTCCCATGCGCGACGGGGTCATCGCCGACTTCGAAGTCGCCGAGGAGATGATCAAGTACTTCATCCGCAAGGTTCACAACCGCAAGGGCTTCGTGAACCCGAAGGTGATCGTCTGCGTGCCGTCGGGCGCCACGGCCGTCGAACGCCGCGCCATCAACGATTCCTGCCTCAACGCCGGCGGCCGCCGCGTCGGCCTGATCGACGAACCCATGGCTGCGGCCATCGGCGCGGGCCTGCCGATCCACGAGCCGACCGGCTCGATGGTCGTCGACATCGGCGGCGGCACCACCGAGGTGGCCGTGCTGTCCCTGTCGGGCATCGTCTATTCGCGCTCGGTCCGCGTGGGCGGCGACAAGATGGACGAGGCGATCATCTCCTACATGCGCCGCAACCATAACCTGCTGATCGGCGAGACCACCGCCGAGCGGATCAAGAAGGAGATCGGCACCGCCCGGGCCCCGGCCGACGGGGAGGGCCTGTCGATCGAGGTCAAGGGCCGCGACCTGATGCAGGGCGTGCCGCGCGAGGTGCGCATCAGCGAGAAGCAGGCCTCCGACGCGCTCGCCGAGCCGGTGGGCCAGATCGTCGATGCGGTGAAGATGGCGCTCGAAGCCACCCCGCCGGAACTGGCCTCCGACATCGCCGACAAGGGCATCATGCTCACCGGCGGCGGCGCCCTGCTGCGCGGTCTGGACGCCGAGATCCGCGACCACACCGGCCTGCCGGTGACGGTGGCCGACGATCCGCTGTCCTGCGTGGCGCTCGGCTGCGGCAAGGTTCTGGAACACCCGAAGTGGATGAAGGGGGTTCTTGAATCCACCCTGGCCTAGGATTTGCTTAACCGACCGGAATCGACCTGGGCCTGACGCCCGGGTCTGGCGGGGAGACGGGCCTTAAGTGTCCTTGCGGGACAATCCCTTCGGCGAAGTGCGCGTGCCGCTGGTCTGGACCGCGGCCGTGGCGCTGGTCGTGGCCGTCGTTGTGGCCGCGGCCCTGCTGCTGAGCGACCGGCGCGAGACCTTCCGCAACGAGGCCTATGGAGTCACGCGGGAGGTGAGCGACGCTGTCGTCACGCCGGTGAGCGGCGTGATCTCCGCACCGCTGAGCTGGCTCAGCCAGGCAGGCGACTACATCGGCGGCTACTTCTTCGCCGTGTCCGAGAACCGCCGCCTGAAAGCCGAGCTGGCCGAAGCCGAACAGTGGCGCAACGAGGCGCTGACCCTGCGCGACGTCAACGAGCGCTACCGTTCGCTGCTTGGCCTGCAGACGGACCCGCCCATTCCCATGGTCTCGGCCCGCGTGGTCACCGACGCCCGGGGCCCCTTCGCCAACACCCGCCTGGCCAACGCCGGGCGCGAGAAGGGCGTGCGGATCGGCAATCCGGTGATGAGCGAACACGGACTGGTGGGGCGGGTCGTGGGCGTCACCCGCGGGGCCAGCCGCGTGCTGATGCTGACCGACATCGCCTCGCGCACCCCGGTCATGGTCGACCGGACCAATGCGCGCGCCATCCTCACCGGCGACGGCGGCCCCAATCCGAAGCTCGACTACCTGCGCGGCCGCGATCCGGTGAAGGAGGGCGACCGCATCGTCACCTCCGGCGACGGCGGGCTGATGCCCCGCGGCCTTCCCGTGGGCGTGGCGGTCAAGGGCGTCGACGGCGCCTGGCGGGTGGTGCTGAGCTCCGACGCCGGCGCGATCGATTTCGTCCGCATCCTGCTCTTCGAGGACTTCGCCCAGCTGGTGGACCAGCAGGAGCTGAACGCGCCGGGCGAGCCGCCGGCCAGCAGCAGCGTGCCGACCGTGGGCGTCACCTCGCCGCCGCCGGCCCCGCCGCCGCCGGCGGCGGCGAGGTGACGCCCACGGTCGGCAC
>NZ_JACESE010000030.1 GCF_013911965.1 Phenylobacterium sp. | reverse complement strand
GCCTCCGCCCCCGCCGCCTCCGCCTCCGCCGCCTCCGCCGGCGTATGAAGCGCGGCAGTTCGTGGTCTACTTCCCGTTCGATCAGTACATCCTGACGCCGGAAGCCCAGGCCGTGGTGCAGGAAGCTGCGAACTACGCCAAGGGCGGCAACGCCACCCAGGTGGTCGTCGTCGGCCACACCGACTCCTCGGGTTCGGTGGCTTACAACGTCCGTCTGTCGGAACGCCGTGCCAAGGCCGTGGCCGACCAGCTGGTCAGCCTCGGCGTCGGCCAGGGCGCCCTGCAGGTCGACTGGAAGGGCGAGAGCCAACTGGCCGTCCCGACCGGCGACGGCGTGAAGGAACCGCTGAACCGTCGTTCGACCATCGACATCAACTTCTGATCTCGAGGTTCGGACGGCTGATCAGCCGACCGATGGGAGCCCGGCCGCAAGGCCGGGCTCTTTTCGTTTGCGTCTCAGCCGGCGATCAGGATCCACAGGCCGATGGCGGCGAAGCTGGCCGCGGCGAACAGGCGGATCAGCTTGAGGGGCAGCTTCGTGGCGGCCGCTTCGCCGATGAGCACGGCCGGCGCATTGGCCAGCATCATGCCGAGCGTCGTGCCGGCCGCCACCAGGGCGACATCCTGGAAGCGGGCGCCGAGCGCGGCCGTGGCCACCTGGGTCTTGTCCCCCATCTCCACCAGGAAGAAGGCCACGGTGGTGGTCCAGAAGACCGAGGCGCCGTCCCGCTTCGGCGGCTCGTCCTCGTCCTCGAACTTGTCGGGGACGAGCGCCCAGGCCGCGAAGGCGAGGAAGAGGGCCCCGAGCAGCCAGCGTGCGGCCTGGTCGCTCACCAGATGGCCCGCGAAGGCGCCCACGGCCGCCGCCAGGGCGTGATTGGCGATCGTGGCGACGAGGATGCCGGCGAGGATGGGCCAGGGCGCCCGGAAGCGGGCCGCCAGAACCAGCGCCAGGAGCTGGGTCTTGTCGCCGATCTCGGCGATGGCGACGAGGCCGGTCGATATGAGGAAGGGTTCCAAGGTCACGTCCAGGCGGGGTCGGTCAGCGCATACCTATGGCGATCCGCGCCGCCGACCCCGCTCGATCGACACGCGAACGCCAAAGGTCTCGCCAAGCGCTAGGCCGGAAACGCCATGCCTCGGGCCCGGGGCCGTTCGGCAAGTCTGTTGACGGTTCCCCCGCTGGGTGCGGGCGGCTACTCCCCAGTGACGGAGACCGCTTACCTTCCTGCGGCGTCCGCCGCAACCCGGCGCCTGCGTCTTGAGCGGCGTTCGCGCCGATGGGGAAGACGAATTGTCACAGTCTCGTGAGCGGCGAACGCCCGATCGCCTGAAACGCCTGATCCATCAGTCCCCGGCCAATCGGTGTTAAGCTCTCGTTTACGAAAAACCCTGGGGGCGAACCGTCGCACCCCGTTGACGAGTCATTAGCCGTTGTGCCCCCATATTGTGGTGCCTCGGGGTGGGGCGACTACTACATATAGCGGCTGGGGCGCTTCTCGGGTGAAAGCTCGAAGCCCCTGAAATGTATGGGTTTTGGCCATGAGCGGCAGTGAAGCGGCGATGTTGAAGGTTTCCGAGGCGGTCTCGGCGGCGCAGCCGCAGACGGAGCGACCCCAGCTGCAGCTGGTGCGCAAGGTCGAGGTGGACCGTTCGCGCGACGCCCTGCTGACCGAGTTCGGCAAGACCACGCTGGAGGACCGCTACCTGCTGGCCGGCGAGTCCTATCAGGACATGTTCGCCCGCGTGGCCACGGCCTTCGCCGACGACGCCGACCACGCCCAGCGCATCTACGACTACATCTCGAACCTGTGGTTCATGCCGGCCACGCCGGTGCTGTCGAACGGCGGCGCCGACCGCGGCCTGCCGATCTCCTGCTTCCTCAACGCCGTCAGCGACAGCCTTGAAGGCATCCAGGGCGTCTGGAACGAGAACGTGGCGCTCGCCTCCAACGGCGGCGGCATCGGCACCTACTGGGGCGGCGTCCGCTCCATCGGCGAGAAGGTGAAGGGCGCGGGCCAGACCAGCGGCATCATCCCCTTCATCCGGGTGATGGACTCCCTGACGCTCGCCATCAGCCAGGGCTCCCTGCGCCGCGGCTCGGCGGCGGTCTATCTCGACATCCACCACCCGGAGATCGAGGAGTTCCTCGAGATCCGCAAACCTTCCGGCGACTTCAACCGCAAGTCGCTCAATCTGCACCACGGCATCAACATCACCGACGCCTTCATGGAGGCCGTCCGCGACGGCGCTCTTTTCGGCCTGCGCTCGCCGAAGACGAACGAGGTGATCCGCGAGGTGGACGCCCGCTCCCTGTGGCAGAAGATCCTCGAGATCCGCCTGCAGACGGGCGAGCCCTATCTGATCTTCTCCGACACCGTGAACCGCGCCATGCCGCAGCATCAGCGCGAGCTCGGCCTGTCGGTCCGCCAGTCGAACCTGTGCTCGGAGATCATGCTCCACACGGGCAAGGACCATCTGGGCCAGGACCGCACGGCCGTCTGCTGCCTCTCCTCGGTCAACGCCGAGAAGTTCATGGAATGGCGCGACCATCCGACCTTCATCGAGGACGTCATGCGCTTCCTCGACAACGTGCTCGAGGACTTCATCGGCCGTGCGCCGCCGGAGATGAAGAACGCCGTCTACGCCGCCCAGCGCGAGCGCTCGGTCGGCCTGGGCCTCATGGGCTTCCACACCTTCCTGCAGGCGCAGAACGTGCCCTTCGAGAGCGCGCTGGCCAAGTCGTGGAACATGCGCCTCTTCAAGCACCTGCGCCGCCACTGCGACGCCGCCAGCCGCAAGCTGGCCGAGGAGCGCGGGCCCTGCCCGGACGCGGCCGAGCGCGGCGTCATGGAACGCTTCTCGCACAAGCTGGCCATCGCCCCGACCGCCTCGATCTCGATCATCTGCGGCGGCACCAGCGCCGGCATCGAGCCGATCCCGGCGAACATCTACAGCCACAAGACCCTGTCGGGCACCTTCGCGGTCCGCAACCCCTACCTGGAGCGCCTGCTCGAGGAGAAGGGCCTGAACACGCCCGCCATCTGGGACTCCATTCTCGAGAACGAGGGCTCGGTGCAGCACCTCGACGGCCTGACCCAGGACGAGAAGGACGTCTTCAAGACCGCCTTCGAGATCGACCAGCGCTGGATCGTGGAACTGGCGGCCGACCGCACGCCCGACATCTGCCAGTCGCAGTCGGTGAACCTCTTCCTGCCGGGCGACGTGGATAAGTGGGACCTGCACATGCTGCACTGGACGGCGTGGGAGCGGGGCTGCAAGTCGCTCTACTACCTGCGCTCCAAGTCGGTTCAGCGCGCCTCCCACGCCGGCGCCGCCGTCGGCGGGCCCGTGGGCGTGATCCCGGCCATGGCGCCCTCCGAAGAGGGGCGAACCGACTATGAGGAATGCCTGGCCTGCCAGTAAGGTTGCCGCCAAGTTACTGAAGAAGTTGAAAAACAGGCGTCGGGCTGATCACAAGTCCGGCGCCTGAGCCTTTTCTTGCGGCGACACGCCGTCGCGGGAACCTGTCCTCCCTTCCTGCCATTGAGACTTCATGGAAGGATGGCATCTGAACCCCGCCGGGCAGATGCGGGGACTGGGAGCAGGGAAGATGAGGCTGTCGGCTGTATTGGCCATAGCCATGGGCGCCGCCGCCACGGGCGCGGCGGCTGATCCGTTCGAAACCGCCGCGCTGAACGCGCAGGCGACTCAATCGGCGTTCGCGCTCATGGACGCGCCCTTCGCGCCGGACGCCGCGGCCGCCGAACTCGACCCCAGCCAACGCATCGTCGCCCGGGAAACCTATGCGCCGGGTCAGGGCCCGGTGCGCTGGCGCTCCGGCGCCGCGCCCCTTGGCGTCCGCGCCGACGGAAGCGCCGTCGACACCCTGCGTGTCAGCGTGGGCGGGCCGATGCGCACGCCGGGCGGCTTGCCGCTCAATCCCGAACGCGCCCAGTTCGACGCCCAGGCCTATGAGGTCACGGTCACGCGCGACTGGCCCGCCGCCGTGAAGTTCGAGGCCGGCGCCTATGATGTCGACGTCACGCCGCATGCGGGCGTGGGCTTTGGCACGGGTGGCGGTCAGGCCGAGGCGGGCGCCATGGTGCGCCTGGGCCAAGGGCTCGACTCCGAGGTCGAGGAGCGGCTCAACGCCATGGGCGTGCGCGACGGCGAGGCCTTCGGCGAGAAGGGCCGCTGGTACCTCTTCGCCGCCGCCAGCGGCCGCGCCGTGGGCCTCAACATGCTGAGGGACCAGGACGGCTGGGACCAGGCCGGCTGGTCCACCGATTCCTCCAGCGCCCTCATCGGCGACGCCCATGTGGGCCTGGGCTGGCGTCAGGGGCCTGTCCAGGCCTCGCTCGGCTATGTCCACCGCGAGGTGAAGGGCCAGCACATGATCTGGGGGCAGGAGACGAAGGACGACCAGATCGTCGCCCTGTCGTTCTCGATCAAGCCGCAGAACTGAGCGGAGCGGCGCGTCAGGCCTGGAAGTCCGGCTGGGCTTCGGGCCGCGCGGACTGGAACGCCGGCAGCTCGCGACAGGCCGCCTCCACCCCCAGGAGCCGAACATAGGGGTCGACCGGAACGCCGAACCGCCGCGCATTGCGCAGCGCTGGAACAAGGTGCAGATCCGCCCAGCCCGGCGCATCGCCGTAACAGTAGGCGGAGGCGAGCGGCCGTCGCGCCAGCATCTCCTCCAGCCGGACAAGACCTTCGGTGGTCCAGTGTGCGAGCCACCGCGCCTCCCCCTCCGTCCCGGTCCCCAGATCGTCTGCGACGAACCGCCGGACGCGGCTCACCGTCACCGCATGCATCTCGGCGGCGATGAACAGGGCGAAGCTGCGGGCCTGCGCCCGGGCGACCGGATCGGCGGGCAGGAGCGGCGGCTCCGGAAAGGCGTCTTCCAGATAGGCGAGGATGGCGCCCGACTGGGCGATCACCTGGCCGTCGGGCAGTTCCAGCGCCGGCATCAGGCCCTGGGGGTTGATCCGACGGTACGCGCCCTCCGGAAGGGCGGGGACCGACACATAGTCATAGGCCAGGCCCTTCAGCCCGAGCGCGATCCGCACCCGCTCGCCGGCGGAATTACGCTGGAAGGTGTAGAGTTTCACTCCGAAACCCCCGGCGGGAAGCGTTCGGCCCACAGCGCGGCCAGGCGCGGATCTTCGTCGACCCGCCGAACCGGCCCCGCCAGCTTCGGCGCGACCTCGCCGAACCGCCGGCGACCCGGCGTCCAGCGCGACACCACCGCCACGTAAAGGTCGAGCATGGTCAGGCGGTCGCCCAGGATGTAGTCGCCGGGCGAGACCTGAGCGTTCATCTTGCCCCAGCACTCGGCGATCCGCTCGGCCGTACGCTCGAGGATGACCGATTCGGCCCGGCTGTCGGCCGCCAGGCGCGAAGGGACGTCCCGGACCCAGTACATCGGGTAGATCGCCGCCGGCACATAGATCATCCACCTCAGGAAGGCCGGGCGGAGGGGGTCTCCAGGCGGCGGCGCAAGGCCGGCCTCGGGATGGGCCTCGGCCAGGTGCAGAAGGATGGCCGCGCTCTCGGTCATCAGCTCTCCGGAGGGCAGGGCGAGCGCCGGCACCTGCCGGAGCGGGTTCACACGTTCCACCGGATCAAAGTCGTCCCAGTCGGCGTCGACGACCCGCCAGGGCGCGCCGATGAGGGTCAGGGCGGCCTCGACGGCGACCGAGCCCGAGCCTTGCGCGCCGTAGACCACATAGCTTTCGCTGGCCACAGGTTGTGCCTCCGCGCGCCTTGTTAACAACATATTGGGGTTAGCGACCGATTGTCCCCTGGATGTCATCGCAATCGCTGATACCCTGCTGATTGCGATCCTAGACCTCCGCCAGCTTCTCGGGGAAGTGCCGTGACCGACGCCGTTCCTACCGCCCTGCCGGGCCTGCTCACTCCTTCCTACGCCTACAAGCCCTTCCGCTATCCGTGGGCCTACGAGTTCTGGAAGAAGCAGCAGCAGGTCCACTGGATGCCTGAGGAGGTGCCCCTGGGCGAGGACGTGAAGGACTGGGCCGCCAAGCTGAACGATCGCGAGCGCAGCCTGCTGACGCAGATCTTCCGCTTCTTCACCCAGTCCGACGTCGAGGTGAACGACAACTACATGGAACGCTACGGCCGGGTCTTCAAACCGACCGAAGTGAAGATGATGCTGGCGGCCTTCTCCAACATGGAGACGATCCATATCGCCGCCTATGCGCTGCTCCTCGAGACGATCGGCATGCCCGACTCCGAGTTCACGGCCTTCCTCGACTACCAGGCCATGCGCGACAAGCACGACTACATGCAGCAGTTCGGCGTCGACTCGCATGCCGACATCGCCCGTACGCTCGCCATGTTCGGCGGCTTCACCGAGGGGCTGCAGCTCTTCGCGTCGTTCGCCATGCTCATGAACTTCCCGCGCAACAACAAGATGAAGGGGATGGGCCAGATCGTCTCCTGGTCGGTGCGCGACGAGAGCCTGCACTGCGAGGGCATCATCCGCCTGTTCCACTCCTTCAACGCCGAGACCAAGGTGGTGACCAAGTCGGTGGCCGACGACATCGTCGACTGCTGCAAGACGGTGGTGGGCCTGGAGGACAAGTTCATCGACCTGGCCTTCGAGGCCGGCGAGGTCCAGGGCATGACGCCCGACGACATCAAGCGCTACATCCGCTTCATCGCCGACTGGCGGCTGCGCCAGCTCCACCTGCCGGAGGTCTACGGCATCAAGGAGAACCCGCTGCCCTGGCTGCAGTCGATGCTGTCGGGCGTGGAGCACGCCAACTTCTTCGAGGCCCGCTCCACCGAATACTCCAAGGCCGCGACCAAGGGGCAATGGCACGGCGACACCGGCGTCTGGGCGGAATTCGAGCGCCTGCAGTCGCGCCGGACCGAGACCGCCCTGCCGGCCGAGTAAGGGAACCGCGCCGCCTCACGCAGGAGGCGTGTCACGTCCAGTCCCGAAGGCGGCCCCCTCCGTCGCCTTCGGCGACAGCTCCCCAGAGAGGGAGCGTCTCTTCACCGAGCTTGCGGACGCCGCAGCGCAGATCCTCCCCCTCCTCGAGGGGGAGGTGGGCCGGAGGGGCCGGCCCGTCAGCGCCGGTTCAGCTCCAGGGGCCCTTCTCCGAGCGCCGCGTCACCGGCACGGCCGTGCCCACGGCCCGGGCCGCCCGGCGCACGGGGGCCGTCACCTTGCCGGCCATCTCCATCAGGGCGGCCACGCGGTTGTGCGTCGCCGGGTGGGTGGAGAAGAGGTTGTCGGCGCCGCGGCCCGACAGCGGGTTGATGATGAACATCTGGCCCGTGGCCGGATTGCGCTCGGCGGGCAGGTTCACCGTGCCCCGGGCATAGTGCTCGATCTTCTGCAGGGCGTCGGCCAGCGCTTCGGGGTCGCCGCAGATCTCGGCGCCGCCGCGGTCGGCCTCGTATTCGCGCGCGCGGCTGATGGCCATCTGCACCAGGCTGGCGGCCATGGGCGCCAGAATCATCAGGGCGATCGTGCCGACGATGCCGCCCGGGCGCTCCCGGTCGTTGCCGCCGAAGAAGAGGGCGAAGTTGGCGAGCGCCGAGATAGCGCCGGCGATGGTCGCCGTCACCGTCATGGTGAGCGTGTCGCGGTTCTTCACATGGGCCAGTTCATGGGCCATCACGCCGCGGATCTCGCGCCGGTCGAGCATGCGCAGCAGGCCGACCGTGGCGGCCACGGCGGCGTGCTCCGGATCGCGGCCGGTGGCGAAGGCGTTGGGTTGCTCCGTCGCCATCACATAGACCTTGGGCCGCGGCAGGCCCGCGCCGTCGGCCATCTCGTGGACGTCGCGCACGAAGTTGCGGACGAGGGCGTCGGCGTGGCTCTCGTCCACCTCCTGCGCGCCGTGCATGCGCAGGACGATCTTGTCGGCGTTCCAGTAGCTGAAGAGGTTCATGCCCCCCGCCAGCAGGAGGGCGATCAGCATGCCGCCGGTCCCGCCGATCAGATAGCCCACGCCCATGAAGAGGGCGGTGAGGGCGGCGAGAAGCATGAAGGTGCGAATGTGGTTGTGCATCTTGCGTCAGGAGTTGTCGTCGGACGCTGATATGGGGAGGGACCGGGCGTGCGCGCAAGCGAGCGCGACCTTGCGGCGTCTCGAAATCGTCGCCCCGCGGCGCTAGGATCGACCATGACAGAAAGAAGCGAACCGGCCGCCATCGTCGAGCGGCTCAACGACGAATACCAGGCCTCCGTCACCGCCCTGCGCAGCGCGCTTCAGCGGTTCCTGGACGACGGCGCCGCCCCCGACCCGAAGCTCCGGCGGACCGGCGCCTTCGCCTATCCCGAACTGCGCCTCGTCTGGCCGCCGGGCCAGGAATTCCCGAGACTCTCGCGCGCCTATGCCCGGCTCTCGGCGCCGGGCGCCTATTCGGTGACCGTCACCCGCCCGGACCTGTTCGGCCCTTATCTGGTGGAACAGCTCACCCTGCTGATGCGCGACTTCGACGTGCAGCTCTCCGTCGGGCGTTCGGCCCAGGAGATTCCCTTTCCCTATGTGCTGGACGGCACGATCGACCTGGCCAAGGCCGACGTCGGAGCGCGCGAGATCGCCCGCCACTTCCCGACCACCGAACTCGCCCATATCGGCGACGAGATCGCCGACGGCTTCTGGACGCCGGCCCTGGAGCAGGACCGGCCGCTCGCCCTGTTCGACGGCCTGCGCACGGACTTCTCGCTCGCCCGGCTGGCCCACTACACCGGCACGCCGGCCGAGCATGTCCAGCCGTATGTTCTGTTCACGAACTATCACCGCTATGTGGACGAGTTCGTGGCCTGGGCCTGCGCCCAGCTGAGGTCGGGAGGCCCCTACAAGGCGCTGTCGGCGGCCGGCCGCGTCGTCGTCACCGCCGAGACGCCGAACCCGGAGATGGTGGTCGCCGAAGCGCCCTGGCGCCGCCACCAGATGCCGGCCTACCACCTGATGGCCGAAGGCGGGCAGGGCGTCACGCTGGTCAATATCGGCGTCGGCCCCTCCAACGCCAAGACGATCACCGACCACCTGGCCGTGCTGCGCCCGCAGGCCTGGCTGATGATCGGCCATTGCGGCGGCCTGCGCGGCAGCCAGACCATCGGCGACTATGTGCTGGCCCACGCCTATCTGCGCGACGACCATGTGCTGGACGACGTCCTGCCGCCGGAAATCCCCATCCCGCCCATCGCCGAGGTGCAGGTGGCCATGAACCGCGCCGCCGAGATCGTCACCGGCGAGTCCGGCGAGGTGCTGAAGCGCCGCCTGCGCACGGGCACGGTGGTGACCACCGACGACCGGAACTGGGAGCTGCGCTACTCGCTGTCGGCCCTGCGCTTCAACCAGTCCCGCGCCGTGGCCATCGACATGGAGAGCGCCACCATCGCCGCCCAGGGCTACCGGTTCCGGGTGCCCTACGGCACCCTTCTGTGCGTGTCCGACAAGCCGCTGCACGGCGAGATCAAGCTGCCCGGCCAGGCCAACGCCTTCTACGAGCGGGCCATCGGACAGCACCTGCAGATCGGCCTGGCGACGCTGGACCTGCTGCGCGAGGAGGGGCCGCGCCTGCATTCGCGCAAGCTGCGCAGCTTCGACGAGCCGCCCTTCCGCTAGTCTTCCGTCAGGAAGGCGACCACCGCCTCGCTGAGCTCGGCCGCCCCCGCGGCGCCGATGTGGTCGCCGGGGATCATCACCAGCTGGCTGTGCGGCAGGCGCGCGGCGAGATCGTCCGGCGAGCCGTTGTCCCGGTCGTCGGCGCCGCAGACCACCAGGGTGGGGATTGTGATGGCGGCGATCTGCTCGGCCGTCGTCTCCTGGAAGGCGGCCAGCACGCCCAGCATGGCCAGGGGGTCGAGGCCCCCCTCGGCCAGCATGCGCTGGATGCGGCGGCCGGCGCGCGGGTCCTTGGCCTGCTCGCCATGGCGGATGGAGTCCTCGAACATGGCCGCACGCGCTCCGGCCTGCATGACGCCGCTCTCGCCCATGCCGCCCAGCGCCAGGCGACGGGGACGGAGACCGCCGACCACCGCGCGCACCGAGGTCCGGGCCCCGAGGGAGTATCCGACCAGGTCGTAGTCGGAGAGGCCGAGATGGGCGATCAGCGCCTGCTGGTCCTTGGCCAGCACGTCCTGCGGCCAGGCCGCCGGATCGGTCGGCGCGGCGGATTCGCCGTGCCCGCGCAGATCGGGCGCGATGACCTCGAACCCGGCCCGCGCCAGGCAGTTCACGTGGCCGGGCGCGAACCAGTTCTGGCGGGCGCTGGAGAGGAAGCCGTGCAGCAGGACGACAGGACGACCCTGGCCCTGGCGGTGGATGGCGATCTCGACGCCGTCGAAACTCTGGAAGCGCTCGGTGCGGTGCTCGGTCATGGCCGCAACCTCGCCTGCCGAGGGCGCGGCGTCCAGACGCTGGATTTCGCAGGGGCGCGGCGCTAGTGGCTGGGAATGGACCGGCACCTGGACTTCGAAGGCATCGAGAACTTCCGCGACTTCGGCGGATATGGCACCGCCTGCGGGCGCGGCGTGCGGCGCGGCGTCCTCTACCGCTCGGCGAACCACGCCCGGGCGACCGCGGCCGACCTCGAGCGCCTTCGCCAGATGGGGATCCGGGTGGTCGTCGACCTGCGCCGCCCCGCCGAGCGGGCGAGGGATCCCTCCCTGCGTCACGACGGCTTCACCGCCCACGTCATCGAGAACGACCTCGGCGTCGCCGGCGACCCCTGGATCGCGGCCATGCAGGCCTCCGACCTCAGCATCGACTGGTTCCGCGCCGACGGAGTCGCCTTCTATCGGGAGGCGCCCTTCGAGGAGCGGCACATCGACCTCTTCTCCCGTTACTTCCAGGCCCTGGCGCGGGCCGAAGGGCCGATCCTCGTCCACTGCGCGGCGGGCAAGGATCGCACGGGCATGCTGTGCGCGCTCACCCACCATCTGGCCGGCGTCCACGACGACGATATCGTCGCCGACTATCTGCTGACCAATGACGAGACCCGGATCGCACGCCGCATCCCCTACATGGTCGAGTTCTTCACCGAATATGCCGGACGCGTGCCGAGCGAAGCCGCCATCCGCACCGCGCTCAGCGTCCATCCGGAATATTTGGAGAGCGCCTTCGCCGTGATGCGGGAGCGCTGCGGCTCCCTCGACGGCTATCTGGAGCAGGCCCTGGGCGTCGACCGCGCCATGCGCGAGGCGATCGGCGCGCGGATCCTGGGCTGATCCCCGCGCCGCCGGGCCTCAGGCGGCCTCCTGGGCCGCCGCCGTGTAGGCCGGGAAGAAGAGCCGCATCATCCGCTCGCTGTAAGCGACGAGCTCGCCGTAGCGCTCGGCCGCCTGGCGGATGGGCGAATCGAAGTGCGGGCAGAGCGCGCCGGCCGTCATGGCGAAGACCACCGCATCGGCGCCGCAGGGCCGCTCGCCCATGAGATAGGTCTTGTCGCCCAGCAGGGTCGAAAGGCTGCAGAGCGAGCGGTCGGCCAGGCGGGTGATCTCGCACAGGCTGTGCCGGGCGATTCCGTGCGCCTCCATGGCGCCGCGCACGGCGTCCCGGGTCTCGGCCTGCGCCTGGCTGCGCGCCGGCTCGGGCAGATCGTCGAAGAAGCGGGCGGGCCCCTTGTCGAAGTTCTCCGGCATCAGCCAGCGGGCATAGCCGAGCGCCCAGCCGAGATGGTCTTCGGCCATCCGCTCGGCGGCCCAGGCGAGCGCACGTTCCCGGGTGTCGAGGCCCTCGTCGAAGTCGACGCCGTACTTCTGCTCGATGTGCCAGCGGATGAAGGCGGAATCGGCGACGACGACGC
This sequence comes from Phenylobacterium sp., assembly GCF_013911965.1. Taxonomy (GTDB): domain Bacteria; phylum Pseudomonadota; class Alphaproteobacteria; order Caulobacterales; family Caulobacteraceae; genus Phenylobacterium. The sequence continues at coordinate 12,007 of NZ_JACESE010000030.1, read as the reverse complement.
CGTCGTCGTCGATGACCGGCAGCTTGCGCTTGGGCGCCGCGTCCAGGTCGCCGGGAAGCTTGAGATAGCCGAGGCCGGCCATCTTCAGCTGGACCTCCGTCTTCATGACGTAGGGGCTCGGATCGGGCAGGCCGAACATGGGGCCAAAGCCGTACAGGGTGATCATCTTTCGGTCCTCCGGGGTTGCGAGGACCGTGGTAAGCAAGGCCTCCTGTCAGCATCCTGTCAGCAGGGACGAGGTGTCGCATGCGCCGGGCCGACCGCCTGTTCCAGATCATCCAGATCCTGCGCCGGACGGCCCGTCCGGTGACCGCCGCGGCGCTCGCCGAGGAACTGGAGACCTCCGTCCGCACGGTCTATCGCGACATCGCCGACCTGATGGGCCAGCGGGTCCCGATCCGGGGCGAGGCGGGGATCGGCTATGTCCTCGACGACGGCTTCGACATGCCGCCGCTGATGCTCACCGCCGAGGAGCTCGAGGCGGTTCTTCTGGGCGCCCAGTTCGTCAGCGGCCGCGCCGATCCGGAGCTCGCCCGGGCGGCCAAGGACCTGGTGGCCAAGATCGCCCAGGTGATCCCGGAGAACCTGCGCCCCTTCGTCGCCTCCTCGCCGCTGACCGCCACACGGCAGTGGCGGGCGGAGGTCGACGCCATCGACATGGCCCGCCTGCGTCTGGCCATCCGCGAGCAGGGAAAGGTGCGGCTGGCCTATCGCGACGAGGCGGGCGCGGTGACCGAGCGGGTCATCTGGCCGATCTCGGTCGGCTATTTCGACACGGTGCGGATCATCGCCGCCTGGTGCGAGCTGCGCGCGGACTTCCGGCACTTCCGCACCGATCGCGTGGTGGAGGCGGCCTTTCTGGAGGCGCGCTACACGCGGCCGCGGCCGCAGTTGTGGGGAGAGTGGAAGCGGGCCTGGCTGGACCGCGGGCCGCGTCGCGAACTGGCCGGCGCACGGACATCGACGGCCGCTTCCAACTGACACGCCCGGCGCCGACCTCCGCGTCGCCGCCGGGCGCTTTCAGGGACCGAACCTCCGACAAGGTTCGATGACAAGAATTGCGCTCCTCACCGCTTCCGGCCTAATCACCTCGCCGTGACAAGGGAGGGCGTTTTGCACAGTTTTCAGCCACCTCGGCGCATCCTGATGGGCCCGGGGCCCTCCGACGTCAGTCCCCGCGTGCTGGCCGCCCTTTCGCGCCCGACCATCGGCCATCTCGATCCCGCCTTCCAGGACCTGATGGAGGAGATCAAGGCCGGTCTCGCCCGCCTGTTCCATGCGCCGGACCACGTCTGCGTGCCGCTGCCCGCGCCCGGCACGGCCGGCATGGAGGCGGCGATCATGAACCTGCTGGAGCCGGGCGACCTGGCGGTCATCTGCGTCAACGGCGTCTTCGGCACGCGCATGGTCGACATGGCCGGTCGCGCCGGGGCCGAGGTGATCGCGGTCGAGGACGCCTGGGGAACGCCGGTCAGCCTGGACAAGGTCGAGGCGGCCTTGAGCGGCGGCCGGCGGGCCAAGGTGCTCGCCTTCGTCCACGCGGAAACCTCGACCGGCGTGCGCAGCGATGCGGCGGGCCTGTGCGCGCTCGCCCGCAGGCATGGCGCGCTCTCCATCGTCGACTGCGTCACCTCGCTGGGCGGCGTGCCGGTGGATGCCGCCGCCTGGGACGCCGACGTGGTCTATTCGGGCACGCAGAAGTGCCTGTCGGCGCCCCCCGGCCTGTCGCCGGTCGCCCTTTCCAAGCGGGCCGTGGCGGCCATCGCCGCGCGCAAGGAGAAGCCGCGCAACTGGCTCTACGACATCGGCCTTCTGATGAGCTACTGGGGCGGCGAGGGCGGCCGCACCTATCACCACACCGCGCCGATCAACGCGCTCTACGGCCTGCACGAGTCGCTCGTGGCCTTCTTCGAGGAGGGCGAGCAGGCGGTCTTCGTGCGCCATGCGCGCATGCACGAGTCCCTGGTCGCCGGGCTTGAGGCCCTGGGCCTGGAGATGCTGGCCGCGCCGGAGCACCGCCTGCCGCAGCTCAATACGGTGAAGGTCCCCGAGGGGATCGACGAGGCCAAGGTCCGCGCCTATCTGCTCGAACGCTGGGACCTGGAGATCGGCGCCGGCCTCGGTCCCCTGAAAGGAAAGGTCTGGCGCATCGGCCTGATGGGCGCCTCGGCCAGTCCCTGGCATGTGAGGCTCTGCCTGACCGCCCTGGCCGAGGCCCTGGCGGCCCAGGGCTTCGCCGGCGCCCGCGATGCGGCGCTCGCGGCGGCGGACGCCCGCCTGGGGGCCTGAACGCCTCGCCGGGGCGACCGGCGCGCCGGGGCCGCTTTCCAGCGGGCGAACGGCGGTCTATGGCGCAGGGATGCGCCGCGTCGCCGAGATCGCCGCGCCCTGGCGGGACCCGCTGGAGGCGCTCTCCGCCCTGGCCGAGGAGCCATGGGCGCTCGGGCTGCTCTCGGGCGGCGGCGGGCGGCGCGGACGCTGGTCCTATGTGGCGGCGCGGCCCACCCGCACCCTGACGGTCCGCAGCGGCGAGCCCTCCGATCCCTTCGCCGCCCTCGCCGCGCTGATCCCGGAGGGCGAGCGGCTGGAGGCGGGGCCGCCCTTCCAGGGCGGCGTGGCGGGCCTCGCCGCCTATGAGCTCGGGGCGAAGGCGCAGGACCTCGCCCTGCCGGCGCACCCGGACTGGCCGGACCTGGCCTGCGCCCTCTATCCCGCCGTCCTCGCCTTCGATCACGAGCGGCGCGAGCTGCGCGCGATCGGCCGCGGCGAGACGCCCGAAGCGGCGCTGTCCCGGGCCCGGGCGCTGCTCGCGGCCTCCGAGGGCGCCTCGGGGACCCGCCGCTCCGGCCCGCTGACGCAGGCCGCCCTCCGCGCCTCCGATCCCGCCCGCTACGAGGCCGCCGTGGCCGAGGTCGTGGGGCGGATCGCGGCCGGTGAGATCTTCCAGGCCAACATCGCCCGCGCCTGGACCGGCCGGCTGGGGCCGGGCGTCTCGCCCCTGGACCTGATGGCGGCGCTGGCGAAGGCGAGTCCGGCCCCGTTCGCGGCCTATCTGCGGCTGCCAGGCGCCGCCGTGGTCTCCAATTCGCCCGAGCGCTTCATCGCCCTGCGGCGCACGTCGCAGGGGCTCACCGCCGAGACGCGGCCGATCAAGGGAACGCGGCCGCGCGGGGCCGATGCGGCGCAGGACGCCCGCCTGGCCGCCGAACTGTCCGCCAGCGCCAAGGACCGAGCGGAGAACCTCATGATCGTCGATCTGATGCGCAACGATCTCGCGCGGGTCTGCCAGCCGGGCAGCGTGAAGACGCCGGAGCTCTTCGCCATCGAGAGCTTCGCCAACGTCCATCATCTGGTCTCCACCGTCACCGGCCGCCTGGCGGAGGGGCAGGGGACGGCCGAACTGCTGAGGGCCGCCTTCCCGCCGGGCTCGATCACCGGCGCGCCCAAGATCCAGGCGATGAAGGTGATCGCGGCCCTGGAGCCGCCACGCGGTCCCTATTGCGGCTCCATCTTCTGGGCCGGCGCGGACGGGGCGTTCGACTCCAGCGTGCTGATCCGGACCGCCGCCCTGCTGGAGGACCCGGAGGGCTGGCGGGTGGAGGCGCGCGCCGGCGCCGGCATCGTGGCCGACAGCCACCCGGAGGCCGAGCGCGCCGAGACGGAGGCCAAGGTCGCCGCCCTGCGCGCCGCCCTCGAGGGGCCGTCTCTGGCGGCGGCGTCATGAGCGCCGGCGTCCCCTTCGACGACCGCGGCCTCCTGCTCGGCGACGGCCTGTTCGAGACCGTCCTGGTCCGGCAGGGACAGCCGGTCTGGTGGGAGGGCCATCTGGGCCGGCTGACCCGCGGCTGCGAGGTGCTGGGCTTGCCGCCGCCCGAGCCTCAGACCACGTGGCGCGCCGCCGAGGCGGCGCTGGCGGAGGCCGGGCTGCAAGGCGCGCGCGCCGCCCTGCGCCTGACCTGGACCGCCGGTTCGGGCGGGCGGGGCCTCGAGCGGCCGGCGGCGCCCGTCCCGCGCCTGATCGTCACCGCGGCGCCGGCGCCGAAGCCCGAAGGTCCGGCCCGGCTCATCCTCGCCCGCACCCGCCGGAACGACGGCTCGGTGACCTCGCGCCTGAAGACCCTGGCCTATCTCGACAATGTGCTGGCGAGGCGGGAGGCCGTCGCGGCGGGCGCCGACGAGGCCCTGATGCTCAATTCGCGCGGGGAGGTCGCCTGCGCCAGCGCCGCCAACCTCTTCTGGCTCAGCGGCGGCCGGATCTACACGCCGGCGCTGGAATGCGGGGTGCTGGAGGGCCTGGCCCGTCAGGCCGTGATCGCCGCGGCGCAGCGCATGGGCGGGCCGGTGCGGGAGGTCCGGGTCCGGCCGGAGGAGTTGAAGGACGCCGACGCCATCTTCCTGACCAACAGCCTGATCGGCGTGCGCCCGGTCTCGGCCCTCGCGGGCGAGCCCTGCCGGACCGGGCCGCTCGTGGAGGAGCTGGCGCGCGCGCTCGGCGTCTAGCCTAGCAGTCGACGCAGTTGACCATCTCCAGCTTCCGGGGGCGGAGATAGTATTTCTCGTGGAAGGTCAGGGCGTCGGGGATGACGTAGCGCACCGGCGAGTTGAAGGCGTACTTCATCTCGCTGAAGATCAGCGTCTCGTTGGCGGCGATGAGGTCGGCCGGAAGACCGGTCACGGTCGCGCCCTTCGCAAGCCCGCCCAGCGCGCCCTTGCCGCGGCTCCAGACGACCTTGGGCGTCCCGTTATTGTCCGCCTGGATGGCGGTGACCCGAAGGGTCAGCCCTTCGGAGGCGAACGGCGCGACGATCTTGTCGCCGATGGCGAAGATGTCGTCGATCTCGGTCTTGCTGGTCAGCGTGTCCTGGGCGATCAGGTCGGCGATCGCGGCGGTGGCGTGCCCGGCGCGGCGCTCGGCCATGAGCGCCATCGTCACCTCCGCGAGCCCCATATAGATCAGGATCAGGACGGGAGCGACGAAGGCGAACTCGACGGCGGCCACGCCGCGCCGGTCGCGGAAGAACCTCGGCAGGCTCAGCATGTCGACCCCTTCTCGGCAGGGGCGTCGCTGTAGGGCTCGTTCCGGAAGACCTCCACCGCGACGATCCGGCGGCGGTCGGAGCCGTCGTTCACCAGGGCCGCGCTGATCAGGGGCGTGAAGATCCGCCAGTAGTACGAGGTCTGGACGAAGACGATGTCCGTGGGGCCTCCCGGCGCCCAGCAGTCCTTAACGGGGTCGTCGTCCTGACCGACGCTCGTGAAGTCGACATAGCTGCGCACCTCGACCCGGAGATTCTCCGCGCAGTCCGAGCCGAGCCAGCTCATCCGGTCGCAGACGGACTTCTTGAAGTTCTCGGCGCTGGCGGCTCCGCTCGTCTGGAGCTCGCCGGTGCGGATCGGACGGGCGGCCAGGGCCGTCGCCGTCTCCAGCGTCGTCGACACCATGAAGACGAGCGCCAGCTCCAGTATGCCGAAGATGAGCAGGAGCAGGGGGCCGGCGATCATGGCGAACTCGACGGCCGTCGCGCCCCGGCGGGCGCGGGCGAAGCGCGTGGCGAGCTGTCGGAGTTTCGGCGCGGCGGGCATTCTGCGGTGGTCCAACCCTTCGGTTGGCGAAGAAGCTAGCGCGCGACGGCTAAGCGATGCTTAAGCCCGGCCTCAGGGGCGACGCTGCGCGCCGTCGGCTTCGGTGGCGCGGCAGACCGGCGCGCAGCTGTAGGCGCGCGTCTCTCCGCCGCGGACATAGGCCATCTCGCCCGGGCCCTCGCCGCCGACCACGACCTCGCGGTTGAACAGGAGCCGGCCGTCCTGGGCCGTCACCACGATGCTGGTCGACCCGTAGCCGCGGCCGAGCACCACCAGGTCGCGCGGACCGGTCATGCTGACATCGGCGATCTCGGGATCGCCGACGACGACGTTTCGCGCTGGGCCGGAAAGCCGCACCGCCTCGCCCTCGCCCAGCCCCAGGACGAGCGGCGCCGCGGCGGCCATGGCGGGGGCGCAGACGAGGAGGGCGGCGATGGCGCTGGCGATCAGGCGGCGCATGGCGGGTCCGTCGGAACGAGGAAGGTCGATGGCGAGGTTGGTCCGGAATGGTCAAGAAAAGCTGAATCGGCCGGACTCGCGCGTGCGCGTGAATCATAATGCAAAACGCAGATTCCGCCGCCGAAAAGCTGCGCATAGTTAATGAATGCTAATAGTAAACGCAAGTAAACCAAAAGAAAATTCGCTCGAATACTCGTTGATTTACTCGACATTAAGCCAGGTCCGCGAAAGTGACCCTGCAATTCGGGGCGAGCAGACCGGTAAGGCCTGATCCCCGACCAATCTGCTCGCTACAAAAGGAGATCGAGCAATGTCGAAGTTTGTGACCCGCTTCCTGAAGGACGAATCTGGCGCCACCGCCATCGAGTACGGCCTGATCGCCGCCCTGATCGCCGTCGTGCTGATCACCGCCCTGAACACCCTGTCGGGCAAGATCTCCGGCACGTTCGGCCTGATCTCCGAAAAGATGCCGCAGGCGGCCGCCAACTAAGATCAGACGCGGCTCGCCGCGTCCGACGAAAAGGGCCGCGACAGCGATGTCGCGGCCCTTCTTCGATTCCGGCTCTCGATCCTTGCGGAGGACGGCGGCGCGAAACCAAGCGTTCACCGCCGCCCCCCATCATCGGGCTTCCGACGCCCTAACGGACCCGCGCCATGCTCCTTCAGTTCCAGGCCCTGCTCCTCGCCGTCTGCCCGGCTCTGCTCATCGTGGCGGCGCTCAAGGATGCGACGAGCTACACCATCCCGAACTGGATCTCGCTGGCGCTCATCCTCGCCTTCTTCCCCGCCGCCCTCGCCGTCGGCCTGCCGATAGGCGCCCTGGGCGGGCACTTGGCCATAGGCGCCGCCGCCCTCGTCGCCGGCATGGCGATGTTCGCCCTCGGCTGGATCGGGGGCGGTGACGCGAAGGTCTTCGCCGCTGCGGCCCTGTGGCTCGGCTGGCCGGCGATTCTGCCGTTCATCCTTGTGACCGCTCTGGCCGGCGGCGCCCTGGCGGTCGGCCTGCTGGCGATGCGCTCCATGATGCTGCGCCGCTATGTCGCCTCCGGTCCCGCCTGGCTCTCCCGCCTCGCCGAGCCGGGCGAGAACGTGCCCTACGGCGTGGCGATCTGCGTCGGCGGTCTGGTCGCCCTGCCAGGGGGCGATCTGGTGCGCCTGCTGGCCGCCGGCGCCCCCCTTTAGCGGCTGTTAACCATGGCCGCGCCACAAGGAAGGCGCCGCCAGAAGGCCGCAATTCGATTTCGCGGCAGGCCGCCGGAACCGGCGCGCCGCCTCCTTACCCTCAGCGGGCCCCTCAGCGGGAGCGTGTTGGAAGTTTCATGGGCGCCGTCCGCATTGCGATCCTGGCCGCCGCCGCCGTGGCCGCCATCCTGCTGGCCTTCATCGTGCGCGGCATGATGACGCCCGCCCAGGCGCCCGAGCCCGCGGCCCCCATCGCCGAGGCCCGGCCGATGGCGCAGGTGCTGGTGGCCAAGGAGGACCTGCCGATCGGCACGCGCCTGTCGGCGGCCCTGGTCAGCTGGCAGCCCTGGCCCGTCGAGGCGCTCAACCCCACCTTCATCACCGACGGCCAAGCCCCGGCGGCGGCGGCCGAAGGGGCCGACAAGGTCGCCGAAAAGGCCAGCCAGGCCGCCGCCTCCGCCCTCGGCGCGGGCCCCCTGCAGGCGATCGAGGGCGCCATCGTCCGTGAGCCGATCGCCAAGGGCGAGCCGATCTCCGCCAGCAAGATCGTCCGGGGCGGCGAGGGCGGCTACATGTCGGTCGTTCTCGAGCCCGGCATGCGGGCCGTCGCCGTTCCGGTCAATCAGGAGACCGCCGCCGGCGGTTTCATCCTGCCGGGCGACCGGGTCGACGTGCTGCAGAGCTACCGCCCGCCGGGCCAGGAGCGGGAGATCACCGAAACCCTGCTGCGCAATGTGCGCGTCCTCGCCATCGATCAGACCACCACGCCCGAGAAGGACGCCAACAGCATCGTCGGGACCGTGGCCACCATCGAGGCGCCGGCCGCCGACGCCGAGCTGCTGGCCCTCGGCCGGGCGCGGGGCGAGATGGTCCTGGCCCTGCGATCCTACGCCGATCTCGCCGGTCCGGTGGGACGCGGCGGCGTCAGCGCGCCCCAGACCGTGCGCATCCACCGCAACGGTCAAGTGACCGAGGAGACCGTGCGATGAAGGCCCTCCTCACCCTCGCGGCCGTCGCCGCGGCGCTCCTGGCGCCGGCCGTCAGCCAAGCGGACGTGCTGTCGGGCGGCATCCCGCAGGCCTCGACCATTCGCGTCGACGTCTCGGGCGGCGGCGCCACCCAGTCCCTGGTCCTGCCGCGCGGCAAGTCCGCCATCGTCGAGCTCCCGGTCGACGCCCGCGACGTGCTGGTGACCAATCCCGACGTGGCCGACGCCGTGCTGCGCTCGCCGCGCCGCATCTATGTGCTGGGCGTCGGCTCCGGCCAGACCGACGCCGTCTTCTTCGACGCCAGCGGCCGGCGGATCCTGTCCCTCGACATCCGGGTGGACCAGGACACCGGGGCGGTGGCCCAGACCATCAACCGCCTGCTGCCCGGCGCCCGGGTGCGCGTCGATTCGATGAACGACAGCCTGATCCTGTCCGGCGAGGTCCAGAGCCTGGCCGACGCCTCCAAGGCGGTGCAGATCGCGCGCGCCGCGGTCTCGCGTCCGGACGACCAGGTGCTCAACATGCTGACCATCGCCGGCAAGGACCAGGTGATGCTGAAGGTGCGCATCGTCGAGGTGCAGCGCTCGGTCATCAAACAGCTCGGCTTCAACACCAGCGCCGTCCTGAACCAGCTGGGCGAGCCGCAGTACATGTTCAACAACGCCGCCAGCTTCGCCGTGAACGGCGGTCTGATGGGCGGGATCACGGCGGGCTATGAGCTCGACACCACGCAGCAGCCGATCATGCAGCGGCCCTGCGGCGGCGCCTTCCCGGCCGATGCGCTCTGCGACGTGGTCGTGCGCAGCGGCGGCAACTCCGACACCGCCACCATCAAGGACGGCCTCGCCGGCGACCCCGGCCTCAATCAGGCCGAGAGCATGCTGCAGGCCTTCGAACGCGTCGGCCTCGTCCGCACCCTGGCCGAACCGAACCTGACGGCCGTCTCGGGCGAGGCGGCGAAGTTCCTGGCCGGCGGCGAGTTCCCCGTGCCGGTGGGCCAGGACGACACCGGCCGCATCACCGTGGAGTTCAAGCCGTTCGGCGTGGGCCTGGGCTTCACCCCCGTCGTCCTCTCCGGCGGGCTGATCTCCCTGAAGATCTCGACCGAGGTTTCGGAGCTTTCCAATGACGGCGCCTTCACCGTCAGCAACGGCGAGGACGTCGCGCCCCTGGTGATCCCGGGCCTGAACGTCCGCCGCGCCGAGACCATGGTGGAGCTGCCGTCGGGCGGCGCGATGATGATCGCCGGCCTGCTGCGGGAGCAGACCAAGCAGGCCATCGATTCCCTGCCCGGCATGACCAACCTTCCGGTGCTGGGCACGCTCTTCCGGTCGCGTGACTTCCTGAAGGGCGAGACCGAGCTCGTCGTCATCGTCACGCCCTATCTCGTCAAGCCGACCTCGCCGGACAGGCTGCAGACGCCGGCCGACGGCCTGCGGCTGGCATCGGACCCCGAAACCATCCTGCTCGGCCGGCTCAACCGCGCCTACAAGGCCCGGCCCCAGCCGCCCGGAGCGCCGGCCTATCAGGGCCCCTACGGCTACGTGATCGAGTAAGCCATGACCCAGATCCTGCGCAGCCTGACACCCGTCGCCCTCGTCCTCGCCCTGGCCGCCTGCGCCAGCGCGCCGCCGCGGGAGGGGGCGGTCGCCGACCCGTCGACGGCCCTCGATCAGTTCGAGGCGCCGGTCCGCGCCCTGCCGCAGGAGATCCGGCTCGCCGTCCACGCCCAGGGCGTTTCGCAGGGCCAGGCCCGCGCCCTCGCCGACCTGGTCGCCGGCTGGCGCGCGGCCGCAGGCGGGCAGGTGGTGATCCAGTCGCCCTCCGGCGCCGCCGACTCCGGCGCGGTCTACCGGATGGGCGAGAGCGTTCGCGCCTTCCTGATCGGCCAGGGCGTTCCGGCCCAGGCGGTGCAGGTGGTCGGCTACGACGGCGGCGGCCCCGAGGCGCCTCTGGTGGTCGGCTATCTCCGCTACGAGGTGGACGTCCCCCGCTGCGGCCAGCAGTGGGAGAACCTGACCAGCACCTGGAACAACCGCGTCTACGGAAACTTCGGCTGCGCAAACACAGCCAACCTGGCGGCGCAGATCGCCAATCCCGCCGACCTGGCCGGGCCGCGGGCGTCCGACGCCCCCGACGCCCAGCGCCGGATGGAGGTTCTGGACCGCTATCGCGCCGGCAGGATCACCTCCAGCGAGAAAGACGAGCAGGCCGCGGGCGCCCTCTCGACGGCGGTGAAATGACGTCCATGCGCCCGCAGTCCGGACCCGACCCCTTCGACCTGGCTTTCGAGGCCGACGACGACTTCGCCTCGCCGCGCGAGGACGGCTGGCGCACCGCGCCCGCCGCCGCCGCCGCCGCCTTGCCGGCCGATCCGTTCGAGGACCTGCCGCCGCCGCGCGCCCGCGCGCCCCGGCCGGGCGCCGAGCCGGAGGTGTTCGACGAGGATCTCCCGCCTCCGCCGCCGGTCGCCAATCCGGTTCACGAGATGATGGCCAGCGCCGAGACGGCGTTCGGGGATTCCGTGTTGCCGCGGATCAGCATCCACGCCTTCGTCGAACGCGACCGGACCGGCGACCTGATCGAACATGCGGCCAAGGACCGGCGCATGGAGCGGGCCACCGTCACCGTCCGCGACGGCGGTCTGGCCGCAGCCGTTTCGGCCTTCCAGAACCAGCCGACGCCGCAGCTGCTGATCGTCGAGTGCTGCGAGCCGGCGGCGCAGCTCCTGGCCCATCTCGACCAGCTGGCCGAGGTCTGCGACCCCGGCTCGAAGGTCGTGGTGATCGGGGCGGCCAACGACATCGCCCTCTATCGCGAGCTGATGCGGCGCGGGGTCAGCGAATATCTCGTCCCGCCGTTCAAGCCCCTGCAGTTCGTGCGCTCGATCTGCGGCCTCTACGCCGACCCGAGCGCCCCGTTCGTCGGGCGGCAGATCGCCTTCTGCGGCGCCAAGGGCGGGGTGGGCGTCTCGACCATCGCCCACAATGTCGCGCACGCCATCACCGAGCGGCTCGCGGCCAACGCCGTGCTGGTCGACCTGGACCTCGCCTTCGGCACGGCGGGGCTCGACTTCAACCAGGACCCGATCCAGGGCGTCGCCGATGCGCTCGCCGAGCCCGACCGCCTGGACCCCGTGCTGATGGACCGGATGATGGCCCGCTGCAGCGACCGGCTCAGCCTGTTCGCCGCCCCGGCCACGCTGGACCAGGACTACGAGATCGCCGCCGAGGCCTATGAGGAGGTGACCCAGAAGGTGCGCGGCGCCGCGCCCTTCGTCGTGCTCGACCTGCCCCATGTCTGGACGGCCTGGAAGCGCCGCATCCTGCTCTCCTCGGACGACCTGGTCGTGGTGGCGACGCCCGACCTCGCCTCGCTTCGCAACGTGAAGAACCTGGTCGACCTCGTCCGCCGGGCCCGTCCGAACGACGCGCCGCCCCGGCTGGTCCTGAACCAGGTGGGCGTGCCCGGCCGGCCGGAGATCCCGGTCAAGGACTTCGGCGAGGCCCTCGACCTGACGCCGGCCCTGGTGATCCCCTTCGAGCCGAAGCTCTTCGGCCAGGCGGCCAACAACGGACAGATGATCTCCGAGGTCGGGCCGCGGTCCAAGGTCGCCGAGGCGCTCGGCGAACTCGCCCAGCAGATCAGCCGGCGCGAGCCGCCCGCGACGGCCGGGAAGACCTCGTTCTTCGCCAGCCTCTTCAAGAAGAAGTAGATGTTCGGAAAGCGCGCAGCCGAGGCCGAAGCCCCCGCCGCCCGCCCGGCCCAGGCGCGGCCGGCGGGGCGGCCGGCCG
>NZ_JACESE010000003.1 GCF_013911965.1 Phenylobacterium sp. | reverse complement strand
GCGCTTCGACAAGCTGGCCAGGAACTTCCTCGCCGCCGTCCTGCTCGCCTCAACCCGCCTGTGGCTCAGAGCTTATGAGTCCACGCCCTAGAACTTGTAACCGAAGCCGCCCGAGATCACCCACGGATCGAGGCTGACCTTGGTCTTCACCCCGTTGGTGTTGTCCGTGGCGTCGGTCTCGAAGAAGACCTTCTTGACGTCCAGATTGACGCTCCACGGGCCTTGGGTGGCGATGTCCACGCCGGCCTGCAGGGCGAGGCCGAAGCCGTCGTCGATGTCGACGTCGAAGCCGTTCTTGTCCTCGCCGCTGTAGAAGATCATGTAGTTCACGCCCGCGCCGACATAGGGGCTGACCTTGGCGGCCGGGGCGAAGTGGTACTGCAGCGAGACCACCGGGGGGAGGACCCAGGTCTCGTGGATCTCGAGATCCACGCCCGCGCCCTTGGCCTTCACCTTGTGCTGCGTGGTGCCGGCGATCACCTCGGCGGCGATGTTGTCGGTGAAGAAGTAGGTCAGGCCGATCGTCGGCATGACGTCGTAGTCGACCTCGGCGGTCAGGCCGGTGGCCGCGCCGGCGAGGGTGGTGATCGGATCACCCGCCTCGGGGTCCACATCGGTGACCCGGACGTTGATCATCTTCACGCCCGCGGCCTTCGGCTGGAAGTCCTGGGCGCTGGCGGCGCCGGCGAGGCCGAGCGCGAGGCCGGCGGCGAGCACGGCGGCGTAGGTTTTCATCTCTTATCCCCATAGTTGACGGCATGACCGTGCCCTTCGGATGCGCCCGAGCCGCAGGCTCAGCCTTGATCTAGCTCAACCGTGGAAAGCCTGTTCGGCGCGCGCCGTTGACGCCGGTCAAAGCCACGGCCGTCCACCTGGGGTGGAGTAGGCGCGAACCCACCGCCAAGGAGCGCGCTCATGTCCAAGTCCCTCACCAAGGAAATCCGTCACGACATCGACGACACGCTCGAAGATGTCGCCAAAGCCCTGCGGGCGGCTGCGGAGACGCTGTCCGACGAGACCGAGGAGGCGATCGCCAAGGCCGCCCATGCGGTCCGTCACGCCGCCGACGCCCTCGCCGAGAAGGCCGGCAAGCCGGCGAAGGAGGCCGCCGAGAAGGCCGCCAAAGAGGTTCGGGAGCACCCGATCGTCTCGGCCGGCGCGGCTCTGACGGCTGCGGCCCTGCTCATCAGCCTGCTCGTGGCCGAACGCCGCAAGAAGGCCTGATCGCACCCGGAAAGCTCGCGACAGGAAGGTCGTCCGTGACGCCCCAGGACCCGAGCCGCGACGAGATCGCCTTCCGGGTTCGGGGCGTCACAAAGGTCTACGCCACCGGCGCCGGCCAGGTGCATGCGCTGCGCGGCGTCGATCTCGACATCCGTCGGGGCGAGACGCTGGTCCTGCTCGGCCCCTCCGGGTCGGGCAAGTCGACCCTGCTCAACATCCTGGGCGGGCTCGACCGGCCGACGTCCGGCTCCTTCGAAGCCCATGGCCAGGAACTGGCGGGGGCGTCGGAAGCCACGCTGACCGCCTATCGCCGCGATTTCGTCGGCTTCATCTTCCAGTTCTTCAATCTGGTGCCCAGCCTGACGGCGCGGGAAAACGTGGCCCTCATCACCGAGGTGGCGCGGAACCCGATGGCGCCGGAGGCGGCCCTGACCAAGGTCGGCCTGGCCGATCGGCTCGACCACTTTCCATCCCAGCTCTCCGGCGGCCAGCAGCAGCGCGTGGCGGTCGCCCGGGCCATCGCCAAGCGGCCGGAGATCCTGCTGTGCGACGAGCCCACGGGCTCGCTCGATTCCGAGAGCGGCGTTCAGGTGCTGCAGGCCATCGCCGATGTCGCCGCCGAGACCGGCGCCACGACCATGATCGTCTCCCATAACACCGAGGTCGCGGCCATCGCCGACCGCGTGATCCGCTTCCGCGATGGCGCGATCACCGAGATCGCGACCAACGCGCACCGTCTCTCCCCGCGGGAGATGCGCTGGTGAGGCCAAGCGCCCTGCATCGCAAGCTGCTCCGTGACCTCTGGCGATTCCGCTGGCAGGAGCTCGCCATCGCCTTGCTGGTCGCCTGCGGCGTCTCGGTCGGGGTGATGGCCTATTCGGCGCAGGAGGCGCTGGAGCGCGCCCAGGCCGACTTCTACCAGGAAACCCATTTCGCCGACGTCTTCGCCCAGGCCGAACGGGCGCCCGCCTCGGCGGTCACCCGCCTGGCCGCCCTCGACGGGGTCGTCAGCGTCGATCCGCGGATTCTGGAGGTCGGCCTTCTCGATGTTCCGGGACTGGTCCGTCCGGCCACGGCGCGCCTGATCTCCCTGCCGGAACACGACGATGCGGGGCTGAACCGTGTGCGGCTCAGCCGAGGCCGGATGCCCGATCCCGCCCGCCTCGACGAAGCCGTCGCGCTTCAGACCTTCCTGGACGCCGCCGGGGTGGCGCTGAATGACGAACTGACGGCGGTGATCGGCGGCCGGGCCATCACGTTCCGCATCGTCGGCGCCGTCCATTCGCCGGAGTACATCTTCACGCCCAGCCCGGAATCGTTCCTGCCCGACGATGCGCATCAGGGGGTGTTCTGGGCCCCGAGGCCTGCGGTGGAGCGCGCGGCCGGCCTGCACGGCGCCTTCAACGCCGTCTCCCTGAAGCTGGCGCCGGGGGCGTCCGCGCCGGCGACCCTGCGCGCGGTGGACCAGATCCTGGCGCCCTACGGCGGGCTCCCGGCCTACGGTCGCGAAGACCAGGTCTCCCACGCCTTTCTGGAGGCCGAGCTGGACGAGCTCGCCACATCGGCGGCGATCATCCCGCCTGTGTTCCTGATCGTGGCCGCGGCCCTGGTGCACATGGTGATGGCCCGGCTGATCGAGACCGAGCGCGAGCAGATCGGCCTGCTGAAGGCTTTCGGCTACGAGGATCGCGCCGCCGCCGCCAACTACCTCTGGATGGCCCTGGCGATCGGCCTGCTCGGCGCCGCGGCGGGGGGCGTCGCCGGCGCCGGCTTCGGCGCGGCGATCATGGAACAGTACCGGCAGTACTTCCGGTTTCCCGACCTGAGCCCGGCCTTCAGCACCGCCGCCTTCGCCGTCACGGCGGCGGCCGCCGTCGCGGCCACGGCGGCCGGCTCGTTGCTGACGGTCCGCGGCGCGCTGCGCCTGTCGCCGGCCATCGCCATGCAGCCCCCGCGGCCCGCCGCCTATCGCCGGGGCTGGATCGACCGGCTGATTCCCGAGCGCCGTCTCGACCAGGCCACGCGGATCATCCTGCGCAACCTCGAACGCTTCCCCCTGCGCGCAGGCCTGTCGGTGAGCGGCCTGGCGGCGAGCCTGGCCCTGCTCGTCGGCACCCAGTTCGTCTTCGGCAGCCTCGATTGGATCATCGACCACGCCTATTACCGCGCCCAGCGCTGGAGCGAGTCGGTCGGTTTCGCCGAGGCGCGGGGCGCGACGGCGCTGGACGAGGCGCGCCGTCTGCCGGGCGTCTATGCGGCCGAGCCGGTGCGGATCGTGGCGGCGCGCATCCGGGCGGGCGGGCAGGAGGAACGGCTGCGGATCACGGGCCTCGATCCCTCAGCCCGGATGAACCGGCCGCTCGACGGGGCCGGGCGGCCCGTTCCGATCATCGCCGACGGCCTGATCCTGAGCGAAGCCCTGGCGGGAAAGATGGCGATAGAGCCGGGCGACCAGGTGAGCGTCGAGATCACCCAGGGCCGGGCGCCGCGGATCGACCTGACCGTCACCGGCCTGGCGCAGGACTTCAGCGGCTACAGCGCCTACATGGACAGGACCGCGCTCAACCGCCTGATGGCCGACGGGGCGGAACTGAGCGGCGCCCAGCTGCTGGTCGCCACGGACCGGAGGCCCGATTTCTATCGCGCCATCGCCGCCATCCCGCAGGTCATCGGCGCCTCGTCGCGCGACGACACGGTGGCGACCTGGCGGCGCACCATGGTCGAAGCCTTCCGGGTGACCATGACCTTCTATGTGGGCTTCGCCGGCGCCATCGCCTTCGGCGTCGCCTACAATACCAGCCGGATCGCGCTGTCGGAGCGCGCGCGTGACCTCGCCACCCTGAGGGTGCTGGGCTTCGGGCGGGTGGAGTGCGCCTACATCCTGCTCGGCGAGCTCTTGATCCTCGGTCTCGTGGCCCTGCCGGCCGGGGTGCTTGGCGGGCACGCCCTGGCCCGGGGACTCGTCGCCGCCTACGGTCGGGACGAGTTCCGCCTGCCGCTGATCCTCACGCCGGCGAGCCACGGGGTTGCGCTGGCCGCCTATTTCGTCGCGCTCGGCCTGGCCGCTGTCCTGGTGGGCCGGCAGGTCTGGCGGCTCGACCTCATCACAGCCTTGAAGACGCGGGAGTGATCGCGATGGACCAGAGACGCCGCCGCTGGTTGACCCTGGGCGCCATCGCCCTCGGCCTGGCCGTGTTGCTCGCCGTCCTGTTCGCCCCGCGGCCGGTCGAGGTGGATGTCGGGCAGGCTCAGGCGGGGCCGATCGCCGAGGCGGTCTTCGACCAGGGCCAGGCCCGCGTGCGCGAAGCCTATGTGGTCGCCGCGCCGGTGACCGGCCGCATTCGGCGGGTCCGGCTGGAGGTGGGCGATCGGGTCGTTCAGGACGTCACGGTCGTGGCCGAGATCGCTCCGGTCGCCGCAAGCCTTCTCGACCCCGCCGCGCGGCTCCAGGCCGAGGCCGCCGTCGCCGCGGCCCGGTCCTCGGCCGAGGCGGCGCGGGCCGAAGCGACGCGGGCGCAGACCGAGGCCGACCGGGCGGGGTCTGATCTGCGAAGGGTGACGGCGCTCAGCCGGAAAGGCTTCGCGGCGGACAAGGCGCTGGAGGACGCGCAGGCCGCGGCCGACGGGGCCCGCGCCGTCCATGACGCCGCACAGGAGCGGGTGCGGTCGGCGCAAGCCGAACTGCGGCGGGCCGAGGCGCTGCTCGTCGGTCCGGAGGCCGTGGGGCGGGGGCTGGTCCGCGTTCGCGCGCCGGCCGGCGGCTACGTCACCCGCATCGTGCAGAAGAGCGAGCGCACGGTGGCCGCCGGCGAGCCGCTGCTCGAGATCGGAGATCCCCGCGGGCTGGAGGCGGCCATCGAGTTTCTCTCGCACGACGCGGCGCGCATCCGACCCGGCATGAGGGCGGAAGTCTACGACTGGGGCGGCGCTCCCATCCCGGCCACGGTGCGCCGGGTCGAGCCTCAGGGCTTCACCAAAACCTCCGCCCTGGGCGTGGAGGAACAGAGGGCCCTGGTGCTCCTCCGCTTCGATGACGGGCCGCAGGCGGGGCAGGGGCTTGCGCCAGGCTACCGGGTCTGGGGCCGGGTCATCCTTCGCGAGGCGCCGAACGCGCTGAAGGCGCCGGTCGGCGCCCTGGTGCGGGACGAGGGGCGCTGGGCGGTGTTCCGTGTCCGGAACGGCCGAGCGCGGCTGACGCCCGTGCGGATCGGGGCCGCCGACAGTCGGGAGGCCGAGATTCTGGAGGGCCTGACGGCGGGCGACCAGGTCGTCGTCTATCCCTCGGACAAGGTGAAGGACGGCGTTCGCGTGCGCCTGCGCGACGAAACCGGCGGAACCTCTTGACCCGGGTCAATGTTACGGCGCGGCCGGCGCCCAATTCTCACGGGGAAAGAGGAGACGCGACCGTGCCGTTCAAGGACATTCTGCTGCACCTGGAATCTTATCCGGACCGGGTTTCGGACCGGGCGATCGACGGGGCCACGGCGCTGGCCGCCGCGCTCGGCAAGAACGTGACGGCGGTGTCGCCCCGCGTCGACATCCCGCTGAAGACCAACCGCCTTGCCGACTTCGCCTTGCGCCTGGGCGATCTCGCCCGCGCCGAGGAGGCGAGGGGCGCCGGACAGGCCGACGCCGCCCTCGACCGCTTTGAGGTGCAGGCCAAGCTGCTCGGCGTCTATGGCGGCCGGCTCCAGCCGAAGCTCGAGGTCTTCGAAGCCGGAGACCACCTCGCCATGCTGGCGCGGACGCGGGATCTCTGCGTCGTTCCGGCGAGCCCTCAGAACGGGGTCTACCAGGGCGTCGCCGAGGCGGTCCTCTTCGGATCGGGACGTCCCGTGGTCATCGCGCCCGAGAACGCCGCCCTGGAGCCCCGGCTCGACACGATCCTCGTGGCCTGGGACGGCGGCGCGCCGGCGGCGGCGGCCGTGGGCGCGGCCATGCCGCTGCTGTGCGAGGCCAAGACGGTCAAGATCCTGGTGGTTATGAACGAGAAGGAGGGCGTCGATGCGCACCTGGCCGACGACCTGCTGCGCCACCTGGGCCTGTACGGCGTCGCCGCCGAGGTCCAGACGTTCGACGCCGCCGGCGCGACCATCGGCTCCGTGTTCAGCCATGTGACGGAGCGGGTGCGCCCGGACCTCATGGTCATGGGCGCCTTTGGCCATTCCCGTGCGCGGCAGTTCGTTCTCGGCGGCGCCACCCGCGCGGTGCTCGAATCCCCGCCAACGCCCGTGCTTCTGGCCCGGTGATCGCCTGCGCGGCGGGCGCATCCGGTCGCCGGCGGCGCGCCGGATGGATTTCGCGGCATCGCTGAGCTAAGCGACTCGCCCGCGGCGCTTGGCCGCGAGGTCAGTTCCCGGGGCGGTCTCGTGAGAATTCAGCGTATCTTCAAGACGGTCGCGGCGCTCGCCGCGGGCGTGTCCCTGCTCGCATCCGGCGCCTCGGCGCAGGAGGGCGGGACGGTCGCCATCATGGGCGCCACGGTGTTCGACGCCACGGGCGCCGCGCCCCGCAAGGCCAATGTGCTTCTGCGCGACGGCAGGATCGCGGCGGTGGGGCCGGACGTGGCCGCGCCGGCCGGCGCCACGGTCATCGCGGCCGAAGGCAAGGCGCTGCTGCCCGGCTTCTTCGACGTCCACACGCACTGGACGCCCAATGGCGATCCGGCCGACACCCCGGCCATCGCCACCGACTACGTCCGAGCCGGCGTGACGACGGTCAACGACTTCCACCAGCCGCCGGAATCCTATGCGCCGCGACGCCGCTGGCTGTCGCAGCTGGCCTCGCCCCACGTGAACCTCACCGCGCGCATGAGCACGCCGGGCGGGCACGGCGCCGACTGGGCCGACACCGCGACGACCAAGTGGGTCAACACGCCCGAGGCGGCGCGCAAGGCGGTGCGGGAGCTGCTCCCCTACAAGCCCGACCTCATCAAGGCCTTCCACGACGGCTGGCGCTACGGCCTGTCGGCCGAGAACACGAGCATGGACACCTGGACGCTCACGGCGCTGGTGGACGAGGCTCACAAGCACGGCCTGAAGGTCGTGACCCACACCGTCACCGTCCCGCGGGGCGCAGAGGCGGCCAAGGCCGGCGTGGACATCATCGTCCACAGTCTGCAGGACCAGCCGGTCAATGCGGCGACCGTCGCCCTGATCAAGCAGGCGGGAACCGCCTACGCCCCCACTCTTGCGGTCTATGAGCCGGTCAAGCCGGGTCAGACGCCGCCGGCCGATCCGCAGAACGGGCGCTACGTCCAGTCTCAGCGCAAGTTCGCCTTCGCCCTGCAGAACCTGAAGGCGCTGCACGACGCCGGCGTGCTGGTCGCGCTGGGCACCGATGCGGGCATGCCGGGCACGCCGCACGGGGTGTCCACCCTGCACGAGATGGAGCTGATGGTTCAGGCCGGCCTGACCCCCGTCGAGGCGCTGATGGCGGGCACCGCCAACAGCGCGCGCGCCATGGGCATGCTCGACGACCGGGGCACGATCGAGGTGGGCAAGCGGGCCGACCTGGTGCTGCTCGACGGCGCGCCCTGGACGCAGATCGCCGATGTCCGCAAGACCGAGCGCGTCTTCATCGACGGGCGCCAGGTCGTCGGGCCCGGCGTCGCCTTGCCCGAGGCCAATGGCCGGATGACCCTGCCGGCCGAACCTGTCCAGGCGCTGATCGACGACTTCGAGGGCGAGCCCGGCCGCACGCGGCTGGACACCCTTCGTCTGCAGGACACCGACGGCGGAATGGATCGCAGCGTGCTGGTGGGACAGGTCCGTACCCAGCCGGACGGAGACAAGGTCCTGAGCCTGGCCGCGAAGATGTCGGTCAAGGATGACCCCCAGGTCGGCGTGATCCTGCCGCTCAGCCGCGGTTCGGTGACGCCCGCCGACGCGAGCCGCTATCAGGGTCTCAAGTTCGACCTTCGTGGCGACGGCGGCGCGTACGAGCTGAGGGTGCGGACCGTCTCCGGATGGTGGCGGGCCCCGGTGACCGCCAGCCCGCAGTGGGCTCAGGTCGCCGTCCCCTTCACGTCCCTCAAGCCTGTCGAGGGGCGCGGGGGCGCCGAGGGGCCCTGGACGGGGACCGATCTCCTGGAGGTGGAGCTGGCCGGCAGCCGCCCGGCGGGCGAGACCCTGTGGCTCGAGGCGGACGACGTCGTCTTCTATTGAGGCGGAGGCGGAGGCGGAGGCGGCGTGCGGCGGCCTCGCCGCCGCACGTTGGTTGATGAACGGCGTTCGGATCAGCCGGGTCGAATATTGTGTTCTCTATTCGACCGAATTGCGCCGAATATTGCGGCGCCGTGCTGATTCCGGGTGTCGGTCGGATGTATACCCAGGGTATCCGGCCGGTTTCCCGTAATCGGCGTTGGCGCGCCGGCGGGAGCCAGAAAACTCGCCCCTCGGCGCCAATGCCGGATTGGGGATGACTATGAACACCAAGATGCTGAGCCGGGCCGGGCTGCTGGCCACCACCATGCTGTGCGCCTTCGGCGCCGGCGCCGCCTCCGCCCAGGAGACCGTGCTCGAAGAGCTGGTCGTCGTGGGATCGCAGATTCAGGGCGCCGACATCACCGAAGCGGTCCCCGTGACCGTCGTGGGCCAGGAGGAGATCCAGGCGGTGGCCGCCGCCTCGGGCGACGAACTCTTCCGCGCCATCCCGCAGATGGGCGATGTCAGCTTCAATTCCGCCTACCTGCCGAACTCCAGCAACAGCGCCCGCGGCGACGTGGGGTCGGTCAACCTGCGCAATCTCGGCGTCGGCAACACGCTCGTCCTGCTCAACGGCCGTCGCGTGGTGACCCACCCGACCAGCCGGGCCGACGAGAACCTGGTGCCGGTGCTCACCTACAACACCAACGCCATCCCCGTGAACGGCCTGCAGCGGCTGGAGGTGCTGCGCGACGGCGCGGCGGCGCTCTACGGCTCCGACGCCGTGGCCGGCGTGGTCAATACGGTCCTGCGCACCGACTATGAAGGCGTCACCCTGGAGGCCCAGTACGGCGGCGCCGAGGGGACCGGTCTGCGTCAGACGGACCTGTCGGGCCTGTTCGGCCGCAATTTCGACCGCGGCAACCTGACCCTCTTCGCCAGCTACGCCGACCGGAGCGCCCTCGACGCCTCCGACCAGAGCTATACGGCCTCGGCCGACAAGCGGCCGCTGTTCGTCGGCACGCGCTTCCAAGACGCCACCTCGCTCGACGGCCGCAGCACCGTGACGCCCTGGGGCTATTTCCAGGCTTCGGGTCCGGTGCGCCGCAACGGGACCCTGGTCACCTCTTCGGCCGGCTACTTCCACTTCCAGCCGTCGACCAACAGCGGGTGTGCGAGCAATATCGGCGGCGGCTACTGCATCGACGACGGCTCCATCGCCACCAGCGGCGACGACCGCAACCTCCGCTTCGACGCCCCGGCCGCCTACGACACCACGGTGATCCCCGAGGTCGAGCGGCTCAACCTGTTCCTGACCGGGAACTATGACGTGACCGACGGGCTCACCGCCTTCGGCGAGCTCGGCTACTACACGGCCACCACCCACGCCTCGCAGTCGTCGACCGGCACCCTGTCGTCGATGCCGATCACCATCCCCGCGGCGAGCTACTACAACCCCTTCGGTCCGATCACCTTCGCCGACGGATCGGCCAACCCGAACCGGCTTTCGGGCATCGACGCCCCGGCGGGCGGGCGCAACGTCACCCTGCGCACCTACAACTTCTCCGACACCGGCCCGAACCTCGTGGATGTGGAGAACAGCCAGTGGCGCGCCCTTATGGGGCTGCGCGGCGAACGCTTCGGCTTCGACTGGGAGGGCGCGCTGCTCTACTCCAAGGCGGAGGTGGAGGATGTCTCCGACGGCATCAGCGCCACCCTGCTGCAGCGGCAGCTCTCGCTCTCGACGCCGGACGCCTACAACCCCTTCAACGGGGCCAATCTCGCCAATACGAGCCTCGCCGACACCAACCCCAGCTCGCAGGCGGCCATCGACGCCATCAAGATCAAGACGGTCCGCCGCAACACCAGTTCGCTGGCCCTGGCCGACTTCAAGGTCTCGCGTCCCGACCTGTTCGCCCTGCCGGGCGGCGATGTCGGCATGGCCGCAGGCGTGGAGTTCCGCCGCGAGACGCAGAAGGACGATCGCGACGCGCGGGTCGACGGCACGATCAACTTCACCGACGCCGTGACCGGCGCGACCTATACCGGGGACCTGATCGGCACCAGCCCGTCGCCGGACACCAAGGGCTCGCGCACCGTGACCTCGGCCTTCGTCGAGTTCGCCGTGCCGATCGTCTCGCCGGAGATGAACATCCCCTTCGTCCGCAGCCTGGAGACGCAGATCGCCGGCCGCTACGAAGACTTCAGCGACGCCGGCTCCGTGGCCAAGCCGAAGTTCGCCTTCGCCTGGGACGTGGTCGACGGCCTCCGCTTCCGCGGCTCCTGGGCCCAGGGCTTCAAGGCGCCGAACCTGGAGCAGGTGAACGCCACCCTGGTCACGCGGTCCAACACCCGCACCGACTACATCCGCTGCGAGGCCGATCTCCGGGCGGGCCGCATCGCCTCCTTCGACAACTGCTCGCGCTCGGGCAGCACGACGGCGCAGCGGGCCGGCAATCCCGACCTGCAGCCGGAAGAGTCGGAGACCTGGGGCGCCGGCGTGGTCTTCGAACCCCAGTTCCTGCCGCCCGAAATCGGCGACTTCGTCTTCACCGTGGACTATTGGCGCGTGAAGCAGGAGGGCATCGTCGGCCTCTTCGGCGAAGGCAACGCCCTGATCCAGGACTACCTGCTGCGCACTCAGGGCTCGAGCAATCCGGACGTCATCCGCGCCGCCCCGACCGCCGACGATATCGCCGCCTTCGCCGGCACCGGCCTCACGCCGGTCGGCACGGTGCTCTACGTCAACGACCAGTACCGCAACCTGCTGCCGCAGGAGGCGCGCGGGATCGACTTCGGCGTCACCTGGCGGCTCAACGGCACGCGTTTCGGGGACTTCTCGGCCAGCGTCAACGCCGCCCACCTTATCAAGTTCTACCGGCAGCCTTCGCCGCAGATCCAGGCGCTGCTGGACGCCCAGGCGGCGGGTGAGATCAATGCGGGGGTGAACATCACCGGCGGCGGCGATCTCGTCCGCGACGGGGGACGGCCGGAGTGGAAGTGGTCGGCCTCGGCCACCTGGCGCTACGACCAGTTCACGCTCGGCGCCTTCACCCAGTACGTGGGCGACGTGCAGGACTTCGACCTGGTCGACGCGGCCGGAGATCCCTGGATCGTCGACAGCCAGCTGACCGCCAACCTCTACGCCCAGTACGACTTCGAAGAGGGACTGGCCGCCGACACGCGCGTGCGCGTGGGCGTGCGCAACCTCACCGACGAGAAGCCGCCCCTGGCCTCCGACGGCTATCTGGCCGAGCTCTACACGCCCTACAGCCGCTACTGGTATGTGAGCGTCCGCAAGAGCTTCTGACCTCTATCGGGCGGCCGCTCCGGCGGCCGCCCGCCTTGCGTCTGCGCCTCTTCCCGTGAGTGATGGGCGCAGGCGTCGCGGCGACCGCCGCACGAATGATCTGTAACCGAGGAGTTCCCATGCGCCTTGCCCTCCGTTCCCTGGCGCTGGCGAGCGTCGCCAGCCTCTCCCTGGCCGGCGCCGTCCAGGCCCAAGTCACCGACGCCGACAAGCAGCAGCTGCTCGCCGCCGTGGAAAAGGGCTCGCCGCACATGGCGCAGGTGGCCCACCAGATCTGGGAATGGGCCGAGGTCGGCTATCAGGAGACGAAGAGCTCGGCCCTGCTGCAGTCGGAACTCAAGGCCTCGGGCTTTACGGTGCAGCCGGGCGTCGCCGGCATGCCGACCGCCTTCGTCGCCAGTTTCAAGAACGGCGACGGGCCGGTGCTGGCCATCCTGGCCGAGTTCGACGCCCTGCCGGGCCTGGCGCAGAAGGCGGTGGCCGAACGCGCGCCGATCGCCGGCCAGGTCGCCGGCCACGCCTGCGGCCACCACCTGTTCGGCGCCGCCTCCGTCGAGGCCGCCCAGGCGCTGGCCGCCTGGATGAAGGCGAACAATGTCCCCGGCGAGGTGCGCGTGTACGGCACGCCGGCCGAGGAGGGCGGCTCGGGCAAGGTTTACATGGTCCGCGAGGGCCTGTTCTCCGACGTCGACGCCACGCTTCACTGGCACCCGGGGGATTCCAACAGCGCCGCCCAGAGCGTCTCCCTCGCCAACATCTCCGGCAAGTTCCGCTTCTCGGGCGCCTCGTCCCACGCCTCGGCCGCCCCCTGGCGCGGGCGCTCGGCCCTGGACGGGGTCGAGGTGATGAATGTCGCGGTCAACTACATGCGCGAGCACATCCCCGACGGCACGCGCATCCACTACGTGGTCACGCAGGGCGGCGACGCGCCGAACGTCGTGCCCAACGAGGCGGAGGCCTACTACTACGTCCGCCACACCGACCCGCAGATCGTCCGCGACGTCTTCGCCCGCATGCAGAAGGCGGCCGAGGGCGCGGCTATGGCGACCGAGACTAAGGTGAGCTTCGAGCAGACCGGCGGCGTCTACAACATGCTGGTCAACGACACTCTGGGCAAAGTCGTCGACGAGGCCCTGCGCGAGGTGGGGGGACCGGAATGGACCGCGCAGGAGCGCGCCTTCGGCGAGGCGATGGTCAAGCAGTTGCCCTCCGGCGGAAAGCCGCTGGAGAGCGTCTCCCAGGTGCAACCCTACGCCATCGGCGGCGGGGGCGGGGGCTCGACGGACGTGGCCGATGTGAGCTGGGTCACGCCGACGGCCGGCATGAACGCCGCCACCTGGGTGCCTGGCACCCCGGCCCATAGCTGGCAGGCGGTCGCGGCCGGCGGCATGAGCATCGGCGCCAAGGGGGCGGAGGTGGCGGCCAAGACCCTCGCCCTTGCCGGGGCGCGCCTGCTGAAGGAGCCGCAACTGATCGAGACGGCCAAGGCCGAGCTCAACGAGCGCCGCGGCGCCGACTTCCAGTATCGGGCCATGGTGGGCGACCGCGCGCCGCCGCTCGACTACCGCAAGGCGCCCAAGGGCGACTGAGGTTCGAAACGAGCTGGGACGTGGAGCGTTTCAGGAGCCTCGCTGAGGAGGCCTGCCCCTGGAAACGTTTCACGCCCTGATCGGAGAGGGCTCCGGCGAGATCGGCGCCCTGCAGATGTCTCTTCGGGCCGTCCTGGTCTTCGCCGTCGGACTTCTGGCGGTCCGGCTGGCGGCGACCCGCGCCTTCGGAAAGTGGGGCGCCCTCGACATCATCTTTGCGGTGATCATCGGGTCGAACCTCTCCCGCACCCTGACCGGCGGCGCGCCGTTCATGCCGACGCTGTGCGCAACCCTGGTGCTGGTCGCCCTGCACGCCCTGCTGGCGCGCGCGGCGACGCGGTGGGAGGCCTTCGGCCGGATCGCCAAAGGCGTGAACGTCTGCCTCATCCGTGAGGGCGAGGTGGACGAGAAGGCCCTGCGCCGCCACGGCCTGGGCATGGGCGACCTTTCGGCGGCCATCCGTTCGGCCGGCTATGCCGGGCCCGAAGCCGTGCAGTCGGCCTATCTGGAGCGGAACGGGGACATCAGCATCATCCCCCACGGCCGCGGGTCTCCCGATCGGAAGCCCACGCGCAAGAGCGCCGCCTAGGCGGGCTCGCGCAGCACCTGCGGGACGCTGGTCGTCTGCGCTCCGGTCCAGAGCACGGCGCGATAGGCTTCGAAGCACTGCTCGCCGCACAGCAGTCGCATGACCGCGCCCTCGGCGATCGCCTTCAGCGTGTGGGGATGGTCTTCGGCGAGCGGCGTCAGAGCCTCGGCGTTCCAGGCCTTGGAGTGCTCCACGTCCAGCACCGCGTGAAGGTCGAAGTACTTGCGCATCTTCGGCTCCACGCCGAGGCGCTTCAGGCCCGCCGCGACGCTGGCCACCCGCGTCGGCGCCGTCAGCTCCACGACGCCGAGCGCGCCAACGGAGTGATAGGCGTAGCGGCGCGTGGTCGCGAACGCCGTCATGGTGTTGGCGAGCGCCAGCGACTGCCAGAGCGTGCCTTCGATCGTGGGCTCCAGCCGCAGGCCCTCGACGGTCATGTCCAGCATGGGCCCGTGCATCCCGCGCATGTTCCCGCGGCCCATCTCGTCCCAGTAGTTGCGGGCGAGTTCCAGCTTCGGACGCGCCGGAAGCTTCACCTGGGTCATGGCCACCAGATCGTCGAAGCCGGCTTCGCCCGCGGCCTCCTGGGTCAGGAACCAGCGGATCTGTTCAAGGTCGGCCTCGGTGGCCAGCCAGTCGAACAGCGGGTCCCACTGGCCAGGTCCGGTGTTCTTCAGCTCTTCGAACCAGGCGATGAAGCCTTCGGGATCGGTCGGGACATCTTCGACCATCGGCGTGACCCGCGCGCGGAACGCTTCCACGAACTCGCTCTCGCGGAGCTGCATGCGGTGGTCGCGGCTCATCTCCAGCCGCCAGTCCTGCCGCGGCACCCCGGGGGACAGCCGCTGGCGGTTCCAGCGGGCCAGTCCTCGGTGGAGGCTGTCGGGGTCGGCGAACCCCGCCGCGGGCGCGCTGTCCAGCGCGAGACCTTCGATCATGGCCATGTGTACTCACTCCTGTGGGCGGAGAAAGGCGCAGGAGGGCGTCGGGTTCCGTCGTTCCGCGCGTGCGGGCCGCCGGTTTGTGCAGCCGGCGGTGGAGCGGAGCGGCGGAGTCGCTCGTTGGGCCGGGTGGAGCCCGTGCAGGCGCGCCGCCTCGACACCTCTTGCGGAGTCCCGATGCCCAGTCTGACCGATCTTCCCATCGCCCTTGCGCTTGGCCTCTTCGCCCTGGCTGCGGTCGCCGTGTGGATGGGAGGCAGTCGCCTGGCGGTCTACATCTCCGACCTGGCCGAGCGGTTCGGGTTCAGCCAGGGCTTCGCCGGCATGCTCTTCCTGGGCGGCATCACCTCGCTGCCGGAGATCGCCACCGCCGGCAGCGCTGCGGTCACGGGCTCCGCGGACCTCGCGGTCAGCAATCTGATCGGCGCGGCCTCGGCCAACATCGTCCTGCTGGTGGTGGCCGACGCCATGATCGCGCGGACGGGCATCGACTCGGTGGTGAAGTCCGCCAGCACCCTGCTTCAGGGGGTGCTGGGCATGGTGCTGATGACCGGCGTCGCCGTCATCGCCCTGCTGGGCGATCGCGAGATCGGCGGGTCGGCGATCGGCTTCGGCACGGCCGGCCTGTTCGCCGCCTGTGCGCTCGCCATGTGGCGGGCCGGCCGGTACGAGGACCATCCCGGCTGGACGGTGGCGCCGACGGACCGCCGCAGGGCCGGCGAGCCGCAGGAGGAAGCGCCAAACCCCACGAGGACGCCGGTCCTGATCGGGAAGACGGTGGCCGCCGCGGCCGTCATCCTGGTCGCCGGCTTCGTGTTGTCGCAGACGGCGGACTCCATCGCTCAGGCCACGGGGGTCAGCGCCGGCCTCGTCGGCCTGGTCCTGGTGGGTTTCGCCACCTCGCTTCCGGAACTGAGCTCGATCGTCTCGGCGGTGCGGATCAAGCGGTTCGACCTGGCCGTGGGGGACATCTTCGGCACCAACATCTTCAACATCGCCATCCTCTTCATCGTCGACATCGCCTATCGCGACGGCCTCGCGCTCGCCGGCGAGGGGATGTTCGAAGGGATCGCCGCCCTGCTGGGCGTGGGCGTGATCGGCGTCTTCATGCTGGGTCTGCTGGAGCGCCGCAGCCGCACCGTCCTGCGCCTGGGCTACGCCTCCTGGTCGACGCTCGCAGCCTATGGCGCAGGCCTGACGGTCCTGTGGTTCATCCAGCCGAGCAGCGGCGGCTAGCCCAGGAGGAGGGCGGGCAGGCCCTGCCAGAAGACGCCGAAGAAGGAGAGCACGGCGCCCATGGCCGCGATCCAGTGGCGCCACCGCGTGACCTCGTCGGGCGTCCGCCGGGCGAGCCGGAGCGCCAGCAGCAGCAGGGCGACGTCGGCCGCGAGGCAGAGCAGGGTGAAGCCGCCCTGGGTGATCCGGCTGGCCAGGGACTCCGAGGCGCCGAAGAGCGCGAAGATGCTGGCGATCCCGTAGACGCCGGCGAAGTGTGCGCCCCAGACGATCAGCCCGCTGAGCATGAGAGGCCAGGCGAGCATCGCCTCAGCCTCCGCCGGGGAAGAGCCGCGCGACGGTGCTGGTCCCCAGGCCCTGGAGGGCGCCGTAGGCGAGGAACAGGCACACCAGGTCGACCGTACTCGTGCGCGCCGCCGACAGGTTCTGCGTCACCGCCCGGGCGATGACGAAGCCCGCCATGAGCACGCCGGTGAAGGCGAAGACGCCCTCCCAGGCCATCATGGCATGGACGGTGGCGCCCTGGGCGCTCACCGTGGGCGTGAGGCCGGCGGCGCCCCAGCTGAACCAGTCATGAGCCAGGGTCACGCACAGCGCGCCGGCGGAAAGGGTGACGAGCGCTGCGGCGGCCGCCGGGCCGGCGCCGGTCAGCCGCCGAAGGGCGAACGGCGCGACGGCGGCGGCGGCGAGCGTCAGGCCGTAGCCGGCCCACATGCCGAACGTGGACGCCCAACCCGGAGGCGGCCGCCACAGCTCGCCGCTCTGGCTCCACAGGAAGACGTAGCTGAACACCGACAGGAGGGCGATCATGCTGGCCACGGTCAGCAGCACCACCATGGCCCACCAGCCGTGGCTGGAGGGGCCGCGGACATAGGTGGGCACCACCACGCCCGCGCCCAGGTCGGCGGTCTCCTGTTCGATCGTCCAGTCGGTCTCCCAGAGCCAGCGCAGCACGCAGGCGATGGCGAGCACCCCGCTGACGACGCCGGTCCAGTAGGCCTGAACGGTCAGCAGCAGGAAGAATCCGGCGGTGAACACGGCGGCCAGCACGTGCCAGGCCGACGGCCCCGGCATGGTCTGCAGGTACATGGGTTCGGCGCGCAGCGGGCTCGTCACGATGGTCTCGCGGCGGCCGGTGGCGGCGCCAGGCAGGAAGAAGCGCCCTTCCTCCACGTCCTTTCCGATGTTCGCCTGCTCCCACAGGGGATAGCGGCTGGTGACCAGGGGCACGCTGCGGGTGGAATAGAGGCCCGTGGGCAGCCACTCCAGCGTGCCGCCGCCATAGACGTTGCCGGCGTCCTCGTCGGCGGTGAAGCGGAAGTTGCGGATCAGGTCGATGATGAACAGCAGCACCGCAGCGCCGATCATGAAGGCTCCGACCGTGGAGATCATGTTCGGCAGCTCCCATCCGCGGCCGGGCAGGTAGGTGTAGACGCGCCGCGGCATGCCCATCAGGCCGGTCAGATGCATGGGCAGGAAGGCCACATGCATGCCGGCGAACATCAGGCCGAAAACCCACTTGCCCAGCCGCTCGGAGAGCGCCCGGCGGCTCATCATCGGGATCCAGTAGTAGAAGGCCGCGAACAGCGGGAAGACCATGCCGCCGATCAGCACATAGTGAAGATGGGCGACGATGAAGTAGGTGTCGTGGGCCTGCCAGTCGAACGGCGCCAGCCCCACCATCACGCCGGTCAGTCCGCCCATGGTGAAGATGATTAGGGAGCCGAGGGTGAAGAGGCCCGGGGTGTTGAACTGGAACTTCCCCTTCGCCACCGTGGCGATCCAGGCGAAGACCTGTATGCCCGCCGGCACGCTGACCGCCATGCTGGCCGCGGAGAAGAAGCTCACCGATATGGGCGGCATGCCCGTGGCGAACATGTGGTGGGCCCAGACGCCGAAGCTGATGAAGCCGGTGGCCAGCAGGGCGAGCACCACCAGTCGATAGCCG
Organism: Phenylobacterium sp.; assembly: GCF_013911965.1. GTDB lineage: Bacteria > Pseudomonadota > Alphaproteobacteria > Caulobacterales > Caulobacteraceae > Phenylobacterium. The sequence goes on along the minus strand of NZ_JACESE010000003.1, from coordinate 269,255 downwards.
GCGAGCGGAGTCTGGGCGATGGTCGGCACGATCATCGACATCAGCCCGGCCGCGGGCAGGAAGATGATGTAGACCTCGGGGTGGCCGAAGAACCAGAAGAGGTGCTGCCAGAGCAGCGGATCGCCGCCCAGGGCCGCATCGAAGAAGGGCCAGCCTAGGGCGCGTTCCAGCTCCAGGAGCAGGGTGCCCAGGATGATGGCCGGGAAGCCGATGATGATCATTGCGGCGAAGACCAGCATGGCCCAGGCGAAGATGGGCATCTTGTCCAGGCTCATGCCCGGCGGCCGGTTCCGCAGCACGCCCACCACGATCTCGATGGCGCCCGCGATGGCGGAGATCTCGATGAAGCCGATGCCCAGCAGCCAGAAGTCGGCGTTGATGCCCGGCGAATAGGTCTTGCTGGTGAGCGGCGGGTACATGAACCAGCCGCCGCTGGGGGCCAGGCTGAAGAAGATCGAGCCGAAGAAGACGAGCCCGCCCACCAGATAGGCCCAGAAGGCGTAGGCCGAGAGCCTGGGGAAGGGCAGGTCCCGGGCCGCCAGCATCTGTGGCAGGAGCATGACGCCCAGCGCCTCCACCGCCGGCACGGCGAAGAGGAACATCATGATCGTGCCGTGCATGGTGAAGAGCTGGTTGTAGGCCTCCTGCGGGAGGAAATCGTTGGTGGGCACCGCCAGCTGGGTGCGCATCAGCAGGGCGAGGATCCCCGCCAGCACGAAGAACAGGAAGGCCGCGCCGACGTAGTAGACGCCGATGTAGTTGTTGTTGACGACCGTGAACCAGCCCACCCAGCCCTTGGGCTTCTCCCAGACGCGTTCGAGTTCCTCGAGCTCGCCCTCGGGGCGCGGCTCGGTGGTGGGGAAGCGGTCGTAGAGCCTGGGGTCGAAGCCGGTCTCGGAGGTCACTTCAGCCCCTCGAGATAGGCGGTGAGCGCGAGAAGCTGCGGTCCGGAGAGCACGTCGTAGGGCGGCATGCGGTTGCCGGGCTTGATCTCCTGGCTGTCGGCGATCCAGCCGCCGAGCGCGCCGCGGTTGTTCGGCAGGATGCCGGCGCCCAGGGATCGGCGGGAGCCCACATGGGTCAGGTCCGGTCCGGCCAGACCGTTGGCCTCGGTGCCGCGAACCGCGTGACAGGCGCCGCAGCCGGCGGCGTCGAACACCTGCGCCCCGCGCTGGGCCTCCGCCGTGGCGGGCGGGGCGGCGGGCGCGGCGAGCTCGGCCAGCCGGCGCTCGAACGCTTCGGGTTCGTGCGCCACGACGACGAAGCCCATGAGGGCGTGGGGCCCCCCGCAGTACTCGGCGCACTGACCGCCATAGACGCCCGGCTCGTCGGCGGTCAGGCGCAAAAGGTTCACCCGCCCGGGGATCATGTCGAGCTTGCCGGCCAGCCGTGGAACCCAGAAGCTGTGGATCACGTCGGCGGAGGTGAGCTCCAGCACCACGGGCCGTCCGGCCGGGATGTGCAGTTCGTTGGCGTCCCAGGCCACTTCGCGGCCGGACTGGTCGAGATAGGTGACGCGCCACCACCACATTTCGCCGCTCACCCGCACCCGCAGCTCGTCGCCGGTGATCGGCCGGCTGGCGTAGGCGGTGATGGACAGGCCCCAGATGAGCAGGGCGGTCAGGACCACCACGGGAAAGGCGATTCCGCCGATCCAGATGGCGCGCTCCCCGCTGAGGCGGCCCCGCCACCGCTCGCCGCCGAAGAGGGCCAGGCCCAGCGCGACCAGGACGATCGCCAGGACCACGGCCGACATGGCGAACAGCACCCAGGAGAGGACGACGATGCGCTCGGAAAAGGGGCCTGCCGGGTCGAGCGCCGGCGGCGGCCACCCCGCCAGGGCCTCAGCGAGGCTCGAGCGTATAGAGGTAGGCGGCGACATCGCGGGCCTCCTGCTCGGTGATCGGCATGGGGGGCATGCCGCCCTGCGGCGTGAAGGCCGGCGCGTTTCTCACATAGTCGGACAGAATGTCGGGCTGGTTGGGGTAACGGCCGCCGATCAGGCTGCGGGCCGCGAACCCTTCAAGGCTCGGCCCCACCTTGCCCTTCGGCCAGGCGACGCCCGGGATCTCATGGCAACTGGCGCAGCCGACGCGGGCGATCACCGCGCGCCCGCGCTCGGGGGCGGCGCCCGGCAACGGGTGGCGCTCCACGACGTCTCCGCCACAGGCCGAGACAAGCAGCGCGGCCGTAAGGGTCGCCTGCCATCGGATCATTCATCCTCCCCCAGGTCCGTCACTCCGGCGCCTGACCGCAGAACCTTGCGCCCAATGGAACCTTCACAGGCCGATGCGGTTCCGCAGCGGATGAGGATCGCGGGGCGAATGCTGGGGATTGCGGGCGGCTCGACCATAGCCGCGTGCCTGCTGCTCGTCGGTTGCGGCGCCTCCGGCGAAGCCCCGGGCCGGGACCCGTTCACCGCCACCGGCGAACTGATCGCCCTCAGCGGGGGCGAGGCCGGCGCCCGGAACGCCTGCTTCACCTGTCACGGGCTTGCGGGGCAGGGCGACGGCGAAGGCGCGCCCCGGCTTGCGGGTCTGCCCTACGGCTATCTGGCCAAACAGCTGCAGGACTATGCCGACGGACGGCGGCCCGATCCGACCATGCACGCCATCGCCGGCAAGCTGTCCCAGAGCGAGAGGCTTTCGGTCGCCGCCTGGTATGCCGCCATGCCTGCGCGGGACGTCGCCTATGGCGAGGACGCAGCGTCGCCGGCCATCGCAGCCCTCTACCAGAACGGCGATCCCGCCCGCGGCCTGCTCGCCTGCGCCCGCTGCCACGGCGCGGCGGGCGAGGGACGGGGCCCCGCCAACCCGCCCCTCGCCGGCCAGCCTGCGCCCTATCTCGCCGAACAGCTTCGGCTCTGGCAGGACGCCAAGCGCCGCAACAGCCCCCAGCAGGTCATGCTGACCATCAGCCAGAGGCTCACCGAGGCCGAAATCGCGGCGCTCTCCGACTATGCCGCGGGTCTCCCGGGCCAAGGCGCGCCATAGCGTCCCGGGCCTGACGACGCCGCCCCGCCCGGCGGGCGCAGGGCCGCCTCATCCGAAGGTCGAGGAGCGGCGCGTGGGAACCGGATCTTCGGCGGCCTCGGCCCGGGGCGGCAGCGGCTTCAGGAACGGGACCATGGCGGCCAGCACATCGTCGCGGTCGATGAAGTGATGCTTGAGCGCCGCCCCCACATGACCGGCGAGGGTGGTCAGAAGGGCCCAGACCAGGACGAGGTGGACGAGTTCGGCCCCTTCCATGATGCGCCAGCGTGTGCGGCTGGGCAGATCGCCCAGGGGAAGCTGAGGCCATGGCAGGGCGCCGGCGACGGAGAGCGGCTGTTCGGTCGCCATGGCCGACCACATGGCCCAGCCGCTGATCGGCAGGGCGATCATCAGGAAGTAGAGCACGTAGTGGGTGATGTGGGCCGCCGTGCTCTGCCAGCCGGGCTTGTCGGCGTCGTTCACCGGGCCGGGAATCATCAGGCGCCAGAGGGCGCGCAGCAGGATCAGGACGAGCAGCAGCACGCCGCTCTGGGAGTGGAGCTGGTAGCCCTCCAGCTTCTCCGGCCCTACGGGCAGGCGACCGATGCGCCAGCCCCACCAGATCTGGAAGAAGACCAGGAAGGCCATCAGCCAGTGGAAGACCTGCCCCACCGGCGAATAGACGTCCCTGCGCGTGTGGCCATGCGCCCACTGGCGCAGGCGCTCGACGACGATCATGCGGCCTGCGCCTCCCGGTCGGGGCCCAGCCAGCGGCAGAGCAGGGCCAGGGCGGCGGCGAGGTAGATCGCGCTGGCCGGGGCCCACATGATCAGGCCGCCGAGCTGCTGGTCGCGAAGCGGGGTGAAGCCCCAGGCCTGGGTGGTCGCGAAGTGCGGCGCATAGACCGCCTCGCCCGCAAAGGTGAGGAGGGCGCCGAGCAGGCCCATCTGCATCATGGCGAGCAGCAGGGCGCCGACGCCCGCCGGCGCCGACGCGCGGCGCACGGCCCGCCAGAAGCCCAGGGCGCTGAGCAAGAGGCTCGCCTGCATGAGCCAGTAGGCGGCGTCGCTGGAGAGGGCCGCCGCATAGGCGCTGGGCGCGTGCCAGGCCCACAGGATGAGCCCGTGGATGAAGGTCCAGGCGAGCGGTCCGCCCAGCCGGCCGCCAGCCTCACGCGGCGCCGCCCAGGCCAAGAGCGGCGCGGCCGCCGCGATCAGCAGCATGTGATGGACGACGCGGGCCGAGAACAGGGCCGAGCTGAGCGCGCAGAGCGGGGAGACGAACGAGACGGCCAGCGCGCCCACGCCGGCGAGCCAGAGGCCGCGGCGCTCCACCCCCGCCGCGCGGATCCAGGGGAGGGCGGCGATCAGGGCCAGCATCGCCAGCAGCCAGGGATCGAGATTCCAGCGGCTCGCCAGGTCGCCGGGGACCGGCCCGGCGCCGCAGTAGGGCGTCCAGAAGGCTTGCTGGGGCATGGGCTCGCACGGTCAGAAGGGGCTCAAGGGGCCAAACCCTCCGGCGCGGCCGTGGTTCCCGCGCCTGTCGAGCCGCCGCTTCGGCGGCGGCGGAGGCCTGCTATGTTCGGTCCATGAAGACCCTTCTGATCGTCTATCACACCCGCACCGGAGGATCGCGTCAGATGGCCGAGGCCGCGCTCGAGGCGGCTCGGGGCGAGGCCGGCGTGGAAACCCGGCTGCTGCCGGCGCGGGAGGCCCAGCCCGCCGATCTGACCGGCGCCGACGGCTATCTGTTTGTCTTCCCGGAGAATCTCGCCGCCATTTCCGGCGAGATGAAGGAGTTCTTCGATCGCAGCTACTATCCCGTGCTCGGGCGGCTGAACGGCCGGCCCTATGGACTGATGGTCTGCGCCGGAAGCGACGGCGAGAACGCCGTCCGCCAGGCCGCGCGCATCGCCACGGGCTGGCGGCTGAAGCCCGTGGCCGAGCCGATCATCGTCTGCACCCACGCCCAGACGCCGGAGGCGATCGCCGCACCGAAGCACCTGCCGGCCGCCGACCGCGACCGCTGCGCCGAGCTCGGCGCCGCCCTGGCCGCGGGCCTGGCCATGGGCGTGTTCTGATACGTTAGCGGTCTGCGGAAAGGCCCTGTCCGTCATGACGCTTGCGGCGTTCATCCTGGTGGGAGGCGGCTCCCGGCGCATGGGGCAGGACAAGGCCCTGCTCGAATGGGGCGGTCGCCGCGCGGTCGACCGGCTGGCGAGCCTTGCCCGGAGCCTTGGGGCGGACGCAGTGGCGACCGTCGGCGGCGACTATGGCCTGCCTTGGCTGGCCGATCCGACGCCGGGCGCCGGGCCGGCCGGAGGGGTCAGGGCCGCCTGCGGCTGGGCCGCCGACAACGGCTATGGACGTTGCCTCGTCATGGCGGTCGATGCGGCGCTTCTCGGTCCGGAAGACCTGGCGCCGCTGCTCGCGGCGAAGGGGCCCGGGGCCTGCTATGCGGGATTGCCGCTCCCCATGGTCATCGGCGCCCACGCGCTCCCGCCGGACCTGCAGGACGGCTGGCCGTTGCGGCGCCTGGCGGAGCGTGCGGGGCTGACATGGCTGCCCCTGGGCCCAGAGGCGGCCCGCCGTGTCCGCGGCGCCAATACGCCGGAGGAGCGCGCCGGTCTGCTCGGCGCCTGGGGCGGCGGTTCGGACGCCTAGATGTTGGGCGTCGGGCGCCTGATGAACTGGCATCGCGATTGTGGTGACGGAGATGGGGCGCGCGGGAGACTCTGCTTTCCTGTCGCGCCGGCCTTAGTCACCACCTCATGCGAGTCCTGATCATCGATCCTGACCCGGCGCGGGCCGCGCTCGTCGCCGAGGGGCTCGCCGGCGTTGATCCGCTGGAGGTCCGACAGGCCGCGGTCTTCGTGGAGGCCGAGGCCGCCGCCTTCCGGCCTGACGTCATCGTCGTCGCTTCCGAAAGCCCCGACCGGGACACGCTCGAGAGCCTGCGCGAGGCCTCGGCGGCCAACCCGCGTCCGGTGGTGATGTTCGTCGACCGCTCCGAGCCGGGGCTCGCCGAGGAGGCGGTGCGGGCGGGGGTGGCGGCCTATGTGGTCGACGGGCTCTCCACCGGCCGGGTGCGGCCGATCCTGGAGGTGGCGATGAGCCGCTTCCAGCTGATGCACCAGCTGCGCGCCGACCTCGCCAAGGCCAAGGCCGACCTCGCTTCGCGCAAGAGCGTCGAGCGCGCCAAGGCGCTGCTGATGAAGGAGCGCGGCCTGGACGAGGAGGCCGCCTATCGGATGCTTCGGAAGCTCTCGATGGACACCGGCCGGCCGCTCGGCGCCGTGGCCGCCGATCTCCTGGCCTTCGCCGGCGTGCTCAAAGGCGGGGAGGGGAGTTGACCGTGACGGGCGAACTGCAGCTGGGCTTCATCCCCCTGGTCGACGCCGCGCCGCTCATCGTGGCCCAGGCGAAGGGGTTCTTTGCGGGGCAGGGGCTGACGGTGGCGCTGAGCCGCGAGGGGTCCTGGGCCACGGTCCGCGACAAGGTCGCCGCCGGCGCGCTGGACGGCGCCCACATGCTCTCGCCCATGGTCTTCGCCGCCAGCCTCGGGATCGGCAGCGAGACCAAGGCGATGATCGCCCCGCTCGCCCTGAACCGGGGCGGGGCGGCGGTGACCCTGTCCACGCGCCTCGCCGGCGAGCAGCCCCCTGGGGGCCAGCTCGCGCGGCTGGCCCGGCGGCGCCAGGAGGAGGGGGCGAGCCCGCTGACCCTGGCCGTCGTCTACCCCTTCTCGATCCACAACTATCTGCTGCGCACCTGGCTCGTGCGGCTGGGTCTCGATCCGGATCGGGACGTGCGGCTCACCGTGGCGCCGCCCGCGCGCACGGCCGATCTCCTCGCCGAAGGGGTGATCGAAGGCTTCTGCGCGGGCGCGCCCTGGAATGCCGTGGCCGAAGCCGCGGGCGTGGGCCGCACGGTGGTCCACGTCGAGGAAGTGCTGCCCGACGCGCCGGACAAGGTCTTCGGCGTGACGGAGTATTGGGCTGCGGCCAACCCCCAGGTTCTGGCCGGTCTGATCCGGGCCCTGGACGCCGCCGGCCGGTGGTGCGGGGCGATGGAGAATCGGGCGGCTCTGGCGGACCTGCTGGCCCGGCCCGAGCATGTGGGCGCGCCCGTGCCGGCGATCGTCCAGAGCCTCGATGAAATGGCGTTCGGCGGCGCAGGCCTGGGACGCCCGAGACCCGAACACGCGCTGTGGATCCTCGACCAGATGGCCAGGTGGGGGCAGGCCGAGGCCGCCGATCCGGCCAGGGCGGCGGCGCGGATCTACCGCCCGGACCTGTACGATCAGGCGGTCGGGAACCGTTGATCGCCCAATTCTGCGACAGGGTCCGCCCGCAGGCGCCGCAATTTCCAGCGACCTGTCCGTCGTCCGGCCGCCGCTCCCCGGGCGAGGGTGACAGGCGCGCCGGTCCTCGCGTCTGCTGAGGTCAGGCCCAGGACAACGGCGTTCGCGGCTCAACGGAACCGCTCGATGAAGAGCACCTCCGCACGGCGACGCCGCCGCCCACGTCTCACGCACGGGCCTTCGTCATGATCGACAGATCCTTCTTCAAGGCCGGGCACGTCCCGACCCTGTTCTCCGCCTTCCTCTATTTCGACCTCTCCTTCATGGTCTGGGTGCTGCTCGGACCGCTGGGCGTGGCCATCGCCGACACCTTCGGCCTGGATCCGGCGCAGAAGGGCCTGATGGTCGCCGTGCCGGTGCTCGCCGGCGCCCTGCTGCGGGTGGTCGCGGGCCTGCTCGTCGACCACATCGGTCCGAAGAAGACGGGGATCATCGGCCAGCTCATCGTGCTCGCCGGACTTGGCCTCGCCTGGTTCCTCGGCGTTCATTCCTACAGCCAGGTGCTGCTTCTGGGCGTCGTGCTCGGCGTGGCCGGCGCCTCCTTCGCCGTCGCCCTGCCGCTGGCCTCGCGCTGGTATCCGCCGGAGCACCAGGGGCTGGCGCTGGGCATCGCCGGGGCCGGCAACTCCGGCACGGCCCTGGCCGCGCTCTTCGCTCCGTTCCTGGCCAAGGAGTTCGGCTGGACGAACGTCCTGGGCCTGGCGACCCTGCCGCTGGCCGTCGCCTTCGTCGTCTATGTTCTCTTCGCCAAGGACGCGCCCGACCGGCCGGCGCCGAAGTCGCTGGGGGAGTATCTGGCGGTCCTCAAGACGCCGGACGCCTGGTGGCTGATGCTGCTCTACAGCGTCACCTTCGGCGGCTTCGTGGGCCTGTCCTCCTCGCTCACCATCTACTTCAACGCCGAGTACGGCCTTGATCCGGTGATCGCCGGCTTCTTCACGGCCGCCTGCGTCTTCGCCGGCTCCTTCGTCAGGCCGGTGGGCGGCGGCCTGGCCGATCGCTACGGCGGCGTGCGGACGCTCAGCGTCGTCTATGTGCTGGCCGCCATCGGCCTGGCGGCCGCCAGCTTCCACATGCCGAGTCCCTGGATCGCGCTCGCCGTCATCATGTTCGCCATGCTGGCGCTCGGCGCCGGCAATGGGGCGGTGTTCCAGCTCGCCCCGCAGCGCTTCCGCAAGGAGATCGGGGTCGTCACGGGCCTGGTCGGCGCCACGGGCGGAATCGGCGGCTTCTATCTGGCCGCCAGCCTCGGCTGGGCCAAGCAGGCGACAGGCAGCTATCAGGCCGGACTGATCGGCTTCGCCGCCATGGCGCTGATGGCCTTCCTGGCGCTCAGCAGCGTCAAGCACCAGTGGCGGCGCACCTGGGCCGAACTGGCCGGCGCCTCGCCCGCCACCCTGCGCCTCTAAGTCCCTTTCAGCACCGGAGTATCGCCATGACCAAGGAACGCCTGGTCGTCATCGGCAACGGCATGGCCGGCTGCCGGGCGGTGGAGGAGCTGCTCAAGCGCGCCCCCGACCGCTACCAGATCGCCATCTTCGGGGCCGAGCCCCGGGTGAACTACAACCGCATCATGCTCTCGCCCGTCCTGGCCGGAGAGAAGGCCTTCGACGACATCGTCATCAATGACGAGGCCTGGTACCGCGACCACGGGATCACCCTCCATTCGGGGCGAGCCGTCACGGCCGTCGACCGGGAGGCGAAGGTGGTGCGGGCCGAGGGCGGGCTGGAGGTCGGCTATGACCGGCTGATCCTGGCCACGGGCTCGGATCCCGTGCGTCTGCCCCTGCCGGGCGCCGACCTCGCTGGCGTCGTCACCTTCCGCGACCTGGACGACGTGGAGGCCATGGTGGCCGCCGCACGCCCCGGCGCGCGGGCGGTGGTGATCGGCGGCGGCCTCCTGGGGCTGGAAGCGGCCTACGGCCTGGCGCGACGCGGCATGGCGGCGACCGTGGTCCATCTGGTCGACGTGCTGATGGAGCGCCAGCTCGACGCCTCGGCCGGCTTCCTGCTCGCCCAGGCCCTGTCCGAGCGTGGCGTCGAGACGGTGCTGGGGGGCCAGTCGGAGGAGATTGTGGGCGAGGACGGCCAGGTCCGCGCCCTGCGGCTGAAGGACGGCCGCGAGCTGCCCTGCGACCTGCTCGTCATGGCGGTCGGCATCCGCCCCAACACGGCGCTCGGCAAGTCCGCCGGTCTGGAGACCAATCGCGGCGTCGTGGTCGACGACGCCATGCGCACCTCCGACCCGGACATCCTGGCGGTGGGCGAATGCGTCGAGCACCGGGGGCAGTGCTATGGTCTGGTCGCCCCCATCTGGGACATGTGCAGGGCCGCCGCCCAGACCCTCACCGAGGGGCCGGCGAGCTATCAGGGTTCGGCCATCTCCACGCGGCTGAAGGTTTCGGGCGTGGACGTCTTCTCCGCGGGCGAGTTCGCCGGCGGGGAAGGCTGCGAGGACATCGTCTTCCGCGACGCCGGGCGCGGCGTCTACAAGCGCGTCGTCCTGCGCGACGGGAAACTCGCCGGCGCAGTCCTGTTCGGCGATGCGACCGACGGCGGCTGGTACTTCGACCTGATGCGCCAGGGGGCCGATGTCGGCGATATCCGCGACACCCTCGTCTTCGGCCAGGCGGTGACGGAGGGCCTTCGGGGGCTCGACCCTAGCGCCGCCGTTGCGGCCTTGGCCGACGAGGCCGAGATCTGCGGCTGCAACGGCGTCTGCAAGGGCGAGATCGTCGGCGCCATTGCGGGCCAGGGACTGACCACCCTCGACGATGTGCGCAGCGTCACCAAGGCCTCGGGCTCCTGCGGGACCTGCACGCCGCTGGTCGAACAGGTCCTGAAGCTGACCCTCGGCGACGGCTTCCAGGCCCAGACGGGGCCGAAGCCCGTCTGCAGGTGCACCCATCATCCCCACGCCGCCGTCCGCAAGGCGATCGTGGCCGAAGGGCTGAAGTCCATGCCGGCGGTCATGCAGGCCCTGGAATGGTCCACGCCCGATGGGTGCGCCGCCTGCCGGCCGGCGCTGAACTACTACCTGCTCTGCGCCTGGCCGGGCGAGTATGCGGACGACGCCCAGTCGCGGTTCGTCAACGAACGCGTCCACGCCAACATCCAGAAGGACGGCACCTATTCGGTGGTGCCGCGCATGTGGGGCGGCCTGACCTCTGCGGCGGAGCTTCGGGCCATCGCCGACGTGGCCGACAAGTTCGCCATTCCCACGGTGAAGGTGACGGGCGGCCAGCGCATCGACCTCCTGGGCGTGCGCAAGGAGGATCTGCCCGCCGTCTGGGCCGACCTGAACGCCGCCGGCATGGTCTCCGGCCACGCCTACGGCAAGGCGCTGCGCACGGTGAAGACCTGTGTCGGCTCCGACTGGTGCCGCTTCGGAACCCAGGACTCGACGGGGCTCGGGGTGAAGCTCGAGAAGTTCCTCTGGGGCTCCTGGACGCCGGCCAAGGTGAAGCTGGCCGTCTCCGGCTGTCCGCGCAACTGCGCCGAGGCCACCTGCAAGGACATCGGCGTGATCTGCGTCGACAGCGGCTACGAGATCCATGTCGGCGGCGCGGCCGGCCTGCACATCCAGGGCACTCAGGTGCTGACCAAGGTCGCCACGGAGGACGAGGCGATCGAGCTCATCGCCGCCATCCTGCAGTTCTACCGCGAGGACGGCTGGTACCTGGAGCGGATCTACAAATGGATCGACCGCATCGGGCTTGAGGCTCTGAAGGCCGCGGTGGTGGAGGACGGGGCGGGGCGCCGGGCCTTCTTCGATCGCTTCGTCGCCAGCCAGGCGCACAGCCAGTCCGATCCCTGGGCCGAGGAAGCCGCCGCCGCCGGGCGCCGCGACTATGCGCCTGTGTCCATCCTCCCGATGAAGGCCGCCGCCGAATGAACGCCGCAGTCCTGACTCTCGAACCCGACGCCGTCGTCTGGCGCGATGTCGCCGCCCTCGCCGACGTGCCCCTGCGCGGCGCGCGGCGCGTGCGCACCGCCGCGGGCGACGTGGCCATCTTCCGCACCGGGACGGGCGAGGTCTTCGCCCTGCTGGACCGCTGCCCGCACAAGCACGGACCGCTCAGCCAGGGCATCGTGCACGGCTCGGCCGTGACCTGTCCGCTGCATGCCTGGGTGATCGACCTCGCCTCGGGCCAGCCCCAGGGCGCCGACGCCGGCAAGGGGTGCGTGCCCGTGGTCGCCGTTAAGGCGGAAGGCGGGCGCATCCTGCTGGCCGATCCGGGCGAGGGCGGGCCCGTCTGATGGCTGAGGTTCGCACCACCTGCCCCTATTGCGGGGTCGGCTGCGGGGTCGCCGCGACGGCGGCGGGACGAAGCCTGCAGGTTCGGGGCGACGCCGGCCATCCGGCCAATCTCGGGCGGCTGTGCTCCAAGGGAACCGCGCTCGGCGACACCGTCGGCCTGGAAGGCCGCCTGCTGCATCCGGAGATCGGCGGCCGGCGGGCGAGCTGGGAAGAGGCGACCCAGCTCGTGGCCCGGCGGTTCTCCGAGACCATCGCCCGCCACGGACCGGACTCGGTGGCCTTCTACGTCTCAGGCCAACTGCTGACGGAGGACTATTACGTCGCCAACAAGCTCATGAAGGGCTTCATCGGTTCGGCCAATATCGACACCAATTCAAGGCTCTGCATGGCCTCGGCTGTGGCGGCGCACAAGCAGGCCTTCGGCGCCGACCTCGTGCCCGGCTGCTACCAGGACCTGGAACTGGCCGACCTCGTCGTCTTCTCCGGTCACAACGCCGCCTGGACCCATCCGGTGCTCTTCCGCCGCATGGAGGCGGCCCGCGGTCGAGGCCAGCGTCACGTGGTCATCGACCCCCGGCGGACGGACACGGCGCAGGAGGCCCACCTCCACCTTCCGCTGGCGCCCCAGACCGACGTGCGTTTGTGGAACGGTCTTCTGGCCTGGCTGATCGAGGCGGGCGCGGTCGACCTCGGCTATGTGGACGCGCATGTGATCGGCTTCGACGCCGTGCGCCGTCAGCTCTCGCGCGACGACCAGAGCGTCGCGGCGGTGGCCGCCGACTGCGGACTGGCGCCTGAAGATCTTCAGGCGTTCTACCAACTGTTCGCTGCAACACCTCGGACTGTCAGTCTTTTCTCCATGGGCGCCAACCAGTCCAGCCAGGGCGTGGCCAAGGGGCTGGCCATCATCAACGCCCACCTGGCCACGGGGCGGATCGGCAAGCCCGGCGCCTGTCCGTTCTCAATCACCGGCCAGCCCAACGCCATGGGCGGGCGCGAGACGGGCGGTCTCGCCAATACCCTGGCCGCCCACATGGATTTCACGCCGGAGGCCTGCGACCGGGTCGGCCGCTTCTGGGGCGCGCCGAACATCGCCCGCCGGCCGGGCCTGAAGGCGGTCGAGATGTTCGAGGCCGTGGCCGATGGACGGATCAAGGCGATCTGGATCATGGCGACCAATCCGGCGGTCAGCCTGCCCGACGCCGGCGCCGTGCGCGAGGCGCTGGCCCGCTGTCCCTTCGTGGTGGTCTCCGACTGCATGGCGCAGACCGACACCATGGGGTTCGCGCAGGTGAAGCTGCCGGCGCTGGCCTGGGGCGAGAAGGATGGGACGGTCACCAATTCCGAGCGGCGCATTTCGCGCCAACGCGCGGTGTTCGCCCCCCCGGGCGAGGCGCGGCCAGACTGGAAGATCATGGCCGAGGTGGCCGCCGCCATGGGGCACGGCGAGGCCTTCGCCTGGCGCTCCAACGCTCAGATCTTCCGCGAATGGGCGCGGCTGACCGCCTATGAGAACGACGGCCGCCTGCTCGATCTCGGGCCGCTGGTCGGGGTGACGCCGGAAGCCTACGACCGCCTGGAGCCGGTCCAGTGGCCGGTCCGCGCCGATGGCGGGACGGACCGCCTCTTCGTCGACGGGCAGTTCCAGACCCCCGACGGCCGGGCGCGCATGGTCCCCACCGCGCCCAAGGGCCCGGCGCGGCCGGTGGACGGCGCCTTCCCCTTGTCGCTGAACACCGGCCGCGTGCGCGATCACTGGCACACCCTGACGCGGACCGGCCTGTCGCCGGCGCTCTGCCGGCATGCGCCCGAGCCCTATGTGGAGATCCATCCTCGCGACGCCGCGCCGCTGGGGATCGGCGAGGGGGCCCTGGTCCGGGTGCGTACGGCCTTCGGGGAGGCGGTCGCCGTGGCCAAGCTCTCGGAGGCCCAGCGGCCGGGCGGGCTCTTCATGCCCATGCACTGGACCGAGGCGTTCGCGCCCCTCGGCCGCTCGAACCCGCTGGTGGCGCCCGACGTCGACCCGGTCTCCGGCCAGCCGGAATTCAAGCACACGCCGGCGCGCGTCCATCCGTACCGTGAGACCTGGCGTGGCTTCTTTCTCGCACGGGAAGCCTGGAGACCGCCGAAGGGGCTCGACCTCGTCTGGCGGCGCATTCCGCAGACCGCCTGCCAGCTTCACGAGTTCGCCGGGCGTGGCGACGAGTCGGAGCGGGCGGGCCTGCGCAAGGCCCTGACCCGCGGGGCCGCCGGGGAGACGCTGGTGCTGGAGGATGTCCGCGGCGGTCGGCTGCGGGAGGCCTTCATCTCGGACGGCCGCATCGACCGCGTGCTCTTCACAACGACCGCCGAGGGGCGCCTGCCGCCCCGCGACTGGCTGGCCGATCTGTTCACGCAAGACAAACTCGGCGACGCCGACCGCGCCGCCCTGCTGGTCGGCTTCGCGCCGGGCGCCCCGGCGACGACCGGTCCTGTCGTCTGCGCCTGCCTCAAGGTGCACGCCGGCCGGATCCATCAGGCCATCGCCGCCGGCGCCGACAGCGTCGACGCCGTCGCCGAGGCCACCGGCGCGGGGACCAACTGCGGCTCCTGCCGCCCCGAGATCGCCCGCCTGCTGCCCGCCAAGCTGGAGACCCGCCATGCGGCCTGAAGCCATTCCTCCCGTCCGGCTGGTCGGCGCCGGTCCCGGCCCCGCCGATCTGCTCACCCTGCGCGCCGTCCGGGCCATCGAAGGGGCGGAGGCTCTGCTCTACGACGCCCTGGTCGGGGAGGAGGTGCTGGCGCTCGCGCCCCAGGCCTGCCTGAAGATCCAGACCGGCAAGCGGGCGGGCCGGGCCTCCATGAAGCAGGAGACGATCAACCGGCTCATGGCGCGGCTCGCCCGCCGGGGTCTGCGCGTCGTCCGGCTGAAGGGCGGCGATCCCTCCGTCTTCGGCCGGGTGGGGGAGGAGCAGGCGGCCCTCCGGGCGCAGGGGATCGACTGCGAGATCGTGCCCGGCGTCACGGCCGCCTGCGCGGCGGCCGCCCAGTTCGGCGCGCCCCTGACCCACCGGGGCCTGGCGCGCCGCGTGGTCTTCACCACCGCCACTCTTCAGGACGGGCGGATCGCCATGGACTGGGCCGCCGCCTCCGACCCGGAAGCGACCCTGGCGATCTATATGGGCTCACGGGCCGCGCCGGAGATCGCACGGCGGCTGATCGCCTCGGGCCGCGCGCCTGCGACCCCGCTCGCCATCGTCAGCAACGCCGGCCGGACGGACGCGCGCCTGGCGCGGAGCACCCTGGCCGAAACGGCGGCCGGGGCCGCGCCGGACACGGGCGGCGGGCCGGCGCTGATCCTGGTGGGAGACGTGCTGGCGCTGGCCGCCGCGGCCGCGGCGCCGCTGGTCGGGGCGGCCTGAAGGCTCTCAGGCGCTTCCGCATCGGCGCCATCATCCTTAGTTATCCTGGGATGAGCGTCGCATTCACCCGTGAAGAAGACTACGAGGCCCGGGCCGCCGATCTGCCCGACCGCCCGATCTCGCCCCACGCCAATCTGGTGACCGCCTCGGGCCTCGCGGCCATCGAGCGCGAGCTGGAGGCCGCCAAGGCGGCTTACGCCGCCGCCCAGGCCGCGGGCGAGGTGAGCACCGACCGCACGGCCATGGCGCGGGCCACGCGCGACCTGCGCTATTGGTCCTCCCGCCGGGCGAGCGCGCAACTGACCGAGCCGGCGCCGGAGCCGGGCAAGGTGCAGTTCGGCGGCGCTGTGGAGATCGAACGCGAGGACGGCCGCAGCCAGACCTTCCGGATCGTCGGCGAGGACGAGGCCGACCCCGCGGCCGGCAGCATTTCCTACGTCTCGCCCATGGCGCGCGCCCTCCTGGGGAAGAGCGTGGGCGATTCGGCCGTGGTGAACGGGGCTGAGGTGGAGGTGATCGCCGTCCGGCCGTCGCCTGGCGACTGATTCTAGCTCTTGCGGACGAACTCGGCCCGCAGAACCAGCCCCTTGATCCCCTCGTAGCGGCAGTCGATCTCCTGATCGTCGCCGGTCAGCCGGATCGACTTGATCACCGTGCCGCGCTTCAGGGTCTGACCGGCGCCCTTGACCTTCAGGTCCTTGATCAGGGTCACGCTGTCGCCGTCGGCCAGCAGATTGCCCACCGAGTCGCGGACCTCGACCTGACCGGCCGCCGCCGCATTGGCCGCCGCCGTCTCGGCGCTGACCCACTCGCCGGTGGTCTCGTCATAGACGAAGTCGTTGTCGGCCGGGCTCATCGGTTGCGGGTCCACGAGGTTGAGGCGCGCCGGTCCGGCGTTCGGGGATGGAGGCCTGGCCCGGAATCGAACCGGGGTGCACGGATTTGCAGTCCGCTGCGTAACCACTCCGCCACCAGGCCATCCGGCAGCCGGCGCGCTCGTTTCAGGGCGCGCCGTTGCGTGCGGAGGCGGATCGCTAACAGAAGCGCCCGCCCGCGGCAATCTCTCTCGCAGGCGGTGATTGCGCTCTTGTTAAGGCCGGACCTATAAGCGCCCCACATTCGCACGCTTGCCGAGGTCCCATGGTCGACTTCTCCGCCGCCCGCCTGAACATGGTCGAGAGCCAGGTCCGGACCAACGACGTGACCGACGTGCGCGTCCAGGACGCCATGCGCGCGGTGCCGCGCGAAACCCTGGTGCTGCCCGGCAAGGCTTATCTCGCCTATGCCGACTCCGATCCCGAATATGCCCCCGGCCGCCGCCTGCTGTCGCCGCGCGACGTGGCCAAGCTGCTGCAGGCGCTGGCGCCCCAGCCGGGTCAGAAGGCGCTGGCCATCGCCGCCCCCTATGCGGCCGCCGTGCTCGAACACATCGGCCTCACGGTCGAGCGCCTGGAGGAGGGGGATCTGAAGACCCTGCCGGGCAAGGACTATGACCTGATCATCTGCGAAGGCGCCGTGGCGCGTGCGCCCGACGCCTGGACGGCGGGCCTGGCCCACGAAGGCCGGCTGGGCGTGATCGAGCGGGACGGGCCCGTCGGCAAGGCCGTGGTCTATATCCGGACCGAGACGGGCCTGGCGCGCCGGCAAGTCTTCGACGCCACGCCGCACTTCCTGACCGGATTTGAGCCTGAGCAAGGTTTCGCCTTCTGAGACGTGGTGAAACGCCTCGGCGAACAGGACGTGAGAAGATCGTAGAGTTGCGCGCCGCGCCCGGGAGGGAACGGCTCGGTCACCGCGTGAAAAAAGCTTAAGGTTGCGCCCTCTGGCCGAGACGGAAACGTGCGGTCATATAGGGCGCAGTCTCTCTCGCCTTAGTCGGGGATTACGAATGTTCAAAAGCCGTCGTGGGGGCTTGCTGGCCGCCGTTTGCAGCGCGGGCCTGGTGTTCGGCCTCGCCGTTCCGGCCGCCGCCGAAACCCTGGCCGACGCCATCGCGCTCGCCTACCAGACCAACCCGACCCTGCAGGCCCAGCGCGCCAGCCAGCGCGCGCTCGACGAGAGCATCGTCCAGGCCCGGTCGGGCTGGCGGCCCTCGCTGAGCGCCTCGGCCTCGGGTCAGTACACGGAGACGCGGACGCCCGGGCGGCTCATCGACACCGACGGCGACGATGTCGGCGACACGCTCTCGGGCATCGACGAGGGCAATTCCGGGGCCGCCAGCCTGTCCCTGACCCAGCCGATCTGGACCGGCGGCCGCGTGGCCTCCGCCGTCTCCGCCGCCGAGGCCGACGTGCTGGCCGGCCTGGAGAACCTGCGCCGCATCGAGCAGGAGATCCTGGGCAGCGTCATCTCCGCCTATGTGGATGTCCGCGCCAACCAGGAGGCCGTGCGCGTCCGCCAGGACAACGTGGCCGTCCTGCGCCGCCAGCTCGACGAATCCAACGCCCGCTTCGAGGTCGGCGAGATCACCCGCACCGACGTCGCCCAGTCCCAGGCGCGCCTGGCCGCCGCCGAGGCCCTGCTGCGCTCGGCCGAGGCGCAGCTCGCCATCAGCCGCGCGACCTATGCCGCCGTGGTGGGGCAGAATCCCGGCACGCTCGAGGCCGAGCCGCCGCTCGCCGAAATCCTGCCGGCGACGGTGGACGCCGCCTACGAGGCCGCCGAGATCGAGAACCCGCAGGTGCGCCAGGCCCTCTACAACGCCCAGGCCGCCGAGGCTCGGGTCTCGGCCGCCCGGGCCGAACGCATGCCCAATCTGTCGCTGAACGGCAGCCTGGGGTGGAGCGGCCTGGCCGATCCGTTCGAGCCCTCGGACTATTCGCGCAACATCACCGGCCGCGCGACCCTGACCGTGCCGCTGTTCACCGGCGGCCTGACCAATTCGCGCATCCGCGCCGCCCGCGAGCGTGAGAACGCCGCTGAGCTCGGCGTCGAGCAGGCCCGCCGCAGCGCCCTGCAGAACGTCACCCAGGCCTGGAGCCAGCTTCTGGCCGCCCGGGCCAATATCGGCTCCACCGACGAACAGGTCCGCGCCGCCCGCATCGCCGCCGAGGGCGTGCGCCAGGAGCAGCAGGTCGGCCTGCGGACCACCATCGACGTGCTGAACGCCGAGCAGGAGCTGCGCTCGGCCGAACTGGCCCAGATTTCGGCCCGTCGCGACGAATATGTGGCCGCCGCCTCGGTGCTCGCCGCCATCGGCCGGCTGCAGGCGGAGAACCTGGTTCCGGGCATCGACGTCTACGACGCCCAGGCCAATTCCGAAGGCAAGCGGATCACCTGGGGCTGGGTGCCCTGGGAGGAGCCGATCGCCATCGTCGACTCCGCCTTCGTGCCGCAGACCGAGGAACTGCCGCACGACGCCCCGATCTCGACGGCGAACTAGGACGTTGCAGTCTTCGCCCGACGCGATTGCAGCCTTGCGGCGTCGGGCGGAAATTGCAGGATCGCCGCAACGCGCCTAGGCTGGCGCGGAAGGATTCTCCAAGCACTCAGCACGGCGCGCCACATGTCCGATCAGACGTCCCAAGAACCGACGATGGAGGAGATTCTCGCCTCCATTCGCCGCATCATCTCTGAGGACGACGCTCCGGCCGAAGAGCCCAAGGCGGAGGCGGCCGAGCCGGAGCCCGCGCCGGCCGCCGAGGCCCCGGCGCCCGAACCGGAGCCGGAACCCGAACCGGAGCCCGCGCCGGAGCCCACCTTCTCGGCCGAGCCCGAGGATGAGGAGGTGCTGGAGCTGACCGACCGGGTCGACCAGGTCGGCGACCTGGACGTCTACAGCCCGACCACGGCGCCCGCTTCGGCCGAACCGGAATCGGCGGCCTACGCGCCCGAGCCGGCGTCGTCCTATGACGACACCGACGAAGGCCTGCTGAGCCAGACCGCCGCCACCGCTGCGGCCTCGGCCTTCGGCCAGCTTTCGGCGGCGATCGGCATGCCGCACAGCGACCGCACGCTGGAGGACGTCGTGCGCGAACTGCTGCGTCCGCTGCTCAAGCAGTGGCTGGACGACAACCTGCCGCGCATCGTCGAGGCCTCGGTCCGCGAGGAAGTCGAACGCATCGCCCGCGGGCGCGTACGCTAAAATCACCTGTTCGCCGATGCGCGCCGCCGGCGCGCTGGCCTTGCGAACCCGCCCTGACCACGGGCGGGTTCGTTCGTTTTAGGCGCCGCACCCGGCTTCCGCCGCGCGGCGCGGGGCTGTAATGGACGCCGGATCCGCCATGCTTGATAAGACCTTCGATCCCAAGACCGCCGAACCGCGCCTCTACGAGGCGTGGGAGCAGTCGGGCGCCTTCGCCCCCACCGACGATCCGGCCGCCGAGCCCTTTTCCATCGTCATCCCGCCGCCCAACGTCACCGGCTCGCTGCACATCGGCCATGCGCTGAACAACACGCTGCAGGACGTGATCATCCGCTTCGAGCGGATGCGGGGGAAGGCGGCCCTGTGGCTGCCCGGCACCGATCATGCGGGCATCGCCACCCAGATGGTCGTGGAGCGCCAGCTCGCCGAGGCCGGCAATATGAGCCGCCGCGACCTGGGCCGCGAAGCCTTCATCGAGAAGGTCTGGGAGTGGAAGGCGAAGTCCGGCGGGACCATCGTCAACCAGCTCCGCCGCCTCGGCGCCTCCTGCGACTGGAGCCGCGAGCGCTTCACCCTGGACGAAGGCCTGTCGGCCGCCGTTCGCAAGGTCTTCGTCCAACTCCACAAGGAAGGGCTGATCTATCGCGACAAGCGGCTGGTGAACTGGGACCCGCACTTCCAGACCGCCATCTCCGATCTGGAGGTCGAGCAGCGCGAGGTCGACGGGAACTACTGGCACTTCGCCTATCCGCTGGAGGACGGCTCCGGCGAAATCGTCGTGGCCACCACGCGGCCCGAGACCATGCTCGGCGACACTGCCGTCGCCGTTCATCCTGACGACGAGCGCTACAAGCATCTGATCGGCAAGTGCGTCCGACTGCCCATCGTCGGCCGGCCCATCCCGATCATCGCCGACGACTATGCCGATCCGGAAAAGGGCTCCGGGGCGGTGAAGATCACGCCCGCCCACGACTTCAACGACTTCATGGTCGGCAAGCGCAACAACCTGCCGGCCATCAATGTCATGGACGAGTTCGCGCGCATCAATGACGAAGCCCCGGCGGCCTATCGCGGCCTGGACCGCTTCGCGGCGCGCAAAAAGATCGTCGAGGAATTCGAGTCCCTGGGCCTGCTGCGCGGCATCGAGCCGACCCGCCACGTCGTTCCGCACGGCGACCGCTCCGGCGTTCCCGTGGAGCCCTTCCTGACCGACCAGTGGTACGTCAACGCCGAGGTCCTGGCGAAGCCGGCCATCCAGGCGGTGGAGGACGGCCGCACCGTCTTCGAGCCCCGCAACTGGGAGAAGACCTATTTCGAGTGGATGCGGAACATCCAGCCCTGGTGCATCTCGCGCCAGCTCTGGTGGGGCCACCGCATCCCGGCCTGGTACGGCCCGGACGGCCGTCCCTTCGTCGCCGAGACGGAGGAGGAGGCGCGCGCCGCCGCCCGCGAGCACTATGGCCGCGACGAGCCTCTGAAGCAGGACGAGGACGTCCTCGACACCTGGTTCTCCTCGGGCCTGTGGCCGTTCTCGACCATGGGCTGGCCGGAGAAGACGAAGGACCTGGAGCGGTTCTATCCGACCCACACCCTGATCACCGGCTTCGACATCATCTTCTTCTGGGTCGCCCGGATGATGATGCAGGGCCTGCATTTCACGGGCGAGGTTCCGTTCCGCCGCGTCTTCATCAACGCCCTGGTCCGTGACGCCGAGGGCAAGAAGATGTCCAAGTCCAAGGGGAACGTCATGGACCCCCTGGAACTGGTGGACGAGTTCGGGGCTGACGCCCTGCGCTTCACGCTCACCGCCATGTCGGGCCAGGCGCGCGACATCAAGCTGTCGCGCCAGCGGATCGAGGGCTATCGCAACTTCGGCACCAAGCTGTGGAACGCCACCCGCTTCTGCCAGATGAACGGCTGCGCCCGGGCGGAGGGGTTCGACCCCGCGAACCTGAAGGTGACGCTCAACCGCTGGATCGTCGGCGAGGCGGCCAAGGCGGCCCAGGGCGTGACCCAGGCGCTCGACGGCTGCGGCTTCGACGAGGCGGCCAACGCCCTCTACCGCTTCATCTGGAACGTCTACTGCGACTGGTACGTCGAACTCGCCAAGCCGATCCTCAACGGCGACGACGCCGCGGCCAAGGCCGAGACGCAGGCCACGGCGGCCTGGATGCTGGACGTGATCCTGCGCCTGCTGCACCCGATCATGCCCTTCGTCACCGAAGAGCTGTGGTCCCAGACGGCCGGCGAGGGCGCCCCGCGCGATCACAGCGGCTTCCTGATGACCGCGCCCTGGCCGGACCTCTCCGAGGGCCTGGCGGACGCCGCCGCTGAGGCCGAGATCGGCCTCGTCATCGCCGCCGTCAGCGAGGGCCGCTCGGTCCGGGCCGAGCTGAACGTGCCGCCCTCGGCCCGTCCGGAACTGCTGGTCATCGAGGCCAGCGCCGATCAGCGCCGGGTGCTGGAAGAGGCCGCCGCCGTCATCGGCCAGACCCTGCGGGTGGCCGGCGTCCGTTCGGCCGATCGCGCGCCCGAGGGGGCCATTCCCTTCGTCGTCGAGGGGGCGACGCTCGCCCTGCCGGTGGCGGAGTTCATCGACCTGGCCGCCGAACGGGCCCGTCTGACCAGGGAGATCGCCGCCCACGCCGCGGACATGGAGCGGACGGCCAAGAAGCTGAACAATCCCGACTTCGTGGCCCGCGCGCCCGAAGAGGTGGTCGAGGAGAACCGCGAACGGCTCGCCGAGGCCGAGGCCGCCAAGGCGAAACTCGAGGCCGCCCTGGAGCGCCTGTCCGGCGTGTCCTGAGGCTCAGGCGGCGCCGGCGACATCGGCCGGCGCCATGGCGTGACTCGCCAGGGCGATGAGGTCGTGCGGCTGGATCGGCTTGGCGAGGACGGCGTCCATCCCGGCGTCGAAGCACTTCTGTTCGATCTCGGGGCCCGTCTGGGCTGTGAGCGCCACGATGGGAGCGCCGACATTCAGCGGGCAGGTGGCGCGGATGGCGCTGGTCGCGGCGAGGCCGTCGAGCACCGGCATGTTCACGTCCATCAGGACCAGGTCGTAGCGCTGGGCGGTGGCGAAGGCGAGCGCCTGCTGCCCGTCCTCCGCCTCGTCGATTTCGAGGCCGGGCGACGCCAGGAACAGCCGCACCAGTTCGCGGTTCATCGGATGATCGTCGACGATCAGGATGCGGCCGCGGAGGGCGGCGCTCGCCGACGCCGGAGCGGCGACGGCGCTGTCCTTGGCGTTCGTCTCATTGACCACCGGCGCGGGCGCTTCCAGCCAGAAGACCGCGCCCTGGCCCTCCTGGCTCTCGACGCCGATCCGGCCGCCCATCAGTTCGACGAGCTCCCGGCTGATGGAAAGGCCGAGCCCCGATCCGCCGTGCCGCCGGGTGACGGATCCGTCGACCTGGGAGAACCGCTTGAAGAGACGTTCCTGGCGGTCCTGGGGAATGCCCGGTCCGGTGTCGATCACCTCGACCCGCAGCGCCGGCGCCTCGACGCCGCCCGTCTCGCGGACCCGGAGGGTGACCGAGCCGTGGTCGGTGAACTTGATGGCGTTGCCGGTCAGGTTGACGAGGATCTGGCGGAGCCGCAGATCGTCGAGCAGCCGCCTCGGCTCCGCCATCTGTGCGTCCAGCGTCAGGTCGATCCCCTTGACCGCGGCCTGCACGGACAGGATGTCGCGAACCTCTTCCAGTAGACGCGGCACGTCGGCGGGGGCGGGCTCCAGCTGGATCTGGCCGGCCTCCAGCTTCGAGAAGTCCAGCACATCGTTGATGAGCGCCAGGAGCGCCTGGCCGGCGGCGGTGATGCGGCCGACATGCTGCGCCGCCGGCGTCGGGAGTTCCGGGATCGTCGCCAGCAGGGACGAGAAGCCCAGGATGCTGGTCAGCGGCGTGCGCAGCTCGTGGCTCATATTGGCCAGGAAGACGGTCTTGGCTTCCGCGGCGGCCTGCAGGCGGGCCTCGAGCTCGCGTCGCGCCGTGACGTCGCGGAAGACGCTGACCATCTCCACGGCCTCGCCGTTGATGTCGCGGACGATGGTGGAGGCGCCTTCCAGCCAGACGATCGATCCGTCCGCGGCCACGACCGGATAGTCGCGCGTCTTGGCGCTCCCGGTGTGGGTGGCGTTGAACAGGTCGAGCAGCGCGTTCGCGGCGTCCTTGCGGTGCTGGCCCGGCAGGAATTCGGTCAGGTGACGGCCGGCGACGTCTTCGGGCGCATAGCCGAGCTGACGGCACGAGGGCGAGGCGTATCGGACCACGCCGTCGCGGTCGATGCGCAGAAGGATGTCGTGGCAATTGTCCGCCAACAGACGGTATCGCGCCTCGCTCGCGCGCAGCTCCGTCAGGGCGCGGCGCTCTTCCGTGATGTCCTGTATGACGCCCAGCAGCGCGCTCGGGCGGCCCTTGGCGTCCGAATCCGCCTGGGCGCGCGTGCGGACCCACCGCTCCGCCCCATCGCTGGCGCGCCGCAGGCGCAGCGGGGTGTCGAAGCCGATCCCCGTCCGCCACGCGCGGGCGACCATTTCCTGGATCAGTCGCTGGTCGTCGGGATGATAGAGCGCCAGCGCGTCTTCAAAGCTTGGCGGCGCGGCCGCTCGCGGCAGGCCGTGAATATCGAAGACGCCATCGGACCAGTGGCTGACGCCCGAATCCCGGTCGAGACGCCAGTGGCCGAGGCCGGCCGCCTGTTCGGCGATTTCCAGGGTGCGCGCCTGCTCGGCGATCCGGGCGTCGGCCTCCCGCCGGACGCGCAGCTCATGGCCGAGCTGTATTGCGCTTTCGACAGCGCTCGCCAGAGTGCGCAGCTGCGCGCGGGCGGTGCCGTCCATCGGCGGGCGCGGACTGGTGTCGGCGACGCAGAGCGTGCCGAGCGGCTCCCCCTCGGGCGAGCGGAGAAGGGCGCCGGCGTAGTAACGCACATGGGGGGCGCCCACGACATAGGCATAGGTGGCGAAGCGCGGATCGCGCAGCGTGTCGCAGACCTCGAAGACGCCCGCGCCTTCCAGGGCGGCGTGGTGGCAGAACGATCCCTCACGCGGGATGGAGGTTTCGTCGAGGCCGATGTGGCTGCGGAACCACTGCCGGTCGCCGTCCAGGAGGCTCACCATGCCCATGGGGGCGCGGAAGATCTGCGTCGCCAGGCGCGTGAGCGAGTCGAACGTCTCCGCCGGCCCCGAATCGGCGGCGGCCAGGGCGGGCGCAGACGAGGCCAGCATGTCGCGACGCGAGAGCACGGAGTTCTTCCCAACCATGGGTCGATCCTCCGCGGGACGTCGTTAAGGAGGCCTTGCGCAGGGGCTGCGGCGCGGGGCCGCAGCCCTGGGCTGTATCGCTCGAACACACGTTTGCCTCAGGCCGCAGGTTATGCTTGTTCACCTGAGACGACGCCGGGACTGTCCGATCCCCGCGCAGCATTAGGAGAACGCTCATGACCGAGGCCGCTCTGCCTCCCGGCTGGCCCGCCATGTCCATCGCCGACGCCCACGCCCTGCTGACGGCTCCGGGCACGCCCTTCGAGACGGAGGAGGTCGAGGTCCGCGGCGTCAAGCTGAAGACCTGGAAGAACTCGCCGGCCTCCCTGCGCGACGTGGTCGAGGCGGCCCGCGCCCACGGCGAAAAGATCTTCCTCGTCTACGAGGACGAGCGCGTCAGCTTCGAGGCCTTCTATCGCGCCGTCTCCGCTCTGGCCCGCGAGTTCGCGTCCAAGGGCGTGAAGAAGGGCGACCGCGTCGCCATCGTCATGCGCAACCTGCCCGAGTGGGTCGTGTCCTTCTACGCCGGGGCGGCGCTGGGCGCGATCGTCACGCCGCTGAACGCCTGGTGGACCGGGCCCGAACTGGAATATGGCCTGACCGACTCCGGCACCAAGGTGCTGGTCGTCGACGCCGAGCGCTATGAGCGCCTGACCGAGCACCTGCCGAACTGTCCGGACCTCGTCCACGTCTATGTCTCGCGCGAGAGCGACGAGATCGCCCACCCCGAGGTGAGCTGCCTGGAGAACATCATCGGCGGCCCCAACGACTGGGCCAAGCTGCCGGACCAGCCGCTGCCGTCGGTGGAGATCGCCCCCGACGACGACGCGACCATCTTCTACACCTCGGGGACGACGGGGAAGCCGAAGGGCGCGCTGGCCACGAACCGCGGCGTGAACTCGAACATCCTGACGGCGGCCTGCGCCGGCGCCCGCCGCTTCCTGCGCCGCGGCGAGATGCCGCCGGCGCCCGATCCGGACGGGCCGCAGCGGTCGTCCCTGATTTCGATTCCGTTCTTCCACGTGACCGGCTGCATGGCCGTGCTGAACACCAGCCTCTTCGCCGGCGCCAAGCTGGTGATGATGTACAAGTGGGACGTGATCCGCGCCTTCGAGCTGATCGAGCGCGAGAAGATCCAGTCCGCCGGCGGCGTGCCCACCATCGCCTGGCAGCTCATCGAGCACCCGGCGCGAAAGAACTACGATCTGTCGTCGCTGGAGTCGGTGGCCTATGGCGGCGCGCCCTCCGCCCCGGAGCTGGTGCGCCGGATCAGCGAGGCCTTCCCGAAGTCGCAGCCCGGCCAGGGCTGGGGCATGACCGAGACCTGCGCCACCGTCACCAGCAACGGCGCCGAGGACTATGTGAACCGTCCCGACAGCTGCGGCCCCGCCGCGCCCGTGGCCGAGCTGAAGATCATGGATCCGGCCGACGGCAAGACCGAGATGCCGGTGGGCCAGGTCGGCGAGCTGTGGGCCAAGGGGCCGATGGTGGTGAAGGGCTACTGGAACAAGCCCGAGGCCACGGCCCAGACCTTCATCGACGGTTGGGTTCGCACCGGCGACCTGGCGCGCCTCGACGAAGAGGGCTTCTGCTACATCATCGACCGGGCCAAGGACATGCTGATCCGCGGCGGTGAGAACATCTACTGCGTCGAGGTGGAGAACGTTCTCTACGACCATCCGGCGGTGATGGACGCCGCCATCGTCGGCGTGCCGCACAAGACCCTCGGCGAGGAGCCGGCCGCCGTGGTGACGCTGAAGCCGGGCGCGGAGGCCACCGAACAGGAGCTGCGCGCCCACGTCGCCGAGCATCTGGCCGCCTTCAAGGTGCCGGTCGCGGTGAAGTTCTGGCACGAGACCCTGCCGCGCAATCCGAACGGCAAGATCCTGAAGAACGAGCTGAAGAAGCTGTTCGAGGATAAGGCCGACGCCTGATCCATGGGTCGGAAGCGCGCCGACCTGGTGCTGGTCGAGCGCGGCCTCTTCGAAAGCCGCGCCAAGGCCCGGGCCGCCATCGAGGCGGGCCGGGTCAAGGCCGGCGGCGAGACGGTGCGCAGGCCCTCCGACCTGATCGAGACGGATGGCGAGATCGCTGCGGAACCCGCCTTTCCATGGGTCGGGCGTGCGGCGCTGAAGCTCGTCCACGCGCTGGATCTTTGGCCGGTCGCCGTCGCCGGACGACGCGTGCTCGATGTCGGCGCCTCGACCGGCGGATTCACCGAGGTCTGCCTCGACCGTGGCGCGGCCCATGTGGTCGCTGTCGACGTGGGGCGGGGCCAGCTGCATCCGCGCCTTCTCGGCGACCCGCGCGTGACCAGTCTGGAGGCTCAGGACGCGCGCGAACTGACGCCCGAACACATCGGGGCTGCGCCTGACGTGGTTGTCTGCGACGCCAGCTTCATCTCGCTCGCCAAGGTCCTGCCGCGGCCGCTGGAACTGGCTCGCCCCGGCGCAGACCTCGTGGCCCTGGTGAAGCCCCAGTTCGAGGTCGGGCGCGAAGGCGTCGCGAAGGGCGGCGTCGTCAAGGATGCGGCCCTGCGCGAGCGGGCCCTGCGCGAGGTCTGCGCCTTTCTCAAGGGGACGGGCTGGAACGTCCGTGCGAGCGCCGAAAGCCCCATCGCCGGCGGCGACGGCAATCTGGAATATCTCGTCTGGGCCACGAAAAAGCCGCCCGCCTGAGGCGGACGGCTCTTCGTCGAGCTCAGGGCGCTCAGGTCAGTCGACGACCTGATAGCGGCCCGAGGAGTCGCGGCAGACGCGGACGAAGCGCTTCTGCACCGAGCCGTCGGGCATGTAGATCGGGCTTTCGGCCACGCTGCAGCCGTCGGCGCCCGGGCGCTGGGCGATGGGGTAGGAGCGGCCATAGCGGTCGTAGGCGCTGCCGTAGTAGCCGCTGGGGTCGTAGCTGTTCGAATAGCCATAGCGGCCCTGGTCGTAGGACGAACCGTAGTAGCCGTTCGAGCCATAACCGGACCCGTAGCCAGAGCCATAACCGTAGGCGTTGGAGCTGTACTGGCCGTCGCCGTAATAGCCGTTGTAGGCGTCGTTGTCGTAGCTGTTGGAGCGGTAGCCCGGCGCGCAGGCGGCGCTGGAATTGCCGACGCCCGCGCCGATGGCCGCACCCAGCGCGCCGCCCAGCAGCGCGCCTTCGGTGCGCACGCCGCCGGCTGCGGCGTTGGAGCCGATGGCCGCGCCGATGGCGCCGCCGATCAGGGCGCCCGCCGTGCCGCGGTTGGTCTGGGCGCGGCGGCAGGGATCATAATAGGCGCCCGAGGAGCCGTAGTAGCCGCCCGACTGCGCCGAGGCGAAGGTGGGGACGGCGGCGCCGGCGGCCAGGGTGGCCAGGCCCGCGACCGCAGCGAGCGAGCCCTTCGCAATGGTGGAACGGTTGGACATCTCTGGCTCTCCCTTGAGCAACACGGCGAGGCGAACCTCGCGCCTTTCGCCGTGGACTATGGTCGGGCTTAGCTGAACGGCCGTTGAGCGCGCCGTTCATGTTCGTTCATCTTCGCTCAGGCCGGCCCGGCGCAGGCGGGAGTGGCCCGCGCGCGCGAAATGTGAAATGGCGAGGCCCATGCGAAGTTCCAAGCCGCCCCGCCGCGGCCCCCAGCGCCCCGCCGGCCCCGAACCCGAGACCGAAGTCGCGATCCTCGACATGGGTGGGGAGGGGGATGGCCTGGCCGAAGGCCCGGTCTATGTCCCCTTCACCCTGCCGGGCGAACGGGCGCGCGTCCGCGGTCGCGGCGAACGACGCCAGCTGGCGGAGCTGCTGAGCGCCAGCCCCGAGCGGGTCGAGCCGCCCTGTCCGCACTTCGGGACCTGCGGCGGCTGCGCCCTGCAGCACTGGGAGATGGCCTCCTATCTGGCCTGGAAGCGGGAGCGCCTCATCGGCACCCTGGCGCGCCAGCACATCGAGACGGAAGTCCTGCCGATCTTCGCCTCGCCGCCGGCCAGCCGCCGGCGCGTCGCCCTGCACGCCCGCCAGGGAAGTCGCGACGCCGCCCGGCTGGGCTACAAGATGCGCGCCTCCTGGGATCTGGTGACCATCGAGGCCTGCCCAATCGCCGATCCCAGGATCGTCACTGCGCTTCCGGCCCTGCGCCGGCTCGCCGCGCCCCTCTTCGAGCATCCGAAGTCGGCGCCGACCCTGCATGTGACCCTGACCGACCAGGGCCTGGACGTCGACATCTCCGGCGTGGAGCGCAAGAGCGGCGGCCTGTCGGCGGACGGCCGCATGCGCCTGGCGCAGGCTGCGGCGGAGGGCGGTCTGGCGCGGGTCAGCCTGGACGGCGAGATCGCCTATATGGATCAGCAGGCCCCCAGCGTCCGGCTCGGCCCGGCCCGCGTCTTCCTGCCGCCCGGCGCTTTCCTTCAGGCCACGCCCCAGGCCGAGGCCGCGATGCGCGCCTTCGTCATCGAGGCCGCGCAAGGGGCGGCGCAGATCGCCGACCTCTATTGCGGGGTGGGCACCTTCACCTTCGCTCTCGCCGAGATCGCCCCGGTCTACGCCGCCGACGGCGCGGCCGAAGCCGTGCGCGCCCTGACGACCGCCCTGGCCGGGGCGCCGGGGCTCAAGGGCGTGCGGGCCGAGGCGCGCGATCTCGTCCGCCGCCCCGTCCTGGCCGAGGAGCTCCGCAAGACCGACGTCGTCGTCTTCGACCCGCCGCGGGCCGGGGCCGCCGAACAGTCGGCGGAGATCGCCCGCTCCGCCGTCGGGCGCGCCATCGGCGTCTCCTGCAATCCGGCCACCTTCGGGCGCGACGCCCGCACCCTGATCGAGGCCGGGTTCCGGCTGGTGCGCGTGCTGCCGGTGGACCAGTTCCTCTGGTCCCCGCACGTGGAGCTGGTCGGCGTCTTCGAACGCTAGCCGAACAGGTCGATCTGGTCGCCGGCCCGGGGCGGCGGCGCGAAGCGGTCGAGGGCGAGGTCGGGCAGGTGGCGGTCGAGCCCATAGCGCCGACGGGCGGCGCGAAACCTCTGGGCCATCATCTGGGCCACCGGGCCCTGGCCCTTCATCCGCACGCCGAAGCGCGCATCATAGTCGCGCCCGCCGCGGATCTGCCGCACCAGGGAGGCGACCCGGCCAGCCCGGTCCGGGTGATCGGTCGCCAGCCACTCGTGGAACAGATCCTTGATCTCCAGGGGCAGGCGCAGGGCGACATAGCCGGCCCCGACGGCCCCCGCCTCGGCCGACCGTTCCAGGACCGCCTCCATCTCGTGGTCGTTCAGGCCCGGAATGCAGGGGGCGAACATGACGACGACGGGAACGCCGGCTTGGCTGAGGGTGCGCACCGCGGCCAATCGCCGTTCGGGCGTGGCGGCGCGGGGCTCCATGCTGCGGGCGAGCCGGCGGTTGAGTGTTGTGATGGAGATCGCCACGCGCACCAGATTGCGGCCAGCCATGTCCGCCAGTATGTCCGCGTCCCTCTGGATCAGGGCCGACTTGGTGATGATCGAGAAGGGATGGCCGAAGCGCTGCAGCACCTCCATCACCTGGCGGGTCACGCGAAGGTCCCGTTCCAGCGGCTGATAGGGATCGGTGTCGCCGCCGATGTGGATCACGCGCGGCTGATAACCCCTGGTCGAGAGCTCGGCTTCCAGCAGGGCGGCGGCGTCCGGCTTGAAGAAGAGGCGGCTTTCGAAGTCGAGGCCGGGCGACAGGCCCAGAAAGGCGTGCGCCGGTCGGGCATAGCAGTAGATGCAGCCGTGCTCGCAGCCGCGATAAGGGTTGATCGAGCGGTCGAAACCGACGTCGGGACTGGTGTTGCGCGCGATGATCGTCCTTGCCCGATCGGGCAGGACGCTCGTGCGCAGCTGCGCCGGCGCCTCGTCCTCCAGCGTCCAGCCGTCGTCGAAGGCCTCCCGCTTCAGCGAGTCGAAACGGCTGGTGGCGTTGGAGCGCGCGCCTCGCCCGCGCACCTGCTGTGTGAAGGTGGACATGGCGCCACCATAGGCGGTCGGATAGAACGGAACAAGAACATCAAAAGCGCATCTAATTGGTTGCGCGGAACGCCCCAATGTGCGACAAAACGAGCAACCAGGAGGTTGCTAATGTCTCAATCCATCGAGAGGTCCATCGACATCGAAGCGCCGGTCGAACGGGTCTGGACCGCGCTCACCGAGCCGGCTCAGTTCGGCGCATGGTTCCGCGTCCGCATCGACACCGGCTTCGCCGTCGGGGAGGAGGCGAGGGGGCAGATCCTCGTGCCGGGCTTCGAACACGTGCCGTGGGAGGTGCGCATCGTCGCCATGGAGGCGCCGCGTCTGTTCGCCTTCACCTGGCATCCCTATGCGGTCGAAGAGGGGGCCGACTATTCGGCCGAGACGCCGACGCGGGTCGAGTTCACCCTGACGCCGACCTCGACGGGGACGCGCCTGACAGTGGTAGAGTCGGGGTTCGAGAACATCCCCGAGCACCGCCGCGCCGAAGCCTTCCGCATGAACGAAGGCGGCTGGGCGGCTCAGGTGAAGAACATCAAGGCCTATGTCGAGACCTGAACCCGTCATGCCGGCCGCCGAGGCGGCGCCGATCTTTGCGGCCCTGGGCGATCCCACGAGGCTCGCCCTTCTCGCCCGCCTCAGCGACGGGGAGCATCGTTCGATCTCGGCGCTCGCCGCGGAAACGGACCTGACCCGTCAGGCCGTGACCAAGCATCTGCACGTTCTGGAGAAGGCCGGCCTGGTCCGGTGCGCACGCACGGGGCGGGAGACGCGCTACGCCTATCGGCCGGGCCCGCTGGGCGAGGCGCAGACCTACCTGCAGCAGGTCGCCGACCACTGGGAGGCCGCGCTCGGGCGGCTGAAAGCCCTTGTCGAGACGCCCGCCGATTGACGCGGGGACAGCCGCGCGGCTTGTAGCGGCATGATCTCCGTCATCGTTCCCGTCCCAGAGTCCGACGAAGCGCTGGCAGGCCTGTTCGCCGTCCTCGTGCCGGCGGCGGTCGAAGGCCTGGTGCGGGACGTCGTCGTGGTCGGCGGCGACGCCTCCGGGGCCACCGCTCTGTTGTGCGAAGACGCCGGGGCGCGACTGGTCGGCGGCGCGATCAGCGATGCGGCGCAGGCTGTGAGGGGCGACTGGCTTCTGCTCGTCGCGCCGGAGATGCGGTTCGTCAGCCGCTGGCGCGAGGCGCTGGCCGATCATGTCGCCGGTTCGACGCGGCCCGCCCTGGTCCTGCCGCCGGTGGAATCCGGCTGGCTTGCGGCCTTCGGCCGGTCGCAGCGCGCGGGGCTGCTGATCCGAAAGCGCGATTTCGGCCAGCCGGAAGGCGATCTGAACCGTCTGCGCCGTCGGTTCGGCCGCGGCGCGGTCCGGCTGGGCTAGAATTTCATCCGGGCGTCGAAGTCGAGGCGGGCGTCGATGATGCGGGCGCCGGCGGCCGCCGCGTCCAGGGTCTTGCACGTCTCGCCGAAGTGCTCGCGATAGGCCCAGTAGGCGGCGATCACCTTCTCGACATAGTTGCGCGTCTCCACCGAGGGCAGGCACTCGATGACCAGCAGGCTGTCGGCGGTCTCGCCGACCATCTGGCGCGTCTTCTGCAGCGTGCCGGGACCGCCGTTATAGGCCGCCACCACCTGCAGCAGATCGTAGCCCACGCCGCGCTCCATCAGCCAGGTGAGGTAGTCCTGGCCGACGCGGAGGTTGAAGGCGGGATCGAAGAGCGGGGTCATGTCGCTCTTCAGCTTGTCGTCGCCCGCCGCGCGCGCCGCCGCGTCCGGCATCAGCTGCATCAGGCCGACCGCGCCGGCGGGCGAGACGGCGGCGGGATTGAACCGGCTCTCCTGGTTGACGATCGCGTAGACGAGCGCCTTGTCGATGGTGAAGCCCCATTTGGGCTCCAGCGCCGGCGTCGGATAGGCGAAGGCGGCGCGCACGCCCCGGGCCGAGCGGGTGTCGGCCTGAGAGGTGAGGGGGGCGTTCAGCGCCAGGGCCAGCGTCGTCCAGCGCGCGCGCTCGATCTCGTTGCGGGCGAGCATCAGGCCGGCGCGCAGCTCGAGCCCCGCCTCCATCGCAAGTCCGACCTGACTGAGCGCCACCGCACGGTGGGCGCGCGGGTCGCTCTTGGCGAAGCGCAAGGTGTCGACGCCCCCGCCCGTGCTGGCGGCCGGCTGATAGAAGGGGGAGCGGCGGCCCGCCTGGGACAGGCGCAAGGGCGCTTCGTCGGCGGTCAGCGCCAGACGGCGTTCGGCGATCTTGCCGTAGAAGGTTTCGGGGTGCTGCGAGGCGACGCGCAGATGCGCCACCGCGCGATCGGCTTCTTCGGTCTTGGCGGCGGCTCTCGCGGCCCAGAAGCCGCCGGCGGCCCGCAGCCACGGCCCTTCCTCCTCGTCGCGGGCGACGGCGCTGAAGAAGCCCTCGGCCTCTTCGTAGCGGCCCAGGCGATAGGCGGACATGCCGGCGATCCACCGTTCGCCGGCGTCGGCCGCCAGGGTGAAAGCCCGCTCCACATCGCCGCCATAGAAGGCCTCGCGGGCCGAGCGGCCCTTGTCGGAGTTCAGCCGTCCGCCGACGGTCTGGGCGGCCTTTTCCACGCGGCCCCAGTCGAGGCCGGTGACGACGGGCGCGCGCGGGGCGGGCGCGCCGGCGGGCTTGCGCCGCAGCGCCAGGGCGTGGACCCGCTCGGCGCCCGGAAGATCGGCATAGGCCGCCAGCCAGTCCCGCAACTCCTCATAGGCCGAGGTGTGGGCGGTCGGGTGCATCAGCTGGCGGAAGGCGATATGGCCGGCGAGGGAACGATCCTTCAGCTCGGTCATTTGCATCTGGGCTTCGATGAAGTCGCCGCGGTCGACGGCGGCGAACGCGGCCTTGTACCGGGCGACGTCCCAGGGCGAGAGAACCTGCACCGCCGCCCAGGCCTGGCCGCCGGCGCCCATCAGGCCTGCGGCCGTGGCCGCGCCCATGCCGAGCCGGAAAAGCTGCCGTCGCGTCGAAGTCGTCATCCGACCTTCCACAAGCCTCGGCTCGCGCCGCCGCTCATGGCCCCCTTTTCGATGCTGCGACAAGGTCTAGTGGGGGCGCTCCGGCCGATCAAGCCTTTGCACCAGAGAGAGGATGTCGCTCCACGCCTTCTTCTTCGCCGCCGGCTGGCGGAGCAGGAAGGCCGGATGAAGCGTCGGCATGGCGGGCAGTTCGAGGCGCTCATCGGCCGAGCGCCATTCGAACCAGCGGCCGCGCATCGAGAGGATGCCTTCTTCCCGGCGCAGCATGGCCTTGGCCGACGCGCCGCCGAGGAGCAGGAGCATCTTGGGCCGCACGAGTTCGATGGCGCGCTCCACGAAGGGGGCGCAGGCGGCCTGTTCGGCGGGCGTCGGGGTGCGGTTGCCCGGCGGCCGCCAGAAGACGGTGTTGGTGATGAAGACGCGGTCGGTCAGTCCGGCGGCGGCGAGCATGCGGTCGAGCAGCTGGCCGGCGCGCCCCACGAACGGCTCGCCGCGCGCGTCCTCCTCCGCTCCGGGACCCTCGCCGACGATCATGACGGGCGCGTCGGGGGCGCCGCGGCTGAACACCGCCTGGCGGGCGGCGCCCTCGAAGCGGATCGGACAGCCCTCATAGGCCTCGATGGCCGCCTTGAGCGCGGCCAGGTCGCCGGCGGCGGCGGCCA
The DNA here is from genome assembly GCF_013911965.1 of Phenylobacterium sp. Taxonomy (GTDB): domain Bacteria; phylum Pseudomonadota; class Alphaproteobacteria; order Caulobacterales; family Caulobacteraceae; genus Phenylobacterium. The sequence goes on along the minus strand of NZ_JACESE010000003.1, from coordinate 235,314 downwards.
GGCTCCGCGCCTCGGCGGCCGCGGCTGCGACGTCAGGCCGCGCGCCGGGGGCGGGCGGCGCGCGCAGGGCGGTGGGCGGCGGCGGCTCGGCCCGGCGCGGCGGCGGTGCGAGACCGGCGGCGATCCGGTCCACGGGCGCGTCCAGAAAGAGCGAATCGACCCCGGCGTCCGCCCAGAAGGCCAGCAGGCTTTCGGCCAGGGCGCGATCGGCGGGCGGGGCGGTCTGGGGCATGCGGGGGGTCGAAAGTCCTGCGTTTCGCGGGGTTTGTCCTTGACCGCGCGGGTCTCACCTTCCGATAAGACGCGCGACGGATCAACAACGTCGGCGAGGGTGAGGGGCCCCGACCGGCGGCAAGAGGAGTGACAGGGGACATGAGCGAAGACGTCGAACGGGAGTCCATGGAGTACGACGTCGTCATCGTGGGCGCGGGGCCGGCCGGCCTGGCGGCCTCGATCCGCCTGAAACAGCTCGCCGCCGAAGCCGGGACCGAGGTCAGCGTCGCCGTGCTGGAAAAGGGCTCCGAGGTCGGCGCCCACATCCTGTCGGGCGCGGTCATCGACCCGATCGCCATCAATGAGCTGATCCCCGACTGGAAGGAGCAGGGCGCGCCGCTCGAGACGCCGGTCAAGAAGGACAAGTTCATCTTCCTGGGACCGCAGGGCGAACTCGACATCACCTGGCTGCCCATGCCGAAGTTCATGATGAACCACGGCAACTACATCGCCTCGCTGGGCAATGTGTGCCGCTGGCTCGGCCAGCAGGCCGAGGCGCTGGGCGTCGAGATCTATCCCGGCATGGCCGCCTCCGACCTCGTCTACAACGAGGACGGCTCGGTGAAGGGCGTCGTCGCCGGCGTCTTCGGCATCGACAAGGACGGCGAGAAGACGGCGGACTACCAGCCGGGCGTCGAGCTGCACGCCAAGTACACCTTCATCGGCGAAGGCGTCCGCGGTTCGCTCGCCAAGCAGCTGATCGGCAAGTTCGACCTCGCCAAGGGCAAGGAGCCGCAGAAGTTCGGCATCGGCCTGAAGGAGCTGTGGCAGGTCCCCGACGACAAGTTCCAGCCGGGCCTGGTGCAGCACACCCTGGGCTGGCCGCTCGACGACAAGACCGGCGGCGGCAGCTTCATGTATCACTTCGGGGACAACTACGTGGCCATCGGCTTCGTGGTGCACCTGAACTACCAGAACCCGTGGCTGTCGCCGTTCGACGAGTTCCAGCGCTTCAAGCAGCATCCGGCGGTCCGTCCGCATCTGGAGGGCGGCAAGCGCATCGCCTATGGGGCGCGCGCCATCACCGAGGGCGGCTACCAGTCGGTGCCGAAGCTGTTCTTCCCCGGCGGCGCCCTCATCGGCTGCTCGGCGGGCTTCGTGAACGTGCCGCGGATCAAGGGCAGCCACAACGCCATGAAGACCGGCATGCTGGCCGCCGAGGCCGCCTTCGCCGCCATCCAGGGCGGCCGCCAGGGCGACGAACTGGTCGAGTATGAACAGGCCTACAAGAGCTCCTGGGTCGCCAAGGAGCTCAAGCTGGTCCGCAACGCCAAGCCGCTGCTGGCGCGCTTCGGCACGGCGCTCGGCATGATGCTCGGCGGCGTCGACATGACGATCACCAGCCTGACCGGCGGCTTCTCCTTCTTCGGAACGATGAAGCACAAGAAGACCGACGCGGCCTCCACCGGCCTGGCCAAGGACCACAAGCCGATCGTCTATCCGAAGCCGGACAACGAGATCAGCTTCGACAAGCTGTCCTCGGTCTTCCTGTCGGCCACAAACCACGACGAGAACCAGCCGGCGCACCTGAAGCTGAAGGACCCGTCGGTCCCGATCGAGGTGAACCTGCCGAAGTTCGGCGAGCCGGCGCGCCTCTACTGCCCGGCGGGCGTCTACGAGGTGCTCTACGACGACAACGGGCAGAACCCGAAGTTCCAGATCAACTTCCAGAACTGCGTCCACTGCAAGACCTGCGACATCAAGGATCCGTCCCAGAACATCAACTGGACGACCCCGCAGGGCGGCGACGGACCGAACTATCCCAACATGTGACCGGACGCCGCTTGCGGCGCACGGCCGGAAAGGAAACCCTGCGGGGATGCGTCTTCGATCTCTGACCCTGGCGGTCTCCGCTCTCGTCCTTTCGGCCTGCGCTGCGACGGCGCCCGCCAGCCCGCCGGTCTCGCAGGACTGGGCGGGCCGCTCGCCCTACGGCCTCTTCCTGGCGGGGCAGGCCGCGCTCAGCGACGGCGAGAGCGTGCAGGCCGCCGACTATTTCGGCCGCGCAGCCGAGGAGAGCGGCGTCGGCGTGCTGGACGAGCGCGCCTTCACCGCCGCCGTGCTCAGCGGCGACATCGACATGGCCGTGCGCATGGCGCCGACCGAGGCCGACGCTTCCGAAGCGGCCAAGCGCCTGGCGCGCCTCGTGCGCGCCGTCGACGCCATGGCCCATGGCGACGGCCGCGAGGCCTACACCCTGCTCACCGCCCAGGAGATCGGTTTCCCGCACCGCACGGCTGCGGCCCTGCTCACGCCCTGGGCCGCGGCTCAGGCCGGCGACCGTCAGGGCGCCATCGTCCGGCCCGACGTGCCCAACGACAAGCTGGTGGAGTTCTTCGGCCTGCTGGGCCAGGCCTACCAGTACGAGCGGCTGCGGCGCTTCGACGAGGCCGAGACCGACTTCAAGGCCCTGACCGCCGAGCCCGAGGCCGCGCCCATGATGGTCCTGGCGCATGGCGAGTTCCTGGAGCGGCGGGGCCGGCGGGACGAGGCCGTGGCCCTCTACGACCGCGGCCTCCTGGCCTATCCCCGCGACGCCCTGCTGACGGCCGCGCGGGCGCGCGCCGCCGATCGCCGCGCCGCTCCGCCGCCGCCGACGCCGAAGGAGGGCGCCGCCCAGGCCCTGCTGACGCCTGCCGCGGCCATGCTGGCGGCGCGCCAGAGCCAGTTCGCCCTGGTCTATCTGCGCCTGGCCCTCCACCTCGACCCAGAGCGGACGGACGCCTGGCTCATGGTGGGCGACCTGATGGCCGCGGCGGGCGACCTGCAGGCGGCGCGCGAAGCCTATGCCCGCGCCGAGCCCGGAACGCCGGAATATCCCGCGGCCCAGAGCAAGCTCGCCTGGAGCTACCAGAATGCGGACGAGCCGGAGAGGGCGCTGGAGATCGCACGCCAGGCCGCCGCCGATGGCGACCCCACGGCGCTCCTCACCCTGTCGGACCTGCTGCGGACCAATGAACGGTATGCGGAGGCCATTCCGCCGCTGACCCGGCTAATCGAGGAAAGCCCGGCGCCGGACTGGCGTCTGCTGTTCGGCCGCGGCGCGGCCTATGAGCGGATGGGCGCCTGGCCGCAGGCCGAGGCGGACCTGCAGGCGGCGCTGGAGCTCAACCCGGACGAACCCGACATCCTGAACTACCTCGCCTATGGCTGGATCGACCGCGGCGAGCGGCTCGAGGAGGCCATGGAGATGGTCGAGCGCGCCGTGGCGTCGAACCCCCGGTCCGGCGCCATGATCGACACGCTCGGCTGGGGCTATTATCGCCTCGGCGAATACGACAAGGCGGTGGAGAAGCTCGAGGAAGCCGTCGAACTCGAGGCGGGCGATCCTGAGATCAACAACCACCTCGGCGACGCCTACTGGCAGGTCGGCCGCCGGGACGAGGCCGTCTTCCAGTGGCGCCGCGTCCTGACGCTGGATCCGGACAAGCGCATCCGGGCCGACGCCGAAGCCAAGCTCGCCTCCCGCGCCGGTCCGGGCGTTCGCCAGACGGCGGCCGCGCCGACGAAGTAGAGCCATGCCGGCCATGTTCGGAACCGCCTTCGCGCCCGCCAAGGTGAACCTGTTCCTGCACGTCGGTCCGCCCGACGGCGACGGCTATCATCCCATCGCCTCGCTGCTCGCCTTCGCCGACATCGGCGACCGGGTCTCCGTGGCCCCGGCCGAGGCGATGAGCTTCCGGCTCAGCGGCCCGTTCGGCGCCGGCCTGGAGGGGGAGGGACGCAATCTCGTCCTCCGCGCGGCTGAGGCCCTGATCCAGGCCGGCAGGCGGCCCGTGGCGCCGGTCGCCCTGATCCTGGAAAAGAACCTGCCGATCGCGGCGGGACTTGGCGGGGGCTCCAGCGACGCCGGCGCGACGCTCAGGCTGCTGCGCGGCGCATGGGGACTGGACCTGAGCGACGACGCCCTGCAGGGGCTCGCCGCAGCCTTGGGCGCCGATGGAGCCGCCTGTCTCTGGGGCGCGCCGGTCATGGCGGAGGGGCGCGGCGAGCGCCTGTCGCCCGCGCCGGGCCTGCCGGATCTTCCGGCCGTGCTCGTCAATCCGGGCGTCCCGGCGCCGACCGGCGCGGTCTATGGCGCCTTCGACGACCTGGGCCGCTTCGGCGTCGTCGAGGCTCCGCCCTTGCCCGAAGCGTTCGAAAGCGCCGAGGAGCTGGCGGCCTGGCTGTCGGCGCAGCGCAACGATCTCGAGGCCGCCGCGATCCGCGTTGCGCCGCCGATCGGCGATGTCCTGGAGGCCCTGTCCGGCGAGGCTGAAACCCTGCTCGCCCGCATGTCGGGTTCCGGGGCCACCTGTTTCGCCCTCTGCACGGGCGATTTCGAGGCCGAGCAGCTGGCCGAGCGGCTTCAGGCCCTGCGCCCCGACTGGTGGGTCCGCCGCTGCCGGCTGGGCGGGCCCTGGCGCAGCCGCGACGAATCCCCGTCCTGAAGCCGAAAACGAAGCGGGGGCCCCGAAGGACCCCCGCCGTTACGCGTCGTTTCCGGGACGCCGACTATTCGTGCAGGGATTCGCCGTGCAGCGACATGTCGAGCCCTTCCACTTCCTCTTCCTCGGAGACCCGCAGCCCGGTGGTGAACTTGCAGATCATCAGGATGATGAAGCTGGCGACCGCCGACCAGACGATGGTCGCGACGACGCCATAGGCCTGGGTGACCACGCTGGCGCCTTCGCCGGCGCTGTTGATGGCCGGATCGGCCAGGGCCCCGGTGAGCAGGGCGCCGACGAGGCCGGCGATGCCGTGCACGCCGAAGGCGTCGAGGCTGTCGTCGTACTTCAGCATCTTCTTCAGCCAGACCGCGCCCACATAGGCCGCCGCACCGCCGACGATGCCGATGATCAGCGCGCCTTGCGGGTTCACGAAGCCGGCGGCCGGGGTGACGGCCACGAGGCCGGCGACGGCGCCCGAGGCGAGACCCAGCATGCCGGGCTTCTTGCGCTCGACCCACTCGATGATCATCCACGACAGGGCGGCGCCGGCGGCGGCGACCTGGGTGTTCAGCATGGCCGCGGCGGCGAGGCCGTCAGCCGCCCATTCCGAGCCGGCGTTGAAGCCGAACCAGCCCACCCACAGCAGGCTCGCGCCGATCATGGTGTAGACGAGGTTGTGCGGCGCCATGTTGTCGGCGCCGTAGCCCTTGCGGCGGCCGAGCACGAGGGCGCAGACCAGGCCGGCCACGCCGGCGTTGATGTGCACGACCGTGCCGCCGGCGAAGTCGAGGACGCCTTCCGAACCGAGGAAGCCGCCGCCCCACACCCAGTGGCAGATCGGCGCGTAGACGAAGATCGACCACAGGCCCATGAACAGCAGCATGGCCGAGAACTTCATCCGCTCGGCGAAGGCGCCGGCGATGAGGGCGGGGGTGATGATGGCGAAGGTCAGCTGGAACATGATCCAGAGGAACTCCGGCAGGCCCGCCGTGGCCGCGTGCGCGGTCTCGATGGTCACGCCGTTCAGGAAGATCACGTCGAAGCTGCCGATCCAGGCGTTGAGGCTCTCGCTCGGATTGGTGCCGAAGGCCAGGCCGTAGCCGATCGCCATCCAGGTCACGGTGACCAGGGCGGTGATGGCGAAGGACTGGGCGACGGTGGCGATGACGTTCTTCCGGCGGACCATGCCGCCATAGAACAGGGCCAGGCCCGGAATGGTCATCAGCAGGACCAGGCAGCTGGAGACCAGGATCCAGCCGGTCGCGGCGGGATCGAGCTCCAGCGGCTGCTGGTGGGGCATCAGATTGGCGGGGGCGGCGGCCTCTTCGGCCGGCGCTTCCTCGGCCGGCGCGGCCTCGACGGGCGGCGCCTCGGCCGCCGGAGCGGCTTCGGCCGGCGCTTCGGCCGCCGGCGCCTCCGCGGGGGGCGGCGCGGCCTCTTCCTGCGCCCAGGCCGAGGCGGCGGGCGCCCCGACGATGGCGGCGGCGAGCATCAGCCCCGCCAGCCGGTTGAACCTCAATGACAGCATGTTCTTTATCCCCTTGTCCCGTTCAGTTGCTTAGAGGGCGGCCGATCCGGTCTCGCCGGTGCGGATGCGCACCGCCTCCTCGACATTGACGACGAAGATCTTGCCGTCGCCGATCTTGCCCGTGGCGGCCGCAGCCTTGATCGCCTCCACGGCCTTGGCGGCCGCAGCGTCGTCGACGACCGCCTCGAGCTTGACCTTGGGCACGAAGTTCACCTGGTACTCCGCGCCGCGATAGATCTCGGTCTGCCCCTTCTGGCGTCCGTAGCCCTTCACTTCCGAAACCGTCAGCCCTTCGACGCCGGCGGCGACGAGCGCTTCGCGCACATCGTCCAGCTTGAAGGGTTTGACGATCGCCATGATCAGTTTCATCCGCTCGCTACCGCACAGGCGTTTCGCGCCGCGCGTCCCCTTGTTTTGGCTCGCCGTCACCAAGCCCCCATGGCCTCGAACCCGACGGTGTCGGCTGACGGCAATGGCGACGCTAGCCAGGGGGAGCCGCTGGAGGGCGCGTGCGGCGGCTTGCGATTAGGGAAAGCTGAACGCTGTTCTAAAAACGGGCAGTCGTTCGGGGGGTATGATCAAAATGGCGGCGCCAATTGCCTCCTGAGTTGGCGATTTGAAGCCGCAGGGCGCCGCAAGCGCCGCTGTGTTCACGAGCCCGTGAGGTGAGCAACTCGACCGCGCCGGTTCGCGTAAAGGTGCGGACCGTCCGTCGGCGGCCGCGTCCGAGCGCCGCGCCCGTTCCGACGGCGACTGGAAACGGAACCTAAGAGGAAGATCGATGCATCTGACCCGCCTTATGACCGCCACGGCCGCCGCCGCCCTGATGGCCGCCTCGGCTCACGCCCAGGTCGCGCCCGCCGATCCCACGGCCTCCACGCCGTCGGAAGGCATCCCGGCGGCCCAGGCCGGCGCCGCCGAGCGCACCGGCGTGGCGGGCTCGGCCATGAACGAGGTCAAGCCGAACGGCGACATGGTGGAGACCCTGAAGGGGGCGGGCCAGTTCAACACCCTGGTGAAGGCGCTCGACGCCACCAACCTGACCGGCGTGCTGAAGAACAACAGCAACCTCACCGTCTTCGCGCCGACCGACCAGGCTTTCGCCGCCCTGCCGGCGGGTGAGCTGGATCGGCTGATGCAGCCCGAGAACCGGGCCGATCTGCAGAAGCTGCTCACCTATCACCTGATCAATGCGCGTCTCGACTCGACCCGGATCGACGGCGCCAAGGGCCCGGTTCCCACGGTGGCCGGCGAGAATGTCCAGCTGGACGGCAGCGGCGAGGCTCTGATGGTCGGCCAGGCCGAAATCGTTCAGGCCGACGTCATGGCCTCGAACGGCGTCATCCATGTGGTCGACAAGGTGCTCATGCCGGGCGCCATGCCTGAGGCCTCCGCCTCGGCCGGCGGGCAGGGTGCGGCGGCGGCCGACGGCGCCGCCGACATGGAGGCCGACGCGGCCGCTTCGGCCGAGACCAGCGGCTCGGACACGTCGGCCATGGTCGGCGCGGCCTCCAGCCCGCCGGCGGCCGCCGGCGCAGCGCGCGATGCGGCTGCGCAGATCGATGTTAGCGCCGCCACCATGCAACCCATTCCGGACACACCGGAAAACCGCGCCGAACACGGCGCCCCGCTCTCGAGCGCCGGTAAGCGCACCGCGCCCCAGGGCAACTAAGCCGAAGGCCCGCCAGGACGGCGGGGGGGACCTGCGGGCTTCATCCAAACGCCAAGGAGTGCAGGAATGAAACTCAAGCTTATCCTCCCCGCCGCGTCCGCCGTGGCGCTCGCCGCCGCGGCCATGCCGGCCGCCGCCCAGATGGGTCAGTCCACCCAGCCGGACGCCACCCCGAACATGTCGGGCCCGGCCTCGGCCAAGGACTCGAAGACGGGTCTGCCGTCGGTGGACTCGACCCGGGCGACCGGCGCCGATCAGGGCCATACCCACATGCCGGAGGGACAGATTTCCGGTGATGCGGAGGCTTCGGTGAATCCGCCGAACATGTCCGCGCGCACGGGCATGTCGTCGGACGCCTCGATGTCCCCCGACTCCCAGTCCGCCGACGCGCGGATGAAGGGCGAGACGGGCGGCTATGAGGCTCAGTCGGCCGCTCAGGCCGGCACGATGGCCTCCAGCACCGGAGCTGGAATGGATGTCGAGCTGGTGACCAACGGCCCGATTCCCGACACGGCTGAGAACCGCGCCCAGTTCGGCGGGCCGAACTCCCGCGCGGGCAAGGCCACGGCGCCGAGTGGCAACTGATTAGGCGCCATGCGCGCGCTTGATGCACAGGTCGGCGGGCCCTATGGTCCGCCGACTTTTTTTGCGCCTGCAAAATCGCCGTCGGATGTCCTCAGAAAAGCCTCTCTCGTTTCAGGGCCTGATCCTGAAACTCCACGACTATTGGAGCCGCCAAGGCTGCGTGATTCTGCAGCCGCATGACGTGGAGGTGGGGGCAGGGACCCTGCATCCCGCGACGGTGCTTCGTGCGCTCGGTCCCAAGCCCTGGCGTGCGGCCTATGTCCAGCCCTCGCGCCGGCCGGCCGACGGCCGCTATGGTGAAAACCCGAACCGGCTGCAGCACTATTACCAGTACCAGGTCATCCTGAAGCCGAACCCGGACGACCTGCAGGATCTCTATCTGGGCAGCCTGGAGGCCATCGGCCTCGACACGCGCCTGCACGACATCCGCTTCGTCGAGGACGACTGGGAAAATCCCACCGTCGGCGCCTGGGGCCTGGGCTGGGAGGTCTGGTGCGACGGCATGGAGGTGACGCAGTACACCTACTTCCAGCAGGTGGGCGGCCTCGACGTCTGGCCGGTGGCCGGCGAGCTGACCTATGGCCTGGAGCGGCTGGCCATGTACCTGCAGGGCGTCGACCACTTCACCGATCTGGCCTTCAACGATCCCGACGGTCCCGAACCCAAGACCTATGGCGAAGTGTTCCTGGAGAACGAGCGCCAGCAGTCGACGGCCAATTTCGAGGGCTATGACGTGGCCCGTCTGAAACGCCACTTCGAGGACATGGAGACCGAGGTGCCGCGCCTGCTCGCCCTGAAGGGCCCGCAAGGCCAGGCCAGCGTGCTGCCGGCCTACGACCAGGTGCTGAAGGCCAGCCACCTGTTCAACCTGATGGACGCCCGGGGCGCGATCGCCGTGGCCGAACGCCAGAGCTATATCGGCCGCATCCGCGACCTGACCAAGATGTGCGCCGAGGCCTGGGTGGCCAATGAAGGGGGCAACGCTTAAGGCCATGCCTCAGCTTCTTCTTGAGCTCTTCTCCGAAGAGATTCCCGCGCGCATGCAGGCTCAGGCCGGCCGCGATCTGGAGCGGATGGCGCGCGAGCGCCTGGCCGAGCAGGGCTTCCTGCCCGAGGCCATGACCGCCTTCGCCGGCCCGCGCCGCCTGACCCTGGTGGTCGAAGGCCTGCCCGAAGCCCAGGCCGACCGCGTGGAGGAACGCAAAGGCCCCCGCGTCGGCGCGCCGGAAAAGGCCATGGAAGGCTTCCTGCGCTCCACGGGTCTGACCCAGGACCAGCTTGTCGAGCAGGACGGCGTCTGGTTCGCCAGGATCGAGCGCAAGGGCCGGCCGACGCCGGAGATCATCGCCGAGATGGTCGAGGCCATCGTCCGCGGCTTCCCCTGGCCCAAGTCGATGACCTGGGGGCGGGGGACGCTGCGCTGGGTCCGGCCGCTGAAGCGGATCGTCTGCCTGTTCGACGGCGCCGTCGTGCCGTTCAGCATCGACGGCATCCAAAGCGGCGACGTCACCGAAGGTCACCGCTTCATGGGCGAGGCCCAACCCTTCCGGGTGAAGGACTTCGACAGCTATCAGGCGGGGCTCGCCGCCCACTTCGTCGTGCTCGACGTGGAGGAGCGCAAGGCGCGGATCATGGACGGGGCGCGCACCCTCTGCTTTGCGCGCAATCTGGAGCTCGTCGAGGACGAGGGCCTGCTGGCCGAGGTCGCCGGCCTGGCCGAATGGCCGACGCCGGTGCTGGGCGACATGGACCCGGCCTTCCTCGACCTGCCGCCGGAGGTGATCCGCACCTCCATGCGCACGCACCAGAAGTACTTCGCCGTCCGCGACCCGGCGCGGGAGGGGCTGGCGCCGCACTTCGTGACGGTCGCCAATGTCGATGCGCCCGACGGCGGCAAGGTCATCGCCGCGGGCAACGCCAAGGTGCTGTCGGCGCGCCTGTCCGACGCGCGCTTCTTCTGGGACGAGGATCGCAAGGTCCGCCTGGAGGACCGGCTGGAGAAGCTGAAGGGCGTCACCTTCCACGCCAAACTCGGCTCCATGTTCGAGCGGGTCGAGCGCATCGCGACCCTGGCTGAGCGTCTGGCGCCGCTGGTCGCCGCCGACCCGCAGGTCGCGGCCCAGGCTGCGCGCCTGGCCAAGGCGGACCTCGTCACCGGCATGGTGGGCGAGTTCCCGGAACTGCAGGGCCTGATGGGCGGCTATTACGCCCGCGCCGAAGGCCTGGACCCGGCGGTCGCCGACGCTGTCCGCGATCACTACAGGCCGCAGGGCCCGGCCGATGCGGTCCCGGCGACCCCGGCCGGCAAGGCCGTGGCGCTCGCCGACAAGCTCGACACCCTCATCGGCTTCTTCTCCATCGACGAGAAGCCCACCGGCTCCAAGGATCCCTACGCCCTGCGGCGCGCGGCGCTGGGCGTCATCCGGATCGTGCTCGAGGGCGGCGTGCGCCTGCCGCTGCGCGAGATCGCCGGCGACGACCTGGTCGCCTTCTTCGCAGATCGCCTCAAGGTGCTGCTGAGGGAGCAGGGCAAGCGCCACGACCTCGTCGATGCGGTTTTCGCCTTGGGCGACGACGACCTCGTCCGTATCGTCGCGCGGGTGGAAGCGCTGGACGGGTTCCTCACCACCGACGACGGAGCCAACCTGTTGGCCGGTTACAAGCGCGCGACCAACATCCTCAAGGCCGAGGAGAAGAAGGGCCCGCTGCCCGTGGGCGCGGCGGTCGCCATGTCTGATGCGCCGGCCGCCGAGACGGCCCTGGTCGGGGCGCTGCAGACGGTCGAACCGCGGGTGGCGGAGACGCTCGCCCGCGAAGACTTCGTGGCCGCGATGCAGGCATTGGCGGCCCTGCGCGGCCCCGTGGACGCCTTTTTCGAAGAAGTGCTGGTGAACTCCGAGGTCGCCGCGGAACGGGACAACCGACTGCGGCTTCTGACCCAGGTCCGCGACGCCATGGGGCGCGTGGCGGACTTCAGCCAAGTGACGGGATGATTGGGACGATGACGAGCCTGACCAAGACGCGTTGGGTCTACGCCTTCGGCGGCGGGTCCGCCGACGGCGACGCTTCCATGCGGAATCTGCTGGGCGGCAAGGGCGCCAACCTGGCGGAGATGTCCTCCCTGGGCCTGCCGGTGCCGCCCGGCTTCACCATCACCACCGAGTGCTGCACGCACTACTACGCCAACGAGCGCAACTATCCCGGCGACCTGACCGATCAGGTCGAGGCGGGGCTCGCCCGCGTGGAGGAGCTGACCGGCAAGCGCTTCGGCGACGCGACCAATCCGCTGCTGGTCTCCGTCCGCTCCGGCGCCCGCGCCTCCATGCCCGGCATGATGGACACCGTCCTGAACCTGGGCCTGAACGACGAGACGGTGGAGGGGCTCGCCAAGCTGTCGGGCGACCGCCGCTTCGCCTTCGATTCCTATCGCCGCTTCATCCAGATGTATTCGAACGTGGTGCTCGACCTCGACCACCACATGTTCGAGGAGATCCTGGACGAGCATAAGGAGCGCCTGGACGTCACCGTCGACACCGCCCTGTCCGCCCAGGACTGGGAGAAGGTCGTCGCCGACTACAAGAAGGCGGTCGCCGCCGAACTCGGCTCGGACTTCCCGCAGGACCCCAAGGCGCAGCTCTGGGGCGCCATCGGCGCGGTCTTCGCCAGCTGGATGAACGACCGGGCCAAGTTCTATCGCCGCATGCATGACATCCCCGAGAGCTGGGGCACCGCGGTGAACGTCCAGTCGATGGTCTTCGGCAATATGGGCGAGACCTCGGCCACGGGCGTGGCCTTCACGCGCAATCCGTCCACGGGCGAGGCCCGCCTCTACGGCGAGTTCCTGATCAACGCCCAGGGCGAGGACGTGGTCGCCGGCATCCGCACGCCCCAGGCCCTGACCAAGATCGCCCGCGAGGAGATGGGCGACAAGCAGCCCTCGATGGAAGAGGCGCTGCCGGAGGTGTTCCAGCAGTTCAAGGACGTGGTGGAGCGGCTGGAAAGCCACTACCGCGACATGCAGGACATCGAGTTCACGGTCGAGCAGGGCCGTCTGTACATGCTGCAGACGCGCAACGGGAAGCGCACGGCCAAGGCTGCGCTCAAGATCGCCGTCGACCTGGCCGAACAGGGCGTGATCACCAGGGAAGAGGCGGTGATGCGGGTCGAGCCGGCGTCCCTCGACCAGCTCCTTCACCCGACGATCGATCCCGGCAGCGAGCGCGACGTCATCGCCGTCGGCCTGCCGGCTTCGCCCGGCGCCGCCACGGGCAAGGTCGTGTTCGACGCCGACGAGGCCGAGCGCCTGGCCGCCATCCACGAGGCGGTCATCCTGGTCCGCGACGAGACGAGCCCGGAAGACATCCACGGCATGCACGCGGCCAAGGCGATCCTGACCGCCCGCGGCGGCATGACCAGCCACGCCGCCGTGGTCGCGCGCGGCATGGGCCGCCCCTGCGTCTCCGGCGCCGGGGAAATCCAGATCCACGCCAAGGCGGGCGAGTTCCGCGCCCGCGGCCGCACCTTCAAGGCCGGCGACGTGGTCACCGTCGATGGATCGACCGGCGAGGTCCTGGCCGGCGCGGTCAAGATGATCGAGCCGGAACTGACCGGCGACTTCGCGACCCTGATGACCTGGGCCGACGGCTCGCGCCGGCTGAAGGTCCGCGCCAACGCCGAGACGCCGCTGGACGCGCGCACCGCGCGTCAGTTCGGCGCCGAGGGCATCGGCCTCTGCCGCACCGAGCACATGTTCTTCGAAGAGGATCGGATCTCCGCCGTGCGCGAGATGATCCTGGCCGACGACGAAAAGGGCCGCCGGACCGCGCTCGCCAAGATCCTGCCCATGCAGCGGGCCGACTTCGTCGAACTCTTCACCATCATGGAGGGCCTGCCGGTCACCATCCGGCTGCTCGACCCGCCGCTGCACGAGTTCCTTCCGCACACTGAGGAAGACCTCAAGGCGCTGGCCGAGGCCTCCGGCATCGAGATCGGCAAGCTCGAGCGCCGGGTGAAGGAGCTGCACGAGACCAATCCCATGCTCGGCCACCGCGGCTGCCGCCTGGGCGTCTCCTATCCTGAGATCTACGAGATGCAGGTGCGGGCCATCTTCGAGGCGGCCTGCGAGATCGCCGAGAGCGGCAAGACCCCGCCGTGCCCGGAGATCATGCACCCGCTGGTGGCCAAGGGCGAGGAGATGAAGTTCCTCCGCCAGCTCACCGACCGGGTCGCCAAGGAGGTGCTCGCCGAGCGCAAGCAGGACTTCCCCTATCTCGTCGGCACCATGGTCGAGCTGCCGCGCGCCGCCATCCGGGCGGGCGACCTGGCGGAGAACGCCGAGTTCTTCTCCTTCGGCACCAACGACCTGACCCAGACGACCTTCGGCATCAGCCGCGACGACTCCGGCCGCTTCCTCGCCGCCTATATGGAGAAGGGCATCTTCGAGAAGGATCCCTTCGTCAGCCTCGACCAGGAGGGCGTCGGCGACCTGATCCGCATCGCCACCGAGCGCGGCCGGGCCCAACGTCCCGGGATGAAGCTCGGCATCTGCGGCGAGCACGGCGGCGACCCGGCCTCCATCGACTTCTGCGAGAAGGTCGGCCTCGACTATGTGAGCTGCTCGCCCTACCGTGTGCCGATCGCCCGCCTGGCGGCTGCGCAGTCGGCCGTCGGCGAGCGCGAGAAGGACCGCTAGGCATGAAGACCCCCGCCAAGTCTCCCATCCAGATCCGCACCGCGGTGGCGAAGGGGGCCGAGGCGGGCGGCGCGGCTGCGCTCGGCGCGGCCGCGATCGGAGCTCTTGCGCTGGGCGCGGTGGCGCTCGGTGCGCTCGCCATCGGCCGGCTCAGCATCGGCCGGGCGCGGGTTCGCCGGCTCGAAGTCGACGAACTGGTGATTCGGCGTCTGTCGACGCCGGACCGCTGAAGCCGCCTCAGCGCTTCCTGACGAACACCGTACCGGCCGAATAGCCGGCGCCGAAGGAGCAGATCAGCCCCGTCTCGCCGGCGGCGAAGCCGTCATTGGCCTTGTGGAAGGCGATGATCGAGCCGGCCGAGGAGGTGTTGGCGAATTCGTCGAGGATGATGACGTTCTCGCCCGGCGCCGGTTCGCGGCCCAGCACCCGCTTTCCGATCAGCTCGTTCATGTTGATATTGGCCTGGTGGAGCCACAGCCGCTTGAGCGCCGTGGGGTCGAGGCCCAGCTCGGCGGCGTGGTCGACGATCATCTCCGACACCATCGGGACCACTTCGCGGAAGACCTTGCGGCCCTCCTGGACGAAGAGCTTGTCCTTGGCGCCGATCCCTTCCGGCGCGGCCCGGTTCAGGAAGCCGAAGTTGTTGCGGATGTTGTTGGAGAACACCGTCTTCAGCCGCGTGCCGATCACGTCCCAGCCCTGGCCGGGCGCGGCCTCGTCGGCCGCCTCGACGATGACGGCGGTCGCCACGTCGCCGAAGATGAAGTGGCTGTCGCGGTCGCGGAAGTTCAGATGGCCCGAGGTGATCTCCGGGTTCACCATCAGCACCGCGCGCGCCGAGCCCGTGGCGATGTAGTCGGCCGCGGTCTTGATGCCGAAGGTGGCCGACGAGCAGGCCACGTTCATATCGTAGGCGAAGCCGTCGACGCCGAGCGCCTGCTGCACCTCGATGGCCATGGCCGGATAGGCCCGCTGCATGTTGGAGGCGGCGCAGATCACGGCGTCGATCCGGCTGGCCGGCTTGCCCCAGGCCGCGATCGCCTGTTCGGCGGCGGCCACGGCGATCTCGGCGAGGATCGAGATCTCCTCGTTGGGCCGTTCCGGTATGATCGGGCGCATGACCTCGGGGTCGACCAGCCCGGACTTGTCCATCACATAGCGCGACTTGATGCCCGAGGCCTTCTCGATGAAGGCCTCGGAGGAGGGGGTCAGGGCCTCGACCTCCCCGGCGGCGATGGCCTCGGCGTTGGCCGCGTTGAAGCGCTCCACATAGGCGTTGAAGGTGGCCACAAGCTCGGCGTTCGAAAGGCTGTGCGGCGGGGTGTAGAGGCCGGTCGCGGCGATGACGGCGTTACGCAAGTCGCTTCTCCGATGGCGGCCTCTTTCGGGCCGATGCGCCGTTGATAGCACGTCGCGGGGAGGGCGCCGCAAGCCGGTGTTGCCCTCGGGCCACAGATGGCGGCGGCCCTTGGAAAGTCGGCGAACCGACAGGAATCCGCCGCGTTTGGCCGCCACCTAGGACGGGCTCGGGGGAGCGCGAAGAACACGGAGTAAAAGCGTATGAAGTCTCTCATCACCGCCGCCTCGACCCTCGCCGTCCTCGCCGCCGTTCCGGCCCTGGCCCAGGCCCAGACCCTGTCGAGCCCGGAAATCTACGGCTCCGTCGGCTACGCCCAGAGCCGCACCGAAGGCGTCGATCTCGGCGCGATCCAGGGGCGCGTCGGCGCCAAGCTCAATCCCTACTTCGGCGTCGAAGGCGAACTGGCCGCAGGCGTGAAGGACGACGACTACCAGCCGCCGGTGAGCATCGGCGGGTCGCCGATCAATGTCGAACTGAACCACAGCGCCGCCATCTACGGCGTGGGCTTCCTGCCGGTGCGGCCGAACGCCGACCTCTATGCTCGGGTCGGTTACGGCACGACGGAGATCGAGACCTCCGCCGCCGGCATCTCGCAGACCGGCGACGGCGACAGCTGGAACTATGGCGTCGGCGGCCGCTACTTCATCGACGGCCAGAACGGCGTCCAACTCGACTACACCCGCCACGACTTCCAGGACGACGGCGGCGAAGCCGACGTCTGGTCGATCGGCTACGTCCGCAAGTTCTGATCGGCTCCGGCCGAGCCATAGCGGCCACAATGCGGCGCGCCCGGTGTCCGGGCGCGCCGTTTTGCTGCCTTGACCACGGTCGCCGGACGGGAGAGCGTCGCGCCAGGGAGGAAAAAAGACCTTGGACAAGGCGTTCTTTCTGCAGTTCGCGGGCTCCATGGGCGCGGTCGCCGCCTTGGTCGGCCTCGCCGCCTGGGCTCGCCACGGCCGCCCCGCGCCGGCCCTCGACGAAGCCCGGGCCCGCGCCCTGTTCGCCGAGGAGTTTCCGGCCGCACGTATCGATCGCCTGTGGATCGCCCGCGACGGCAAGGGCGCCCTGGCGCGATCGGGAGCCAAGGCGCTGGTGCTGATGCAGGTCGGCGACGGCCATGCCGCGCGCTGCACCTGCTGGGCGCAGGTCTCCGCGGCGATGTTCCGCAACGGGCGGCTGCGCATCGAACTCGGGGAAGTCGCCGCGCCGCGGGCCGAACTCGCCTTCGACCAGTGGCCGCCGGCGGACCTCGCCGCATGAAGGACCTCGACCCGGTCACCCTGGCCACGCCTTTCTTCATTCTGGCCATCATCCTGGAGATCGTTCTGGCGCGCCTTGGCCGGGCCAAGGCGAATTACGAGCCCAAGGACACCCTGGTCTCGCTCGCCATGGGCCTGGGCAGCACCGTGGCCGGCCTCGCCACGGCGGGCGTCGTCTTCGCCGCCAGCCTGTGGGTCTACCAGCATCGACTGTTCGACATTCCGATGTCGGCCGCCTGGGCGTGGCTCGCCGTCTTCCTTCTGGAGGACCTGACCTACTACTGGTTCCACCGGCTGGCGCACGAGCGGCGGTTCTGGTGGGCCAGCCACGTCAACCACCACACGTCCCAGCACTACAATCTCTCCACCGCCCTGCGGCAGACCTGGACGGGCGGGGTGGCCGGGACATGGCTGCTCTGGCTTCCGCTCTCCTTCATCGGCTTCCCGCCGGCCATGGTGGCGATCCAGAAGGGGATCAGCCTCGTCTACCAGTTCTGGATCCACACCGAGGCGATCGGAAGGATGCCGCGCTGGTTCGAGGCGGTCTTCAACACGCCGTCGCATCACCGGGTCCACCACGCCCGCAACCCGCGCTATCTGGACCGGAACTATGCCGGCATCCTCATCGTCTGGGACCGCCTGTTCGGCACCTTCCAGCCGGAGCTGGACGAGGAGCCCTGCCGCTACGGCGTGGTGAAGAACCTGGCGACGTTCAACCTGTTGCGGGTGGCCTTCCACGAGTGGGCGGCCATCGGCCGGGATATCGTCCGCCAGCCCCGGCACGCCGTCGGCTGGCTCTTCGGCCCCCCCGGCTGGAGCCCGGACGGCAGCCGCGAGACCTCCGACCAGATCCGCGCCCGTTGGGCCGCCGCCCGGCCGCAGATCACTCCCGCAGCAGCGGAAGCGACAGGCCCGACACCGGACGCGCGCTCAGGATCTCCCGCCTGAAGCGGAAGAGCTCGGCGGGGCGGCCGCCGGTGTCGGCGTCCATCCGGCCGATCCCTTCCACCAGCCCGCTCCGCTCCAGGGCCCGGCGGAAGTTCTGCTTGTGCAGGGGCACGCCCGTCAGCGCCTCGACCGCCCGCTGCAGGGCTGAGAGCGTGAAGGTCTCGGGCATCAGTTCGAAGACCACCGGCCGGTACTTGATCTTGCCCCGCAGGCGGCTGAGCGCCGTCGCCAGAATACGGCGGTGGTCCGAGATCATCGGTTCGCCGAGCGCCGCCTTGAGCGCGTCGGAGCGCTCGCCGCTCGATTCGCCGCGGTCGCGGCCGGCTTCCGGCGCCAGCCCCGCGCCGTAGAGCAGTTCATACCGCTCGAGCACGCGCTCCTCGTTCCAGGGCGAGCCGTCCAGGGCGAAGGCGAGCCTCGCCCGCGCCAGACGCCCTTCGCGATGCGGGGGCGGCGCGGCGGCCGACCACTGCCGCAGCGCGTCCTCGATCGGCTCCATGGCCGCCGGCCGGCCGTTGCGCCAGTCCTCCCAGGGAAAGAAGCGAGTCCAGGGCGACCAGGCGGTGTCGGGCGCGTGGGTCTCCACTGCGGCGGGCGTCAGGGCGAGGTAGCCGATGGAGATCACCCGGCCGGCGCCTTCCTCGCCTTCGCCCATGTCGGCCAGCGGCGCGTCGCGGCCGCGATCGCCGAAAGTGTAGAGCTGCTCCACATAGCCCAGCTCGAACCGCGTCTGGGCCGTCACGAAGGCGCGCAGGGCGAGCTCGAACGTTCGGTGGCCGGCCGGGTCGAACGGGCCGAACGGCAGGCCCGACAGGGGCGAGGCCTCGCCGCTCGCGCTATCCCGCGGCCGAACCGTCAGCACCATGGCTTCGCCGTCGCGTACGGCGACCACCACGGCCGAAAGGCCGATGACGACGGGAGGTTGGCTCATCGCCGCACTCTTGCGCGATCAGTGCCGCGGGGGAAAGTCGAAGGGAACGCCCATGCTGACGAAACTGCTCGCGCCCATGGCCTCGACCGCATCCACCATGCGGCCGCCGCGGCCGAGCATATCGTCCGCCAGGGCGATGATCCGCCGGTTCGGATAGGCGTGCGGCGCGAGCCGCCGCATGGTGCGGGCGATCGCCGTCTCGTCGATCTGCGGGTTGCGCGCGCAGGCCAGGGTGAAGGCGCTGGCGGTGGATCGGCTGATGCCCGCCCAGCAGTGGACGATCATCGGCGAAGCCTCGTCCCAGGTCTCCCCGAAGGCGATCAGCCGCTCCACCACGGATTCGTCCGGGCACACCATGCCGTCCATCGGCTCGGCGATGTCGTTGATGCCGATGCGCAGGTGGCGCTCGGCGTGGATTCCCTCGGGCGTCTCGATCATCGATTCGGGGCTGAGCAGCGTCACCACGTGCGAAGGGCGGCGCGCGGCCACCAGTCCCGGCAGGTCGGCAAGTCCGCAGACGATCAGGGTCATGGCTACTCCGTATCGAAGGCGGCGTCGGCGGGTGCAAAGCCGGCGGCTTCGGAGAGGACGTGATAGCGCTGCACATAGCGCTCCTGCGCCTGCGACGGGGGCAGGGGCTCGATCCGCAGATCGTAGCCCTCCGGCGGGGCGCCGAAGAAGTCCAGGGCCTCGGCCTTGCTGAACCCTGCAAGCTGGGTGGCTTCGAAGTGGGCGCAGGCGTGGTCGGCCTGCTTGATCAGCGTCTTCACCCAGGCGGGCGGCTTGGCCGGCAGGCCGAAGCGGACGTGGATCGCCGTCTCCAGCCGTTCCTCGAACACCTTGTAGTCGAAGCCGAGGGCGGCCTTGAACGGCGAGATCATGTCGCCGATGACGTACTCGGCCGCATCGTGGAGCAGGGCCGCCAGCCGCCATTTCGGCGCGATGTCCGGCTGGATGTGGGCCACGATCTCCTCCACCACCAGCGAATGCTGGGCCACGGAGAAGGCGTGGTCGCCCAGGGTCTGGCCGTTCCAGCGCGCGACGCGGGCGAGGCCGTGGGCGATATCCTCGATCTCGATGTCCATGGGCGAGGGGTCGAGCAGGTCTAGCCGTCGCCCCGACAGCATGCGCTGCCAGGCCCGGGGTTCCGTCGTTCGGCGACGCAGCCCTTTTCTCACCGAAGCGTTCCTCTCAAGGTTTCATGGTCAAGGCGGTCGACCACCGGTTGGATTGGCAAAGATCAATGCGAAGATCGACCCCGGCCCCATCATCGGGACGATAGGAAAGGGAAGCAAATGACCTGGGCGAGAATCATGGCGCCGCTGTCTGGCGGCGAGAGCGACCGCGCCGTGCTGGAGGCCGGCGCCCTGATCGCCGGCGCATTCGATGCGCGTCTGGCGGGCGTCTATACCCCGGCCGACGTGGCCGACGTCATGCCCTGGATGGGCGAGGGCTTCATGGGCGGGGTGCAGGCCACGGCGCTGGAGTCGCTCAAGGAAGCCGCCGCCGTGGGCGAGCGGAAAGCCCGCGAGGCCATGGACGGCGTCGCCTATGGGAACAAGGCCTTCATCGCCCTGGAGACACCGGTCTGGGCGAACCTCTCGGCCGAAAGCCGGCTGTCCGACGTGGTGATCTTCTCCGATGAGCCGGCCCGGGGACGCGGCGCCCTGGCGGAGGCCTTCCAGGAGTTGCTCGCCGACGAGCAGCGACCGGTCATTATCGCCCGCCCGGGCCTGAAGGTCGGGGGCGTCGTGGCCGTCGCCTGGGATGGCGGCAAGGAGGCCTCCCGCGCCGCCCGCCAGTCGACCCCCCTGCTGCAGAAGGCCGAGAAGGTGGTCATTCTCACGGCCCCGCGTGCGACCACCCGCGCCCACGACCCGGCGCGCCTGCAGGACTACTACGCCGCCCGGGGCGTGAAGGCCGAGGTCGAGGTTCTGCCCGATTCCGGCGAGGCCGCGCCCATGCTGCTCTACGCGGCCAAGAAGGCCGGGGCAGACATCCTGGTGGCCGGCGCCTTCGGTCACCCGCGGCTTCAGGAGTTCATCTTCGGCGGCACGACGCGGTCGCTTCTCGCCGCCGATTCCCCGTCTCTGTTCCTGTCCCACTAGTACGAGGTCGATCATGGCCCTTTCGCGCATCGTCATGCGGCTGGCCCGCAACCCCGGCACCGAGTTCTCCGGAGGAGATGATCATCGGGGCTACGCGCTCACGGCGCCGCTGACCTCCGACGGTCATCTGGACGAGGCGGCTTACGCCAAGTCGAAGGACGCCTGCGTGGTGCGCCGGTTCGCACCGGACGAAGATCCCGCCGACGGCCGCCTGGCCCGCCGCGGCAAGCTGTGGTTCTTCGACTACGACGAGGGCGACAGCGAGGACGACGAGCCGTTCTACCGTCTCGGGGAGCACCGGTTCGCCGTCGGCGAATACGTCACGGTCACCGACGACGACGGCCGGCCGCTGACCTACAAGGTCATGGAGGTCGTGCCGGCCTGAGGCTGCGGCGGGGCTCAGACCCCGCCGTTCCGCCGCACCAGGTCGCTGACGTCGTCGTTCATCCCGCCTTCCTCGATGCTCCGGGTGGCGGTGACGACGGCGACGGTCAGGGGGCCGGTCTTCGGTCCGCCCGCCTCATAGCCGACGAAGGCGTAGCCGCCCGGCGCGCGTTCCCCCGCCAGGATGTAGGTGGCGCGAACGCCGCGCTTCTCCCGCGACAGGGCCTCGCCCTTCAGCCGCACGTCACGCGCCACCTTGACGGTGGCGCCGCCCTCGCCGGCGTCGATCCGAACCGGACCGATCTTGATCTGGGCTTCGTCGTCCTCGGCGTCGATGGTGAGGCCGGGGAGATCGATCTTGGCGCCGCCGCCGTCCGCCTCCGCCGTCTCGCGCGCCTCGGCGGCCGCGTCCACGCGGGAGGCCGCCGCATCGGCCCTGGCCTGCGCCTCCACCTGTCGCGCCTGGGCGGCGGTCTCCTCGGAGGCCTGGGCGGAGCCCTGATCGGCCGCGCTGTCGGTGTCCTCCGGCGAGGGCTCGCGGGGGCTGAGGCCCGCCAGTTGCCGCTCCAGTTCGGCGAGGGTGGCGTAGGCGTCGCCCTCGACCGCGACCAGCCGCAGCTCCACGTCCGAACCATCCGCACCGCGATAGCGGCAGGTGCGGCCATCCTCCGCCATGCTCACGCGCGTCAGCCCGCCCTGTTCGGCGGGGCAGTCGAGCCGTCCGGTGGTCGCGGCGCTCTCAACCGTGCGCGCGCAGCCGGCGCTGGCGAGGGCGACGCCCATGGCGCTGAGGATGAGGATGCTTTTCATGGAATTCTCCGGTCACCGTTCGTCCAACGGTGACCGGAGCGGGGCCGTCCGGTCGAGTGAATTCGCCGTAAGCTGGAGCCTACTGTCCGGGGCGCGAGCCGCCCGCGCCCTCGCGTCGGGCGAGGAAGGCGAGCCGTTCGAAGAGGTGGACGTCCTGCTCGTTCTTCAGCAGGGCGCCGTGCAGGGGCGGGATCAGCTTGGTCGGATCGCGCTCCTTCAGGGAGTCGGCGTCGATGTCCTCGACCATCAGCAGCTTCAGCCAGTCGAGCAGCTCCGAGGTCGAGGGCTTCTTCTTCAGGCCCGGCACCTTGCGCATGTCGTAGAAGATGCGCAGCGCCTCGGAGACGAGCTTCTGCTTGATCCCCGGATAGTGGACCTCGACGATCTGGTTCATCGTGTCGGCGTCGGGGAAGCGGATGTAGTGGAAGAAGCAGCGGCGCAGGAAGGCGTCCGGCAGCTCCTTCTCGTTGTTCGAGGTGATGATCACGATCGGGCGGATCGCCGCCTTGATCGTCTCATTGGTCTCGTAGACGTAGAACTCCATGCGATCGAGCTCCTGAAGGAGGTCGTTCGGGAATTCGATGTCGGCCTTGTCGATCTCGTCGATCAGCAGGACGGGGCGCTTGGGGGCGTCGAAGGCTTCCCAGAGCTTGCCCTTCTTGATGTAGTTCTTGACGTCCTTGACCCGCTCGTCGCCCAGCTGGCTGTCGCGCAGGCGGGTGACGGCGTCGTATTCGTAGAGGCCCTGGTGGGCCTTGGTCGTCGACTTGATGTGCCAGGTGATCAGTTCGGCGTCGAGCGCCTTGGCGATCTCATAGGCCAGCACGGTCTTGCCGGTGCCGGGCTCGCCCTTGATCAGCAGCGGGCGCTCGAGCGCGACGGCCGCATTGACGGCGACCTTCAGATCCTCGGTGGCGACGTAATTGTCGGTGCCTTCGAAACGCTCGGTCATATGAGCTCCCATGGTCCGCGGGTTCAGACGCCCGCGCTCGAACAAATGTTTCAACCTGACGCCAACCTAAAGGGCGGCGCGGGACATTCAAGCGACTTGAGCGCCGCGGAGCGGCCGGCGGCGGCCGGCGGGGCGGGGGTGCGCTCAGAACGCCCGGCGCACGCCCTTTTCCGAGGCTTCGGCCAGGGCCTGCGCGATCTCGGCCATCATCGGCGCCCAGGCGCCGAGGGCCGGAGCGGTGAAGACGCGCATCTGCGGATACCAGGGGTAGTGGTCGGTGCCCACCCGGGTCCAGCCGCCGGGGATGGAGGTCACCCAGGCCGCCGCGCCGCAGGCCCCCGCCAGGTTGACGGTCGCATTGGGGAAGCCGAGCGTCAGGTCCAGGGCGCAGGTGAGGGCGGCGACGTCGTCCAGGTCCTGCTTGAGGTCGATGCCCGGCGGCGTCCAGATCTCGACCCCGAACCGCTCGCGGGCATAGGCGATCTCGTCGGCCGTCTCGCCGTACTGGAGATTGATGAAGCTGACCCCTGGCGTCCGGAGCACGGGCTCCCAGCCGTCGAACCCGGAGAAGAAGCGGCGGCGGGCGTTGTTCATCAGGGCGCTCTTCCAGAGGAAGCCGACCTTCAGGCCGTCGGGCGCGTCCTTCAGCACCTCACGCCAGTGGGCGATGCGGGCGGGATCGGCCTTCAGATAGCCCGCCTTGGCCGGGAAGGCGTCGGCGCTCGCGCGGAACTGGCGGAGCAGGGAGGCCATCGGCGCCCACAGGTCGAAGGTGGTGTCCTGTGCGAAGGGCGCGAACCGGACCGTGCGGCCGCCGACCTCCTGGGTGGCGTGGGGCCCCACCGTGACCCCCGGATAGGAGCGTTCGAACAGCGTCACCAGGCGTCGGGTCAGAGCCAGGGTGACGTGGCCCTCGGGCCCGACGGCGGCGATCACGTCGTCGAGCAGGTTTGCGAACATCACCTCGTCGCCCAGGCCCTGCTCTCCGAAGATGAGCAGCGACTTCCCGCGCAGCTCGGCGCCGGGCGTCCAGGACTCGCCCTGGGCGTGGTAGAGCGTGCAGTCGCTGAACTGCGGATGCAGCCGGGCCTCGTACTCGTCCCAGCCTTCGGCGACGCGGCCGAGCTCGATGAGCATGGTCGAGCGCGACAGGCGCATCATCTGGCGATCGTCCTCGGAGGTCGCGCCGGCCAGGGCGGCGTCGCAGTCCTCGAGCGCGCCGGCGGCGTCGCCGAGCGACAGCCTTATGTTGGCGCGGTTGTAGCGCGCCTTGGCGAAGTCCGGCTGCAGCCGCAGGGCTTCGTCGAAGAAGACCTGCGCCGTCGCCAGGTCCCCCTGTTCGGTGACGATAGTGCCCATGGTGTTCCACGGCATGGCGTGGGTGGGGTTGGCCTCGATGGCCGGGCGCAACACCTCGATCGCCTCGTCGGCCCGGTCCTGATCGCGAATCGCGCAGGCGAGGTTGTTGGCGCCTTCGGGATGGTTGGGATGGGCGGAGAGGAAGTGGCGGAAGAGTTTTTCGGCCTGCGGCTTCATGCCCATGCGGAAGGCCAGGCGGCCCAGGTCGTTCGCCACCTCCGCATGAGAGGGCAGGAGGGCCAGCGCCGATTCGTAGCAGGTGATCGAGGTGGCGAAGTCGCCGGCGCGCTCGCGGGCGATGGCCAGCAGGTACCAGCCATATCCGCTGCGTTCGTCCTGTTCGAGCGCCTGAATGGCGAGCTTGGAGCCCAGTTCGAAGTCGCCCGCCTGCAGCGCCGCCACCGAGCGGCGCAGGAGGGGTTCGATGGCCAGAGACTTGAGCTCGCTGAGGGCGGCGTTCAGTTTCTTGAGCGCCGGCTGCGATCCCGCCGCCCCCATGGCGTCGGCCAGGCCCGGTTGAGCGGGGCGCGGGGCGGCGCCCGCGGCGCTGAGCGCGATGGCCGAGGCTTCGCTCGTCCGGTTCGGGCGCGACATGGCCGCCTCCATTTCCTGCGTGTATGGGGCCATGCTTCGCGGCATTATGCTTAATCCTTGCTTAAGCGCGGCCTTGCGCCACAGGCTTGGCAAGGGCTCATTAACGGTCCGCCCCTTAGCTTGGGACTGTGCGGCGCGTCCTGGAGGGCTCGCCCGCCCTCGCGTCGGGGGGCGTCATTCGGGGGTCGAGCATTGCCGCTCAAACTGTCGCTGAAACCGGGCGAGAAGTTCGTTCTCAACGGCGCCGTCGTGCAGAACGGCGACCGCCGCGGCACCCTGGTGCTCCAGAACAAGGCCTCGGTGCTGCGTGAGAAGGACATCATGCAGCAGGACGAGGCCAACACGCCGGCCCGCCGGGTCTATTTCCCGGTCATGATGATGTACCTCGATGAGCCGGGGGCCGAGCGCTACTACGACGAATTCGTGCGCCGCCTGACGGAGTTCATGGGCGCCGTCCGCAACCCCGCGATCCTGGCCGAGTGCGTGGCGATCTCCAAGCACACCATGACGCGCGAGTACTACAAGGCGCTCATGCAGTGCCGGAAGCTCATCGATTACGAAGACGAGGTGCTGGGTAATGTCCCTTCGAGCCTATCAGCAGGCGGCTCAGAGAGCTGAATCCCCGCGCGAGGCCGAGTACCGGCTGTTCGCCCAGGTGACCCGCGCCCTGATGGAGGCGTCGAAGGCCGATGTCTTCGACTTCGCCACCCGCATGGACGCGCTCGACTGGAACCGGCGCCTCTGGATGGCCCTGGGCGAGGATTGCGCGAGCCCGGGCAACCAGCTGCCCGAGGCGCTCCGCGCGCAGATCATCTCGCTCTCCATCTGGGTCCAGAAGCACACCAGCCTGGTGATCCGCCGCGAGGAGGATTTCGAGGCGCTGATCGAGATCAATCGCATCATCATGCAGGGCCTGGCGCCCTCGGCGGCCGAAGCGGCCTGAGCCGCATCCCGACACATCCTCGGCAACATCGAAGGGCCCGGCGACCGCCGGGCCCTTTCTGCATTCCGCGTCACGTCGCGCGGGCGGCAGAATTGACTCGGCTGTTTGTGCCGGGCGGCAGCGGCGAGGGGCGGGTTGTGCGGGCGGCATGGTTTTCCGGGTCTGAAAAATCGTCCTGAATCAGCGGTTTACCCTCTGGTCCGCGCCGGTCTCCGGTGGCCCGTCGATTGCGATGGATAGACCGGGTCAAGAACGACCCGCCGGCGAAAAATCGCCGAGATCCCGACCAGAATGGAAGGACCACGACCATGCCGATGAATTCGGTCAACACCAATGTCGGCGCCATGGTGGCGCTGCAGAACCTCAACAAGACGAACTCGGAGCTCAACACCACCCAGACCCGCATCAACACCGGCCTGAAGGTCGCCAGCGCCAAGGACAACGGGGCCATCTGGGCCATCGCCCAGAACCAGCGTTCGGACTCCGGCGCGCTGAACGCCGTCAAGGAATCCCTGTCCCGTTCGATCTCGACCGTGGACGTGGCCCTTTCGGCCGGTGAGAGCATCTCCGATCTGCTTCTGCAGATGAAGGAGAAGGCCCTGGCGGCGGCGGACACGACCCTGGACTCGGCGAGCCGCGTGGCCCTGAACGACGACTTCAAGGCCCTGCGCGACCAGATCAGCAAGGTTGTGACCAACGCGACGTTCAACGGCGCCAACATGATCAAGGCGAGCGGTACGACGGTGGCGGCTCTCGCCAGCGCCGACGGCCAGAACAAGATCACTGTGGCGGCGCAGGACCTCTCGCTCGGCGCCAGCGTCGTGACGATCTCCAGCTCGTCGGAGATCGCGACCCAGTCGACGGCTTCGGCGATGATCGCCACGATCAACTCGTCGATCGCCAACGTCTCGGCCGCGCTGTCGAAGCTCGGTACGGGCTCGCGGGCCCTGTCTTCCCACCTCGACTTCGTGGGCAAGCTTCAGGACTCGATCGACGCCGGTGTGGGTAACCTGGTCGACGCCGACCTGGCCAAGGAAAGTGCGAAGCTTCAGTCGCTGCAGACCAAGCAGCAGCTGGGCATCCAGGCGCTCTCCATCGCCAACCAGTCGTCGAGCACGGTGCTGTCCCTGTTCCGTTAACGTCTTGAGGCCGGACGGCGCCTTGCGCGCCGTCCGGCAGACTTTTCACCGGGCAAGGAGCGCCCGGCGCCTTTTGCCGACCTCCGCTAGGCAGAAACTGCAGGGCGCTTGGCCGCCCGGAAAAAGTTGCCGGGCCAAAACGTGCCTAACGGACCTATAACGTAGATTTTTCAATCGCTTGCCGCGATGCGTGCGCCCTGGCCGCCTTGGCCCGGGCGTTGCTGCCATGTCTTCCGGGCAAAACGCCCCCGGCCGTCAAAACGACGCCGGTTTCCTTGAGAATAAGGACGGAAGACGCATGAACAGCGTTAATACCAATGTCGGGGCCATGGTCGCCCTGCAAAACCTCAACAAGACCAGCAGCGATCTCTCCACCGTTCAGTCCCGCATCAACACGGGCTTGAAGATCGCCAGCGCGAAGGACAACGGCGCCATCTGGGCGATCGCCCAGAACCAGCGCTCCGAGTCCGGCGCTCTGAATGCGGTGAAGGACAGCCTTCAGCGTTCGATCTCCACCGTCGACGTCGCCCTTTCCGGCGGCGAAAGCGTTTCGGACCTGCTCCTGCAGATGAAGGAAAAGGCCCTGGCGGCCGCTGACACCACTCTCGATTCGGCCAGCCGCACCGCCCTGAGCGACGACTTCAAGGCGCTGCGCGACCAGATCACCAAGGTGGTCAGCAACGCGACGTTCAACGGCGCCAACATGATCAAGTCGAGCGGTACGACGGTGGCGGCTCTCGCCAGCGCCGACGGCACGAACAAGATCACGGTGGCGGCGCAGGACCTGTCGCTGGGCGGCAGCGTCGTGACCGTGTCCTCCTCGTCGGACATCGCGACCCAGTCGACCGCTGCGGCCATGATCGCCACCATCAACACGTCGATCGCCAACGTTTCGTCGGCCCTGTCGAAGCTGGGTACGGGCTCCAAGGCCCTGGCCTCGCACTACGACTTCGTCGGCAAGCTGCAGGACACGATCGACGCCGGTGTGGGCAACCTGGTCGACGCCGACCTGGCCAAGGAAAGCGCCCGACTCCAGTCGCTGCAGACGAAGCAGCAGCTGGGCATCCAGGCGCTGTCGATCGCCAACTCCTCGAGCTCCACGCTCCTGGGCCTCTTCCGCTAACGGAAGCCCGGCCGCGGGCCTTCACCTACCGCGGCCGGACCTTGGCGGCGGGGAGGGCGACCTCCCCGCCGTTCCGGGTTTCACTTGAAGGGAGGCCGGCGACAGAAACGTCCCGGCATGGACGATGGAAAACAGAGTGGCGGCTGTGGCGGCCACGTTCCCCCTCAGCCTCGAGCGCTCGCCGGCGAAGCCCGTCGAACGCCCGCAAGCGCCCCGTGAACGGAGCGCCCCGAACAACGAACAGGCCGATCTCCGCCTGATCATCGAGGAAGACCCAAACCACGGGCTCTATGTCTACAAGACCGTGGACCGCCGGACCGGCGAGGTCGTCTCGCAGATCCCGCGCGAGGAGCTCCTGAAGCTTCGGGACGATCCGGAATACGAGGCCGGCGACGTCGTCAAGACGACCGCCTGACCGCAGGCCCGGCTGAGGGCCGCCGAAACCTGAGTCCTTTCAACCGTCTCGGTGCGCCGGGGCGGGCGCCGCCGTTTGGGCGTTAACCATCTAGACACCATGTTTCCATAGCGTCCTGCTCGAACAGCACCCCGCGACTCGCTCTATGGATGGCGACACGGGGCGGCGGCCGACGAAGGAGGTCCGAGCATGGCGATCAGCGTACACACCAACAAATCTGCGTTGGTCGCATTGCAGAATCTGAACAAGACCAACGACGAGTTGGCGGGCGTTCAGAACCGGATCAACACCGGGCTCAAGATCGGCAACGCCAAGGACAACGCCTCGGTCTGGTCGATCGCCCAGGGGCAGAGGGCCGATATCGGCGCGCTCGGCGCGGTGAAGATGAGCCTCAACCGGGCGCAATCCATCTCCGAAGTCTCCATGGCGGCCGGCGAATCGGTCTCCGACCTGCTGGTCCAGCTGAAGGAGAAGGTCGTCGGGGCGATGGACACCTCGCTCGACACCCAGGCCCGCAAGGCTCTGGACGACGACTTCAAGTCCATCCTGCGCCAGATCACCCAGGTGATCGAGAACGCCGAGTTCGACGGCGCCAACATCCTCGACGGCACCAGCGGCGCCTCGATCCGCTTCCTGGCCAACGCCGACGCCAACGCCTACATCACGCTTTCGGGCCAGAACCTGTCGCTGGGCGGTTCGATCCTGACGATCGCCTCCACGGCCTCGATCTCGACCAGCACCCTGGCCACCAACATCCTGACCCAGCTCGACGCGTCGATCGCCAATGTGAACGCGTCCCTGGGCAGCCTTGGCGCCCAGGCCAAGCAGATCGAAGCCCACAACAAGTTCGTCGACAAGCTGACCGACGTGCTGACCGCCGGGGTCGGCAACCTGGTCGACGCCGATCTCGCCAAGGAGAGCGCGCGGCTGCAGGCGCTCCAGGTCCAGCAGCAGCTGGGCGCCCAGGCGCTGTCCATCGCCAACGAGGCGCCGCAGGTCGTCCTTTCGCTCTTCCAGTAGGGGGAGCCTCCCAGTCACAGACGGGGCGTCTGGAGAGGGCCCGGATCGCAGGCGGCGATCCGGGCCCTTTCTTATGGTCGCGCTTAACCCGTCGTAAGGGCTTGGGGCGCAGCATGGCCGCGCGAGCGTGCGCCCGCCGGAAGGATCTGATTCGTGATCAGCTTCGATACGAGCCTGCTGGTGAACTACTACCAGTCCAAGCTGACCGGCTTGGGCGGGGCAGGGACGTCCGGCGGCGGGACGGCCAGCGGCAGCACCAAGTATGCGCCGACGGCCCCCTGGTCCGCCGCCGCCGAGCCGATCGATTCGAGCCAGCTCCTGCGCGAGGCGCTGCAGGGCAAGAAGTTCATCGACGAGGGCGCGGCCACGCTCGATCTCTCCGGCGCCAGCTCGGACTACAAGAAGCTCTTCGCGCTCTATCAGGGCCTCGGCACGCTGACGGCCCTGGCCGAGAAGATGCAGGCCAAGAACCTCACGAGCTTCGACAAGGCCCGGCTGACGAGCGCTTTCGAGCGCGGGATGGCCGAGGTGGCCACCTATGCCGACACCTCGAAGTTCGAGCAGATCCGCCTGGGCTTCGCCGAGGTTTCGGACAAGGCGAAGACGAAGGTGGGCATTCCCCGCGCGAAGTACGAATACGTCACCGAACCCCTCGTCACCGGTTCGGCCTCGACCGAGGTTCCGAGCTTCCAGGGCGACGTCCGCTTCAACATCTCGATCAAGCAGGTCAGCGCCACGATCGACGTGGCGATCGACCTCGCCGAGATGGGCGGCCAGCCGCGAACGCTGGCGAACGTCATCAACCACATCAATGGGAAGCTGGAAGCCGCCGGCGTGACGACGCGCCTCGGCCAGGAGCGCATCCCCGGTGAGGAACGCTCCATCCAGGTGGGGGGCAAGTCGGTCAAGCTGCCGGCGGGCGAGGACAGCTGGGCGCTGAAGATCAAGAGCGACATGACCGAGACGGTCAGCTTCTCGCCCGTCCAGACCGCTCCGGCTATCTATATCGCCCAGAAGGCCGGGGATCCCGACCCCGATGGCAAGGCCGACACCGACGACAGCGCCGAGTTCAACCAGCTTCTGAAGTTCCAGGCCGACACCTCGACGGTTCCCGGGCCCCTGCAGCAGACGGGGGAAGCGAACTGGGTCGAGGGTCGCGTCTTCGCCAAGACCCTGGACGGCAACATCGACACGGTGCGTGCGACCGAGGTCGGACCCGACGGTTCGGTCTACATGCTCGCCGACGTCACCGGCGCGGTGGACGGGCAGGGGATCAAGGGCGAGCGCGACGTCGCTCTTCTGAAGTATGATTCGGCGGGCAAGCTCGTCTATTCGCGGGTGCTCGGCGCCTCCGACGAGGCCGAGGGGCTGGCGCTGGCCGTGTCGGCCGATGGCAAGGTGGCGATCGCAGGCCGGGTGTCCGGGGAACTCAGCGGCGCCGAGGACGGTCCGCTGAACTCCGGCTCGACCGCCGCGCTGGCCGACAAGTCCGACAGCTTCGTGACCGTCTTCAACGACGACGGAGAAGAGCTCTGGACCGCCCGTCGCGGCTCGCGGCAGGACGACGAGGCCAGCGAGATCGCCTTCGGGGCGGACGGGACCGTCTATGTGTCGGGCCGCTCCAAGACCTCCATGCCGGGAACCACGGCGCTGGGCGGCTGGGACTCCTATGTCGAAGCCTTCGGCGTGAACGCCAAGGGCGAGCCGGAGGCCAAGTTCACCCAGTCCTTCGGGACCTCCGCAGACGACAGGCCCGCTGGTCTGGTGGTCGACGGGACTCACCTGGTGACCGCCAGCGTCGAGGACGGTCGTGCGGTCCTCCGGCGCTTCGACATCTCCGGCGGTTCGCCCGTCCAGGTCGCTCAGCGGGATCTCGGCGACCTGCAGGGCGGGGCGATTGAAGGACTGGCCCTCGACGGCGGACAGGTCGTGGTCGTCGGCTCCACCCGCAACGCCGCCCTGTCGGCGGGCAGCGTGACCCGCGCCCATGCCGGCGGTCTCGACGCCTTCGCCGCCCAGGTCTCGGCCGACCTGTCCAGCGGACCGAGCGACGCCGTGGCCTATTACGGGGGCGCGGGCGACGACAAGGCTGCGGGGCTCGCCGTCTCGGGTGGGCAGGTCTGGATCACCGGCTCGGCCGGCGGGGCGCTGCCGGGCATGACCGAGCGAGGCGAGGCCGACGGTTTCGTCGCCCAACTGGACATCGGCGCCGGCTCCGTCGTCTGGCAGCAGCAGTTCACCGGAAAGGGCGGCTTCGCCACGCCCGGCGCGATCGCCGTGGCCGACCAGGGAGCGAGCGTGCTCGACCGGCTGGGGCTCCCCTCCGGCCAGATCGACTTCAAGGATTCCTCCAAGCTGACCGCCGTGAGCGCCCTGCGCGAAGGCGACCACTTCTACATCGCCGCCAATGGCGGGCGGGCGAAGATGGTCGAGATCGGCCGCGACGAGACGCTGGAGAGTCTCAGCCTGAAGGTCCGGCGGGCGACGGGCTTCCAGGTCAAGGTCGACATCGCCGTCAGCAACGGCGTCCGCACCCTGCAGATCAAACCGCTCAACGACCGCAGCCTGATCGAACTGACGCCCGGCGAGGAGGGGCGGGACGCGCTGTCGGTCCTGGGGCTCAGCGAAGGCCTGTTGCGCGCCACGAAGTTCGAGGACGGCAAGACCGTCTCGGCCGACGGCAAGAACACCTTCTACGGCCTCAACATGCACACCGGCATCAAGCTGGAGACGCCGGAGGACATCCGCCACGCCCTCGCCGAACTGACGGCGGCGCAAGGCGTTATCCGGACGATCTACAAGGATCTGGAGAAGGCCGCGACGCCGGAGAGCGTCCTGCGCCAGCGGGAGGCGGCGAGCGGCCAGGCGCCGGCCTATCTGACCAACCAGATCGCCAACTATCAGGCGGCTCTCGACCGTCTGACCGGCGGCGGCTAAGTCTCATTCTTGAAACCGTCGCGGGCGCGGTCTAGAGCGCCCCCGACGATGTCCGGACGCCTCGGCGGCCGGGCTTGCCCGTTTCGACGCCCCGCCGGGCGCGAACCGTTTGTGAGGCGCCATGGACTTCCTGAACGATCGCCGCACCGTGCTCGCCCTCATCGGCGGGGCCCTGGCCCTGCTGGCCGGCATGGGCATAGCGGTGGTCGTCATGGGCGGCGACGACGATGCGGCGCCCGAGCCGCCGCCGGCCTCCAAGGGCGGCCTCGTCGTCGAGACGGTGGACATGGACGATGGCCGTCTCGATCCGGCGCGTCCGCTCCGTTGCTTCGTGGGCGGGCAGTTCGTGGGCGACATCACCCTGGCGGAGTGCGCGCGGCGCAACGGCGTGGCCACCGGCGCGCTCGACGTCGGGGTGGACGAGACCGGCGCCCTGGCCGCCGCCGACCAGGCCGGCACCGTGCTGACCCCGCTGCCGCCGCCGGTGGAGCCGGTCGTTACGCCCGCGGCGCCCGCGCCTTCGGGGCCGGCGCCGACGCCGTCGACCCTGCCCAATGTGGATTCCCAGCCACAGGCGCCGGCCGGCGCCTGCTGGCGCTACGCCGGCGGCGAATGGCGGCGGATGCCCGGCGACCTGACGCTCAACGCCTGCGTCCAGTCCCTCTTCGCCGGACGCTGCGAGCCGGCGGGCTCGGCGACCTACGGGCGCTGGATGCAGCAGACCCTGCGCCTGGTGCCTGGCCGCGTGGAGGTCTCGGCCGACAACCGCCGGTTCCGGACGCTGGCGGAGCAGGGGCCGGGCTGCGCCATTCCGGCGATCGGCTGACGCCTCGCCGCCGCCACGAAGCCGGTGTAGCATCGCCTCATGTTCCGAACCGCCATCCTCCTGGGCGCCTGCGCCCTTGCGCTCGCCGGGTGCCAGAAGCGCACCGTTCCGCCCGGCGACCGCGGCGTCTGCTACCACGTGACGCGCACCCCCGAGGGGGAGCTCAAGTACAACCGCGTCCCCGGCGCGCAGCCCGATCTCGAGCATTGCGCCGCCGCCCTCGAGGCGATCCGCGTGCGCTTCCTGTCCATGGGCGGTTCGCAACGCACCCTGGTCGGCGCCTATCAGGGGAACTTCCTGTTCCTGCAGCCTGAAGGCATCTTCACCGCTCCCTCGCTGGAGCAGAATCGTTATCTGGTGCTGGTCCGCACGGGCGATGGGCGGCTGGCCATCCCCGGCGCGATGCCGATGCAATAGCGGCGACCCGGAACGTAGGTAGAACATCGGCGTTGATCGCGCCGGGCTCAGGGGCTAGCGTTCCGGCTGGCTCCTGTTCATCCACAGGCAATTTCAAGGACATCCACATGGCGGGCAGCGTCAACAAGGTCATTCTCGTGGGCAATCTCGGCGCCGACCCGGAAATCCGCTCGCTCGGCAGCGGCGACCGGGTGGCGAACCTGCGCGTCGCCACCTCGGAGACCTGGCGCGACCGGTCCTCGGGCGAGCGCAAGGAACGCACCGAGTGGCACCGGGTGGTGATCTTCAACGAGAACCTGGTGAAGGTGGCCGAGAACTACCTGCGCAAGGGGTCCAAGGTCTATATCGAGGGCGCCATCCAGACCCGCAAATGGACCGACCAGTCGGGGCAGGAGCGCTACTCCACCGAGATCGTGCTGCAGAAGTTCCGTGGCGAACTGACCATGCTCGACGGCCGCGGCGGCGGTGAGGACGAGGGCGGCGGCGGTTACGGCGGCGGCTTCTCCTCCTCCTCGGGCCCCCGCAACACGTCTTCGGGTCCGCGCGAGGACTTCTCCGCCGATCTGGACGACGAGATCCCGTTCTAGGCGCAAGGGCCGGATCGGGGCCGCGCCAGGGCCGTTGTGTCGACCGAAGGCGGCGCCTGCGCGCCGCCGACGGGAGGCCGCGGCGGATGAAACAGGTTCGGATCGGTACGTCGGGCTGGGTCTACAAGCCCTGGCGCGGCCCGTTCTATCCCGAGGACCTGCCGCAGACGCGCTGGCTCGACTTCTACGCCGGGCGGTTCACGACCGCCGAGATCAACGGAACCTTTTACCGGCTGCCCACCCAGGCGGCCGTCGCGCGCTGGCGGGAAACCACGCCGGAGGGATTCCTCTTCGCCTGGAAGGCCTCGCGGTTCCTGACGCACATGAAGCGGCTGAAGGAGCCGGAGGAGTCCCTGCGGCGGATCTATGCGCCCATGTCGGCGCTCGGCGACAAGCTGGGGCCCTGCCTCTTCCAGCTGCCGCCCCAGATGTCGCCGGACCTGCCGCGGCTGACCGACTTTCTCGCGCTGCTGCCGGGCGACCGCCGGCACGTGGTCGAGTTCCGCGATCCCGCCTGGTACGACGATCAGGTGTTCGCCGCGCTCGAGGCGCGCCGCGTGGCGCTGTGCATCTCCGACCATCACCATGCGCCGGCGCCCTGGGTCGCCACGGCGCCGTTCGTCTATGTGCGGGGGCATGGTCCCGGCGGACGCTACAGCGGGTCCTATGATGAGGCCGAGCTCGATCGCTGGGCCGGGCGGATCGCCGGGTGGCGTGACGAGGGGCGCGAGGTCTTCGCCTATTTCGACAACGATATCGGGTGCGCGGCGCCCGGCGACGCGCGGCGCCTCGTCGAGCGTCTCGAACCGGGGGGCCGGGCTTAAGGCGTCTTGTGCGTCGGCGTCAGCCGCCAGCTGTCGGCCAGCACATGGTAGATCGGCTGGGGCATGATCAGGCCCGAGACCCAGCGCGCCAGCAGGGAGGTCAGCATCAGCGGCGCGACGAGCCCGGGATCGCGGGTCATCTCCATCAGGATCACGGCGCTGGTCAGCGGCGCCTGGACGACGCCCGACAGGTAGCCGGCCATGCCGAGCACGACCGCATCGCGCCCCGCGAAGGCGAGGAAGCTCTCCGACAGGGCCGAGCCGATGCCGGCGCCGGTGGCGAGGGAGGGGGCGAAGATGCCGCCCGGGGCCCCGGAGACGGCGGCCGCGAGGCTGGCCACGAACTTCCACACCGCCAGGTTCAGCCCGCCGCCCTCGTCCCCGTGCAGGAGGGCGCGGGCCTCGTGGTAGCCGGCGCCGAAGGTGACGCCGCCGGAGATCAGCGCGGCGCCGACCGCCACCAGCCCGCAGAGGAAGGCGAAGAACACCGGCCGCCCCTGACGCCAGCGGGCGACCGGGTTCGATCCGGGCCCGATCACATAGGCCAGCAGGCGGGAGAAGACGCCGCCGGCCACGCCGCTGATGAGGCCGATGACGGGCGCGGCCAGCCAGGCGGCGCGCAGGTCGGTCTGGCCGCTCAGCGTGCCGAAATAGGCGTAGTCGCCCTGCAGGGCGTAGGCGGTGAAGCCGGCGACCACCACGACCAGGATGACCGTGGTGTGGGTGCGCCGCTCGAAGCTGCGCGCCAGCTCCTCGAAGGCGAAGACGACGCCGGCGATGGGGGTGTTGAAGGCTGCGGCCACGCCCGCCGCCCCGCCGGCGATGATCATGGCCCGGCGGCCCGGCCCGCCCTTCAGGCCGCGGGTCAGGGTGCGCATCACGCCCGCCACGACCTGGACCGTCGGACCCTCGCGGCCGATGGAGGCGCCGCAGAGCAGCAGCCAGGCGGCCATCACCACCTTCCAGGCGCCGGTGCGAAGGGTGACGCGACGTCCGCCCCAGCGCCCGCGCCAGCGCTGTTCGGCGGCGGCGATGACCTGGGGGATTCCGCTGCCGGCCGCCTCCGGCGCGAACCGCCGCGTCAGCCAGACGGCAGTGGCGAAGCCGATCGGCAGGAGCGACAGGGTGAAGGCCGGCGACCATTCGTAGAGGCGGCCATGCAGCTCCATCGCCGCGTCGCAAAGGCGGGCGAAAAAGGCGGCGACTAGACCGGCGAGGACGGCGACCAGGACGATGAGCGCCGTGCGCCAGGCGCGCCGCGCCTGCAGGTAAGCGGCGACCTCTTCACGCCGCGAGGGCGCGGCGGACGGGCGGAAGAATGGCGGCGGAGGCACGCCGCCTTATGCCCCGGCGCGGCGGCCCGGACAATGACTGCGGGGGAGGCCTATTCGCCGGAGTCTTCGGTCGGCTTGGCCGGACACACGTCGCTGATCCGGTGGGCTTCGGTGCTGGCGCGGCCGGAGATGGGAATGCCGGCGAAGGTGGTGGCGATGTTGGCGGTCAGGGTGAAGCTGGTGGGCGTGAAGGCCCCCTGGCCGGAGACCTCGACCTCGCGGCCCTTCTTGCTGACGCAGGTGCCCTTGAGCAGGATCTTGCCGCCCTCGAAGGAGCGGACCGGATAGGTGCACTTATAGTGCCGGTTGCTCGGCCCCATCATGAACTTCTGCACCTCCTCGGGCGTGATGCAGCGCCGCTCCACATCCTTGGTGCGGATCGGCGAGAGCACGCGATTGGTGCTTTCCCAGTAGCCCGGCAGGATCCCTTCGGCCGCGCCGGCGGGACCGGCCGCGGCGGCCGCAGCGAGAACGAGGGGCAGAATACGCTTCATCGATACCTTCCTAAGGGGCGACAGGACGCCCTTCTATGCCGTTGAACCTGAACGGATGCTGTCCGTCGGCCAGGCGCAGGGCGTCCCGCCTCCGTCTCAGCCGGCGATCGCGCCGCACGCCACCCGGGCGCCGGCGCCGCCGATGGGCTGGGTCTTGTGGTCGTCGGGGCTGGCGTGGATCACCACCGCCGCGCCGTCGTCGTCCATCAAGGCCGCCCGCCCGCTCTGGCCATCGAACGACACATAGGTGCTGAAGAGCTCGACGACACCCTTTCCATCGGCGCCCACATAGAGGTTGGGCAGATCCCCAGCCTCGTTCGCGTCGGGGTTCAGCAGGCCGTGGACCATGCTCGCCTCGGTGTGCACATGGCCGCCCGCGGAGGTGAAGTCGGACTTCGAACAGTCGCCCTTCTCGTGGAAGTGCAGTCCATGCCAGCCGGGCGTCAGGCCCGAGACCTCGAGCCGCATCAGCACGCCCTTGGGGGCTTCGGTGAGGGTCGCGGTCCCGATCGCCTGGCCGGCGTTGTTCTTGAGCTCGACGGTCTTCTGAGCGCCGATATCGGCGGCCACGGCGCCGCCTGCGGCGAGCAGGGCGGCGGCGAGAGCGGGGGCGAGAAGCTTCATGAGATCACCTTCCTGATACGCGACGGTCGGGGCCGAAGTTGGCTCAGCCTCTGCGGGATGCTAACACCTGAATTCGTG
Source organism: Phenylobacterium sp. (assembly GCF_013911965.1). Lineage (GTDB taxonomy): Bacteria > Pseudomonadota > Alphaproteobacteria > Caulobacterales > Caulobacteraceae > Phenylobacterium. Next base: position 197,668 of record NZ_JACESE010000003.1, on the reverse strand, counting down.
TTTCGTGTCCGATTCTGACGGCATTTCCCCACTTTGACCGACGACTCTCATATCCCACCGGATGACGGCCGGCGCGGGGGCGTCGCCCCCGTCGCCATCGAGGACGAGCTCAAGCGCTCCTATCTCGATTACGCCATGAGCGTGATTGTCAGCCGCGCCCTTCCGGACGCGCGCGACGGTCTGAAGCCGGTGCATCGCCGCATCCTGTTCTCGATGAACGAGCAGGGGCACACGCCCGACCGCGGCTACGTCAAGTCGGCCCGCGTGGTCGGTGACGTCATGGGTAAGTATCACCCGCACGGCGACGCGGCGATCTACATGACCCTGGTGCGCATGGCGCAGCCCTTCTCGATGGGCCTGCTGCTGATCGACGGGCAGGGCAACTTCGGCTCGGTGGACAACGATCCGCCGGCGGCCATGCGTTACACCGAATGCCGGCTGACGCGCGCCTCCATGTCGCTCCTCGCCGACCTCGACAAGGACACGGTCGACTTCAAGCCGAACTATGACGGCTCCGAGCACGAACCGGCGGTCCTGCCGGCGCGGATCCCGAACCTGCTGGTCAACGGCGCCGGCGGCATCGCCGTCGGCATGGCCACCAACATCCCGCCCCACAATCTGGGCGAGGTGATCGACGCCTGCACGACCTTCATCGACAATCCCGAGGTCAGCCTCGAGGAACTGGCCGACATCGTGCCGGGCCCGGACTTCCCTACCGGGGGCGAGATCATGGGCCGCACCGGCGCGCGCCAGGCGCTGCTGACCGGCCGCGGCTCGGTGGTCACGCGCGGCAAGGCGACGATCCAGGAGATCCGCAAGGATCGCGAGGCCATCGTCATCACCGCCTTGCCCTTCCAGGTGAACAAGGCCGCGCTCGTCGAGCGGATCGCCGAACTGGTCCGCGAGAAGCGCATCGAAGGCATCGCCGACCTGCGCGACGAGAGCGACCGCGACGGCATGAGCGTGGTGGTGGAGCTCAAGCGCGACGCCTCGGCCGAGGTCGTGCTGAACCAGCTCTACCGCTACACGGCCCTGCAGTCCTCCTTCGCCGTCAACATGCTGGCTCTCGACCGCGGCCGTCCGCGGGAGATGAATCTGCGCGACCTGATCGTCGCCTTCGTGGACTTCCGCGAAGAGGTGGTCGTCCGCCGGACCAAGTACGAGCTCTCGAAGGCCCGCGACCGCGGCCACGTGCTGGTCGGCCTGGCCATCGCCGTGGCCAATATCGACGAAGTCATCCACATCATCCGCTCGTCCAAGGACCCGGCCGAGGCGCGCGAGCGCCTGACGGCCAAGGCCTGGCCCGCGGGCGACATGATGCCGCTCGTCGACCTGATCGCCGACCCGCGCACGGTGCTGGTCGACGGCGATCAGATCCGGCTCACCGAGGAACAGGCTCGCGCCATCCTGGCGCTGACCCTCTCGCGCCTGACGGGCCTGGGCCGCGACGAGATCTTCGGCGAGGCCGGCGAACTTGCCGGCTCCATCCGCGGCTATCTCGAGATCCTGGCCTCCCGTGAGAAGATCATGGGCATCGTCCGCGAGGAGCTGATCGCGGTGAAGGACGCCTTCGCCGTGCCCCGCCGCACCGAGATCCTCGAGGGCGGCGGCGACATGGAGGACGAGGACCTCATCGCCCGCGAGGAGATGGTCATCGCGGTGACCCATTCGGGCTATGTGAAGCGCACGCCGCTGGCCACCTACCGCACCCAGCATCGGGGCGGGAAGGGGCGTTCGGGCATGTCGATGAAGGACGAGGACGTGGTCACCCGCGTCTTCTCGGCCAACACCCACACGCCGGTCCTGTTCTTCTCCTCGGGCGGCAAGGTCTACAAGCTGAAGGTCTGGCGCCTGCCCGTGGGCGCGCCGAACTCGCGCGGCAAGGCCTTCGTCAATCTCCTGCCCATCGAGCCGGGCGAGAGCATCACCTCGATCCTTCCCCTGCCGGAGGACGAGGCGAGCTGGGATCAGTACGACGTCATGTTCGCCACGCGCTCGGGCAATGTCCGGCGCAACAAGCTGTCGGACTTCGTGCAGATCAACCGCAACGGCAAGATCGCCATGAAGCTGGACGAGGGCGACGCCATCGTCGGCGTGGCCGTCTGTCGGGCCGATCAGGACGTGCTGCTGACCACGGCGGCCGGCCGCTGCATCCGCTTCTCCGTGGGCGACGTCCGCGTCTTCGCCAGCCGCGATTCCACCGGCGTGCGCGGCGTGCGCCTGGGCGAGGGCGACAGCGTCATCTCAATGGCCATCCTGCGCTCGGTGGAGGCCACGCCGGCCGAACGCAGCGCCTATCTCAAGCACGCCAACGCCATCCGCGCGGCCGCCTCCGGCGAAGCCGAGGAGCCGACGACGCCGGAAGCCGGCGACGAGGAAGAGGCCGAGGGCGGCGAGATGACCCTGTCGGTCGAACGCATCGCGGCGCTGGGCGCGGCCGAGGAGTTCATCCTGACCGTCTCGTCCGAAGGCTTCGGCAAGCGCAGCTCGGCCTACGACTTCCGCCGCACCGGCCGGGGTGGCCAGGGCCTGATGGCCCAGGACCTGACCAAGCGCGGCGGCCGTCTGACGGCCTCGTTCCCGGTGGAGGACGGCGACGAGATCCTGCTCGTGACCGACCAGGGGCAACTGATCCGCACGCCCGTCTCGCAGATCCGGATCGCCGGCCGCAACACCCAGGGGGTGACGATCTTCCGCACGGCGGCCGACGAGCACGTGGTCTCCGTCGAGCGGCTGGCCGAAGCCGCCGGCGAAGACGGCGACATCGACGACGCGCCTGAGGGCGGCGAAGACGCCGGAGAGGCCTGACCTGCGGCATTAGGGCTTGCTTTCGCCGCTTCGCGCGGCGAAAGCCGAAGGACCAAGGGATAACGGGGAAACGCCACATGACCCGCATCGGGCTCTACCCGGGCACGTTCGATCCGATCACCAACGGCCACACCGACATCATCGGGCGGGCGGTCAAGCTGGTGGACAAGCTGGTCATCGGCGTGGCGATCAACGCCGGCAAGGGCCCGCTGTTCTCGCTCGAGGAGCGGGTGGCCATCATCGAGGCCGAGACCGAGCATCTGGCCGCCGACGGGGCGGAGATCGAGGTGCAGCCCTACGAGGGCCTGACCCTGCAGTTCGCCCGCCAGGTGGGCGCAGGCGTCATCGTCCGCGGCCTGCGCGCCGTGGCCGATTTCGAGTACGAATTCCAGATGACGGCCATGAACCAGCAGCTGGATCGTGAGATCGAGACCGTCTTCCTGATGGCCGATCCGCGCCATCAGGCGATCGCTTCGCGCCTGGTGAAGGAGATCGCCATCCTGGGCGGCGACGTCACCAAGTTCGTCAGCCCCCGGGTGAAGGATGCTCTGCTCGCCAAGGTGGCGCGTTGAGGCCCGAGGCCGAGGGGTTCGCCCGCGACTGGATCGCGGCCTGGAACGCCCAGGACCTGGCGGCGATCCTCTCCCACTACGCCGAGGATATCGTTTTCGTCAGTCCCGCCGCGGCGCGGATCACCGGCGATCCTTCCGGCCGCGTCGTCGGCAAGGCGGCGCTGGCGGCCTATTGGGAGGAGGCGCTGAAGCGCGCGCCGGATCTCCGGTTCACGCTTAAGAGCGTGCTCAAAGGGCCGGACGCCCTGGCCCTGCGCTATCACAGCTCCCGGACGGGCGGCGAGGTGGTCGAGGTGCTGCGCTTCGGCCCTGACGGGCTGGCCGTCGAGGCGGCCGCCTATTACGAGTGATCCCATGATCCGCACCGTGCTTCTCGCCGCCGTCGCGGCGACCCTGGCGTCCGCCCCGGCCCAGGCCCAGCGCCAGAACATTCCGCCGGCGCCGCCCCCGGCGCCGGCGCCCGGGCCGCAGGACTGGCGCACGCCCGACCCGGAGAACGTGCTCGTCATCGACACGAACAAGGGCCGCATCCTGGTGGAGCTGGAGCCGCGCGTGGCGCCGGCCCATGTGGATCGCATCCGCACGCTGACGCGCCAGGGGCTCTATGACGGGCGCACCTTCTTCCGCGTCATCGACCTCTTCATGGCCCAGACGGGCGACCCGCTCGACACGGGCGAAGGCGGCTCGGACCTGCCCGACATCGCCGCCGAGTTCACCTTCCGCCGCGGCGCATCCGATCCCTTCGTGAAGGTGGCGGACTCCGGGTCCAGCCAGACGGGCTTTGTCGGCGCCGTGCCGGTGATGACGCAGAGCCCGATGCTCATGGCGATGACCGTGGACGGCAAGATCACCGCCTGGCCGCTCTTCTGTCCCGGCGTCGCCGGAATGGCGCGGGGCTCCGAGGACGACTCGGCCAACAGCCAGTTCTTCCTGATGCGCCAGGCCTATCCGTCGCTCGAGAAGCGCTACACGGCGTTCGGACGCGTGGTCGACGGCCTGGAGGTCGTGCGCGCGATCAAGACGGGCGAGCCCGTGGCCGATCCTCAGGATCGCATGGAGCGCGTGCGCATTCTCGCTGACATGCCGGCGGCCGAACGGCCCAGCGTCCGCGTCGTCGATACGGCCGGGCCCTGGTTCGCCGCCCAGGTGGCGCAGCAGCGGGCCGAAGATGGGGCCGACTTCTCGGCCTGCAACCTGAAGATTCCCTCCGAGGTGAAGTGATGGACTCCGAAAACACCCTGATCATGACGCTGGACACCGGCCCGGTGACCATCCGCCTGCGCCCGGACCTGGCGCCCGGCCACGTCGAGCGCATCAAGGAACTGGCCCGTGAAGGCTTCTATGACGGCGTCGTCTTCCACCGCGTGATCGACGGCTTCATGGCCCAGGGCGGCGATCCGACCGGCACCGGCTCGGGCGGTTCGGACAAGCCGAACCTGAAGGCGGAGTTCAGCCCGGAGCCGCACGTGCGCGGCGTCTGCTCCATGGCCCGCACGCCGAATCCGAACTCGGCCAACAGCCAGTTCTTCATCTGCTTCGACGACGCCCGCTTCCTCGACGGCCAGTACACGGTCTGGGGCGAGGTGACGGAGGGCATGGAGAATGTCGACGCGCTGCCCAAGGGCGAGCCGCCGCGCAATCCCGGCAAGATCGTCTCGATGCGGGTGGCCGCCGACGCGTGAGGCCCGAGCGCCGCGCGCTGGTCAGCCGGCTGGCGCCAGCGCCAGAGTGACGACGACGGGGAAGTGGTCCGATCCCAGCGAAGGGCCACGTTCCACGCTCACGGTCTTCCAGTCCTTGCCGGCATAGACGTGGTCGATCGCCAGGAAGGGCAGGGGCATGTGGATGTTCCAGCGCGAAAAGGCCATGGCCGGCCAGCTCAGCATGGCCTTGTTGCGCCGTGACAGGCCCAGCGCCTCGTCCTGGCGGCGCAGGGTGAAGGACCAGGGCGTCGAGTTGAAGTCGCCGGCGATGATCAGCCGGTCGCGGTCATAGCGCTGCGCCATGGTCGTCAGGCGCAGGCTCTGCTGCTGCTGCGGACCGGCCGGGATCGGCCAGGTGTAGTGAGCGCCGATCACCGTGAAGTCGCCGCCCGGAGCGGCGAAGGTCGCCCGCGTCGAGGGGAAGTAGGCGCCCGCGTCGACAGGCTCCAGACCTCCCGAAAGCGGCGCGACCTTGCTGTAGATGATGACCTCGCAGCGGTCCTCCGGATTGCAGGTCCGGTGGTAGTCCGCGCGGGACTCGAAGGCCCGCTGGAATCGCCGCGTCGCCTCTTCGAGAACGACGATGTCGGGATCCTGCGCCAGGATCCATTCGGCCGTCTCGTCCATCGTCTGGTTGCGCGCGCTCCAGCTGTTCAGCTGGACGATCTTCAGCGTCGGGCCCTGGGCCTCCTCGGCCGCCGGCCCTGCGTCCCGGAACACTTCGGGCAGGATGAGAAGCGAGGACAGGACGATCGCACCGCCCGCCATGCCGAGCGTGACCCGCCGCAGCCGTCCGGCGGGCGTCAGCGCCGCAAGCAGGGCCGACAGCATCGCCAGCACGATGAAGACCGGCGCAAAGTGGGTTGCGATGTCCAGCCGGTCGCTGAAGCGGCCGCCCTGCGCGGCCAGCATGGCCAGCAGCGACAGGGCCGCGAGCGCGGCGGCCACGTCCTCCAGGATGCGGTTGACGATGATTCTCAGGAGCCCCATGGGCTGGCTCTAGCATGCGCTTGCGCTTGACGCGCGAGGTCTCGCATGGCCTTGACCGCAGCTTCATGAAACTCGCCGATTTCGACTTCGATCTGCCCGAGAGCGCCATCGCCCTGCGCCCGGTTTCGCCGCGCGACGCCGCGCGCATGCTGTGCGTGCGGCCCGGCGCGCCGCTGGCCGACCGGCATGTGCGCGACCTGCCCGGCGAGCTGCGGGCCGGCGACGTGCTGGTGCTGAACGACACCCGCGTCATCCCCGCGCGACTGAAGGGCCGCCGCCGGCGCGGCGACAGCTCCGTGGCGGTCGAGGCGACCCTTCACAAGCGGCTGGGACCGGCGCGCTGGAGCGCCTTCATGCGGCCGGGCAAGCGCCTGGCGCCGGGCGATCGCGTGGTGTTCGGCGAGGCCGAGGATCGCGCCTGCCAGCTCGCCGAACTCGCCGCGACCGTGACGGAGAAGGGCGAGGGCGGGGAGGTCGTGCTCGACTTCGACCTGGCCGGCCCGGTGCTGGACGAGGCGATCAAGGCCAGAGGCGCCATGCCGCTGCCCCCCTATATCGCGGCCAAGCGGCCGGAGGACGAGCAGGACAGGTCCGACTACCAGACCATCTACGCCCAGGCCGACGGCTCGGTGGCCGCGCCCACGGCGGGACTGCATTTCACGCCCGGCCTGATGGAGCGGCTGGCCGCGGCGGGCGTGGACACCTGCTTCGTCACCCTGCACGTGGGCGCCGGAACCTTCCTGCCGGTGAAGGTGGAGGACGTCTCCGAGCACCACATGCACGCCGAGTTCGGCGAGGTGAGTCCCGAGGTCGCCGCGCGCCTGAACCGCGCAAAGGCGGAGGGCGGCCGGATCGTCTGCGTCGGCACCACCTCGCTGAGGCTTGTGGAGAGCGCCGCGGCGGAGGACGGGACGGTGCGCCCCTTCGCCGACGAGACCGCCATCTTCATCACGCCCGGCTATCGCTTCCGCGCCGCCGACGGGCTGATGACCAATTTCCACCTGCCGAAGTCGACGCTCTTCATGCTGGTCAGCGCCTTCGCCGGACTGGAAACCATGCGCGCGGCCTACGCCCACGCCATCGCCAGCGGCTATCGCTTCTATTCCTATGGCGACGCCAGCCTGCTCTGGAGGGCCGACTGATGGCCGCCTTTCCCTTCGAGATCGCCGCCACGGACGGCCGGGCGCGCACGGGCGTTCTGAAGACCGCTCGCGGCGACATCCGCACGCCCGCCTTCATGCCCGTCGGCACGGCTGCGACGGTGAAGGCGCTGACCGTCGATCAGGTGAAGGCCACCGGCGCGGACATCATCCTCGGCAACACCTACCACCTGATGCTGCGCCCCGGTCCCGAGCGGATGGCGCGCCTGGGCGGTCTGCACCGCTTCATGCGCTGGGACGGGCCGATCCTGACCGACTCCGGCGGCTTCCAGGTCATGTCGCTGTCTCAGATCGCCAAGGTGACGGAAGAGGCGGTCACCTTCGCCAGCCACATCGACGGCTCGCGCCATGTGCTTTCGCCCGAACGTTCGATCGAAATCCAGGCCAACCGGCTCGGCGCCGACATCGTCATGCAGCTCGACGAATGCGTCGCCTGGCCGGCGGAGGAGACGCGCGCGGCCGAGGCCCTGCGGCTCTCGGCCCGCTGGGGCGCGCGGTGCAAGGCGGCGTTCGGCGACCGCGAACGCCAGGCCCTGTTCGGCATCCAGCAGGGTTCGACCTTCGAGCACCTGCGCAAGGAGTCCGCCGAGCGGCTGATCGAGATCGGTTTCGACGGCTACGCCATCGGCGGCCTAGCTGTCGGGGAGGGGCACGAGGCGATGTGCGAAACCCTCGACTACGCGCCGGCCATGCTGCCGGCCGAGCGGCCGCGCTACCTGATGGGCGTCGGAAAGCCCATCGACCTCGTGGAAGCCGTCTGGCGCGGCGTGGACATGTTCGACTGCGTCCTGCCCACCCGCTCGGGCCGGCACGGACAGGCCTGGACGTGGAACGGCCCCATCAACCTGAAGAACGCACGCTTCGCAGAGGATGACGAGCCGTTGGACGCCGCCTCGTCCTGCCCGGCCAGCCGCGACTACTCGAAGGCCTATCTGCACCACCTGGTGAAGGCCGAGGAGATCCTCGGCCAGGTGCTGCTGTCGTGGCACAATATCGGCTTCTTCCAGGCGCTCACCGCCGCGATGCGGCTCGCCATCGCCGAGGGGCGGATGGACGCCTTCCGCCGGGACTTCCGCGCGGCTCAGCGGACGGGATAGCGGGGCTTCAGCTCCTGCTGGATGACGTCCTTGGCCTGATAGGCGTGGTTGGGGGTGGCCGGCGGGTTGCAGCCGCGCGCCTCGCCCAGTCCCTTCAGATAGGCCCGGCGCACGCCGCCGGCGACGATGGCGCTCTGCACCAGCTTGTCGTGCTGTTCGGCGCCCGTCAGCTTTCGCACCCAACCCCGGAAGGGGATGACATCCTGGGTGAAGCCCGCCACGGCGCCGAGCGCCGTCATACGGCCCTGGTCCATCAGGTCGTCCTCGTCCTTGGCCTCCTCGTCGAGGTCGGCGCCCAGGGCATGGTTCAGCGGGACGATCTGGGCGGCGATATTGGCGCAGGTGGCCGGCTGGGGCCGCTTGTAGGGATCGGCCTGCGCCTCCAGCAGCACCGGCGGGATCTTGGTGCGCAGCAGGTTCACGTCCCGCAGGGGGGCGGACATGGCGCCTTCCAGGCTCTCGCGATTGGCCTCCGAACTCGTTTGGATCTGGGGCGAGCCGTCGGCGCGCGTGGTGGTGCAGCCGGACAGCAGGGCGGCGAGCAGGCCGAAAGCGGCGAAGGGAGCAAGGCGCGACATGCCACTATCCATATGCCGAGGGCCGCGCATGGGAAAGGCCGCTCGCGACTTGCCCGAGTCGGACCTGCGCCCTATGGTCCGCCCGCTTCGGCCGGCGCGACATCCTGCGCCGCGCCACGGGCCGGTAGCTCAGTGGTAGAGCATTCGACTTTTAATCGAATGGTCCTGGGTTCGAATCCCAGCCGGCCTACCATTTCCCGATCCTGCGCCGCAGAGCTCGGACGGTCGCGTTGGAGGCGGAGCCGGGCGGCGTGAGCATTGTCGCAGCCTATGTCTACCGGGACGGCCGCCGGGTCCGGGAAGCCTCGCTGACCGAGGAGGGTCTCGCCCTCGGGGCGGGCGACTTCGCCTGGATCGGACTGCTCCAGCCCGACCAGCGCGAACTGCGGACCCTGCAGGGGCGGTTCGGCCTCCATCCCCTGGCTGTCGAAGACGCCCTGTCCGCCCATCAGCTGGCGAAGGTGGAGGTCTACGGGGCCGAACTCTTCGTCGTCGCGCGCACGGCCGAGCTGGTCGATGACCACATCGCGTATGGCGAGACCCACATGTTCGTGGGGCCGAGCCACATCCTGACCGTCCGCCACGGCTCGGCGCGGGGCCACACGGAGCTGCGCGCCCAGCTCGAGGCCGCCCCAGGCATGCTGGCCAAGGGGCCCGACTATGTGCTCCACGCCATCCTGGATTTCGTCGTCGACGGCTATGCGCCGATCGTGGATGCGATCGAGGAGAGCGTGCTGGCCCTCGAGCATCGGGCGCAGGACACCTTCCTCTCCCGCGAAGATATCCGCCGCATCTTCACCCTGCGTCGCGAACTGCTGCGGTTCCGCCGGATGCTCGGCCCGATGGAGGAGTTGGCCAACCGCCTCGAACTGCTCGACCTGCCGTGCATCGACACCGACGCCAAGCCCTACTTCCGCGACGTCGCCGACCACGTCCGACGCGTGGTGAGCCGTGTTGACGGCCTGCGCGAAGGCCTGGCCTCGGTCTTCGAGGTGGCGAGCCTCCTGGAGCAGCAGCGTCAGGGCGCCATCACCCGCAAGCTGGCCGCTTGGGCCGCGATCCTGGCGGTCCCGACCGCGGTGGCCGGCATCTACGGCATGAACTTCGACGTCATGCCGGAACTGCGGTGGCGCTATGGCTACTACGTCGTGCTGGGCCTGATCGCGGTCATATGCGGCCTGCTCTTCCTGCAGTTCCGGCGTTCGCGGTGGCTCTGAGGCCGCCTCAGGATCCGTGCGGGGCGCTGCGGATCTGGGCGGTCACCGTCACCGGCGCGGCGTGCTCGAAGGTGAGGGTCAGCTGTGTCTGGCTCCCCTCGTTCAGAGCGCCGACGGGTTCGAGCAGCATCAAATGCTCGGCGCCCGGCTTCAGCGCCACGGCTTCGCCGGCCGGCAGGGCCAGGCCGTCCTCCAACCTGCTCATCCGCATGATGCCGTCGGTCATTGACATGGTGTGGATCTCGGCCCGCGCGGCGGCCGGACTCTCCACCGCCACCAGGCGGTCGTCTGTCGTCGAGGTGAGCGTCACATAGCAGCCGGCGGCGCGTGCGCCTTCCGCCGTCGGGCGGCACCAGGCGTCGGCGGCGACGACCTTCGGATCGGCCGGCGGCGAGGGGCTGCAGGCCGCCAGCAGGGCGAGGGGGGCGAGAAGGACGGCGGTGCGGATCATGCTTGGGCTCCTTGGGCTCGGTGCGTGTTGCGCGGCAGGCGCTGGACGAGGGCGTCGATCATCAGGGCTCCGGCGAGCGTGGCTCCGACGAGAGGGTAGAGAAGGGCGATCGGCAGGACGACGAGGCCCGCCGTCGCATAGGCGCGGAGGCTCGGCGGACGGGGCGGCGCGCCCAGCCGCCGCGCGGGACGGCGTTTCCACCACATGATCAGCCCGGATATGGCCAGCCCCCAGATGCTCAGACAGCCGGCGAGCATGACGAGCTTGTTGAGCCAGCCGTACTGCGCCCCCTGATGGACCGCGACGCCCCATTCGATCGCCTGGGCGGCGGGGCCGAAGGCGCCATAGCCGATGTCGGCGAGCACGCCGCCGTCGGCGGACAGGTAGAGGGTGCGCATGTCTTCGACCCGTCCGCCGCCGGCGCGGCTGGCCGTCCAGGCCAGTTCCGGGTCGCGCGACAGGGTCAGGTCGAACGGCGGCGCCATCCGCTGCGACGTGGCGGCGGCGACGGCGTCGACGGCGTCCGCGAATTCGGTCGTCGCCGACGTCCGGGCGGCGAGGGCTTCGCCCTGGAGGGCCCAGGGCATGGCCCCGTGCGCGTGGGTCTCGGCCTCGGCCGCCGGCGCCGGTCGCCAACCCCCGGCCGCGGGCGGGGCCTCCGGGCGGCCCCAGCCGGCCTGGTTCGTGATCGCCCGGACCTGCTGGCCCCAGACGGCCGACCACGGCATTCCGGTCACCGCCAGGAACAGGATCACCGCGCCTGCGAAGACGCCGATCAGGGCGTGGAGATCGCGCCAGAAGGGGCGGCGGGCGGGGCTTCCGCGCAGGGCGATCGCCGGCTGGCCCGGCCGCGGCCACCAGAGAACCGCGCCGGTGACGACCAGCAGGATCGCCCAGCCTGCGGCGATCTCGGCCAGCAGGTTGGCCCAGGGGCCGAAGGTTTCGAGACTGTGCAGGCGTTTGATCCAGCCCAGCGCGCCGCCGGGCGGGCTCTCCCCGATCAGTCGGGCGTCGGCGGGGGCGAGGTGAAGCAGGCGTTCGCCCCCGTCCGGCAGGCGCACGAGAACGGCGGCGGCCTGGCCTTCGGCCGGGAGGGTCAGCCGGCGCGCCTCGCCGCCGGTCGCGGCCTCGGCGGCGGCCACCCAGGCCGAGGGCGGCAGGCGAACCTCCGGCGCCGGAGCCCGGGTGAGGCGGCCATAGAGGAGGCCGTCGATCTCGGCCTTGAACAGGTAGAGACCGCCGGTGGCGGCCATCAACAGAAGAACCGGCGCCACGATCAGGCCGGCGAAGAAGTGCAGCCGCCAAAGGGCCGCATAGAGGCCGCCCTGCCGGCTCAGAGGTTTGTCGCGAGGGTCGATCATCCGGCGTCTCCTGAAGGGGCGGCCCCGGCGGGGCCGCCCATGGACCTCAGAACTCGACCGTCAGGCCGGCGAAGATCGACCGGCCGTCGCCCGGCCAGTAGACGGCCGAGGCGGGCGAGGCGGTGGTCACCGGCTGGACGTTGGAGACATAGGCCTCGTCGGTCAGGTTGCGGATGTCGAGGAAGACGGTGACGCCGCGGGGCGCCGTCCAGCCCAGGTTGAGGTTGGCTATGGCGTAGTCCGGCGCCCGCACCGTGTTGGCGAAGTCGACCCATGGCCCCTCCGGGACCCACTCCGCCGAGGGCGCCGCGAACCAGCCGGCCGGATGATCGTAGCGCAGCTCGGCCCGATAGAGGTGCTCCGGCACGATCGGCAGTCGGTTGTCGCCGTACTGGGCGTCGCCGTCGAAACGGAAGTCGGACCAGGCATAGGTCTGGCGCAGGCGCCAGCCCGTGGCCAGACGCCAGTCGAGCGCCGCCTCCAGTCCCTGGTGGACCGTCTCGTCGGCGTTGAAGGTTGAGGCGGGATGGTCGTTGTCGACGGAGAACATCAGCAGTTCCTTGTCGAGTTCGGCCCGGTAGAGGGTGACGTCCCAGGTGAGGGCGCCGCGCCGGCCGCGGGCGCCCGCCTCGGCCGTCCAGGCCTCCTGCGCCTCCACCGGCGAGAAGCCCGCACCGCTGGGCGACAGGGCGCCGAAGTTCGGCGGCTCGACCGATCTGGTCAGGTTGGCGAAGAGCTGAGCTCCGTCCGGCGCCTCCCAGAGCAGGCCCACCCGCGGGGCGAGCCAGTCGAAGTCCTTGCCCGTGGAGAGGTTGAAGGTCATCGGCTGGCCGGGCACGGCGAAGCTTCGGTAGTCTCGCTCGGCCGCCCCCCAGGTCGCGCCGCCGACCAGGGCCAGGCGGTCGGTGACGAAGAGGCGGCCCTCGGCGAAGATGTCGCGCGCCGCAGCGTTCTGGAAGGAGACGCTGGTCAGTGCGCCGCGGGCGCCCTGCTGGTTCACGTAGAGGTGGGAGTCGAGGTCGCCTTCACGCAGCCAGGCGCCGGCATAGCCATCGGCGCGCAGGCCGGCGACTTCGCCCTGCCAGTCGAGCCGGGCGAAGAGGCCGTAGTTGCGGCTCTCCTGGTCGATGACCTGGAAGATCGGGTGGTCGAGCTCCTTCCAGATGACGTAGGCGCCGGCTTCGACCACGGCGGACTCGTTCAGCCGCCAGCGGGTGCGAAGGGAGCCGCGCAGGCTGCGCAGGTCGCGGGCGTAGTCGCGCGCCACATTGCCTGCGGAGGCCTGTTTCGGATCGGTCTCGAACTGGACCCGGGTCAGGGCGCCGGGGATCTCCTGCTTGATGTTCCCGCCGTTGAGGATCAGGCGCACCTCGCGATCCTCGCCGAAGCTGCGGCCGAGGTTCAGGGAGCCGAACTGGATGTTCTGCTGGCTCTGAGACCGCTCGCCCTGGCCGGTCTGGTTCGTGGCGGCGGCGAAGACGTCCCAGGCGCCGGTCTGCCGCGCCATGGCGGCGTGCTCGCGTAGAAGGCCGAAGGCGCCGCCGTCGATCCGGATGCGGTTGTCGAAAGGCGCGGTTTCGCCGGTGGGCGTCACCATGTTGATCGCCCCGCCCAGCAGGGCGCCGCCGAAGCGCAGGGCGTTGCCGCCGCGATAGACCTCGGCATAGCGGGTGATCAGCGGATCGGCGATCTGGCTGTCGCCATAGCCGTCGGCCTCGTTGAGCGGCAGGCCGTCCTGAGCCAGCAGCAGGCCGCGATTGTGGTTGGCGTTGCCAAGGCCCGAGCCGCGGATGGAGATGCGGATGTCGCCGCCCCACTTCTTCTGGGCGAAGACGCCGGGCGCGTCGCGCAGCATGTCGTCCAGGGCCAGGGCGAGGCGGTCCTCATAGGCCTCGGCGGCGATGACGGAGACGGCGCCGGGCGTCTCGGAGAGGTCGCGCCGGGCCCCCGCGACCACGGCCGGGTCTTCGGGATCGGGTCTGGCGGTGACGATGACGGAGTCGACGGTGGTCTGGGCGCCGGCGACAGCCGGAACCGCCAGGGCGCAGAGCCCGGCGGAGGCGCAGAGAAGCAGTTTCATCGAAGAAGGTCCCAAGGGCGGCAAGCGCCGCCGGCTACAACTGTCCGTGGATCGCCGCAGGCCTTCTCGGCGCCGCGCGAGGGCGCGGCGCGCTCAAGGTTGGCGCGGCGAGGCGCCCGCGAGGGGCGTCAGGCGGTCAGATGTGGAGGACCCCGGGCCGGGAGCGGCGGCGCGGCCAGGCCGCGGCCGGGCGCGACGGCCGGCACGACGGCGAGCGCTGGCGCGACATAGTCTGCGAAAACGGCCGGGCCGACCGAGAGAAGCTCGGGGCCCTCGGCGCCGCTGGCGTGGCCGGCGAAGACGCAGGGGTTGTGGCGGGCGCCGTCGGCATCGGCGGGCTCGTGCGGTGTTTCGTCCTGGGCGGCCGAGGGCAGGGCGGCCGCGGGAACGGGGCCCTGGGCGGTGCAGAGAACCAGCGCGAACGGCGGGCCCTCGGCGCGCGCCGGCGCGGCCATGTAGCCGGGCGGCACGATCACCTTCATGGCGAGCGCCAGGAAGGCCAGGACCGCGAGCGCGCCCCGACCCATCGGCGTTCGAAGGAGACGGCCGGGGCTCATGCCGGCGCCATTAGTCAATGTCGGCGTTGCTGTGAAGCCGAAATCCGCTCCTGAGGGGAGGCTTCCAGCAGGGGTTGCGATGCAACCTTAACGGGATTTTCACGGCTTATGCGACATCAAGCCGCACATGGAGCGTCTCGTTCTCGCCTTCGGCGGACTCTTGGCCCATCCGCGGCGATCGGGCGCCATGGTGGCGCTCCTTCTCTCGCCGGCCCTGCTGATGGGCGTGATCTGGGGCGCGGGTTGGGGCGGGCACGCCCTCCTGGAAGCGCACCTGCGCGCCGCGGCCGAAATCGCCCTGGAGGCGGCCGCGCTGGGACGGGACCCCGTGGAGCAGGAGCAACTCGCCCTGGCGGCTCTGCAGCGCGCCGTCTGGGGGCCGCTGCGGGGGCATGTGAACGCCCGCGCCCGGGCCCGGGACGGAAGCCTGACTCTGACGGTCGGGTGCGACGTCAGCGACCGGGCGCCGACGCCGCTGACCGCCGTGCTGGCCCTGCCGCCGGTTCGCATCCTCCGCCGCAGCGCGGCCGAGGAGCCGCCCGGCTGAGGCGGCTTACTGCTGCTGCTGTTGCTGTTGCTGCTGCTGGTCGTGCAGCGGCCCGCCAAGAGGCGGCCTGCGGCGGGCGTTGCGGCTGAAGTTCAGCTGCGAGACCTTCAGGAACTCGGGTTCGGTCAGGGCCGTGCGGGCGCGCCGCACCGACACGCCCACCGCCAGCTGGCTCTCGGCGTCGCCCTTGTAGACCCCGCGGGAGGGCGGCACGTCGCTGTAGTCGCGGCCGATCGCGGCGGCGATGTGCCGTTCGCCCGCCAGGACGTTGTTGGTGGGATCGAAGCCGACCCATCGCAGGCTCGGCAGGAAGACCTCGACCCAGGCGTGGGTGGCGTCGGGATCCGACCGGTCGCCGCCCTCGCGATCGGTGAACAGGTAGCCGGAGACATAGCGGGCGGGAATGCCCCAGCTGCGGCAGATGGCGAGCATGATGTGGCTGAAGTCCTGACAGACGCCCCGGCGCTCGCGCAGGGCCTCGTCGATGGGGCTGTCGGCCTCCGTGACGCCGGTCTCGTAGGCGAAGGACTCGTAGATGATCCCCGCCAGGGCGCGGACGGCGCTCAGCGGGTCTCTGGCCCGGAGGCGCTCGATCTCATGCTCGGCGGCGAACGCGCGCAGGAGGTCGGTCTGGATGGCGAAACCGTGCTCGCGCAGGAAGTCGAACTGGTCGCCCTGAACGAAGTCGCTGCGCAGCCGGTCCCATTCGCCCATGTCGAGCGCCTCCGGGAGGGGGATGTCCGGCTGCGTCTCCACCGCGGAGCGCGCGACGATGGTCAGGCGCTCGTGCGGCTGGGGGACGTCGAAGTGGTAGACGGCGTTGCCGAACGTGTCGGCGTAGGAGAAGAGCTGGGTCGCCGGATCGATCTCCAGGTCGAAGCTCACCAGCCGCTGACGCGCGCCCTTCTGGGGCTGCATCCACACCTCCATGAGGCTTTCGCGGACGGGCGCGGCATAGTGGTACTGGGTGACGTGGCGGACTTCGAGCAGCACGGGGTTCTGATCCTCTAGGCGGGCAGGCGCATTTCGAGGGGATAGGCCACGAAGGCCTCGTAGACGCCCCGATGGATGGCGCCGCACTCGGCCAGCACCGCCTCCAGGAAGGTGTGCGAACCCTCCCGCTCGATCTCGGACATGTCGGCGTACTGCAGGCGCGCCTTCAGCCGCCCGGCGAGGCGTTCGGGTCCGACGTGCTCGGCGTCCGTCTGGCGGCTGAGGCGGGAGAGATGGGCCTCGATCTGGTCGGTGGAGAAACGGATGGATCTCGGGAATTCCGCATTGAGGAGCAGGAACTCCAGGATGGAGGCGGCGCGCACATCGGCGGTGTAGACGCGCAGATAGGGCTCCAGCGCGCAGGACATCCGCAGCACAGCCGTCAGGGCGGCGTGGTCCAGCCGCTCCCCCGTGCGGCCGAAGCAGACTTCGAGCAGGCGGCCGATCAGCTGGGCGCGCTCCAGGTGGACGCCCAGGAGCAGGAAGCGCCAGCCTTCGCCGTGGCTCATGGTGGCGTCGGCCGCGCCCTTGAACAGGTGCAGGTCGGCGATGATCTCGTGCAGGAAGGCCGAGGAGCCGTCGCCGAAGGCCTTGGTCGCCTGGGCGCCGGTCAGGCGCAGGTGGACGAGATTCAGCCGCTCCCAGGTCTCGCTGGTGATCTGGTCGCGCACCTGCCGGGCGTTCTCGCGGGCGCGGCTCAGGGAGGTGATCACCGAACCGTCGTTGAGCCGGTCCAGGGTCAGCCCGCGGGCCGCGTCGAAGGGCGAGGCGACCTGGTCCTCGTTGGTTTCGCCGACCGCCGAGAGGGCGATCCGCGCCACCTGGTTGGCCGTCTCCGTCCGGTCGAGGGTGGCGGTGAGCATGACGTCGGCCAGGCGAGCCACGTGCTCGGCGCGTTCGACGTAGCGGCCGATCCAGAACAGACTGTCGGCCACGCGGGCGAGCATCATGGCTGGGTCTCTCCCCCGTCGGCCAGCACCCAGGTGTCCTTCGACCCGCCGCCCTGGCTGGAATTCACCACAAGGGATCCCTTGCGCAGCGCCACCCGCGTGAGGGCGCCCGGGGTGACCGTGATCTTCTCGCCGGAGAGGATGAAGGGCCGAAGGTCCACGTGCCGGGCTTCGACCTGGCCGTCGATCAGGCAGGGCGCGGTCGAGAGCTGGATCGTGGGCTGGGCGATGTAGTTGTCCGGATTGGCCTTGAGGGCCTGGGCGAAGACCTCCCGCTCGGCCGCGGTGGAGTGCGGCCCCACGAGCATTCCGTAACCGCCTGACGCGCCCACCGCCTTGACCACCAGCTTGTCGAGATTGGCGAGCACATGGGAGAGCTCGACGGGCTCCCGGCAGAGAAAGGTCTCGATGTTCGGCAGGATGGGCTCCTCGCCGAGGTAGTAGCGGATGATCTCCGGCACGTAGGCGTAGACCGCCTTGTCGTCGGCGACGCCGGTGCCCGGGGCGTTGCAGATCACCACCGTTCCGGCGCGGTAGGCGTTGAAGAGTCCCGCCACGCCAAGGGAGGAATCGCGCCGGAAGGTGAGCGGATCGATGAAGTCGTCGTCCACCCGCCGATAGATCACGTCGATCCGGCGCAGCCCCGTCGTGGTGCGCATGTAGACCATATTGTCGTGGACCACGAGGTCGCGGCCCTCGACCAGCGGCACGCCCATCAGCCGGGCGAGGTAGGCGTGCTCGTAATAGGCGGAGTTGTAGACCCCGGGCGTCAGCACCACGACCTGCGGATTGGGCCGCCACTCGGCCATGCTGCGCAGGGTGGAGAGCAGAAGGTCCGGGTAGCGGTCGATCTGGCGCACGCCCGCCAGCCGAAAGGTGCCCGGGAAGGTGCGCTTGGACGCCTCGCGGTTGGCGAGCATGTAGGATACGCCGGAGGGGACGCGCAGATTATCCTCCAGCACGGCGAACTCGCCGGATTCCTGGCGGATCAGATCGCTGCCGCAGACGTTCGCATAGGCCTGGTGGGGCACGTAGAGCCCCTGCATCTCCCGGCGGTACGACGGCGCGCCCAGCACCAGCTCGCGCGGGACGACGCCGTCCTTCAGGATGCTGCGGTCGCCGTAGATGTCGGCCAGGAACAGGTTGAGCGCCTGGAGCCGCTGGACGAGGCCGGACTCCACCCTGGCCCACTCGTGCGCGGGGATGATCCGCGGCAGGAGGTCGGTGGGGATGATCCTTTCGGTCGAGCTCTCCGCGCCATAGACGGTGAAGGTGATGCCCTGGAGCAGGAAGAAGCGCTCCAGCGTCCTCTGGCGCTCGTCCAGCTCGCCGGGGCCGAGGGCCTGCAGCCGGCGCGCCAGGGCCGCGAAGTGGGGCCGCACCGACCCGTCGGCGGCGTACATCTCGTCATAAGGCGCCGTCGGCGCCTCGGGGACTCTGTCGATCTCTTCCGATCTCTGCGCTGTCGCCACGCCCGACTCCAAAACTCACCCCTCCTCGAAACCGCAAGAGGGGCCGGCAGCCTAGCAGCGCCGTCTCGCCGCCGCGCGGGCGATTGTGTCAGCGCAAGGAACGGGCGCCGCCTGCCTCATTTCGAGGCGTCGTCCGCGGGGCGTCTTCGAGGCCGCCGCGCGCCTCGGGGTGACAGCGGACGGACTCGTCGCTACACGGGGATTCCGGGGGGCCGGAAGGGTGATTGCGTGAGACGATCCGTCTTCGCAGCCGTCGCCACGGCTGCCCTGTGTGTCTATGGCGCCGGCGCCGCGCGCGCCGAGCCGCGCGCCGTGCTGCAGGGCGAGGTCGGCGACGACCTGCGGGACCGAATCGAGCGCGCCATGGGCGACACGGACCGCCCGCCGCAGAACCGCTTTCAGTTGCGCCGCCAGGCCCGCGAAGCCGCCGAGGACGCCATCGCGGTGCTCCGCTCCGAGGGCTACTACGCCTATGGCGTGGACGCCGGCCTCACCGAAGGCGAGACCCCGCAGGCCTATGTGGAGGTCGAACCCGGACCGCGGTTCCTGTTCGCCGATCCCGACATCGCCTGGACCGGCGAGGCGCCGAACCCCGAGACGCAGACCGCCGCCCGCCAGGCCATGCAGATCGAGCCGGGGGCCCCGGGGCGCGCCGCCGAGGTGGTCGCCGCCGAGGGGCGCATCCTGGCCGCGGTCCAGCGCGCGGGCTATGCGGACGTCTCGGCCGACACCCGCGAGGTGGTCGTCGACCACGAGGACGACACCGTCCGTCCGACCTTCCGCATCGCCGCGGGCGATCTGGTGCGGCTGGACGGCATCGATCTCGACACCGAGGGGCGCACCAACCCCGCCTGGCTCGAGCGGCTCAAGCCCTGGGAGCCGGGCGCCGTCTACGCCCCCGATTCCATCGCCGAACTGGAACGGCGCCTGCTCGACACCGGGGTCTATGATTCGGTGACGGTGGCGCTCGCCCCGGCGGACGCGCTGACGGAGGAGGGCTATCGCCCCGTGATCGTGGGCCTGGCCGACCGCGAGCCGCGGACGATCGAGCTGGGCGCGAGCTACTCCACCAGCGAGGGCTTCGGCCTGGACGCCCGATGGACCCGCTACAACGTGCTCGGCCGGGCCGACACGCTCGCCGTCGTGGGGCGCCTATCGGAGATGGACAGCCGGCTGGGCGCCGACCTGACCCTGCCGCACTGGCGCCGGCCGGCGCAGACCTTCCATGCGGACGCCGACATCTACCGGACAAAGACCGACGCCTATGAGGAGACCGGCGTCGGCGTCGCTGCTGATGTCCGCCGCAGGTACGGCGCGAATTCCTTCGTTACGGTCGGCACTTCGCTCGATTTCTCCAAGACAGATGAGAAGGACGCCCGCAGCCTTTCCGCCCTGGGCCGCGAGCTGGTGACGGCGGCGGTGTTCGGCGCGGTCTCGCTGGACCGATCCAATGATCCGCTGGATCCGACCCAGGGCTGGCGTGTGGATGGTCGCTTCGAGCCGACCTACATCGTCGGCGACGAGTCGCTGCCCTATCTCGAGGTCTCCACCCAGGGCACGGCTTATCTCCCCCTGGACGAGCAGGCGCGAACCGTCATCGCCGGACGTCTGCGGGTCGGCAGTCTCGTCGGCGGAAAGCTCGACGAGGTGCCGGCCTCGCGGCGCTTCTACGCCGGCGGCGGCGGGTCGGTGCGGGGCTATGCCTACCAGGCGGTGGGGCCGCGCCTGGCCGACGACACGCCGCAGGGCGGCCTGTCCCTTCTGGAGGTCAGCCTTGAGGCGCGGCGGCAGATCACCGACCGCTGGGGCGTCGTCGCCTTCGTGGACGCCGGCTCGGTGGGCGAGGATCAGATCCCTTCCGGCGACAATCTCAGCGTCGGGATCGGCGTCGGCGTCCGCTACGACCTCGGCTTCGGCCCCATCCGCGCCGACGTCGCCTTTCCGCTCGACACCGACAAGCGCGACGCCGGCGTGCAGATCTACCTCAGCATCGGGCAGGCGTTTTGAGCGACGAGGACCATACCGAGGCCGCCAAGCCCGCCGTCCGCAGGCCGCGCCTCAGGCGCCGCGTGATGGCGGTCTTCGCCGGGCTGCTGATCCTGGTGGGCGCCCTGGCGCTGACCGTGCGCTTCGGCGTCATGGCGCCGCCGACGCTCGGCATGATCGAGGCGCGGACGGACGGCCTGGCCATCGGCCGGCTGGGCAATCTCAAGATCGAGGGGCTGCGCGGCGATCTCTTCCGCAGCTTCAGCATCGAGCGCCTGACGATATCGGACGAGGAAGGCGTCTGGCTGGAAGCCAGAAACATAGAGATGACATGGCGTTATCTCGAACTCCTCCGTCGTCGCTTCCACGCCGAGTCCCTGACGGCCGAGCAGGTGAGCATCCTGCGCCGGCCGACCCTGACCGAGAAGAAGGAAGAGGCGGGCGGGCTGCCCGTGACGATCCTCGTCGATCGCGCCGCTCTGCGCCTCGCCCTGTCGGAGGCGTTCAGTTACGAGCGCGGCCTCTACGACGTCACCGCCCAGCTCCGCATCCGCCGCCAGGGCGGCGGACAGCAGGGGGAGATTCACGCTCGAAGCCTCCTGCATGAAGGCGACCGACTCGACGTCGTCTTCGACATCGGCGAACGCCGGCCCCTGCTGATCGACGTCGAGGCCGTGGAGGCGCAGGGCGGCGCCATCGCCGGGGCCCTCGGCCTGCCGGCGGACGAACCTTTCCGACTGGCTGTCGAGGCCGACGGACGCAGCGGCGAAGGCCGCTTCGAGGCCCTGGCGCGAACCGGCGAACGGACGCCCCTGCAGGCCAGCGGGCGCTGGAACGCGGACGGCGCGGCCGCCCGCGGGCAGGTGTCCCTGACCGCCTCAGACCTGACCCGTCCGATCGCCGCCCGCGTGGGGCCCGAGGTGACGTTCGACCTCTCGGGGCAGCAGGTGGCGCAGAACCTCTACGAGGTGACGGCAGGCCTGGCGGCGGAGAACCTCAGGCTGGCGGCCCGCGGACGGGTCAACCCCTCCGACCGCTCGACCGGCCGCACCGGCCTGCTCGTGGTGCTGTCGACGGATGAGCTGTCCCAGCTCACCGGCGCTGGGGACCTGGGCGCAGCTCGCCTCTCCGGCGCCCTCAAGGGCGAACTCAGCGACCTGACCTTCGCCGGCGAGCTCCGCCTGCAGAGCGTGGGCCTGGGCGAGTATGGCCTGCGTCAGGTTTCGGGGCCCGTTCAGGTCGCGCGCGATCGTCAGGGCCTCCGTCTGGAGGCGGAGCTGCGCGGCGCCGGCGGCGCCGGAGAGGGCTATGTGGCCGCGCTCCTCGGCCAGAGCCCCACCGTCTCGGTCAGCGCCGAGCGGCGGCCGAACGGGCGGCTGCTCCTACGGAACCTGGAGGCCGACGGCGCCGGGCTGGACCTCGACGCCCGCGGCAGCCGCGGCCTGCTGGGCGGCATGCGCTTTCAGGGCGAGGCGCGCCTGTCGAACCTGTCGCAGGCGCGGGCCGGGGCCCAGGGCGCGCTCGGTCTCGATTTCACCGCCACCCACGGGTCGGACGCCGGCGATCCCTGGACTCTCACGGTCGAGGCGCAGGGCCGCGAGCTGCAGACCGGCTACGCCCAGCTCGATCACCTGCTCGGCCCGCGGCCGGACCTGCGCGCACAGGGCGACTGGGGAGGGGGCCGTTTCGTCCTCGAGAGCGCGCGCCTTCGGGGCGCCAACCTGCAGGCGCAGACGGCGGGGGTCTACGGCCCGGACGGCGATCTCGCCTTCAAGATCGACTGGAGCGCCGAGGGCCCGCTCGGCGCCGGACCTGTGGAGATCTCAGGCGAGGCCACGGGCACGGGGGCCATCACCGGATCGCTTGGGGCGCCGATGGTCGACCTCATGGCCGAGATCGACGAGATCGACGTGCCCCGGCTGCCGCTGCGAGACGCCGACCTCACGCTCAGCTTCGGGCGCGGCGGAGCGGGCGCTGCGGGCCGGGTCACGCTCACGGCCGCCAGCCAGTATGGCCCGGCGCGGGCGCGTGCGGATTTCGCCCTGCCCGAGAGCGGCGTGAACCTGAGCGGCATCGCGGTGAGCGCCGGCGGCGTCAGCCTCCAGGGGGATCTGGCCCTGCGCCGTGCGACGCCCTCCCGCGCCGACCTGGAGCTGGTCATCGGTCCCGGCGCGCTGCTTCAGCGCGGGCAGATCCGTGGCGAGGTCGACATCGTCGACGGGCGCGAGGCGCCTGTGGCGGATCTGGAGCTTGTCGCCGAGGATGCCGTCCTGGCGGGGACGGAGGTCGCCCTCGTCGCCGGGCGCCTGACCGCCCAGGGCCCAATCGACCAGCTGCCCTATCAGATCGCCGCCAGCGGCGCGGCGTCCGGCTCGCGGTTCAACCTCGAAGGAAGGGGCGCCCTGGCGGAGGCCGAGCAGGCGCGCACGCTCACCTTCATCGGGGAAGGCGGCTATGGCGGTCGGGACTTCTCCACCCGGCAGCCGGCGGTGTTCCGCTTCGGCGACGGCGAGCGCAGCGCGCGGCTCACCCTCGTCGCCTCGGACGGGGGGGAGGTCGAGGTGGACGCCCGCCTGGCCGGGAACAGCGCCGACATTCGCGCCGAGGTGGAGGGGATCGGCCTGTCCGTGCTCAATCCCGACTTCGCCGGGCGCGTGAACGCCGTCCTCGTCGCGGAGGGACGCGACGGCCGTCTCGACGGGACCCTGTCGGCCCGCATGGCCGACGCCCGCGGCGTGGGATCGCCGCGCTCGGCCGGCCTCGACGCCGCCGTGGAGATGCGGCTGAGCGACGATGTCCTGCTGATCGAGGCCGAGGCGACGAACGAGCAGGGCCTGCGGGCGGAGGCCGACCTTCGGCTGCCCACCGAGGCCTCGGCCAAACCGTTCCGACTGGCCATCGCGCGGCGGGAGGCGATGAGCGGACGCGTGTTCGCCGATGGCGACGTCAAGCCGCTTTGGGATCTGCTGGTGGACGGCGACCGCTCGCTGGCCGGGCGCGTGCGGCTGAACGGGACGATCGCCGGCTCCCTGGCGGATCCGTCGCTCTCGGGACAGGCGGCGCTGGAGGGCGGGCGGTTCGAGGACTTCCCGACCGGCCTCGTCCTCCAGGATCTCACCGTCCGCGCGGCGCTGTCGGAGCGGGTGATCGACGTCAGCGAGGCCTCGGCGGTGGACGGCGAGGGCGGACGCGTGCAGGGCTCCGGCCGCATCAGTCTCTATCGCGGCGGCGTCTCCAGCTTCCAGTTGCGGCTGAACGGCTTCCGGCTGATCGAGAACGACCTGGCTTCGGCCGACGCCAGCGGCACGGTGACCGTCAACCGCAACGCCGAGGGCAAGGTCCGGCTGGCGGGCGACCTGACGGTGGACGAGGCGGAGGTGGCCGCCGAGCCGCCGACGCCGTCCGGGGTCGTGTCCATCGACGTCGTTGAACGCAACCGCCCGCTGGCGCTGGACGTCCGGCAGAACCTGCGGCGTCCGACGCAGCGCGGCGAGGGCTGGGCGCTGGACGTGAACCTCGACGCGCCCCGCGGCGTGTTCATCCGCGGTCGCGGCCTGGACGTGGAAATGTCGCTGGACGCGCACGTGACCGGGACGACCTCCCGACCGCGCCTGGAGGGCGTGGCCCGCGTGGTGCGGGGCGACTACGAATTCGCCGGCAAGCGGTTCGAATTCGACGAGCGCGGCGTGGTCTATCTCTCCACCTCGGCCCAGAACATCCGCCTGGACCTCAGCGCCACGCGGGAGGATCCCTCGCTCACCGCCACCATCCGCGTGAGCGGCACGGCGGCGAAGCCCGAGATCGCGCTTTCGTCGTCCCCGTCGCTTCCGGACGACGAGATCCTCTCCCAGGTGCTCTTCGGACGATCGGCCGCGCAGCTCTCGACGCTGGAGGCGGCCCAGCTCGCCGCGGCCCTGTCCTCCCTGGCGGGCGGCGGAGGCTTCGACGTGGTGGGCAATCTGCGCGAACTGGCGGGTCTGGACCGGCTCAGCCTCGGGGGGACCGAGGCTTCGGGCGTCACCGTGGCGGGCGGCAAGTATCTGACCGACGATGTCTATCTCGAGATCATCGGCGGCGGCCGGGAAGGCGCGGCCGCTCAGGTCGAATGGCGGGTGCGGCGCAATCTCTCGATCGTCTCGCGTCTCACCGGCCAGGGCGACACGCGGCTCGCGGTCCGCTGGCGCAAGGACTACTAGGGCGGCGATCCGATCGCATCAGATCGCGGCGCGCTCGGGTCCGGGGACCCGCGAAGCCTGCCGCTCAGTGGCTGATGCGCGGACGCAGGGTGTAGTGGTCGCCGTGGAAGGTCTCGAAAAGCACCGCCGCCTGCGGGTGGGCCACCGGCTCGCCGCTGTCGTCGGGCAGCAGGTTCTGCTCGGAGACGTAGGCGACGTAGGAGCTTTCCTGGTTCTCGGCCAGCAGGTGGTAGAAGGGCTGATCCTTGTGCGGCCGCACGTTCGGCGGAATGGACAGCCACCATTCCTCGCTGTTGGCGAACTCCGGATCGACATCGAAGATCACGCCGCGGAAGGGAAAAACCCTGTGCCGCACGACCTGGCCGATGGCGAACTTGGCGCGTCGAGGTTCCATGAACGAAATGTGCACCACGTTTCCTGACCGGGAGGTGAACGTAATCGTCTTGTCACATGGCGCAAGGCGACGCCTTTCGACAGGCGAACCGCCTTGCTACAGTCGCCTGGCAAACGAGCCGTCCCCGAGTCTGGGCCGTCGGCGAGGGGACAGGTGGCGGTCCATGTCTGAGGCGCCGAGAGCGCCCGACGCGAGAGTGCGTGCGCGGGAGAGGAGTTCGAGGGACGGGCCCTGCTATGCGGCCCTGGACCTGGGTACCAACAATTGCCGGCTGCTGATCGCGACGCCGTCGAACAGCGGCTTTCGCGTGGTCGAAGCCTATTCCCGCATCGTGCGCCTCGGCGAGGGCCTGACCCAGACCGGCCGCCTCTCCGAAGCCGCCATGGAACGGGCGCTGGCCGCCCTTTCCGTCAGCGCCGAGAAGGTGAAGCGCCGCAAGGTCGTTAAGCTGCGCGCGGTGGCCACGCAGGCCTGCCGCTCCGCGGAGAACGGCGAGGCCTTTATCGAGCGCGTGGCGCAGGAGACCGGCCTGAACCTGCAGATCATCACCCCGCGTGAGGAGGCCCGGCTGTCCGTGGCTGGCTGCGTCGGTCTGCTCGACCGCGGCGCAGAGGCCGCGCTGGTCGTGGACGTCGGCGGCGGCTCCACCGAAATGTCCTGGGTCGATCTCAGCGGCGAAGACGTCTCCGGCCGGACGCCGCCGATCAAGGCCTGGCTCTCCATCCCCATCGGCGTGGTCACGCTCGCCGAGCGATTCCCCGAGGGCGTGACCGACACCGAGACCTGGTTCCGGGCCATGGTCGAGACGGTGAAGGCCGAAATCGCCGCCTTCCGCCGCGCCGATCCGCTGAAGGAGATCTTCCAGCAGGATCGCGCCCACCTGATCGGCACCTCGGGCGCCATCACCAGCCTGGCGGGCATGCACCTGCGGCTGGAGCGTTATGACCGCTCGCGGGTCGACGGCATCTGGATGACGCGGGACGAGTGCGACGCCGCCGCGCGGCTGCTGCTCGGCCTCACCCCTGCGGAACGGGCGCAGCAGGCCTGTATCGGTCCCGACCGGGCCGACCTCGTCCTGGCCGGGGCGGCCATTCTCCAGGCTGTGCAGGAGCTCTGGCCGTGCTCCCGTGTCCGCGTGGCCGACCGAGGTCTGCGCGAGGGGGTGCTGATGTCGCTGATGTCCGATCGCGGCGGGCGGCGCCGGCGCCGGCGTCGCGGAACCCGGCGCAGCCGCAAACCCGAGGCCGCGAGGGCCACCGCATGAGCGAGGATCCGCCCCGCAAGCGCATGGTCCGGCCGCCCAGCGCCGGCAGCGACGAGGCCCGCGGCAAGCCGGCGCGCCTGAAGACCGCCAAGCAGCGCACG
This sequence comes from Phenylobacterium sp., assembly GCF_013911965.1. Taxonomy (GTDB): domain Bacteria; phylum Pseudomonadota; class Alphaproteobacteria; order Caulobacterales; family Caulobacteraceae; genus Phenylobacterium. Next base: position 171,191 of record NZ_JACESE010000003.1, on the reverse strand, counting down.
GCCTCGTCCCAGGCCTGGCTGGAGCGCCAGATCAACGATCCCTTCGCCGCCCGGGCCCGCGCCCACGGCTACCGCTCGCGCGCGGCGTATAAGCTGACCGAGATCGACGACCGCTTCCGTCTCCTCAAGCCCGGCGCCAAGGTCATCGACCTGGGCGTCGCGCCCGGCGGCTGGACCCAGGTGGCCATCGAGCGGGGAGTCAAGGACATCGCCGCCGTCGATCTCCTGCCGGTCGATCCGCTGCCCCCGGCGCACATCCTGCAGATGGACTTCACCGACCCGGCCTGCGGGCCGCGCCTGATCGAACTCTTGGGCGGACCGCCGGATCTCGTCCTTTCGGACATGGCCCCCAACACGGTGGGCCACAAGCAGACCGACCATCTGCGGATCATCGGCCTGATCGAGATCGCCGTCGAGTTCGCCCGCAGCGTGCTGAAGCCCGGCGGCGCCTTCGTCGCCAAGGCCTTCCAGGGCGGGGAGGTGGGCGACCTGCTGGCCGACCTGAAGAAGGACTTCGCCCAGGTGCGCAACGTGAAGCCGAAGGCGAGCCGGCAGGACTCCTCGGAGACCTACATCGTCGCCACAGGCTTCAAGGGACGGACCCCGTCAGCGCCGCCAGCTTGAGCACGGTGTTCCAGTTGCGGCCCGTGCCGCGGACGCCCAGCTTCCGCTCGATCAGGGTGTTGGTGAGCTTCGACGTCCCCATGCCGTCAAGATAGGCCACGAAGAGGTTGTCGCCGGCCAGTTCCACCTGCTCGGGTCCGGGAATCGCCGCCCTCAGCGCCTCGACCGCGCCGTCCGCCGGCGGGGCGGTGAGCGGCATGGCGAGGAGGGCGCTCGGCCGCTCTCCGGCCAGGGCGGAGAAAGGGTTGGCCACGATCATCTCGGCCCACGCCCTTGGGCTGCGCATGATGACGTCGCTCTTCAGCCCGAGGCGCGAGTCCAGAGCCGCCTGCAGGACGGGCCCGGGATCGGGGTCCGCCGGCGCTTCGAAGACGAGGTTCCCGCTCGCCAGCAGGGTGCGCGGCTCCCCGAAGCCCAGCGCCGACGCCAGGGCGCGCAGATCCGCCATCGGCAGCTTGCCGGTTCCGCCGACATTGACCGCGCGCAGGAGGGCGATGTGGAGCGGCATCGGCTATGGCCTTTCAGCAGTCCTGCGGCGGCGTCACGAAAACATATCGGCGGTTCAGGGCGGCCGCCCCTTGCCCCCACCCTCGCCGACAGCTTATACGCGGCCCGCAAAACGGAGAGTCTCATGGAGATTCGCGAAGGGCTCACCTTCGACGATGTTTTGCTCGAACCCGGCCCGTCCGAGGTCATGCCCACCCAGGTGGATACGGCCACGCGGCTGACGCGCGACATCAGGATCAATATCCCCATCGTGTCCTCGGCGATGGACACGGTCACCGAAAGCCGGCTGGCCATCGCCATGGCCCAGGCCGGCGGGCTTGGCGTGCTGCACCGGAACTTCACGGTGGAAGAGCAGGCCGACCAGGTCCGCGAGGTGAAGCGTTACGAAAGCGGAATGGTCATCAATCCGCTGACCATCCATCCCGACACGACGCTGGGCGAGGTCCGCGAGATCAAGGCCCGCAAGCGCATTTCGGGCTTCCCGGTCGTCGAGCCGGAGACCGGCCGGCTGGTGGGCATCCTGACCAATCGCGACATGCGTTTCGAGGCGGGCGACAGCGTGCCGGCCAAGGCCGTGATGACCAAGGACAACCTGATCACCGTCAAGGAAGGCGTCGATCAGGCCGAGGCCCACGACCTGCTCCGCCGCAACAAGATCGAGCGCATCATCGTCGTCGACGACGACTACCGCGCCGTCGGCCTGATCACGGTGAAGGACATCGAGAAGGCCCAGGCCCACCCCCTGGCCGCCAAGGACGCCCAAGGCCGCCTGCTGGTCGGCGCGGCGTCCACGGTCGGCGATGCGGGCTTCGAGCGCTCCATGGCCCTGGTGGACGCCGGCGTGGACGTGGTGGTGATCGACACCGCCCACGGGCACAACGCCGATGTGGCGCGCGCCGTGGGCCGGGTGAAGGCGCAATCCAACCGCGTCCAGGTGATCGCCGGCAATGTCGCCACCTACGACGGGGCGCGCGCGCTGATCGACGCCGGCGCCGATGCGGTGAAGGTCGGCATCGGTCCCGGCTCCATCTGCACCACCCGCGTCGTCGCCGGCGTGGGCGTGCCCCAGCTGACGGCCATCATGGACGCCGTCCGGGCGGCCGAGGGAACCGGCGTGCCGGTCATCGCCGACGGCGGGATCAAGTACTCCGGCGACCTCGCCAAGGCCCTCGCGGCAGGCGCCCAGGTCGCCATGATGGGCTCGGTCTTCGCCGGCTGCGACGAGGCCCCGGGCGAGGTGTTCCTCTACCAGGGCCGGTCGTACAAGGCCTATCGCGGCATGGGCTCGCTGGCCGCCATGTCCCGCGGCTCGGCCGACCGCTACTTCCAGAAGGAGGTTTCGGACTCGCTGAAACTGGTGCCCGAGGGGATCGAGGGCCAGGTGCCCTACAAGGGCCCCATCGCGCCCATCGTCCACCAGATGGTCGGCGGCCTTCGGGCGGCCATGGGCTATGTGGGCGCCGCCAACCTGCCGGAGTTCAGCGAGCGGGCGCGCTTCATCCGCATCACCAACGCCGGTCTGCGTGAAAGCCACGTCCACGACGTGATGATCACCCGCGAGGCGCCCAACTATCCGAGCGGGATCTGAGCGCCCGTGCAGATGGCCATCGAACTTCAGCTCCTGGCCTGGGCGGTTGTCATCGGCCTCGTCCAGCTCGGCTGGGCCGCGGCGGCGGCGCGCGCCCAGCAGGGGCTGAAGTGGGCCGGCGGCTCTCGCGACGAGCCGCGGCCCGTCACCGGCGTGGCCGCGCGGCTGGAACGGGCGTTGAGGAACTTCCTGGAGACCTTCCCCTTCTTCGCCGCCGCGGTGATCGTCGCCTATCTCGGCGGGAAGCTCGGGGACCTGACCTTCTGGGGCGCGTCGCTCTACGTCGCCGCCCGGGCCCTCTACGCGCCGCTCTACGCCTCGGGCGTGGCCATCGTGCGCAGTCTCGTCTGGTTCGTCTCCATGATCGGCCTCTTCATGGTCGTGGCGGCCATCTTCGTATGAGGCGGCGTCGTGCGTGACGGCGGACGCCTGGCGGCGGCCATCGAGGTTCTGGACGAGATTGAGACGCGACACCGGCCCGTGCGCCTGGCCCTGAAGGCCTGGGGCGACCGCTCGCGCTTCGCCGGCGCCAAGGACCGCGCCTGGGTGTCGGGCCTGGTGCTGGACGTGCTGCGCAAGCGCCGCTCGCTCGCCTGGCGGATGGGCGTCGACAGCCCGCGAGCCGCCGCGCTGGCCGCGCTGACCTTCGAATGGGGCTGGCCGGTCGAGACGGTGGCCGAAGCGGCGGGGGAGGAGCCCCATGGGCCGGGGCCGCTGACCGACGCCGAATGGTCGGCTCTGCGCGCCCCGCAGGACCTGGACGCTGCGCCAGCGGCCGTCCGCGGCGACTATGCCGACTGGCTGGACGCCAGCTTCGCCCGCGCCTTCGGTGAGGCGCGCGCGGAGGAGGGGGCGGCGCTCGCCCGCCGCGCGCCGGTGGATCTCCGCGTCAATCGCCTGAAGAGCGATCCTGTGCGGGCGATGAAGGCGCTGGCCTCGCTGGAGCCGCAGCCCGCGGGCCGGCTTGAGGACGCCATCCGACTGCCGGCGCCGGACCCGACCCGCCGGGGCGGGGCGGTCGAGACCATTCCCGCCTTTTCCAAGGGCTGGTTCGAGGTCCAGGATCTGGGCTCGCAGATCGCCGCGGCCTGCGCCGGGGCGGTGGCGGGCAAGCAGGTCCTCGACCTCTGCGCCGGCGGCGGCGGCAAGACGCTGGCTCTGGCCGCGGCCATGGGCAATACCGGCCAGATCTACGCCTACGACGCCGACGCCCGGCGCCTGACCGACACCATCCGCCGCGGCGACCGCGCCGGGGTGCGCAACCTGCAGGTCCGTTCGCCGGTGGACCCCGACCCGCTGAAGGGCCTGGAGGGTAAGATGGACGTCGTCTTCATCGACGCGCCCTGCACCGGCTCCGGCTCCTGGCGCCGCCATCCGGACACCAAATGGCGGCTGACGCCCGAAGCGCTCGCCAAGCGGACCCAGGATCAGGACTCCGTGCTCGATACGGGCGCGACCTTCGCCAAGGTCGGCGGCCGCCTGGTCTATGTCACCTGCTCGGTCCTGCCGGAGGAGGACGAGGATCGCGTGGCCGCCTTCCTGGGGCGAACGGGCGAGGCGTTCGCCGTGCGGGCCCCCACGGCCGATCCGGAACTCACCCCATTCCTGACGCCGGAGGGCTATCTGCGCCTCACCCCGGCCTCGGCCGACACCGACGGTTTCTTCGTCGCCGTGCTGGAGCGCGTGCGATGATCCCTCTTCACCCCCGCAAGGCCCGCCTGCCATGACCGAGATTCTCGAGCCCAATCACGAACGCGTCCTGATCGTCGATTTCGGCAGCCAGGTGACCCAGCTGATTGCGCGCCGCCTGCGCGAGAGCGGCGTCTATTGCGAGATCCATCCCTTCGACAAGATCGAGGACATGCTCGACGCCTTCGATCCCAAGGCGGTGATCCTGTCGGGCGGCCCCGCCAGCGCCCACGAGGAGGAGAGCCCCAAGGTCACGCCGCGGGTCTTCGAGCTGGGCGTGCCGGTCCTGGGCATCTGCTATGGCGAGATGCACATGTGCGCCCGCCTGGGCGGGGCGGTGGAAAGCGGTCATCACCGCGAGTTCGGCCGCGCCGAGATCCTGATCGAGAAGGAGAGCCCGCTCCTGGACGGCTTCGGCGGCGTCGGCGCCAAGGAAACCGTCTGGATGAGCCATGGCGACAAAATCACCGCCATCCCCCAGGGCTTCCATGTCGTCGCCGCCTCGGAAGGTTCGCCCTTCGCGGTGATCGCCGACGAAGGCCGCCGCTTCTACGGCATTCAGTTCCACCCCGAGGTGGCGCACACGCCGCGCGGCGCCCTGATGCTGCGCAACTTCACCCACAAGATCGCCGGCCTGAAGGGCGACTGGACCATGAAGGCCTTCCGCCAGGAGATGGTGGAGCGCATTCGCGAGCAGGTGGGCGATGGCAAGGTGATCTGCGGCCTGTCAGGCGGGGTGGACTCCTCGGTGGCCGCGGTGCTGATCCACGAGGCCATCGGCGACCAGCTGACCTGCGTCTTCGTCGACACCGGCCTGTTGCGCCTGAACGAGGCCGAGCAGGTCGTGACCATGTTCCGCGACCACTACAACATCCCGCTGATCCACGTTGATGCGTCGAAGGAATTCCTCGGCGAGCTCGACGGCGTCTCCGATCCCGAGACCAAGCGGAAGACCATTGGTCGCCTCTTCGTCGAGGTTTTCGACCGCGAGGCCGCCAAGATCGAGGGCGCGGAATTCCTCGCTCAGGGGACGCTCTATCCCGACGTGATCGAGAGCGTTTCGGCCCGCGGCGGCCCCTCGGCGGTGATCAAGAGCCACCACAATGTGGGCGGCCTGCCGGACTATATGAAGCTGAAGCTGGTCGAGCCCCTGCGCGAGCTCTTCAAGGACGAGGTCCGGGCGCTCGGCGTCGAGCTTGGCCTGCCGCCGGCCTTCGTCGGCCGCCATCCCTTCCCGGGGCCGGGCCTGGCCATCCGCATCCCGGGCGAGATCACCCCGGAGAAGGTGGCCGTCCTGCAGCAGGCCGACGCCATCTATCTGGACGAGATCCGCAAGGCTGGCCTCTACGATTCGATCTGGCAGGCCTTCGCCGTCCTGCTGCCCGTGAAGACGGTCGGCGTCATGGGCGATGCGCGCACTTACGAAAACGTCTGCGCCCTGCGCGCCGTCACCTCGACCGACGGCATGACGGCGGACTTCTTCGAATTCCCCTGGGACGTGCTGGGCCGAGCCGCCACCCGCATCATCAACGAGGTCCGCGGCGTCAACCGGGTCGTCTACGACGTCACCTCGAAGCCGCCAGGGACGATCGAGTGGGAGTGAAGGGGCCTGCTCTCCCGCAAGTCGGTGTGATCCGCCGCCAGAGTCCTGTTCCGCGCTTGCCGCGCCGTCCCTAGGGGCTTGCGCACCGCGAGGGCTCGTCGCTCTTCGTCGCGCATCGGACGCCGCAGGCGCTTTCCGGGCGCTGGAGCTGAGGGGCCGTAGCTCTGGCGGCAGGGCTGGCGCACGCAGACATCATTTGGCGACGTCAATCCTGGCGGCTGCGGGAGGCGACCCCCATATGTGATGTGCGCCGTCGGTCCTGTGCCACCAGCCAAGTGGTCGATCATTCCCGACGAGGCGCCTGAGGTTTCCCAATGTCAGCGCTGCTTGCGGTTTCCGCCGCCCTCGTCGTCGCGGGGTCGCTCCTCCCGGGGCTGTTCCGCCTTTTCGGCCAGGGGCGGGCTTAGGACCAGAAGATGCTGAAGAGCGAACTCTTGGCTGCGGACTACCGGCGCCACGCCGGCGAGGCTCTCAACGCGGCGGCTGAGTCGCCGCTCCCGGAAGTCCGCAAGCGTTGCCGGGCCTCCGCCCAGTCGTGGATCCTGCTCGCAGAGATGCAAGACCGCCGAACCCTTCTTGCTCGGCGTCTCGCTGCGCGCGCCCTCCCGGTGGCCAGCGCGGGCGTGTGCGTATCCGTGTGCGTCTGAACCTCACCCATACGACGGTCTACAGCTTCGCCCGACCGGTCGCCTTCAATCCGCATCGGCTTGTTCTCCGGCCCAGGAGCAGCGGCGATCTGCAGGTGTTGAGCTGCGCCCTCGACATCACGCCGGCGGCTCAACTGGCCTGGTCCACTGACGTGTTTGGCAACCACATCGCCACCGCTCGGTTCGAGTCGCCTGCCGAGCGCCTTGAGGTCACAAGCCGTCTCGTGGTCGACGAGACGGCTGCAGACTGGCCGGTGTTTCCCATCGCGCCCTCGGCTCAGCAGTATCCGTTTCGCCATTCGCTCGACGAGGCGATCGACCTGGGGGCTCTCCGCGCTGGTGACGGCGACTCATCCGTGGCCGCGTGGGCGAGGGGCTTCGTCGCCGGTCCGGGGACGGACACGCTGTCCTTGCTCAAGGACATCAACGCGGGCGTGGGGGCGCTCGTCGCCTACGTTCCGCGCGCAGAGGAGGGCACGCAACCCGCCGGGGTGACGCTTCGTTCGAGGACCGGATCATGCCGCGACCTTGTGGAACTGCACCTGACCGCCGTTCGAAGCCTCGGCTTCGGCGCCCGCGCGGTGTCGGGCTATCTTGTTGATCCCGAAAGCACGGGCGGAGCGGACGCCACGCATGCGTGGGTCGAAATCTACCTCCCCGGCGCGGGTTGGATCACCTTCGACCCCACCAACGCCAGAATGGGCGCTGCGGGACTCGTCAAGGTCGCCGCCGCCCGCCGTTCGGCCCAGGTGCTGCCGGTCGCCGGGAGCTACGTCGGCCGCGCCGAGGACCACCTGAGCCTGGAGGTCGCGGTTCGCTCCGAGGCATCGCCCGCGCCGCCGCCATCACTCGGACCCCCAACAGGAGTGCGCCTATGACGAGCCTCGAACTGCCCGCAGGTGCGCCTGTGCGGCTCACCGCCACGGCCCGACCCGACCGCGGTCTTCACCGTTGGGATGTCGAGGTGATCACGTTCGCCGGCGCGGCGCCGCGGCTGACGTTCGGTTCGCAGATCGGCGGCCGCGACATCCACCAGACGATCGAAATTCCACCGCAGGACGTGGATTGCCGGCTCGAGTTCCGATCCTCTCACAGGACGCCGGACGGCTGGGCCAGCGACACGCCTTCGGTCTCCGACGACAACCCGGATCGGGTGGTGGTCGGCTTCTGCCAGGCCGATCGGCCTGACGCGCAGCCTGACGACGTTCTGCTCAGCTTCGCGTTCGGCCCGACGACCTGATCGCATTGGGCGGAATGCCGTCCGGCGAGAGGACCGAAGCGGCCGAACGACGGCCGCCTCATGCCCGCGCCCACGGAACAGGCTGCGTGGTCCGGGCGCCGGCCGGCGCGCGCCCTGACGCCTCCGTGGTCGCAGCTACGGCTGACGAATGGCGCGACCGGCGTCAGCGCGGCCAGAACGAGTGGGGCGCGGGAGCGTTGTGGACGCAAATCGGCGACTTCGTGAGGCCCTTTGCTCAACCCTGACTCCCAGTCCCTGCGCGCCGCCCTCGCGCCCTTCCAGCGGCCGAGCACGGCGCGCGGCCTCTTCGAGCTAGCGGTCACCCTCGTTCCATTGCTGGCGCTGTGGGCCGGAATCTATGTCTGCGTCGCCAGAGGCTGGTGGTGGGGCCTGGCCCTTGTTCCCCCGGCTGCGGCGTTTCTCGTTCGCCTGTTCATGATACAGCACGACTGCGGTCACCAAGCCTTCCTGCCGGGCGCGACGGCGAACGCCTGGGTGGGGCGCTGCATCGGCGTCCTCACCATGACGCCCTATGGCTACTGGCGTCGGACCCATGCCATCCATCATGCGACATCCTCAAACCTGGACCGTCGAGGTCTGGGGGCCATAGAGATGCTGACGGTGGAAGAGTATCGCGCCCTCTCACCCCTCAAGCGCCTCGGCTACCGGCTCTATCGTCACCGGCTCGTGATGCTGGGACTGGGGCCGCCCTACATGTTCCTCATACAGCATCGCTTGCCGATCGGAGCCATGCGAGAGCGGTGGGCGTGGAGAAGCGTCCTGGGCAACAACCTCGGGCTAGCTGTCTTGGCGGCGACCCTCGTTCCGTTGGTGGGCGTGCGCGCAATGCTGATCGCGCACCTTCCGGTGGTTTCGCTGGCCGCCGCGATCGGCGTGGGACTGTTCTATGTGCAGCACCAGTTCGAAGGCAGCCGCTGGGTGCGCCAGGATGGGTGGAACCCCACGGCCTCGGCGCTGGAGGGAAGCTCGCACCTGGTTCTTCCGCAGCCCCTGCGCTGGCTGACGGCGAACATTGGCGCGCACCACCTTCACCATGCGTCCAGCCGGATCCCCTTCTACCGTCTGGACAAGGCGATGGCGTCACACCCATCGCTCGCGACCGCTTGCCGTCTTCATATCCGAGACCTCGGGCCAGCGTTCAGTCTGGCGCTCTGGGACGAGATCGGCGGCAGGATGGTGACGTTTCGTGAGGCGAGGTCGAGCCGCTGACGGATCCCGCCGTCATGGCGATCGGAGGGGGGAGATCGGCGGGGCTGCATCGAGCGCACGGGCCAGGAGGATCATCGCCGCAGGGAAGGTGACGAGCCAGAGCGCACCGACATAGATCAGATCGGGCCAGGCGAGTTGCCCGATCAGGGCTGGGGCCAGCAGGCCGTTGGCGACGAGGCTGAACTGGAGCCAGCGGCGGCCGGGGAAGGCCGGCGCGAGCAGCAGGGTGGCCAGGCTCATATAGGTGTAGCCCAGCAGATCCACAGCGGTGGCCGGCATGCCCGGCGTGCAGCAGGCGGCGATGCCCACAGTTTCGCCGGCGCCGGCGAGGTCGTGCGGGATGATCGAGCCCAGCTGCACCACATAGACCTGGCTCACATCGGCCGCGTAGAGGATGGCCAGCGCCAGGGCCGACAGGCTCCAGACGTGCCGATCGGGCGGCGTGGCGACGTGGGTGGCCGCCATGGCGAGAACGAAGAGCGGCGCGAGCGCCAGGGACGGGGCGAAGATGAGGATCCGATCCCAGGGATCGGTCAGGACGCCGGCCACCTGCAGGAGCTGAGGTACGCCATAGGCGATGGCCGCCGCTGCAGCTGCGCCCGCCATCCAGGTTCCGAACCGCGCCATCGCTCGCCTCCGGGGTCTGCGATCATTCTCTTCGGATCGGGTCGCCCCGCCTTGAGCGGCGTCAATCCGCCGCGATCACATCCGTTCGCCGGGGAGGCGGCTTGCCTGGCGGACCCAGTCGGTGAACTGCGCCTCGTCGAGCGGCTCGCTCTCGGAGATATGGAGGTAGCGCGTCTCCGGGGTCTTGGAGCCGACCGGCGGCTGGGGTCGGAGGCTCGTCCCGCGAAAGAACGCGACCTTCACGTAGCGGGTGAAGCCGTGGAGGCTGAGGAACCAGCCGTCTTCGCCGGCGCCGTAGAGGGGCGAATTCCACTTCACCGCCTTCCGGACGTCCGGCACGGCGTCGGTGATGAGGGCGTCGAGCCGCTGGACCACCTCGCGCTTCCAGCCGGGCGTTGCGGCGATGTAGGCCCGGATCGGCTCCTCGCCATACCCCTTGGGGATCTGCGGATTGCCGCCGGACAGCAGATTGGGATCCCGGCTCACGCGGGCTCTCGCAGCCCATCGCCTTTCCTGCCGCCGAGATAGGGCAGGGCGAACAGGTAGAGCCCGGTCGCCAGCAGCGGGATCAGGGGGACGAGGGCCAGAAGGCCGATCCACAGGATCTGGGCGCCGGCGACCATGGCCGCGATGTTGGCGATGACCGCCAGGGTGAAGGCGATGGAAAGCCAGCGATGGATACGCCGGACCCAGGCGTTGAGGCTCATTGCGCGGTCTCCCTGGCGAGCACCTGCTCCAGATTGTCGAAAAAGCGTGGCCAGCCGGCCGTCGCGCCCATCAGGTAACGGGGCTGATCGCGGCGGAAGCCCGTCTGTTCCATGCGCAGGTGCGCACCGGTCTTGGTCGGAGTCAGCGTCCAGGTGACGACGGTGTCGAGCACGCCGTCGCCCCAGCTGTAGGCGAGCCGGCGTTCCGGTTCGATCTCCATCACCTTGCACTCCACCGCGCCCCATTCGGCGGTGAAGCTGAAGCTGTGGCCGGTCCTGGGTTCGAAGTCGGTCCGCATCAGCCACTCGGCCAGGAGATGCGGCTGGGTCAGGGCCCGCCAGACCCGCTCGGGCGGATGGGCGAGGTCGCGTTCGACCACAACGGATTTGGGTTCGGGGTCGGTCACTGGTCCATCCTCTTCAGCAGGTCTTCGAGGGCGTCGAACCGCTGGCGCCAGAAGCCGGTGAGCTCGGCCGTCCAGTCGAGGAGCGGCGAAAGGGCTCCGGGCTCGGCGCGATAGTGGCTGAGCCGGCCCTCCTGCCGGTCGCGCACCAGGCCGGCCTGCTTCAGCGCGGCCAGATGCTTGGACACAGCCGGTTGTGAGACGCCGGCCCCGGCGGTAAGGGCGCTGACGGTCAACTCGCCCTCGCGGCAGAGGCGCTCGAAAAGGCCCCGTCGCGTGGGGTCCGCCAGAGTCCGGAAGAGCAGATCTGGGTCCTGCGCCATGTTGTACATAACTCGTCGGTTATGGGATGACGCATAACCGCCGGGCTATAAATCCGTCAAGCCTTGAGGGACGGGTGAAGGCTAGAAGCGCCCTTCGGTCCGGCTGATCGCGACCGTCGCGCTGGCGCAGTTCCCGAACCGCTTGGTGACCACGCCGCCGACCTCCCGATAGCCGCCCGTGCCGATGCCCGCCCAGACCTGTCCGTGCGGGCGGTCGTCGGCGGGGGCCGCGCAGCGGTCCCGCTGGGTGGTTTGAGCCTGTTCCGACGGCCGGCCCTCGATGACGCCCCGCGCCCAGGCGCCGATCTCCTCGGGCGTCTCGCCGCCCGCCTGAACCGGCGGCGCGGCCGCCGTCGCCGAAGGCGGGGCCTCTCCCGTTCCCGTGGCTATGGGGCCGTCGCCGGCCAAGGCCGCGGCCGGGGCGGCGATGGCGAGGGCGGCGAGCAGGACGGGCAGGGGGCGTACGGTCATGGCGCGACCGTGCGCCCCAAGCATGGCCGCTTCAGGGCCGGGACGCGGCGGGCGCTCGGCCTCAGCGCTTCTGGTCCACGTCGCGCACGGCGCCCCGGGCGGCGCTGGTGGTGAAGGCGGCGTAGGCGCGCAGGGCCTTGGAGACCTTGCGCTCGCGCTGGCCGGGCTTCCAGGCCGCGTCTCCGCGCGCCTCCATGGCGGTGCGGCGCTGCGCCAGGACGGCGTCCTCCACCGCCAGACGGATCGTGCGGTTGGGAATGTCGATCTCGATGCGGTCGCCGTCCTCGACCAGGCCGATCAGGCCCCCCTCGGCGGCCTCGGGCGAGACGTGGCCGATGGAAAGACCCGACGTACCGCCGGAGAAGCGCCCGTCGGTGATGAGCGCGCAGGCCTTCCCCAGGCCCTTCGACTTCAGATAGCTGGTCGGATAGAGCATTTCCTGCATGCCGGGGCCGCCGCGCGGGCCTTCGTAGCGGATCACCACGACGTCGCCGGCCGCCACGCCGCCGGTCAGGATGGCGCTGACCGCGGCGTCCTGGCTCTCGAACACGCGCGCGGGGCCTGCGAAGACGAGGATGCTCTCGTCCACGCCGGCCGTCTTCACGATGCAGCCCTCCTCGGCGAGGTTGCCCTTGAGCACCGCCAGGCCGCCATCCTTGGAGAAGGCGTGCGCCACGTCGCGGATGACGCCGCCCTGGCGGTCCAGATCGAGCTCCTTCCAGCGGCGGTTCTGGCTGAAGGCGGTCTGGGTCGGCACGCCGCCGGGGGCGGCCTTGAAGAAGGTCTGGACCGCCTCGCTGTTGGTCCGGCCGATGTCCCAGCGCTCCAGGGCCTCGCCCAGGGTCTTGGAATGGACGGTCGGCAGGTGGGTGTGCAGCAGGCCGCCGCGTTCCAGTTCGCCCAGGATGGCCATGACTCCGCCCGCCCGGTGCACATCCTCCATGTGGACGTCCGCCTTGGCCGGGGCGACTTTGGACAGGCAGGGCACCTTGCGCGACAGGCGGTCGATGTCGGCCATGGTGAAGTCCACCTCGGCCTCGTGGGCGGCGGCCAGCAGGTGCAGGACGGTGTTGGTCGAGCCCCCCATGGCGATGTCCAGGCTCATGGCGTTCTCGAAGGCTTCGAAGCTCGCCACCGAGCGCGGCAGGACGCTGGCGTCGTCCTGTTCGTAGTAGCGGCGGGTGATGTCCACGATCAGGTGGCCGGCCTCCAGGAACAGGCGCTCCCGGTCGGCGTGGGTGGCCAGGGTCGAGCCGTTGCCGGGCAGGGAGAGGCCGAGCGCTTCGGTCAGGCAGTTCATGGAATTGGCGGTGAACATGCCCGAGCAGGAGCCGCAGGTGGGGCAGGCCGAGCGCTCGATGGCGGCGACCTCCTCGTCGCTCACCGCCTCGTCGGCGGCTGCGACCATGGCGTCGACCAGGTCGAGGGCGACCTCCTTGCCCTTCAGAACCACCTTGCCGGCCTCCATGGGCCCGCCGGAAACGAAGACCGTCGGGATGTTCAGGCGCAGGGAGGCCATCAGCATTCCGGGCGTGATCTTGTCGCAGTTGGAGATGCAGACCAGGGCGTCCACGCAGTGGGCGTTGGCCATGTACTCGACGCTGTCGGCGATCAGCTCCCGCGAGGGCAGGCTGTAGAGCATGCCATCGTGGCCCATGGCGATGCCGTCGTCCACGGCGATGGTGTTGAACTCCTTGGCCACGCCGCCGGCGCGCTCGATCTCGCGCGCGACCAGCTGGCCGAGGTCCTTCAGGTGCACGTGGCCCGGAACGAACTGGGTGAAGGAATTCACCACCGCGATGATCGGCTTGCCGAAGTCGGCGTCCTTCATGCCGGTCGCGCGCCAGAGACCACGGGCGCCGGCCATGTTGCGGCCATGGGTCGAGGTGCGGGAGCGGTAGGCGGGCATGGGCGGTCTCACTGTGGTCGGCGCCGCGGACGTCACGGAGCCTTCACCTCCTCGCGCAGACGGGCGAGCGACGCAAGATCAGAGCTTGGCGGGCTTCTCCAGCTCGTCGATCGCCTGGCTGATCAGATCGAGCTTCTTCTGCAGGGCGGCCTGGGCGTCCCAGAGCCCCTGGTTGTAGAAGTGGGGACCGAGGGTTTCGGAGATGAAGTCGAGCAGGAAAACCGCGTCGAATCCCTTCACCTCCAGGTCGAGTTCGTCCTTGAGGTAGCGCGACAGGGCCTCGGCCAGCGCCTCGCGGGCCTCCTTGCTGAACTCGATCTTGGACATGTCATCCCAGGGAGCACGATGTGAGCGTCCAACTCTACGGCATCCGCAACTGCGACACGATGAAGAAGGCCTGGACCTGGCTCGACGCCCACGGGGTGGCCTACGACTTCCACGACTACAAGAAGGAAGGCGTGGCGCGCGAGACGCTGGAGGACTGGGTTGGCCGCCTGGGCTGGGAGACCCTGCTGAACCGCGCCGGGACCACCTTCCGCAAACTGCCCGAGGCCGATCGGGCGGAGCTGGACGCCGAGAAGGCCATCGCGCTGATGCTGGCCCAGCCGTCCATGATCAAGCGGCCGGTGCTCAAGGCCGGCGAGCAGATCCAGGTGGGCTTCAGGCCCGACGCCTACGCGGCCCTCTTCGGCAAGGGCTGAGGGCTCAGAACCAGAAGCGGATCCCCGCGACGAGGCGCGTCTCCTCCGCCGCGTGGCCCTCGGCGCGGGCGTAGTCGGCGCTTTGGCCGAAGGCGCGCTCGTACTCCACGCCGACATAGGGCGCGAACTCGCGGGCCAGCTCGTAACGCAGCCGCACGCCCAGCTCGGCATGGTCGAGGCCGGCGCCGATCCCGAGTTCCGGAATGTCCTGGGCCGAGAGCGAGATCTCGGTCCGCGGCTGGGCGATCAGGCGCTGGGTGATGCGATAGTCGAACTCCGCCTCGATCCGCGCCGTCAGTTCGCCTTGGTCGGACAGGAAGGCCGCCGCGTCCAGCTCGTACATGTAGGGCGCGAGCCCCTGGGCCCCGAGCACCAGGTGCGTCCGGTGCGGCCCGGCGAAGTCGTGACGGATCCCCGTCTGCAGGTCGAACCAGGGGCTGACGGCGCGGCTCCAGAGGAGCTGGACCTCGGCGTCGTCGGGGCGTTCGCCGCTCTCGCCGCCGCCTTCGCTCTTCACCCAGAGCTTGTTCAGGTCGCCGCCGTAATAGGCCTGCAGGTCCCAAAGGTAGCTGTCGCCTTCGTCGCTGGAGCGCCACTCCAAGCGGTCGCCCTGGACCCAATAGACGGGCATTCCGCCGACCTCCCGGCGCAGCGCCGCGCGCGCCGGCGCCATGACCTCCGTCCCCCAGACGGCGTCGGCCGCTCGCGGCGGCCCTGAAGCGCGGGCGGCCGGCGCAGCCGCCGCCCCGTGATCCATGGCCCCGTGATCCATGGCCCCGTGATCCATGGCCCCGTGATCCATGGCCCCGTGATCCATGGCCCCGTGATCCATGGCCCCGTGATCGGGGTGCTGGGCGAAGGCCGGCGACGCGCTCGCCAGGAGCGCCAGGGCGAGGAGGCGCCTCATGCGGCCTCTCCCTCGGGGAAGTCGACGCTGACGATCTGAAACATGCCGGCGTGCATGTGATAGAGCAGGTGACAGTGGAAGGCCCAGTCGCCCGGCTCGTTCGCCGTCAGGTCGAAGGTGGCGCTGCCGCCGGGCTGGACTGTGAGGGTGTGCTTGAGCGGCCGATGCCCGTCATGCCCGTTCACCACCTCGAAAAAGTGGCCGTGCAGGTGGATGGGGTGGGCCATCATGGTGTCGTTGACCAGCTTCACGCGGACGCGTTCGTTCCAGGCGAAGCGGATCGGCTGGTCGCTGACGGCGGTGAACGCCTTGCCGTCGAAGGCCCACATGTAGCGTTCCATATTGCCCGTCAGGTGCAGTTCCAGCGTTCGCGACGGCGGGCGGCTGTCGGGGTTCGGGCGCAGGGCGACGAGCTGCCGGTAGTTCAGGACCCGGTGACCGACATCGGCCAGTCCGATGCCGGGGTCGCCAGTCCGGTCCACAGGCGCCATCGACACCATGTCCACGCCAGGGCCCGCCTGCACGGTCGGCGGCAGGCGCGAGAGGTCGCGCATGGCGCCCGGCGAATGGTCCATGGCCGCGGGGGCCGCCGCGCCATGCCCCATGGCCTCATGATCCATGGCCCCATGATCCATCGGCCCATGCCCCATGGCCGCATGGTCCATCTGGCCGTGCCCTCCGCCGTCTCCGCCGCCGTGGTTCATGCCCATGTCGGCCATGGTGAGCAGGGGCGGGGCGCGCAGGGCCGGAACCTCGGCGCGAAGGCCCGGCGAGGAGGTCAGCGTCGCGACCGCCATGCCCGACCGGTCCATGGACTCCGCCACGATCGTGTAGGCGGACGCGGCGCCCGGCTCGATGAGGAGGTCGTAGGTCTCGGCCACGCCGATCTGCAGTTCGTCCACCTCGACGGGCCGCACGTCCTGGCCGTCGGCGGCGACCACCGTCATGGGAAGGCCGGGGATGCGCAGGTTGAAGAAGGTCATGGCGCTGCCGTTGATCACGCGCAGCCGCACCCGCTCGCCCTTGCGGAAGAGGTATTCCAGCCCTTCGGCCGGACCGTGGCCGTTGGCGAGATAGGTGTAGGTTGGCGCGCTGACGTCGGCGATGTCGGTCGGGTGCATGCGCATCTGCGCCCACATGCGCCGCTCGGCTGCGCTGAGATCGTAGGCGTCGGTGGCGGTGGTCAGCTGGCGGTTGAAATAGGCCTCGCCCTTCTTGAGCTTGGCCATGATCGTGTGCGGATGGACGGCGGAGAATTCGCTGAGCAGCAGGACGTAGTCGCGATCGGCTTCGACGGGATCAGCGCCCGCCGGCTCCACCACGATGGGTCCATAGCAGCCGATCTGCTCCTGCAGGTTCGAGTGGCTGTGCCACCAGTAGGTGCCGGCCTGCCGGACGGGAAACTCCGCGGTGAAGGTCCCGCCGGGCGCGATGCCCGGGAAGCTCACGCCCGGGACGCCATCGAGGTGGAACGGCAGCAGCAGACCGTGCCAGTGGATGGATGAGTCCTCGTCCAGCTGATTGTGCACGTTCAGGCGCACCGTCTGGCCTTCGCGCAGGCGCAGCAGCGGGCCCGGCACGCTGCCGTTGACGGCGACCGCATGTCCGCTGCGGCCCTGGACGGCATGATGTCCGTGCGCGATCCGCAGGTCGATCTCAGGTCCGGCGGCCTCGTCGAAGCCGGCGCGCACGTGCTGAGCCTTCAGACTCGCGCCTCGGGCCCAGGCGGGCATGGCGAGGGCTGCGCCGGCCATTGAGGCGGCGCTGAGAAGGCGGCGGCGAGAGAGGTTGGTCAAGGCGGGGCTCCCAGTCGGAAGGCCGCCAGAGGTACATACCCCCAAAGGGTATTTCAAGTCGGCGCGGCGAATGCGAAGGGCGCGCCGGCCTCGCAGCCGACGCGCCCCCCGATTTCCGCCTGTTTTCCAGGGACTAGAAGGCGAGCCGCACGCCCAGGCGGAAGGTTCGGCCCATCACGTCGTAGAGCGAGCGGTTGGTCTGGAGATAGCCCACCGTGTTCTCCGCGCCCTGGGCGTTCGGGTTGGCGGTCAGCGGCGGTTCGCTGTTGAAGACGTTCTTGATGGACAGGAACGCCTCGCCCTCGCCGCCGGGAACCTCGAAGCCGTAGGTGGCCGAGACGTCGAAGTAGAGGGCTCCGTCGATGTGGTTGTCGTTGATCGTGTAGTAGGGCGCCGAGAGCGTCGGACAGGCGCTCGTGCATTCGGTGTAGGCGTTGCTGATGACGCCGTCGCTGACGCCGCGGGCGGTGATGTTCAGGGTCAGCGGGTCGAGCTTGTAGAGGGCCGAGACGCGGTAGATCCAGTCGGGCGTGCTGCCGACGTTGGAGCCCGCCTGGTCGATCGCGGTGACGCCGTTGTCCGTGACGTTCTCCATATAGTGCGTCGCCATGGCCCGAACCGTCAGGTCCCCGGCGGCCCAGTCGAACAGCGAGTCCAGCGAAGTCCGGTAGGAGGCTTCGATGTCGAGGCCCCGCGCCGTCATGCTGTTCAGGTTGTCGTAGTAGAGATCGATGAAGGCCAGGCGGCCGTTCTCGTAGCGCAGGTTGTTGCAGTACTCCTGGACGTTCTGGATGAAGCAGAAGTCGGCCGTCTGCTGGGCCGTGACGAAGTCGATCACGCCCTCGACCTCGATGTCGTAGTAGTCGATCGAGGCGGCGAAGCCCGGCAGGAAGCTCGGCTGGACCACCACGCCGACGCCGAAGCCGTCGGCGACTTCCGGCTCGACATTGGGATTGCCCTGCAGGTTCTGGACGAAGGGCGTCGACACGCCATTGATCGAGACGGAGTTCGAGCGGGCGGTGCCGGAGTCGTAGAGCTCGCTCATATTGGCCGCGCGGATGTCGCGCGAGGCCGAGCCGCGGAAGGTGATGTCGGGGATCGGGGTGTAGGTGACGCCCGCCTTCCAGGTGGTCACGCCGCCCGAGGTGGAATAGCGCGTGTAACGGGCGGCGCCGTTGAAATCGAGGCCCTCGATGATCGGGACCAGGACTTCGAGATAGCCCTCGGTGACGTCGTACTCGCCTTCGGTGACCTTATAGTTGCCGTACTTCCACCCGCTCGCGTACTGCGGGTCGACGGAGCCGTCCATCTGCTCCTTGCGGTACTCTCCCCCGAAGGCGATGGAGATCGGACCGGCCCAGCCGCCGATGTCGGTGGCGAAGTTCACGGCGAAGACGTCCTGCTGGAACTCCTGCAGGCGTTGCGGACGTCCGAGCACGTAGTCCAGCGCTTCCTGGCTGGCGACGCCGACGCCGAACCGGTTCAACGGCACGCAGCCGTTGGACGGGGCGGTCAGAGTCGAACGGCAGACGATCTGGCCGTTGGCCGGATTGACGACCGCGTCGGTGGCCAGCGCCAGCCGTTCGGTGTTCCAGGTCTCGGTGAGGTGCTCGTCGGTCTCGGTCTTGCCGTACTGGTAATAGGTGTCCCAGGTGAAGTCTCGGCCGAGCAGGGAGAAGTCGCCGTTGGCGCCCACCACATAGCGGGTGGTCTCGCGGACGTTCTGGCTGCCGGACGCCGGCATGTCGGCGTTGCTGGTGCCCATGGTGAAGGAGGTGAGGCCGAGGGCCGCCATCTGCGCCTTCACCGAGGCCGGCAGGAAGGCGTTGTCGGACCGGATGGTGATGCCGGTCTGGGTCGGATTGATGTAGTAGCCGCCGCCTTCGTACTTGGCGTAGGAGGCTTGAGCGAAGACCTCCAGGTTCGGCAGGATCTCATAGCTCACCCGGCCGAAGAGGCTGTCACGCTCCTCATCGGTGGCGAGGGAGTTGGTCCCGAGCATGCCCGATGAGGTGTATTCCCAGTCGCCGCCGATCATCCACTGGCCGCTGACCGTCCCGTAGTTCAGCTGATTGACCGAGCCGCCGGTCCCGAAATAGGTCCCCCGCAGCGGGCCGGAGGTGATCAGGCCGCCGGGCGTGTAGCTGGAGATGCCGACATTGTCGGCGACGATGTAGGTCGGCGCGCCGGGCGACTTGTCAGGGTTGACGATGGCGAAGTGACCGCTCCGGTTCCAGTCGCGCACGGTGTAGTGGACGCCGTCCTGACTGAACGTCTCGGCGCTGAACAGGACGTGGCCCTTGCCGTCGGCGAAGGGCGCGCCGGCGGTGATGTTGAACTTCCAGTTCTCGTTGTCGCCGTAAGTGGTCTCGCCGTATTCGACGGTCGTCTTCAGGCCCGTATAGGTCTTGTCCAGAATGAAGTTCACGACGCCGCCGACGGCGTCGGAGCCGTAGGCCGAGGAGGCGCCGCCGGTCACCACCTCCACGCGCTGGACGAGCGACTGAGGGAAGGTGTTGGTGTCCACCTGGCCGGTCGAGGCGGAGACGACGGAACGCTGGCCGTCGAACAGGACCAGGGTCCGTCCGGTGCCCAGGGCGCGCAGGTTGAGCGCGCTGATGCCGGCCGCGCCGTTCGAGAGGGAGCCGGACGAGGACGCCGCCGTCACCGAGCCCGCGACGGAGGGCAGGGTGTTGACGAAATCGGCGATGTTGGCCGGGGCCTCCGACTGGATTTCCTCGGTGCCGAGAACATTGACCGGCGTGGGCGCGTCGAAGCCGTCGCGTACGATGCGCGAGCCCGTGACGACCACTTCCTCGAGTTCGGCCGTCTGAGCGAGCGCCGCCGAAGGGGCGATGATGGCCGCTGCGCTGGCGGTCGCCAGGACATAGCGCCGGAAGGAGGCGCGGGCGGCGGGCTGGTGGGGAGAGTTCATAGCAAATCTCAACTATAGGTCGTCGGCCGGGCGTGCGTCGGCCGACGCCTGTTCGCCTGGCGGACAGGAGGGGAGGGAAGGCGCCGGTCGGGGACCGGGCCGCGGAGACTTGACTGGCTTGGCGCCGGATGACGCTTCAGGCGCCTTGGGCGGCGGGTCTATGCGCGCTCAGGACGCGGCATCACCGGCCGATGAGCCTTGCGATCACGTCGGTGCGCCGCCCCTGCGGGCGCTGTGAAGCTCTGGCCCTTCAGGCCGCCACGTGCATTCGGCGTAATTCATCTGCATTTCAACCATGGAGACGACCCCCAGTTTCTTTGTTCCCATGTGTTGAGGTCTGGCGTCGGGCGCTCTGAGTTATCCCCTGCGGCGCCCGTTACCTCGCCTTCACTGAGAAGATACTGTGGATTGCGTTCGCGGCGGACCCGGCGGTAAGATTTCGAAGAAAAATCGTCCGAATGCCGTCGATTTGCGCATTGATGCGGGGCTTACATGTCGAAATTCGAACACGTCGGGCTGGACGCCGTCGACTTCCAGATCCTGCGGGAGCTCTCCGTCGACGGCCGCGCTTCGGACGTCTGGTTGGGCGAGAAGATCAACCTGTCGAGCACGGCGGTGGCGCGGCGGCGCAAGATGCTTGAGGAGCGCGGCGCCGTCCTCAGCTACTCGGCCGATCTCAACATGCCGATGCTGGGCTACAGCGTGGTCGTGTTCGTGGCCATCGAGCTGAGCTCTCAGGCCGAGAAGGCCCTGAACGAGTTCGAGCAGGAGGTGATCAAGTGTCCGTCGGTCTCCTACTGCGGCTTCGTTTCGGGCGACACCGACTTCCTGCTGATGCTGAACGTGGAGTCCTTCGAGGACTACGACCGGGTCTATCGCAGTGAGCTTTCGAAGCTGCCGCACGTCTCGCGGATCCGGAGCAGCTTCGTCATTCGCGAGGTGGCGCGGCGTTCCACGCCGCCGATCGTCTTTCAGGACCGCGCCTGAGCATAAAAAAACGCCCCGCGCCCAAGGGGAGGCGCGGGGCGTCCGGGCTTGGGGCTACTGCTTCGCCGGGAGAGTGGGGTAGGCGACCCCAAGCTGTTCCAGATAGCTGTCGTACTTGGACGGGTCGTAATAGAGCGGTTCCATCTTGGGCCGCATCTGCTCCATGACGACGCGGTTCAGGTGGATGGCCGGCTTGTCCTCGGGCGTCAGGACCGGATCGTAGGTGTCGTCCTTGAGCTGGACGTTCTGGAAGTAGTCCTTGGCTTCGGCGACCAGGCTCGGCGTCGTGACGATGTCGAGGATGGTCATGGACACCGCCTTGGCGCCGGCGACCACGCCCTTGTGGGCGATCGGGGTCGCCATGCCGATGGCGGCGGTCACATGGTGTCCGATCGTGTTGGGGATGTTGGAGGGATAGCGGACGGTGATCGTCGGCACGGTCCACATGATGTCGCCGATGTCGTCGGAGCCGCCGCCCATCGACTGTCCGCGGCCGTCGGGCGTGGACAGGGGAGCGATCTCGGTCGCCAGGGGCTCGACCTTCAGATCGTTCGCCTCCTGGACCGCCTTGGCGAAGGCCTGGTCCTCGGCGCTCCACTGGGGCATGCCCACCGCCTGGATGTTCGCGTAGGCCGCTTCGGCCAGGGGCTTGTTTCCGTAGTTGGGCGCGGCATAGCCGAGAATGCGCCGCTCGACCGTGGTGTCGGTGGCCATGGCCGCCGCCTGCGAGATCCGGTTGCCGGTCTCATAGAGGCCGCGGATGGAGTCGAAGGTCTGTTCGCGGAAGTAGTACCAGACGCTGGCGGTGTCCGGGACGATGTTGGGCTGACCGCCGCCGTTGGTGATGACGTAGTGCGAGCGCTGCGTCACCGGCAGGTGCTCGCGGCGCATGTTCCAGGCCGTGTTCATGAGCTCCACGGCGTCGAGGGCGCTGCGGCCGGCCCAGGGCGCGCCTGCGGAGTGCGCCGTCTTGCCGTGGAAGGTGTACTCCACCGACACCATGCCGTTGTTGCCCATCGGGCCCCAGCCGGTGGAGAAGTCGCGGCTGACGTGGGTGAAGATGCTCGCATCCACGTCCTTGAACATCCCGTCGCGGACATAGAAGGCCTTGGTCGCCAGCAGCTCCTCGGCCACGCCCGGCCAGATCATGAGGGTGCCGGGCAGGTTGTTCTTCTGCATCACGTCCTTGGCCGCCAGGGCCGCGACGACGATGAGGGGCATGCCCGAATTGTGCCCTTCGCCATGGCCCGGCGCGCCGGGCACCTGCGGCTTGATCTCCGGCGAGCCGGGAACCTGCGAGAGGCCCAGCAGGCCGTCGATGTCGCTGCCGAGGGCGATCTTGGGCCCGCCGGAGCCCCAGGTCGCCGTCCAGGCCGTGGGGATGCCGGCCACGCCGCGTTGGATCTTGAAGCCGTTCTTCTCCAGGATGCCGGTCACGTATTCGGAGGTGCGGAACTCCTGGAAGCCGGGTTCGGCGAAGCTGTAGATGGAGTCCACCATCTCCTGAGCCAGCTTGGCGCGGGCTTCGACGCCGGCCACGGCGGCCGACTTCATTTCGGGCGGCGCTTCCGCATGGGCCAGGACGCCGGGCGCCACGAGGGCCGTCGCCAGCAGCAGGGTCGCCAGCGACCGCTTCACCGAGTGTCTCATTGCTATCATCCCCCAAACTCCGATTGAGCAAACGCCTGACGCAGACGGGGCGCCGCATGCTGGTGTCGGGCCCAGCATCCCCGCCCTGGCGACGCAGGAAATCAAAACAGAACAGCCGCTATGGTTGAAAAAGCTGCGTCACCTAGAAGCGCAGCATGTAAAAACGTGCGTGTAAACCTCGAGCCCGCACGGCTGGAGGCTTTTCCTGAGACGCCTCAAAAACGGCCGCCGCCTGCGCAGTCCGTGCGCGTCCTTTCAGCGTCCCGGCCGCCGCCGCCGGCCGTCCGGGCTTCATGACCAAGATTTCATGGTCGCGCTTGCATCTGTCGGGGCCGGGCGCGGCCTCCTATCATGCGAGCGGGCCGAACGCGCCCCGTCGAGCATTGAGAGGAAAGCCTCATGGACGTCGCCATCGCCGGGATCTTCTCCGGCGTCCTTCACACCGCCATCGTCTTCAGCGCCATCGTGGCCATCATCGTCGTGCCCCGCTGGCTCAAGGCCCGGGAGCGGGACAACCTGCACCGCACGATCCAACTCGCCTATGAGAAGGGGCAGACGCTGCCGCCCGAACTCGTCGAGGCGCTGACCCAGGACGTGAAGGTCAAGCCGAAGCCTTCGCCCGAACGGGACCTGCGCACGGGCGTGATCTGGCTGGGCATCGCCGTCGGTCTGGCCGCCTTCGGCTACGCCATCGGCTTCGAGGAGCCGGACGCCACCTACGTTCTGATGGGCGTCGCAGCCTTTCCCGGCTTCATCGGCCTGGCCTTCATCATCATGAGCTTCATCGGCCGGAACCGGTCCTAGAGCGCACGGCATCGGGGGAGAGAACCCATGTCGGGCGCCGAACGACACCGCCTTTCGAGTCTCCACGACGTCGAGCTCGCCACGCTCGCCGCCGCCGGCGACCGCATGGCCTTCGGCGAGCTGGTGCGCCGTCACGGCAGCGCGGTTCGCGGACTGTTGCGCCGCATGGGCGCGCAGCCCAGCGAGGCGGACGACCTAGCGCAGGACGCCTTTATCGCCGCCTTCGAGGCCGTGGCCGATTTCCGCGGGGAGGGGACCTTCGCCGGGTGGGTGAAGAAGATCGCCGCACGCACCTACACGCGCCGCCTGCAGAAGGAGAAGCGCCTGCGTCTGGCGGCCGAGGAAACCCGGGAGGACGAGGCCGCCCCTGAACCCGATCCCGCCGGCCGGCTGGATCTGGACGAGGCGATGAAGGTGCTGAACGACGCCGAGCGGATCTGCGTCTCGTTCTGCTACGGCGCCGGACTTTCGCACGCCGAAGCCGCTGAGGCCTTGAACCTGCCTCTTGGAACGGTCAAATCCCATGTCAAACGTGGTCTGGATAAACTCAGAGCGCGACTGGCGCCTGAGGCTGGGGCGTCAGCAGGGAGGCGCGGCAATGGCTGAGGCCGACTTCGAACGTTCCCTCGAGCGCCTCTTCAGCGAAGCGCCCGAGCTGCCCGACGCTGAGGCTTTCGCCCAGCGCGTGCAGCGCCGGCTCGATCGCGGCTGGGCCGCGCGTCGCGCCCTCATCGGCGTCGCGGGCCTCGTCGGCGGCGTCATCGGGGCGAGCCAGCTGATCATGTCGAACCTTTTCGACCGCGCCGAAGCCGCCTCCAGCGAATCGGCGCGCGTGCTGACCTCGGGCGTGAAGCAGCTGGCTCCGCAGGCCGACCTGCTGCTCAGCCGTCCGGCCGGGGTTGAGACCGTCTGGGTCGCCGCCGGCCTCGCCGTCCTGGCCATGGGCTTCGCCATCACACGACTGATCGAGGAGATCTGATCCTGTCTTCCCACCGCCAGGAAAAGGTGCGCCGTCTGGCCGCGCCGGACATCGCCGCCCGAAAGGGGGGCGAACCCATTGTCTGCCTCACCGCCTACACCGCTCCGATGGCCGAGTTGCTCGACGAGGCCTGCGACCTGCTCCTGGTGGGCGACTCGGTGGGCATGGTGGTCCACGGCCTTCCCAACACGGTCGGCGTCACGCTCGACATGATGATCCTGCACGGACAGGCGGTGATGCGCGGTTCGCGTCGGGCCATGGTGGTCGTCGACATGCCCTTCGGATCCTATGAGGGCGCGCCGGAGCAGGCCTACGACAACGCCGCGCGCGTGATGAAGGAGACCGGCGCCCAGGCGGTGAAGGTGGAGGCGGGCCCCGCCGTGGTCGACACCATTTCCTATCTGGTGAAGCGCGGCGTCCCGGTGATGGGTCACGTGGGGCTGCGTCCCCAGGCGGTGCTGGTGGACGGCGGCTTCAAGGCCAAGGGGAAGGGCGCGGACGAGCGCGCCCGGATCCTCGACGAGGCCAAGGCCACGGCCGAGGCTGGCGCGTTCGCCGTGGTGGTGGAAGGCGTCGCCGAGGGGCTGGCCCGCGAGATCACCGAGGCGATCGAGGTCCCCACCATCGGCATCGGCGCCTCGGCCGGCTGCGACGGTCAGATCCTGGTGACGGACGACATGCTCGGCCTGTTCGACTGGACGCCGAAGTTCGTGCGCCGCTACGGCGATCTGCGGAGCGAAATCCTCAAGGCGGTCAACGGCTATGCCGAGGATGTCCGCGCCCGCCGCTTCCCCGGCCCGGCTGAGATCTACTTCGCCAAGGCGGGCTGAGCCCCGGCGTTGCGGCGCAACGCCTTGCGCTATAGGTTCGCCGCCTCTGATTTTCTCGCCTGAGCGCGGAGTTCCCGTTCGTGTCTGACGTTTTCGAAGAGGTCGAGGAGCAGCTTCGCGCCGACCGGTACAAGACGCTCGCGTTCAAGGCGTTGCCTTGGATTGTCGGCGTGCTGGTCCTGGCCGGCCTGATCGCCCTGGGGATCTGGGGGTGGCAGACCTGGCAGGCCCGCAGCTACGCCGAGGCGTCGGAGACCTATGCCGAGGGCGTCCAGGCCTTCGCCGAAGGCGATGAAGAACAGGCCAACCGCCTGTTTGCGGAGGTCGCCGAGGGCCGGGCCGACGGTTACGCGTCGCTCGCCCTGATGCAGCAGGCGGGCCTGCGCCTCGGGGAGGAGGACGTGGAGGGCGCGGTGGCGCTCCTGGACCGGGCGGCCGAGCGCGCGCCCGATCCGATCATCGGCGACGCCGCCCGCCTCAAATCCGCCTTGGCGCTCCTCGATACGGCGCCGCTGGACACCATGACCGAACGCCTGCAGCCCCTGACCGAGGAGGGCCGCCCCTATCGGGCCGAGGCCCTCGAAGCTCTGGCCTTCGCCAAGCTGATGGCCGGCGACGTCGACGGCGCTCGTGCGGACTTCGGCGTCATCGCCCTGCTGCCGGGCGCCTCCGACCAGGCCCGCCAGCGGGCCCAGGCCGCCCGCGCCCTGATCGAGTCGGGCACGGCCAAGACCCTTCCGGCGGCCGTGAAGGCGGCCATCGCCCTGCCGGCGCCCGAGGCGCCCGCGCAACCGCAACAGCAAGGTTCCGCTTCGCAATGATGACCACTCGCCGCCTCTCGCTGGTCGCCGCCCTGCTGGCGAGCGCGGTCGCCGTCAGCGGCTGCTCGACCATCAATCGCCTCAACCCGTTCGATCGGGACGAAGGGCCTCAGGAAGTGGCCGGCGAGGGCGAGCGGATCTCGATCATCGCCTTCGACGAGACCTTGAGCGTGTCCGACACGCTGCGCGGCGCGGACTTCTTCCTGCCGACGCCCTATGAGCGCGAGTCCTGGCCGCTGCCCGGCGGCAATCTCGAACAGGCCGTCGAGCACGTCGTCGCCCCGGTGAACTTCGACGTGGCCTGGCGGCGCGACTTCGGCGAGGCGTCCGGCCGCGGACACCACGTCACCGCCCCGCCGGTCGTCGCCGAAGGACGCATCTATGTGATGGACGGCGCCGCCCAGGTCAGCGCCTTCGACGCCAAGTCCGGGCGCGAGGTCTGGAGCCAGGACCTCGCCCCGTCCCGCCGTGACGAGCGCGAAGGTTTCGGCGGCGGCCTCGCCTTCGCGGATGGCAAGCTCTACGTCACGTCCGGCTACCGCTTCGTCGCGCGCCTGAACGCCGGCACCGGCGCGGTGGAATGGCGGCGCGACGTCGAACAGCCGATCCATGCGGCGCCCACCGTGACCGCCGGTCGGGTCATGGCCGTGGCCATCGACAACACCCTGCTGACCTTCGAAGCGGCGACGGGCACGCCGAGCTGGACCTATCAGGCGCTCAGCGAACCGGCGCGCATCCTCGAGGCGTCCAGCCCGGCCGTGTCCGGCGAGACGGTGGTGGCTTCCTTCAGTTCCGGCGAACTGGTCGCCTTGCGCAGCGCCAACGGCAATGACCTGTGGAACGAAGGTCTGTCGCGGGCCAGCCGCACGAACGCCCTGTCGGAAATCCGCGACATCCCGGGCCGTCCGGCCATCTATCGCGGCGATGTCTATGCGGTGAGCCACTCGGGCGTCTTCGCCGCGGTGGACCTGCGCACCGGTGCGCCGCGCTGGACGCTGCCGGTGACCGGCATCACCACGCCCTGGCCGGCCGGCGACGTGGTCTATGTGGTCTCCAAGGCGGGCGAGGTGGTCTGCGTCTCGCGCGAGAGCGGACAGGTCTACTGGATTCAGGACCTCAACGAGGGGATCGAGCCCGAGAAGAAGGGCGGTTTCTTCGGGATCGGCGGGCGCAGCGTGGGTCGGCCGATCTGGACCAGCCCGCTGCTGGCTTCGGGCAAGCTGGTGGTCGCCTCGTCGAGCGGCGAGATGGCCGTGCTGAACGCCAAGACGGGCGAGGTGGAGCGCCGCTTCGAACTGGGCTCGCCGGTGCTGATCGCCCCGATCGCCGTCGACGGCATGATCTATGTGGTGACCGACGAAGCGCGGCTGATCGCCCTGAGCTGAGGCGTCACACAGCGTAGCGTTTCCACTTGGGGCCGAAAGGCTCTATGGAGCGCTCATGCCGCTCAAGATCGCGATCGTCGGACGCCCCAACGTGGGCAAGTCCACCCTGTTCAACCGGCTGGCGGGCCGCAAGCTCGCCATCGTCGACGACCAGCCGGGCGTCACCCGAGACCGCCGGTTCGCGACCGGCCGGCTGGGCGACATCGACCTGGAACTGATCGACACCGCCGGCTTCGAGGACGTCACCGACGAGAGCCTGGAGGCGCGCATGCGCCGCCAGACCGAGCTGGCCATTGCAGAGGCCGACCTTTCCCTGTTCGTCATCGACTCTCGCGAGGGAGTCGCGCCGCTCGACGAGGTGTTCGGGGAGATCCTGCGCAAGGCCGGCAAGCCGGTCGTGCTGATCGCCAACAAGGCCGAGGGCCGCCAGGGCGACGCCGGCACGCTGGAGGCCTTCAATCTCGGCTTCGGCGAGCCCGTCCCGCTGTCGGCCGAGCACGGCGAGGGCATGGCCGACCTCTACGCCGCCGTCCTGGCCGCCGTGCCGGAAGCCGGCGAGGACGAGGAGGAGGACGAGGGCGACAAGCCCATCCGCCTGGCCATCGTCGGCCGCCCGAACGCCGGCAAGTCGACCCTGGTCAACCGTCTGATCGGCGAGGACCGGCTACTGACCGGACCCGAGGCCGGCATCACCCGCGACGCCATTCCCGTCGACTGGCGGTGGGACGACCGCGCCATCCGGCTGGTGGACACCGCCGGCTTGCGGCGCAAGGCCAAGGTGCAGGAGAAGCTGGAGCGGCTGTCCACCCAGGACACCATCCGCGCCATCACCTTCGCCGAGGTCGTGCTGCTGGTGATGGACGCCACCCATCCGCTGGAAATCCAGGACCTTCAGATCGCCGACCTGGTCGAGCGCGAGGGGCGGGCGCTGGTCTTCGTCCTGGCCAAGTGGGACCTGGTGGAGGATCCGCAGGCGCGGCTGGCCGAACTGACCGAGGAGGTGGGGCGCAAGCTGCCGCAGGTGCGCGGCGCGCCCATGATCGCGCTCTCGGCCGAGACGGGCCGAAATCTCGACAAGCTGATGCCGGCGGTCTTCAAGGCCCATGCCGACTGGTCGACCAAGGTGAAGACGCGCGACCTGAACGACTGGCTGGCCATGGCCGTCCAGCGTCACCCGCCGCCGGCCGTGAACGGCCGCCGCGTCCGGCCGAAATACATCGCCCAGACCAAGGCCCGGCCGCCGACCTTCGTGCTGTTCGCGAGCCGCGCGGCGCAGTTGCCGGACAGCTATCGCCGCTATCTGATCAACTCGATCCGCGAGAGCTTCGACCTGCCGGGCGTGCCCGTGCGTCTGACGGTGAAGTCCGGCTCCAATCCCTATGCCGAGGGCGAGTCCAAGGGCGGGCCCGCCAAGACGGCGCCGCGCAAGGCGGTGAAGGCCGCGCGCGCCAAGACGACCGCAGGCGGCAAGCCCGCCAAGGCCGGCAAGGGCGCGGCCAAACCGGGCGGCCGGCCCTCGCGTCCGGCCAAGCCGACGGGGCGTCCCGTCAGTGGGAAGCGTTCGCCCTCGCGGCCTTCCACGCGGCGAAGCTGACCGGCTCCTTGGGCTGACCGAGCTCGGCGCTGGCCAGCTCCACGATCATCGGGCCGATTTCGGAAGGATGGGGCAGGGTCTCAGGATCCTCGCCCGGCATGGCCTCGGCGCGCATCTTGGTGCGCATCTGCCCGGGATCGATCAGGGCGGCGCGGACGGTCGTGTTCTCCAGCTCGTCGGCCCAGGTCCGCACCAGATGCTCGGCGCCGGCCTTGGTCGCGCCATAGGCGCCCCAGAAAGCCTTCGGACGGGCCACCCGACCGGTCGTGAAGACCAGGGCCCGCCCGGACGGGGCCGCCTTCAGCAGGGGCTCGGCGCTGCGCAGCAGGCGGTAGGTCCCGGTCAGGTTCACCGCCACGATCCGGTCCCACGCCTTGGGATCGACATGGGCGACCGGGCTCAGGCCTCCGAGCATGGCCGCGGCGTGGACGAGGACGTCCAGCCGGCCGAAGCGCTGATGGATGGCGTAGCACAGCTGGTCGATCTGGCCCCCGTCGGCGATGTCCAGGGCCGCCAGAGTCGCCGCCTGCTCGCCCGCCTGGCGGATCTCGTCGTCGAGCGCCTCGAGCGCCCCCTGTGTGCGGGCGATCGCCACCACGTGCGCGCCGGCCTTGGCCAGAGCCAGGGCGCATTCGCGGCCGATGCCGCGGCTGGCGCCGGTGACGAGGGCGATGCGGCCGTCCAGCGGCCGGGGGGCGGAATCAGTCATGGAGGGCTCTCTATCCGGTCTCGCCGGGCGTGTCCGCCCGTTTGGCGTAGCGGCCGGCGATGGCCGCGCAGGCCATCAGCTGGAACTGGTGGTAGAGCATGACGGGCAGCAGCACGAAGCCGACCGTCGCGGCCGGGAACAGCACGGCGGCCATGGGCGCGCCCGCGGCCAGGCTCTTGTTCGACGCGCCGAAGAGCACGGCGGGCTCGTCGGCCTTGGAGAAGCCCAACCGGCGGCTGATCCAGACCGCCCAGACCATGGCGAGGGCCATCAGCACGAGGCAGCAGGCTGACAGCCGCAGAAGGTCGGGGATCGAAACCTGCCGCCAGATGCCCTCCACGACGGCCTCGGAGAAGGCGTTGTAGACGACCAGCAGGATCGAGCCCCGGTCGACGAGCGACGCCGCCTTCTTGTGGCGCTCGATGAAGCCGCCGATCCACCGGCGCAGCAGCTGCCCGGCGATGAACGGGGCCAGCAGCTGCAGGAGGATGGCCTGGACGGAGCCCCAGGACAGACCGCCGCCCTGGGCGCTCAGCAGCAGGCCGACCAGCAGGGGCGTGACGGCCACGCCCAATATGTTGGAGGCCGAGGCGCCGCAGACCGCGGCGGCCACATTGCCGTTGGCGATGGCGGTGAAGCCCACCTGCGACTGGATGGTGGAGGGCAGGCAGGCCAGATAGATCAGGCCAGGCGCCAGGGCGGCCGGCAGGATCCAGTCCGGAAGCTGGGCGAAGGCCAGCCCCGCCAGCGGAAAGAGCGCAAAGGTGGAGAGCAGCACCGTCAGGTGCAGCCGCCAGTGGCCGATCCCGGCGGCGACCGCCTGCGGCGAGAGCTTGGCGCCGTGCAGGAAGAAGACGAGGGCGACGCCGATCTTGGTCGCCCAGCCGACGATGTCGGCCGCCTCGCCGCGCGCAGGCAGCAGGGAGGCCACCCCCACGGTGGCGAGGATGGCCAGGATGTAGGGGTCGATCCTCAGGCGGGCGAGCAGGCCCCGAACAGGGCCGCTCACGCGTCGACCAGGAAGGTGAGCTGACGCTCGTCCTCGGCGTTGCGGCCCTCGGCGATCTCGCGGTCGAGCAGCCGGGTGGGATAGTCGCCAGTGAAATAGTGATCGGTGAACTGCGGTGCGGCCGGATCGCGCGGCGAGGCCTCCATGGCCCAGTAGAGGCCCTCGACCGAGAGGAAGCCGAGGCTGTCGACCTCGAGCATCCTGGCCATTTCGTCGAGCGACTTGTTGGCGGCCAGAAGCTGCTCCCGCTCAGGCATGTCGATGCCGTAGAAGTCGGGCCACTTGATCGGCGGCGAGCCGGAGCGCAGGTGGACCTCCTTGGCGCCCGCCTCGCGCACCATGCGCACCACCCGCAGGGAGTTGGTGCCGCGGACGATGGAGTCGTCGATCAGCATCACCCGCTTGCCCGCCAGGACGGCGCGGTTGGGCGACAGCTTCATGCGCACGCCCAGCTCGCGCGCGCCCTGAGTCGGCTGGATGAAGGTGCGCCCCACATAGTGGTTGCGCATGATGCCCATCTCGTAGGGCACGCTCGTTTCCTGGGCGAAGCCGAGGGCGGCCGGCACGCCGGAGTCGGGCACCGGCACCACCACGTCGCAGGGCACCGCGCTCTCCTGCGCCAGGCGGCGGCCCATGCGCTTGCGGACCTCATAGACCGAGCGGCCGTTCACGACCGAATCCGGACGGGCGAAGTAGACGTATTCGAAGATGCAGGGGCGGGCGCGCTCGGCCGGGAAGGGGCGCAGGCTCTCGACGCCGTTGTGGTCGATGACCACCATCTCGCCGTGCTCGATGTCGCGGATGAAACGTGCGCCGACCATGTCGAGGGCGCAGGTCTCGGAGGCGAGCACGTACTTCCCGTCGAGCTCGCCCAGCACGAGGGGGCGGATGCCCAGCGGATCTCGCACGCCGATCAGCTTCTTGTTTGTCAGGGCCACCAGGGCGTAGCCGCCCTCGATGCGCGAGAGGGCGTCGATGAAGCGCTCGGTCATGCGGCCTTTGCGCGACCGGGCGATCAGGTGGAGGATCACCTCGGAGTCGGAGGTGGACTGGAAGATCGCCCCTTCGGCGACCAGCTGCTGGCGCAGGTGGAGGAAGTTCGTCAGGTTGCCGTTGTGGGCGATGGCGATGCCGCCGCTCTCCAGGTCGGCGAACATCGGCTGGACGTTGCGGATGAAGCTGCCGCCGGCGGTGGAGTAGCGGGTATGGCCGATGGCGAAGCCGCCGGGCAGGCGCCGCGGGAGGTCGGCGTCGCCGAAGGCGTCGCCCACCCGGCCCATGTGGCGCTCGGTGTGGAAGCGTTGCCCGTCGAAGGAGGCGATGCCGCAAGCCTCCTGTCCGCGATGCTGCAGGGCGTGCAGTCCGAGCGCGGTCAGGCCCGCGGCCTGGTCGACGCCATAGACCCCGAACACGCCACATTCGAGTCGGAGCGTGTCGTCGTCGGGATCGCGGTAGGGGGAGGACCAGGCGTCGGTGTCGGGGCTCATCGGGATTGCTCCACCAGCTCGTCGATGTGGTCGCGCGCGCGCTCGTCATAGCCTTCTTCCGAAGGCGGATCACCTGCGCCGTCGCGGACGGCGTCGGAGATGGCCGGCCGTAACCGATCGGCCACATCAAATCCTTTGGGTGCGAAGGTCTTCAGCACCTCACCGGCCGCCCGGGTCAAGGGATAAAGCGCCGCACCGGTGATCCAGGTCGGCATACGCTCCGGCGGGGTGGCCGCATTCAGCGCCAGACTGAAGGCGCCGAGCACGACCAGCGAACGCAGGAGTCCGAAGCCGGCGCCGATCAGCCGGTCGAGGAAGCCCAGGACATCGGTCGCCTGGACCTTGTTCGCCAATCCGCCCCCCAGCAGGCGCAGCACGATGTAGACGACCGTGAAGACGACCACGACCGCGGCCACATTGGCGGCCCAGGCGGGGTCCATGATCTCCCGCGCAACAGGGCCGGAGAACCGCAGCCCCCACAGGGCGGCCGCTGCGGCGACCAGCAGCGCCAGGACGGTGGCCATCTCGCGCACGGCGCCGCGAAAGAAGCCCACGCCGGCCGAGACGGCCAGAAGCGCGAGGGCGATGACGTCGAACAGCGTCACTTGCGACCATCCCAATCGCCGTCGCCGATGCGACGGATGGCGTCGGCCAGTCGGGCGACGCCGTGAACCTTCATGCCGTGGCCGGCCTCCGCGCTCGAAGGCGCCAGCGCCTGAGCGAAGCCGAGCTTGGCCGCCTCCTTGAGCCGGCCGTCCATCCGGCTGACCTGCCGGACATCGCCCGAAAGGCTGATCTCGCCGAAGACGACGCAGTCCTGGGGCAGGGCGACGTCGAGGGCGGAGGAGGCCAGAGCGGCGGCGGCGGCGAGGTCGGCGGCGGGCTCGGTGACCCGCAGGCCCCCCGCGACGTTCAGATAGACATCACGGTCCCCGAAACCAAGGCCGCAGCGCGCCTCCAGAACCGCCAGCACCATGGCCAGGCGTCCGGAGTCCCAGCCGACCACGGCGCGGCGGGGCGTGCCGTAGGCGCTGGGCGCCACCAGAGCCTGGATCTCCACCAGGACCGGGCGCGAACCCTCGATGCCCGCGAAGACCGCCGCGCCGGCCGCCCGCTCGCCCTCTGTGTTCAGGAAGAGGGCGGAGGGGTTCACCACCTCGATCAGGCCCATGTCGGCCATTTCGAAGACGCCGATCTCGTCCGTGGCCCCGAAGCGGTTCTTCACCCCGCGCAGGATGCGGAACGGATAGCCGCGCTCGCCTTCGAAGGTGAGGACGGCGTCGACCATGTGCTCGATCACCCGGGGCCCGGCGATGGCGCCTTCCTTGGTGACGTGGCCCACCAGGATCACCGCCACGCCACGCTTCTTGGCCAGCCGCACCAGTTCGCCGGCCGCGGCGCGGACCTGCGTCACCGATCCGGGAGCGGCCTCGTGAGCGTCGCTCCACATCGTCTGGATGGAGTCGATCACGACAAGGTCGAAGGCGTCCTTCTTCAGGCCTTCCAGGATGATGCGCAGCGAGGTCTCGGCGGCCAGCTGGACGGGGGCCTGGGCGAAGCCCATGCGCTGGGCGCGGCTGCGGACCTGTTCCACCGCCTCCTCGCCCGAGATGTAGGCGCAGCGGGTCCCGCGCTGGGAGGCCTGGCCCATCACCTGCATCAGCAGGGTGGACTTGCCCACGCCGGGGTCGCCGCCGAGCAGCAGGGCGGAGCCGGGGACGACGCCGCCCCCGCAGACGCGGTCGAACTCGGCCACGCCCGTCTGAATCCTCGGGGGCGCCGGCGTGGCGGCCTCCAGGGTCTCGAAGGCGAGCCCTCTCTGCGCACGGCCGCTGCGCGGCGCGGCCAGGGCGCCGGGCGGGCGCGCCTGGACCTCCTCGACCATCGTGTTCCAGGCCGAGCAGGCCGGGCACTGGCCAGACCACTTGCCCTGCACCGAGCCGCAGGACTGACAGACATAGACCGCGCCGTCTTTGGCCAAGCCGGACTCCTGATTCGATCGACGGCAGTCTAACCCGCCGGGTGGTCGCTATTGAGGCCGCTCAGATGGGGGCGAGGGCGCGTTCCACATAGAGCCGCTCGGCGCGGGGACTGAGCCGCACCAGGCACTCGTGGGCGATGGAGCCGGCCGCGGCGGCCAGATCGTCCAGCAGGGCGTGGGGGCCCAGAAGCTCGACCATGTCGCCCGGATGCAGGTCCGCGTCGCCGATCTCGACCACGGTCAGATCCATGTCGACGATGTAGATCCGGCGGTGCGCCCCGGCCGCCCAGGCCTTGCCGCTGCGCCGCGCGGCGCGGATGACGCCGTCGGCATAGCCCGCGCCCACCACGGCGACCCGGGTGGCGTGCTCGGCGCGAATGGAGACGCCATAGCCCACCGGGTCCCCAGGCGCGAGGCGGCGGATGTCCAGGATCGGAGCCGCCAGCGTCGCCACCGCCCGGAGGCGGGGGTCGGGACGCTCTTCCGGGCCGCCGCCGAAAAGGCTGATGCCGGGCCGGACCATGTCGAACCGGTAGTTCGCGCCCAGGAAGGCGCCGGCGGAGGAACTGAGGCTGGCGCGCGCCTCGGGGAAGAGGTCGCGCACGCGGCGGAAGGCGGCGAGCTGTTCGGCGTTGCGCGGATGGCCGGGCTGGGTCGCCGAGCCGAGGTGGCTGAGCACCAGACCGATGTCGAGGCCGCGCAGACGGTCGGGCGCCTGGGCCAGGGCCGCGGCCTGCTCGAGCGTCAGCCCCTGGCGGTTCATGCCGGTGTCGATCTGCAGGGCGCAGGGCAGGGGCGCACGGGCCGAGGCGGCGAAGGCGACCGCCGCGGAGACCTGCCCCACCCCGTTGAGCACCGGCGTCAGGCCGGACGCCGCCAGACGCTCGCCGGCCCCGGGCGTGAAGCCGTCCAGCACCATGATCTGGGCCTCGCCCTGGCCGAGTTCCGCCCGCAAGGCCTCGCCCTCCGCCAGGCGGGCGACGAAGAAGGTGCGGGCGCCTTCGCGCCGAAGCCGCCGCGCAACCGGACCGGCGCCGAGTCCGTAGCCGTCGGCCTTGAGCACGGGTGCGACTTCCGCGCCCTCCGCCTCGGCGGCGATGGCGTGGAAGTTGTGGGCGAGCGCGTCGAGATCGACGCTCAGCCGGGCGCGGGAAGCTGGGGCCATCAGGTCGTTTAGCGCGGGGCGAGCCTTGCGGCGAGCCGGGCTAGTGGTGGTTGTCGTAGCGGCCGTCGCGGGCCAGGTTGCCGAACTTGGTGAGGTCCTCGTTGAAGGACAGCTTCACCGTGCCGATGGGGCCGTGACGCTGCTTGCCGATGATGACCTCGGCCATGCCGCGGACCTGGTCCATCTGCTCCTGCCACTTGAAGTGTTCTTCGGTGCCTTCGCGCGGCTCGGAGCGGCCCAGATAGTAGCTTTCGCGATAGATGAACATGACCATGTCGGCGTCCTGCTCGATCGAGCCGGACTCGCGAAGGTCAGAGAGCTGGGGCCGCTTGTCTTCGCGGCTCTCCACCTGCCGTGAGAGCTGCGACAGGGCGATCACCGGCACGGCCAGCTCCTTGGCCAGCGCCTTGAGGCCCTGGGTGATGGCGCTCACCTCCTGCACCCGGTTGTCGCTGCCGCCGGGCCCGAGGGTGATGAGCTGGAGGTAGTCGACCACGATCAGGTCGAGGCCCACGGTGCGCTTCAGGCGTCGGGCCCGCGCCACAAGCTTCGCCAGCGACAGGCCGCCGGTGGCGTCGATATAGAGCGGCGCCTCCTGGATCTCGAGCGCGGCGTCGCGGATGCGGCCGAACTCCATGGCGTCGATCTCGCCCTTGCGCAGCCGGTCCCCCGACACGCCGGAGACCTCGGCCAGCAGGCGCATGGCGAGCTGCTCGGCCGACATTTCCAGAGAGAAGAAGGCCACGACGCCGCCGCTGACGGTCTTGCGCGTGCCGTCGGGCCTCGGCTCCCAGGCGTAGTTGCGGGCCACGTCGAAGGCGACGTTACAGGCCAGCGAGGTCTTACCCATGGAGGGACGGGCGGCCAGGATCACCAGGTCGGAGGGGTGCAGGCCGCCGATCTTCTGATCGAGGTCGATCAGGCCGGTGGAGATGCCCGCCAGCCCGCCGTCGCGGGCATGCGCCTCGGCGGCCATGGCCACCGCGCCGTGCAGGGCCTCGGCGAAGGGCACGAAGCCCTGGGTCACCCCGCCGGTCTCGGCGAGGGCGTAGAGCTGCTGCTCGGCGGCCTCGATCTGATCGCGCGCCGAGCGGTCGACCTCGGCGGTCTGGGCGCCCGCGGCGATTTCCTGGCCGATGCGGATCAGGTCGCGACGCAGCGCCAGATCGTAGATGGCGCGGGCGTAGTCGGGCGCGTGGGTCGAGGGCGGCGCACGGTCGACGAGATCGGCCAGGTAGCGCAGGCCGCCCAGTTCCTGGAAGGCCGGATCGCGCGAGAACTGCTCGGCGATCAGGATCGGCTCGGCCAGCTGGCCCTTGCGGATGTAGGACTCGATCGCGGTGAACAGGCGTCCGTGGAACGGCTCGAAGAAGTGCCGGCCCTGCAGGTTGTCGCCCAGCCGCTCGAAGACCGCGTTGTCATAGAGCAGCGCGCCCAGCAAGGCCTGCTCGGCCTCGATATTGGCCGGAGCATGGGTGGGAGTCGGGTTGTCGTCCTGCGGCATGCGCAGGTCCAGGGCCGGAACGATCGCCATGGGTAGCTGATAGCTTAACGCGGCGTGCGCGCCTCACGGCGAACTGCCGCAGGTCCACAAAAATGTCTCGCCCTGTGGACAGGTCAAGGGCCCGGGTCACGGGCGGGCCGCGTGGGCCCGCCCGCACCGCGAGGAGGTCAGGGGCCTCCGACTACCAGCGGACGCTGACGCGCCCGTAGACGAACCGGCCGTTGAAGCCGAACGGCGAGAAGGACGAGAACGGCGCCGCCCCGGTCGTGTTCAGGTTCGGCGGGATCTGACGCGGATAGACGTCGAACAGATTGTCCGCGCCCACGGCCAGGGTCACCCGGTCGGAGAAGGTGTAGCGGCCTTCGAGGTCCACCAGGCCGCGGGTCCCCGTCTCGGTGTCGGCGCTGCCGTCGGCCAGCGTGCCCGGCGACAGGACCGAACCATAGAAGGTGGTGCGCACGGTCGCGCCCCAGGCCTCACGGCTCCAGTCGCCCTGAAGGGTGAGCTTCTGCTTGGGCACGCCTTCCTCGAAGCGCAGCGTGGCCTGGCGGCCGAACAGGCTGGTGGGCGTCGGCAGGATGGTGGCCGACGAGGTCGGGGTGCGGGTGACCTCGAACTCGTTGATATTGCCGGCCGCCGTCAGATCGAACACGCCGGCCTGCGGATCGTTGATCCGGTAGCGGGCGACCACGTCGATCCCGTTGGTCTCGGTGTCGACGCCGTTGATGAAGAAGCGGGCGGCCGTGGCGCCGAGGGGCGCCAACAGGTCGTAGATCACGCGGGCGTTCGTTCCCGGCGCGGCCGTCGCGCTGCCCTGGAAGGTCTCCGACAGCACGATGCGGTCCTCGACCTCGATCCGGTAGGCGTCGACGGTCAGCTCGAAGGCGCCCCGGCGATAGACCAGGCCCAGCGAGTAGTTGCGCGAGGTCTCCGGATCGAGCGCCTGGCCGCCGAGCGCGGTCGCCACCGGGCTCACCGACGGATAGGTGCCGGTCTCGAAGGGCACGCCGTTGATGTAGAGGATCGAGGTGGCCGTGTAGTACTGCTGCTGCAGGCTCGGAGCCCGGAAGCCCGTCGAGGCGGCGCCGCGCAGGGCGAAGGCCGGGGTGAAGTCGTAGCGGGCCGACAGCTTGCCCGAGGTGTTGGTCCCGAAGTCGGAATAGTCCTCGTAGCGAACCGCCGCCGAGGCGGAGAACTTCTCGGTCAGCTGGCCTTCCAGGTCGACATAGACGCCGACCGCGTCGCGATCGACATCCACCTCGTTGCCGGGCGTGAACCCGGTGAAGCCCCGCGAGCCGAACGAGACGCCGGTGATCGGACCGCGGTTGTACGAGGCCGGCTCGCCCTGGTTGATCTCGAAGGTCTCGGTGCGGGCCTGCAGGCCGAAGGCGACGTTCAGCGGACCGGCCATGCCGACGTCCACGCCGCGGCTGAAATCGGCCGAAAAGACGGTCTGGCTGTATTCCAGGCCGCCGGCCTCGAACGAGGTCTGGGACGCCGCGCCATAGGACGGATTGATCGTGTCGCGAACGCCGAAGTTGATGTCGTTCTTGCCGTAGGCGACGTTGAAGTCGGCGTTGAAGCCGGCGATCTCGCCGCGCAGCCCCAGAGCCGCGCTGAGGTCGCTGGTGTCGGTGACGATCTTCGGCAGATAGCCGTCAGGATAGACCGACGGCACGTTCTGATTGGCGTCGGTGGGCAGGCGGTAGGTCGCCGCGCTGGAAGCGTCGCGTTCCTGTACGCCGAACCACCCATAGGCTTCCCACACATCGCCGAGCGGCTTGCCGGCGTTGGCGTAGAACGAGACGTCCTCGACGTCGGCGTCGCCGAAGCGCGAGGTGATCCGCGCCGGGGTCACGCGGCGGTCGATGTCGCTGCGGTTGGTGTTCTCGCGG
This sequence comes from Phenylobacterium sp., assembly GCF_013911965.1. Lineage (GTDB taxonomy): Bacteria > Pseudomonadota > Alphaproteobacteria > Caulobacterales > Caulobacteraceae > Phenylobacterium. The sequence continues at coordinate 132,483 of NZ_JACESE010000003.1, read as the reverse complement.
TCGCGGTACTCGGCCGAGAGCGTCAGGAAGCCGTCGGCGCCCAGGGGCAGGCCCTGCCAGCCGGAGACCGTGGTGGTGGCGCCGTCGGAGATGTCGTCGTCGCGGCCGTAGAAGCCGTCGAAGCTCGTCTCGTACTGACCGTAGGTGACGGCCAGGGCGCCGCCCGAGGCGGCTTCCCGCAGACGCAGATTGACCACGCCGGCGATGGCGTCGGAGCCGTACTGCGCCGCCGCGCCGTCGCGCAGCACCTCGATCCGCTCGAGCGCGGTGGACGGGATGGCGTTGAGGTCGACGGCGGCCGAGCCGCGGCCCACCGAGCCGTTGGTGTTGAGCAGAGCCGAGACGTGGCGGCGCGTGCCGTTGACCAGCACCAGGGTCTGGTCTGGGCCCTGGCCGCGCAGCGTCGCCGGCCGGACGGCGTCGGTGCCGTCGGTGTTGGACGGGCGCGGGAAGGAGATGGACGGCACGGCGGTCGCCAGCGCGGTGGCGAGCTCGGTCGTGCCGCGCTGCTGGAGCGCTTCGGTGGTGACCACGTCCACCGGCGCGAGGGTGTCGAGGCGGCTGCGCCCCGTCGTGCGGGTGCCGGTGACGACGAGTTCTTCGACCTCGGCGGCGGCGGGCGCGGCGGTCTGCGCGAGCGCGGCGGACGAGATCAGGCTGGCTGCGGAGGCCGCGGCCATGAGCATGACGCGATATTGCATGTGTTCCCCTTCGTGGGAGCCGGTTCGCGCCGGCCCCAGATCCTTGTGATCGGCCCTTGGGGATTAACTAGGGAGCGTCGCTCCGAATGCGTATGACATTTCGGCAACGGTCGGCCGAAGACTGCATCCGCAAATAAAGACGGCCCGGGGCGCGAGGCTCCGGGCCGTCCTTGTTTCAGTCGTCGATCGACCTCAGTCTTCGGCGTAGTCGCCTTCGATCTGGCCGGCGCCGCCTTCGAGGAGGTCGGCGGCGGCTTCCTCGGCCGCGGCGCGCTCTTCCTCGAACTGCGAGGTGATGACGTTCTCGCCGCGGGCCTGACGTTCGGCTTCGTCCTGGCTGCGGGCGATGTTCAGGGTGACCGTCACGACCACTTCGGCGTGCAGGCGCACCTTCACCTCGTGGAGGCCCAGCGTCTTGATCGGCTTGTCCAGCACGACCATGGAGCGCTCGACCTTGCCGCCTTCGGCGTTGATGACGTCGGCGACGTCACGGCCCGAGACCGAGCCGTAGAGCTGGCCGCTCTCGCCCGCCTGGCGGATCAGCACGTAGCTCTGGCCGTCCAGGCTTTCGCCCGAACGGGCCGCGGCGGCGCGCGCCTCGGCGTTGCGGGCTTCGATCTGGGCGCGCTGGGCTTCGAACACCTTCATGTTCGCCGCGGTGGCGCGCAGGGCCTTCTGGCGGGGGAGCAGGAAGTTGCGGGCGTAGCCGTCCTTGACGGTGACCACTTCGCCGAGGCCGCCACGGCCTTCGACGCGTTCGAGCAGGATGACCTTCATCGCTCTGTCTCCCTTACTTCACGACGTAGGGAAGGAGGGCGAGGAAGCGCGCGCGCTTGATGGCGCGGGCCAGCTCACGCTGCTTCTTGGCCGAGACGGCGGTGATGCGCGAGGGCACGATCTTGCCGCGTTCCGAGACGTAGCGCTGCAGCAGCTTGACGTCCTTGTAGTCGATCTTCGGGGCGTTGGCGCCGGAGAACGGGCACACCTTGCGGCGGCGGAAGAACGGGCGGCGCGGCGCGGCGGCCGGGGCGGGCGTGGTGTTGGCGTCAGACATCGGTGTTCCTCCCCTTAGGCGTCGTCGCGGCGGCCTTCGCCGTCACGGCGAGGCTCACGGTCACGGTCGCGGCGGGCGAGCACCGGCGAGAGCTCCAGGTCGAGCTCTTCGACACGCACGGTCATGTAGCGGAGCACGTCTTCGTTGATGGAGAGCTGGCGCTCCATCTCCTTGACGACGTCGGGCTTCGCATCGATGGCCAGCAGGGAATAGTGGCCCTTGCGGTTCTTCTTGATGCGATAGGTGAGGTTGCGGAGGCCCCAGTACTCGATCTTGGCGACGGAGCCGCCGTTTTCCTCGATCAGGGCCTTGAGCTGGTCGTTCAGGGCTTCGGCCTGTTGCGGCGAGATGTCCTGCCGCGAAATGACCACGTGTTCGTAAAGCGCCATTTGTCCTCTTCCGGTGTGGAAGGCGGCGCACCCGACGGCGGAAGTCCGTCGGAGACGATGGCTCTCGAGCGCGGCGGGCGGGCTAATCCCGACCTGTTCGCATTCCGGCTTGAGACCGCCTTCCGTGAAGAGGCGGGCCAATACGCGAAAACGCCGCGCTGAGCAAGGCGGAAGCGGCGTCCTATCGGTGGGCGGCCTTCCAGGCCTTCACGGCCTCCAGCGTCTCGGCGACGTGGTCGTTGGGCGACATGGCGCTGTAGGCGTGCAGCACCTTGCCGTCCGGTCCGATCACATAGGAGGTTCGGCTGGACCAGCCCGGCCTCACGGCCAGGGTGGCGTCATAGTCCTTGGCGATCTTCGCCCCCGGGTCGGCGGCGACCGGGAACTTGCCCGAACACTTCTCGGTGTCGGCGGAGAAGGCCTGCAGCTTGTCCAGGTTGCCGGCGGTGACGCCGATCACCTTGGCGCCGTTCTTCTTGAACTCGTCCACCGCCTCGGCGAACAGCCGCGCCTCGAGATTGCAGCCGGCGGTTTCCGCCGCGGGGAAGAAGTAGACCACCACCGGACCGGTCTTGCGGGCCTCGGCGAGGGAGAACTGGGTGGGCTTTCCGGCCAGGAAGGCCGGGGCCTTGAAGTCCGGCGCCTGGGCGCCGGGCGCGAGCGCGGCCTGGGCGGGCGCGCCGAAGGCCGCCGCCAGAGCGACGGCGGGGAGGGTGGAGGCCAGGAAACCGAAGTGGCGTGGCATGGCGGAACTCCTCATCTTGCCTGGACTATACGGAGGCTCTCCCAGTTTGTCTTCGCGCGCCCGGGCCGGGGACGCGGCAAACGAAAATTAATCTCGCGCTGTTATGGATGGCGTTCCGGACCAACGTGCGTCCGGAAGGGAGGAAGCGCATGTCTTCCGTCAGAACAACCGGATACCGCCGGCTCGTGACCGACCACTTCGAGCCGCAGGACGAATCCGATCCGACCGCCCAACGCCGTCTGCGCGGGCAGCTCGAGCAGATCGACTACACCGCCTTCGCCTCCAACCGCGAGGTGCTGGCCCAGGCCGTGGGCGCCGCCGACGCCGGCAAGTTCCAGCGTCTGGCGCTGGCCGCGGCTCAGGCCCGCGCCGCCTGGGTCGCCGCGGCGCTCAAGGCCAGCGAGCATCCCCATCCCCTGAGCCCCGCGGAGCTCGCGCAGCTTGCGCATCTTCGCCAGTCCTTCGAGGAGCTGTCGGAGGCCTATGAGGCGATGCGGCGGATGGTGGAGCGGGGCTACATCGCCTACCGCATGGCGACGCCGAGCTGAGTCGCTACTGCGCGGGACGGCCCGCCCAGTCGGCCAGGATCGGCAGCACCTGTTCGGGCGGGGCGTAGCCGCGGGTGACCACGCCGAACTGCCCGCGCTCGTCCGGTCCGCCCACCAGGGTCGGGAACCCCGTCACGCCGGCCCGTTGCGAGATGGCGTAGTCGGTCCAGGTTTCGTTGGCCGCCTCTTCGCTCTCCCAATTGGCCCGGAAGGCGGCGATGTCGGCGCCCGGCACCGTCTCGGCGAGGATCTCCGCCAGCACGTCGCCCTGCGTGACGTCGCGGCCCTCGGCGTAGAAGGCTTTCTGGATCGCGCCGAGATAGGCGAGCGCCAGGTCCGGCCGCTCGCGGCGGATCACCACCACGGCCCGCGCCGCGGGATCTGTGTCGTAGACGAAGCCCTCGCGGTCGAGGACCGACTTGTCGAAGGGCTGGCCGGACGCCTCGTGGACGTGGGTCCAGTGCTCCAGCACGTTCGCCTTGGCCTCTTCGGTCATGGCTTCGGTCGTGCCCGGGCGCAGGCCGCCCATGACGAGCCGGATCGGCAGGGTCTCGCCGAACGCCGCGTCGATCGCCGCGACCACGGGCCAGAAGCCGTAGCACCAGGAGCACATCGGGTCGGCGAAATAGATCAGGTGGCGGTCGTCCATGGACGGCTCCCTTCAGGCTGGCCAGTCACCCCTGGCGCGCAGCATGTCGGATCAGGGCCGCCCCGTCACCCCGCGGGGGGCGCAAGGTGCGGCGCGCTTGCCGCACCCGGCCTTATCCCCTAACCCTCGCCCCTCGGAATCGACACAGGCGCGCACGCGTCGCGCCGCCAGGGAGAGCCGCCAAATGAGCCTCGCCTTCATCTTCCCCGGCCAGGGCAGCCAGTCCGTCGGCATGGGCGTAGACCTCGCCCAGGCCTTCGCGCCGGCCCGCGAAGTCTTCGAAGAGGTGGACGACGCGCTCGGGCAGAAGCTCTCGGTGCTGATGCGCGACGGGCCGGAAGGCGAGCTGACCCTGACCGAGAACGCCCAGCCAGCCCTGATGGCGGTCAGCCTGGCGGTCGTGCGCGTGCTGGAGAAGGAGTTCGGCGTCGGCGTCGACAAGGCCGCCTTCGTCGCCGGCCACAGCCTCGGCGAATACTCCGCCCTGGCCGCCGCCGGCGCGCTCAGCGTGGCCGACACCGCCCGGCTGCTGAAGCTTCGCGGCCAGGCCATGCAACGCGCCGTGCCGGTGGGCGAGGGGGCCATGGCCTCCCTGATCGGTCCGAAGACCGATGTGGCGCTCGCCGAGGAGGCCGCTGCGGCCGGCGCCGAGGTCGGTGTCTGCGTCGTCGCCAACGACAACAACCAGGGCAATGTGGTCATCTCCGGCGCCAAGGCGGCCGTCGATCGCGCGGTCGAGAAGGCCAAGGAGCTGGGCGCGCGCGCCATTCCGCTGAACGTCTCGGCCCCGTTCCACTGTCCCCTGATGCAGCCCGCCGCCGACGAAATGGCCCGGGCGCTGGCCGAGGCCGCCATCGTCGCGCCCAGGGCGCCGCTGGTGGCCAATGTGACCGCCCGGCCGGTCCACGATCCGGAGGAGATCCGCCGTCTGCTCGTCGAACAGGTCACCGGCCGCGTGCGCTGGCGCGAGAGCGTGGCGTGGCTGGCCGGCGAGGGGGGCGTGACGCGCTTCGCCGAGGCCGGCGCCGGCAAGGTGCTGTCGGGCATGGTCAAGCGGATCGCGCCGGACGCCGAAGCGACCCCGCTGAACGCCCCCGCCGACCTCGAAGCCTTCGCCAAGTCCCTGTGAGCCCGGGCAAGGAGACTTAAGATGTTCGATCTTTCTGGAAAGACCGCCCTGGTCACGGGCGCCACCGGCGGCATCGGCGCCTCGCTGGCCAAGGCTTTGCACGGGCAGGGCGCGCACGTCGTGCTGTCGGGCACGCGCGAAGCGGTGCTGGCCGATCTCGCGGGTCAGCTGGGCGAGCGCGCCACCGTCGCCGCCGCCAATCTCTCCTCGAGCGAGGAGGTCGACGGCCTGATCGCCAAGGCCGAGGACGCCGCCGGCGCGCCTCTCGACATCGTGGTCGCCAACGCCGGCATCACCCGTGACGGCCTGCTCATGCGCATGAAGGACGAGGACTGGGACGCGGTGATCCGCGTCAATCTCGAGTCCTATTTCCGCCTGAGCCGCGCGGCCATGAAGGGCATGATGAAGCGTCGCTACGGGCGAATCATCGGCATCACCTCCGTCGTGGGCGTGATGGGCAATCCGGGCCAGACGAACTATGCGGCGTCCAAGGCGGGCATGATCGGCTTCTCCAAGGCGCTGGCCCAGGAAGTCGCCAGCCGGAACATCACCGTCAATTGCATCGCGCCGGGCTTCATCGAAAGCCCGATGACGGACGCCCTGAACGAGGCGCAGAAGAGCCAGATTCTCTCGACGATTCCGGCCGGACGTCTGGGCACTGGCGACGAAATCGCCGCAGCTTGCGTCTATCTCGCCAGCGCCGAAGCCGCCTACGTCACCGGCCAGACCCTGCACGTGAACGGCGGCATGGCGATGATCTGAGGGCCTGACGGCTGGCCGCTGGTCACCCCGAAAGGAACATGCTACGGCCCACGCCGATTGAGCCGGCCCGAGCCTTCCGGGCCCCTGCAGAGGCCTCAAACCCAACACCGCCAGCGGTTGACAAGCCGTCTCCCGTCGCGGATGCATCAGTTGAAATTAGAGGGACTAAAAGCGAATGTCCGACATTCTGGAACGCGTGCGCAAGATCGTCATCGAACACCTCGACGCCGATCCGGAGAAGGTCACCGAGAAGGCCAGCTTCATCGACGACCTGGGCGCCGACAGCCTCGACAACGTCGAACTGGTCATGGCTTTCGAAGAGGAATTCGACATCGAGATTCCGGATGACGCCGCCGAACACATCCAGACGGTCGGTGACGCCGTGAAGTTCATTCAGGAGCGCCTGGGCGCCTGACGCCTGGCGTGATCGCCTGAAGCCTTAGAAAAAGACCGCCGCGTCCCTTTGGCCCATGCGCCGTGGAGGCGCGGCGGTTTTCGTTTGGGGCGGGCGGGGGAGTAGATACGCCATGTCCACCGCCAACACCCGCCGCGTCGTCGTCACCGGCATCGGCCTCGTCACCCCGCTGGGCTCCGGCGTGGATGTGAGCTGGAAGGCCCTCCTGGCCGGCAAGTCCGGCGCGGGGAACATCACCACCTTCGACGCCAGCCAGTACGCCTGCAACGTCGCCTGCGAGGTGCCGCGGGTCGACGGCCGCGGCGGCGGCGGCCCGGACGTGGAAGGCGCCTTCGATCCGGACGCCGTGCTGCCGCCCAAGGACCAGCGCCGCATCGACGACTTCATCCTCTACGCCATCGCGGCCGCCGACGAGGCGGTGAAGGACGCCGGCTGGACGCCGGAGGATGAAGAGAGCCGCGAGCGCACCGGGGTCATCATCGGCTCCGGCATCGGCGGCCTGGCCACGATCGAAAAGACCAGCGTCGAGCTGCACGAGAAGGGTCCCCGCCGGATCAGCCCCTTCTTCATTCCTTCGGCTCTGATCAACCTCGCCTCGGGCCAGGTCTCCATTCGCCATGGCTTCAAGGGCCCGAACCACTCGGTGGTGACCGCCTGCGCCACCGGCGCCCATGCCGTGGGCGACGCCGCGCGCCTGATCAAGTACGGGGACGCCGACGTGATGATCGCGGGCGGCGCCGAGGCTGCGATCTGCCCGGTGGGCATCGCCGGCTTCATCGCCTGCCGCGCCATGTCCACCGGCTTCAACGACAATCCGACCAAGGCCAGCCGGCCCTACGACAAGGACCGCGACGGCTTCGTCATGGGCGAGGGCGCGGGCGTCCTGGTGCTCGAGGAGTACGAGCACGCCAAGGCCCGCGGCGCGAAGATCTACGCCGAGGTGGCCGGCTATGGCCTGGCGGGCGACGCCTATCACATCACCGCCCCGGCCGAGGACGGCGACGGCGGCTTCCGCGCCATGAAGGCGGCGATCAAGGACGCCGGCATCGACCCGGCCGACATCGACTACATCAACGCCCACGGGACCTCGACGCCGCTCGGCGACGAAATCGAACTGGGCGCGGTGGAGCGCATGCTGGGCAACGCCGCCTCCAGGGTGACCATGTCCTCGACCAAGTCGGCCACCGGCCACCTGCTGGGCGCGGCCGGCGCCATCGAGGCGGCCTTCACCTGCCTGGCGATCCGCGACCAGATCGCCCCGCCGACCATCAACCTCGATAATCCCTCGGTGGAGACGGCGCTGGACCTGGCGCCGAACGCCGCGCGTCCGCGGGAGATCAAGGTGGCGCTCTCCAACAGCTTCGGCTTCGGCGGCACCAACGCCTCCGTGGTGTTCAAGCAAGTCTGACCGCACATGGCCCGTAAGCCCCGCGCCCGCCCGGCCAAGGGCGCCGGCTCGTCCACCATGCGCCGCCTGGTGGTGATGCTGACCAGCGCCGCCCTGACCTTTGCGCTGGTTCTGGCGCTCGCCATGGCCTGGGCCTTGTGGATGTACCGCGGGCCAGGGCCCGAGGCGGCTTCCGGCGACGCCACGACGGTGATCCTGCGCCGCGGGGCCGGCCTGCCGGAGATCGCAAGCACCCTGGAGGGGGCGGGGGTCATCTCCTCGGGCCCCATCTTCCTGGCGGCGGCCCAGGCGACCGGGGCTGCGCGCGAGCTGAAGGCGGGCGAATACGAGTTCCCGACCCGCGCCTCGATGGCCCGCGTCCTGGGGGACATCCGCGCCGGTCGCGTGGTGCGCCACTTCGTGACCATTCCGGAGGGCCTGACATCGGAGATGGTCGCCGAGATCCTGGCGGAGAACGAGCTCTTGACGGGCGTCGCCCCGGCGCCGCCCGAGGGATCGGTCCTGCCGGAGACCTACCAGATCGAACGCGGCGAAGACCGTGCGGCGGTCCTGCAGCGCATGATGGAGGCCCATGACGAGGTCCTGGCCCTGCTCTGGTCCAAGCGCCAGCCGGGGCTGCCCTTCGACACGCCGCAGGAGGCGGTGATCCTCGCCTCCGTGGTGGAGAAGGAGACGGGCGTGGCCAGCGAGCGGCCGCAGGTCGCCTCGGTCTTCGTCAACCGGCTGCGTAGGGGCATGCGGCTGGAGAGCGACCCCACCATCATCTACGGCCTGACCAAGGGCCGGCCCCTCGGCCGCGGCATCCGCCTGTCGGAGCTGACGCGCGAGACGCCCTACAACACCTATGTGATCGACGGCCTGCCGCCGACGCCGATCTCCAATCCGGGCCGGGCCTCCCTGGCGGCGGTGTTGGATCCCCCGCAGACGGACTACCTGTTCTTCGTCGCGGACGGCACCGGCGGCCACGCCTTCGCGGCGACCTACGACGAACACAGGGCCAATGTGGAGCGCTGGCGCCGGCTGGAACGGGCCAGGGCGGGCGAGACGGCTCCGGCTGGCCAGGCGCCGCCGGCGGCGAAGGGCGCGCCGGCCGATGCGGCCGAGGTTCCGGCCGAACCCTGAGCGCCGGAGACCAAGGGGAGGAGACATGCCGCTATCTGGCATGACCGGCTTCGGCCGCGTCGAAGGGGCTCTCGAAGCCTGGAGCTGGGCGGTCGAGGCGCGCTCGGTCAACGGCCGCAATCTGGAGGTGCGCTTCCGCGGACCGCCGGGATTCGAGGGGCTGGAACGGACCACGCGCGAAGCCGCCCAGGGCCGCTTCCAGCGCGGCCAGGTGACGGTCGGGGTGCAGGCCCGGCGGGCCGAGGGCCTGGCCCCGGTGCGGGTCAATCTCGACCAGGTGGCGCGCTATCTGGACGCCGGTCGCGACCTCCTCGACTCGGGCCGGGCCGCGCCCCCCTCGCTCGACGGTCTCCTCGCCCTGCGCGGCGTGATCGAGGCGGCCGACGGAGAGAGCGATCCTGAGGCCCTGGCGCGGATCGAGGCGGCGATGTCGGCGTCCATTCTCGCCGCGCTCGACGGGCTGAAGGCCGCCCGCGACGCCGAGGGGGCCGCCCTGAGCGACGTCCTCTCCGGCCTGGTCGACAGGATCGGCGGCCTGACGGCCCAGGCCGCCGCCCTCGCCGGCGAACAGCCCGCAGTGCTCAAGGAGCGGTTCGAACGCCGCATGCGCGAACTGGTCGGCGACCCCGCAGGTCTGGAGGACCGCATCGTCCAGGAGGCCGCGGCCCTGGCCGTGAAGGCTGATGTGCGCGAGGAGCTGGACCGCCTGTCGGGTCACGTCGAGGCGGCGCGGGCCCTGATCGCGTCCGACGGAGCGGTGGGGCGCCGGCTGGACTTCCTGACCCAGGAGTTCATGCGCGAGGCCAACACCCTCTGCTCGAAGTCGGCCCTGTCGGCGCTTACGGCCGTCGGCCTGGAACTGAAGGCGACGATCGAGCAGCTTCGCGAACAGGTCCAGAATGTGGAATAGGGGGCGTGCGGCGCCAGCGCCGGCCCAACGGATGATCCGATGACCCAGACGCTAAGCCCCCGGCGCGGCCTGATGCTGCTCATCTCCAGCCCTTCGGGCGCGGGGAAGACCTCTCTGTCGCGGCGGCTGGTGGCCGATCATGCCGATCTCGAACTCTCGGTCTCGGCGACCACGCGTGCGCCGCGACCGGGGGAGGAGGACGGCCGCGAGTACCATTTCGTCGATCGTCCGACCTTCGACGCCATGGTGGAGGCCGACGCCTTCCTCGAATGGGCCAATGTCCACGAGCACCGCTACGGCAGTCCCAAGGCGCCGGTCATGACGGCGCTCGAGGGCGGGCGGGACGTGCTGTTCGACATCGACTGGCAGGGTGCGGCGCAGATCGCCGAGAAGGCGCCGGCCGACGTGGTCCGCGTCTTCATCCTGCCGCCGACGATGGCGGAGCTCTCACGCCGTCTGCACGCGCGGGCCCAGGACCACGAGGACGTCATCCAGAGGCGTCTCGGCAGGGCCTATGGGGAGATCGAGCGCGCCGTCGACTACGACTACGTCATCATCAACGACGATTACGACCGCGCCTTCGCCGATCTGGCCCACATCTATCACGCGGAGCGGCTGAAGCGGCTCCGCAATCCGGGGCTCTCGCGGCTCATCCAGGGCCTGCTCGACGAGCCGATCTGAAGCCTCAGGTCCCCGCCTGGATCGAGGCGACCATCCCGCGCATGTCCCGGCCGGTGGGGGCCTGGAAGAGGCGCAGGTCGAACTCCGGCAGGATGGCCAGGAAGTGGTCGAAGATGTCGCTCTGGATGCCCTCGTACTCCTCCCAGACCACCGTGTTGGCGAAGCAGTAGACTTCCAGCGGCAGCCCTTCGGGCGTCGGATCCCGCTGGCGCACCATCAGGGTCTTGTCGTGGGCGATGCCGGGATGGGCCTTCAGATAGGCCTGCATATAGGCGCGGAACGTGCCCACATTGGTCTGACGGCGGGTGTTCACCTGGTCGCGGCCGGCGCGAAGGAGCGAGGCGTTCCATTCGGATATCTCGCGCGCCTTGGTGTCCAGGTAGTGGTCCAGCAGGACGAAACGGCGCAGGGCCTCGACCTCCTCGGCATCCAGGAAGCGGATATTGGTCTGGTCGAGCAGCAGGGAGCGCATGATGCGGCGGCCGCCCGACTCCTGCATGCCGCGCCAGTTGACGAAGCTCTCGTTGATCAGCCGCCAGGTGGGAATGGTGGTGATGGTCTTGTCGAAGTTCTGGACCTTCACCGTGTGCAGCGCCAGGTCGATCACGTCGCCGTTGGCGTTGAGCTGCGGCATCTCGATCCAGTCGCCCACCCGGATCATGTCGTTGCTGGTCAGCTGCACGGAGGCGACGAGGGACAGGATGGTGTCCTTGAACACCAGCAGCAGGACCGCGGCCATGGCGCCGAGGCCCGAGATCAGGAGCAGGGGCGACCGGTCCAGCAGGGTGGCGATCACCAGGATGGCGGCTGCGGCGTAGAGGACGATCTTGCCGACCTGGATGTATCCCTTGATCGGGCGCAGCCTGGCCCCGGGCCGGCGGGAATAGAGCGCGTTCACCAGGCTCAGGCCTTCGGCCATGGCCAGGATGACGGTGAGGATCATGAAGGCGGCCGCGACGTTGCGGATCACCGTCTGCGCCTCGTCCGGCAGGTTCGGGACGGCGAGCACGCCCTGATAGATGATGATCGCCGGCACCACATTGGCCAGGCGGGCGATCATGCTGTTGAAGAGGTTGTTGGCCTCGGGATGCAGTTTCAGGCTCAGCGCCCGCCGCACCAGCCGCAGCAGGACGTGCTTGGTCAGCCAGTTGGCCGCCGTCGCCAGCAGGGCCAGAAGGCCGATCGCGGCCAGGCTCTGAAGGATCGGATAGTCGTTGAGGCCCGCCAGGACCGCTTCGGCTTCGAACATGGAAGGGTCCTAGAGGAGGGCGCTGGGGACATGCAAGGCGTGGACGCCCGGCAACGTCAGTTCGCCCGCTGCAACCTCGCGTCGGCGAGGCGCAGGAACTCATCGAGGCTGAGCGTCTCGGCGCGCCGTGTGGGGTCGATCCCGGCCGCCTCGCACAAGTCGGCGCCGCCAAGGGCCTTGAGGCTGGAGCGCAGCATCTTCCGGCGCTGCCCGAAGGCGGCCTGGGAGACGGCCTCCATGGCCGCCACGCGCGACGGCTCCGGCGGATCGGACCTCGGATCCAGGCGCACCACGGCCGAATCCACCTTCGGCGGCGGCGTGAAGGCGCGGGCCGGGGCGTCCATGACGATCCGGGCCTCGCACATCACCTGGGCAATGAGGGCCAGCCGGCCGAAGGCGTCGTCGCCGGGACGGGCGACGATCCGTTCGGCGACCTCCTTCTGGAACATCAGGGTCATCGATTGGGGACGCCAAGGACCGGTGAGCCACTTGATGAGGAGAGCCGTGCCGACATTGTAGGGCAGGTTCGAGACGACGCTGGCCGGTTCTCCGGCGCTCAGCACGGCCTCGTCGACCTTGAGCGCGTCGGCCAGATGAACCTCAAGCCGGCCGCCTGAAGCTTCTTGCAACGTATTGAGCAACGGAAGGAAACGGGCGTCTTTCTCAATGGCCACAACACGGGCGCCAGCCTCCAGCAGGGCGCGGGTCAGGCCGCCGGGGCCCGGACCGATCTCCAGGACCATGCGGCCCTCGAGCGGCCCCGCCAGCCGGGCGATCTTGCGGGTGATGTTGAGGTCGAGGAGGAAGTGCTGGCCGAGCCCCTTGTTGGCCAGGAGGCCGTGCGTCTCCAGGCTCTCCCGGAGCGAGGGCAGGGCGGAAAGGTCGATCATCCCCGGCGCAGGGCGATTTCGCGCGCCATGCGGATGGCGGCGATCATGCTGTCGGCGCGGGCCTGGCCCCGGCCGGCGATGTCGAAGGCGGTGCCATGGTCGGGCGAGGTCCGGACGATGGGCAGGCCGAGGGTGATGTTCACGCCGCCCCAGAAGTCGAGCATCTTCACAGGGATCAGAGCCTGGTCGTGATAGAGGCCGAGGACCGCGTCGTAGGTCCTGCGCGCCGCCTCGTGGAACAGGCTGTCGGCCGGGTGTGGCCCGGTGGCGTCGACGCCCAGGTCGCGCAGCGCCCGCACGGCGGGGGCGACGGTCTGGACCTCTTCGCGCCCGATCGCCCCGCCCTCGCCGGCGTGCGGATTGAGGCCGGCGACCGCCAGCCGCGGCCGCTCCACGCCGAAGTCGCGCCGCAGGGCCTGGGCCGTCACCAGTCCGGCGTTGACGATCTTTTCGACGCTGAGCGCCTGAGGCACCTCGGCCAGGGGCAGGTGGACGGTGACCAGGGCGACGCGGAGATCCCCGGCGGCCAGCATCATGATCGGCCCGCGCGCTCCGTCATAGCGCTCGGCGGCGGTGAGTTCGCCCAGAAATTCCGTATGGCCGGGGAAGGCGAAGCCGGCGCCATAGAGGGTCTGCTTGGCGATCGGCGCGGTCACAACCCCGCCCACCGAGCCCGAGAGCGCCAGCCCGACCGCCGTCTCGATCCAGGCGATGACCGCCTTGGCGGCCTGGGGCGACGGTTGCCCGGAGACGACGGGGGCCAGGAGCGGGATGTCGATGACCGGGATCGCCTGCGGGAAGACGCGATTGGCGTCCTCCGCCGCGCTGATCTGGCGGACGAGCCCGGCCGTGCCGCCGCAGGCGGCCGCGACCTGCCGCATGTCGCCGACGACGACGAAACAGGGACCGGTCTCGCGCAACGCGCTCCAGGCCTTGAAGACGATCTCCGGCCCGATCCCGGCGGGATCGCCCAGGCTGATGGCAAGGGGTCGGTGCTTCACCGGGTCTCGATTGTCGCCGCGTTCCTCAGGTCACGCATGTAACGTCGCGCAATCAGGCCCAGTTGCTGGAAGAAGAGCCGCCGCTCGACCTGCTCGGCGCTGAGCATGCCTGCGCCGGTCGCCCGCTTGCCGCAGACGGCGACGATGTGCAGCCCCGCCTCGGTGCGGATGGGATCGGAGATCTGGCCTTCCTCGAGCTGCTCGGCCGCCTGGCGGAAGGCCGGGGCGAGATCGGCGATCTCGGCCTCGCCGAGGTCGCCGGCGACGAGGCCCGTCTCCTGGCCGGCCACCTGCTCCAGGTCGCCGCAGCCGGTGATCTTGGCCCGCACGGCGAGCAGGCGCGCCTGGGCGGCCTCGACGGCGCTCGGCGGAGCGTCGGCCGGCAGGCCGACGGCCACCTGCTTCAGGTTGACGATGGTCGAACCCTCGCCGGCGCGCTTGTCCCGCAGATAGATGATGTAGACGCCGTCGCTGACCGGGATCGGGCGCGACAGCTGTCCGGGCCGCATCTGTTCCAGGGCCTGATCCACCTCGGCGGGCATTTCGCCCGGCGTGATCCAGCCGGCGTCGCCGCCGGAGGCGGCCGTCGCCGAGGCCGAGAACTGGCGGGCCACGGCCTGGAACGGAGCGCCCTGCTGCATCTGGGTGACGAGCTGGGCCGCCCCTTGCAGGGCCACCTCCATGCCGCCCACGCGGTTGGCGTCGAGGAACACCTCGCTGATCTGGTACTGCGGCTTGCTGGCCTGGGCCTGCTGCTGCTCCAGGACGGCGTTGATCTGGTCGTCGCCGATCCGCAGGCGCGAGCCGTAGCGCCCCTGGATCCAGCGCTGCCAGCTGCTCTGCGCGCGGAGCTGTTCGCGCAGCGAGCCCAGGACGCCCTGGCTGCGCAGCATGCTGGTGAACTGCTCCGGCGTCATGTTGTTGCCGGCGGCCATCTCGGCCAGTTCCTCGTCCACCTCTTCGTCGGTGGCGATGATGGAGAAGTCCTGCTCCTGCTCGACCCGGCGCAGTTCCTGGAACTGGAGCCGCTCGTCGACCAGGGAGACCAGGGCCTGCTGCTGGATCTGCGGCAGGTTCTGCTCGCTCGGCTGCACGCCCGTGGTGGCGATCAGAAGGCGCATGCGCTGCGCCAGATCGTAGGTCGAGATGATCTCGTCGTTCACCACGGCCGCGGCGTACTCGGTCAGGCCTTGAGGCTGGGCCGGCGCGGGGGCCTGCGGCTGGGCCGGGGCTTCGGCGGCGTCCTGCGCCGCGGCGGGCGCCGCGGCCGTGGCCGCGAGGAGGGCCGCAAGAGCGACGCCGCAGGCCGCCCGGCCGCGGACTGAACGCACAGACAACATCGCTTGGGTCATTCCTTCGTGGCGGCGGGAAGCGCCGCTTATCCTAGTTGGCATAGATAGGTTCGCCCAATGTGGCGAGGGTTAGGCGCACGCTGACGGACTCGCTGGGGCCCAGCCGGCCGATGACGGTGTCTTCGCGGCGGTAGATCACCTCGATCCGCGTGCATTCGTCGCGATAGACGATGCCGAGGTCGCGGACCACCCAGGCGTCCTGCACCATGTCGCGATTGCCGTAGGCGGAGAGGCCCCAGTTCTTGGTCAGGAAGACCTCGCCGCCGAGGTCGAGATTCTCCCGCTTGACCCCGTTGATGTCGAGGTCGTCCCACAGATAGCGGAAGAAGCCCGAGCCCCGCGCCATGGCCACGTTGGCGCCGGTCTCGGCGCGACGCACGTCCAGGCTGTCGCCGTCCAGGCGGGCGCGGCTGAAGAAGGACAGGCCGCGCAGCGGCTGGGCCTCGGCCGCGACGACCCAGTCCGAGGCCGTGTCGCGCAGCCCGGTGCGCTCGGGGAAAGCGGTGATCTCTTCGTCGCGGAAGCTGCGGCCGATCAGCAGGCTGGCCCGCCGGCCGTCGTCCCAGAGGATCGTCGCCCGGCCCGCCGCCGTGGCCCGCAGGCCCCCTTCGATCAGGTCGAAGCCCGGAAACTTGTCGGCGAGGAAGAGGTTGGTCTCGTCGAACTCGAAGGCGAGGCTGTCCTCGTCGAGATAGACGGGCTCGCCGGCGCTGTCGGTCCCGACGATGATCTGCTTGGCGCGCGGCGAGGCGGCGACCTGAAGCAGCGGCTCAAGGACGACGGTCTTGTCATTGAAACGACGGAAGAAAGGCCAGCTCAGATCTGCGCCGACCGTCGCCATTCCGCGCGTCAGGCTCTTGTCGCCGTACCCCTCCGACGGGACGTCGCTCAGGTGGTAGGCGTCGGCCCGCAGATTGACGAACGGCTCGAGCCGGACGCCGGCCGTGGAGACGAAGGAGGTCCGCCAGTTGGCCTGGGCGACCACCCGCCGGCTGTCCAGGCCCGGAATACGGGCGCCGGCCGTGCTGGCCGGCGACAGGTCCCGCTCCAGCGCCACGGCGTCGACCTCGAATCTCATCCGCCCGCCGGCGAAGCGCGCGTCGGGCGACCAGCGGCCCTCCACGAGCGGCGCCACCGTCGGGAAGGTGCGATCGTCGTCCCCGGGCCGCAGGCCCTGGATGTCGAACGCCGCCACCGAGAGATAGGAGTCCTCGTCCTGCCGTATGGCGTAGACTTGGGAGATCAGCCGCCGGTCGTCGGCCAGATAGGGGCCGCGCGATTCATAGACGTCACCGATCTCGTACTTGTCGAACAGCAGGTCGTCGGAACTGCGCTCGGCGGTGAAGCCCCAGTCCCAGTTCTCGTCGAGCTGGAAGGCCCCGCGCGCCAGGATGTAGCTGCGCGACGTCTGTTCGCCGAAGCTGTCGCCCTCGCCGTCGAAGTCCTCGGCGTAGGTGTAGCCGGCCCGCACGTCGATCTCGCCGGAATAGAAGCGCTTGCGGTACCGGGCGTTCAGGAACGGCGGCACCTTGGCGTTGATCTGCGGGCTGAGCGTCAGGTCGGAATAGGGCGACAGGACAAACAGATAGGGCTGTTCGTAGGAGACCCCGCGGCGGTCGGAGATCGAGATGTCCGGCGGCAGGAAGCCGGAGGCGCGCTCCGCCTGCGGGTCCGGATGCCAGAACAGCGGCATGTACAGCACCGGCGCGCCGAAGAGGCGGAAGACGGCGTGGCGGTAGTAGATCAGCTGCCGATCCCGGTCCTGCACCACCTTGTCGGCCTGGATCGACCAGGTGGGGCCGTCGCCGCCTTTCTCCGCGGAGTCGGCGCAGACGTCGCAGGGGGTGTAGATGGCGCGGTTCAGCTCGTTGACCTGCGGATTGCGGCGCACGGCGCTGGCGGCGGCGAGCTTCACGTTCTGCGGCAGGCGGGCGGAGAAGCCCTGGGCGATGCCGGCGCTCATGTCGTCGTCGAAGGTGATCTCGCGCGCAAACTCGACGCTGCCGTCCGGATTGATGATCTGGACGTTCTGCGCTTCGACCACGCCACGCGTTTCGTCGTAGGAAAGGGCGTCGGCGCGCAGCGTCCGCTCGTCGTAGCGGGCCTCGACGTCCCCCGTGGCGGTCGTCACCTGGCGCTTGTCGTCGCGGACGAGGGAATCGGCCTCCACATACATGGCGCCCGGGACGAGTCCGTCCCGACCCGGCGCGCTCTCGGCGGCGCCAGGGGGCTCGACTGCGACCTGGGCGGCGGCCGCGCCGGCGCAGAGGCTCGCCGCAGCGGCCCCGGCGAGGAGCCCGCGCTTGGCCGAGGCGAACGGCGCACGCCGAGGTGAAGTCTTCAAGCGATGATCCCTTCCTGCCGCGGCGGCTGCTTGCGCAGGGATAGCGGCGCAGCGGCGTCTTTCAACCGTCTTCGGTGTAGCAAAGCAGCGTCAGCCCCGACAGCAGGGCGATGAGCGGCGGCGCCCAGGCGGCCGCGATCAGCGGTATCACCTCCGCATCGGCCAGGGCGCCGGCGAACTCGTTGAGGAAGAAGAACACGAAACCCAGGGCGACCCCCGCGCCCGCCAGCCCCGCCAGTCCGCCGAGCCGCGCCAGGCGAAGGGAGAAGGCCGCCGCCAGTATGGTCATGGCGGCGAACAGGATCGGGGTGGCCAGCAGCTGCTGGAAGCGGAGCTCATAGCGGCTGGCGCTGAAGCCGGCCTGCTCCGTGGTGCGAATGGCGGCGGGGAGACGCCAGAAGGCGATCGCCTCGGGCGAGGCGAAGCGCTCCATGGCCGATTCGCTGTCGAGGCTGGAGCGGATCGACAGGCTTTCGGACCGGACGGAGCTTTCGCCGGCGGCGGCCTCGCGCACGTCGGTCAGGCGCCAGAACCCCGGCAGCAGCCGCGCCTCGGAGGCTTCCAGGCGCCGCTTGAACTCCGGAATCCCAGCCTCGTTCTTCTGGTAGACGAAGAGGGAGACGCCGCGGAGGAGAACGGTCCCGTCGAGGATCTCGCGGTCCTTGGCGTGGATGACGATCTGGCTGCGTTCGTCGCCCTGGCGCAGCCAGACCTCGTCGGGCGCGTCGGTCAGATAGTTGTCCATCACGCGCGCCCGCTCGAGCTCGAAGCGGGCGTTCGACGCCGCAGCCAGGGGATTGAGCAGGGTGACGGCGATCACGCCGACGAGGGCGGCCGCTATGGCCGTCGGCAGGATGAACCGCCAGGCCGACACCCCTGCGGCCCGCATGGCCACGAGTTCGCTTCGCCGGTTGAGGCTGACATAGGCGGCCATGCCGCCGAACAGGAAGACGAACGGCAGCAGGACCAGCATCAGCGAGGGCGCCCGCAGGGCGGTCAGGCCGAAGAGCTGGCCGACGCTGACGTCGGCGCGCACCCCGACGGAGCGCGAGAGATCCACGAACTGGACCAGGACCACGACGGTCGCGATCACCGCCAGGGCCACGCCGATATTGAAGAAGCTGCGCGAGAGGACATAGGCCTCCAGGCGACCGAACCGCATCATGCCGGCGCCCCCGTCGCGATGCGCGCGGGCCGGCGGCGCATGTCGATGAACCGCGACACCTTCTGGCGGAAGATGATCCGCAGGGCCACGGCGCAGGCGATCACCGGGATGGCGTACTGCAGGATGTTGAGCCAGGCGCTCGACTCGCAGGCGGCCTGGACCACGAAGCCCAGGATGCGGCTGCCGGCGGCGGCCGCGCCGCCCCAGGCGATGCGGCGCCCGTAGCCCATGCGGTTGTATCCCCCGCCGATGATGGCGGCCAGGGCGATGGCCATGAAGGCGATGTTGTACAGCGGCGTGGCCAGGCGCGCGTGGCCCTCGGCCAGCATGTCGAGCCGGTTCCTCTGCTCCCAGTCCTGCTGCAGGTCGGGGAAGAAGAGCTCGTGCAGGTAGCGGTCCGAGGGCTTGTAGTGGACCAGCTCCTCGCTCGCGATCAGCGGGGAGAGGTCGAAGATGTACTCGTCGAAGGTGAGGAAGTTCAGGACGCCGGTCTCGCTGAACTCCTGCGTCGAGCCGCGCCGCATGATGAGCACGGGCGAGCCCGCGCGGGTGGCGAGCTGGCCTTCGTCGGCGGTGTAGGTGGTCGCCGACCCGCCGGGTTCGGCGCTGTGGATGAAGAGATTGCCGATGCGTCCGCGGCTGTCGACGCTCTGCGCATAGACGGTCAGCCCCGGCGCCGGCTGGGTGAACTCCCCCTCGCGCACGAGCGTGGCGGCGAGGTCGGTCCGCACCTCGAACAGAGTCTCGCGCATCTCGCGGAAGGCCGCGGGCTGGACGAAGAGGTTCATGACCAGGGCCAGGAAGGCGATGACGGCGGCCAGGCGCAGGGGCGGGGAGACGACCCGCCAGCGGCTCATGCCGCCGGCGAAGCAGACGACGATCTCCTGCTCGCTCTGCAGCCGGTTCAGCGCCACCAGGGCGGCCACGAACAGGGCGATGGGCATCACCATGTTGATGAGCTGCGGCATGGCCAGCAGGGTGATCTTGAGGAAGACGCCCGCGCTCTGGCGCTGATTGATGATGACGTCGAGCGCCGACAGGCTCTGGCTGAGCAGGGCCACCGAGGTCAGGGCGAGCGTCGCCAGGAGCGTCGGACCCAGCAGCTGGCGAAGGAGATATCGATCGATCAGGCGCATGGGAAAAAAGCGGCGTCGCCGGAATGATTTGGCGCGCCCTGGGCGCGAAGCTGTTCTAAACCATGCGTCGCCGCGCCACACAACCGCCGCAGGCGGCGCCATGCTGGGCGCCCTGGCGGTGGCGCGCCATCCACATTGCTTTGGTTGAGGTTTCGCATGGACATCGAATTCGTCACGGTCGGCGCTGATCTGGCCGAGAAGACCGCGCTCGCCCTGATCGTGTTCGAGGGCGCGCCGCTGTCGGGCGCCGCCGCCGAGGCCGACCGGCAGTCCGGCGGCGCGCTTTCGCGGGCGCTGGAATCGGCGCGCTTCACCGGCGCCAAGGGACAGGTGCTCGATGTCGTCGCCCCGGCGGGCCACAAGGCCGCGCGCCTCCTCCTCGTCGGCGCGGGCAAGGCCGAGGCCTTCGACGACATCGGCGCCGAACATGCTGCGGCCAGCGCCTACAACGCCGTGAAGCTCTCCGGAGTCGCCACGCTCCGCGTGGCGTTCGGCGACGCCGCCGCCGCGCGGCCCGAACGCGCCGCGCTCGGCCTGCGGCTGGCGGCCTATCGCTTCGACCGCTACCGGACCAAGGAGCCGGCCGACAAGAAACCCTCCGTGACCAAGGGCGAAGTGGCCTGCGCCGATCCCGACAAGGCCCGGGCGGCCTTCGTGGACTACGCCGCCCTCGCTGACGGCGTGGCCTTCACCCGCAACCTCGTCTCCGAGCCGGCCAACATCCTCTTTCCGGCCGAGTTCGCGCGCCGCGTGAAGGAACTCGAGACTCTCGGCCTGGAGGTCGAGATCCTCGGCGAGGCCGAGATGGCCAAGCTCGGCATGGGCTCCCTGCTGGGCGTGGGGCAGGGCAGCGCCCGCGAAAGCCAGCTGGTGGTGATCCGCTGGAACGGCGCGGCCGACCCCAAGGCTCAGCCGATCGCCTTCGTCGGCAAGGGCGTCTGCTTCGACACCGGCGGCATCAGCATCAAGCCGGCCGACGGCATGGAGGACATGAAGTGGGACATGGGCGGCGCAGGCGCCGTGGCCGGTCTCATGCACGTGCTGGCCGGGCGGAAGGCGAAGGTCAACGCGGTCGGCATCCTCGGCCTGGTGGAGAACATGCCTGACGGCGAGGCTCAGCGGCCGGGCGACGTGGTCACCTCCATGTCGGGTCAGACCATCGAGATCATCAACACCGACGCCGAGGGCCGGCTCGTCCTGGCCGACGCGCTCTGGTACTGCCAGGACCGCTTCAAGCCGAAGTTCATGGTCGATCTGGCGACCCTGACCGGGGCCATCATCATCAGTCTCGGCAACGACTATGCGGGCCTGTTCTCCAACAACGACGAACTGTCGGAGAACCTGCTGGCGGCCTCGAAGACCGAAGGCGAGCCCCTGTGGCGGATGCCGCTGCCGCCCGCCTACGACAAGCAGATCGACAGCATGATCGCCGATGTGAAGAACACCGGCGGCCGTCCGGGCGGATCGATCACCGCGGCCCTGTTCCTGCAGCGGTTCGTCAACGGCCTGCCCTGGGCCCACCTCGACATCGCTTCGACCGCCTGGAAGAAGCCCTCCACGGTGCCGACCCTGCCGGAGGGCGCCACCGGCTACGGCGTGCGCCTGTTGAACCGGATGGTGGCGGAGAAGTACGAGGGCTGAGTCCCGTCTGCGGTCGCCCAGGAGGCTCCGGTGCGATTCGTCCTGACGCACAGTCCGCTGCTCGGCCCGCTGAGCTGGCAGGCGGTGCGCGACCAGCTTGCGGCTCGCGGGCACGAGGCCCGCGCGCCGGCCTGGCCGCGGCTGGCCGCGATGGGGTCCGACTTCTATGCGCGGCTCGCCGCGGGCCTCTCCGAACAGGTCGGCGCAGGTCCGCCGGTTATGCTGGTGGTTCACAGTGGGGCAGGCGCCCTGGCGCCGGCGCTCGAGACGGCTCTGGCCTCGCCGGTGGCGGGAGTGATCTTCGTCGACGCCATCCTGCCGCATCCTGGCCTCGCCTGGCTGGACACGGCGCCGCCGGCCTTGCGCGCCGATCTCCATGCCGGCGTCCAGGACGGCCTGCTTCCCTCGTGGGACGACTGGTGGCCGCCCGGGGCGCTGGACCGGCTCGTGCCCGATCCCCAGCTGCGCTCGGCCATGACGGCCGAGCTGGAGCCCCTGCCGCTCGCCTATTTCGAAGAGGCTGCGCCGGAGGTCGGGCTCTCTGCGCCGGGAGCCTATCTGCAGCTCAGCGGCGCCTATGAGGACCAGGCGCAAATGGCGCGCGCCCGCGGCTGGCCGGTTCGCCGTCTGCAGCTGAACCATCTCTCGCCCCTGACCGCGCCTCGGGAGGTTGCGGTGATGGTCGAGGCGCTGGCCCGCGAGGTGCTGGAGGCGGTCGATGGCTGAGACGGCGTGCGAGGTGTGGTTCTACCACCTGGAACGTTCGGGTCTCGATCAGGTGCTGCCCGATCTCCTGGAGCGCACGCTGTCGCGGGGCTGGAAGGCGCTCGTGCGCAGCCGCGCCCAGGAACGGCTCGAGCACCTGGACGGCTGGCTGTGGGCCTATCGCGACGAGAGCTTCCTGCCCCACGGCCTGGCGGAGGAGCCCCATGCGGCGGCCCAGCCGGTCCTGCTGACGGCGGGGATGGAGAATCTGAACAAGGCCGATGCGCTGTTCCTCATCGACGGCGCCGAGCCTGGGCCGTTGGAGGAGTTCGTGCGTTGTCTCGTCCTGTTCGACGGGCGGGACGAGGCGGCCCTGGCCACCGCCCGCGCCCAGTGGAGCGCATTGAAATCGAAGGGCCTGCCGGTGTCCTACTGGCGACAGATGGCCCGCGGATGGGAGAAACAGGCATGATCCGGACGTTCGTTCTGAGCTTTGTCGCCGCCGCGACCCTGGCCGGCTGCGCCAGCGAACCGCCGCCCGCGCCGCGGCCTGCGCCTCCTGCGCCGCGTCCGGCGGCGCCGCCTGAGCCGGAGGATCAATGCGGCGCGGCCGAGGCCCGCCGGCTGATCGGCCGCCATCGCAGCGAGATTCCGGTGCCGGTGAATCCGGGCCTGCAGCGCGTCGCCTGCACCACCTGCCCGGTGACCATGGATTTCCATCCGCGCCGGCTGAACTTCTTCTACGACGCCGAGACGGGCGTCATCAAAGAGGTGCGCTGCGGCTGAGCCCTGGGGTCAGAAGGTGTCGTCGCGGTCGTTGCGGCCGCGGCGGCCCAGCCAGCGACGGAGGACGGCGAAGGCGCCGGGCGCGACGATCGCCGCGGCCATCAGCAGATAGACCACCTGCAGCCAGTCGGGCACGTCAGGTCTCCTGCGGCTGCTGCGCCAACACTTCGTCGAGGGCGTCGAGCAGGCGTTCCAGCTGGATCGGCTTGGGGGTCAGGGCGTCCATGCCGGCCTCCAGGTACTCCTGCTCGTGATGCGACATGGCGTTGGCGGTCAGGGCGATGATCGGCGTGCGCCGCCGGCCCTCGGCCTCCTCGTAGGCCCGGATCGTTCGGGCCGCCGTGGGCCCGTCCATGCGCGGCATCTGCACGTCCATCAGTATGGCGTCCCAGTCTCCGTCCTGCCAGGCGGCGACGGCGCTCTCGCCATCGCCCACGATATGGAGATCGATCGCCAGCGGCGCCAGCAGCGTCTTGAGGACCAGCTGGTTCATGGGATTGTCTTCGGCCGCCAGCAGGCGGACGGGAACGGCGCCGGCCGGAGCCGCAGCGGGCGCCGGGGGCGGCAGGGGCTCGCCGGCGCCGACCGGGGCCGGGGGCAGCGGGAGCCGGACCGTGAAGGTCGAGCCGAGGCCGAGGTCGCTCTTCACGGCGATGTCGCCGCCCATCAGCTGGCAGAGCTCCTTGCAGATCGCAAGACCCAGGCCCGAGCCGCCGAACTTGCGGGTCGTGGAGGCGTCGGCCTGGACGAACTTGTCGAAGAGCGAGGGCAGGCGGTCGGGCGCGATGCCGGGGCCGGTGTCGGCGACGGCCATGACCAGATCGCCGCCGGCGCGCGACACCCGCACGTCGACCGAACCTCGGGAGGTGAACTTCACGGCGTTGGCCACGAGGTTGTAGAGGATCTGGCGGACGCGGGTGGGGTCGCCGCGCCACGGACCGGCGGCCTCGGGGGCGACCTCGAGGGACAGGGACACGTCCTTCTCCGCCGCCAGGGTGGTGAAGGTGGAGTGGGCGGCTTCGGCGATCTGGGCGATGTCGACCGTCCCGTCCTCGATCTCGAGACGGCCCGCCTCGATGCGTGAGAGGTCGAGAAGATCGTTCAACAGGGTCAGCAGGGTCTCGCCGGCCTGCCGGACGACGGCGAGCCGTTCCTGCTGCTGGGGCGGCAAGGCGTCCCGCGCCATGGCCTGGGCCATGCCCAGGACGCCGTTCAGCGGCGTTCGGATTTCATGGCTCATCGTCGCCAGGAAGGCGCTCTTGGCGATATTGGCCGCATCGGCCTCGTCGCGGGCGCGCTTCAAGGACGCATTCAGGTTGCGCAGCCGGCGCTCGGAACGCTTCAGGTCGGCGATCGACTGGGTGAAGAGGACTGCGCGGACGGGCCCCTGGCCCACGAAGCGCGACGCGCTCAACCGGAACCATTCCCCGTCCTTCGCCTGATAGGCGCGCGTGAAGATCTCGCGCTTGCCGTCGAGCACCATGCGGACGCCGCGTTCCAGGGCGCGGCCGTGCCCGCCCGGCAGCTGGGCGAAGACGTGGAAGAGGTTGCCCCCCATGGGATAGTCCTCTCCGCCGCGCAGGCTGGCGCCCGTCAGGCGGAAGGCCCTGTTCGCCTCCACGAGCCGGCCTTCGGCGTCGACGACGGCGACCATGGCGGCGATGCCGTCGATCACGCCGCGGGCGAAGCCTTCGCTCTCCCTCAGCTCGGCGACGACGCGGCGCTGTTCGGTGATGTCCTGGCTGGCGCCGCGGATGGCGACGCACTGTCCCTCCAGGAATTCCGCGGTGCCCATGACGCGCAGCCAGATCCGCCGGCCGTCGCCGGTCAAGGCCTCGGCCTCGAAGTCCATGCGGACGCCATGGAGCCCGGTGCTGAGGATCTGGGCCAGGGCCGCCTCGCGATGCTCGGGCAGATAGACCTCAAGGGCGTCCTCGAACCCGTGGACCGGCGCAGAATAGCCCATCAGCGCCTGAAGCTCGGGGCTGTAGCGCACCAGCCGCTCGCGGAAATCGATCTCCCAGCCGCCGAGGCCCGCGAGCCGGGCGGCGTCCCGCAGGGCGGAGGAGGCGGCCTCGCCGCGGCGCTGCGCCTCCCGCACCTGGCGGATGTCGACCAGGGTCAGAACGAAGCCGCCGCCGGGCTCCCCGACCGGCTGAAAGTCGGCGTCGGCCCACAGCGGCTCGCCCGCCCGATTTCGGGCCGAGATCTCGATCCGGAAGCCCTCCCGGCGTTCGAGCCGTGAGATGATGGCGGCGCGGTGCTCGGCCTGATCGTCGGCGCTCAGGATCAGTTCGCACGGCGTCCGGCCGATCGCGTCCGCGGCCTCATAGCCGGTCAGCCGCGTGAAACCGGGATTGATCCAGACGAGCCGGCCGCGGTCGTCCGTCAGACCGATGGCGTGGGCCGCGGCCGTGGCGCCGGCGGCGATGTCCGCCTCGAGTCGAGCGTCAGCCTGACTCGACGGCCCGTGGGTTCCGTCCATGAGCATGCCTCCAGCCTAGCCGCCGGATGTGAACAAAGCCGGAAAGATCAGGTGATTCGCTTTCCGGCAGGTTGCGCGCAAACCGTTCCCTGGTCAGGCGTTGGCCGCCTTTAGCGCCTCGTAGGCCTCGGCGGCTTCCATCCATTCCAGCTCGGCGGATTCCAGCGCCGCCTGGGTGGCTTCCCGCTCCTTGGCGAGCCTGCCGGCGCGCGCCGGATCGGCGGCGAACAGCTCCGGGTCGGAGAGGCGGGCGTCGATCTCCGCCAGGCGCTTGGTGACCTTGGCGAGTTCGGCCTCTGCGGCCTCGGCCCGACGGCGGGCGTTCCCCGTCGGCGCCTTGGCCCGGGGCGAAGGCGGCGGCGGCGGAGCCGTTTCGGGCTCCGGTTCGCGCACCTGCGTCGGCGCCCGCGCCCGCGCCTTGGCGAGGTCGATCACATAGCGGGCGTAGTCGTCCATATCGCCGTCGAACGGGCGGATCTTGCCCTCGGCCGCCAGCCAGAGCCGGTCGGCGACGAGTTCCATCAGCGAGCGGTCGTGGGTGATGAGGATGACGGCGCCGTCATAGGCGTTCAGGGCCTCCAGGAGCGCCCGGCGGGAATCGATGTCGAGGTGGTTGGTCGGCTCGTCGAGGATCAGAAGGTGCGGCGCCTCCGCCGCCACCATGTTCAGGAGAAGGCGCGCCCGCTCCCCGCCCGACAGGTCGGCGACCGTGGTCTCGACCTTTTCGCGATGGAAGCCGTACTGCGCCAGGCGGGATCGCCGCGAGGCCTCGGAGGCTTCGGGCATGGCGCGCCGGATGATGTCGAGCGGCGTGTCCTTGGGGTCGAGCGCCTCGATCTGGTGCTGGTGGAACCAGCCGACCCGCATGCGCCGGTCGCGGTGCATGTGGCCGGCTTCAATCTGCAGGGCCTCGGCGATCATCTTGGCGAAGGTGGACTTGCCCGCGCCGTTGACGCCCAGGAGGCCGATGCGGTCGTCCACGTCCAGACGCAGGTTCAGCCCTTTCAGGATCGGCGGTCCGCCATAGCCGACGGACACGTCCTCCAGCCGCACCAGGGGCGGGGCCAGCGGCCGTTCCGGCGAGGGCAGGGTGAAGGGGGCGACGTGTTCGCTTTCCACCGCGTCGATCACCGGCAGCTTGGCCAGCGCCTTCAGGCGCGACTGCGCCTGTGTGGCCTTGCTCGCCTTGGCGCGGAAGCGGTCGACGAAGGACTGCATGTGCGCGCGCTTGGCTTCGATCTTGGCGCGCATCGCCTCCTGCAGGCGCGCCTTTTCCGCGCGCTGGGTCTCGAAGGCGTCGTAGCCGCCGGGATAGAGGGCGAGCTTGCCGTCGGCCAGGTGCAGGATGTGATCGACCGAATTGTTCAGCAGCTCACGGTCGTGGCTGATGATCAGGGCGCTGTAGGGATAGGCGCGCAGACGCGCCTCCAGCCACAGGGCGCCTTCGAGGTCGAGATAGTTGGTCGGCTCGTCAAGCAGCAGCAGATCCGGCTCGGCGAAGAGGGCGGCGGCCAGGGCCACGCGCATTCGCCAGCCGCCGGAGAATTCGGCCATCGGCCGGGCGAGGTCCTCGTTCGAAAAGCCCAGACCCGAGAGGATCTCCGCCGCGCGCGAGGGCGCGCGGTCGGCGTCGATCTCGATCAGCCGGGCGTAGATCTCCCCCATCTCCTCGGGCGGCGCGGTGTCGAGCGACGCCAGCAGGCTCGCCCGCTCCTCGTCGGCGGCGAGCACGGTGTCCATGAGCGAGACCGGCGTCGCCGGATGCTCCTGATCCACCGAACCGATGCGCGCGCCCTTGGGCAGGCTGATCTCGCCCGAGCCGAGGACGAGTTCGCCCTTGATGAGCTTGAAGAGCGTGGACTTGCCCACGCCGTTGCGGCCGACCAGGCCCACCTTGGCGTTCTTGGGCAAGGCCACGGTGGCGCCGTCGAAGAAGCGGCGGCCCCAGGCGTCGAAGACGAGTTCTTGAATATGAAGCATGACGGTCAGGCGTACAGGTGGGCGCCCGCGCACGGGCGCGGAGTCGCCAGGGGTGGCGGTGGGGGTGGCCGGGAATATCCGAGATCCGCGCCGCCGCCGTCCCGACCGATGCGGGCGCTCATAGCAGACCCCGCGGCCGGCGTCAGGGGGTATCGAGCCCGCGCGGCTTGGCGCAGCCGGAGCCTGCGGTTATACACGCGCGCCTCTGGGCGGCCTCCGTCGCCTCAAGACCCCCATTCCTGAAGAAAGTCCCATGACCGAACGCACCTTCTCGATCATCAAGCCGGACGCCACCGCGCGGAACCTGACCGGCAAGATCAATGCGGTGATCGAAGACGCCGGCCTGCGCATCGTGGCCCAGCGGCGGATCCGCATGACCGAGGACCAGGCCAAGAAGTTCTACGAGGTCCACAAGGAGCGCCCC
The DNA here is from genome assembly GCF_013911965.1 of Phenylobacterium sp. GTDB lineage: Bacteria > Pseudomonadota > Alphaproteobacteria > Caulobacterales > Caulobacteraceae > Phenylobacterium. Next base: position 104,812 of record NZ_JACESE010000003.1, on the reverse strand, counting down.
TTCTACGGTGAGCTCGTCGGCCAGATGACCTCGGCGCCGGTCGTCGTCCAGGTCCTGGAAGGCGAAAACGCGGTGGCCAAGTACCGCGAGATCATGGGCGCCACCAACCCGGAGCAGGCCGCCGAAGGCACCATCCGCAAGCAGTTCGCCCTGAACGTCGGCGAGAACTCGGTTCACGGCTCCGACAGCCAGGAGAACGCCAAGATCGAGATCGCCCAGTTCTTCACCGACGACCAGATCGTCGGCTGATCGGCGGATCGAGCCAGACATGTGAAGGGCCGCAGCGGCGACGCTGCGGCCCTTTTCGTTTCCGGTCGGGCCGCCGCCCTCAGGCCGAGGCGAGCTCGCCGCAGATGAAGGCGTCCTCGCCGCTCGTCAGCAGGGCTTCGAGCACGTCTGGGCCGTCCTCGGCGGCGACGATCAGCACCATGCCGACGCCGCAGTTGAAGGTCCGACGCATCTCCTGCGTCTCCACCCCGCCGGTTTCCTGCAGCCAGGCGAAGACCGGCGGCAGCGTCCAGGCGCTCCAGTCGAAGTTCGCCACGAGCCCCTCGGCGATGGCGCGCGGCGGGTTCTCGACCAGGCCGCCGCCGGTGATATGGGCCAGGCCCTTGATCTTTCCGGCCTTGATGAGCGGCACGAGGCTGCGGACATAGATGCGCGTCGGCGCCATCAGCGCCTCGGCCAGCGTCTTGCCCGGCTCGAACGGGCAGGGGGCGTCCCACGCCAGGCCGGAGACCTCCACGATCTTCCGGACCAGGGAATAGCCGTTGGAGTGCGGCCCGGAGGACGCAAGCCCGATCAGCAGGTCGCCGGCGGCCTGGTCGCCTAAGCGCGGCAGGACGCGGTTGCGGTCGACCGCGCCCACGGAAAAGCCGGCCAGGTCGTAGTCCCCTTGGCCATACATGCCCGGCATCTCGGCGGTCTCGCCGCCGACCAGGGCCGCGCCCGCCTGCCTGCAGCCCTCGGCGATGCCGGCGACCACGCGGGTGGCGACCGGCACGTCCAGCTTGCTGGTGGCCAGATAGTCCAGGAACATCAGCGGCTCGGCGCCCTGGGCCAGCAGGTCGTTGACGCACATGGCCACGAGGTCGATGCCGACCGTATCATGCAGGCCGGTCTCGATGGCGATCTTCAGCTTGGTGCCCACGCCGTCCGTGGTGGTGACCAGCAGAGGGTCGTCATAGCCCGCCGCCTTGAGGTCGAAGAGGGCGCCGAATCCGCCGAGGGAAGCCTCTGCGCCAGGGCGTCGCGTGGCCTTGGCCAGCGGCTTGATGGCGTCGACGAGGGCGGCGCCGGCGTCGATGTCGACACCGGCCTGGGCATAGGTCAGGCCGTTGGGCCGTTCAGTCATCTGGAAGCCTTGGGCCTTGCTCGGCCGGAAAGTTTTTGACGTGCGCTTGCAACGGGCGCTTGCAGACTCGCCTGCGCGCGAGGCTATAGCTACCGGATGACGCCGATTACAACCACCGCCGAACTCGCGGCGTTCTGCGACAAGCTCAAAGGTCAGCCTTTCGTCGCCGTGGACACCGAGTTCATGCGCGAGACCACCTACTGGCCCAAGCTCTGCCTGATCCAGGCGGCGACGCCCAAGGACGAGGCGGTCATCGACCCTCTCGCCGACGGCATGGACCTGGAGCCGTTCCTCGAGATCCTTCGCGACGAGTCGATCCTGAAGGTCTTCCACGCCGCACGGCAGGACGTTGAGATCTTCAACAATCTGAAGGCCATGCCCCGGCCGCTCTTCGACACCCAGGTGGCCGGCATGGCCGCCGGGTTCGGCGAGCAGATCGCCTATGACGCCCTGGTGCGGCAGATGCTGAAGATCGAGCTCGACAAGTCGAGCCGCTTCACAGACTGGGCGCGCCGCCCGCTGGCGGACTCCCAGCTCTCCTATGCGCTGGCCGACGTGACGCACCTGGCCAAGCTCTATCCCATGCTGCGCGCGCGGCTGGAGAAGGAGGGGCGGCTCGTCTGGGTCACCGACGAGATGGAAGGGCTCACCGATCCGGCCAACTACGACGTCGATCCCGACAACGCCTGGAAGCGGCTGAAGCCGCGCCGGCACACGGCCAAGTACCTGGCCGCCTACAAGGCCGTGGCCGCCTGGCGCGAGCGCACCGCCCAGCATCGTGACCAGCCGCGCGGCCGGATCCTGAAGGACGAGGCGATCGACGAGGTCGCCACCCAGCTGCCGACGGACGCCGCCGCCCTGGATCGCCTGCGCTCGGTGCCCAAGGGGTTCTCCGGCTCGAAGTTCGGTCCGGACCTGCTGGAAGCCGTCCGGGAGGCGTTGAAGAACCCCGAGGCCTATGCGCCCGTCGTCGAGAAGCCCAAGGCGCAGAGCTCGCCCGCCGCCGGGGCTGTCGTTGAGCTTCTGAAGGTCCTGTTGAAGGCGCGGGCCGAGGACGCCGGCGTCGCCTCCAAGCTGATCGCGACGGTCTCCGACCTCGAGATGATCGCCAATGACGACGAGGCGGCGACGCCGGCCCTGAAGGGCTGGCGCCGGGAGGCCTTCGGAGAGGACGCGCTGCGCATCAAGCGCGGCGAGCTGGCCCTCGTGCTGGACGGCGCGAAGGTGCGTGTGGTCGAGGTGCGCCGGGGCCCCCGCAAGGCCGCCGCCGAATAGGCGCTATTCCAGCTCCAGACGCAGCTTCAGCGCCGAGGCGAGCGTCCCGGCGCGCTTGGCCGTCTGCTCGCCGAGCAGAAGGTCGGACCAGCCCTCGGCGGCGGTCAGGCGCAGGCGGTCGCCCTCGAGCGTGAGCGCCGAGCGCGACAGGAGCTGTCCGTTGCGGCCGGAGATGTCGCACCCCAGCCGCAGGGCTGCGCCCAAGGCCCGCGCGCGGGCGCGGCGCTCGGTCGAGAGCACTCTGAGGATGGTGTCGGCCTCCGGCATATTGTTCGAGGCGCTGTGGCGCGAGAAGGCCGCCAGAGCGAGGAAGCAGCGCTCCGCATGATCCATTCCGGCGATGGGGGCGCGAAGGACCTGCGCGAAGGCGAGTTCGGCCCTGTGGTCGGGGTGCAGGCGTCCGCCGAGGTCGGCCAGACGGCAGGCTGCGGCCACGAGCCGGGGTTCCCGGTCTCCGAACACCGGCGGCAGGCGCGAGAATACGGGGGCGACCCAGGCTTCCAGGGCCTGGACGAGGCCGCCGGCCGAGAGGCCGCGCATGGCCGCCATGGCGTTGCAGCCCTCCAGCAACGGGTCGCGTCGCCGGACCTCTTCGGACATTGATTCCAGAAGCAGGCCCTCGCGAAGGCCGAAGGCCGAGATCACGATCCGCTCGAGGCCGAGCTGCTCCACGAGGCTTTCGAGGACCAGGGCGGCATAGGGCAGGGCCTCGTACCGCTTCTTGGACAGGCCCTCGATACGCTCGAGGGACGGGCGCGACTGGCGGCTGACGAAGCGCGCCAGGTCGAGCACCTCGGTCCGGCTCATCGCGTACTGGTGGGCCACGCGCAGCGGATAGTCGGCCATGATCATGTGCAGCAGGCCAAGATTGCGCCAGCTGCCGCCCACGGCGTGGAACTCGCTCGCCCCGAACCGGCCGGCGACCGGCGCCAGGGCCCGCTCCACGGTTCGCCGGACCTCAGCCGCATCCAGCGGCGCCGGGGCGCCCAGGGCGAGCGGTCCCAGCGGCAGGGTGATCCCCATGCCCGGGCCGTCGTCCTCAATGCGGACCAGTTCGAGGCTCGATCCGCCCAGGTCGCCGACCACCCCGTGCGCGCCAGGCTCGCCCGCCAGGACGCCGGCGGCGGCGTACCTGGCCTCTTCCTCGCCGCTGAGGATGCGCAGCGGCAGGTCGAGTTCGCGACGGACGCGCTCGGCGAATTCCGGTCCGTCCGAGGCGTCCCGCACGGCGGCCGTGGCGACGGCCAGAACGTCGGTCTGGCTCCAATCCTGAAGAATGGCGCGGAAGCGGCGGAGGGCCGTCAGGGCGATCTCGACGCCTTCCTGCGACAGCCGCCCGCTCTGGGCCATGTCGCGGCCGAGCCCGGCCAGCGCCTTCTCGTTATAGACGGTCCAGATGGCCCGGCCTTCCAGGCGGTAGATGACCAGGCGGACCGAGTTCGATCCGACGTCGATGACGGCGGCCTGCCGCGCCGCGCCCTTAGCTTCGGGCGGCGACATGATCGATCGCGCGCGGCATGTCCTTTACGCGTTGGCCTCGGCCGGAGAGGCTGGGATTGGTCATGAAGTACTCGTGCGCGGAGAAGGCGCTGGGGTGATCCCAGTTCGGGTCCCGGGCATAGCCGCCTTCGGCGTCCAGCGTCCAGCTTTGGGCTTCGTCCTTCAGGTTCGCCACCATGATCTGTTGCAGGACCTGCTGGTGGACCGTGGGGTTCTCGACCGGGACGAGGCTTTCCACCCGGCGGTCGAGATTGCGCGGCATCCAGTCGGCCGAGGAGATGAAGACCCGGGCCTTGCCCGACGGCATGGGATGGCCGTTGGCGAAGGCGACGATCCGGGAGTGTTCCAGGAATCGGCCGACGATGCTCTTGACCCTGATGTTCTCCGACAGGCCGGGCACGCCCGGGCGCAGGCAGCAGATGCCGCGCACCACCAGGTCGATGGCCACGCCGTCCTGGCTGGCGGCGTAGAGGGCGTCGATCACCTCCGGGTCGACGAGGGCGTTCATCTTCGCCCAGATGGCGGCCGGCTTGCCGGCGCGCGCATTCTCGGCCTCGCGCGCGATCATCTCGACCAGGTCGTGCTTCATCGTCACCGGTGAGAAGGACAGCTTTTCCAGCCGCGAAGGCTCGGCGTAGCCGGTGATGAAGTTGAACACCCGGGCGGAATCCCTCGCCAGGGCCGGATCGCTGGTGAACAACGACAGGTCCGTATAGATGCGCGCCGTGATCGGGTGGTAGTTGCCCGTGCCGTAGTGGCAGTAGGTGCGCACCTGGTCGCCCTCGCGCCGCACCACGACCGACAGCTTGGCGTGGGTCTTGTACTCCACGAAGCCGAAGACGACGTGCACCCCGGCGCGCTCCAGGTCGCGCGCCCATTTCAGATTGGCCTCCTCGTCGAAGCGGGCCTTGATCTCAATGACGGCGGTGACGTTCTTGCCGTTGTCGGCCGCCTCGATCAGCGCGGCCACGATGGGGCTGTCGGACGAGGTCCGGTAGAGGGTCTGCTTGATCGCCAGCACATTGGGATCGCGCGCCGCCTGGCGCACGAACTGAACCACCACGTCGAAGCTCTCGAATGGATGGTGGACGAGGATGTCCTTCTCCCGGATGGCCGAGAAGCAGTCGCCGCCATGGTCGAGGATGCGCTCCGGAAAGCGGGCCGCGAACGGCTTGAACTTCAGGTCCGGGCGATCCGGCGGGATGAGCTGCGACAGCTCGTCGAGCCCCAGCAGGCCGTCGATCTGAATGACGTCCTCCGGTTGCGCGCTGAGATTCTCACAGATGAAGCCGCGCAGATCCTCGGGCATGGCGGCTTCGATTTCCACCCGCACGACCGAGCCCAGACGCCGCTGCTTCAGGCGCGCCTCGAACTCGCGGACCAGATCCTCGGCCTCTTCCTCGATCTCCACGTCGGAGTCGCGGATGAGGCGGAACACCCCGCTCGCCTCCACGTCGCAGCCGGGGAAGAGGTGGTCGACGAAGAGCGCCACCATGCCTTCGAGCGAGACGAAGCGGCGCTGAGGCTTGGCCGACCGCCGTCCCCCGCGGCCCGTCTCCAGCTGCCAGAAGCGAGCCGCCTGCGCCGGGATCGGCACCATGGCGTTGAACTTCCGGCCGTCGGACCCGCGCCGCAGAGTCAGGGCCAGCGAGAAGGCGAGGTTCGGAATGAAGGGGAAGGGGTGCGCCGGGTCGATGGCGAGCGGCGTCAGGATCGGGAAAACCTGGCTGAGGAAGGTCTGCTCGAGGCTGGCGCGCTCAGCGGGCGTGACCTCGTCGGCCTCGACCAGCCTCAGGCCCTCGGCCGCCAGCTCGCGGCGCAGCTCGCGCCAGCGGTTCTGCTGGTCGATCATCAGCATGGCCGCTTCGGCGTTGACCTTCTCCAGCTGTTCGAAGGCGGTCAGGCCGTCCTGGCTGATGGTGCGCACGCGTTCGCGCACCTGCGCCTTCAGGCCGGCCACGCGGACCATGTAGAATTCGTCGAGGTTGTTGGCGGAGATCGACAGGAACCTCAGCCGCTCGAGCAGCGGGTGGCGCGGGTTCTTGCTCTCCGAAAGCACCCGCTCGTTGAAGGCGAGCCAGGAGATCTCGCGATTGAAGAAACGGTCCGGCGAAGCGGCCAGGGCCTCGTCCCACGACCGGACCGCAGCAGGACGGGCCTCTCCGGCGGCGGGGTTGGGGGCGGCATAGGTCATCTCGGCCTCGCTGGCTCGGCGGTCTCGTTCAGAGACGAAGGATCAGTCGAAAAGGTCAAGATTCTCGGTGTCGTTTTCAAGAATATGGCGCGCCAGAACGCGCGACACCGGCCTGTGATCCTCGCCGGACGCGGCGTCGAGCCGGCGCACCACGTCCTGCGCGGCGGCGGCCGACCGCTCGATCCGGCGGAGCAGGTAGGGCACGACGTCCTCCTGCGGCGCGATGTTGCGCTGGGCGAACAGCCGGCGCAGCAGCACCTCCAATACCCGGTCGTCGGGCGGCTCGATCTCGGCCACGGTGAGGGCGTTCAGGCGTGACCGGAGGTCGGGCAGGTCCGTCGTCCAGGCCGAGGGCGGCGTCCGGGCGGTGACCAGAAGCCCGCCGCCTTCGCGGGCGGCCATGTTGATGCGGTGGAACAGGAGCTCCGCGTCGAAGCCGCGGTCCAGATCCTCGATCAGCACGGGGCCGGCGGGGCCGACATCAGTCGACCGCGGGGGGAGTTCGACCGCCTCGGCGCGCGCCCGCCAGGCCTGGGCCAGGTGGGTCTTGCCCACGCCCGCCGGTCCGATGAGCGCCAGGGCCCCGCCGGGCCAGGCCGGCCAGCGGTCGACCGTCTCCACGGCCGAGGCGTTGGAGGGGCCGACGGCGAACTCCGACCGTTCGTAACTGGGGGCTCTCTGGAGCCTCAGACGCAGTTGACGGGCCATGGACGAGATCGGCGGTGGAACATGACTCGGAGCCTATCAGCCGGGTCCGGAACGGTCGACGCGGGCCCATGTTCCGCCTGGGGATGATCGCGTCGCCCCTGGGGAGCAGGCGGCCCGGCCCTCCGGAACGCGCAGGCCGTCCGCGGCGCTTAGGTCCAGCGCCGCTTCGGGCGCGGATCAGAGGAGATCGCCATGTCCGACCATGTCTACCGTGTCGTCGAGGTCGTCGGCTCGTCCGAGACGAGCATCGAGGACGCTGTCCGCAACGCCGTCACCGAGGCAGGCAAGTCGATGCGCGAACTGCGCTGGTTCGAGGTGATGGAGACCCGCGGCGAGATCGCCGATGGTCAGGTGCGGCACTTCCAGGTCCATCTGAAGCTCGGCTTCACCCTGGAGGACTCCCGCGGCTGACGGCGGCCTCAGTCGCGGGGCGCGTGCAGCGCTTCGCGGCTGTTCACGCGGCTCCATCCCTCCGGCCGCAGCAGTTCCAGCGGCGAGAAGCGGGCCTTGTAGTCCATCTTGTCGCTGCCGCGGACCCAGTAGCCGAGATAGACGAAGGGCAGGCCGATGAGCCCGGCCTGCACCACATGGTCCAGGATCATGAAGGATCCCAGGCTCCGTTTCGGCCAGGCCGGATCGTAGAAGCTGTAGACCATGGACAGGCCATCGCCCATCAGATCGATCAGGGCGCAGGCGATCAGGTCGCCCGGTCCGCCGTCGGCCGAGGCCCGCCGGTACTCCACCAGATGCGTGCGGACGGCCGTGTCCTCGACCATGGCGACATAGTCGGGCCAGGTCATCTCGGCCATCCCGCCATCGGCGTGGCGCGTCGTCAGATAGCGGCGGAGCAGGTCGAACTGCTCCATCGTCGCCTCGGCCTCGACCACGGAGCGGACGATATCCTCGTTGCGGGCGAGGATCCGGCGCTCCGAGCGCGAGAAGACATAGTCGGCGACCGGCAGACGGGCCGAGACGCAGGCCATGCAGGACTCGCAGGCCGGCCGATAGGCGATGTTCTGCGAGCGGCGGAAACCGATCTGGGTGAGGGAGTCGTTGACGCTGGGCCCGTCCGCCAGGGGCAGGTGGGCGAAGACTTTCCGTTCGAACCGCCCGGGCAGGTACGGGCAAGGCGACGGCGCGGTCAGGAAGAACCTTAACTGTCGCGTCGGGAAATGCTGCGTCACGGACCTTGCGTTCGCCCTCTAACCCCGTCTGTCGCAACGATTAGGGCGCATGCATGGCGCTCAGGCAAGCTGACACATTTCGGTGATCGTCAGCTCGGGCGCATTGGCGTCAGAGGTCAGGGCGTGATGTCGGGCGGCAGCACCGGCGCCTCGCGCAGGAGCACGATGGCGATCCGCCGGTTGCCGGGCAGGGTCGGGTCGTCCGGATAGAGCGGCTCGGAATTGGCCTTGCCCGAAACCTGATAGACGCGGTCGGCGTCGACGCCGGCGCCCTGCAGGACCTTGCGCGCCGAATCCGCCCGCGCAGCCGACAGAGGCCAGTCGCCCTCGGCGCGGGCGCCGTTCATGTTGACGCTCGTATGGCCGTAGATGCTGATGCGGTTGGGCAGCTGGTTGATGACCTTGGCGACCGCCCGCAGCAGGAGGCGGGCGCGGTCGTTCGGCTGCGACGCCCCCTCGGCGAACATGGAGCGGCCCTCCTGGTCCACGAGCTGGATGCGAAGGCCCTCGGGGGTCTGATCGATGATGATGTTCTTCGACAGCTCCGCAAGCTCGGGCATGTCCTGCAGCGCCTGGCGCAGGGACTGTGCGGCGGATTCGAACGCCGCCTGCTCGCGCTTCTGGAGCGCCTCGCGCAGGGCCTCCGTGGCGGTGTCCTGCAACTGGCTCTTCGAAGCGGTGTCCTGCGTCTCACCCTCTTCTTCGGGGTTCGGCGATTCGGGGGACATCTGCTCCATGATCGACATGGAGCCCGACGACTTGGCGCCGTCCGAGCCGAGGGCCGTGCCGCCCAGAATGCCTCCGGCGCCGGACGTGGTGGACGAGACGCTGGCGGGGGCGAAATAGTCGGCGATGCCGCGCTTCTGCTCCGGGCTGGTCGTGTTGATCAGCCACATCAGCAGGAAGAAGGCCATCATCGCGGTCACGAAGTCGGCATAGGCGACCTTCCAGGCGCCGCCGTGGTGGCCGTGGCCGCCGCCCTTCTTGACCTTCTTGATAACGATCGGCGCTTCGCCCACCGCCATGACGCGACCCCGCATTAACGCTATTGGGCGGGAGGTTGCGCAGGCCCTCGTTAAGATGGCGTTGCGTTTTGGCGTGAGGAGCTGCCGATGAAGCTGGCGTTTGCGGGTCTTGGGGTGATGGGCTTTCCGATGGCGGGGCACCTCGCTGCGGCCGGCCACGAGGTAAGCGTCTTTAACCGTAGTCCCGAAAAGGCCTGCCGCTGGGCGGCGACGCACAAGGGGCGGGCCTGCGAGTCGGCGCGCATGGCCGCGCAGGACGCCGAGATCCTCTTCCTCTGCGTCGGCAATGACGACGACGTCCGCGCGGTGGCGGCCGAGGCTTTGCCCGCGCTGGCGGTTGATGGCCTCATCGTCGACCACACGACCACCTCGGCCCGGCTCGCCCGGGAGATGGCCGCGCTCTGCGCCGCGGAGGGGCGGGCCTTCATCGACGCCCCGGTCTCCGGCGGACAGGCGGGCGCCGAGGCCGGACAGCTGACGGTCATGTGCGGCGGGGACAAGGACGCCTTCGAGCGCGCCCGGCCGGTGATCGACCACTTCGCCAAGGCGGTTCGCCTGATGGGGCCTCCGGGCGCCGGGCAGCTGACCAAGATGGTCAACCAGATCTGCATCGCCGGTCTCGTCCAGGGGCTCTCCGAAGGTCTCCACTTCGCCCGCCGCGCCGGCCTTGATCCGGCGGAGGTCTACGAGGCGATCTCCAAGGGCGCGGCCCAGTCCTGGCAGATGGACAACCGCTGGAAGACCATGGCCGAAGACCGCTTCGACTTCGGCTTCGCCGTGGACTGGATGCGCAAGGACCTCGGCCTCGTCCTCGACGAAGCCGCGGCGAATGGGGCGCGGCTGGATGTGACGCGTCTCGTGGACGGCTTCTACGCCGAGCTCCAGGCCATGGGCGGCGGACGATGGGACACGTCGAGCCTGGTGAAGCGCCTGGAGGGCCGCGCGGAGTGATCCTTCAGACCGAACGCCTCGCGCTGCGGGAGGCCGGCCCGGACGACGCGGCCTTCATTCTTGAGCTGCTGAACGCCCCCGGCTTCCTGACGGGCATTGGCGACCGTGGCGTGCGAACCCTCGATCAGGCGCGCAGCTACATCGAAGAGCGCATGGTCGAGAGCTATCGCCTGCAGGGCTTCGGCATGTGGATCGTGACGCCCCGGACCGGCGAGGCACCGATCGGCCTGGCCGGCCTGGTCAAACGCGACGTCATCCCGCACGTGGACGTGGGCTACGCCTTCCTGGAGAGCGCCTGGGGCAAGGGGTACGCCCGGGAGGCCGCGGCCGCCGTCCTGGAGCTGGCGCGCGGCCGCCTGGGGATCGATCCCGTGGCGGCGATCGTCAATCCGGACAACCTGGCCTCGCGCCGGTTGCTCGAAAAGCTCGGCCTTCGGCTGGTGGACGTGCGCCAGCTGCCCGGCTGGGATCAGCCCAGCGCCTACTACCTCACCGCCTGAGCAGGGGCGCGGCCGACATCAGGCGCGCAGCCTGGGCAGGATTTCGAATTCCAGCAGCGGCGCCAGCGGCACGGCGTAGGGCGGCTGCGGCGGCAGCCAGAGCATCTCGGCGATCTCGGCGGCGATCTGGGGCTCGCCCGCGGCTTGCGCCTGGAAGATGACGCCCAGGACCCGGCGACCGGGCTCGTTGGCGGCGGGGGCTTCAAACCGGCCGAGGGGGCGCGCCGACGCCGGATCCAGGACGAGGCCGAGCTCTTCCTGCAGTTCTCGGGCGAGCGTGATCAGATCCGCCTCGCCCGGCTCGCGCTTGCCGCCGGGCAGCATGAAGCGCGCCGCGCCCGCCTTGCGCACGGTCAGGACACGGCCCGCGCCGTCGCGCAGGACGGCGGCGACGATTTCGATGGCCGGTCCGCTCACGCGCCGAGCAGACGGGCGGCCTGAGGCGCGAAATAGGTGATGATCCCGGCGGCCCCGGCGCGCTTGAAGGCGCCCAGGCTTTCCAGCACGGCGCGCTCCTCGTCGAGCCAGCCGTTCGCCGTCGCGGCCTTGATCATCGCGTACTCGCCCGACACCTGGAAGGCGAAGGTCGGCAGGGCGAAGGTCTCGGCGACCCGCTGGACGATGTCGAGATAGGGCAGGCCCGGCTTGACCATCACCATGTCGGCGCCCTCGGCGATGTCCAGCGCCACCTCGCGCAGGGCCTCGTCCGTGTTGGCCGGGTCCATCTGGTAGGTCTTCTTGTCGGCGGGATTGTCGACCGGGCCCGAGCCGAGCTTCCCCGAGCCGATCGCGTCCCGATACGGACCGTAGAAGGCCGAAGCGTATTTGGCCGCATAGGACATGATCATCGCGTCCTGCAGGCCCTCGGCCTCCAGCGCCCGACGCAGGACGCCGACGCGTCCGTCCATCATGTCCGAGGGCGCGAGGATGTCGCAGCCGGCCTTCGCCTGCGCCAGGGCCTGCTCCACCAGTCGCTCGATGGTGGCGTCGTTGAGGATCTTTCCGCCCTCGATGACGCCGTCGTGGCCGTGATCGGTGAAGGGGTCGAGCGCGACGTCGCACATGATCCCGACCTCGGGCGCGGCGTCCTTCATCGCCTTGACCGCCCGGCAGATCAGGCCGTCCGGATCGGCCGCCAGGGAGCCCTGGGCGTCCTTCTTCGCGCCGTCGATATTGGGGAAGATGGCGATCGCCGGAATGCCCAGGCGACGGGCTTCCACCGCCGCCTGGGCGGCGCCGGAAACCGACAGTCGGGCCACGCCCGGCATGGACGGCACCTGGACCTCGCCCTCGCCCTCATGGACGACCATGGACCAGATCAGGTCCGACGGCGTAAGGACGGTTTCGCGGACGAGGTTGCGGATCCAGGGCGCCTGGCGCAGGCGGCGCAGGCGCAGGGCGGGGTAGGCGGCGAGAGGAGGGAGGCTCATGGCTCCCGGCTCTTACCGATCCCCTGATCCGAGGCAAGCTTGATCGCCCCGAGGATCGAGGCGGCGATGAGCCACAGGCCCGAAAGGAAGGTCAGCAGTATGGCGCTCACCACCAGGGCCAGGAGCGTCGCGTCTATGGCCACCTGTCCGATCACCACCTCCATGCCGTCGAACCCATCCCAGCCCAGCGTGCTGGCGAGGTCGTAGAGGGAGACGAGGATGTGGATCACCGCCGCCAGACCGGCGAACCCGGCGATGAGGGCCAGGACGAAAGCGACCCAGAAGGCGCGGATCTGAAAGGTGAAATGGCTGCGGTCGGGCTCGGGCGCCGAATCGCGCTGGGTATAGGCGATGACGGCGGCGACCAGGGCTGGCACGCCGGCGAAGAAGAACGCCGCGAAGAGCAGCGCATAGTTCAGAAGGGCCAGGTTGCGCGATGTCTCGCGCGCGCGGGCGGCGGATCCTTCGACGGTCATGCTGCACTCCCCCTGTCATTGACAGGGTGCGCCGCCCGAGCGAGTTCCTCAAGCCCAGGGAGGCTTTAGCCGATGAATTTCGAGCTGTCTGAAGACCAGAGGGTGCTCCAGGCCGCCGCCGAGGCGTTCGCCGCGGCGGAACTGGCGCCGAACTCGGCGCGCTGGGACGCCGAGCGCCACTTCCCGGTCGACACCCTCAGAAAGGCGGCCGAGCTCGGATTCGCCGCCATCTATCTTTCCGAAGACGTTGGCGGCGCTGGGCTTTCGCGCCTGGACGCATCCTTGATCTTCGAAGCGCTGTCCTACGGAGACGTGGCCAGCACGGCCTATCTCACCATCCACAACATGGCCTCGTGGATGATCGACCGGTTCGGCGCCCCCGAACTCCGGCGGGCCTATCTGCCGCGGCTGACGCGGATGGAGCTGATCGCCTCGTACTGCCTCACCGAGCCGGGCTCGGGTTCGGACGCCGCGGCGCTGCGGACGACGGCGATCCGGGATGGCGACCATTACGTGCTGAGCGGATCGAAAGCCTTCATCTCCGGGGGCGGGGTGTCCGACATCTATGTGGTCATGGCGCGCACCGGCGAGGCCGGCGCCAAGGGCGTGTCCGCCTTTGTGGTGGAGAAGGGCTGGCCGGGGCTCTCCTTCGGCGCCCAGGAGCGCAAGATGGGCTGGAACGCCCAGCCCACGGCCCAGGTGAACCTCGACGCCGTGCGCGTGCCCGCGGCGAATCGCATCGGCGAGGAGGGGGAGGGCTTCCGCTTCGCCATGATGGGGCTGGACGGCGGCCGGCTGAACATCGCCTCCTGCTCGTTGGGCGGCGCCGCGCTCGCCCTCGACACCGCCCGGAGCTATCTGGAGACGCGCCACCAGTTCGGGCGGCCGCTGCGGGACTTCCAGGCCCTGCAGTTCAAGCTGGCCGACATGGCGACGGACCTCGAGGCGGCCCGCCTGATGGTCCGGCGAGCCGCCGCCGCGCTCGACGCCGGTCGCCCGGACGCCACCCGGCTCTGCGCCATGGCCAAGCGCTTCGCGACCGACGCCGGCTTCCACATCGCCAACGAGGCGCTGCAGCTCCACGGGGGCTATGGCTATCTCGCCGACTATCCGTTGGAGCGGATCGTGCGCGACCTGCGCGTCCACCAGATCCTGGAAGGGACGAACGAGATCATGCGCGTCATCATCGCCCGGGAGCTCTTCAAATGACGCAGACGCAGGACATCCTCGCCCGGAAGGAGGGCGCGGTCGGCCGCGTCACGCTGAACCGGCCCAAGGCGCTCCACGCCCTGACCACCGACATGTGCCGGGCCATGACCGACGCCCTGCTGGCCTGGCGCGAGGATCCCGATGTCGCCCTCGTCATGCTCGACCACGCCGGCGAACGGGGTTTCTGCGCCGGCGGCGACATCCGCATGCTGGCGGAGAGCGGGGCCGGCGATGGTTTCGCGGCGCGCGAGTTCTTCTTCACCGAGTACCGGCTGAACCACCTGCTCTTCGAGTACCCGAAGCCTGTGATGGCGTTCATGGACGGGGTGACGATGGGCGGAGGCGTCGGCCTGTCGCTCCCGGCCCTCTATCGCGTGGCGACGGAGCGCACGACCTTCGCCATGCCCGAGACCGGCATCGGCCTCTTCCCGGACGTCGGCGGCGGCTGGCACCTGCCGCGCCTGCCCGGCCGGTCGGGGCTGTGGCTCGCCCTGACCGGCGCGCGCATCAAGGCCGCCGACTGCGAGATGCTCGGAATCGCGACCGACTATGTGGAGTCCTCGCAGCTCGATGCGCTGAAGGCGGCGGTGATCGCCGACCCGGCGGCCGTCGAGACCCACCTCACAACATTCGAGGCCGATCCCGGACGGCCGCCCCTGGCCGCCCATCGCGACGAGATGGACCGCCTGTTCGACAAGGAGAGCGTCGAGGCCATCTTCGAAGCCCTGGAGCGCGACGGCGGGGCCTGGGCGCAGGAGCAGCTCGGCGTGCTCAAGTCCAAGTCGCCCCAGACGCTGAAGGTCGCCTTCCGGCAGCTCGCGCTTGGCGCAGAGGCCGCGAGCTTCGCGGAGAACATGGAACTGGAGTACCGCATCGGCGCGCGCGTCGTGGCCCGTCACGACTTCCAGGAGGGGGTGCGGGCCGTGATCGTCGACAAGGACAACGCGCCGCGCTGGGACCCGCCGACGCTCCAGGCGGTGAGCGAGGCCATGCTCGACGAGATCTTCGCGCCCCTGCCTTCCGCCCAGGCCTGGCGACCGCTACCCTGAGGGGAGGGCGGCGCACGACCGCCCATCAGGGAGGACGTCATGGTCCACAAGTTCCTCGCCGCGGCCGGCCTGGCCGCGATGATCGCAGCCGCGTCGCCCGCCTGGGCGCAGATGCCGCCCGCCGTCGACGCGGCGGTGAACGACGCCGCCCGACCGGAGGCCGACAAGGCGCGCGACGCCGACCGCAAGCCCGCCGAGATGCTCGCCTTCGCCCACGTCGAGCCGGGCGACGTGGTGCTGGAGATGCTGCCGGGCGGCGGCTACTTCACCCGCATCCTCGCCCGGGCGGTGGGGCCGCAGGGCAAGGTCTACGCCGCCCAGCCGCCGGCCGCCGATCCGGCCAAGCCGCCGCCGATCGTCGCGGTGGCCGAGCAGTACGACAATGTCACCGTCATTCCCGCCCGCGTCGGCGCGCTGGCGGTGGCTGAGCCGGTGGATGTGATCTGGACGGCGCAGAACTATCACGACTTCCACCTCGCCCGGCTCAACCTCGACGTGGCGGCGGTGAACCGGAACCTGTTCGAGACCCTGAAGCCGGGCGGGACCCTGCTGGTCATCGACCATGCGGCCGCGGCCGGCGCGCCGCTGGAGGCCGCCGACAGCCTGCACCGCATCGACCCCGCCAAGGCCCGCGCCGAAATCGAGGCCGCCGGCTTCGAGTTCGTGGCCGAAAGCGACGCCCTGCGGAATCCGGAAGACACCCGCACGGTCGGCGTGTTCGATCCGGCGATCCGCGGCAAGACCGACCAGTTCGTGTTTAAGTTCCGCAAGCCCGAGTAAGCCTATGTCGAGCATCGCCTTTGTCGGCCTCGGCAATATGGGGGGCGGCATGGCCGCGGTCCTGGCCGGGGCGGGGCGCGAGGTCTTCGCTTTCGACCTCGACGCCACGGCTCTCGACCGGGCCTGCGACGCCGGCTGCCTGAGGTCGCGTTCGGCGGCCGAGGCGGCGGGCCGGGCCGATGTCGTCATCACCATGCTGCCCGCCGGTCAGCACGTCCGGGCCGTCTATGAGGAGGCGGTGCTGCCGAATGCGAAGGCCGGCGCCCTGCTGATCGACTGTTCGACGATCGATGTGGAGAGCGCCCGCGCCGTGGCGGAAAAGGCGCGCCAGGCCGGATTCCGCGCCGCCGACGCGCCGGTGTCCGGCGGAGTCGCTGCGGCGAAGGCGGGGAGCCTGGCCTTCATGGTCGGATGTCCGGAGCCTGAATTCCCCGAGATCGAGGCCGTGCTGCAGCCGATGGCCAAGGCCGTCTTCCGGGCGGGCGAGGCGGGGGCCGGGCAGGCGGCGAAGATCTGCAACAACCTGCTGCTCGGCGTGTCGATGATCGGCGTCTGCGAGGCCCTGGCCCTGGCGGAACGGCTGGGCCTCGAGCCGGAGCGCTTCTTCGAGATCGCGTCGAACGCCTCGGGCCAGTGCTGGTCCCTGACCAGCTATTGTCCCTGGCCGGGGCCCGTCGCGGCCGCGCCTTCGAACCGCGGCTACGAGGGCGGCTTCGCCACGGCCATGATGCTGAAGGACCTGAAACTCGCCCAGACCGCCGCCGCCGCCGCCGGCGCCAGCACGCCGCTCGCCGCCCAGGCCGAGGCGCTCTATGCCCTGTTCGACCGCCTTGGCTATGGCGAAAAGGACTTTTCGGCCCTAATTCAGCTCTTGCGGGGTCGGCTCGAGGAACTGGGCTGACGTTCGCGAAGAACGTGTGGCCGTTGACGCACATCAAGCCGGCGCGACATGGCGCCGTGTAGACATGCTCCGAACCCGGTGCGAAAAGCCGGGCGGAATCTAGGAGGGACCGGCTGCGGCGGGAGATCGTCGAACCTGCGGCCGGCGTTCGTATCGATGGATTACAGGACCGTTTTCCAGTCCGCGCTCGAGCGGGTTCATGCCGAGGGACGCTACCGGGTCTTCGCCGACCTGAAGCGCCATCGCGGGGACTTTCCCCGGGCGACCTGGACGCGGCCGGACGGCTCGCGTCAGGACATCACGGTCTGGTGCTCCAACGACTATCTCGGCCAGGGGCAGAACCCGGTCGTTCTCGACGCCATGCACAAGGCTCTCGACGAGGCCGGCGCCGGCTCGGGCGGGACGCGCAACATCTCCGGCACGACCACCTATCACGTCGAACTCGAGCACGAACTCGCCGATCTGCACGGCAAGGAAGCCGCGCTGCTCTTCACTTCCGGCTATGTCTCGAACGAGGCGTCGCTGTCGACGCTCTATAAGATCCTGCCGGGCCTGATCATCTTCTCCGACGAGCTCAACCACAATTCGATGATCTCCGGCATCCGCGCCGGAGCGCGCGAGCAGCGCCGGGTCTTCCGCCACAACGATCTTGAGCATCTCGAGGAGTTGCTGGCCGCGGCGCCGGCCGACGCGCCCAAGCTGATCGCCTTCGAAAGCGTCTATTCCATGGACGGCGACATCGCCGACATGAAGGGCACGGTGGCGCTGGCCAAGAAGTACGGCGCCATGACCTATCTCGACGAGGTCCACGCGGTCGGCATGTACGGTCCCCGCGGCGCCGGCGTCGCCGAGCGCGACGGGGTGATGGATCGGATCGACATCGTCGAAGGCACCCTGGGCAAGGCGTTCGGCGTGATGGGCGGCTATATCGCCGCCGACGCCGTCATCGTCGATGCGATCCGCTCCTATGCCGACGGCTTCATCTTCACCACCTCGATCCCGCCGGCCCTGGCCGCCGGCGCGGTGGCCTCGATCCGCTACCTGAAGGAACACAACGAGGTGCGTGAGGCCCATCAGGCGCGCGCCCAGGCCCTCAAGGACCGCCTGGTCAAGGCCGGCCTGCCGGTCATGCCCTCGGTGAGCCACATCGTGCCCGTGCTGGTCGGAGATCCGGTCCACTGCAAGATGATCTCGGACATCCTGCTCAGCGACTACGGCGTCTACGTCCAGCCGATCAACTATCCCACCGTGCCGCGGGGCACCGAGCGGCTGCGCTTCACGCCGTCGCCCGCCCACACGGACGAGATGATGGACCACCTCGCCCGGGCGCTCGAACAGCTCTGGGTCCACTGCAACGTCAAGCGGGTGGGCGGCTACGCCGCCTGACCGGCCCCGTTCGAGGCGGCGCTACTTGCGCCGCCGCACCCCCCGGCCCAGCCCGATCTGCTTGGCGAAGTCCGAGCGCCGCGCCGCATAGGCCGGCGCCACCATCGGATAGTCGGGCGGCAGGCCCCAGCGCCGGCGGTACTCGTCGGGGCTCATGTCGTAGCGCGAGCGCAGGTAGCGCTTCAGCATCTTCAGGCGTTTCCCGTCCTCCAGACAGACGATGTAGTCGTCCTGCACCGAACGGCTGATGGGTACGGCCGGCTTGGGACGTTCCTCGGGGACGGGCTGCTGGGGACGGTTCAGTCCGGTCATCGCGCTGAAGACGGACCGGATCAGGTCCGGGACCGCATCGGTCGAGACGGCGTTGCGGCTCACATAGGCCGCCACGATGTCCGCGCTCAAACGCGCAAGATTCTCGCCCGACCGTTCATCGGGTTCGCCTTCGATACTCATTTCGCACTCCCCTCCACGACGCATGCGCCGCCGACCGCCGAAGCTGGCCGGACGGGTCATTCGGCCGGGAACGCGTCTGAAACAGCTTTGTTCCGCCGCGGCGTCGTCGGCAGTTGGATCGTCGGGAGCATTGGGAGTAAAAGGCGCCTCCGCCCCCTGACTCTGCCGAGAGGTCCGCCCTTGAGCGCTCAAGCCGACACCCTTTCCGCCGCCGACACCTTCTTCGCCCGCGGCGTCGCCGAGACGGATCCCGATCTCGCCAAGGTCCTGGACCGCGAACTGAAGCGCCAGCAGGACCAGATCGAGCTGATCGCCTCGGAGAACATCGTCTCGCGGGCCGTGCTCGAGGCGCAAGGCTCGGTGCTGACCAACAAGTACGCCGAAGGCTATCCCGGAAAGCGCTACTACGGCGGCTGCGAAGAGGTCGACGTGGCCGAGGAGCTGGCCATCGATCGGGCCAAGCGGCTGTTCGGCGCCGAGTTCGCCAATGTCCAGCCGCACTCGGGCAGCCAGGCCAATCAGGCGGTCTTCATGGCGACCATGAAGCCGGGCGACGTGTTCATGGGCATGGATCTGGCCGCCGGCGGGCACCTGACCCACGGCAAGGACGTCAACCAGTCCGGCAAGTGGTTCCGTCCCGTGGCCTACACCGTCCGTCAGCAGGATCAGCTGATCGACTATGACGAAGCCGCCGAGATCGCCGAGCGCGAGAAGCCGAAGGTCATCATCGCCGGGGGCTCGGCCTACAGCCGCGAGATCGACTTCAAGCGGTTCCGCGAGATCGCCGACAGCGTCGGCGCCATCCTCATGGTGGACATGGCCCACTATGCCGGCCTGATCGCCGGCGGCGCCTATCCCAATCCCGTGCCGCACGCCCATGTGGTGACGTCCACGACGCACAAGACCCTGCGGGGGCCGCGCGGCGGGCTGATCCTCACCAACGACAAGAAGCTGGCCAAGAAGATCGACTCCGCCGTCTTCCCGGGCCTGCAGGGCGGCCCGCTGATGCATGTGGTCGCGGCCAAGGCCGTGGCTTTCGGCGAGGCGCTGAAGCCGGAATTCAAGCTCTATGCGCGCCAGGTCGTGGAGAACGCCCGCGCAATGGCCGAGGCCCTGGCGGCCGGCGGCCTGCGCATCGTCTCCGGCGGCACCGACAGCCATCTGATGCTGGTGGACCTGACGCCCAAGGGCGTGACCGGCGCCGACGCCGAAGTCGCGCTGGAGCGGGCCCACATCACGACCAACAAGAACGGCATCCCCTTCGACCCGCTGCCCTTCACCCAGACCTCGGGCCTGCGCCTGGGCTCGCCGGCCGGCACGACGCGGGGCTTCGGCCCCGGCGAGTTCCGCCGCATCGGCCAGATGATCGCCGAGGTGGTCGACGCCCTGGCCAAGGGCGGCGACTCTTCGGCGGTGGAGGCCAAGGTCCGCGACGAGGTCCTGGCCTTGACCCGCCGCTTCCCGATCTACAACTAGGCCCCGATAGTGGTGCGGCCAGGGAGGGGCTGACCGGATGCGTTGCCCGTTCTGTGGCCACACCGAAACCCAGGTGAAGGACAGCCGCCCGTCGGAAGACGGCGCGGCTATCCGCCGTCGTCGCCTCTGCCCGGTCTGCGGCGGGCGCTTCACCACCTTCGAACGGGTCCAGCTGCGGGAGCTGACCGTGATCAAGCGGTCGGGCCGGCGCACGCCCTTCGACCGCGACAAGCTGCTGCGCTCCATCGACATCGCCATCCGCAAGCGCCCGATCGATCCCGATCAGGTCGACCGCATGGTCAATGGCATCACCCGTCAGCTGGAGAGCATGGGCGAGACCGACATCCCGTCCGAGGTGGTCGGCGAGCTTGTCATGAAGGGCCTGAAGTCCCTGGATGACGTCGCCTATGTCCGTTACGCCTCGGTCTATCGCGATTTCCGCGAAACCAAGGACTTCGCCGACTTCCTGGGCCGCGAGGGCTTCGGAGACCCGGGCGAGGACGAGCGCTGAGGCGCTGATGATCACGCTGAAGCTGGCGACCTCGCTCGACGGCCGCATCGCGACCGCCGGCGGCGAAAGCCGCTGGATCACCGGCGAAGCGGCGCGCCATCAGGTCCACCGGCTGCGCGGCGCCCACGACGCCGTTCTCATCGGCGCCGAGACGGCGCTGGCGGACGATCCGGAGCTGACGGTGAGGCTCCCCGGATATGAGGGGCCGCAGCCGGCGCGGGTGATTCTGGACAGCCGTCAGCGCCTGCCGCTCGACAGCCGGCTGGCGCGCGGGGCGGCGGAGGTCCGAACCATCGTCGTCTCCACCGGACCGGCCCGCCCGGACCTGGCCGCCGCCGGCGTGCAGGTGGTCGAGGTTCCGGACCTGGGCGAAGGCCGCCCGGACCTCACCCAGGTGGTCGCCGCGCTGCGCAAACGGGGCCTCGCGCGCATCTTCGTCGAGGGCGGCGGGCAGGTGGCGGCGAGCTTCCTGCGCTGCGGCCTGGTCGACAGGCTGGAATGGTTCCGGGCGCCGATGGTGATCGGCGGGGAGGGGCGGCCGGCCATCGGCGCCCTGGCCGTTACGGCCCTGGCGGACGCGCCGCGCCTGCGCCGCCGCGAGGTCCGCGAACTCGGCGAAGACCTATGGGAGCGCTACGAGAGGATCTGATGTTCACAGGAATCGTCACAGATGTCGGCCGCGTGCGCGCGGTCGCCGACACCGACCGCGACAAGCGTTTCGAGATCGAGACCCGGTTCGACCTGTCGACCGTCGAGATCGGCGCCTCCATCGCCCACGCCGGCTGCTGCCTGACCGTGGTCGAGAAAGGGGAGGGCTGGTTTGCGGTGGAGGTGTCGGGCGAAACCCTCAGCCGCACGACGCTCGGCGACTGGACCCCGGGATATCCGGTCAATCTCGAACGCTCCGCCCGCGTCGGCGACGAGCTGGGCGGCCACATCGTCTCGGGCCATGTGGACGGGGTGGGCGAGGTGGTCTCGGTCGCGGCCGAAGGTGGGTCGCACCGCGTGCGGATCCGGGTTCCGCGTCCCCTGCACCGCTACATCGCCGAGAAGGGCTCCATCGCCGTGGAGGGCGTTTCCCTGACGGTGAACGAGGTCGAGGATGACGTCTTCGGCGTCAACCTCATTCCCCACACCTGGGATGTGACCACCCTGGGACGGCTGCAGCCGGGCTCGCGGGTCAATCTGGAGATCGACATGCTGGCGCGCTATCTCGCGCGTTGGCGCGAAACCGCCTAAAGGCTGTCGGTTCGGGCCGCCGTCCGCGGCCCCTGGAACAAGTGATGCAAGACGAACAGCTTCGCGTCCTCGTGGTCGAGGCGCGCTACTACAACGATCTGGCCGATGAACTGCTGGGCGCGGCCACCGACGTGCTGGGCGCGCACGACGTGGCCTATGACGTGGTCACCGTCCCCGGCGCCCTGGAAGTGCCCGCGGCCATCGCCATGGCCGAGGCCGCCGCCGATGACGGCGGGGTCAGCTATGACGGCTATGTCGCGCTCGGCTGCGTGATCCGCGGCGAGACCTATCACTTCGAGATCGTCTCGAACGAGTCGGCGCGCGGCCTGATGGAGCTGGCCACCGGCCAGAAACTCTGCATCGGCAACGGCATCCTGACCGTCGAGGACGAGGGGCAGGCCTGGGCCCGCGCCCGGGCGAGCGAGGGCGACAAGGGCGGCGGCGCGGCGCGCGCCTGCCTCGCCATGATCGCTCTGAAGGCGCAGCTGGCGGGAGAAGGGGAATGAGCGCGGAGACCCCGAAGCCGCCTCGACCCACCCGGCAGGCCCGCTCCACGGCGCGCCTCGCCGTGGTTCAGGCCCTCTATCAGATGGAGGTCTCCGGCGTCGGCGTGGAGGCGGTCATCCGCGAATTCTCCGACCATCGCTTCGACCGGGACGTGGAAGGCTTCCAGCTCAGCGGCGCCGACGAGGTCTTCTTCGGAGAGCTGCTTCGCGGCGTGGTGTCCCGCCAGGCCGAGATCGACCGGATGATCGTCCGGCGACTGGCCCAGGGCTGGCGTCTGGAGCGGCTGGACGCCACCGTTCGGGCCATACTTCGCGCCGGCGTCTACGAACTGGCCGAACGGTCCGACGTGCCGACCGAAGTGGCCATCGACGAGTATGTGGAGCTCGCCAAGTCCTTCTTCGAGGGGCCGGAGCCGGGGTTCGTCAACGGCGCGCTCGACGGCGTGGCGCAGGATGTCCGGGGCTGAGAAGCCGCAGGAGCGACTCGACGAGTTCGCCCAGATCGCGCGGCTCTACCGGCCGCTGACGCGCGGGGCGCCGGAGGCCCTGAACCTGCTGGACGACGCGGCGGTCATACCCCAGCGCCCGGGCTTCGACCTCGTCGTCACCAAGGACGCCATGGTGGAGGGCGTCCACTTCCCCGAAGGCGAGGCCGCCGATCTCGTGGCGCGAAAGCTGCTTCGGGTGAACCTGTCCGATCTCGCAGCCATGGGCGCCGAGGCGTACGGCTACTTCCTCGCCACGGCCTGGCCGGAGGCCGCCGGGCCCGCCGAGCGGGCCGCCTTCGCCGAGGGCCTGAGGATCGACGGAGAGGCCTTCGACCTCCGCCTCCTGGGAGGCGACACGGTGTCGACGCGCGGCCCGCGGGTGTTCAGCCTGACCCTGCTCGGCTGGACCCCGGCTGGCCGGGCCGTTCTGCGCTCGGGCGCCCGGCCGGGCGACCTGGTGATGGTGAGCGGGCCGATCGGCGACGGCTGGCTCGGCCTGCAGGCCGTGCTGGGCGAGGTCGCCGATCCCCACGGCGATCTGAAGCGCGCCTACCGCCTGCCCGACCCCCGGCTGGACCTCGTCGAGGCGCTGCGCGAGGCGGCGAGCGCCGCGGCGGACGTGTCGGACGGGCTGATCGCCGACGCCGGGCACATCGCCGCCGCGAGCGGCGTGGCCCTTCGCCTCGATCTGGAGAGGACGCCCCTGTCGGAGGCCGGACGGAGCTGGCTCGCCGCCCAGCCCGACCGCGACCGCGGGCTCGTCCAGCTGGCGACCGGCGGCGACGACTACGAACTGGTCCTGACGGCCGCGCCGGATCGGGCCGCCCGGCTGGGCCTGCCGGTCATCGGCGTCGTGGAGGCCGGCGCCGGCGTGCATGCCCAGGTGGAGGGCCGCCCCGTGGAGACGGGACAGGGGGGCTGGCGCCATCCCTGAGCGTAAGGGTCCGGAAACCCTGTTCGGCCAAGATGGCCCCATGCGCCGCAGACTGCTCATCACCGCCCTCGCCATGCTCCTGGCCGCCGGACCGGCCCAAGCCGCAGGCGCTCCGAAGAAGGCCGAGGACAAGGCCGCCTCCGCACATGTGGACATCGCGCCGGTAGCCCTGCCGGTCGTGGTGAAGGGACAGATCGTCAACTACATCTTCGTCGGCGTGCGCCTGAACCTGTCGCCCATGGCCAACGTCCAGAAGCTGCGTGAGCAGGAGCCCTTCTTCCGTGACGCCCTGGTCCGGGCCGCTCACCGGCAACCGTTCACCAAGGCCGACGACTACCTCGTCATCGACGAGGCGCGGCTTAAGGCCGTGATGCTGAAGGAGGGCGTCCGCATCGGCGGCAAAGACGTGCAGTCGGTGGCGGTCCTGAGCCAGACGCCCAAGCGTCGCACCGGCGTCCCCAAGCCGCCCACCAGCTGAGACTTGCCCGGGGCGAGGAGTCCCCGGCCGCACAACCCGTTGCGCGGCCTCGGTAAGCTTGGCACAGTCTGCCCGCTACAGAAGAAGAAGGGGCGTCGCATCGACGGCGTCCCACCAGAGGAAACGTTTGCGGCCAGGCGGTCACGCTGGTCCCACGGGGGCGCGGCAAGGCTTGGTTCGCGCCATTGAACAAGGGGCGCCCAGATTATGAGTCTCGAGCTTACGCTGGTGATTGTCGCCGGCCTGCTGGCGGTGCTTTACGGCATCGTCCAGTCCGCGTCGTTGATGCGGGCCTCGCCCGGCAATGCGCGCATGCAGGAGATCGCCGCGGCGATCCAGGAAGGCGCCCAGGCCTATCTGCGCCGCCAGTACACCACCATCGCCATCGTCGGGGTGGTGATCCTGATCGTGGTGGCCGTCCTGATCGGACCGCTGGCCGCCATCGGCTTCGCCATCGGGGCGATCCTGTCCGGCGCGGCCGGCTTCGCGGGCATGCTGATCTCCGTGCGGGCCAACGTGCGCACGGCCGAGGCCGCCTCCCAGGGCCTGGCCAAGGGGCTGTCGCTCGCCTTCCGCTCCGGCGCCGTGACCGGGATGCTGGTCGCCGGCTTCGCCCTGCTGGGCGTGTCGGTCTACTTCTTCGTGCTCACGGGCCCGATGGGCTTCGAGCTGACCAGCCGCGAGGTGGTCGATTCTCTGGTCGCCCTTGGCTTCGGCGCCTCCCTGATCTCCATCTTCGCGCGCCTGGGCGGGGGCATCTTCACCAAGGGCGCCGACGTCGGCGGCGACATGGTGGGCAAGGTCGAGGCCGGCATCCCGGAGGATGACCCGCGCAACGCCGCCACCATCGCCGACAATGTGGGCGACAATGTCGGCGACTGCGCCGGCATGGCCGCCGACCTCTTCGAGACCTATGCGGTGACGACCGTCGCCACCATGGTGCTGGCGGCCATCTTCTTCCGGGGAAGCCCGGCGGTGGAGGCCATGATGATGCTGCCGCTGGCCATCTGCGGCGTCTGCATCATCACCTCCATCATCGGCACCTTCTTCGTCCGCCTGGGCAAGTCGCAGAACATCATGGGGGCCCTCTATCAGGGCCTTATCGTCACGGGCCTGCTGTCGATCGGCGCCATCTGGTGGGTGACCGACACGCTCGTTCCAGGCGCCGTGACGGTCGGTGAGCGCACCTTCGACGGCATGTCGCTCTTCTACTGCGGCGTCGCCGGCCTCGTGGTCACGGCGGCGATCGTGGTGATCACCGAGTACTACACCGGCACGGGCTTCCGTCCCGTGAAGTCGGTCGCCAAGTCGAGCGTCTCGGGCCACGGCACCAACGTCATCCAGGGCCTGGCTGTCAGCCTGGAGTCCACCGCCCTGCCGGCGCTGGTCATCGTCGCCGGCATCATCGTCACCTATGGCCTGGCGGGCCTGTTCGGCATCGCCATCGCCACGACCGCCATGCTGTCCCTGGCGGGCTTCATCGTCGCCCTCGACGCCTTCGGTCCCGTCACCGACAACGCTGGCGGCATCGCCGAGATGGCCGGCCTGCCGGCCGAGGTCCGCGTCTCCACCGATGCGCTGGACGCCGTCGGCAACACCACCAAGGCGGTGACCAAGGGCTACGCCATCGGCTCGGCGGGGCTCGGCGCACTCGTCCTCTTCGCCGCCTACACCGAAGACCTGCGCTACTTCACGGCCACGGCCGCGCCTGGCTCCTTCTTCGAAGGGGTGGGCGAGGTCACCTTCGACCTCTCCAATCCGTACGTCGTGGTCGGCCTGCTGTTCGGCGGCCTGCTGCCCTTCCTCTTCGGCGGCATGTCGATGACCGCCGTGGGCCGCGCGGCCGAGGCGGTCGTCGTCGAGGTGCGGCGGCAGTTCAAGGAGAACCCGGGCATCATGACCGGCGAGGTGAAGCCGGAATACGGCCGGGCCGTGGACATCCTGACCAAGGCCGCCATCCGGGAAATGATCGTGCCGAGCCTGCTGCCCGTGGTCTCGCCGATCGTCCTCTTCTTCGTGATCATGGCCATTGCGGGCAAGGCGGACGCCTTCTCCGCGCTCGGCGCAATGCTGATGGGCGTCATCGTCACCGGCCTCTTCGTCGCCATCTCGATGACCTCGGGCGGCGGCGCCTGGGACAACGCCAAGAAGCTGATCGAGGAAGGCCACTACGGCGGCAAGGGCTCCGAGGCCCACAAGGCCGCGGTGACCGGGGACACCGTCGGTGATCCCTACAAGGACACCGCGGGCCCCGCGGTGAACCCGATGATCAAGATCACCAACATCGTGGCCCTGCTGCTGCTGGCGGTCCTGGCGCACGGCGCGTTCTGACCCGAACCGTCGAGGCCGAAAACCGAAACGCCCCGGAGGGAGACCTCCGGGGCGTCTTCGTTCGTGGAGCTTGTGAAGAGCGGCCTAGCGGCGGTCGCCGGGACGGCTGCCGGGGACGGTCTCGTCGTCGCGGGGCAGCATGCCGCCACGGCCGACATTGCCCAGGAGCTGTTCGAGGATGGTCAGCTCCCGTCCGCGGGTCGGGGTCTCGCGGTCGTTGTAGGCGATGACCTTGCCGTCCTCGAGACCGTACTGATTCACCGCCTCAACCACTTCGGTCTCTTCGTTGAAGCGGATCGAGACCACCTCGCGGTTCACCACCACGGGTTTGCGGAAGGCGATCTTCTCCTTCACCTGGGCGATATAGAACCAGACGTCGTCCTCGAAGGTGGAGACGACCGAGGGCGAGCCGAGCCGCGCACGCACGGTGGACTTGGTGTCCTCGCCGACCTTCACCTCTTTCGGGCTGGCGTCGATCGCCTGGAATCCGGAATAGGTGGTGATGGGCGCGCATGCGCTGGTGGCGAGGAGTCCGGCCGCCAGGGCGGCGAAGGCGACGCTGCGAAACATGTGGGAACCGGACCTGTTCAGCTTTGGAGACTTTGACCTATCGCCCGCGGGGCCTTAGTTCAATGCCCGCCCTAGCCGCAGCGCGCGGCGAAATCGAGGCCGATATGATCCTGGAGCGCCTGTTTCGTCCAAGGCCCGCCCGTGAAGCCGGCCGCAGGCTCTATGCCGACGTCGTCCGCCAGGCCCGTCGGCCGGAGTTCTACGAGGCCTTCGGCGTGCCGGACACGGTGGAGGGGCGGTTCGAGCTCTACTCCCTGCACGTCGTGCTGCTGCTCGAGCGCCTGAAGGGGCAGGGGCCGGTGGCCGCGGAGGTCGCCCAGTCCCTGTTCGACACCTATGTGAAAGCCCTGGACGACGCCCTGCGCGAGATGGGCGTCGGGGATCTCTCCGTGGGCAAGAAGATGCGTAAGCTCGGCGAAGCCTTCTACGGGCGCGTGAAGTCCTATGAGGGCGCGCTCGCCCGGCTTCCCGATGAGACGGAGCTGACGGCGGTGATTGGTCGCACCGTCTATGCCGACGCCGCCGATCCGCCGTCGCCGGCGATGGTGGCCTACGTCCTGCGGCAGAGGGAGGCGCTGAGCGCCCAGAGTCCCGATCAGCTGGCGGCCGGAACCGTCGCCTGGGCCGCGCCATGACCGCCGACCTGGGGTGGAGCCATGAGGTGCGCCTCGTCGACCTGAGCGGCGGGCCGCTGAACCTCGACCTGGAGGCGGACGACGCCGTCCGCGCCGCGATCGCACGTCGCCTGGACCTGAAGGAGCTGAAATCCCTGCGGGCGAAGGTCCGGCTGCGGCCGTGGCTGGACGGCGCGGAGATGTCCGGACGGTTCGAGGCGGTCGTCGAGCAGGTCTCGGGCGTCTCCCTGGAGGTTTTCGACCAGGACGTGTCCGGCGATATCGAGGTCCGGCTGGTCCCGGCGGGCAGCCCCCATGCGCCCGACCCCGAGGCCGAGATCGAGCTCGATCCCGAATCACCCGATCCGCCCGACGTCCTGGAGGACGACCGCATCGACGTGGCGGCCTATGTGGTCGAGCACCTGGCCCTCGAGCTCGACCCGTTCCCGCGGAAGCCGGGCGAAACCTTCGAGTACGCTCAGCCATCGGATGACGACTCGCCCTTCGCCGTGCTTAAGCGGTTGAAGGACGAGAAGGGCTGACGCGCCGGGGGCGCGCCGCAGTAGGGGCAAGAACTACGTCGTGAGCCAAAGCCTGACCCTCTCCATCGACGCCATGGGCGGCGATCACGGACTGCAGATCACCGTGCCGGCCCTCGCCCTGGCCGCGCGAAAGCTGGGGCCGGACGCGCGATTCATCGTGCACGGAGACGAGGCGCAGATCACCGCCGCGCTTGCGGGGCAGTCCCGGAGCCTCGCCGGCCAGGTGGAGATCCGCCACACTGACAAGGTGATCGCCAGCGAAGAGAAGCCGGCCACCGCGCTTCGCCGGGGCAAGGGCTCCAGCATGTGGAACGCCGTCGAGGCGGTGAAGACCGGCGAAGCCCAGGCCGCCGTCTCGGCCGGCAACACCGGCGCGCTGATGGCGGTCTCCAAGCTCCTGCTGCGCATGAGCGCCGACCTGGAGCGGCCCTGCCTGACGGCCAGTTGGCCGACGGTGAAGGGCTTCACCACCGTCCTCGATGTGGGCGCCAACGTCGACTGTGACGCCGAACGGCTGGTCGAATTCGCCATTCTGGGCGAGGCCTTCCATCGTGCGGCCCATGGCGTCGAGCGGCCGACGATCGGGCTGCTCAATGTCGGGTCGGAGGACATCAAGGGCCACGAGGAGGTCCGCGAGGCCCACCGCATGCTGCGCGAAGGCGGCTTCGACCTCGACTATCACGGCTTCGTCGAGGGCGACGACCTGACCAAGGGCGTGGTCGACGTGGTGGTCACCGACGGCTTCACCGGCAATGTGGCGCTGAAGACCGCCGAGGGCGTGGCCAAGTTCATCGCCGCCGAACTGCGCGCGGCCCTGACGTCGTCGACCACCTCCAGGCTCGGCGCGCTCATGGCGCGGAAGGCCTTGATATCGTTTCGCGAACGCCTCAACCCGCCGGCGGCCGCGCCGCTGCTGGGCTTGAACGGCGTGGTGGTCAAAAGCCACGGCGGCGCCGAAACGGCTGATTTCGCCGCCGCCATCATTGTGGCCGCCGACCTGGCCAAGAACGATTTCGCCGCGGAGATCGCCCGCAGCATGACAAGGCTGGGCTTCGGCGCCGGGCAGCCGTCCGCCAGCGCCCTCGAAGGAGGCGAGTGAGTTGAGTTCTGTCCTTCGCAGCGCCGTCACCGGCGTCGGCGGCTATCTGCCCGACGAGGTGGTGACCAACGACGATCTCGCCAAGGTGGTCGACACCAGCGACGAGTGGATCCGCGAGCGTACGGGCATTCGTGTCCGCCGCCGCGCCGCGCCCGACCAGGCGGTGTCGGACCTCGCCGTGGAGGCTGCGCGCCAGGCGCTGGCCGCCGCCGGCCGGACGCCCGAGGAGGTGGACCTGATCGTGGTCGCCACCACGACGCCCGACCTGACCTTTCCGGCGGCGGCGACCATCGTCCAGCGCAAGCTGGGCTGTCCGGTCGGCGTGGCCTTCGACGTCCAGGCGGTCTGCTCGGGCTTCGTCTATGCGCTGTCGGTGGCCGACGGCTTCGTCGCGCGCGGGCGGGCGAAGTGCGCGCTGGTGATCGGCGCGGAGACCATGACCCGCCTGATGGACTGGACCGACCGCGGCACCTGCGTGCTGTTCGGGGACGGCGCCGGGGCCGTGGTGCTCGAGCCGGTCGAAGGGCAGGGGACGACGGCCGACCGCGGCCTGCTGGGCTTCGCCCTGCGCGCCGACGGGACCAAGCAGGACCTGCTCTATGTGGATGGCGGCCCCTCGACCAACGGCGAGGTGGGCAAGCTGCGGATGCAGGGCAACCAGGTCTTCCGCCATGCCGTCGTGAACATCTCCGAGGCGGTGACCGCAGCGGCGGCCGACGCCGGAATCAGCGTCGCCGAGGTTGACTGGTTCGTGCCCCACCAGGCGAACATGCGAATCCTCGAAGGCGTCGCCCGTCGGCTGGGCATCGACGAGGCCAAGGTGATCACCACGGTGGCCGACCACGCCAACACGTCGGCGGCCTCGATTCCGCTGGCGCTCGCGACCGGCGTCGCCGACGGGCGGGTCAAGCGCGGGGATCTCCTGCTGCTGGAGGCGATGGGCGGGGGCCTCACCTGGGGCGCCTGCGTGCTGCGCTTCTGAACTGCCACTCAATTTCGGCTCCGAACCCTTTGACCTTGCCCGACAATCGCGGCATGAGGGGACATCGTGTTTGTCCGGGGCAGGGGTGCGCATGAAGGGCTCGACTTTGACGCGGGCTGATCTTTGCGAAGCGGTTCACGAAGAGGTCGGGCTGTCGCGCCAGGATTGCGCGGCCCTGGTCGAACGTACGCTCGAGCTGATGATCCAGGCCCTGGAGGCCGGCGAACAGGTGAAGCTGTCGGGTTTCGGCGTCTTCCAGGTCCGCGCCAAGCGGGCGCGCATGGGACGTAACCCGAAGACCGGCGAACCGGCGGCCATCGATCCGCGGCGTGTGATCGGATTCCGCGCATCCCAGGTCATGAAGGCGAGGGTGGACAAGGCGCTCTCGCGCGAGGACTAGGCCATGGCCAAGGGCCCCGAGGCCTTCCGGACGATTTCGGAAGCGGCCGAGGAGCTGGACGTGCCGCAGCACGTGCTGCGGTTCTGGGAGACCAAGTTCTCCTTCATCCGACCCATGAAGCGGGCCGGCGGCCGGCGCTTCTACAGGCCCCAGGACATCGCCGTCCTGCAGGGCGTGCGGCGGCTGCTGCACGAGGAAGGCTACACCATCAAGGGCGTGCAGAGGCTCCACAAGGAGCATGGGCTTCGCCGCCTGCTCGAGCCGGGCGAAGCGGCCGTGGAGACCTGGCCGGAGGACGAAGCCGGCGGCCTGGAGCCCGCCGCCCGGGACCGTCTGGCGGAGATCCTGGCCGAGCTCGAGTCCGCCAAGCAGCGCATCGACGAGGTGCTGCGCGAGGTCGCCGAAAAGCCCTGACTTTGCGGGTTGCCCGACCGCAGGCGCCCGCCTATAAGACGCGGCCTCGCCGGAGGCGACGGAGCGTAGCGCAGCCTGGTAGCGCACTTGACTGGGGGTCAAGGGGTCGTGGGTTCGAATCCCGCCGCTCCGACCATCCGCAAAGGATGGTCACGAAGATCGGCCGCGGGGTTCAGCGGCCCCGGTTCATCCAGCTGATCAGCGGCAGGATCGGCACGCCCCAGGCGAGGCCGGCGACGACATAGAAGATCCACTCGATGGCGCGGTTGTCCGGCAGGCGCTCGGCGATCGCCACCACCGCCACGGCGTAGAAGACGACGAAGGCCAGGATCGCGAACAATCCGATCAGCTTGCGAACCCTGGCCGTCATGCCATCCCCTTTCGGCGCCGTCCTAGCCCGCCGGCTATAGGCGTAGGGAGGCGGCCTGTCACCGGCGGCGAATGAGGCCGAGCAGGGCCAGCAGCAGGATGGCGCCGAGCGTCGAGACGATCAGGCTGGCGATGAAGCCGCTGAAGGGAAAGTCGATGAGGCCCGCGATGAAGCCGCCGATCAGCGCGCCGATGAGGCCCACGATAAGGTTGGTGAACAGCCCATGGTCGCGCTTCATCACCTTCTCGGCGATCCAGCCCGCCAGGATGCCGATGATGATCGCGCTCAGAATTCCGACGCCGCTCATGCCCTCACTCCTCCATCTGGCGGCCGGCATCGGCCGCGCCCGGGTCAATGCGGCCAAGCTTCCAAGGTTCCGTGACGGACGCAACCGCTGGCCCATGGACGCAGGGCCCGGCGTGCTTTAGCCCATGGCCAAACTTAAGCCGAAAAGAGGCGCGATCCCGCCGCAATGACCTCGTTCCTTCGTTCGGACCGGTCGACGCCGGTCGCCGTCTGGCTGTCCATCGTCGCCGCGCTCGTTCTGGCCATGGTCGTGGTCGGGGGCGCGACGCGCCTGACCGACTCCGGCCTCTCGATCACCGAGTGGAAGCCGGTCACGGGCGCCATCCCGCCGTTGTCGGACGCCGACTGGCGCAGCGAGTTCGCCAAGTACCAGCAGATCCCGCAGTACCAGCTGATGAACCGCGGCATGAGCCTGGCGGAGTTCAAGACCATCTACTGGTGGGAATGGGCGCACCGCTTCCTCGGCCGTCTCGTCGGGCTCGTCTATGCGCTGCCCTTCGCCTATTTCCTCATCCGCCGGGAGATCCCCAAGCGGCTGGTCCTGCGCTGCTTCGGCCTGCTGGCGCTCGGCGGGCTTCAGGGCGCGATCGGCTGGTGGATGGTGTCCAGCGGCCTTTCCGAGCGGGTCTCGGTGGCGCCCGAACGGCTGATGGTCCATCTGGGCCTGGCCTTCGGGCTTTTCGGGGCCCTGGTCTGGACGGCGCTCGACGCCTGGCGGGGCGAGGCGCGCCAGCCTCTGCCGAGCCCCTGGCGAGCCCTGTCGCTCGGCCTGCTGGGCCTCGTCTTCCTGCAGATCCTGCTGGGCGCGCTGGTGGCCGGCAACGACGCCGGCTTCGTCTACAACGACTGGCCGCTGATGAACGGCACCCTGTTCCCGCGCAGCTATCTGGGGGAGGGGCTCTGGGGGACGATCGCCCACAGCCAGGGGGCCGTGCAGCTGCATCACCGGCTGGCGGGCTATGTCCTGCTGGTGGTGGCGATCTGGCTGGCGGTCAGCGCGCGACGCACCAACTACGTCCCGCCGCCGGCCAAGCGGCTGATGACGGCCACGGCCCACGCCGTGGTGCTGCAGGCCGTCCTCGGCGTCGCCACCCTGATGCTCGCCGTGCCGCTGTGGCTCGGCATCCTGCACCAGCTGTTCGCCGCCGTGGTGCTGGGCCTGGCGACCGCCTTCGCCTGGCGCATTCGCCGCGTCTGACGCCGGTCAGACGCGGAAGCTTCCCCAGGGGCCGGTGATGGCCAGGGTCAGGCCCGGCCAGTAGACGTTGACGAAGCAGGTCGAGCCGTCGGGCGAGAAGCAGGCGCCAGCCAGCTCGGCATTTCCTTCGAACACGTTGCGCGCGATCGTATAGACCCGGCCGTCGGGCGTGATGCCCTTCAGGTGGTTGCGCAGGGTCTCCGAATAGCGGTCTTCGCAGGCGAAGATGTGCCCCCAGGGCGAGATGGCGAGGTTGTCGGCGAAGTCCATGACCCGCGACTCGGTGGGCTCGACGAAGAGCTCCAGAACGCCTGGCGCATCGGCTTCCCCCGGCTGTCCTTCATGGGCGCTGGGCCGGTAGCGCAGCACCTGGCCGTGGCCGGCCGGCCCGCTGGAGGTGCAGGTGAAATAGACGCCCTCCGGACTCCAGAAGATGCCTTCGCCGCGCCCGACGAAGGCGGCGCCCGCCGATTGCCCGCGGAAGCGAAGGTCCTCGTCGGGATTGTCGATCCCCTCCAGGTCGATCCAGACGACCTCCTTCGTCTCGCCGACCCGCCAGTAGGGCTCCGAGCCCTTCATGTTGCGGACGTCGCCGCCCTCCGGCGCCGCCTTGAGGCCCAGCGCCTGGAGCCGGCCGCCCTTGGAGAGGTCGCGCCTGTCGTTGGGGAGATAGCGGTAGAAGAGGCCCTTGGAGTCGAAGGAGTCCTCGGTCAGATAGACCACGCCCGTCTGCGGATCGACGGCGGCCGCCTCATGCTGGAAGCGGCCCATCGCCGTCAGGGGGCGGGGCTCGACGAGGCCGCGAGCCGAGGCCGGGACCTCGAAGACGTAGCCGTGCGCCTTGCCGAGGCCTGCGCTCTGCGACAGCGTCGTCTCCTCGCACGACAGCCAGGAGCCCCAGGGCGTGCCGCCGCCGGCGCAGTTGACCGCCGTGCCGGTGAGGCTCAGGTGCTGGCGCTCCAGGCGCTGCGCCTTGGTGTCGTAGATCAGGGTCGTGACGCCGCCGGGCAGGGGATAGCCGTCGGCGTCCAGGTCGTAGGCGTCCTTGCGGTCGAACCGGTCGGCGAGTTTGCGCCCCGGTCCGAGGGGGCCGTAGTTGAAATCCGTCGGCTTGAGCTCGTGATTGCGCAGCAGGGCGACGCGCGACCCGCCGAGCGGAATGGCGGCCATCCCGTCGGCCTTGTAGGGCACGAAGTAGCCGTCATCCATGGTCTGGCCCGCGTGCGACACGACCCGGTAGGAGAAGCCTTCCGGCAGGTCGAGGATCTTGTACGGATCAGGGACCAGAGGCCCGTAGCCATGGACCTCGTTCAGATAGGTCTCCGGGCTGCCGGTCTGGGCCTGGGCGCGCAGGGCGAAGCCGGCGAAGGCGCTGGTGGCGGCGGCGGCGCCCAGCAGGGCGCGACGGTGCAGGGTCATGATACTCTCGGCGCTGTTCGGCTTGCTCTCTAGCGTCCTATGCCGGATGCGTCACGGGCGCATGACAGCGCATGCGGTATTGGGATACCACATCGCTTTCCGCCGTGATTTACAAGGCTTTCCGGCCCATATCTGTTGACACAAGTGTGCGGCCCGCGTACATGCGCGCCCTCACGTCGCCGGCCGCTGGCCGCCGTCGCCAGCTTTAGGGATCGTCCCCATGATGAAGACCACGGCTTCGCTGAAGCCCGCCGAGGTCGAGAAGAAGTGGATCGTGATCGATGCCGAGAACGCCGTGGTCGGCCGCCTCGCCTCGTTCATCGCCATGCGTCTTCGCGGCAAGCATCGGCCCGACTACACCCCGCACGTGGACTGCGGCGACTATGTCGTCGTCGTGAACGCCGACAAGGTGAAGTTCACCGGCCGCAAGCTCGACCAGAAGAAGTACTACTGGCACACCGGCTATCCGGGCGGCATCAAGGAACGGACTGCGGGCAAGATCCTGGGCGGTCAGTTCCCCGAGCGCGTCCTGGAAAAGGCCGTGGAGCGCATGCTGCCCAAGGAAAGCCCCCTGGCCCGCAAGCAGATGACTCACCTGCGCATCTACAATGGCGCTGAGCATCCGCACGCGGCCCAGAACCCCGAGACCATCGCGTTCGCCGAAAAGAACGCCAAGAACGTGCGGAGCGCCTGAGGCCCATGTCGGAGACCCAAGGTTTCGAGGCCCTGCAAAGCCTCTCCTCCAACCCCGAAGCCGCCCCGCGTGAGCCGGTCATCGACCAGTACGGCCGCTCCTACGCCACGGGTAAGCGCAAGAACGCCGTCGCCCGCGTCTGGATCAAGCCCGGCAAGGGCCAGATCACGATCAACGGCCGCGACCAGGAGATCTATTTCGCGCGCCCCGTGCTGCGCATGATGATCGCCCAGCCGCTGCAGATCGCTGACCGCCTCGGCCAGTTCGACGTCGTCGTCACCGTGAAGGGCTCGGGCCTTTCCGGCCAGGCCGGCGCCGTGCGTCACGGCATCGCCAAGGCGCTGACCTATTACGAGCCCGGCCTGCGCCCGGTGCTGAAGCCGCACGGCTTCCTCACCCGCGACCCGCGCGTGGTCGAGCGGAAGAAGTACGGCAAGGCCAAGGCCCGCCGCAGCTTCCAGTTCTCGAAGCGCTAACGTCGCGCGCGAAGAACGCGTTTGCGAAGGGGCGCTTCGGGAGACCGGAGCGCCCCTTTTCTGTTGTCCGCGGCTCAAGGCGCCGCACGGAGGCGAGCATGGCCTACAAGGTTTTCATCGACGGCGAAGCGGGCACGACGGGGCTGCAGATCCGCCAGCGCCTGCAAGACCGCACCGATCTGGAGATGCTCTCCATCGATCCGGCGCGGCGCAAGGACGCCGACGCCCGCGCCGAGCTGCTGAACGCCGCCGACGCCGTGGTGCTCTGCCTGCCCGACGACGCGGCGCGCGAAGCTGTTTCCCTGATCTCTGCGCCGCAGGTGAAGGTGGTCGACGCCTCCACGGCCCATCGGGTGGCCGAGGGCTGGACCTACGGCTTCGCGGAGATGTCCGCCGGCCAGCGCGCGGCGATCGCGGGGGCGACGCGGGTCAGCAATCCCGGATGCTATCCCACCGGCTTCATCGCGCTGACGCGGCCGATCGTCGAGGCTGGCCTGCTGCCGCGGGACTGGCCGGTCACGGTCAACGCCATCTCCGGCTATTCCGGCGGCGGCAAGGGGCTGATGGAGGAGTTCGAGCGGCCGGCGCCGGACGGGACGAACGACGCCTATCGCCCCTATGGCCTGACCCTGGCGCACAAGCATGTGCCGGAGATGCAGCGCTATGGCGGGTTCGATCACCCGCCGCTCTTCGCGCCCTCGGTCGGCCGCTTCGCGCAGGGGATGATCGTCGAGGTCCCGCTCCAGCTCTGGGCGCTTCCGGCGCGGCCGAAGATCGCAGACCTGCGGGCCGCGCTCTCCCAAGCCTACGCCCACGAGACCTTCGTCGCCGTGGCGAGCGACCTGGAGACCGAGGCCCTGGGCAAGGCTCGCGCCGGCGCAGGCGGCTATGTCGCAGATCTCGATCCGGAAGCCCTGAACGGCACGAACAGCATGCGGCTCTTCGTCTTCGGCGACGACGGCAAGGGCCAGGCGCGGCTGGTCGCCCTGCTCGACAACCTGGGCAAGGGGGCCTCGGGCGCGGCGGTGCAGAACCTCAACCTGATGCTCGGCCTGGACGAGTCCGCCGGCCTGACGCGCTGAAAATCTGCGGCGGCGGTGTAATCCGTCGACGTTTCCGCGCGTAGTTAAAGGCATGAACGCAATTCATGCCCTTCACCGCCGCGGCTTCCTGCTCAGCGCCACGGCGCTTGCCGCCTGCAGCGGCGCCGCGCCGGAGGCCGAGGCCGCCGACGCCTATGCCGCCTCGCCCTGGCGTAAGCTCTCGGACGCGGAGTGGAAGCAGCGGCTGTCGCCAGCCGCCTTTCAGGTCCTGCGCCACGAGGCGACGGAGCGTGCGGGCACGAGCCCCCTGAACCGCGAGAAGCGGAATGGGACCTATGTCTGCGCCGGCTGCGAGCTGCCGCTCTTCAAGTCGGACTGGAAGTACGACAGCGGCACGGGCTGGCCGAGCTTCTACACCGCCATCAAGGGCGCCCTCGGGACCAAGACCGACTACAAGATCGGCGTCCCCCGCACCGAGTACCACTGCGCGCGCTGCCTGGGGCACCAGGGCCACGTGTTCAGGGACGGGCCTCGGCCGACGGGCCTGCGCTACTGCAACAACGGCGTGGCGTTGAAGTTCGTGCCCGCCTGAGGCGGCGGCGGATTTTCTGGGCTGCGGTGTGGCGGCGCCCTAAGAGTGACGGCAACGATAAGCGTCACCTAGGGAGAAACCATGCGCATCCGTCTGACCCGCCGTCTGCTCGGCGCCGCCTGCGGGGCGGCGATCCTCACCTGCGGATTCGCGCCGGCCGCCTTCGCCGAAGCTGACGTGCAGGTGGCGGCGCCCGCCACGGCCGGCGTGTCGGCCGAAGGCCTCGCCAGGCTCGACGCCGAAATGCAGGCGCTCGTCGACCAGAAGAAGCTCGCCGGCGCCACGACCCTGCTGGCGCGCCATGGCAAGGTCGTCCACTTCCAGGCCTACGGCGTGCAGGACGTGACGACCGGCGTCCCGACCACCCGGGAGACCATCTACCGCATCGCCTCCATGACCAAGCCGATCACCGGCGTGGCCATGATGATCCTGTGGGAGGAGGGGAAGTGGAAGCTGGATGATCCGGTCTCCAAGCACATCCCCGAGTTCGAAGGCCTGCAGGTCGCGACCGCCGGCGGCGGGACGGAGGCCCAGGCCCATCCCATGACCATGCGCGAACTGATGAGTCATACGGCGGGCTTCGACGTCAGCGCCGGCTATGACGACGACGGGCTGCAGGACGGCGACCTGCAGGCGATGATCGACAAGCTCGCCAGGCTGCCGCTCGCCGTCCAGCCGGGGTCCGACTGGCGCTATGGGCCCAGCGTCAACATCCAGGGCTACATCGTCGAGAAGCTGTCGGGCCAGAGCCTCGATCAGTTCTTCGCCACGCGCATCTTCCAGCCGCTGAAGATGGACGATACGGGCTTCCACGTGGACGAGGCGAAGCTGTCGCGCGTCGCCGGCGTCCACACCTATGGCGAGGACGGCCTGATCAGGACGGCGGGCGAGGTTCGCCCGGCGCCGACCCGCCCGCCGCAGTTCCTCTCCGGCAGCGGCGGCCTCTTTTCCACGGCCGAGGACTACTACCGCTTCGCCCAGATGCTGCTGAACGGCGGCGAGCTCGACGGCGTCCGCATCCTGAAGCCGGAGACGGTGGAGCTGATGCGGACGAACGTCCTGAACGAAGGCGTGACCGTCGATCTCTATGGCCCGAGCCAGGACGGCGTCGGCTTCGGAATGGACTTCGCCGTCATCCTCGATCCGGAAGCCGCCGGCACGCCGCAGGGCGAAAACAGCTTCTACTGGGGCGGCGCCTTCGGCACGTGGTTCTGGATCGACCCGACCTATGACCTGGTCTTCGTGGGCATGATCCAGAATCTCCGCGGCAGCATTCCCGGGGCGGGCACCCCGCCCATGCGCGAGATCTCGCCGCGCCTCGTCTACCAGGCCTTGACCGAATGAGGCGACGACCGGCCGCCCTGGCCGGGCGGCCGGTCACTCCATCTGGTTGGCGGGATCGGCGAAGAAGAGGATCGAAAGCGCGGCCAGGGCGGCGACGTCGCGGTCGGGCGAGCCTTGCGGCGGCAGGTAGATGGCCGGGGACATGATCCGGTTGAAGTCGACGCCGCCGATTTCCTGGCCGTCCTTGTAGAAGACGTAGCCGGCGATGCGGCCGGTCGGCAGCGGAACGCCTCCGATGCGCTGGGTCTGCAGACGGATGGTTCGGCCGCCATAGGTCATCTCGCCGGCGCGCTGCGGCTGCGACATGCGGGCGAGCAGTCCCGCCTTCTGCAGCGCGAGTTCGAAACTGGCGCCCGGGACCGGCTGCCCATTGCGGGTGAAGCTGCACACATAGCTCAGATCCTCCCGCTCGAAGCTGATCCAGCCGAGCTGGGTCCGCTTCTGCCCGCCGGCGCATTCGGCCTGGAGGCCCGGCGTTATGTTCGGGCTCTCGACGGTGAACTTGGTCCGCGCGCTGTCGCGCGAGATCGCCGTGCCGAGCGCGCGGAAGCTGGAACTGCGGGTCGAGGTCTCGCCGCGGTATTCGCCCACGTCGTAGCCGTAGCCGAGCAAGCCAGGCACGCGCCGGGGCTTCAGTTGCAGTTGCTCGGTGCGCTCCGTCATGGGCGTCTGCGCCGCCGCGCCGCCGGACAGGACGACGGCGGCCGCCAGGCCGGCCAAAATGGTTCTGATCATCAGTCCGCTCCCCCTGAGCCGGGCGCTGGAGCGCCCATTCTGGGCAATCTAGGCCAGGGATCAGGTCAGGAAAACCGCTCACAGACCCGCGGTCGCCGAGCGTGCCTCAGGACTTCACCTTCACATAGCTGCCGGGCGCGTCCTCGATGGGCGCGAACGGGCCCTTGGCCGGATCGCGGGCGGCGACCTTCCCCCCCGAGTGGCGCTCGAGCCAGGCGAACCAGTGGGGCCACCACGAGCCAGGCGTCTCCTTTGCGTCGGCCTGCCACTCCGGCAGGGTCGCCGGCAGCTTGTCGCAGGTCCAGTGCTGGTACTTCCTGGCGGCCGGCGCGTTGATGACGCCGGCGATATGGCCGGAGCCGGCCAAGGTGAAGGTGACCGGACCGCCGAACAGCCGTGCGCCCTTGTACACCGAGCCGACCGGCGCGATGTGGTCCTCCTTCGACGACTGGATGTAGACCGGCGTCTTCACCTTCCCCAGATCCAGCTTCACCCCATCGAGTTCCAGCTCTCCCTTCGCCAGCGCATTCTCGCCGTAGAACTTGCGCAGATAGAAGAGGTGCAGCGCCTTGGGCATCCGCGTCTGGTCGGAGTTCCAGAACAGAAGGTCGAAAGGCCGCGGTTCCTTGCCCATCAGATAGTTGTTCACGAAGAACGACCAGATCAGGTCGTTGGATCGCAGGACGTTGAAGGTGTCGGCCATGGCCTGGCCCGACAGCACGCCACCCTCGGCGTCCATTCGCTGCTCCAGGTCCTTCAGCCAGGCCTCGTCGGTGAAGAGCAGAAGGTCGCCCGCCTCGGAGAAGTCCTGCTGGGCGGCGAAGAAGGTGGCCGAGGCGATGCGCTTGTCGCCCTTGGCGGCCATGTGCGCCAGGGCCGCCGAGAGGAGCGTGCCGCCGATGCAGTAGCCGACGGCGTTCACCCGGTCGACGCCCGCCTGCTTCATGACCACGTCGGTGGCCTCATAGACGCCCTGGCGGAGGTAGTCCTCGAACGTCTTGCCGGCCAGGCTGACATCGGGGTTCACCCAGGAGGCCACGAAGACCGTGATCCCCTGGTCGGTGAGCCAGCGGATCATCGAATTGTCCGGGCGCAGGTCCAGGATGTAGAACTTGTTGATCCAGGGCGGGAAGATCACCAGCGGGATCTCGAACACCTGATCGGTCGTCGGGGCGTACTGGATGAGCTGCAGGATCTCGTTCTGGAAGATCACCTTGCCCGGGGCCGTGGCGACGTTCTCGCCGATCCTGAACTGCTCATAGTCGGTCTGGCTGATCGCCAGCTGCCCCCCGCCGCGGGCCAGGTCGGCGGCGAAGTTCTCCATGCCGCGCACCAGGCTCTCTCCGCCGGTGGCCATCACCTCGCGCAGGGCCGTCGGGTTTGAGGCCAGGAAGTTGGTGGGCGCGAAGGCGTCGGTCAGCAGCTTCATGAAGAACTCGACGCGCCGCTTGGTCAGGGCGTCGACGCCCTCCACCCCGCCCACCAGGCTCTGCAGCCAGTCGGAGGTGAGCAGGTAGGACTGCTTCATGACATCGAAGACGGGGTTGTCCGACCAGTCGGCGTCCAGGAAGCGCTTGTCGCCCTTCTGCGGCTGGGCGACCGGGGAGGGCGTCTCGCCGGCCATGCGCCGGGCGGCGGACTGCCAGAGGTCCATGTAGCGCGACAGCAGGTCGGCCTGGGCGCGGACCAGACGGTCGGGCTGGCTGGCGAGCTTGCCCATCACCTCGGTCAGGGCCGGCGCGACCCGGAAGGGGTCAGGCGACAGGGCGGCGGGCCGGTCGGCCTGTCGCAGGGCCGCCTCGGCGATCGCGCCCTGGGCGGTGAGGGCGGCGCGCGCAAGATTGGCCGAGAGGCTCTCGATCAGCTGCCGCTGCTCGGCGGTCAGTTCGGGGGAGGCTGCAGGCGCTGCGCCGAAACCCGCGGCGGGGTGCGGCGAAGCTTCGGCGCGCGGGGCGGTCTCCGGCGGCGGCGTCTTCGGCCTGGCTGCGGCCTTCTTCGCCTTGGCGGTGGCTGGGGCGGCGGCTTTCGCCTTCCCGCCGGACGATGGAGGCTTGGCGGCCGGCGCGGGGCGGGGCTTCGACGGCGCCTTGGCGGTCTTCGCCGCGCCGGAGGAGCCCGCCGCCCGGGTCTTCGTCCGGCCCTTCACCGGGTCCGCATCGCTCATGGAATGCCGTCCTCCCGCGGGGGCCGAGTCCGCCGGCCCTTCCGTCTGATCGCATCATGTCATAAGAGCGAGGCTGAAATGAATGCGCCCGCTCGCCTTTTTCTGAACGCCCTCACCGCCGCCGCGATGCGCGGAGCCGGCCCCTGCGCGCTGGCCGGCCTGCTGGCGGGGTGCGCCTCCACGCCCTTCGCGGCCGCCGAGGCGCCGGCCGATTCGCCGGTGGCGGCCGCGGTCATGGAGGGCGCGCGCGCCGATCGCGCCTATCCGGAATTCTGCGACATCCCCCCGAAGCCGGACGACGTGCGCCCGCCCCGCGAATGGGCGCGCGCCGTCGCAGCGGTGGAGCGGGATCGTGCGGCGCTGTACGAGGCGACGGCGGCCTCCACCTGGACGCTCGACGGCACGGCGGCCTTCGCCGAACGCGCCCGGGCCGCGGCCACGCCGCCGCCCGTCGCCGGCGCGCCGAGCAACACCGAGGCCTTCGCCCAGGACCTGCGCGACCGAGCTACACCGCCTCCGCCGCCCCGCTAGATTGGGCCTGCGGAGGCCAAAAAGACCTTCGAACCTGCTTGGCGGACTCCGGCCCGGAGTCTATCCATGCGCCACGTCCAGCTCCCCAACGCCGCCTGAGCGGCAGAGCTCAAAATGACCCCGGAATTCCACCGTATCCGACGCCTTCCTCCCTACGTCTTCGAGGAGGTCAACCGCATCAAGGCGCGCCTGCGCGGCGAAGGCGTCGACATCATCGACTTCGGCATGGGCAATCCCGACATGCCGACGCCGAAGCACATCGTCGACAAGCTGGTCGAGACGGCCCGCGATCCCAAGGCCGGCCGCTATTCGGCCTCGAAGGGCATCATCGGCCTGCGGCGCGCCATGGCCGGCTATTACGAGCGCCGCTTCGGCGTGAAGCTCAACCCCGACACCGAGGTGATCTCGACCCTGGGCTCCAAGGAGGGCTTCGCCAACCTGGCCCAGGCCCTGACCGCGCCTGGCGACGTCATCATCTGTCCGAACCCGGCCTATCCGATCCACGCCTACGGCTTCATCATGGCCGGCGGCGTGATCCGCCACGTGCCGGCCCTGTCGCCGGAGGAGTATCTTTCCGGCATCAGCCGCGCCGTGAAGCATTCGGCGCCGCCGCCCAGCGTGCTGATCCTGTCCTATCCGTCGAACCCGACGGCCCAGTGGGTGGATCTGGACTTCTACAAGGAAGCCGTCGCCCTGGCGCGCAAGCACGACCTGCTCGTGCTGTCCGACATCGCCTATTCGGAGATCTATTTCGACGACAACCCGCCGCCCTCCATCCTGCAGGTGGAAGGCGCCAAGGAGATCGCCGTCGAGGTGAACTCCCTTTCGAAGACCTACGCCATGGCCGGCTGGCGGGTCGGCATGGTGGTCGGCAACGAGCGCATGTGCGCCGCCCTGGCGCGCGTAAAGTCATATCTGGACTATGGCGCCTACACACCGATCCAGGTGGCGGCCGCCGCGGCCCTGAACGGGCCCCAGGACTGTGTGGCCGAGATCCGCGCCATCTATAAGAGCCGTCGCGACACCCTGGTCAGGGCCATGAAGCAGGCGGGCTGGGACATCCCGGCGCCGCCCGCCTCAATGTTCGCCTGGGCGCCGCTGCCCGAACAGTACAAGGAGGCCGGATCGATGCTGTTTTCCAAGCTGCTCGTGGAGGAGGCGGGCGTGGCCGTCGC
The DNA here is from genome assembly GCF_013911965.1 of Phenylobacterium sp. Classification (GTDB taxonomy): domain Bacteria; phylum Pseudomonadota; class Alphaproteobacteria; order Caulobacterales; family Caulobacteraceae; genus Phenylobacterium. The sequence goes on along the minus strand of NZ_JACESE010000003.1, from coordinate 61,806 downwards.
TCCGGGCGTGGCCTTCGGCGAGTATGGCGAGGGCTATGTCCGCATCGGCCTAGTGGAGAACGAGCACCGGATCCGACAGGCGGCCCGCAACGTCCGCAAGTTCCTGAGCAACTCCGAAGAGATCCTGGCCCGCGCGCACAACACCATGGCGGCCCAATGAGCGCTCGCGACTGGCGGATCGGCGTCGCGGGACTCGGCACGGTCGGGACCGGCCTTCTCACCTTCCTCAGCGAGCGCCCGCACTTCGCGCCGGCGGGCGGCAAGGCGCGGGTCACCGGCGTCTCGGCCCGCTCGCGGACGCGGCCGCGGCCGTTCGACATCTCGAACCTGCCCTGGTTCGACGATCCGGTGGCGCTCGCCCAGTCCGACGAGGTCGACCTCTTCGTCGAGCTGATCGGGGGCTCCGACGGCCCGGCCAAGGCCGCGGTCGAGGCGGCGCTCCGCGCCGGCAAACCCGTCGTGACCGCGAACAAGGCGCTGATCGCCGAGCACGGCGCCGAGCTCGCGGCGCTTGCCGAGGCCCATGAGGTCCCGCTTCTATTCGAGGCGGCCGTCATGGGCGGCACGCCGGCGGTCAAGATGGTGCGCGAGGCCATGGTCGGCGACGACCTGACGAGCATCGCCGGCATCCTCAACGGCACCTGCAACTTCATCCTTTCGGAGATGGAGAGCGGCGGCCGCGCCTTCGAGGACGTCCTGGCTGAGGCCCAGCGCCTGGGTTACGCCGAGGCCGATCCGACCATGGACGTGGGCGGCTTCGATGCGGCCCACAAGATCACCATCCTGGCGGCGCTTGCCTTCGGCTGCGCGCCGAACTTCGCCGCCGCAGAGGTGGAGGGGGTCGACCAGGTCGAGCTCCTCGATATCCGGATGGCGAAGGACCTGGGCTACCGGATCAAGCTGATCGCCTCGGCCGAGCGCGGCGAGCAGGGCGTGACCGTGGGGGTGCATCCCACGCTCGTTCCGCTCAACCATCCGCTCGCCCAGGCCGGCGGGGCGCTCAATGCGCTGTTCATCGAGGGCGAGCGGCTTGGCCGCGTCTTCCTGCAGGGCGCGGGCGCCGGAGCGGCGCCGACGGCCGCCGCCGTCGCGGCCGACATCGCCGACGTGATGACCTGCGCGTCTCGACCGGTCTTCCAGAAGCCGGCCGGCGAACTGGTGCGGTTCCGCCCCGGCGATCGCAGCCGCAATGTGGTGCGGGCCTATCTGCGCCTGCTGGTGAAGGACGAGCCGGGCGTAATCGCCGCCGTGTCCGAAACCCTGGCCGAGGCCGGCGTCTCGATCGAGAGCTTCCTCCAGAAGCCGGTCGAGGATGCGCAGGGCGTGCCCATCGTGCTGACCACCCATGCGGTGTCCGAGGCGGTCCTCGCCGCGGCGGTCGAGCGGATCGCCGGTCACCCTGCGGTCATCGAGCAACCGCGTCTGATGCGAATCGCGCGGACATGAGAATCCCTGGAAACTTAGACTTTGGCGAGCAAGGCGGAGACGGCCATGAGTTCTGAAACTCTCGATCGCGGACTGGTGCTGGATTCGGTCCGGGTGACGGAGATCGCCGCGATCGCCGCCTGGAAGCTGGTGGGCCGCGGGGATGAGAAGGCCGCCGATCAGGCCGCCGTCGACGCCATGCGCACGGCGCTCAACGACCTCGAGATCGACGGCGAGATCGTCATCGGCGAGGGCGAACGGGACGAAGCGCCGATGCTCTACATCGGCGAGAAGGTGGGCCGCGGCGGCCCGGCGATCGATATCGCCCTCGATCCGCTCGAAGGCACGACGCTGACCGCCAAGGCGATGGCCAATGCGCTCGCCGTCATGGCCTGGGCGCCGAAGGGCACCCTGCTGAACGCGCCCGACACCTATATGGACAAGATCGCCTGCGGGCCCGGCTTCCCGCCCGGCGTCATCGACCTGGACAAGAGCCCGGCCGAAAACGTCAAGGCCCTGGCCAAGGCCAAGGGCGTCGAGCCTTCGGACATCACCGCCTGCGTCCTCGACCGGCCGCGCCATGCGGAGATCATCGCCAGCCTGCGGGAAGTCGGCGCGCGCGTCCACCTGATCACCGATGGGGACGTGGCCGGCGTGATCAACACCGCCGATCCGGAAACCGGGGTCGACCTCTATGTGGGGCAGGGCGGGGCGCCCGAGGGCGTGCTGGCCTGCGCGGCGCTGAAGTGCGTGGGCGGCCAGTTCCAGGGCCGGCTCGTGTTCCGCAACGCCGATGAGCGGGCCCGCGCCGAGCGCTGCGGGATCACCGATCTGGACAAGAAGTACGACCTGCACGAGATGGTCCGCGCCGACGCCATCTTCGCCGCCACGGGGGTGACCAAGGGCGCCCTGCTCGACGGCGTGAAGCTGAAGGACGGCTTCGTCCATACCCACACCCTGGTCATGAACTCGTCCACCCGCACCGTCCGGGAAGTGCGGATGAAGCGGCCCGTCTGACCATGGCCGACGGGGCCGGCCCGCTCGGATACCTCGGCGTCGACCGCTCCCTAAGCGGCCGGCGCTGGCGCGAGCGGCCGGCCGATCCCGATCTGGCCCGCCGGCACCAGCTGGCGCTGGGGCTGGCCGAACCCCTGGCCCGCGCCCTGGCCGCGCGCGGGATCGACGAGGCGGCGGCGGGCAGCTACCTCGCGCCGACGCTGAAGGCCCTGTTCCCCGATCCGTCCTGTTTCGCCGACATGGACAAGGCCGCGTCCATCCTGGTGGACGCCGTCGAGCGCGACCGCCGATGCGTGGTTTTCGCCGACTACGACGTCGACGGCGCCTCCAGCGCAGCCCAGCTCGTCCGCTGGTTCGCGGCCATGGGCAAGGCGCTGCCCATCTATGTTCCCGACCGGATCACCGAGGGCTACGGCCCCTCGCCGGCGGCGTTCCGGAGCCTTCGCGAACAGGGCGCCGAGCTCGTCGTCACGGTCGACTGCGGGGCCGCGGCGGTCGACGCCATCGCCTGCGCCGCCGAGATCGGGCTGGAGGTGGTGGTGATCGATCACCACCTGATGCGGGACGAGGTCCCCGTCTGCGCCGCGCTGGTCAATCCCAACCGCCCCGACTGCGGCTCGGGGCAGGGCGTCCTGGCCGCGGCGGGAGTGACCTTCGTCCTGCTGGCCGCCCTCAACCGCGAGGCGCGGCGGCGGGGCTTGTTCGACGGCCGCGCCGAACCCGACCTGCGCCAGTGGCTCGACCTGGCGGCCCTGGGCGCCGTTTGCGACGTGACGCAGCTCGTGGGCTTCAACAGGGCCCTGACGGCCCAGGGGCTGAAGGTGATGTCGGCCTGGGGCAATCCGGGCCTCAAGGCCCTCCTGGAGGCCGCAGGCGGCAAGGGGCCGGCCACCACCTTCCATGCCGGCTTCCTGCTGGGCCCCCGGATCAACGCCGGCGGGCGCATCGGCCGCTCCGACCTGGGCGCCCGGCTGCTGTCCACCGACGACCCGGACGAGGCGCGCAAGATCGCGCTCGAACTCGACGCCCTCAACGCCTCCCGCCGCGAGGTCGAGAACGAGGTGCTGGAGGCGGCCGCGCGGACCATCGAGCGGGAGAGCAACTTCGCCGATCAGCCCCTGCTGCTGGTCGCCGCCGACGACTGGCACCCCGGCGTCATCGGCATCGTGGCCGGCCGTCTGCGCGAACGCTATCGCAAGCCGGCCATCGTGGTCGGGATCGACCGGGCCGCCGATGTCGGGAAAGGGTCCGGCCGCTCGCAGCCGGGCGTGAACCTTGGCCGGGCCGTCCAGGCCGCCTACGACGCGGGCCTGCTGCTGTCCGGCGGCGGCCACGCCATGGCCGCGGGGCTTTCGGTCCGCCCCTCGGCCCTGCCGGAACTGCGCGAGTTCCTCTGCCAGGCGATCGCCGCCGAGGCCCAGGCCGCGGCCGAGGCCGACGCGCTCGAGATCGACGCCCTGGTGACGGCCGCCGGGGCTGATCGTGCGCTCTTCGAGTCGTTTCAGCAGCTGGCGCCGTTCGGACCGGGCAATCCGGAGCCGATGTTCGCCGCCGCCGACGTGCGAATCGAACGTCCGATGATGCTGAGGGGCGGCCATCTGAGGTGCACGATCACCGACCGTTCCGGCGGACGGCTCAAGGCCGTCGCCTGGCGCTGCGGCGAGACGGAGATCGGCCGCCGGCTGATGGAAGAGGGCGGCGCAGCCCATGTGGCCGGGCGTTTGAAGGCCGACGACTGGAACGGCCGGCAGGGCGTGGAGCTGGAGATCGAGGACGTCGCCGACCCCCGTCGCAAAAACGTCTAAGGGATGGGTTGCACGCCGTGGGGAAGGCGGATATAGAGCCGCCCTCCGCGCCGAGTGGTCCCTTCGTCTATCGGTTAGGACGCCAGGTTTTCAACCTGGAGAGAGGGGTTCGACTCCCCTAGGGACTGCCAGCGCGGAGCTTTCTCTTCCCTGAAAGAGCAGCTCCATTCGAGGCGTCGCGATGCGGCGCAACGACCTTCGCCTTTCGGCGTTGAACCTCCGCAATCGGAGGAGAGAGCCCTTGAACATCCGCCTCGTCAGCCTGACCGCCGCCGCCGTCGCGGCCCTGTCCCTGGCCGCCTGCACCAACCCCAATCCGGAGGAGACGGAGACCGCGGCGGAAATGCCCGACACCAGCTCCACCCAGACCCCCGCGCCCGACGCCGGCGCAACGGGCGTGGCCGGCGAAGGCGCGGCCATGGCGCCGACGACCGCCGATCCGGCCGCCACCGCCGACACGGCCCAGGACCTGCCCCCCGTCGACGTTCCCGAAGTCGAGAACTGAGCGGGCCGCCGCCGGGCGCCGCTTTCCGCGCCCGGCGCGAACCCGACCTGACCTCGTCCGCCACGATTCGGCCTCGCGCCCCCAATTGTCGCCGAATCGGGATTGACGGCTCTCGTCTCGCGAGAACAGTGTTATAGTTGGCCTATTCCCACAGGGATCAGGGGACCAGGCCAGAGGGGCGCATGTCTGGTTACGATTTCGAAGATGTCGGTTCGCACGACGCTGTGCGGATCAGCGGCCGCGTAAAATGGTTCGATGCGGGCAAGGGCTACGGCTTCGTGGTTCCTGACGACCCGAGCAAGACGGACCTGAAGGACGTGCTGCTGCACGTCACCTCCTTGCGGAACTCGGGCCGGGAGAGCGCCCTGGAGGGGGCGGTGATCATCTGCGACGCCATTCGCCGCCCCAAGGGCTGGCAGGTTTCGGAGGTTCACGAACTGGACGAGAGCGCCGCCCCGCCGGCGGGCGAGGTTCGCCGGGCGGCGCCGGGTCACGACCATGGCCGTCGCGACGGCCACGACCGCCTGGGCGGGCTGCACAGTCGGCCGCGGCGTCCGCCCCTGGCCGCCGGTCCGCTGGAGCGGGCCAAGGTGAAGTGGTTCAACCGCGCCAAGGGCTATGGCTTCGTCGTCCGCGAAACCCAGTCCGGCGACATCTTCGTGCACATCGAGACCCTGCGGCGGGCCGGAATCGAGGACCTGCAGCCGGGCGATGACGTGATGGTGAGGTTCGCCGAGGGGCCGAAAGGGCTTGTCGTCGCCGAGATCGAGTCGGTAGGTCTGGCCTGAGGGCCTCTAGACCGCCGGAGATCGTCCGCTTGTCCCAATCCGCTATCGACCGCCGCGCCCTCTTGGCGGGCCTGGCCGTGTTCGCCGCGCCGGGCCTTCCGCTGGCCGCCGCCGCCGCACTGGAGCCGCTGGAGATCGTCACGGCGAAGGGCCGGACGACGTTCATGGTGGAGATCGCCGACGACGACCGTGAGCGCGCGCAGGGCCTCATGTACCGCAGATCCCTGGCGGCCGATCGCGGCATGCTGTTCGACTTCAAGACCGAGCGGTCGGTCTCGTTCTGGATGCGCAACACCTACATCCCGCTGGACATGATCTTCATCCGCGCCGACGGCCGCATCCGCTCGATCGCGCGCAACACCACGCCGATGTCCGACCAGGGGGTGCCCTCCGGCGGGCCGGTCCGGGCCGTGCTGGAGATCCCCGGCGGCCGGGCGGCGGAACTCGGCGTCCTGCCGGGCGACCGCGTCGTCCACCGGATCTTCCCCCGTGGCTGACGACCTGCGCGACGCCGAAGGCGTGCCGCCGCCGCCGGCGGGTTTCGTCCGCTCCGAAGGACGGGGGAACTTCTCCAGCCACAACGGGCCCTACTTCCACAAGGCCGAGCAGGGCGAACTGACCGAGCACGCCTTCTTCGCCCTGCAGCGGCACGCCAACGGCCTGGGCCTCGTCCATGGCGGCATGCTGTCGAGCTTCCTGGACGGGCTGATGGGCGCCGCCGTCTTCCGCGCCGCCCGCCGGCCGGGCGTGACCATCCACCTGTCCGTCGACTTCCTGCACATGGCCCGGGTGGGGGAGTGGATCATGGGCGAGGCGAGGGTGACCCGGGCCACCAAGGACGTCGCCTTTGTCGAGGCGCGCGCCCATGTGGCCGGCCGCGACGTCGTCCGGGGCTCCGGCGTCTTCAAGCTGATGCACCGCCGCGGCGGCTGAGCGCAGAGGCCGTGGAGCGCCCCGGCCGCAGATTGCGGCGCAGGGCGCGGCGTGGCATGAGACGCTTCGCTGGCGTCCGTTCCGGGGCGTAGCGCAGCCTGGTAGCGCATCTGCTTTGGGAGCAGAGGGTCGCGTGTTCGAATCACGCCGCCCCGACCAGCCGCCGGCGGCCGTATCGAGATTGGGACACGCACATGCTCGCGCGCATCTTCCGCCCCGCCAAGAACGCCATGCAGTCGGGCCGCGCCAAGTCGCGCGACTGGGTTCTGGAATTCGAACCGGCCAGCGCGCGCCGGCCCGACGCCCTGATGGGCTGGACCCAGACCGACGACACCCGCGCGCAGGTGCGCATGTCCTTCGACTCCAAGGAAGAGGCCGTCGCCTACGCCGAACAGAACGGCATTCCCTTCGAGGTCTTCGACCCCAAGCCGGCCAAGCGGATCATCAAGGCCTACGCCGACAACTTCGCCTTCGGGCGCAAGATGCCCTGGACGCACTGAGCCCTGCGTCGACGGGCCAGGGCGCCCTTAGCTCAGCTGGATAGAGCATCCGCCTTCTAAGCGGACGGTCGCAGGTTCGAATCCTGCAGGGCGCGCCACCTTCCTCCGGCGGATCCGCCGGCCGCCTGATCTCGCCTCAGACGCGCGCGCAGACCCCCGCCACGAGGCGGTCGATCACCAGGTCGAGACGGGACAGCGCCGCCGCGTCCAGCTCCGCCCAGCCCAGGATCGAGAGCGAAACGTCGCGGCCGGCATGGAAGGCCAGAAGGCTTGAGATCAGCATGAGGGCTGCGGCCCGGTCGTCCGCCGTGGCGGCGTCGCGGTCCTGGGCGCCGGCGATCAGCCGGGCGACGAGGTCTGCGCCCGGCTTCCAGAGGCCCTCGTACAGCAGCCGGAAGGCCGGCCCCCGCTCGCGGATCTCGCGCTCGACGAAGGCGCCGCGGGCCTGCGCCTCGTCGGCGCCGGCGAAGACCCGCAGCAGCATGCGAAGCACCTGACGCAGACAGGCGCGGCAGTCCTCGGGCGAGGCGCCCGCCCTGACAGCCTGTTCGGCTTGGAAAGCGACCGGGCCGGCGTGTTCGTAATAGCGGGCGACGATGTCCTGGGCGCAGGCGCGATACAGCCCCTCCTTGCCGCCGAAGTGGTAGGCGATGACGGGGAGGGTGACGCCCGCCGCCTCGGCGATCTTTCGGGTCGTCGCACCGGCGTAGCCGCGGGCACCGAACTCCGAGAGCGCCGCGGCGATCACGGCGGCGCGGGTCTCCTCACCCTTGGCGTAGCCGGCCCGCCGGGGCGGCGCCTCGATGGCGTGCGCCTCAGCCATGGGCGCCGCGATAGGTGGCGGCGTCGGAGACGAAGTCGGCGTGACCGTAGCGGGCGAGGAGGCCATGCAGCTTCTTCACCAGCCGGCGGTCGGCCGCCTCCCGAACCACGGGGATCGACCTGAGGGTCTTGTAGAAGCGCAGCTGCGAGAAGATGCGCACGGCGGCCACCAGGGCCAGCTGACGGTCGGCGAGCGTATAGGGCACGCCCATCCGGGCGGCGCGACGGACGTCCCCGCGCAGGAAGTGCCGGATGAAGAAGGCCTTGGAAAAGCTCCGCTCCAGCTGGCGGTCCACCTGGCCGGCGAGGGACGCCTCGTGGGACAGCTCCGTCGTCATGGTGCCGCGCACCAGGGCGCCGCAGACCTCGTCGTCGAAGGCGCTGCGCAGGGTGGCCTGGCGGGCCAGCATCAGGCGGGCGATCTCCTGCGGCGTCTCGCCCAGAAGTTCCTCCGGCAGGCCCAGCAGGAAGCAGCGATAGCGGGCGATCTCGATGCGGGCCCGCTCGTCGGCGGTGAAGTCGCGGCCCTCGCGCAGGCACTGAAAGGCTATGAGGAAGGAGCTGATCTGGCCCGCCGGCATCTGGTCCACCTGGGGGATCGGCACGCCGTAGACCCTGCTGTCCCAGAGGCCCGGCTTCTGCATGACGTTGAAGCGGACCATGGCGTGCATCAGACGCACCATGGCCGCCGCCTTGAAGGCCGGGCCGAAGCGCTCCAGCGCGCCGGGGATGACGGTGAGGGTGAAGAAGGTCGCCGTCTCGTGCACCCGCTTGGCCGCCAGCCTGTCCGACAGCGAGCCGGTCAGCGCCATGGGCAGGGCCGAGTACTTGTTCATGAAGGTGGCGAGGAAGGCCCCGCGGATCGCGAACGGCACGAGGTGGGCGTAGGAGTTCCGCTCCAGCCGCGCCCCCTCGTTGACGAGGTCCATGTCGAGCCAGTTCGGCCGACGTTCCATGTCGGCGATCAGGGCGGCCAGTTCTGGGGGCGCGTCGGCGACCGCCTCCACCCCCCGTTCGCAGGCCAGGGTCAGCATGTCGATCAGGCGGCGGAAGCCGAAGGCCGGGATGAGGGCCGCATAGGCGTCGGCCGCGGCGTCTCCCATCAGGGTGTAGGCGGCCATGGTCTCCAGCAGGTCCGGATCGGCCAGGATGTCGGGGACGAGGCTTTCGAAGCCGTCGACGGCCTCACCGTCGGGCGCGGTCGTGAATCGCTCCGGCATCCGGGAGAAGTCGATCCCGCCATAGATGGCCGGCGTCTCTGCGGCCTGGGCCTCGACACGGCGCCAGAGTTCCGAACGACTGCGCTGCATCTCCATGGGCGGGCTCCTCGACAGGCTCTCGCAGAGATATCTATCGATTGATAGGATTCAAGGTCGTCACCTTGCCGCAGCATGTCGCGCGCCCGGCGAGGAGGGGGCCGACAAACGGCGTTCCGCCTTGGGAACGTCAACAGGCGGTCACCGTTTACTGCGCTACTCCGCCCCGGATGCGGGCGGGCGTAGGAGTGAGCGTATGGCGTGGTTTGTGGCGCCTGGGCCGGATTCGGCCCTCGACAATGTGGTGGCGGTTCGTCCTGTGGACGGCGGGTGGAGCGTCATCTCCTGTCTCTCGGACCAACCCCTGATGTTCGTGTCCGGCGCGGCCGCCGAGGCGAAGGCCCGCAGCCTGGCCCAGGTGATCGCCCGCGCGGGCGGGGACGCCCTGGTGGTCATCCATGACCGCCGCGACGTGATGGTGGGGACGTTCCGGTACTTCGCCGAAGACTCGCCGGCGGCGGAGGTCACCGCGCCGCGAGCGGCGACCGATCGGATCGCAGCCGAATGACCGTCTCGGCGCGCCCGGGCATCTCCCTCAGGATGTGCCGGGTGAGGCGTTCGTAGAGCTGTACGAACCGCGCCACCTCGGCGTCGGACATGGTCCGGCCGGGATCCTGTCCGGCCGCCTGCCGCCGGGCGCGCAGCTTCCGCTCCTGCTCCTGCCGCCATCCGGCCACCACCTCGAAGTCCGGCGGCGCCAGAAGCGCGAGGTGGTCGATCCGGGCGAACAGGCTCTGGTAGGCGCCGGCGAGGGCCTCGTTGACATAGCTGCGCCACACCCCGTCCGGATCCTCTTCCGCCTCCCGCCTGTTGATCGGGGTCGCCAGTTCGGCGTCGGCCTGGGGCCGGGCGCCGACGCACCAGCCTTCGAAAATGGTGACCTGCGGAGGATCTCGCACGATCGGCCAGGTCGAGGCCGGCCGCCGATCGTCGGCGGCCTTGTCGAAACGGGGAAGGGCGGTGGGGCCGGAGCCGGCGAGGCCGTCCAGGACCTGCAGGCCAAGAGCCACGTCGTGCGTTCCCGGCGGCCCCCGGACGGCCAGGAGCGGATGGACGTCCGCGGCCAGGGCGAGACGCGCCGTCCGCGACAGATAGAGGTCGTCGATCGACAGCCATGCGCAGCTCAGGCCCTGGGATTCCAGCGCCCGGGCCAGGGCGAGGGTCATGGTCGACTTACCCGAGGCCTGCGGGCCGCAGAGACCGAGAACGAAGGACGAGGGCTTGGCTCGGGCCTCGGCTGCGACTCGCTCGGCCAGCGGCAGGACGACCCCCTCCACCGTCGCCAGATAGGACCCCGGAAGCGCCTGCTCGGCCAGGAAGGCGTCGATCCAGGCCGGCGCCACGGCTTCAGCCCCTGCGGGCCGCCGCAAGGCCGCGCTCGAGATCGGCGATGAGGTCGCCGACATTCTCCAGCCCGATGTGCAGTCGGATCAGGGCGCCGCCATATTCGGGCGGCGTGGCGCGCACCTTCAGCTGCGGGTCACAGTCGATCGCCAGGCTTTCGAAGCCGCCCCACGAGAAGCCGAGGCCGAAGACTTGAAGCGCATCGAGAAACGCCGCCGCGCTGAGCTCCGGCGCGAGGACGAAGGCGAAGAGCCCGCAGGTTCCGGCGTAGTCCCGCGCCCAGAGGTCGTGCCCCGGGGCTCCGGGGAGGGCGGGATGGAGCACCTGCGAAACCTCCGGCCGGGTCTGCAGCCAGCGCGCCGCCTCCAGGCCCGAGGCGCCGTGACGGGCGAGGCGCACCGCCAGCGTCCGCAGGCCCCGCAGCATCAGATAGGCGTCGTCGGGTGCGACCGCCCAGCCGAGATCGAGCACGCCGTCCGAAAGGGCCCGCGCCACCTGCGGATCGCGGGCCGCGGCCGACCCCATGAAGACGTCGGAATGGCCGCCCACATACTTGGTGAGCGCCTGGACGCTGATGTCGACGCCGTGGTCCAGCGGCTTGAAGAGATGGCCCGCCGCCCAGGTGTTGTCGATGAGGGTGAAGGCGCCGTGCGCCCGCGCCATCCGAGCGATGGCGGGGACATCCTGCATCTCGAAGCTCAGGGAACCCGGAGATTCGAGGACGATCAGCCGCGTGGCCGGGGTGCAAAGTCTCCCCACCTCGTCGGCGTCGAGGCCGGGATCGTAGTAGCGCACCGCGACCCCGAAGCGCCGCAGCACCCGGTCGCAGAAGCGCCGCGTCGGCTTGTAGACGGTGTCGACCACCAGAACCTCGTCGCCGGCCTTCAGCACCGCGAGCATGGCCCCGGTCAGCGCGGCGAGTCCGGAGGGGTAGAGGGCGACTTCGCGCGCATTCTCCAGTTCAGCCAGGGCCGAGGCGAGCGCCGCCTGGGCCGCCAGGCCCTGCCGGCCATAGGTCTGGTGGTGGGCGTCGTCGTACAGCGCCGCCGCATCAGGCAGCAGGACGGTGGAGCCGCGCTGAATGGGCGGGCCCACGGTGCGGGCGAGCGGCTCTGCGGCCTGGCCCATGTGGATCAGGCGGGTTTCTTCGGTCATGCGGGTTGACGGGGGGCGAACATCAGGGGCGTAACTTTGGCCTACTAGACCCCCCAAGGCCCAACCGATCAAGGAGTCCCCCATGATCCGACGCCTCGCGGCGTCCGCCGTTCTGTCCCTGGCGCTGGCCGCCTGCGGCCGGGAGGCGGCCGAGGCGCCGGAGCCCGAACCGGCGGAGCCGGTCGAGCAGGTGGCCGTGGCGCGCGACTTCGCGCCGACCGAGAGCCCGACGCTCGAGGCCGTGCGGCGGCGTGGCCATGTGCGCTGCGGCGTGCATTCGGGGCTGGCGGGCTTTGCGGTTCAGGACGTGCGCGGCGCCTGGCGTGGCTTCGACGTGGATATCTGCCGGGCTGTGGCTGCGGCCGTGCTGGGGGACGCCGACGCCGTCCGGTTCCGCCCGGTGTCGGCGCAGAATCGTTTCGCCGAACTTCAGGAAGGCCGCATCGACCTCCTGTCGCGAAACACCTCCTGGACGCTCTCGCGGGACGCAGGGCTGGGCATCGATTTCGCCGGCGTCACCTATTATGACGGCCAGGGCTTCCTCGCCCCACGCTCGCTGAACCTGACCAGCGCCGACGAGCTCAACGGCGCGCGCATCTGCGTCCAGGCCGGGACGGTGGCCGAGGTCAACCTCGCCGACTACTTCCGTGCGCGCGGGCTGGAATACACGCCCGTCGTGGTGGACAGCGAAGCCGAGGCCCGCTCGGCCTACGAGGCGGAGGCGTGCGACGTCTTCTCCGCCGACGTCTCCGCCCTGGCCTCGGCGCGTTCGATCACCAACAATCCCAACGCCCACGTCATCCTGCCGACGGTGATCTCCAAGGAGCCCCTCGGCCCGGCCGTCCGGCAGGACGACCCGGCCTGGACCGACATCGTCAGATGGACCATCAACGCCTTGATTTTGGCCGAGGAACTGGGCGTGAATTCAACGACCGTGGAAAGCTCTCGCGAGACGGCCTCCGATCCGGAGACTCGACGACTGCTGGGCGTGGACGGCGAACTGGGGGCCTTGCTCGGGCTCGAGCCGGACTGGGCGTTTCAGGCGATCTCCCAGGTGGGCGCCTACAACGAGGTCTTCCGCCGCAACCTCGGCGCGGACTCAGGACTGAAGCTGGAGCGGGGTCTCAATGCGCTCTGGAACGCGCCTGATCCCGGCCTGCTCTACGCGCCGCCCGCGCGCTAGAGGCGCAGCATCATGGCGCAGCGGCGCGCCGGATCGAGCCCGCGTCCGGTCTCACGGTCCAGATAGGCGATCAGCCACTCAGGAGCGTCCGGGCGCTCGACGATCGCGAAGCCGGCCGAAGCGTAGAAGGGCGCGTTCCACGGGACGTCGCGGAATGTGGTCAGGCTCAGCCCGCCGAACCCGCGCCGCCGGGCTTCGGCGATCGCGAAGCTGAGAAGCGCCCGTCCGACGCCGCGGCCTTGCTCTTCGCGCCGCACGTCGAATTCCAGGATGTGCAGACTGTCGGGCTCCTGGCGCGCGGCGAGGAACGCTGCGGGCCGGCCGCCGGTCTCCGCCACCCAGACCAGGCCATCGGCGACGATGGGCCGCCAGATGTCGGGCGGGGTGAACTCGATGGGGTCGTCGGCCGCCTCGCCGGGGAAGATCTCGATCCCCGCGTCGCGGAAGAGCGAGGCGGCCGATATCTCGATCTCGGAGAGATGGGCCACGTCCTGGGGGCCGGCCAGCCGGATGAGCGGCGGACTCACGGGCCTTGCACGACGGGCGTGTCGGTCCGTCCGCCCCACTCGCTCCAGGAACCGTCGTAGATCGCCACGTCGTGGCGGCCGAGCACGGCCAAGCCGAGGGTCAAGACCGCGGCCGTCACGCCCGAGCCGCAGGTGGCGACGATCGGCGCCTCAAGCGAGACGCCGGCGCGTTCGAAGGCGGCCCGAAGCTCGTCCGGCGGACGCATCCTGCCGTCGCTGACCACCTCGCTCCAGGCCAGGTTCAGAGCTCCGGGCATGTGGCCGCGGCGAAGGCCTTCGCGCGGCTCGGCCGCCTCGCCCCGGAACCGCGGCCCGGGCCGGGCGTCGAGCACCTGGGCCGTCCGCCCCTGCAGGCTGCCGCGGACCTGTTCGAGATCGCGCACCAGATGGGCGTGGAAGACCCCGGCGGCGTCGGCCGCGGCAGGACGCGGCGCGGGATCGCCGGTCTCCAGCGGACGCCCGGCGGCGCGCCAGGCCGGCAGGCCCCCGTCAAGGACGGCCACGTTCGGATAACCCATCACCCGCAGCGTCCACCACACGCGGGGCGCGGAGAAGACGCCCTGTCCGTCATAGACGACGATGACGCTGGCCGGGGAAAGCCCCAGCCCCGCCGCGGCCTCTGCGAAGGCGTCCGGCCGGGGCAGCATGTGGGGCAGGTCGCTCGTGCGATCGGCGATCTCGTCGATGTCGAAGAAGACCGCTCCGGGGATATGCCCCTTCCGGAACTCCTTGAGGCCGGGCCGATTCTCCGCGGGCATGTGCCAGGTGGCGTCGACCACGCGCACGTCCGGATCGTCCAGGCGGGCGGCGAGCCAGTCGACGTCGACGAGAGGGCCCGGAAGCATGGTCAGAGCCAGGGCGGGGCCGGCAGACCCTTCTCTGCGAGAAAGGTCGGATTGAAGATCTTGCTCTGGTAGCGCGCGCCCTGGTCGCAGAGGATCGTCACGATGGTGTGGCCGGGTCCGAGATCGCGGGCCAGGCGGATCGCCCCGGCGACGTTGACCCCGGTGGAGCCGCCCATGACCAAGCCCTCGTGCTCGACCATGTCGTAGATGGCCTGCAGCATCTCCTCGTCGGAAATGCGATAGGCCCTGTCGACCTTCAGGCCCTCCAGGTTGGCGGTGATCCGCCCCTGGCCGATGCCCTCGCTGATCGAGCCACCCTCGGACTTCAGCTCGCCCTCGGTGTAGTAGCTGTAGAGGGCCGCGCCGTAGGGATCGGCCAGGCCGATCGTGACGTCGGGCCTGTGCGCCCGCAGCGCCTCGGCGACGCCGGCCAGCGTCCCGCCGGACCCCACGGCGCAGATGAAGCCGTCGATTCCGCCCTGCGTCTGACGCCAGATCTCAGGTCCCGTCGTCTCCACGTGCGCCTGCCTGTTGGCGACATTGTCGAACTGATTGGCCCAGATGGCGCCGTTCGGGTCGCTCTGCGCCAGTTCCTCGGCCAGACGCCCGGAGTAGCGGACGTAGTTGTCGGGGTTCGAATAGGGGACGGCGTCCACCTCGACCAGTTCAGCGCCATAGAGCCGGATGGCGTCCTTCTTCTCCTGGCTCTGGGTGCGCGGGATGACGATGGTCGAGCGATAGCCCAGCGCCTTGCCCACCATGGCCAGACCGATGCCGGTGTTTCCCGCCGTGCCCTCCACGATGCGGCCGCCCGGCTTCAGCAGGCCCCGCCGCTCGGCGTCGCGGACGATGAAGAGGGCGGCGCGGTCCTTGACCGACTGGCCCGGGTTCATGAACTCCGCCTTGCCCAGGATTTCACAGCCGGTGAGTTCGCTGGCGCGGTTGAGGCGGATGAGCGGCGTGTTGCCGATGGCGTCGAGGACGCTGCGTGCGATCGTCATGGGGCGCTACTTAAGCGCAGGCTCGCCCCGCGAACAGAGGGCGCGCGTGCAGGAAACCTCAAGGCCGGGTCAAGCCGAGCTGAACGACATTGGTCCGCTCCGTCCGGAAACCCGCCTCGCAATAGGCGAGATAGAAGCTCCACAGGCGGCGGAAACGCTCGTCGAAGCCGAGCGACCGTATGTCGTCCCAGGCGGCTTCGAACCGCCGCGTCCACTCGGCGAGCGTATCGGCATAGTGTTGGCCGAACCGCTTGATTCCGCTCCAGGCGAGACCCGCGGCGCCGGTCTCGGCCTTCAGCCGCGCTTCGCTGATCAGCATGCCGCCGGGAAAGATGTAGCGCTGGATGAAGTCGGCCCGGCGGCGATAGTCGTCGAACAGCTCGTCCTGGATCGTGATGATCTGCAGGCTGGCGCGGCCGCCGGGATTGAGGACCTCGGCGATCTTGCCGAAATAGGCGGGCCAGTACTTCTCGCCGACGGCCTCGAACATCTCGATGGAGGCCACGCGGTCGAAGCGTCCCTCGACGTCGCGGTAGTCCACCATGCGGATCTGCGCCCGGTCGGCCAGTCCCTGGTCGAAAATGCGCCTGGCGGCGAAGTCGTACTGCTCCTGGGAGATGGTGATGGCCGTCACCTTGGCGCCCACTTCGCGGGCGGCGAACTCGGCAAAGCCGCCCCAGCCGCAGCCGATCTCAAGCACGCTGTGGTCGCGATCCAGCTCCATCTGGCAGGCCAGCGACCGGTACTTGTTCCGCTGGGCCTCGGCCAGCGGCTGCCCCGGCGCCTCGTACAGGGCGGCGGAGTAGGTCATGGTCGGGTCGAGCCAGCGCGAATAGAAGGCGTTGCCCAGGTCGTAGTGGGCATGGATGTTGCGCCGGGCGCCGGCCCGCGTGTTGGGCCGGAACAGATGGACGAGCCGGTTGAACGCCCCCATGACCCGATTGCCCAGGACGATCCGCGCCAGCCGGTCGAAGTTCAGGCTGAAGACGCAGAGCAGGGCGGCGAGATCGGGCGTCTCCCATTCGCCGGCCATATAGCCCTCGGCGAATCCAATATCGCCGGCGGCCAGCACCCGGTTCATGAACCGGAAGTCGCGGACCATCAGGCGGGCTTCCGGCCCCCTCTCGGCGCCCTCGAGCCGGAGTTCGCGCCCGGAGGGCAGGACGAAGGTGAGGGTTCCGACGCCCCAGTTGCGGGCCAGGATGCGCAGGGCGCTGCGGAAGGCGGCCGGGGCGCCGAGCAGTTCCGGGGCCTGGTGGAAGGCCCGCCGCGAAGCCGCCAGTTCCGCCAGCGAAGACGAGTCGTGGGCGATGGTCATGGTCGCTTCCCCCTCGTTTGGTAAGGACACTAGCACGGATCGGCGAGGAGGTGACCCGCGACCCAGGCCAGGGGTACGGCTCGGGACCCCAAGCGGACGCATCCCCGGGCGGGGGAATTCAGGCTTGTTTCGCGGTCAGGCGGGCGCCACTTAGGCCCGATCCGCGACTCCGAGGGATCGTTTCATGGCCGGGCTCACACTTCAGAAGTGGAACATCACGTTCGGCGGCGACGCGCCGCTCGTGGTCATCGCCGGGCTGAACGTGCTGGAGGACCTGGAGCTGGCCCGCGACGCCGCGCGCCACCTGAAGGCCGTGACCGCCGATCTTGGGCTGCCCTATGTCTTCAAGGCGAGCTTCGACAAGGCCAACCGCTCCTCGATCCGCAGCTATCGCGGCCCGGGCCTGGAGGAGGGGCTGAAGATCCTCCGCCAGATCAAGGACGAGTTCGACGTTCCGATCTGCACGGACCTGCATGAGATCGCCCAGGCCGAGCCCGTGGCCGCCGTGGCCGACCTCGTGCAGATCCCCGCCTTCCTGTGCCGGCAGACCGATCTCGTCGTCGCCACGGCCGAGGCCACCAAGGCCGCCGGCGGCCTGCTGCACGTCAAGAAGGGCCAGTTCCTGGCCCCCTGGGACAGCCGCAACATCCTCGACAAGATCAAGGAGGTCGTCGGCGTCGACATGACCATCATGTGCGAGCGCGGCGTCAGCTTCGGCTACAACAACCTCGTGGTCGACATGCTGGGCATCGGCGAGATGCAGAACCTCGGCGTCCCGGTGACGATCGACGCCACCCATGCCGTGCAGCTTCCGGGGGCCAATCCGAGGTCGAACGGCGCCTCCACCGGAGGCCGCCGCGAGGGCGTGCCGGTCATCGCCAAGGCGGCGGTGGCCGCCGGCGCTGACGGCGTCTTTCTGGAGTTCCATCACGATCCGGACCGCGCGCTGTGCGACGGGCCGAGCTGCCTGCCGCTGACTTCGGCCGAGGGCCTCCTGCGGACGCTCAAGGCGGTTCACGAAGCCGTCCGGGCCTGAGCCATGGACCTCTCCGCCCTGCAAGGCCTGCTCTCCACCGTCCCGGGCATCCGCGTGGCCTGTGTCGGCGACCTGATGCTCGACCGCTTCGTCTATGGCGAGGTGAGCCGGGTGTCGCCCGAGGCGCCCATCCCGGTGCTGGCGCGGCAGAGGGAGCTGGTCATGCTGGGGGCGGCCGGAAACGTCGCCCGCAACGTGGCGGCGCTCGGCGGACATGTCTGCCTGGTCGGAATCCTGGGCGGCGACGCCGAGGGGCACGAGGCCCTGCGGCTGGTCTCGGCCGAGCCCGGGGTGGAAGGCTTCATCGTCACCGACGCCAGCCGGCCGACCACCCTGAAGACCCGCTTCGTCTCGGGCGGTCAGCAGCTCCTGCGCGTCGACAATGAGATCAGCGCGCCGGCGTCGGGCGAGGCCGAGGAGCGGCTGGTGCGCACGATCCGCGACGTGGCCAGCGACGTGGGGCTGATCCTGCTGTCGGACTACGGCAAGGGCGTGGTGACCCCGGCCGTCATCGCCGCCTGCCGTGAGACGGGCGCGCAGATCATCGTCGACTCCAAGGCCCGGAGCTTCGCCCGCTACGGCGAGGTGGACATCGTCAAGCCGAACGCCGCGGAACTGGCCCACGCCACCGACATGCCGACCTCCACGAACGAGGAGGTCGCCGCGGCGCTGGAGCACGCCCTGACCCTGTGCGAGGCGCGCGCCATTCTGGTCACCCGTTCGGCCAAGGGCATCTCGCTGGCCGTGCGCGGGGAGCCGGTGCGGCATTTCCCAGGCGTGCCCAAGGAGGTCTTCGACGCCTCGGGCGCAGGCGACACCACCCTGGCCGCCCTGGGCCTGGCGCTCGCCGCAAAGGCTCCGGTCGAGGAGGCCATCGCCTTCGCCATGCTGGCGTCCGGCGTGGCGGTCGGAAAGGCGGGAACCGCCGTCGTCACGCCGGCCGAACTGGTCGAAGCCTCGCTCTCGGCCCACCTGGCGCCGGCGGAGGCCAAGGTGGCCACGGCGCAGCGCATGGCCGACGAGGTCGCCCGCTGGCGCGCCCAGGGGCTGCGCGTCGGTTTCACCAACGGGTGCTTCGACATCCTCCACAAGGGGCATGTGGCCTACCTCAACCAGGCGCGGAGCTGGTGCGATCGGCTGATCGTCGGCGTCAACGCCGACGCCTCGGTCAAGCGGCTGAAAGGCGAGGGACGTCCGGTCAACGACCTGGAGAGCCGCGCCATTGTCCTCGCCGGTCTCGGCTGCGTCGATCTGGTCGTGCCGTTCGAGGAGGACACGCCCCTGAAGCTGATCGAGGCTGCGCGCCCCGACGTGCTGATCAAGGGGGCGGACTATACCGAAGCCCAGGTGGTGGGCGCCGATCTGGTCAAGGGCTGGGGCGGAGAGGTGCGGCTTGCCGAGATCGTGCAGGGCTTCTCCACCACGGCCGCCATCGCCCGCATGCAGGAGAAGGCATGAGCCGCCGTATCGTCTTCGTGACCGGCGGGGCCGGTTTCATCGGCTCCAACATCGTCGCGCGCCTGGCGCAGGACCGGGCGCTGGACGTGGTCGTCTGCGACCGCCTGCGGGAGGCCGAGCTCGGCAAGTGGCGCAACATCGCCAAGCATCCGATCGGCGACTTCGTGGCGCCGGAGGACATGTTCGACTGGCTGGAGAAGCGCTGGCGCGACGTCGAACTGGTCGTCCACATGGGGGCGGTGTCGTCCACCACGGAGCCGGACGCCGACAAGATCGTACAGTCGAACTTCTGCCTCTCGCGCGACCTCTTCCGCTGGTGCACGGACCGCCAGCGGCGGCTGATCTACGCCTCGTCGGCGGCGACCTACGGCGACGGTCATCTGGGCTTTGGGGACGACAACAGCTTCGAGGCTCTGGCGGCCCTGCGTCCGCTGAACGCCTATGGCTGGTCGAAGGCCCAGTTCGACCTGTTCGCCGTCCGTCAGGCGGCTCGCGAATATGCGCCGCCGCAGTGGGCGGGCCTGAAGTTCTTCAACGTCTACGGCCCCAACGAATACCACAAAGGGTCGATGAAGTCGGTCGTGGCCCAGATCTGGCCGAAGGTTGCGGCCGGGGAGACCGTGCAGCTCTTCAAGTCGCACCGCGAGGGCGTGCCCGACGGCGGCCAGATGCGGGACTTCGTCTATGTCCGCGACGTCGCCGACGTGGTCGCCTGGCTGGCCGCCAATCCGCAGGTGAGCGGGGTCTACAATCTGGGTTCGGGCCAGGCGCGCAGCTTCGCCGACCTGGCGAAGGCGACCTTCGCCGCCGCCGGCCGCGCGCCTGCGATCGACTATGTCCCCACGCCGATCGCCATCCGGGACAAGTACCAGTACTTCACCGAGGCCGGCATGACGCGGCTTCGCCAGGCGGGCTACGAGGCGCCGTTCACCGCCCTCGAGGATGGGGTCAAGGACTACGTCACAAGCTATCTGGCGACCGACGATCCCTATCGCTGAGCGGCTTTCGCAGGCCCCGTCGGCTGTGGAATAGTCGCGCAGCATGCTCGACCGATCCCGACGCACGAAGATCTGGCTGGCGCTCGCCGGCGCCCTCGTCCTGGCGATCGTGGCCACGGGCGTCCTGGTCTGGCGAGACGACATCCTGCGGACGGGTCTCGACCCGAAGGTGCCGTTCCAGACCTATGATCCGCCGCCCGCGCCCGACTATTCGGACCGCGCCGCCTGGCGGCTACTGCCCACCGATCCCCTGACCTGGAGCGACGAAGCGCCGCCCGCCGACGTCTTCTTCGTCGGACCGACCCTCTATGACGGGGGGCGGCACTGGAATGCGCCGATCGACGATGCGCGCGCCGACCGCTTCTTCCGGCGCACGGTCGGGCCGAACTATGTCGGGCCCTTCGTGGAGGCGGGGCGCGTCTTCGCGCCGCGATACCGGCAGGGCAGCCTCTACACCATGCTGACCTTGCGGGATGACGCGCGTGAGGCGCGCCGATTCGCCTACGAGGACGTCCGCCGCGCCTTCCGGCACTACCTGGCCGCCTACAATTCCGGCCGGCCGCTGATCCTCGTCGGGGTGGAGCAGGGCGGCGTCCTGGCGAGCCGCCTGCTGGCCGAGGAGATCGCCGGCGACCCGGAACTGGCGCGCCGCCTCGTCGCCGCCTACCTCGTGGAGACGGCGGTGGAGGCTCAGAACCCGCCGTTCACGCCCTGCGTGGCGGCGGCCGAGCCCGGATGCCTGGCGGCCTGGGTTTCGGCCTATGAAGGCGAACGCGACCGGGCGCAGAACCTGAGGGACCGGTCGCTCGTCTGGAACGGGCAGGGGGAGCTGACCAATCTGTCCGGCCCGCCGCTCTGCTTCAATCCGCTCCTCGGCCGCGTCAGCCAGGAGGCCGCGCCGGCGCGGCTGGCCAAGGGGGCGACCAACGCCACGGGGCTCGAATGGGGCGCCCGTCCGGCGCTGCAGACACGGCAGGTCTCGGCCAAGTGCGAGCGCGGCGTGCTGATGGTTTCGCGTCCCCGCTCGGCCGCCTTCAAGCGGGCCGGCTCCTGGGCCGACCGGCGCAAGGTGCCGGGCTACAACCTCTTCTACGGCGACCTGGAGGCCGACGCCGAGGCGCGCCTGGCGACCCTGCTGGCCGACCCGAACTTCCCCCGCGCGGCCCGCCCGATCGTGGAGACCGCCGAGGTGCCCCGGGCCCCCGTCCACCGGATCGACTAGCCCGCCTCCTGCGCTGCCTGGGGCCGCCAGTCGAACAGGGCCTGCAGGACCCGCAGGGCCTGCCCCCGCTCGGAGGTCAGTTCCGGATCGCGGGCCAGGATCAGGCGCGCATCGTCGCCGGCGGCGGCGATCAGGTCGCGGTGGGCGATGGGATCGGCGAAGACATAGTCCGGAAAGCCGCTCTGGCGCAGGCCGAGCGGATCGCCGCCGCCGCGCAGCTCCAGGTCCGTCTCGGCGATCTGGAAGCCGTCGTCGGTCCGGCGCAGGACATCCAGGCGCTTCTGGCCGGTCTCGGAGAGAGGCGGGTCGTAGAGAAGCACGCAGGCGCTCTCCGCCCGTCCGCGGCCGACGCGGCCGCGCAACTGGTGCAACTGAGCCAGGCCGAAGCGCTCGGCCTGCTCGATCACCATGATGGTGGCGTTGGGCACGTTCACCCCGACCTCCACGACGGTCGTGGCCACCAGCACCGACAGGCGACCTTCGGCGAAGTCGGCCATGACGGCGTCCTTCTCCGCCGGCGGCATCTTGCCGTGGACCAGGCCGACGCCCGCCCCCACCCGGGCCCGCAGTTCCGCGGCGCGGCGTTCGGCGGCGGCGAGGTCCGTCTTCTCCGATTCCGAGACCAGCGGGCAGATCCAGAAGGCCTGGGCGCCGGACTGGGCGGCCGCCTTCAGCCGCGCCTCGACCTCGAAGATGCGGGCCATGGGAACCGCGCGCGTGGCGACGGGCGTGCGCCCTGGCGGCTTCTCGTCGATGCGCGAGACATCCAGGTCGCCGAAGACGGTGAGTTCGAGGGTCCGCGGGATCGGGGTGGCGGACATGGCCAGCAGGTGGGTCGCCTCGCCCTTGGCCTGCAGACGCTGGCGTTCGGCGACGCCGAAGCGATGCTGCTCGTCGATCACGGTCAGGCGCAGGTCGTGAAACACGACGTCGTTCTGGAAGAGCGCGTGGGTGCCGACGGCGACCTGGACCGCGCCGCTGGCCAGGGCGCGGAGTTTCTCGGCCCGCGCGGCGCCCTTGTCGCGCCCCGTCAGAAGCACCGCCGCGATCCCCTGGGCTTCCAGCGGCGCGGCCAGGGTCTCGAAGTGCTGGCGGGCGAGGATCTCCGTCGGCGCCATCAGGGCGCTCTGGCCGCCGGCCTCCGCCACGTCGGCCATGGCCAGCATGGCCACGACGGTCTTGCCGGAGCCGACGTCGCCCTGGACCAGGCGCGACATCCGCTCCCCGCTGGCGAAGTCCCGGCGCACGTCGGCGAGCGCCCGGCGCTGCGCGCCGGTCAGCGCAAAGGGGAGGGCGGCCTCCAGCGCCTCGGCCACCCGTCCGGAGGCGATCGGACGCGTCGGTTCGGCCCGCCGCACGGCCCGGCGCTGGCCCATGGCCAGTTGGTGGGCCAGCAACTCGTCATAGGCCAGGCGGCGGCGATGGGGCGCCTGCAGCGAGAAATCCGCCTCGACGGCCGGCGAATGCAGTCGCCGCAGCGCCTCAAGCCAGCTGGGCCAGGCCTGGCGGGCGAGCCAGGCGGGGTCCTGCCACTCCGGCAGGTCGGCGGCGCGCGCCACCGCGTCGAGGACGATCCTGCGCACCGTGCGGGCGGGCAGGCCCGCAGTGGCCGGATAGACGGGCTCGATCTCCGGGATCTGGTCGGCCTTCTCGACCGGCAGCAGGTAGTCCGGATGGGCGACCTGAATCTCCGACCCGAACCGTTCGACCTTGCCGCTCACCAGCCGGCGCGCGCCGACCGGATGCTGCGCCTCGAGCCGCCCGCCCATGCCGCCGAAGTAGACCAGGGTGAGGAACCCCGTGCCGTCGAAGGTCCGAACCCGCCAGGGCTGGGACGGGTTGCGGGGCGGCTGGTAGGCGTCGATGGTGACGGCGAAGGTCTGGACCGCCCCCTCCAGCGCGCTGGCCACGGTGGCCGGGACGCGGTGGATGACGCTGTGCGGCGCCAGGAAGGCCACGTCGCGCACGTGTGGTCCGGCCAGCTTCGCCAGCAGAGGCGCGACGCGCGGCCCCACGCCCTTCAGGGCGCCGATCTCGGCGAAGAGGGGATACAGAATCTCCGGGCGCATGGCGGCGAACATAGCGCGGCCGCCGTCGGCGCGCGCCCTGGACCGCCGAGCGCCGCTGTGATGATCTCACCGGCACATCGAACAAGGGGGAGTTTTCGATGAAGCCCTGGATGATCGCGCTCACGACGGCCGCGGCGCTGGCCGCCTGCAGTCCGCCGGCCGACGCGCCGGAGACGCCCGAACCCGTGACGCCGGCCGTGGCGACCGCTGAGACGGCTACGCCCGAACTGACCGGCTTCACCCATGCCGCGGGCGAGGACCTCTTCGGCTACTACATTCCCACCCAGGAGGTCCGCATCGGCGACCTGAAGCTCGATCACCTTCACATCGGCGGCGAGACGGAGTTCCAGGCCTGGGCCCGCGGCGAGCGGAGCGAGACCTATGCGCCCGTGATGCTGGAGTTCTCCGATCTCTCGAGCCCGACGGTGACCAACGAACTCGGTCAGGTGGTCCATACCAAGACCGTTCGCGTCCTGCCCTCGGCCTACAAGCTGGGCCAGGGCGACTTCCGCTTCGTCGGCAGCCATCCGGAAATCGGCGACGTCCGCATCGACGGGACGATCGACCTGGAGCAACTCAACGCCGAGCGGCTGGACGCCAATGTCGCCGCCGGAGAGGCGCAGCCCGTCCTGCGCGCCGCCGCCGAGATCGGACCCGAACAGCTGAAGACCCTGTCCTTCTACTGGTTCGGCGGCGACTGACCGGAACGCCGGACGGTCGGACACGTTGAGGGCGCTGGCGCCGGCCGACCGGGCGCTCTATATCCGCGCCCTCAATGGCCGAAACGCACGACATCCGACTCAAGCGCCTGAAGTACCGCGCATGGCACCGCGGCTTCGTCGAAGCGGACCTTATCCTGGGCCCGTTCGTCGACGCCTATGCCGCCGACTTCACGCCCGCCCAGCTCGACGAGCTGGAGCATCTGTTCGATCAGCCGGACCAGGACCTCTACGCGTGGATCGTCGAGCGCACGCCGACGCCGCCGGAGTTCGACGGCGAGATGATGAGCCGCATCAAGGTCTTCAGAGACCAGGCGCATCTTCGCAACGGAGCCTCCAATGGCTGACGGCGCGGCGGGGCCCAGCACGACCCAGCTGAAGCGTCTGAACACCGACCCCGAGCGCATCGACATCGTCGGCGCGCCGGAGGGCGTGGACGCGCTCACCCTGGCCGACATCGTCCGCGCCCGCGGAGCCTTGAGCGTCTACATCGCGCGCGACACCACGCGGATGTCCGCCTTCGCCGACGCCTTCGCCTTCTTCGCGCCGGATGTGGAGATCCTGCGCCTGCCGTCGTGGGACTGCCTGCCCTATGACCGCATCGGCCCCTCGGCCGGGGTGGCGGCCCAGCGGATGAGCACGCTTGCCCGCCTCGCCAAGGGCGGGTTCGAGCCGAAGAAGCCGGCCCTGCTGGTCGCCGCCGTCCCCGCCACCATCCAGCGCGTGCCGCCCCGGGCCACGGTGCAGGCCGCCTCCTACGCCGCGCGGACCGGCAATCAGGTCGAGATCGCCGACCTGGAGCGCTATTTCGCGATCAACGGTTATCAGCGCGCCTCGACCGTCTCCGAGAAGGGCGAGTTCGCCATCCGCGGCGGCGTCATCGACGTCTTCCCGCCCTCGGCCGAGGAGCCCGTCCGCCTCGACCTCTTCGGCGACATCCTGGAATCGATCCGCGCCTTCGACCCCGAAACCCAGCGCTCGACGAAGCAGCTGAAGGAGGTCGAGCTTCTCGCCGTCAGCGAGGCCCTGCTCGATGCGGACTCAGTCTCGCGCTTCCGCAAGGGCTATGTCGCCGCCTTCGGCGCGCCCGGCGACGACCCGCTCTATGCCACCGTCAGCGAAGGCGGCCGGCGCGCCGGCATGGAGCACTGGCTGCCTCTCTATTACGAGCGCCTGGAAACGGTGTTCGACTATCTGCCGGACGGGACCCTGATCGCGGTGGATCACCTGGCCACGGACGCCCGCGACGAGCGCCTGGCCATGATCGCGGACGCCTATTCGGCGCGGATGGAGGCGGATCGCAAGTCGAACTACCGGCCGCTGGCCCCAGATCTGCTCTATCTCACGGCGCAAGAATGGGAGTCCGCGCTCGCCGTGCGGCCCACGCGGCGCTTCTCGGCCTTCAACACGGTCGAGGGCGAACAGGTCGTCGATCTCGGCGCGCGCGCGGGGCGCAACTTCGCTCCGGAACGCCAGCGCGACAGCGTCAATCTGTTCGAGGCGGCGGTGGATCACGCCAAGGCGCTGTCGGAGGCGGGCAAGCGCGTCCTCTTCGCCTCCTGGACCGAAGGCGCCTCAGAGCGCCTCGGCGTCATGCTGACCGACCACGGCCTCGGCAAGGCGCCCTTTGCAGCCTACTGGCAGGCCGCCAAGGCGGCCGATCCGAAGATCCCGCAGCGGGTCGTCCTGCCGCTGGAGGCGGGGTTCGAGACCGACAGGCTGGCGGTCATCTCCGAGACCGACATCCTCGGGGACCGGCTGGCGCGGCCGCGCAAGCGCCGGCGGGCGGCCAACTTCCTGGCCGAGGCCTCGGCCCTCACGCCCGGCGACCTCGTGGTCCACATCGACCACGGCATCGGCCGCTATGACGGGCTGAAGACGCTCGAAGTCCAGGGCGCCCCGCACGACTGCCTGGAGCTGCAGTACGGCGGGGAGTCCAAGCTCTACCTGCCGGTCGAGAACATCGACCTGCTGACCCGCTACGGCTCCGAGACCGAGGGGGTCATGCTCGACCGCCTGGGCGGCGCGGCCTGGCAGGCGCGCAAGGCGCGCGCCAAGGAACGCCTGCGCGAGATGGCCGAGGGGCTGATCCGTCTGGCGGCCGAGCGCGCGCTCAAGACCACGCCGGAGATCGATCCGCCGCAGGGGGTGTTCGACGAGTTCTGCGCCCGCTTCCCCTACGAGGAGACCGACGACCAGCTGGCCGCCATCGGCGACGTCCTGACCGATCTCGGCTCGGGCAAGCCCATGGATCGGCTGGTCTGCGGCGACGTGGGTTTCGGCAAGACCGAGGTGGCGCTGCGGGCGGCCTTCGTGACCGCCATGAGCGGCCAGCAGGTCGCCGTGGTCTGCCCGACCACCCTGCTGGCGCGACAGCACTTCAAGACCTTCGAGACGCGGTTCCAGGGCTGGCCGGTGAAGGTGCGGCGCCTGTCGCGCCTGGTTCCCGCCAAGGAAGCCGCCGAGACCCGCGAGGGCCTCAAGAACGGGGAGGTCGAGATCGTGGTCGGCACCCACGCGGTGCTCTCCAAGCAGGTCGGCTTCAAGGACCTCGGCCTCGTCATCGTCGATGAGGAGCAGCACTTCGGGGTCAAGCACAAGGAGAAGCTCAAGGAGCTTCGCGCCGACGTGCACATGCTGACGCTCACCGCCACGCCGATCCCGCGCACCCTGCAGATGTCGCTCTCGGGGATCCGCGAGATGTCGATCATCGCCACGCCGCCCGTCGACCGGCTGGCGGTGCGCACCTACGTCACCCCGTGGGATCCGGTGGCCATCCGCGAAGCCCTGCTGCGCGAGAAGTATCGCGGCGGCCAGGCCTACTTCGTCACGCCGCGGATCTCCGACCTGCCCAAGCTGGAGCAGTTCCTGCGCGAGCACGTGCCTGAGGTGCGCTACGTGGTCGGCCATGGCCAGATGTCGGCCACTCAGCTCGAGGAGGTCATGTCGGCCTTCTATGACGGCCAGTACGACGTGCTGCTGTCCACGACGATCGTCGAGTCGGGCCTGGACGTGCCGACGGCCAACACCATGGTCATCCACCGCGCCGACATGTTCGGCCTGGCCCAGCTCTATCAGCTCCGCGGGCGCGTCGGCCGGGCCAAGGCGCGGGCCTATGCCTACCTGACCACGCCCGACGACAAGCAGGTGACGCTGTCGGCGGAGAAGCGCCTGCGGGTGCTTCAGTCGCTCGACAGCCTGGGCGCCGGCTTCCAGCTCGCCAGCCACGACCTCGACATCCGGGGCGGGGGCAACCTCCTGGGCGACGAGCAGTCGGGCCACATCCGCGAGATCGGGGTCGAGCTCTACCAGCAGATGCTGGAGGACGCGGTCAACGAGCTGAAGTCCCTGGCCGGCGCCGAGGGCGTGGCCGACCGGGGCTGGTCGCCGCAGATCAACACCGGCGCGGCGGTGCTCATTCCCGAGGAGTACGTGCCCGACCTCAACGTCCGGCTGTCCCTCTATCGCCGCCTGTCCGACGCCGAGAAGTCGGCCGACCGCGAGGCGCTGGCCGCCGAACTCATCGACCGGTTCGGTCCCCTGCCGCCGGAAACCGACCAGCTTCTCAAGGTCGTGGCCATCAAGGGTATGTGCCGCGAAGCCAACGTCGCCAAGATCGACGTCGGGCCGAAGGGCGCCGTCGTCACCTTCCGCAACGACGAGTTCCCCAACCCGGCCGGGCTCGTGGGGTTCGTTCAGAAGAACCACATGGGCTGGAAGCTGCGCCCCGACCACAAGGCCGTGGTCAAGGGCGAGTGGGAGAGCCCCGAGCAGCGGCTGAACGCCGCCGAGCGCATCCTGACCGAACTGTCCCGGCTGGCGACGGGCGGCGCCTGAGGCTTTCGCCTCAGGTCGCCATGGCGCGGCTGGCGGCCTCTTCGAGGGCGCGACCGACGCCCTGGGTCGGGCTGACCTCGGCGACGCCGATGTCGAACTCCACGACGAAGGGACTGCGGCCTTCGCCCGCCTCGAAGGCGGTGCAGCCGATGACGGCGGCGATCCGTTCGCCCGCCGCGCGGGCCGCGGCCGCCCCCGTGGCGGGCAGGGCGAGGGCGAAGACCTCGTGGCTGAGCCGTGCGGCGGTGTCCTCCACCCGCACCAGCCGGCCGATCATGGCCCCGATCTGGGGGATCGCCCGGTCGAGCCAGCCCTGGGCGCGAGCCTCGGCGACATCGGTCCGCTCGGCCACCTTCAGCACGCAGACCGACAGCGGCCGGTTGCGGATACGCGCGGCCTGGGCCAGCCGGCTGAGGTGGGCGGCGAAGAGGTCGCGGGTGAAGAGTCCGGTGGCGGGGTCCATCAGGCCGGAGCTGCGCGCCCGCTCCAGCGCCTTTCGGACGCCGGACTGCGCGCGATAGCTGCGGGCCAGCTCGATGACCCGGCCCGCGGTCTCGATCTCCGGAGTGCCGGGTGAGGCGACGTCGGAGACCCCGCGGTGATAGGCCTCCGACATGGTGAGGTAGGACTCCTCGCGCATGTAGAGCAGGGCCGGCACGTGGTAGAGGCGGGTGTTGCGCCGCATGCCGGCGGCGATGGAAAGCGCCTCGTTGGGATTGTCGCCGGCCCACAGCACCACGGCGTCGAACGCCCGCTCGTGCAGGTAGTCGAAGGCGGTGTAGGCGGTGAAGGCGCCGACCACCTCGGCGCCGCTGCTGGCGAGCGCGTTCGACAGGGCCAGGAACTGTGGCGCGGGTTCGCCGATCGCCAGGATGCGGAAGGGTTCGGCCTCCGGCTCCACCGGATCGAGCCGTCGGCCGCGCTCGCCGAAGGTCTCCTGCCGCAGCTCGTACTCTTCCTCGGCCACCGCCAGGCGCACGAGGTTCTCCAGGCGCAGCACCGCCTGGGCGGGGTGCAGGGGGGGAGCCAGGATCAGATCGAAGTCCTGGAGCTTATCGTCGGGCTCGCCGATGGCCACCACCGGGAGGCGGCGAGGATGGCATGCCGCCTTCAGCCGGCGCGCCAGCGTCCGCGCCTCCGGACCGCCGCTGGGCAGGTCGATGATGGCCGCCTCGATCTGCAGGTCGCTCAGCGCAGCTATGGCGGCGTAGGGCCCGCGCGCGGTGATCGTCCGCCAGCCGAGACGGTCGAGCCCCTCGGCCAAGGGGCCGGCCAGCGCGTCATCTCGCGCGACGATGAGGACCCGCGCCTGGACGCCTGCGGCCATTCTCTGCACCTTTGACGCATTCACTCAAACTCGTCCGCCCGGCGTCTCCAGACGACGGGAATCAGACGAGGACAAGATATCCCGCCCTTGGCGGTCGGGACAGGGACGAGGCGCCGTGGTTCGGCGCCCGGGAGGATCGGATGGTCGCGGAACGGCCCTTGGAAGGCAAGGTGGCGGTTGTCACCGGCGCATCGGGCGGACTGGGCGCCCATTTCGCCCGCGTGCTGGCGGGACGCGGGGCGCGGGTGGCGCTGACCGCCCGTCGGACGGGGCGGCTGGACGGAGAGGCCGAGGCCATCCGGAGCGCGGGCGGCGAGGCCCGCGCCTACGGCCTCGACGTGGCCGACGCCGCGGCGATCGCACCGTGCTTCGAGCGCGTCCAAGCCGAGCTCGGGCCCATCTCGATCCTGATCAACAACGCCGGCGTCGGCGGCGAGGGGCGGGCGCTCGACCTCACGCCCGAGGCCTGGGACCAGACCTTCGCGGTCAATGTGAAGGGCGTCTTCTTCTGCGCCCAGGCGGCGGCGCGCCAGATGATCGGGAGCGGCGTGGCCGAAGCCGGGGAGGGGCGGATCGTCAACATCGCCTCCATAGCCAGCCACACCGTTCTGCCGGGCCTTCCGGCCTACTGCGCCTCCAAGGCCGCCGTCGCCATGCTGACCAGGTCCCTGGCGCGGGAGTGGGCGAGGCGGCGCATCGCCGTCAACGCCCTCTGCCCCGGCTATGTTCAGACCGACATCAACGCCGACTGGTTCGCCACGGACGGCGGCCGTCGGCAGATCGAGGGCTTTCCCCGCAGGCGTCTGATGGAGGCCGGCGACCTCGACGCCGCGCTCCTGATGCTGGCGGGCCCGGCGGCGCAGGCGATCACGGGAACCCTGGTGACCATCGACGACGGGCAGTCTCTGCCCTGATCCGTCCGCGTCACGCCCTTGGCTGACGGCGCGTCACGGGCCTTACATGGCTCCGCAAAGAGCCACGGGAGGAAGGGTCGCATGCGCCAGGGTCCGCTGACGGGACTGAAGATCGTCGAGTTCGCCGGGATCGGGCCGGGGCCCTTCTGCGGCATGCTCCTGTCCGACCTGGGCGCCGACGTGGTGCGGATCGACCGAAAGGGGCAGGGGCGCGCCTCGCCCGCCGACGTGACCAGCCGCGGCCGCCGCTCCATCGGCATGGACCTGAAGTCTCCCGACGCCGTCGAAGCCTGCCTGAAGCTGATGGAAGGCGCGGACGCCATCTTCGAAGGCTTCCGGCCGGGGGTGATGGAGCGCCTCGGCCTGGGGCCCGACGTGGCGCTCGGGCGCAATCCGAAGCTGGTCTACGGCCGCATGACCGGCTGGGGCCAGACCGGCCCATACGCGCCCGCCGCCGGCCACGATATGAACTACATCGCCATCACGGGCGCCCTGGAGGCGATCGGAACCGAGGACAAGCCGGTTCCGCCGCTGAATCTGGTGGGCGATTTCGGGGGCGGCGCGCTCTATCTCGCCTTCGGCCTCCTGGCCGGGATCATCCATGCGCGCGAGACCGGGCAGGGGCAGGTCATCGACTGCGCCATGAGCGACGGCGCGGCTTCGCTGATGGCCATGTTCTACGGCTTCAAGGCCTCGGGCATGTGGCAGCCTGGCCGGCGCAACAACATGCTCGACGGCGGCGCCCACTTCTACGACACCTACCGGTGCAAGGACGGCCGCTGGATCTCCATCGGCTCCATCGAGCCGCAGTTCTACGCCCTGCTGCTGGAGAAGACGGGCATCACCGATCCGGCCTTCGCCCAGCAGATGAACCGCGGCGAGTGGGAGCCGCTCCGCCAGAAGCTCGCCGAGGTCATCGCCGGCAAGACGCGCGAGGAGTGGACGCAGATCATGGGCGGCACGGACGTCTGCTTCGCTCCGGTTCTGGACATGGACGAGGCGCCGAGTCATCCGCACAACCGGGCCCGCGAGACCTTCGTCGAGGTGTCCGGAGTCGTGCAGCCGGCGCCTGCGCCGCGGTTTTCCGTCACGCCGGGCGCGATCCAGGGGCCGCCGCCGGCCATCGGCGCCCATGATCGCGAAGCCTTGGGCGACTGGGGCTTCTCCGACGACGAGATCGCCGCCCTGCGGGCCGCCGGCGCCATCGCCACCGCTTCATAAGCACCTGAACAAACGGGCCTATTTCCGTTCAGCCGGGGTTCAGGCGGCGGAACTGATAGTGGCCCCAGGTTGGTCGCCGCGCTCTCCCGTCCCTCGAAGCGGCGACGGCCCGATGGAACGACACGCCCATCGGCGGCGCGTCCTGGTGAAGACCGGGGCGCGCCGTCAACCTATGGGACGGGTTGCACAGCCTCGAATTCCCTGGTCAACCTTGCGCGCATGTCGATCCACCAGGAGCTTGACCGTTTGGGCTTGCGCGACTGGGACCCGGTCCATGCGGTGCGGCTGTCGCTCGCCACGATCGGGCGAGCCCTGACCCGCCTCTGGGGACGCGACGTGATGCTCTATGTGGGCGGCACGTCCTTCTTCATCATGCTCGCCATCTTTCCCGCCGTGGCGCTGCTGATCGGCGTCTACAGCCTGCTCGCCGATCCGGCCCAGGCCGAGTTCCAGGCCGAGGCCCTGGCGCGGCTGATGCCTTCGGGCGCGCGCGAGATCTTCCAGGCGGAACTGGAGCGTCTCGCCCACGCCCCGCGGGACGCCATCTCGGCCCAGAGCGGCCTCGCCGTGGTGATCGGCGCCTATGCGGCGCATCGGGGCTTCAAGGCCCTGCTGGCGGGGCTGTCCTTCATCCACGACGAGCCCGATCCCCGCGGATTCGTGGGCTTCAACCTCCTGGCCCTGCTCGTCCTCCTCGCCGCCGCGGCCATGATGGGCCTGGTCTCCTCGCTCTTCCTCGGCCTGCGGGTGCTGTCCTCGACCTTCGACCTGCGGCCCCTGGCCGGCGTCTCGTGGCTCTACAGCGAGTGGACGTGGGCGAGCGCCGGTCTGACCCTCGGGATGAGCCTGGTCTACCGGTTCGCCATGTCGCGGCGCACGGTCGCCTGGCGCGCTTCGATCTCCGGCGGCTTCGCGGCCGCCGTGCTGTGCCTGTTCGCCTCATGGGCCAGCGCCTTCTACGTGGAGCAGATCGCCCATCTCGGCGCGACCTACGGCTCGATCTCCGCCGTGGTCGTCTTCCTGATCTGGCTGTCCTGGAGCGTGAACGCGGTCTTCTTCGGCGGCGCCCTCGCCACCGAGATCGAGATCCGCCTGGACGAGCACCGGCGACTGATGCTGCTGCGCGACCTGCGCCCGCAGAATCCTAGGCTGACTTCGCGACCAGGAAGCTGAGCCCGCCGTCGGCCTCGGCCTGTTCGAGCACCTCGGCGCCGACGGAGGCGGCGAAGTGGGGCACGTCGATGCGCGCCAGCGGATCGTCGGCCAGGAGGCGGACACGGGCGCCCGAGGGCGCAGCTTCCAGGGCTCTGCGCAGGCGGAGGGTCGGCACGGGGCAGCGATGGCCGCGGGCGTCGACGAGGATTTCGGTCGGCGGCATGGCGCCTCCGATAGCGCGCCTGCCGGACGAGGCATAGGCGCCGGCGCGCCGCACGGCTCCAAGCGGCGCTTTGCGCGTTAGGCGCAGGAGCAGAGGCAGGAGAACACCCGATGGCCAATCCAGAGGTCTTCGCCACCAGCATCCCCGCGCGGCTCGACCGGTTGCCCTGGTCGCGCTTTCACTGGCTGGTCGTGACGGCGCTGGGCGTCACCTGGATACTGGACGGCCTGGAGGTGACCCTGGTCGGTTCGCTTTCGCCGGCCATCGCCGGCCCGGACGGCCTGAACCTCACCTCCACCCAGATCGGCCTGACCGGCAGCGCCTACATACTGGGGGCCGTGGTGGGCGCCCTGACCTTCGGACGCCTGACCGACCGGTTCGGCCGGAAGAAGCTCTTCACCGCAACCGTCTTCGTCTATCTGCTCGCCACCATCGCCACCGGCTTCTCCTGGGACTTCTGGTCCTTCATGCTCTTCCGCTTCCTCACCGGGGCGGGCATCGGCGGCGAGTACGGGGCGGTCAATTCGGCGATCCAGGAGCTGATCCCGGCCCGGCGGCGCGGCTTCACCGATCTGGTCATCAACGGCAGCTTCTGGGTCGGCGCGGCCCTGGGCGCCACGGGCTCGATCTTCCTCCTGAACGCGGAGCTGATCGACCAGGCGCTGGGCTGGCGGCTGGCCTTCATCATCGGCGGGGCGCTGGCCCTGATCATCATCTACATCCGCCGCTTCATGCCCGAGAGCCCCCGCTGGCTGATGACTCACGGTCGGGTGGAGGAGGCCGAAGCCATCGTCGCCCAGATCGAGGCGAGCGTGGAGCGGCACACGGGCGAGAAGCTGCCGCCCCACACCGAGCTCGCCAGCCTGCGGCTCGTCAGGCGCACGAGCACCAGCTGGCTTGAGATCCTCAGCACGCTGATCCGCCGACACCCGAAGCGCACGGCGCTGGGCATCACCCTGATGGCCACACAGGCCTTCTGCTACAACGCGATCTTCTTCACCTACGCGCTGATCCTGACGGAGTTCTACGACATCGAGCCGGCCCATATCGGGTGGTTCATGCTCCCCTTCGCGCTCGGCAACTTCATGGGCCCGCTGCTCCTCGGACGCTTCTTCGACAGCTGGGGACGCAAGCCGATGATCACCCTGACCTACGGGCTGGCCGGCGTGCTCATGTGCGTCACCGGCTGGATGTTCAGCCAGGGCCTGCTGTCGGCGCCGGCGCAGACGGCGGCCTGGACGGTGATCTTCTTCTTCGCCTCGGCCGGCGCCAGCGCCGCCTACCTCACCATCGGCGAGAGCTTTCCGCTCGAGGTGCGGGCCATCACGATCTCGATGTTCTACGCCTTCGGCACGCTCGTCGGCGGCGTCGGCGGCCCGGCCCTGTTCGGCGCCCTGATCGACACCGGGGAGCGCAGCCAGATCCTCTGGGGCTATCTCCTTGGCGGGGGCCTGATGGTCCTGGCGGCCACCGTGGAGATGAAGCTCGGCATCGCGGCGGAACGCCGGCCGCTGGAGGAGGTGGCTCCGCCGCTCTCGCTCGCCCCCGAGGATGTGCCCTGACCGACGCGGTCGAGTGCGGCTGGGGTGGAGCCACGGCGCGGCTTGGGCATTATGGTGCGAGCCGCCGTGACCGAAACCTCCTCGCCATCGCCTGAACGTGACGCCGCCGGGCGCCGCCGCGCCCGCCGCAGACGCGCTGTCGGGGCGATCGTGCTCGGACTGCTGGCCGCCCTGGTGCTGACTCTCGCCGCCCTCTACGCCGCGCGACGGGCCCTGGCTCGGGAGGCGCTCGTCGGCTGGCTCGAATCGCGCGGCGTGGACGCTGAGGTGAGTTTCGAATCGCTGGAGCCGCGGGGACTGGTCGGCGATCTGCGCATCGGTCCGGCCGAGGCGCCGATCGTCAGCGCCGACCACGCCGAGGTGGCCTACCGCTTGACCGGCCCCTGGGCGGGCGAGGCGTTCGGGCTCGAGGTCCGCTCCGTCCGCCTGAGAGCGCCCACCGTGCGGGCGGCCCTCGAGGATGACGGCCTCAGCTTCGGCGCCCTGGACCCGATCATCGCCGAGTTCCGCGCCCGGCCGCCCCGGCCCGAGGCGCAGCCCCCGGAAATCATCGTTGAAAACGCCATCGTACATCTGCGGCACGCCGCGGGCGTCGCCCGCATCCGGGCAAGCGCGGCCTATCGCGAGGGCCAGCTCCGGC
This sequence comes from Phenylobacterium sp., assembly GCF_013911965.1. Taxonomy (GTDB): domain Bacteria; phylum Pseudomonadota; class Alphaproteobacteria; order Caulobacterales; family Caulobacteraceae; genus Phenylobacterium. The sequence goes on along the minus strand of NZ_JACESE010000003.1, from coordinate 26,941 downwards.
AGTTGAGCGCGCAGGTGGGAGAGACCGCGCTGGCGGGGGAGGGGTTCTCCGCCGAGGTCGGGGCCGCCCGCCTTGGCATGGTCACGCGCGACGACCGCGTCAGCTTCAGCCTGGTCGCGGAGCTCGAGCAGGGAGCCTGGGGCGATCGCCGGGTCGCACAGTCCCGGCTCAGCCTCGCCGGGTCGGCGCCCTATCCCGACCTCGGCGGACAGGTCCTCGAGGGGCCGGTCCGGATCGTGGCGAGCCTGCGCGGCGGCTCGATCTCGACGCCCGAGGGGACCGCCAAGGACCTGGTGCTGGCCGGCGGTTTCCGCGGAGACGTCGGCGGCTGGCGTGACGGCGTTCGCCTCTCCGGCGCCGTGGACGCCGCCCTGACGAGCCAGACGGCGGCGGTGGCGGGGCTCGACCTCTCCGGAGCCCGGCTCGCCATCCGCTCGGACAGGCTGACCTGGAACACGCGAGGGGCCGGCGCCCTGCAGGGCCCCCTGAGGCTCAGCCTGACGGCCGGACGCGCGGCGCTGGGCGACCTCTCCCTGCGCGATGTCAGCGCCCGGCTGACCGGCCAGGCGCACGCCGCCGAAGGCCTGGTGCGCGCCGAGCTTTCCGGACCGGTGTCCGGCCGGGGGTCCTGGAGCGCTCTTGGCCCGCCCGCCGCAGGGGATCCCGAGGAACTGGCCGCCATCAAGCGAGCGGCGGCCGACTTCGTGCTGACCGCGCCGCAGGTCCAGGTGCGTCACGACGCCGAGGGTCTGGCCGTGGCCCTTGGAGAGCCCGCCGTGGCGCGCACGGCCGGCGGCGGGCGGCTGGTAGTGCGGCCGCGCGGCGGGGCGCCCCTGTTCGGCGGCGGCGGCGGAGCGCTCGAGCTTTCCATGGAAGGCGGCGGCCTGCCGCAGATCGCCGCCGACGTCCGGCGCTACAGCACCGGCCCAGGCGGCCTGGAGGCGACTCTCGCCCTGCAGACGGCGGCTTCGTTCGGCCCTTTGCGGGAGATGGAGACGACCGTCGAGGGCGTGCTGCGCGCCGGCGAGAGCGGCCTCACCCTGGCCGCGACCGGCTGCGCGCCTTTTGAGATGGACCGGCTGGAGGCCGGCGAGAACAGCGTGGAGGACCTCGCGGCCAGACTCTGTCCGGCCGGCGAGCCCCTGGTGCGGATCGCCGACGGCCAGTGGCGCCTGGCGGCGGACGTCGAAGGCGCACGGGCCGAAATCCCCTTCCTGCAGGCGAAGGCTCAGGGCGCCGAGGGCCGCCTGCGGGTCGGCTCGGCCGCAGAGGGCCTTCGGCTGGAGGCGCAGGTGGATCAGGCGCGACTGGTCGACGCCTCGCCCACGACCCGCTTCCATCCGCTGGCGGTCTCCGGCGCCGCCAGCCTGCGTGACGAGCTGTGGCGCGGCGATCTGCAGCTCTCCACGCCTGCGGGCGCCCGGGTCGCACAGGTGAGCCTGCGGCACGACGAGGCGGCCGGCGCGGGCGGCGTCGCAATCGATACGGACCGGCTGACCTTCCGCGAAGGCGGACTCCAGCCGGCCGACCTTTCGCCCCTGGCCGAACCTCTCGGCGCGCCGGTCTTCGGCGAGGCCCGGTTCTCGGGGACCTTCGACTGGACCGGGACGGGCGCCGACAGCGCGGGCCTGCTGGAGATCTTCGGCCTCGATTTCCGCAGTCCCGCCGGCGCGCTGGAGGGGCTGAAGGGCCAGATCGCCTTCACCAGCCTCGCGCCGCTGGAGACGGCGCCGGACCAGCAGCTGACGGCCGCGCGGATCGACAGCCTGGCCCCCCTGACCTCACCGCAGGTGAGCTTCCAGCTTCAACCGGACGCCCTGGTCCTTGAGGGCGGGCGGCTCTCCGTCGGCGGCGGCCAGGCCCTTCTGGCGCCCAGCCGGATCCCCTTCAGCAACGGCGAGACGTGGGAGGGCGAGCTGACGCTCGAGGGCGTGCAGCTCTCCGACTTCGTGGAGGGTTCGCCCTTCGCCGACCGCGTCGATCTGGACGCACGGGTCAGCGGATCGCTGCCGTTCAAGGTCACGGCCGAGGGGCTGCGGTTCGAGGAAGGGCGGTTGAGCGCCATTGAACCGGGGCGGCTGTCCATCCGCCGGGAGGCGCTGACGACCATCGACGCGGCCGGGGGCGGAACCCGGGCGGAGCTGGAAACGCCAGGCGGCGAGGGCGCGGCGACGGTCACCGAGCAGCCCGACACCAACACCGCGGTGGAATTCGCCTATCAGGCCATGGAGCATCTGGCCTTCGACCTGCTGGATGCGGAGGTGAACAGCCTGCCCGGCGGCCGGCTGGGGGTGCTGTTCCACATCCGGGGGGAGCACGCCCCGCCGGAACGCCAGGAGATCCGGCTGACGCTGGCGGAGCTGATCAGCCGTAACTTCCTCAACCGCGAGCTGCCGCTGCCTTCAGGCACCAAAGTCGATTTGACGCTGGACACCTCCCTGAACCTGGATCAGCTCTTGCGCGACTACGTTGAAGCCCAGGAGTCGGCCGGTTCAGCCGAGGTTCAGGCCCCGCCGCCAGACTAGGAACTCGACCGCCGTGCGCAGACGCAATTCAGGGAGCCCAGGCTTGACCACGACCAAGAGACACATGCTCGGCGCGCTTATGGGCGTGTCCGCTTTGACCGCCGTCGCCGCCTGCGCGCCCACCGTTCGGGTCAAGGTCGACCCGATCACCATCTATGCCAAGCTGGACGCCGATGTGCGCCTGCGCCTGGACGAGGACGTCCGAGCGCTGATCCAGCAAAACCCGAACCTGTTCTGAAGGGGATGAACATGACCCGCATGAGAACGCTGGCCCTCGCCGCCGCCCTGCTGGGCGCCGCCGGGCTCGCGAGCGTCGGCCTCGGCGCCGCGCCGGCCATGGCGCAGACCGCCGAGCAGAAGTCCCTGGTGGACGCCGCCAAGGCCCAGGGGATCGTCGGCGAGAAGGCCGACGGCTATCTCGGCTTCGTCGTCGCTTCCAGCGACGCCGCCCTGCAGCGGGCGGTGCAGGCGATCAATGACGGCCGCGCAGACCTTTACCGGCAGGCCGCGGCCCGCAACGGCGTGTCCGTGGCCGCCGCCGGCGCAGCGGCCTACGAACAGGTGGTCTCCAGCCGTCTGCGGCCCGGCGAGTATTACCAGACCCCCGACGGCTCCTGGCGGCGCAAATAGGCCGCGCGCGGGGGCATGGGGATCCAGTCCACGCGGATCCGCCCGCTCAAGGATGCGCCTGAGCGGGCGGACGGCCGCTATGTGCTCTACTGGATGCAGTCGGCGCAGCGCGCGGGTTTCAATCCGGCGCTGGAGCTGGCGATCGAGGCGGCCAATCAGCGCGATCTGCCCGTCGTGGTCGGCTTCGGCCTGACCGACGGCTATCCGGAGGCCAATGCGCGTCACTACGCCTTCATGCTGCAGGGGCTGGCCGACGCAGCCGAGCGGTTGAGGGCGCGCGGCGTCACCTTCGTCCTGCGCCGCGGAGAGCCCGATCGCGTGGCCCTCGACCTGTCGCGGGAGGCCGCCCTGGTCGTCTGCGACGCCGGCTATCTGCGCCTGCAGCGGCTATGGCGCCGGCGGCTCGCCGAAGCGATCGACGTGCGCCTGGTCCGCGTCGAGGGCGACGTGGTGGTTCCGATCCTGCAGGCGTCGCGCAAGCACGAATACGCCGCCCGCACCATCCGCCCCAAGATCGAGAAGCTGTGGGACGACTACCTCGTCCCCCTGCGCGAGCGGCGGGTGGCCCAGGCGGGGCCGGCGGACCTCGCCTCCGAGCTCGATCTCGGCGACCTCGACGCGGCGCTCGCGACGCTGCAGGTGGACCGGTCCGTGCCGCCGGTGCGCCGCTTCCGCGGCGGCGAGGGGGAGGCGCGGCGGCGCCTGGCGGCCTTCGTCGGCGGGGCCCTGGCGGACTATGCCGAGGCTCGCGGCAAGCCCGAAGCCGAGGCCGTCTCCTATCTCAGCCCCTATCTGCACTTCGGGCAGATTTCGCCGGTGGAGATCGCCCTGGCGGTGCGGGAGGCCAAGGGCGGAGGCTCCGAGGCCAAGGCCAAGTATCTGGAGGAGCTGATCGTCAGGCGCGAACTGGCGATCAATCACGCCTGGTTCGAGGAGTCCTACGACTCTTACGAGGGACTGCCGGACTGGGCGCGGGCGACCCTGGCCGAGCATGCGGGCGATCGGCGTCCGCACCTCTATTCGGCCGCCGAACTGGAGGCCGGTCGGACCCACGACGCCTATTGGAACGCCGCTCAGCGCGAGATGGTCGAAACCGGCTACATGCACAACCGGATGCGCATGTACTGGGGGAAGAAGATCCTGCAGTGGTCTGAAAGACCTGAGGAAGCTTACGAGCTCATCCTGCGGCTCAACAACCGCTACCTTCTCGACGGGCGCGACGCCAATTCCTACGCCAATGTCGGGTGGCTGTTCGGCCTGCACGACCGACCCTGGCCGGCTCAGCCGGTGTTCGGAACCGTGAGGTCGATGGGGCCGAACACCTTCAAGAGCTTCGACGCCGAGGCCTATGTGAAGCAGGTCGAGCGTCTTTGCGAGCGCGAGGCTCAGGCCGCGCCCTGAGCCTCCGGAGCCTGGATCTCGGCCGCCGCCCGGGTCGCCTCCGCCTCGGCCAGCCGGCGCGCATATTCGTCGCGTATGGCGGCGCCAGCGGCGTCGTAGAAGAAGGGCAGGAAGGCGTATCGCCGCCCACGCGTCACAGGCGTCGCCTCGTGCAGCAGCGAGCAAGAGAAGATCACGGCTCCCCCTGTCGGCGCCCGATAGGTCCTGCGCCCGAATTCCGGGAACCGGAGGTCTCCGCCCTCGAAGGCCTCGGCGTTGAGGTTGATCGAGCAGGCGAACTTCCGATGGGCGGTGGCGCTTGTGGTGTTGTCCCGATGAGGGCTGAAGAACCCGCCCTCGGCGGCGTCGTAGCAGGCGACCATGTAGCGCTCGATGTGCGTCACCTGGAACTGAAACGCCTTGCGGATCTCCGGAAGCAGCCGCGTCGCGAGCCGCGCTCGGAGCAGGTCACGCAACTCCACATCCTCGACCATGGCGTCCCGCCGGCTCTTGGTCCGGTCGAGCACGCCGACCGTCTTGCCGTTGACCTCTCGCATCACCCCGGAGGGCGCGCCGCCATGGGTCTCGTAGACGCCGATCAGTCGGCGACAGAGGTCCGGCTCGAACACCCGCGGAACCACGAGCACCGGCGCATGAAGCGGCGTCCCGGCGTGGTCGTCCGGATCCGGCAGCCTCTCGAGCAGGGAGAAGATCGCTTCTGCGCGGCCGATCTCGGCCACGGCGTAGATCCGCAGAGAGGGATCGCAGACCACCCAGTGCGGTCGCTCCGTCCCGTCGGCGTCGAGCGCGAAATAGAGGCGGCTGAGCGCCCCCTCAGGATCGAAGAACCAGCGAAGGCCCCGCTCGTTCTTGGCCGCTGCGATTTCTTCCGGGTCGCGCAGAACGCCGAACGCCATGAGGCGCTTGTCGTCGAAGAGATCGCGACGCCGCTCCAGCCAACCCCGCGCCTCGGCCCGGGCGGCCGCGTCCGACGGCAGGAAGGCCAGCAGGATGAAGGCGCCGCCGAGGCTGCTGAAGCGGTACTCGGGGTTGACCGGCGAGCCCGCGGAGAAGATCGGGGCCGGCTGACCTGGACGCAGCATCGGAACCTCAGCGGGGGCCGAGATCGAGGACGACGGTGTGGCCGTTGCGGTTGCGCGACCAGGCGTCCTCGCCGGAGCCGGCGTCGATCGGCCGCTCCTTGCCGTACGAGACGGTCTGCATCCGCGCCGGCGCCACGCCCAGCCGCACGAGGGTGTCCCGAACGGCGCCGGCGCGGCGTGCGCCGAGCGCCAGATTGTATTCCCGCGTGCCGCGCTCGTCGCAATTGCCGGCGATCAGGACCCGCACCTGCGGGTTTCGCGCCAGCCATGCGGCCTGAGCCTGCAGGGTGCTCATAGCTTCGCCGGAGATTTCATAGCTGTCCAAGCCGAAGTAGACACGGTCTCCGGCCTGGGCGGCCAGCGCATCCTGCAGGGACGCCGTTTGGGGGGAGGGCGTGATCGGCGCAGGCGCGGCCGGGGCCTGAGCGCCGCCAGGGGAGGCGATGGGACCGGCGACCGTGTCAGGGGCGGGCCGCTTGGCGCAGGCGCTGAGCGTCAGAGCGGCGCAGGCGGCGATGAATAGGGGCGAGCAGCGCATGGGAGTCCTGTTCTCGATGTCGGGAGAACTGGCCGGCGGCCCCGCAAAAGCTCAAGCATAAGAAGCTTATAATCCGGGCGCATAACCCGGCCATAATTGACCCGCGGCTTCGCCCGGCTAGCCTTCCGGAACGGCCGGCCGCTACCGGCCGGGTTCGCCGTCGCGCTGCCCGTCTCGCCGGACGGCGGCGCGGCCGGCGGACTGCAAGCGCCGCTTTGCGGCGGCGCAGGGAGCGTGATGCAGGTTCCAAATTCCCACTGGGTTCGACAGCGTCCGAAGCTGCTCGGCTTTCTGGCCGCCGCGGCCATCGTGCTGCTCGCCAACCTGGCCGCCGCCGCCCTGGCCGACGCCTTGGGCTACAACCGCGTCTCGATGATCTTCCTGGCCGGCGTGCTCGTGGCCGCGGTGCTGCTGGGCTCCGGCCCCGCCTATCTGGCCGCCGTGCTCGGCTTCTTCAGCTACAACTTCTACCTCGTCGAGCCGCGGTTCTCGTTCGGCTTCGAATCCGAGGACGCCATCATCCTGGCGGTCTTCCTGGCCGTCGCCATGCTGACCGGCGGCCTTGCCGGACGCGTGCGGGATCAGGCGCGGCGGGCCGAAGCCCAGAGCCGGACGACGACGGTCCTGTTCCAGGCCGGGCGTGATTTCGCCGCCATGGACGACGAACGTCGAATTGGCCAGCGGCTCGCCGAGGGTCTGGCCGAAGCGGCCGAAGACCTTGCCGCCGTGCGGCTCGGCGAGACCCTCATTCCATTTCCGGAAGCCCAGGATCCGGAGCTTCTGAACACCGTCTTTGCGGGCGGCGTCGAAGGCTGGCGGGTGGAGCGCCTGACGGCCGACGGACGGGACGTCGGCCTGGCGGCGTGGCGCGTGGGCCCGGCGGCCGGGCTGGGCGCCGACGAGCCGCGGCTGATCCAGGTGCTGCTGGCCATGGGGGCGAGCGCCATCGCCCGGGCGCGGCTGGCGCGGGCCTGGGCCGAGGTGCAGGCCAGCGAGCGGACGGAGTCGCTTCGCAACGCGCTGCTGTCGTCCATCTCTCACGACCTGCGCACGCCGCTCGCCTCGATCCTGGCCTCGGCCACCAGCCTTCGCGAATTCGGCGACCGGTTCCATCCGGACGTGCGCGAAGACCTGGTGTTGACCATCCAGGAAGAAGCCGAGCGGCTGAACGCCTTCGTCGGCAACCTCCTGAACATGACGCGCCTGGAGGCAGGCGCCCTGGAGTTGCAGGCCTCGCCCGTGGGCATCGCCGAAGTCTTCGACCGCCTGCAGCGGCGGTTCGAGGCCCGCCGCGGATCTCGGCGCCTGGTCTTCCGCCTGGAGGAGGACGGCCTGACCGCCAGCGGCGATCCGATCCTCTTCGAACAGGCGCTGAGCAACGTCATCGACAACGCCCTGCGCTTCAGCCCTGAACCGGCGGAGGTGGAGGTCGCGGGACGGCGCCTGGACAGGCTTGCCATCGTCGAGGTCGCTGACCAGGGCCCCGGCGTCCCGGACGATGAACTCGCCCGCATCTTCGAGAAGTTTTATCGCTCGGCGAGCACGAGCGGACCGCAGCAGGGAACGGGGTTGGGACTTTCCATCGTCAAGGGGCTGATCGAAGCCATGGGGGGCGTCGCAACCGCGCGACGGCGCAGCCCTGAAGGCGGCCTGGTGGTCTCTCTCATGCTCCCGCGGGAGGCCGAATGAACGCCGGTCAGCTTCTTCTGGTGGACGACGAACCGCAGATCCTCCGGGCGCTGCGGCCGGCCCTGTCGGCCGCCGGTTACGAGGTCCGCACGGCCGAAAACGGAGAGGCCGCGCTCGCCCATCTGGCTGGCGAGCCCTGCGACGTGGTGATCCTGGATCTCGGCCTGCCGGACATGGACGGCAAGGACGTCATCGCCCACATCCGCGAGTGGTCGGAAGTGCCCATCGTCGTCCTGTCGGCGCGGGACCTGGAGCTGGAGAAGATCGCCGCACTGGATCTTGGGGCCGACGATTTCGTGAACAAGCCGTTCGGCGTGGGCGAACTGCTCGCCCGCATCCGTGCGGCGGTGCGCGGCCGCGACCGGCGCCTTTCGGGCCAGGCGCGGTTCCGCAGCGCCGAACTGGAGGTCAACTTCGCCGCTCGCCGCGCCTTCGTGCAGGGGGAGGAGATCCGGCTGACTCCCCGGGAATACGACCTGGTGCGCGCGCTCGCCCGCCATGCCGGCCGCGTTGTCACCCACAAGCAGCTGATTGCAGCCGTCTGGGGCCCGCAGGCCAGCGTGGACGCCCAGTTCGTCCGCGTCCTGGTGGCCCAGCTGCGTCAGAAGCTGGAGGAGAACCCCTCCGCGCCCCGCATCGTGCTGACCGAACCGGGCGTCGGCTATCGCCTGGCGACGGACGACGAGATGGGTTGAGCCCCTCATGCCGAGGTCCGGCCCCCGGAGCGGCATGGCCGCGACATCGAGCCCTGGCGGGCCGAAGCCGACGAAACAGAGAACTACACCTACGCTATAGCCCTCCAAAAGTGAGTCTCAAACCCCATCCGGCTGCGTCATGCCCAGAATCCGTAAAGCGTTGCTTTACAGGTAACGATGCGTTGGATACGCTGCATCCGACTCGATGAACAATCACCGGACAGCGCGCGATGACCGATGAGGATGGCCTTCGGCTAAAAAAGCCTTCCCATCCGGGCGGCTTCGTGAAGCACGAGGTCTTGAAACCGCTCGGCCTGTCGGTGACTGAGGCGGCGGATGCGCTGGGCGTCACGCGCCCGGCACTGTCGGCGCTCCTGAACGAGCGCGCGCACCTGTCGCCGGACATGGCGATCCGGATCGAAAAAGCCTTCGGCATCTCGATGGAGACGCTGATGCGCATGCAGAACAGCTACGACATTGCGCAGGCCCGCAAGCGGGAAGCGGAGATCAGGGTCGAGCGATACACGGGAATGAATACGAAAGGGCGGGCATGACGGAGCTGAGTTTCAAGGGCAAAGAGTTTGTTTATAACCACCATCTGGCGGTGCCCTTCCGTCCGCTCGTGCCCGATGAAAGCAAGGGCATCGGTCCTGTCGCGCTTGACGGCAACCTCGTCATCCACGGCGACAACCTGCACGCGCTGAAGGCGCTCCTGCCGCTCTACGCGGGCAAGGTGGACTGCATCTTTATCGATCCGCCGTACAACACCGGCAACGAGGGATGGTGCTACGACGATAACGTCAATGCGCCAATGATCCGGGAGTGGCTGGAGTCCAATCCGGTCGGTGTTGAGGACGGCCTACGTCATGACAAATGGTGTGCCATGATGTGGCCGCGCCTTCGGATGCTCCATGAGCTGCTGGCGGACCATGGCGTCATCTTTATAACCATCGATGATAACGAGGCGCACCGCCTCACAAATATTTGCTGCGAAATATTTGGTGAGGAAAATCATGTCGCCACCTTCATCTGGCGGAAAGTGGATAGCCCGAACGATAACAAGGTAGCTATCACACCTGACCATGATTACGTCCTCTGTTTTGCGCGCGATATTGGCTCTGCAAAGTTCAAGAGGATGATCGCCCCGTCCATCCTGAAAGCTTATCCGAACCGAGACGAGAACGGACGCCCTTTTAGAGATCGCCTTCTGAAGAAAAACGGACGGGCGAGTCTCCGCCGTGATCGGCCGACCATGTTCTTCCCGCTTGAAGACCCCGATGGAAATGAGGTTTTCCCCATACATGATAACGGGGAAGAAGCGCGATGGTCGATGGGGAAGAAGGGCATCAAGAAACACAAAGATGCCGGTACATTGATCTGGAAGAGGATCGAAAAGCTCGGACGTGAAGTGTGGGAGCCTTACACCCGCGAGTTTGCGCCCGAAGACGATCCCACGCGGCCGTTTCCAACGATTTGGAGCGACGTGGATACGATGCGGCAGGCCAAGGCCATGCTCAGGAACATATTTGGCACGTCTGATTTGTTCGACACGCCGAAAACCGTGAAGCTTCTGGACAGGATCATCGACATTGCTGCCGATGATGACGCAATTATCCTAGATTCCTTTGCGGGTTCTGCAACAACGGCTCACGCCGTGCTCGAAGCCAACAAGCGCGACGGCGGCAATCGCCGCTTCATTCTCGTGGAAATGGAGGAATATGCCGACAGCCTGACGGCAGAGCGCGTCCGGCGTGTCATCAACGGCTATGATTTCCAGGGCACACAGCGAACAGAGATGTTGCGGGAGCGGCTGAACTGGCGCGCGCTCAGCAATGCCGGAGAGCTGGCGCACCAGGTCGAAGGAATCGAGAACCTGCACGGCCACGAATACGACCGCATCAAGAAGGAAGTGAAAGACGGCGAGCTGATCGTCACCGGCGAAAAGACGGTGGCGGAACGCTCAGAAGGTCTTGGCGGCACCTTCACCTATTGCACCCTCGGCGATCCCGTCGAACTGGACAAGGTGCTGAGCGGTGAAACCCTGCCGCCCTATGCCGGGCTCGGCGCGGCGCTGTTCCACATGGCGACCAATCACGCGCTCGATCCCGCCGCCGTGCGCGAGGATGATTTCTATCTCGGTGCCATGGAAGGCCAGCATGTCTGGCTGATCTACAAGCCCGATCTCGATTGGCTGAAGTCGCCGGAAGCGGCGTTGACGCTGGCGCGCGCCAAAGCATTCGCCGCCTCCGATCCGGACAAGCGGCACCTTGTCTTCGCCCCGGCGCGGTTCGTGAGCCAGAAGATGCTGGCGGAACAGAACATCCCCGTGGAGTTCGTGCCGCTGCCCTTCGCGCTCTACCGGATAGATCGGAGCTGACGCCGTGTTTCGCCAGCTCGATTATCAGGACCGCGTCATCAAGACGCTCGACGACTATCTCGACCTTTTGAAGGAAAAGAAGGCGCGCGCCGACAAGGTGGCGGCGCTTGCCGCGCAAGACCCGGACCTTGGCCTTGCCATTCCGGATTTCGCGAAAGAGGCTTGGGAAGCGATGAAGGCGGCGGGGAAGCTGCCCGCTTCCCGCGCCGCGATTCCGTTCTCGCCGCGCATGGACGGCTGCGAGCGGCCCGTGCCCAACGCCGTGCTGAAAGTGCCAACCGGCGGCGGCAAGACATGGCTTGCCGTCTCCGCCGTCTCGCGGGTGATGGGCCGCTATCTCGACCGCAACACCGGTTTCGTCCTGTGGATCGTGCCGAACGAGGCGATTTATACGCAGACGCTCAAGCACCTGAAGGATCGCCAGCACCCCTACCGTCAGGCGCTGGACCGCGCGGCGGCGGGGCGCGTGAAGATCATGGAGAAAACCGACCGGCTCGATGCGCGGGACGTGGAAACCAATCTCTGCATCATGCTGCTGATGCTGCAATCCGCGAACCGCGAGACGCAGGATTCCCTGAAAATGTTTCAGGACCGGGGCGACGTGCACGGCTTCTTCCCGCCGGAAGGCGAACAACAGGCGCATCAAGCCGCCATCGACCGCACGCCGAACCTCTCCGCCTATACCGGCATGTTCCCGATGGTGAAGGATTCCCTCGGGAACGCCCTTCGGATCATTCGGCCCGTGGTCGTGATGGATGAAGGCCACCGCGCCATTTCCGATCTCGCTTTCGGCACGCTTTACGGATTCAACCCGTGTTTCGTGCTGGAGCTGACGGCCACGCCGCAGGATGTGCAGCCGCGCGGCGGCCGCAATCCGCGCGAAGGCCGCTATGCCAATGTGCTGGTGGAAGTGACGGGGCGCGCGCTGGACCGTGAAGGCATGATAAAGATGCCGCTCAACCTCGATCCCCGGCAGGGCAATGACTGGAAGGCGACGCTGAACGCGGCGCTTGCCAAGCTCAACGCGCTCGATGCCGAAGCCCGGCAACTGCGGGCCGATACGGGCCGCTATATTCGCCCGATCATGCTGATCCAGGTCGAGCGCACGGGCGCGGATCAGCGCGAAAGCGGCCATATCCACGCCGAGGACGTGAAGGAATGGCTCCTGACGGCAGGTTTCGATCAGGCGGAAATCGCGATCAAAACCGCGCAGCAGAACGATCTCAACGATCCGGAAAATCAGGACCTCTTGTCGCCCACCAACCGCGTGCGGGCGATCATCACGAAACAGGCCCTGCAAGAGGGCTGGGATTGCCCCTTCGCCTATGTGCTGTGCAGCCTTGCGGCCAGCGCCAACCTCAAGGCCATGACTCAGCTTGTCGGCCGCATTCTCCGCCAGCCCGGCGCGCTCAAAACGGACGTTGAAGCGCTCGATGAGTGCCACGTCATCACGCATCACGCCGATACTGCGACGGTCGTCGGTGCCATTAAAGACGGCCTCGAACAGGACGGCCTCGGCGATCTGGTCCTGCGCGTGACGCAGGACGACAAGAGCGGGACCGGTAAGACGGCCCGCACGATCAATCGCCGCCCGGCTTTCGCCTCCACGGAAATCTACCTGCCCAAGGTGATGGTGGTGGAAAGTGGCGACGCGCGCGAGCTGGACTACGAGACGGATGTGCTTTCCGCGCTCGACTGGCGGGGCTTCGATCCGCAGGACATCGCGGATCGGGTGCCCGAAAACGCACAGGCGGCGGAAAGCCAGCTCCAACGGATCAGGCTTGCCGAGGACGGCGACGAATTGTTCGTCGGCGAGACTGTCGCCGCGAACGCGGAAATCCTCGCCTTCGATCCGGCGCATGCTGTCCGGATGATTTCCGACATCGTGCCGAATCCCTTCGTCGGCCGCGAGATTGTCGGCGCGACGGTTGCGGCTCTGCGGGCGCGGGGCTTCGATGATGCGAAGCTCGGCCGGCTCGCTAGCCTGATCGTGGAAGAGCTGCGCAAGGGCCTCGAAGCGGCGCGGAACGCGCGCGCCGAAGCCCTGTTCAAGGCCGAGGTAGCGGCGGGACGCATCCAGTTCCGCTTGCGGCTCGATGGCCGCAACTGGCGAATGCCGTTCAGCATCGAAACGACGGAACCGGAGAACGCCCGCCAACTCCTTAACCGCGCCGGTGGCCCGCTCGAGAAGAGCCTGTTCGCTCCGGTCTATGAGAACGAGCTGAACAGCGACGAGCGGGATGTGGCGGTCTATCTCGACGGCGAAAAGACGCTGGCCTGGTGGCACCGCAATGTCGCGCGGACGCAATACGGCATTCAGGGATGGAAGAAGGCCAAAATCTATCCGGATTTCATCTTCGCCGTGCAGCGCGACGGCGAAGCGAAGCGGATCACGGTGCTGGAAACCAAGGGCGACCAACTCGACAATCTCGACACGGCGTACAAGCGCGAGGCGCTTGCGTTCCTCTCGGACCATTTCGAATGGGACGAGGCAACGCCGGTCGGCGAGCTGGAACTGGTCAACAACGGCGAGACCGTGGAAGGCACCTTGATCCTGATGAGCGAATGGAAGGCGAAACTGCCCGCGTATCTCTGACGGCGCGGTATTGGGGGGCGTATGGAATTTGATCCGGCATTGTCATTCTCGGACAACCTTGCCCGTTTCCGGGCGGAAGCGGAGCGCATCGATGCCGATTGCGCCCGCATTCTTTTCGACAATCTGGCCCTGCTGGCGCGCGACGGTGATGCGACGCGCACCCGTCAGGCCGTTCAGGAGTTCAACCGGGCGGTCCTCGCCGCGCTCGACGGCCTGCCGGAAGGGCCTGCGGCATGAGCCGGTATTTTCTCGCCTCTGCCGCCATTGAGGGATTTCGCGGCATCAATAATGACGGCGATCCCCTCGTGCTGAAGTTCAAGCACGATGCCGTCAATTCCGTCCATGCGCCCAATGGGGTCGGAAAAAGCTCGATCTTCGAAGCGCTGCACTTCGCCCTGCACGGCACGGTGCCGCGCCTGGAAGGGATGCAGGACGCCGAACAGGGTGCCAGCTACATCGTCAACAAGTTCCATCCGGCGCAACAGGCGACGGTCGCCCTTGTTTTCAAGAGCGATGACGGCACGCCCGATGTGTCGATCACCGTTACCCGGACGGCGGCGGGCGGACGGGTCGTCACGTCTCCTTCCGGCCACGCCGATCCGGACAGCTTCCTCGCCGATCTTTGCGAGGATTTCGTGCTGGTCGATTACCCGCGCTTTGCCTCCCTCGTGGACTGCTCGGCCTTGGAGCGCGGGCGCTCCTTCGCCTCGCTGGTCGGCATGAGCCGGTATTCCCAGCTCCGGCAGGCGCTCGACGGGGCCAAGAACACCCGCAACATCAATGGCGATCTTGGGCTGTCCACGCTTGACACCGAAGTGACCGCCGAAAACCGCGCCTTGGGGGCCGTTGAACAGCGCATCCTCGCCGCACATCAGGAAGTAACCGGCGCGGCCGGCGGCCAGATGGCGGATACAGCCGCGCTGAAAGCGCAGGTGACGGCCGGACTGGCGGGCATCGCGCTTTTCGCGCCGTTGCTCGCCAACGCCTCGGTGATGGACTTCGATTTTGACGCCGCTGAAAAGATCGTCGATCAGGAAGAAGGCGGCGCGGCGCGGAAAACTCTCGACGGCCTCAACACCACCGTCACGACGCTCGGCGGCTTGCAGGTCTCGGCGGCGGAACTTGCCGAGATCGACGCGCTGGTGACGGCGGCCAAGGCGCGCGACGATGCGATGCGCAAAGTCGGTGCCGCCAGCCTGCACGCCTTGCTGAAAAACGCGCTGTCGGTTGTGAACAGTGCGGACTGGCACGATCCGAAGGTCTGCCCTGTCTGCGAAAAGGCTGGCGACGGGCCGCTTCAAGATCAACTGGAAGTGAAGATCGCGCTTTACGACGAGACCGATCAGCTCGACGCGGAGTTGAAACGGCAGGTGCAGAGTGCGGGATGCGTTGGCAAGCTCCGGCAGCTTGAAGAGCAGGCGCGTCTTGGCGTTGTGGACGCTGATCGCATCGCGCCGATCCTGACGCTGGCCGCGCGCCAGTCGTCGGTTTCGACGGCGGACCTGGAACGCGCAAAAGATGCGCTTGGCGCGCTCGAAGCGAAGCGGGTTGACGTGCTCACGGCAATCAATGCCGAGATCGCGACGCTGCAAGCCGGCTTGCCGCCGTCGCTGGTCGCCGTCACCCGCACCCTTGGGCAGGCCAAGCAATTCCGCGACGCCATGAACGAATATGAGCGGACCCTTCCGGCGCTCGCGGCCAAACGGGCCAAGCTCGCAAAGCTCAATCGCTGGAAGACGTTCATCACGAACGTAGCCGGGCAGTTCGCAACGGCGGAAAGCGCGCTCGCCAATGCACGCATCACGGATATTCAGGCTAGTTGTCAGGAGCTTTTCGGGCATCTGGTGCGCGGCGGTCCGGACGTGCGGCCGACGCTGAACCGGGCGCAGAATACCGAACAGGTAGATTTGAAGCTCGCCGATTTCTTCGGCCTTCCAAACCAAAGCGCGCGGGCGCTCCTGTCGGAGAGCTACCGCAATGCCGTCGCCGCCTCCATCTTCATGGCGGCGGCTACCCGGCAACAGGGCGTGCCGCGCTTCATGGTGTTGGATGATGTGACGTCAAGTTTCGATGCCGGACATCAGTTCAGCCTGATGGATACGATCCGGACGAAATTACGCTTTGGCGCGGCGAACGGTCTGCCCGGCGGACTTCAATTCATCATCCTCAGCCATGATACGAGCCTTGAGAAGTATTTTGACCGGCTCAACGGCACAACAGAGTGGAATCACCAAAAGCTACAAGGCATGCCGCCCCGTGGGCGGCTAATGATCGCCACGCAACAGGCGGATCGCCTGAAGGCGCAGGCGGAGCAATATCTGAATGCGGGGCAGATAGATATCGGTGAACCGTTTGTCCGCCAGTATCTTGAATACAAGCTCGGCCAGATCATCACCCGTTTAGAGGTTCCGGTGCCGCCCGATTACGCGACGCGGGGCGACAAGCGTACATTGTCCACCTATGTGGACGCGATCACGGCGGCGGTCGCGCTCTATCAGGCGGCGGGGCGCTGCGTCCTCTCCGCTCAACAGGTCGCCGACCTTCAGAACCACCACATGCCTTCCATCATGGCGAACTATGTCAGCCACTATGAGACAGGCGCAGGCAATCCGTTCAACGCCTATGCCTTGCTCGGCGTTCTGCAAAGTGTGGACGCGCTTGCCGATTGCTTCTGCTGGACCGATCCTGCCAACAATCAGCGGAAATATTATCGACGACTTGATCGGCAGTAATCGCCGAAACTGCTAAAGAAGGCGAAGGGGGAGTGGGCGATGGCATCCGAACAGCAGTTGTTGGCATTTGATCAGCGTTTCTTGGACCGCCATGCTGGACCGATCATTTCTGATCTTTCGGTCGCCTTGGTCGAACTTGTCGCGAATGCGTGGGATGCCTACGCGACAGAGGTGGACATAACTTGGCCGACAAATGACGGTGCCCGGAAATTCTCGATTAAGGATAACGGTCGCGGCATGACCGCCGCGCAGTTCGAGCAGCGCTGGGGCGTCTTTGATTACAATCGGGTAAAGGCCGAGGGCGAGTATGTCTCACCACCCACAGAACTCCCCGAACTGGCGCCGCGCCGAGTATACGGACGCAATGGTAGAGGGCGGCACGGCGGCTTCGCCTTCTCCAATCCCTATGAAATAATCATAGAGGCCGCCGGCGAAAAAGTAGCCTATCGGGTTTCCAGGGGCGGGCAGCGCCCCTTCGATTGGGAAGTCATTAAGCGTGAACAGAGCACCGGGCACGGTGTGGAAATTCGCGCGGTAGAATCGACGCGGCTACGGCTTAGCGCCGCTGATGTTCGAGAGGTGCTTGGAACACGCTTTCTGACAGACCCGAACTTCAAGGTGTCGGTGGACAGCCAGCCCGTCACTTTCGATGACATTCCCCAGGATTTTTTGCGGGAGAGCTTCGTCGATATCCCCGATATCGGTCGTGCGACAATCCTCATGATCGACTCGCAGCGGGCCGACCGGACAACGCGGCAGCACGGCATCGCTTGGCATGTCAACAACCGGCTGGTCGGTGATTGCGGCTGGCGCGGCACCGACTATGAACGCGTACTCGACGGGCGGACGAGCGAAGCCAAGCGCTTCACGTTCATCGTCTTTGCCGACTTCTTGGCGGACAGCGATGCCGTGCTGCCAGACTGGTCGGGGTTCCAGCCCAACAATGAAATCTGGAAGAAGACCCAGATCGCCGTGCAGGACAAAATTCGCGAAGAAATTGCTGCGTTCAATTTCGAGCGGCGTTCGGAAGCTAAGGAGGCGGTTCGCGAACGCTATGCTTCGACCGTCGTCAGGATAGCTCCGAGCGCGCGTGAGCGGTGGAACAGCTTTGTCGATCAAGTCATCGATACCTGCCCCGGCATCTCTCCCGAACAGATTGATCAAGTGGCTGGCATTCTTGCTAATTTGGAGGCGTCGTCGTCCCAATACAGCTTGCTGGCGCGACTGCATGGCCTTCAACCAGGCGAGCTGGACCAATTGGACGGCATTCTCGCAGATTGGAGCGTCGCGACCGCTAAGCTGGCGCTAGATGAAATCCAGAATCGACTGAGGCTGATCGGCGAACTGCACGAAAAGCTTCGCGATGAACGCGCCGATGAAGTCCGCGAGCTTCAGCCTCTTATTGAGCGGAGTCTATGGGTATTCGGTCCTGAGTTCGAAAGCATCGAGTTCACGTCCAATCGCGGCATGTCGGAGGTTATCAGACGGTTGCTTGGCGGAACCGCACAGGGCAGCCTGAACCGGCCCGACTTCGTTATTCTACCCGATGGCAGTGTAGGACTGTTTGCCCGCCCCGCGTTCGATGAGCAGCACGAAGTTATTGGCGTGGAGCACTTGATTGTTGTCGAGTTGAAGCGGCCCGGCATTCCTATCGGCATGGATCAGAAGAACCAAGCATGGAAGTATGTCGTTGAATTGCAGACTCACGGATTGATTGACGATTCTACGCGTGTGACCTGTTTTGTCCTGGGATCGCGACTAACGCCGCGTGAAGGCGTCCGCGAGGAAGGGCGGACCAAGATTATCCCCATGGCCTATGAAACATTTATCCGACGTGCCGAAACTCGGATGCTTAATCTGTATGCACGGCTTTCCGAGGCACCATTCCTGCGCCAAGCTGGCTTGGATGCCGACAGCTTCGTGAAAGAGCCAATCGCACGCCAAGGTGGTTTCGACGTGTAGTTGATCTGGCAGGAAAAAAGTTCGGTAACTTAGGGCTCTGCCCTCGGCGCACTTCGAAAGGCTTCCGCCCAGCTTCCTCCGCGCGTGACGCGCTCCGTGCAGCCGGTTCCCCGCGAAGCCTCCCTCCGTTTGCACACCCGGTCTCGGCGACGGCCAGAAGGTCAGGCGCGGCGTTCCGCTTCGCTGACCTTCAGACCCGAGGATCAGAGACATGACCAACGTATCCGACAGCAGCCCCCGCATTTATGTTGCTTGCCTTGCAGCTTACAATAACGGCTTTCTGCATGGAGCTTGGATCGACGCGGATCAGGACGCCGACCAGATCAGGGACGAGATTGCCGCGATGCTTGCCCGTTCCCCTGTCAAGGACGCGGAGGAATATGCCATTCACGACTATGAGGGCTTCGAGGGCGTCGACATCTCGGAATATGCCGACATCGACAGGGTGGCGCGGATGGCCGCTTTCATCGCAGAGCATGGCGCACTTGGCACGGGCCTGCTGGAGCAGTTCAGCGGCGACATGGATCAAGCCGAATCCACGTTGGAGGATTGCTATCATGGTCAGTTCGCCAGCCTCGCCGACTACATGGAGGAATTGACGACCGAGAACGTCACGATCCCCGAGGCGTTGCGCTACTATGTCGATTGGGAGGGGATGGCGCGCGACGCCGAGACGGGCGGCGACCTGTTTACTATCGAGACCGCGCACGGCGAGGTCCATGTGTTTTCCAACAGGTGAATACATGACTGCCTGTCCGTGCTCATACGGGCAGGCAGCTCCAAAGCACCGGCTGTTGCCAAGCTAAAAACACCAAAGAATGATCGGGTTAGCCGCTCAAGGTATCTGCTTTGAGCGGCTTCTATCTTTCCCGTGTTCCTTGAACCTCTCTTTGCCGGGCGCTGCCCAGTATCCCGGCTTGGGG
Source organism: Phenylobacterium sp. (assembly GCF_013911965.1). GTDB lineage: Bacteria > Pseudomonadota > Alphaproteobacteria > Caulobacterales > Caulobacteraceae > Phenylobacterium. The sequence continues at coordinate 7,791 of NZ_JACESE010000003.1, read as the reverse complement.
AGGTGACGCCATGCTCAGCATTGATTGGCGATCTCCGGCGGCATATGGGCACACAAAGCACATCCCTGCCGCTGGTTTCGCTTGGGAATATTTGCGCCGCAACGACGAATATCGTCGGGACTGCCAGATCATCGCATCGACCGGAGGGGCGGCTGCCCGCGCCCTTGAAGCGTTCGCGCATCGCTGGGGTTTGCGATTTCCCGTGCGATCCCGACGCGCCGCATGATCGGCAATCGCCGATCTGGAGTCCCCGCCTTCAACCGCAAGCCGTGATGTTGTCGCCTGTCGATCACAAGGACGACGACACCGAACCGATATTGACGTTGGCGCATCTCGACGGCCTCGACCTGCGCCGCGCTGCCGATGGCTGGCACGGCATCTGGCATGTGGATGGCGTCGCGCACCAGTTCTGGCTACCCGAGGCGATGCCGGACGCGGCTGCCTTCTATGCCGTGACCCTGCCGATGGATTCCTTTCTGGAGCTTCGTGCTCACGCTGTCCGCCGGTTCTGGCGGTCCCTTAACGGCCGTGCGCCCGGTCCCGATTTCCGGGCAGTCCCCGCCCAACTCCGGCAATGGCATATCCTGTCCCTGCGCGCGCTCGACGCCCGGCTGCATGGCGAGAGCTATCGTACCATCGCAGAAGTCCTGCTCGGCTTTCGCGGCACCAAGGAAGACTTTGAGAACGATCCGCGCAAGAACAAGTCCCGCCGCCTGGTCGCGCACGGTAACAAGATGATGCGCGGCGGCTATCGCCTTCTGCTCCACTATCCGATCAAGCCCGGCAAGCGTTGATTGTGTGGGCATTGCGCTCACGCCCTGTTGGCTGCCGCCTGCTCCAGAATCTTCCGATAGCCCTCACGCGATAACCATTGCGCGCGTTCGAGATGACTTTGCCAGCAACGGCGCGTCCGAAGTTCCTCGACCACCGGATCGCGGTGCAGCACGATCCTAGCGACTTCCTTCCAGTCCGCATCCTCGGCCTTGGCATCGAGAAGGCGCAGATAGGTGACGTAATGCCGTTCGTCATAGACGGTTATGGTGTCGCCTGTCGGCGCTTCGTCATCCACATTGGGATCGAGTTCGACGGGTGTTCGCATGGTCATTCCCCGTATCGGAGAGAACTTTGTCTGCGGTACGCCCCCGCAAACGATTCTCTCTGACTCTTGGTGATCGGGGAGTTCGAAACCGCTGTTACACGGCCCCATGGCCTTTAGCTCGGAAAGCCTGTTGTATACGCCACAGGCTCCCCGACCATAAGGTCAAGGAGTGTGGTGCCGTGACGGCCGGCACCAACCGGTAACAGAGGGGTTTCGACGCCCCGGAGCAGCGCGTCTGCTCCACCGTCATTCTTAGCCGAACCGCGTGGGAATGTCTTCGCCTATTCAGCGCCACAGGCGATGAGCCGCTGAAATCCCTCATCTATTGGCCGCGCACCGCCCCGAGAGGGGGTGCCGCCAGCGCATAGGCGCAAATGCGGCACGCTACGCGCCGCCGATCCCTCGCCATGGTCCGCCACAGTCCGCTGCCGCCACCGGCAGCCCAATCCCGACTGGAGGTGATCCATGCCCAACCCGCTTGCGGGACTGCCGCCGCGCCTGCTGCGCACCAAGGAAGCCGCGCGCTTCCTCGGCATATCCATCAGAACCCTTGAGAAACATCGGACCTACGGGACCGGGCCGACCTATCGCAAGGTCGGCGGCCGTGTCCTCTACACCGTTCGCGATCTGGAAGACTGGAGCGCGGTCGGCGAGCGCAAATCCACCCGCGACAAAACCGCCGGCACCGTATTTCCCGCGCGTCCGCTCACGCCCGAAGAACGGGGCGACTGCTAGATGCTGCGCGAGGACGATCACGACCGCGCATTGCCGGGCGAGGACAGCGAGCGCAGCCGCCTAGACCCCTTCGTGGTCGCAACGGGCGACGCGCCGCCGCGCGACCAGCGCGACTTGATGGAACGGCCGTTTTTCTCGCTGGCGAAGACCCCGCGCAACAAGCCGATTCTCTACAAGGCCGCCGACATAGAGGTGCAGGTGTTCGGGATGCCCGAGCACGGCATGGCGACCATATGGGACGCCGATGTGCTGATATGGGCGGCCTCGCAGATCGTTGCGGCCGAGAACAACGGCCTCACCACTTCGCGCTTTGTCCGGTTTACGCCTTACCATCTGTTGCGCGCCATCGGGCGGCCGACCGGCAATCATCAATACCGGCTTCTGAAAGCCGCGCTGGCGCGGCTGCAATCGACCGTCATCGCCACCACCATCCGCAACGGCCCGCATTGGCGTCGCCGGCAATTCTCATGGATCAACGAGTGGGAGGAAATGACAACGCGCGCCGGCCGCGTCGAGGGCATGGAGTTCGTCCTGCCCGAATGGTTCTACAACAGCGTCATCGACCGTTCGTTGGTCCTAACCATCGACCCAGCCTACTTCCGGCTGACTGGCGGCATCGAGCGATGGCTTTACCGCGTCGCCAGAAAGCACGCCGGCCACCAGCGCCACGGCTGGATTTTCGAGGTCGCGCACCTTCATCAGAAATCCGGCAGCGCGGCGCGGCCGTCCGACTTCGCGCTCGACCTGCGCCGCATCGCGGCCCGCCAGCCACTCCCCGGCTATCGGCTCCGGATCGAGCGGGAAGACGGCCGCGAGCTGCTGCGCATCCGCCCCGAAAAGCTGTCAACAGGCACTGTTGATAACCCTGTTAATGCCATCGGCAGATCAGGCGCACGGGGTATCGGCACATCAGGCGCACCACTATCGGCAGATCAGGCGCACGAACCGCAGCTAACACTTTGGCCTGAAACGCGGAATCCGACCGCTAACTTATCTAACAGAGAATCTAACTCTTTTTCTTTGACGCGCGCGCAGGCGAAGCGTGGTGCCGGTTCCTGCCCAAAGGGGCGAGCCATGACAGCCGCCGCGAATGCCGCCCCGTGCCCGCACAGCCCCCAGCACATCCCCGGAGATGAACAATGACCCGCCGCGCCCACCACAGCGCGCACGGCCGTCCGCTGCCGGACGGGCCTGCGCCCTTCACAACATTGGTCGAGCTGACCTTCAACAAGCGCAAGGTCGAGCACTGGATACGGTTCGGCCGCAAGAGCTATGAACAGATCATCGACCGCCGCCGCAGCGTCGTCGGCTTCGCGCCGGGCAGCGTCTTTGCCTTCGTGCGATGGGCGAAGGGCGACCATGGCACCGTCGTTTCGCGCATCGACATTGTGCGCGCCATCGGCCGGGGCGAGCCGTTCCAGACATTGCCGTTCGTGCGCCCCGGCGGCGAAATCCTGTTGCGCCTCGACGGCTGGCCCAAGGTGCAGCGCGCGCTTGCCGCCATCGACGCCGTGGAATCGCTCGGCCTCGATCCGGCCGACGCCGCGCCGGAGCATTGGCGGCACGTCCACAACCGTTTGACCGCCAATCTGGAACCGCACGCCTACACGCCCGAGCGCCATGCCGCTTGGCTTCACCGCCGCAGGATCGACCCGTGACGCGCCGCCGCATCCTTACGGTGACGGCGCTCGCCATCATCGGCATCGCCGCTGCCAGCGCCGTCGATTGGCCCGCGAAACTGATCTGGAACGCGACGGCCAGCGCGCCCATCGGCTTCTATACGGTCGAGCCGGCCGACCGGATCGACGTGCCCGAGCTTGTCGCCATCATGCCGCCCGAACCGCTGGCCGCCTTCATGGTCGAGCGCGGCTATATCGCGCGCGGCGTCCCGCTGTTGAAGCGCGTCTTGGGCCTGCCTGGACAGCGGGTTTGCCGCACCGGCCGCACGATCACGGTGGACGGGATCGAGATGGGCGAGGCGCTGGAGCGTGACAGCCTCGGCCGCGATCTGCCCGTCTGGCAGGGCTGCCGCGTCATCGGCGACGACCAGCTTTTCCTCATGAATTGGGAAGTCCGCGACAGCCTCGACGGCCGGTATTTCGGACCCATCCCCGCAGTTTCCGTCATCGGCCGAGCGGTCCCGCTCTGGACCGATGAGGAAGGCGTCGGCCGCTACGAGTGGCGCGCGCCGACGCACTGAAATTCCCCCCGAGAACCAACCGCAGGAGATTTCCATGGCAGAAATAGGCACCTTCACGCGCACCGAAACCGGCTATGCGGGAGAGCTTCATTCGTTCGGCCTCCACGAAAAGCTGTTCATCGTCCCGGCCAAACCGAGCGACGTGAAAAACGCCCCCGACTATCGCGTGCGCCTCGATAGCGAGGACGGCCCGGACGCCGGACCCGCATGGAAAGACTCCAGCGAGAACGCTGGCGAGTTCGTTTCGATGCGATTGGAGGGACCAATCTTCCCGTTCCCGATCCGCGCCAAACTGTTCCAGTCCAACGACGATCCTTCGGTCTGGACCCTGCGTTGGAAGCACGCCCGGAAGATCGAGGATGAGGAATGACGGCCGCGCGCGTCCGGCCCGCCATCCGGTCCAAGATCGTCATCCCTTTGTTCGCGGAAAAGCCGTCTCATCCCTTCGTTCCGCTCGGCCACCGGACGGCCGGCGCGCACAGCGAAGGTCAGGGGCGGCCATCGGCCGGCGCTTGCGCCTTGCCCTTGACCGCAGCGAGCACGCTGGCAGGCTGGTGTCGAAGCGGAGACAGGACTGCATGGCATTATGCCGTCCTGATACTGGCCGGCGCGCTTTTCGCCTGCGCGGGATCGGGCGTCGCTGTCGCGCAATCCGCGTCGGTTGAGCGCCCGGCTGCCGCCCATCCCTATGCGGCGCACGTCGCCGAGGCGTCGCAGCGTTTCGGCATCCCAGAGCACTGGATTCGCGCCGTGCTGCGCGCCGAGAGCGCGGGCGATGTGCGCGCGATTTCGTCGGCCGGGGCGATGGGATTGATGCAGGTGATGCCCGACACATGGGCGGGCCTGCGCGTCCGCCATGGCCTCGGCCGTGATCCCTATGACCCGCGCGACAACATCCTCGCAGGCACGGCCTACCTGCGCGAAATGTTCGACCGCTACGGCAATGTCGCGGCGATGCTGGCGGCCTACAATGCCGGTCCCGGCCGCTATGACGACTACCTTGCGACCGGCCGCACTCTGCCGGCCGAGACGCGGGCCTATGTCGCCGCGCTGGTGCCCGTTCTCGGCGGCGCAGCTGCGACCCAACCGCCGTCATCGGCACCGCCACCACCGCCCGATTGGCGCGAGGCAGCGTTGTTCGTCATGCGCTCCGGCGACGCCCGCACGACCGTTTCGATGCGCGATTCTGTCGATGCAGAGCAGCAGGACGGCAGCATTTTCGTGGTCCGCGCGAGCGACGGAGGAACGCCATGAGGGCGGTGTTTCCGCGCTCGGCGGTGCTCATTGCGGTGTCCAGTCAGGCCGGTTTGCGCCCGACTGGATTCCCGGCAGGAAAGGCAGAGAAGGAAGAAAGGGCGGAGGGCAAGATTAAAGAAGGCGGCACCATATCGGGCCGCTTCTGGAAATTATTGTTGTCTGCACACTGGTTAGGTCGCCGGTTCCGGCACCATAGTTTTGAGGGGCCGCGTGCCGCGATTTCGCGCAAAGTCTTGGTTTTGCAGGGTTTCGAGCGGCACCATAGGCGCAGATCGGCCGTTTTCCGGCGTTTTGGGCCGGAGTCGCGCCCTTGAGCGCCGACGACGAAAACCGCTTCCGGCCGAAGCCCGGCCGCATCCGTTCCGACACGCCGAAGGCTGGCAAGACCAAGAGCTTTTTCACGCAGGTCAAGAAGATCACCCGGCAGCATCAGGCGGCAGCCTCCCGCGATCCTTCCATGCCGTCATCCGCCCGCCCGTCATCGCCGGGCCGTTCCCGTGCCGTGGTCGCCAGCGGTAAGGGCGTGAAGCGCGGCCGGGGCGCGAGCTTCGTGCGCGCCCGCAATATCTCCGGCCATTGGCATCATCGCCAGCCGGGCAGTCGCCGCGTGATCGTCAAACAGCGCAGCGTCCGGGCCGCATGGAAGGGCGGCCGTGCCCGCGCGCATCTGCGCTATGTCCAGCGTGACGGAACATCGCGCGACGGCGAGCGCGGCCAGCTCTATTCGGCGACCGAGGACCGCGCCGATGGCGACGCCTTCCTTGATCGCGGCAAGGACGACCGCCATCAGTTCAGGTTCATCGTCTCGCCGGAGGACGGCGCGGAGCTATCGGACCTGACAAGCTATACCCGCGACCTGATGAAACAGGTGGAAGCCGACCTCGGCACGAAACTCGATTGGGTAGCCGTCAATCACTACAACACCGGCCATCCCCATGTGCATGTCATCGTGAACGGCCGCGACGATACCGGCGGGGATCTAGTCATCAACGGCGATTACCTTTCCGCCGGCCTGCGCGAGCGCGCCAGCGAGCTTGCCAGTCTGGAACTCGGTCCCGTGACCGAGATCGAGCAGACCCGCAAGCTGTCCGCCGAAATCGACCAAGATCGTTTCACGCGCATCGACCGCGCCATGACCGAGGAAGCCGATGCCCGTTTCCTCGATCTGCGCCATGAACCGGCAGCGCCGCGCCGCCAGTTCGAGCGCACCCTACGCCTGCGCCGTCTTACGAAGCTGGAGAAGATGGGGCTGGCGACAGAGCACGCACCCGGCGTTTGGGAATTGAGCAAAGACATGGAACCAGCCCTGCGCGAGCTTGGCGAGCGCGGCGACATTATCCGCACTATGCAGAAGGCACTCGGCCCGCAGGGCGGCGAACGCGATCCCATGAGCTTCCAAATCCATGACGGAGCATCTGAGACGCCCATCGTCGGCCGCGTCTTGGACAAGCACCTGTCCGACGAGCTGGGCGAGAACCTGACCGTTGTGGTGGACGGGATCGACGGGCGCACGCACCACATTGCCGGCGTCGCGCCCGAGCGGCTGGACGAAGCCCACATCGGTAGCGTCGTCCAGATCGGCCCGGCCGAGGCGGCAGCCCGGCCGTCCGACCGCACCATCACCGCCATCGCAGAGGACGGCATCTATCGGCCGAGCCGTCATCTGGAGCAGGCGAAGTTCGAGGGCCGCGTTCCCGGCGGCGACTATGAAGGCTATATCGATGCTCATGTGCGCCGGCTGGAGGCATTGCGCCGGGCCGGGATCGTCGAGCGGATCGACGCCGACCAATGGCGCATCCCCGATGATCTGGTCAGCCGTGCGGCCGAATACGACGCCGGCCGCGACCGGCAGGCCAGCGTTCGCGTCCTTTCCCCGGTCGATCTGGACAGGCAGATCGGATCGGACGGCGCGACCTGGCTGGACCGGCGGCTGATCCACGGCGAAGTCGCCGACCTTGCCCCCGCTGGCTTCGGCCAGCAGGTGCGCGAGGCGATGGACCAGCGCCGCGAGCATCACATCGAACAGGGCGACGCCAGCCGAGCGCGGAATGGCCGCATCTTCTACCGGCGCAGCCTTCTCGCCACCCTGCGCGAGCGCGAGGTTGCGCGCGTCGGCGCGGAGATGGCGGAAAGCAAAGGGCTGCCGTTCCGTGCCGTCACGGATGGCGAGAACATCAGCGGCAAGTTCACCGGCACCGTGCAGCTATCGAGCGGCAAGTTCGCCGTGGTGGAGAAATCCCATGAGTTCACCCTGGTCCCGTGGCGACCCGTCATCGACCGCCAGCTCGGCCGCGAGGTTGCGGGCGTCGTGCAGGGCGGATCGGTGTCGTGGCAGTTGGGACGGCAGCGGGGGCTAGGATTGTAAGTTCATGCGACTTCCATCACGGTCGCCACGTCCTGCAAGTCAGCTTGACCTGACCCCCTGATTTTCCTCCACACTCGATTAGAGTCCGGCCCTGATGGAAGGACGGACGAGAATGAAGCGTAAGAGGTTTTCGGA
>NZ_JACESE010000029.1 GCF_013911965.1 Phenylobacterium sp. | reverse complement strand
TTCGACAAGCTGGCCAGGAACTTCCTCGCCGCCGTCCTGCTCGCCTCAACCCGCCTGTGGCTCAGAGCTTATGAGTCCACGCCCTAGACCGTGCGGGAACGCCGGGAAACCGGCGTTCCGCGTCGCGCCTGAAAATTCATCGGGCTGTCGTGTCCCCGTCATGGCTCAGGTTCAGAGCCGGCTGGTCGAGATTTCGACCAACAGGATCGGGGATAAAACATGCAGTCCTACAATCTGCGGCGCAGCCTCTATGCGACGGCTGCGTTCGTCGCGACGTCGGTGATCGCCGGATCGGCCCTGGCGCAGACGGAAGTCGCCAGCATCGTCGACGAGGTGATCGTCACCGGCACGCGCGAAGCCGGCCGCACCCAGTTCGACACCCTTGCGCCGGTGGATGTGCTCTCGGGGGAGAGCATCCAGGCCGCCGCCACGCCGCAACTGGGCGAGAACCTGGCCCAGCAGATCCCGTCCTTCATCGTCCAGCGCCTGCCGACCTCCGACGGGCTGCAGTTCGTCCGTCCGGCCACCCTGCGCAATCTGTCGCCCGACCAGACCCTGGTGCTGGTCAACGGCAAGCGCTTCCACCGCTCGGCCTTCCTCGGCTCGCGCGGCGCCCAGTCGGCCGACCTCGCCCAGATCCCGTCCTATGCGGTTGAGCGGATCGAGGTGCTGCGCGACGGCGCCTCGGCGCAGTACGGCTCGGACGCCATCGCCGGCGTCATCAACGTCATCCTGAAGGACGACATCGGCGTGAGCGGCTTCGCCCAGCTCGGCCAGTTCTCGGAAGGCGACGGCACGACCTACCGCGCCGGCGCCCGCGCCGGCCTTGGCCTCGGCGAGGGCGGGCATCTGGCCTTCACCGCCGAATGGTCCGACGCGGAGGAGACCTCTCGCACCCGTCAGCGCCAGGACGCGATCGACTTCGCCGCCGCCAATCCCGGCCTGACCGTTCCCGACCCGGTGCAGCGGTGGGGCAATCCGGAGCTGGAGACGCACAGCCTGGCGGTCGACATGGCCGCGCCGGTCATGGACATGGCCGAGCTCTACGGCTTCGCCACCTTCACCAAGACCGAGGGCTGGAACGACATCAACTGGCGCAACCCCGCCACCAACCCGGCCATCTTCGGCCCCTCGACCGCCTTCCCGGGCTTCGACCTGCGTTCGATCTATCCGGCGGGCTTCACGCCCATCGAAGGCATCAAGGGCGAGGACTATCAGACCGCGGCGGGTCTGCGCGGCGAACGGGGGGACTTCACCTGGGACGTCAGCGCCTCGGTGGGCCGCAACCGCAGCCAGTTCCTGCTCAACAACTCGATCAACGCCTCTCTGGGGCCGAACAGCCCGACGGACTTCAACCTCGGCCAGCTGGTGCAGGAGGAGTTCAACCTCAACGCCGACGGCGTCTACCGCATGAACATGGCGGCGCTCGCGGCGCCCCTGAACATCGCCTTCGGGGCGGAGCGTCGGGTTGAGACCTACAAGATCAAGACCGGTGACGAGGCGTCCTACGCCGTCGGTCCGGGCGCGGCCACGGGCCTGGCGCCCAACGCCAACGGCTTCCCCGGCTTCTCCGACATCCAGGCCGGGGAGTGGGAGCAGGAGAGCTACGCCGCCTATGTGGACGTCGAGGCCCAGCTCACCGAGCGCTGGAGCGGCGGCGTGGCCGTCCGCTACGAGGACTTCTCCGAGTTCGGCGACACGGTGAACGGCAAGGTCGCCACCCGGTTCGAGATCACCCCGAACCTGGCGGTGCGCGGCTCGTACTCCACCGGCTTCCGCGCCCCCACGCCGGGCCAGCTGAACTCGACCAGCACCTCCCAGGGCCTGGATACGGTCACGCTGCAGCTCTTCACCGCCGGGCGTCTGTCGCCGACCAACCCGGTGGCCGTGTTCCTGGGCGCCGAACCGCTGGAGCCGGAAGAGTCCGAATCCTTCACCGCCGGCCTCACCTGGCGGACGGACTACGGCCTGTCGGGGTCGATCGACGCCTACCAGATCGACGTGTCGGACCGCTTCTCCACCTCGGCCTCGATCACGGTGACCCCGGCGATCCGCGCTCAGCTGGTGGCCGCCGGCGTGCCGGGCGCGTCGTCCTTCACCCGCGTGAACTGGTTCGCCAACGACTTCGACACCCGCACCCGCGGCGTCGACGTGGTGGGCGCCTATGACCGTGCGCTGGGGGCAGGCCGCCTGAACCTGACCGCCGCCTACAACTACAACGAGACCGAGGTCACCGCCGGTTCGATCTCGGCGAGCGCCACCCAGAAGCGCCTGTTCGAGGAATCCCGGCCGCAGCACAACGCCACGGCCTCGGCGACCTACGGCTTCGGGCCGTTCGAGGTGGTCGGCCGCGCGCGTTACTATGGCGAATGGACGGACTCCACCGGCAACTCGACCGGCGACATCTTCCAGAGCTTCGGCGCCATCACCTTCTTCGACCTCTCGGCCAGCTACGCCTTCGCCGACCGGGCGACGGTGCGGGTCGGGGCGGAGAACATCTTCGACAAGTATCCGGACGAGGCGGTCTTCCAGGCCAGCCGCGGCCTCGTCTATTCGCGCAACTCGCCCTACGACACGAATGGCGCGATGTATTACGTCCGCCTGGACGTGAACTTCTAAGAGGGACGGAGAATGGACCGGCTCACCCGCCGCGGAATCCTGGGCGCGGCCCTGGCGACGGCGCCCGTCCTGGGCGCCGCCCAGGCCGCAACCGTCCCGGCGGGCGGGCCGGCGTCTCCAAGCGACGAGGCGTACTGGGGGCGCGTGGCCGCCCAGTACGACCTCACCGACGAGGTCGTCCAGCTCGAGAACGGCAACTGGGGCGTCATGTCCCGGCCGGTGCTGGAGGCCTACGAACGCCACCAGCGGATGGTGAACCGCCGCAACTCCTACTATTCGCGGCGCGAGTACGGCGCGGACCTGGAGCGCATCCGCGCCCGGGTCGCCGCCAATCTCGGCGTCGCGGCGGAGGAGATCGCCTTCACCCGCGGGGCGACCGAGGCCCTGCAGATCCTGATCGCCGGCTACAACCGACTGGGGCCGGGCGACGCCGTCGTCTATGCCGACCTCGACTATGACAGCATGCAGACCGCCATGGACTGGCTGGCCCAGCGCCGCGGCGTGGAGGTGGTGAAGTTCGGCCTGCCGGAACCGGCGACCCACCAGGGCCTGATCGACGCCTATGAGGCGGTCCTTTCGGCCCATCCCCGGGCCAGGCTCCTGCTGCTGACCCAGGTCAGCCACCGCAACGGCCTTCGCCTGCCGGTGGCGGAGATCGCCGACCTGGCCAGGGCGCGGGGCGTGGACGTCATCCTGGACGCCGCCCACGCCTGGGGGCAGGTGGACTTCAGGCTGCCTGAGCTCGGCTGCGATTTCGTGGGCCTGAACGCCCACAAGTGGATCGGCGCGCCGATCGGCGTCGGCGTGCTGTACATCCGCAAGGATCGCGTCGAAGCCATCGACCCGTTCATGGGCAGCGACGAGTACTCGGAAGGCGACGTGCGCCGCCGGGTTCACACCGGCACCTCCAACATGGCCGCCTATCTGGCCCTGGAGGATGCGCTGGATTTCCACGAGGCGACCGGCGCGGCGGCCAAGGAGGCGCGTCTCACCTGGCTGCGCCGCCGCTGGACCGAGCCGTTGCGCGACGTCGGCGGGATCGAGCTGCTGACCCCCGAAGACGACCGGCTGGGTTCGGCCCTCGCCGGCTTCCGCTTGGCGGGGAGGGCGGACGGTCCGTCCAATGTGGCCCTCTCGAAGGCGCTGCTGGAACGGTACGACATCTTCACGGTGCCGCGCTTCGGCCTCGCCAGCGGCGCCTGCGTGCGGGCGACCGTCAGCACGTTCACGACGCCCGCCGAGGCCGACCGTCTGGCCGCGGCCCTGGCCGATCTCGCGAAGGCCTGAGGCGAGAGGGCCGGCTTGGCGTTCTCCTTCCCTGCGGCTACGCAGAGACCAAAGGGACAGGAGCGCTCGCCATGCACAGAAAGCCCGACGGAAGCTGGGACAAGTCGAACCTGCCCAGCCGGCATGTGACCGAGGGGCCGAGCCGGGCGCCGCACCGGTCCTATTATTACGCCATGGGCCTGGGCAGCCGTGAGATCGCCCAGCCCTTCGTCGGCGTCGCCTCCTGCTGGAACGAGGCCGCGCCCTGCAACACCGCCCTGATGCGCCAGGCCCATGCGGTGAGCGAAGGCGTGAAGGCCGCCGGCGCGACGCCCCGGGAGTTCTGCACCATCACCGTCACCGACGGCATCGCCATGGGCCACGAGGGCATGCGCTCCTCCCTGGTCAGCCGCGAGGTGATCGCCGACTCCGTCGAACTGACCATGCGCGGCCATTCCTATGACGCGCTGGTGGGGGTGGCCGGCTGCGACAAGAGCCTGCCGGGCATGATGATGGCCATGCTGCGCCTGAACGTGCCCTCGGTCTTCCTCTATGGCGGCTCCATCCTCCCGGGCTGCTGGCGGGGGAAGGAGGTCACGGTGCAGGACGTCTTCGAAGGCGTGGGCCAGCACTCGGCCGGCGCCATGAGCGAGGCGGACCTGCGCGACCTCGAGCAGCACGCCTGTCCCGGCGACGGCGCCTGCGGCGGCCAGTACACGGCCAACACCATGGCCTGCGTGTCGGAGGCCATCGGCCTGGCCCTGCCGCTCTCCTCGGCGCTGCCCGCGCCCTATGAGGATCGCGACGCCTACGCCCGGGCCTCGGGCGAGGCGGTGGTCCGCCTGATCGAGCAGAACATCCGGCCGCGCGACATCTGCACGCGGAAGGCCTTCGAGAACGCCGCCGTCGTGGTGGCGGCCACCGGCGGCTCCACCAATGGGGGGCTGCACCTGCCGGCCATGGCGCACGAGTGCGGCATCGAGTTCACCCTGCGCGATTTCGCCCAGATCGCCGCCCGCACGCCCTATATCGCCGACCTGAAGCCGGGCGGCCGCTTCGTGGCGAAGGCCATGGGGGAGGCCGGCGGCGTGCCCATGCTGCTCAAGACCCTGCTCGAAGGCGGCCACCTGCACGGCGACTGCATGACGGTGACGGGGAAGACGCTGGCGGAGAACCTGGCGGAGGTGACCTGGCGCGACGACCAGGAGGTGATCCGGCCGGTCAGCAATCCGCTTTCGCCGACGGGCGGCGTGGTCGGCCTGTGGGGCACGCTCGCGCCGGACGGCGCCATCGTGAAGGTGGCGGGCCTGTCGCACACCCGGCATCGCGGGCCGGCGCGGGTCTTCGACGGCGAGGAGGCCTGCTTCGAGGCGGTCGAGCGCGGCGACTACAAGGAAGGCGACGTCCTGGTCATCCGCTACGAAGGCCCGCGCGGCGGACCCGGCATGCGCGAGATGCTGTCGACCACGGCGGCCATCTACGGCCAGGGCATGGGCGACAAGGTGGCCCTGATCACCGACGGCCGTTTCTCCGGCGCCACGCGCGGACTCTGCATCGGCCATGTGGGGCCGGAGGCCCAGGCCGGCGGGCCCATCGCCCTGATCAAGGACGGCGACATCATCGCCATCGACGCCGAGGCCGGAACCATCGACATCGAGGTCGATCCGGTGGAGCTGGAGCACCGCAAGCACCACTGGAGCCCGCGCCGGACCAACTACAATTCCGGCGCGCTGTGGAAATTCGCGCAAGCCGTCGGCCCGGCGCACAAGGGGGCGGTCACCCATCCCGGCCAGGCGGCCGAGACCCACGTCTATGCCGACATCTGAGATGCGCCGGCTGGGCCTGATCGGCGGGATGAGCGCCGAGAGCACGACCACCTACTATCAGCTCCTCAACCAGGGCGTCCGCGCCCGTCTGGGCGGCCTGCACTCGGCCGAACTGCTGCTCTGGTCGGTGGATTTCGCGCCGATCGCCCGGATGCAGGCCGAGGGAGACTGGGACGCCGCCGCCGCCGTCCTGTCGGAGGCCGCGCGCCGCCTGGAGCAGGCGGGGGCGGAGGCGCTGATGATCTGCGCCAACACCATGCACCTGGTGGCGCCGGCGGTGGCCGACGCCGTCTCCATCCCACTGATCCACATCGCCGATGCGACCGCCGAAGGGCTCAAGGCGCAGGGGGTGAGGCGGCCGCTGCTGCTGGCCACCCGCTTCACGATGGAGAAGGCGTTCTATCGCGACCGGCTGGCCGCACACGGGATCGAGGCCATGATCCCGGGCGAGGCGGGGCGGGAGCGCCTCCACGCCATCATCTATGACGAGCTTTGCCAGGGCGTGACGGATGTCGGCTCACGCACAGCCGTCATGGCCCTGATCGAGCGGGCGCGGGCCGAGGGCGCCGACGGCGTTATCTTCGGCTGCACCGAGATCGGCCTGTTGCTGGAGCCGGACGCGGTGGGCCTGCCGGTGGTCGACTCAGCCGTGGCGCACGTCGGCGCGGCGCTCGATTTCGCGCTGGGAACCTAGCGGTCGGCCCGTTTCTTCTCGGCCTCGGCGTTGATGTATTCCTCGAAGCCGCTCGCCTCCACCGCCCGGTCCGCCAGCCGCGGCTGGGTCGTGTAGTCGGCGGGCCCCTGGTTGAAGGTGACGTTCGGACCGCTCGAGGGCGGAGCGGACACGGAGAAGGGGCTGGGTTCGTCCCAGGGCTTGGCCTTTCCCTTGCTCGCCTCGTACTCGGCCTGCTCGGCGGCGGTCACCACGCCGTCCTTGTTCAGGTCGGCCGGTTTGTGAAGGGACAGGGTCTGCGCCTGAGCGCCGGAGGCCAGCAGCGCGCCTGCGGCGAGTGCGACAAGTCCAGAACGCATGGCGGCCTCCACCCTCGGAAAGGGGGCCGACTTTCTCGCGTGAACGACGCGGGATCAAGGCCCTACGGCAGGGCGGGAACGCCGAACAGGTAAGGGTGGGCGAAGAGCAGCGCAGCATAGACGCCCAGCGCGATCGCCGGTTTGATCACGCCGATTTCGCCCAGGCTCAGCTTCTGCCGCCCGGTCAGGACGGCGGCGAACGGAATGTTGGAGGTCCGCGCGGCGAAACCCGACCACCGGTCGCCCAGGGCGCGCCTGCGCTTGGCGTCGATGCTCGCCGTGCCGAACACCGCCAGGACCAGCAGCGACCCGAACAGGATCAGGCTGGCGCGGTCGCCGTTCACGATCAGGTGCCCGGCGGCCCAGATGGCCACGCCCCAGAGGAAGGGATGGCGGGTCACGCGCAGTATGCCCTTCACGGCGTCGTCCCGGTCCAGCACCCCTTCCTGCTTCACGCTGGTGGGATTGGGCGTGGCGAGGCCCAGGACGATGAACAGTAAGGCGATCACCTGAAGACTCAGCTGCAGGTGGCGTCCGGCCGGCGTCACGCCCCAGTAGGCGAGGTTCCAGGCGTCGTCCCGCGCGCCGGCATAGGCGAAGCCCAACCAGGCCAGCGCGGCCACCGAGGCCAGGGAGAAGAGGCCCATATAGGCGCCTTCGCCCAGCCGGGCGACCAGGGCGTCGCGCACCCGCGTGCCCGAGATCAGCAGATGGATGAGGACGAAGACGGCTGCGGCGGCGATCAGGTTGGTCATTGGCGTTCCCCCGAGGCGGCCTGACCTTCCGCCTGAAAATTTACAGCGTCAAGAGAACGCTTCGTCCGGGTCGTCGAAGAGGTCGCGGGTCTCGGGCTCGCGGACGGCTCGCCGCGACGTGGCCCGCGCGCGCGGGGCTGGCGGCTCGTCCTCGTCCCAGGGCGGATCGTCCGCGGCCGCAGCCGGGCCGGGCGCGGCGACGGGCGCAGGCTCGGGGCGCGGCGGCGCAGCCGGACGGACCGCGGCGGCGCGCGCAGGCGCGGCGCGGCGCAGGATGGCCTCCGCACGTGCGACCCAGCGGTTGCCCTCCTGGATCGCCTCGACCGGCGAGGGGGCGTTGCGGCGGGTCGCATCGCCCGGCCCCCAGAGTTCCAGCTCGAAATCGGGATAGCGGGCGTCGTCGAAGATCAGCCGGAGACTGACCTGGCCGACGCCCCCGGAGGTCTGCTCCAGGGCGCGACGCGTCTCGCCGCGATAGACGCGGGCGCGCACGTCGCCATCGACGATCAGCTCGACCCCGACCAGTTCCTCCAGGCGGTAGACGAGGCACCAGGCCCCGGATTCCCAGGCCACAGCGGCGAGATTTCGCGAGAAGCTGAAGCCTGCGCCGCGGCCGCGGCCCACAGAGACGATCACAGCGTCGGCCGGGACCTTCATCACATGGCGGAAGGCGCGCCGGATGCGGCGCTCCTCGTCCATGAACCAGATGGCCGCCGACCCCGCGAAGGTCACCGCGGCGCCCGCCAGGGCCAGCCAGAGAAGGAGTCGCACCGTCTCGTCCATGACGGCGAAGCTAACCTTGTTCGCGCAGGGCGAGAAGCCGCTTAGAGGTCGAGCTCGATCACCAGCGGCACATGGTCCGACGGCTTTTCCCAGCCGCGCACGTCGCGGTGGATCTCGCACCTGCGCAGGAGGTCCGCGGCCTGGGGCGAGAGCAGGGCGTGGTCGATGCGGATGCCGTGGTTCCGCTGCCAGGCGCCGGCCTGATAGTCCCAGAAGGTGTAGGCGCCGGGGGCCCCGTCGGCCTGCAGATAGGCCTCGGTCAGGCCCAGCCACTTCAGCGCCCGGAAGGCTTCGCGAGTCTCGGGGCGGAAGAGGGCGTCGCCGACCCAGCGCTCGGGGTTCTCGGCGTCCCGCGGCTCGGGGATGACATTGTAGTCGCCCATCAGGGCGAGCGGCTCTTCCAGCTTCAGCAGGTTCTGGGCGTGGCGGTTCAGGCGCGCCATCCATTCCAGCTTGTAGGCGAACTTCTCGCTCTCGACCGGATTGCCGTTGGGCAGGTAGATCGAAGCCACCCGGACGGGCCGGGGTCCGGAGACCACCGCCTCGATGTATCGCGCGTGCTCGTCGCCGTCCCCCTCGGGCAGGCCGCGGGTCACGTCCTCCAGCGGGGTCTTCGATAGCAGGGCCACGCCGTTGTAGGACTTCTGGCCGTGGACGGCGATGTTATAGCCAAGCCTTTCAAAGGCTTCGGCCGGAAACTTCTCATCGACGCACTTGATCTCCTGCAGACAGGCGACGTCGGGCTGGGCCTCCTCGAACCAGCGCGTCACCGTCTCCAGGCGGGCGTTGATCGAATTGACGTTCCAGGTGGCCAGGCGCATCGAGCTCTCCAGCGTTCGCGGCGAAGCGCGAAGCTAGAGGGGCGCACCCTCCGGCTCAATCACCGAGTGGCTTCAGATGGAGAAGCTGACGCCGCAGCCGCAGCTGGACTTGGCGTTGGGATTGCGGATCTTGAATTCCGCGCCGACCAGCTCGTCGACGAAATCGATCTCCGAGCCCTTCAGCAGGACGAGCGAGACCTCGTCCACCAGGGCCGCGGCGCCGTCGCGCTCGATGCGCAGGTCGTCGGGTTCGGCCTGGTCGACCAGGTCGAGCTGATACTGGAATCCGGAGCAGCCGCCGCCCTCGACGGCGACGCGCAGCATCACCGGCTTGCCCTCGGCCTGGCTGATGGCCTTCAGGCGCTCGGCGGCGGCGGGGGAAAGGGTCAGGTCGGTAGTGGTCATGGCCTGTTAAACGAACCGGTTGCCTGGACTATATGAGGTCGAGAGCGGCTTCGACCAAGAGGCCTTAGCGAAGAAGGGCTTGATGGCCGCCACCCTGCCACCCCGCGTTCCGTTCGCCGAAAACCCCGCCACCTCCCTCGGGCGCAAGTTCGAGGAGGCCGAAAGCGCCACCCGCACGCCGTTCGCCCGCGACCGCGACCGGATCATCCATTCGACGGCGTTCCGGCGGCTGAAGGAGAAAACCCAGGTCTTCGTCGCCCACGAAGGCGACCACTTCCGGACGCGCCTGACCCACTCGCTGGAAGTGGCGCAGATCGCCCGCTCGGTGGCCGCGGCCATGGGGCTGGACGCCGATCTGGCCGAGACCATCGCGCTGGCGCACGATCTGGGTCACCCGCCCTTCGGCCACGCCGGCGAGGACGAGCTGCAGATCCTGATGGCCGACTACGGCGGCTTCGACCACAACGTCCAGACCTTCCGCGTGGTCACCAAGCTGGAGCGCCGCTATCCCCGGTTCGAGGGCCTGAACCTGACCTGGGAGACGCTGGAGGGCGTCATCAAGCACAACGGCCCGGTGGCCGGGAAGCTCGACCGGCCGTCCTGGAGCGCCATCGCGGAGTTCGACGCCGAGTACGGCCTGCGCCTTTCGACCTGGGCCTCCGCCGAGGCCCAGGTCGCCGCGCTCGCCGACGACATCGCCTACAACAACCACGATGTGGACGACGGCGTGCAGGCGGGCCTGTTCCATCTGAAGGAACTGCTGGACGTGCCGCTGATCGGCCCCATCCTGCATCAGGTCTTCAAGGAGTATCCCGACATCGACCCCGGCATCGTCCGGCTGGAGGCCGTGCGGCGGATGATCGGCGCCATGGTCGGCGATGTGCTGGCCGAATCCGCGCGTCGCGCCGCGGCCCACGGGCTGTCCGGTCCGGAGGACGTGCGGATGATGGGCGGGCCGCTGGTCGCCTTTTCCCGCGACATGGCCGAGGACCTGGCGCAGCTGCGCGCCTTCCTGATGGAGCGCATGTACCGGCACTGGCGCGTCAACCGCACCCGCAGCCAGGCGCGCCGCATTCTGGCCGAGATGTTCGGCTTGTTCATGCGCGAGCCGGACGTCCTGCCCACCGAGTGGTTCGCACGCCTGAAGGACCGCGACGAGGCCGGGCGGGCGCGGGTGATCTGCGATTACGTCGCGGGCATGACCGACCGGTACGCCATCGAGGAACACCGCCGTCTTTTCCATCTCGACGTCTGGAATTAGCCGTCGGGAAGGGGCCGCGCGGCGGTCTGTTTCGTTAGACTGAGTTCGACCGCCGCGCGATTCGCACTCGTGCGGCCCTGACACGATTCCCGCGGAGCCTTCGCGATGTCCGACCATGATCGCGGCGCCTATACGCCTCCGACCGATGCGCCGCTCTCCTTCGACGCCCGCCAGCCCGTGCGCGGCTCGCGGCCGACGCCCATCATCCTGGTGGTCAGCGCCATCGTCCTGGTGGTGCTGGTGGCCGCCATCGTCCTCATCTACCGCTCCGGCGCCCGTGAGGCGGGCGAGCCGCCGCAGACCGTGGGCGCGCCGATCGGAGAGATGAAGACGGCCCCCTCGCCGGAGGACCAGCCGGTCGATCCGGCCACGGGGCTGCAGATCTATCAGTCCGAGGACGGCGACGTGACGCCGGGCGAGCCCAACTTCGTGGCGCCGCCGGAGGCCCCCCAGGCGCGGCCCACGGCGCCGGACCTGCGTCCCTCGGCGCCGGTGGAGACCCGGCCTGCGCCTCCGGCCGAGCCCGCGCCGGCCGCCAAGACCCCCGAACCCAAGGCGCCCGAACCGAAGACCCAGGTCGCCCCCTCCAACAAGGTGGCCACCCCGCCGGCGCCGCCGGCCGCCGCCACGGGCGCGGCCATGGTGCAGGTCGGCGCCTTCTCTTCCGAAGCCCTGGCCGACGCCGGCTGGACCGAGGCGGTGCGCGCGGTCTCGGACCTCGCGGCCGGCAAGGGCAAGCGGGTCGAGCCCGTGCAGAGCAACGGCAAGACCCTCTATCGGGGCTATGTCACCGGCTTCAACACCCGCGCCGAGGCTACCGCCTTCTGCGAGCGACTGAAGTCCACCGGCCGGAGCTGCTTCGTCCGGTGAGCATCCAGGCCTGCATCTTCGGCTGCCAGGGCCTGAGCCTCACCGCGGAAGAGGAGGCCTTCTTCCGCGACGTGAGGCCCTGGGGCTTCATCCTCTTCAAGCGCAATGTCGAGAGCCCGGGCCAGGTGCGCCGCCTGGTCGAGGCGCTGCGGGAGACGGTGCAGCGCCCCGACGCGCCGGTGCTGATCGATCAGGAAGGCGGCCGGGTCCAGCGGCTCGGGCCCCCGCACTGGCCGGTCTATCCGCCCGGCCGCGCCTATGGCGAGCTGGCCGGCAACGATCCGCTGCTGAAGCGGGAGATCACGCGCCTGGGCGCGCGCCTTCTGGCCCACGACCTGGCGGAACTCGGCGTCAATGTCGACTGCGTGCCTGTCCTCGACGTGCCCCAGCGCGGGGCCCATGACGTCATCGGCGACCGGGCCTATGGCGACACGCCCGAGCAGGTAGCCCTGCTGGGCCGCGCGGCCGCCGAGGGGCTGATCGCTGGCGGCGTCCTGCCGATCATCAAGCACATCCCCGGCCACGGCCGCGCCACGGCCGACAGCCACCTGGATCTGCCCGTGGTCGATGCGCCTTACGAAGCGCTGGACGCGACCGATTTCGTCCCCTTCCGCGTGCTGTCGGACATGCCGATGGCGATGACGGCCCACGTGGTCCACACGGCCATCGATCCCAGACGCCCGGCCACCACCTCGCGCAAGGCGATCTCCGAGGTCATCCGCGGCGCCATCGGCTTCGATGGTCTCGTCATGAGCGACGATCTTTCCATGAAGGCCCTGTCGGGGGATTTCCGCGCCCGGACGCGGGCCTCGCTGGCTGCCGGCTGCGACGTCGTCCTGCACTGCAACGGCGACATGGACGAGATGAGCGAGATCGCCAAGGCGTGCCGGCCGCTGGCCGGTCGGGCGAAGCGCCGGGCCGAGGCCGCGCTGGCGCGGATCGCCAGAACGCCCGAACCCTTCGACGTGGCCGAGGCGAGGGCGCGCTTCGCCGCCGCCTTCGAGGCGCAATGAGCGGGCCCGGCTTTCAGCCGAATCTCGATTTCGAAGCCGCCGCCACGGCGGCCGAGGACGGCGAGGCCCTGATCATCGACGTCGACGGCTACGAAGGTCCGCTGCACGTCCTGCTGGCGCTCGCCCGCACCCAGAAGGTCGACCTGCTCAAGCTCTCGGTGCTGAAGCTGGCCGAGCAGTATCTGACCTTCGTCCACCGCGCGCGCCGGCTGCGCTTCTCCCTGGCGGCGGACTACCTCGTCATGGCCGCCTGGCTGACCTATCTGAAGTCGCGCCTGCTGCTGCCCAAGCCCGAGCGCCCCAAGGCCGAGGAGCCGCCCGCCGAGGAGATGGCCGCCCAGCTCGCCTTCCGCCTCGCCAAGCTGGACGCCATGCGCCAGGCCGCAGAGGCCCTGAAGGCGCGGCCGCAGCTCGGCCGCGACGTCTTCGTCCGCGGCGATCCCGAGGCGATCCGGATCATTCCGTCCATGCGGCTGGAGGGCGACCTCTACGGCCTGATGGACGCCTATCTCGATCAGCGCCGGCGGGAAGAGGCGCGTCACTACGCGCCCCGTCCGCCTAAGGCCTATCCGCTGGAAGCCGCCCGCGACCGGCTGCGCGGCCTGCTGCCGGAGCTCGACCGCTGGACGCCGCTGGCCGGGGTGGCGCCGGTCCGCGCCTCGCTCAGCGACGGACCCTCCCAGGCCTCCTTCGTCGCCTCGACCCTCTCGGCGAGCCTGGAGCTCGTGAAGGAGGGCGCTCTGGAGGCTCGGCAGCTCGAGGCCTTCGCCGACATCTACCTGCGGGCCCGCCGCGGGGAGGTCAGCGCATGACCGATCCGGTGGAGCGGGCCATCGAAGCCCTGCTGTTCGCCGCGGCCGGCCCCCTGAGCGCCGCCGAACTGGCCGAACGCCTGTCGCCCGACGCCGATGTGGGCGCCGCCCTGATGGCCCTGAAGGCGCGGTACGAGGGGCGGGGGGTCGAGCTGGCCTGCGTCGCCGACCGTTGGCGATTTCAGACCGCCCCCGATCTTTCCCACCTGATGACCGAGGAGCGGGAGGAGCCGCGGCGCCTGTCGCGTGCGGCGCAGGAGACGCTCGCCATCATCGCCTATCACCAACCCGTGACCCGGGCCGAGATCGAGGCCGTGCGCGGCGTGCAGGCCAGCAAGGGCACGCTCGACGTGCTGCTGGAGCTGGGCCTCGTCCGCATGCGCGGCCGCCGGCGGAGTCCGGGGCGGCCGGTGACCTATGGCACGACCGACGCCTTCCTTGAGCACTATGGCCTGGCCAGCCTCGCCGACCTGCCGGGCATGGCGGAGATGAAGGCCGCCGGTCTTCTCAGCCTCGACCTTCCGCCGGATTTCGCGGTCCCCGATCCTTCGGCCGTGCGGAGCGACGAGGATCCGCTCGAGACCGACGACGAGGCGCCCGAATTCCACACCGACTTCCTCGGTCCCGACGAGGAGAGCCGCTCGCGCTGAGGCCTCAGAACCGCCCCGCGCAAAAACGCCGCGTCCCTCGCCTTGGCGCTTGGGGGTCGCACCCTTTATATTGACCTGGAGTGAGGGGCGGGCGACGCGGTCGCTGAGCGCCGCTCAACAAAGGAGTTTCGCCTTATGGGCTCGTTTTCGATCTGGCACTGGCTGATCGTCCTCGTCGTCTTCGCTCTGCTGTTCGGCGGGCGGGGCAAGATTTCGTCCGTCATGGGCGACGCCGCCAAGGGCATCCGCGCCTTCCGCGACGGCCTGAAGGGCGAGGAGACCAGCGAGCATGCCGAGCAGCAGCCGGTGAAGACCATTCCCGAACGGGAAAAGGACGAGGTGCGGAGCTAGGCTCTGCGCTGGCGCCGGCCCGTCCGGCGCAAGGATCACGTTCGCGGCTGCCCGGCGCGGCGGCCGCTTCTCCATTCGGCCCTCTGGGCTCTAGGCGATAACGGCCATGCTTCCCGACATCGGCGCAGGCGAGCTCCTGCTCATCGGCATCGTCGCCCTGGTGGTGGTGGGGCCCAAGGACCTGCCCGTGCTGATGCGTCGCCTGGGCCAGTTCACCGCCCGGCTGCGCGGCATGGCGGCCGAGTTCCGCGCCAGCTTCGACGAGATGGGGCGGCAGTCGGAACTGGACGACCTGCGCCGCGAGGTGGAGGCCCTGCGTTCGGGCCGTCTGGCCGACGAGCAGCTCGGACGGACCGACGCCCAGGCCGTGATGCGCGAGATCGAGAGCGGCCTGGCGCGGGGCGACATGCAGGTCAGCCCGGCCGCCCACCCCTATGCCGGGACGCAGTCCCTGTCCGAGCCGGAGCCTTCCGCCGCGCCGGACGCCGCGCCCGCCCCGGAACCGGCGGCGGGTCCTGAACCCGCGGCCAAGGCCAAGGCGCCGGCCAAGGCGAAGACGGCGGACGCCCCCGGAACGAAGGCGAAGGCCGCCAGGCGCTCGGCCAAGGCGCCCTCCGACGGCGCCGACAAGCCCAAGTCCCCACGCGCCCGCCGCAAGCCTGCGGAGGGCCAGGCGTGAGCACCTATGACGACGAGGACGAGCGCGAGATCGAGGCCTCGCGGGCCCCGCTGCTCGACCACCTGATCGAACTGCGCAAGCGCCTGATCGTCTGCATCGTCGGCTTCGGCCTGGGCTTTGGCCTGTGCTTCGCCTTCGCCGAGCCGATCTATATCTTCCTGTTGAAGCCCTTCGAGACGGCGGCGCGGCTGATGGCCGCCCAAGGGGAGGGGCATGCCCACGGCCCGTTCGCCCTGATCTCGGCGCTGGCCGGCATGAGCGAGGCGCCGGAGGCCGGCGAGCGGCTGCGGCTGGTCTTCACCGCGCCGCTGGAATTTTTCTTCACCAAGCTGAAGCTGGCGGCCTTCGGGGCCGTCGTTGTGGCCTTCCCGATCATCGCCTATCAGGTCTACGCCTTCGTGGCGCCGGGTCTCTACAAGCGCGAGCGGCGGGCCTTCCTGCCGTTTCTGGTGGCGGCGCCGGGCCTGTTCCTGCTGGGGGCCGCGCTCGTCTACTTCATGATCCTGCCCTTCGTGCTGTGGTTCTCGCTGTCGCAGCAGATCGTGGGATCGGGCGCGGTGTCGGTGGAGCTCCTGCCCAAGGTCTCGGACTATCTGACCCTGGTCACGACCCTGCTGCTGGCCTTCGGCCTCTGCTTCCAGCTGCCGGTGGTCCTGACGCTTCTGGCGCTCACCGGCGTCGTCAACGCACAGATGCTCCGCACGGGCCGGCGCTACGCCATCCTCGGGGTTTTCGTGGTGGCCGCGGTGGTCACGCCGCCCGACCCCATCAGCCAGCTCTCGCTCGCGATCCCGATCATCCTGCTCTACGAAATTTCGATCTGGTGCGTCGGGCTCATGGAGCGCCGTAGGCGGCGCGACGAGGCCGACGAGCCGGGCAGCGACGTCATCCCCATCTGAGCCTCGCCTCCGGGCTTGGCCCCATGGCCGACGCGCTCTAGAGAAGGCCGCTCACCTCCAGACCGCCGGCGCTTCCATGCACGACATCAAGGCTATTCGCGACAATCCCGACCTCTATGAGAAGGCCTGGAGCGCGAAGGGCCGGTCCGGAGTCGTGGCCGAGCTGCTGGCCCTGGACGAGCGCGTGCGCGCGGCCCAGACCGAACTGCAGAGCGCCCAAAGCCGGCGCAACGACCTTTCGAAGCAGATCGGCCAGGCCAAGGGCCGCAAGGACGAGGCCGAGGCGGCCCGGCTGATGGCCGAGGTCGAGACCCTGAAGGGCGTGCTGGAGACGCAGGGGACGGTGGAGCGCGACACCGGCGAGGCCCTGCGCGACCTGCTGGCGGGCCTGCCGAACATCCCCGCTCCGGACGTGCCGTCCGGCGCCGACGAGACCGACAACCAGGAGGTCCGCCGCTGGGGCGAGCCCTTCGCCATCGCAGCGCCCAAGGACCACACGGACCTGGGCGAGGGCCTGGGCCTGATGGACTTCGAGGCCGCCGCCCGCATGAGCGGCGCGCGCTTCGTGGTGCTGAAGGGTCAGCTCGCCCGGCTGGAACGGGCGCTCGGCCAGTTCATGCTGGACCTGCAGACCCGCGAGCACGGCTATCTCGAGGTCTCGCCGCCGCTGCTGGTGCGCGACGAGGCGGTGTTCGGCACCGGCCAGCTGCCGAAGTTCGCCGAAGACCTGTTCCACACCGAGGACGGCCGCTGGCTGATACCCACCGCCGAGGTGTCGCTGACCAATCTGGTGCGCGAGCAGATCACGCCGTCCGAGGAGCTGCCCCTGCGGCTGACGGCGCTCACCCACTGCTTCCGCTCCGAGGCCGGCGCCTCGGGCCGCGACACCCGCGGCATGATCCGCCAGCACCAGTTCCAGAAGGTCGAGCTCGTCTCGATCACCACGCCGGACCAGTCCGAGGCCGAGCACGAGCGCATGGTCGAATGCGCCGAGGCCGTGCTGAAGGCGCTGGAGCTGCCCTTCCGCACCATGCTGCTGTGCTCGGGCGACATGGGCTTTTCGGCCCGCAAGACCTATGACCTGGAGGTCTGGATCCCCTCGGAAGGGCGCTATCGCGAGATCAGCTCCTGCTCCAACTGCGGCGACTTCCAGGCCCGCCGGATGAACGCCCGCACGCGCGCGGCCGGCGAGAAGGGCACGCGCTTCGTGCATACGCTGAACGGCTCGGGCCTGGCCGTCGGGCGCACCCTGGTCGCCATCCTGGAGAACTATCAGGACGAGAACGGCGCCGTGGCCGTGCCCCAGGCCCTGCATCCCTACATGGGCGGCCTGACCCGCATCGGCGGCGCGGCATGAGGATCCTGCTGACCAACGACGACGGCATTCACGCCGAGGGGCTGGCGGCTCTGGAGCGGATCGCCCGCCAGCTGTCGGACGACATCTGGATCTGTGCGCCGGAGTACGAGCAGTCGGGCGCCTCGCGCGCCCTGACGCTCGCCGACCCCGTGCGGGTGCGGACCATCGATCCGCGGCGCTTCGCCATCACCGGCACGCCCACCGACTGCGTCATGCTGGGCATGACCGAACTGATCGAAGGGGCCAAGCCCGACCTGGTGCTGTCGGGCGTCAACCGCGGCGCCAACATCGCCGAGGACGTGACCATGTCGGGCACGGTGGCCGGCGCCATCGAGGGCATGGCCATGGGCGTGCCCTCCATCGCGCTGTCGCAGATGGGCGGCCTGCATCCCAGCGACCCATTCTTCGAGGTGGCCGAGGCCTTCGCGCCCGGCATCGTCAAGCGGCTGATCGAGATCGGCTGGCCCAAGGACGTGGTCATGAACCTCAACTTCCCGAACCGGCCGCTGGGCGAGGTGACGGAGGTCGAGGTGACGCGCCAGGGCTTCCGCGACGTGCAGGTCCGCCACGCCGAGCGACGCAGCGACCTGCGCGGCCGCGACTACTACTGGATGGGCTTCCGGCAGGAGAAGTCGCAGCCGGCCGACGGCACGGACCTCCTGGCGCTCTACGAAGGCCGGATTTCGGTGACGCCGCTGCACATCGACCTGACGCACGCCGAAACCGTCTTCAATATGCGCAAGGTGCTCGGCGGGGCTCCCCCCAAGGCGTGAGATGGCACAGGACGACGACACGCCCGAAACCCGGCTCGCCCGGCTGGTCCTGTCCCTCCGGTCGCAGGGCGTGACGGACCCGAAGGTGCTGCGCGCCCTGGAGGCGACGCCGCGACAGCTCTTCACGCCCGATCTCTTTCAGGAGCGCGCCTTCGAGGACTCGGCCCTGCCGATCGCCTGCGGCCAGACGATCAGCCAGCCCTTCATCGTCGGCCTGATGACCCAGGCCCTGAAGATCGAGCCGAGGTCGCGGGTGCTGGAGATCGGCACGGGCTCCGGCTACCAGACGGCGATCCTCTCCAAGATGGCTCGTCTGGTCTACACGGTGGAGCGCTACCGGACGCTGATGGCCGAGGCCGAGGCCCGCTTCAAGGCGCTGGAGCTGACCAACGTCATCACGCGCTTCGGCGACGGCGGGCAGGGATGGCCCGAACAGGCGCCCTTCGACCGCATTATGGTCACAGCCGCGGCGCCAGATGAGCCCAAGGCTCTGCTCTCCCAGCTGAAACCCGGGGGGATTCTCGTGGCGCCCGTCGGCAAGGGGCCCGTCCAGGTGCTGAAGCGCTACACGGCGGACGGGCAGGGGGGCCACACGGTCGAGGACCTGGGCGAGGTGCGCTTCGTCCCGCTTCTCGACGGGGTCGCCCGGGAACTCTGAGCCGCTGCGGCGGAGCCATTGTGGGTTGGCTTGGGCGTCGGCCTTAACCCATCATAAACCAAGACGCCTCGACTGATTCCGAACCTGCCCCACGGAGCGGCGATGACGCATTTCATGACTCGGACGGCCCTGATCCTGCTGGCGGGAAGCGCCCTGGCCGCCTGCACCACCTATCAGCCCTCGGGCGTCGAGCCGGTGCGGCCCAACTTCCCCGTACGCCAGCCGCCGCCGGGGCAGGCCCCGCCGCCCGCCATCGAACCGGGCGTCCAGCCCGGCGAGACGCCGCCGCCGGCCGCGCAGCCCACAAGTCCGGTGGAATCGCGCCCGCTGGACCCGCTGCCGTCGGCCCAGCCGCGGCCCAGCGACTCCTACCCGCCGCCGCCGCCGCCGCCGGCCATCGAATACGAGACGGTCACCCGCACCTCGGCCACCGGCCAGGTGGTCGACGCCGACGGCCCGCCGCAGAGCTACACGGTCGAGGCCGGCGACACCGTCTATGGCATCGCGCGCAAGCTCAATACGACGCGCGACCAGCTCGCGGCCGACAACAACCTGTCGGCGCCGAACTACGTCATCCGTCCGGGGCAGGTCCTCA
Source organism: Phenylobacterium sp. (assembly GCF_013911965.1). Lineage (GTDB taxonomy): Bacteria > Pseudomonadota > Alphaproteobacteria > Caulobacterales > Caulobacteraceae > Phenylobacterium. The sequence goes on along the minus strand of NZ_JACESE010000029.1, from coordinate 5,926 downwards.
AAGGGCCTTCGAGCAAGACCAAGGCCTATGTGGTGGTCAGCGGCGACACGCTCTACGCCATCGCCCGCCGGTTCAACGTGTCCAGCCAGGCCATCGCCGACGCCAATGCGATGCAGGTTTCCGACGTGATCCGTCCGGGGCAGCGGCTGATCCTGCCGGACGGCTTCCGCGACACCGGTCCGATCACCTCGACCGTTCGCGTTCCGGTCGCCAGCTCGCCGCCGGCCCAGACGCCTCCGCCACGTCCCCAGCCCGCGCCGACCCAGCCGCCGCCGACTTCGCCGCCGCCGGCTCAGGCGCCGGCTCGCACGCCGCCGGTGACGACCCCGCCGCCGGCGCGGCCGAGCCCGGCCAATCCGGCGCCGGCGCCGGCGCCGACCACGCCGCCCATCGTCCCGTCCACCCGCACGCCGGCCGACGCCCAGATCTCGCAGCTTGGCCGGGGGCGGTTCCTGTGGCCGCTGCGGGGCGACATGCTCTCGACCTTCGGCCCCAAGGGGACCGGCCAACGCAACGACGGCGTCAACATCCGCGCCCGCGCCGGGGAGCCGGTCCGCGCCGCGGCCGCCGGCGACGTGGTCTATGCGGGCGACCAGGTGCCGGGCTTCGGCAACCTCGTCCTCATCAAGCACGCCGACGGCTGGGTGACGGCCTATGGCCACCTGTCCCGCGTGGACGTGAAGATGCAGGACAAGATCGCCCAGGGGCAGCAGATCGGTCAGGCCGGCGACACCGGCGGCGTGTCCGAGCCTCAGCTGCACTTCGAGGTGCGCTATGCGCCCACGCCGCAGGACCGCGCCCGGCCGATCGACCCGATGCTCGTCCTGCCGCAGTAGGGCGAGAGGTCAGAGGGGCAGGGGCTTCCCCTGCTCCCCGGCCAGGTCGCGGATGAACTGCCAGGCCACCCGGCCGGACCGCGCGCCGCGCAGCTGCGCCCATTGCAGGGCGCGTCGGTCGAGGTCGGGATCGGCCAGGCCGAACTGCGCGGCATAGGCGCGGACCGCCGCCAGATAGGTCGGCTGATCCATGGGCGGGAAGCCGATCCACAGGCCGAAGCGGTCGGAGACGCTGACCTCCTCCTCGGCGTCCTCGGCGCTGGCGATCAGGCCGCGGTCTTCCTGGTGACCGCGCGGCATCAGGTGGCGCCGGTTGGAGGTGGCCACGAAGAGGACGTTGGCCGGCGGTCCCGAGACGCCGCCCTCCAGCGCCGACTTCAGCGCCTTGGCCGCCGCCGCGCCCTCTTCGAACGACAGGTCGTCGCAGAGCACCACGAATCGCTCGCTCCGCGCCCGCAGGACGTCGAACAGGGCGGGGAGGGCGGTGACCTGATCGCGGTCGACCTCGACGAGCTTCAGGTCGGCGCGCGCTTCCGCCACCGCCATGAAGGCCGCCTTGGAGATCGAGCTCTTGCCCGTGCCGCGCACGCCCCACAGCAGGACGTGGTTGAAGGGCAGGCCCCGCGCGAACCGCTCCAGGTTCTCCACGAACCGCGTCTTCTGGCGATCCACGCCCACCAGCGAGTCGAGACCCAGCGGATAGTCGGGCGCCGGATGAAAATCGCCGGTCGCCGGATCATGGCGGAAGAGCTTCGCACCGGCGAAGTCCGCCTTGCCGGCCACCGGCGGGGCCAGTCGTTCCAGGGCCTCGGCGATGCGGGCGAGCAGGGGTTCGAGCGATGCGTCCATGGGTGCGCTGCTTAGCCGCCGGGCTCGCATTGCAAAAGGGGGGCGCAACGCATAGCTTCCGCCGACCTGAAGAGGGGCCGGTTCGTCCGGCCCGTAGAGACCGCTAGCCGGAGAGGCCATGTTCGCCACCCCCGCATTCGCCCAGACCGCCGCCGGCGCCGCCGCCGGCGGGCCCGCCGCCATGATCATGCAGTTCCTGCCGCTGATCCTCCTGGTCGTGCTGTTCTATTTCCTGATGATCCGGCCGCAGCAGCGCCGGATGAAGCAGCACCAGCAGATGATCGCCAACCTGAAGCGCGGCGACCAGGTGGTGCTGTCCAGCGGCATGATCGGCAAGGTCGTGCGCGTCGAGGACGCCGAGGTCGGCCTCGAAATCGCCACCGGCGTCACTGTAAAGGTGGTCAAGGGCATGATCTCCGAGGTCCGCGTCCGCGGCGAGCCCGCGCCGGCCAACGACGCCAAGTCCTGATTTCCGCGAGAGCTTAAGGGCGCCTTCGCCTCATGATGAACCTGTCGCGCTGGAAGGTGATCGCCGTCGTCCTGTCGGTGATCTTCGGCGTCCTCTTCACCCTGCCGAACCTGCTGCCCCAGCAGACCCTGGCCTCCCTGCCGAGCTTCTTCCCGAAGCAGACGCTGAATCTCGGGCTCGACCTGCAGGGCGGTTCCTACCTGCTGCTGGAGGTCGACACCGACGCCCTGCGGGCCGAGCGGCTGGTCAATACGGTGGAGGATGCGCGCGTCACCCTGACGGGCGAGCGTATCGCCTTCTCCAATCTGCGGCAGCAGGACGGCGAGATCACCCTGACGGTCACCGATCCGGACCAGCAGGCCGAGGCGGCGTCCCTGCTGCGCAACAATCTCGGCGCGCCCATCGCCGGGAACACGGGCGGGAGCGACGTGCTCGTCCGCACCGAAGGCGAGGCGGGTATCCGCATCAGCTTCGTCGAGGACGCGGTCAACGCCGAGGCGGCGCGCGCGGTGGAGCAGTCGATCGAGATCATTCGCCGCCGCATCGACGAACTGGGCACCAAGGAGCCCACCATCATCCGCCAGGGCGTCAACCGCATCGTCGTCCAGGCGCCGGGCGAGAGCGATCCGGAGCGGCTGAAGGACGTCATCGGCCAGACCGCCAAGCTGACCTTCCAGATGGTCGATGAGACCGCCGATCTGGCCGCCGCCGCCCAGGGACGCGCCCCGCCCGGATCCGAGGTGCTGCCGATGGAGGAGGGCCCGACGCCCTTCATCGTGGTGCGTCGCCGGGCCGTGGTTTCGGGGGAGATGCTCACCGACGCCCGCCAGGCCTTCGACCAGCAGACCGGCCAGCCGGTGGTCAGCTTCCGCTTCAACAGCCAGGGCGCCCGCCGCTTCGGCGAGGTGACCAGCGCCAACATCGGCAAGCGCTTCGCCATCGTCCTCGACGGCAAGGTGATCTCTGCGCCGACGATCCAGTCGGCCATCACCGGCGGCAGCGGTCAGATCACCGGCAGCTTCACGCCTGAAACCGCCAACAACCTCGCCGTCCTGCTCCGCGCCGGCGCGCTGCCCGCGCCGTTGACCGTCGAGGAGCAGCGCACCGTGGGGGCCGAACTGGGCGCCGACGCCGTCCGCGCCGGCCAGATCTCCACGGGCGTCGGCTTCGTCGCCATCCTGGCCTTCATGCTGGTCGCCTATGGCGGCCTGTTCGGCGGGATCAGCGTCATCGCGCTCCTGATCAACGGCCTGCTGATCATCGCCGTCATGTCGGTGACCCAGGCGACCCTGACCCTGCCGGGCATCGCCGGCCTGATCCTGACGCTCGCCGTGGCGGTCGACGCCAATGTGCTGATCTATGAGCGCATGCGCGACGAGATCCGATCCGGAAGACCGGTCATATCGGCCATGGACGCGGGCTTCTCGCGCGCCATGACCACCATCATCGATGCGAACGTCACCACCATCCTGGCCGCGCTGATCATGTTCCAGTTCGGCTCGGGCCCGGTGCGCGGCTTCGCCTGGACGCTTTCCATCGGCGTCGTCACCTCGGTCTTCACCGCCGTGCTCGTCACCCAGGTCCTGCTGGCCCTGTGGTTCCGGGCTGCGCGGCCCAAGACCCTGCCGATCGTTTGAGGTCGCCCGCCATGTGGCCCCTGATCAAGATCCTGCCGATCAAGACGAACTTCCGGTTCGTCGCCTTCGCCAAGTACGCCGGCGCGCTGTCGTTGCTCGCGACCATCGCCTCGCTCTTCCTGGCCCTCTATCCGCTGACGCCGCCCTGCGGCGGGCTGAACTGCGGCATCGACTTCAAGGGCGGCACGCTGCTCGAGATCTCGACGGCCCCCGAAGCGGTCGACCTTGGCGCGGTTCGCCGGGCGCTGGGCGAGATGGACATGGGAGACGTCCAGGTCCAGGCCTTCGGCGCCCCGTCCTCGGCCATGGTCCGCTTCCAGACTCCGGAAGGCGAGAGCGCCGCCCAGGCGGTGGAAGAGGTGAAGGCCACCCTGGAGCGGACCCTGGGCGAGGTGACCTTCGCCAAGACCGAGGTGGTCGGCCCCAAGGTGTCGGGCGAGCTCTTCCAGAGCGGTCTCCTGGCCCTGGGCCTCGCGATCGTGCTGATGCTGCTCTACATCTGGTTCCGGTTCGAACTGCAGTTCGGTCTCGGGGCGGTGATCGCGCTCTTCCACGACGTGATCCTGACCTTCGGGGTGATCGCGCTGTTCGACCTGGAATTCTCGCTGACCACCATCGCGGCCATCCTCACCATCATCGGCTATTCGATGAACGACACGGTCGTGGTGTTCGACCGCCTCCGCGAGAACCTGCGCAAGTACAAGCGCATGCCGCTCGGCGAGGTGATCGATCTGTCGATCAACGAGACGCTGTCGCGCACGGTGATCACCGGCCTGACCGCCGTGCTCGCCCTTGGCGGTCTCGCCCTCTTCGGCGGACCGACTCTGTTCGGCTTCTCGATCATCATGATCTTCGGCATCGTGCTGGGCACCTATTCGTCCATCTATGTCGCTGCGCCGGTCATCCTGCTCTGGGGAGTCAAGCGCGGCGACGAGGACGTCGAGCCCATCGCACCCCTGGCCCGCTGAGCCGTGGCCCGCAACGCGCCCAGCGTGGATTCCTTTGGCCCGGGCGGCTTCCGGGTCTCAGGCGTCTGGATGCCGGGTTCGCTGCTGATCGTCTCCGACGTGGCGAGCCCCTGGCCGGTGCGCAGCCTGTCCGAGGCCATGCCCGACGCCCTCTATCCCGTCTTCGCCGCCGGCGCCCGGGAGGTCGAGTTCCTGCTCCTGGGCACGGGCGCGGCCAACGCCCTTCCGCCGCGCGAACTGCGCCAGATGCTTCAGAAGGCCGGACTCGGCCTGGAGTACATGGACACGCCGGCCGCCTCGCGCATGTACAATGTGCTGACGAGCGAGGGCCGTCGGCTGGCCTGCGGCCTCATCGCCATCTGAGGCGCCTTTGGCCGCTTCGCGGGCCGAGGCTTCAAGGAGCAGCATGACCGACGACGCGCCCCCGCCCGAGGACCTCGACGCCCTGGTCGCGCGGGTCGATCCGGACCGCTGGCTGTCGAGCCGTCTGATCGCCGATCCTGAAGCGAGGGCCGACGCCATCGCCATCTACGCCTACGACCACGAACTGGCGCGGGCGCCGCGGGTGGCGTCCAATCCCCTGCTGAGCGAGATCCGCCTGACCTGGTGGCGCGAGGTGCTGGACGAGACCTTCGAGGGTCGCGCCGTGCGGCGTCACCCGACCGCTCAGGCGCTGGCCGCGGCGGTCCGTCGGCATGATCTGCCGAGAACGTCGCTGGAGGCCATGATCGACGCGCGCTATCGCGAACTGGACCCTGCGCCAATGGCGCCGGACGAGGCGCTCGCCTGGGCGCGGGGCACGGCGGGTGAGGCCTCTCGCCTTGTCGCGCGTCGTCTGGCCGGCGCGGCCGATGGCGACAAGGCCGAGGCCGCCGGCGCGGCCTGGGCCCTGGCCCGGCGGCCCGAAGCGGACCGGGCGCAGATCGAGGCCTTGCTCGCGCAGGCGAAGGGGGTCGGCGTCGCCGCCTTTCCGGCGGCCGCCCATGCCAGCCTGGCGCAGAGCTATCTGCGCGGGCGGCCGGGTTCGGACCTGCGCAAGCGCGCCCGGATCACCTGGGCGGCGCTGACCGGCCGGCTCTAGGGCGTGGACTCATAAGCTCTGAGCCACAGGCGGGTTGAGGCGAGCAGGACGGCGGCGAGGAAGTTCCTGGCCAGCTTGTCGAAGCG
>NZ_JACESE010000028.1 GCF_013911965.1 Phenylobacterium sp. | reverse complement strand
CCGGCGACAACGCCGAGCTGGACGTCGAGCTGATCACGCCGATCGCCATGGACCAGGGCCTGCGCTTCGCCATCCGCGAAGGCGGCCGGACCGTCGGCGCCGGCGTCGTGGCCAAGATCATCGAGTAACCGCACAGCGGACCGGGCGGGACCTCAAACCCCGCCCACAAGCTTCTAAAGGCCCGCCGGTCATCCGGCGGGCCTTTCCTTTTTCGCAACCTACATCTGGTTGTCTGGCCTGCGCGGGCGCGCGTCTTGCAGTTGAACAACTGCAGGATGTGCAGCGGAGCGGAGGGGCGCCAGAATGGGAGCCGAGATCAGCGTCGAGACGCGCCGGGCCGACGAGCTCGACGCGCGCGAGCGCGCGCTGTGGGCGGAGTTCCGCGCCGCCGCGCCGGAACTCTCCAGCCCCTATTTCGATCTGCGCTACGTGGTCGCCGCCGCCGAGGTGGCGCCTCACGCCCGCATGGCCATCATCCGCCGGGAGGGCCGGATCGAGGGCTTCCTGCCGTATCAGCGCCGCGGCGGCGCCATTCAGCCCATCGGCGCGCCGCTCACCGACTATCACGGCCTTGTGGCGCGACCGGGCGCGGAGATCGACCTGAAGGCGGTTCTCGGGCGCCTGCGCGTGCGCCGCTTCCGTTTCGGCGGGCTGGTGCCGCGCCACGCGCCGGCGGCCGATCTCTTCGCCGACGCCCGCCCGGCCATGGTCGCGGACCTGTCCCAAGGCTACGAGGCCTATCTGGAGCAGCGCCGCGCCGCGGGGCAGGGCGGCTTCCTGAAGGACAAGCGCCGGCGCATGCGCCAACTGGCCGAGCAGGTGGGGCCGTTGAGGTTCACGCTCACCCCCGACGCCGACGCCCTGGACGCCATCATCCGGGAAAAGCGCGAGCAGATGCGCCGCACCGGCCAGCACGACGTGTTCGCCACAGCCTGGACCCGCGACCTGCTGCGGCGGCTGAGCTGCGGGACCGCCGACGATTTCGGCCTCCGGGTGGCCGTCCTGCGCGCCGGCGATCATGTGGTGGCCGCGGAGGCGGGCCTGCTCTCCGGGCGCGCCTATCACCTCTGGTTTCCTGTCTACGATCCGGAATTCGCACGCTATTCGCCCGGCGCCCTGATGACGCTGGAGACGTTGCGCGTGCTGGCCGAGCAGGGCGTCGCCACCGCCGACTTCGGACCAGGGGCGGAAGACTACAAGCGCGCCTTCGCCGATCCGGCCGGGCAGGTCCTGGAGGGCGACGTGATCGCCGATCCCTTCGTCGAGGGGATGCGCGCCCTGCTGCGCCAGACCATGGCGCGTTCGCCCGCCCTGCATGAGCGGATGAGCGCCCTCTACCGCCGCCTCGACCGCCGCCTGGACCGCATCGCCGCCTGCGAGCCGGGGCTCAACGGACAGATCACCGCCGCCGGCCGTTCGCTCGGCCGGATCGGCCGCCGGCATCCGCGCATCGGCGCGGGCGTCGGCCTTGGACTTTCTCTCGCCGGGGCCAGCGCCGGCCTGCTGCTGCTGGACTGAAGGAAACGACCATGACGACGAACGTCACCGACCGCCTGATTCCCGCCTGGAGCGCCGAGCAGAAGCGCGACTTCCGCAAGGCTCCGATCGTGTTCGGCCACCGTCTGGCCGAGACCGGGCTCTTCGACGACGAGGCGCTGGCGGCCCTGCTCGACCGCTATCCTGCCGAGCTCTACGACATCAACCTGTTCGACTATGACGACGAGGGGCGGGCGACCATGCGCACCGGCGTGCGCGGCCGGCTGCCCGGCGAGAAGGTGCTGGAAGGGATCAAGGACGGCCGCGTCTGGGTTCAGCTGCGCCGCGTGGAGCAGCACTATGAGGGCCTCGCCCCGGTCATCCACGCCGCCTTCCGTGAGATCTCCCGCGAGGCGCCGGGCTTCCGGCCCGTGCAGCTCAACGGACAACTGATCCTGTCGGCGCCCCAGGCCAAGGTGCCGTTCCACGCCGACGCGCCCGGCGTCTGCCTGTTCCACATGCGGGGACGCAAGCGCATCTGGATCTATCCGGCAGACGAGGTCCACATGCCCCAGACGGGCATGGAGGACATCATGCTCAAGCAGCAGACCGAGGACCTGCCCTACAACCGGGGCATGGACGCCGCGGCCCAGGTCTTCGACCTCACGCCCGGCATGGCCGCCACCTGGCCCCTGCACGCGCCGCACCGGATCGAGAACCAGGAAGGCTTCAACGTCTCCCTGTCCGTGGACTACCAGACCTGGGGCACGCGCATCACCAACGGGGCCCACTACGCCAACGGCATCTTCCGCCGGAAGGGGATTCCCGTCGCCGCCATGGACCGCACGCCCATGCCGGCGCGCACCGCGCTGTGGGCGGCGTCCCTGGCGCTGAAGCGGGCGGGCCTGGTCGAGGACAAGATCGCCAATCTGGACCGCAGCTTCGAACTGGACGGCGTCAAGACCTAGGCGGGTCGCCCAGCGGGCTCTTGGGTTCGTCCCCCTGGTCGTGCCGCGACCGGGCCGGTTCGGGCGCCGCCGCGTGCGGTTCGCCGGTCGTCGGATCCGTCCGGGTCTTGGCCGATTCCGTGGTGTCCTTTTCGCCGGCCGGGACATAGGCGGAGCGCGGCGGGACGCCGGGCCGCTGTTCGTCGTCGCGGTTGCGGTCGTCGCCCGGCTCGCCGGCGCGCGGAGCTTCATCGGACATGGCGTTTCGCCTCCTGGAGCGTTCGGTGGTCAGGTCCCTGGAACGCGGGCCGGACGCCCTTCGATCCCACCTTGCCGGGCGCGGCGCCCCCTGCTAAACGACCCGGCTCCGGCGATGAGCCGCGCGCGCCGGCGGGACACCGCCTTCCGGCGCGTTGTTCATTGACCGGAATCAGGTCCTTAGCTGTCAAAGGCGAGGGGCCGGCCGCGTAGGAGTGTAGCTCAGCTGGTAGAGCATCGGTCTCCAAAACCGAGGGCCGGGGGTTCGAGTCCCTCCACTCCTGCCACTATCTTTGTTCGTGAAGCCGTAGAACGCGCGGGCGGGGCTTCCGCCGCCCGGGAGTAGAAAGTCGCTATCCTCGATGGCCAGGAAACCGAGCGGAACGCCGCAAGCGATGAGGAGCCGCGCCGCCAAGACGGCCGCCGCCATGTCCTCGGGCTCGTCGCTCGCCGACTCTGCGCCGAAGAAGAAGACCAGCCCCGGTCAGTTCGCGCGGGAAGTGCGCGCCGAGGCGCGCAAGATCACCTGGACCAGCCGCAAGGAGACCTGGATCACCTCGGTGATGGTCGGGATCATGGTGGTGCTGGCGGCGATCTTCTTCTTCGCGGTCGACTCCATTCTCGGCTGGGGCATGGGGCTGCTGCTCCAGCTCGCCAACGCGGGGTAGGATAACAAGATGAGCAACGAAACCGCCGCGCAACCGACCGCGCCTTCGAACCACAAGTGGTACATCGTCCACGCCTACTCGAACTTCGAGAAGAAGGTGAAGGAGTCGATCCTCGAGCAGGCCCGTTCCCAGGGCCTGGAGGACCAGTTCTCCGAGGTGCTGGTGCCCACCGAGGACGTGGTGGAGATCCGCCGCGGACGTAAGATCAACACCGAGCGGAAGTTCTTCCCGGGCTATGTCCTGGTGAAGATGAACCTCACCGACGAGGCCTATCACCTCATCAAGAACACCCCGAAGGTGACGGGCTTCCTCGGTTCGGGCGCCAAGCCGATGCCGGTGTCCGAAAAGGAAGTGGCCCGCATCATCGGCGCCATCGAAGAGGGCGTGGAGCGGCCGAAGCCGACCATCACCTTCGAGATCGGCGAGCAGGTGCGCGTCACCGACGGTCCCTTCGCCAGCTTCAACGGCTCGGTCGAGCAGGTCGACGAGGAACGCGCCCGCCTGCGGGTCACGGTCTCCATCTTCGGCCGCGCCACCCCGGTGGAACTCGAATACGGCCAGGTCGAAAAGATCAGCTGATCGCGGTCGTGCCGCGTCCAAGAGGTGACACGAAGAGCACCAAGGACGCGAAGGACACGAAGACGTGGATGAGGCCGCAGACCGCATCGCGCGCGAGGTGGTCGACGCGGGCTGGTCCATCGCGCGCTCGGACCCGGCCTTCTCGAGGCTGCCTACGAGCACTGCCTGGCTTACGAGCTGGAGGGGCGTGGCCTGTTGGTCGAGCGACAGCTGCCTTTGTCGATTGTCTATGAGGGTTTGCGCTTGGAGGGCGCCTATCGCCTCGACCTTCTCGTTGGACGTTCTGTGATCGTCGAGGTCAAGGCCGTCGAGGCGCTTTCGCGCCTCCATGAGGCGCAACTCCTGACCTACATGAGATTGTCCGGCCACCGGCTTGGCTTGTTGGTGAACTTCAACGTCGAATTGCTGAAGCACGGGCTGCGACGGCTCATCCTTTAGGCTTCGTGCCCTTTGCGGTCCTTTGTGTCCTTCGTGTCACCTCTTTCGGCCGCTTGCCCCCGAACCATCCCGCTGATAGAAGCGCGCCCTTCGCCGGGCGGCCATCGGGTCGCGCGGCTCAAATCCGTGGGAGGAGCGCCAACTCCGGACCACGGCTCAACCGGCCGGGCCTCCGGCCAAAGAGGAGAAGATGGCCAAGAAGATTCTGGGCTACATCAAGCTGCAGGTGCCCGCGGGCTCCGCCACGCCTTCGCCGCCCATCGGGCCGGCGCTCGGCCAGCGCGGCGTCAACATCATGGGCTTCTGCAAGGAGTTCAACGCCCGCACCGAGAAGGAAGTGAAGGGCACGCCCCTGCCGACGGTGATCACCGTCTACCAGGACAAGAGCTTCACCTTCGTCACCAAGACCCCGCCGGCGACCCACTACATCAAGGAAGCCGTCGGCCTGAAGTCCGGCGCCAAGCTCACCGGCCGCGAGACCGTGGGCAAGATCACCCGCACCCAGCTGCGCGAGATCGCCGAGAAGAAGATGAAGGACCTCAACGCCAACGACGTCGAGGCCGCCGCCCGCATCATCGAGGGCTCCGCCCGTTCGATGGGCCTTGAGATCGTGGAGGCCTGATCGCCATGGCCAAGCAACCCAAGCGCATTCAGGCCTGGACCGGCGACCGCATGGCCGCCCATCCGGTGGAAGAAGCCATCCGCCTGGTGAAGGAAAACGCCAAGGCCAAGTTCGACGAGTCGATCGAGATCGCCGTCAATCTGGGCGTCGATCCGCGTCACGCCGACCAGCAGGTCCGCGGCGTCGTGAACCTGCCGTCGGGCACCGGCCGCGACGTCCGCGTCGCCGTCATCGCCAAGGACGCCAAGGCCGAGGAAGCCAAGGCCGCCGGGGCCGACATCGTCGGCGCCGAAGAGCTGGTCGAGCGCATCCAGGGCGGCTTCATGGAGTTCGACCGCGTGATCGCCACCCCCGACATGATGGCCCTCGTCGGCCGTCTGGGTAAGGTGCTGGGCCCGCGCGGCCTGATGCCGAACCCGCGCGTCGGCACGGTGACGCCGAACGTCGGCCAGGCCGTGAAGGACGCCAAGGGCGGCGCCATCGAGTTCCGCACCGAAAAGACCGGCATCATCCACGCCGGCATCGGCAAGGCGAGCTTCTCCGAAGACGCCATCCTGGCCAATGTGAAGGCCCTGGTGGACGCGCTGAACAAGGCCAAGCCGTCGGGCGCCAAGGGCACCTATGTGAAGAAGATCAGCCTGTCTTCGACCATGGGCCCCGGCTTCAAGGTCGATACGAGCTCCGTCGGCGCCTAAGCGTCCGACCGACCGGAAAAGCGAAGGGAGCTGCGGCGACGCAGCTCCCTTTTTTCGTTGTCCCCCGGGGCGGCGGCCTATTCGCCGGGCGCAGGGGCCGGCTGGAGCGCGGGCTCGGCCCCGGCGCGTCCGATCAGGGTCGAGGCGCCCAGCGCCAGGGCGATGGCGAGGAGGCTCAGGCTGACCGGCAGGGCCGTCGGCCCGAGCGCATCGGCGCCGAACCGCGCGGCATGGACGGCCAGGACCAGCAGGATGGCCGCGGCGGTGGCCAGCCGGAGCAGGCGCGAGAAGCTGCGCGTCTCGGGCGCGAACGGCGCGGCGATCAGGAGCAGCGCCGCCAGGCCCCAGAAGACGGGTTCGGCCGGGATCTCCCAGGCCAGCATGCCGACGGCTGCGACCGCCAGGGCGAGACCCGAGCCCCAGACGGTGGCGATCCAAAGCCGTTCGGCCTTGGGCGCGGGACGCCCCTGGGCCCGGCGGCGGACGAGCCAGATGTTGACGCCGCTGGCGACCACCACGCAAAGCGCCAGCCCCAGAGCGCCATAGGCCAGACGGATCGGCAGTCCGCCGAAGGAGCCGAAGTGCAGCGGGTACATGGCCCAGGCCGTCTGCTGGCCGAGGCCGCCGTCGGTGGCGCCGAGCTTCGACTGGAAGCGGCCCGCGCCGTCGAAACGCCAGGTTTCGGCATAGACGAGCTGGCCGGGAACAGTGGCGCTGACATCGATCACCTGGCCACGGGTTCCCGGCGCCTCGACGCTCAGATAGCTGGGCTCGGCCGCAGGCGCGAGGGCCGCGATCTGGGCGACCGCGGCGTCCAGGCGGGGCGGCGGGGCGGCGGCGGCGTCCGCCGCCGGGGCGGCGCCGAAGAGGGGCGCCAGCAGACGGTCACGGTCGCCCCCATAGACCGTGGCCCCGGCGAGGAAGAGCAGCACGCCGGCCAGGCCGAAATAGGCGCCGGTCAACGAGATCACGAGATGGAAGGGCGCGCCCCAGACGCTCAGGCGATTGTGCAGATCGGCCTGGGACAGGCGCGGGGACGAGGTCCAGCGCAGGGCGAAGGCGTCGCGGAAGATGCGCGGGTGCGCCGCCAGCCCCGACAGGATCAGCCCGACCATGGCCGCGCCGACCAGGCCGACGACGGCGATCCCGAAGGTGTGGGGCAGGCTGAGATAGTAGTGCAGGTGCTCCAGGAAGTGGGTCCACTCGTGGGAGACCTCACCCCACAGCGCCCCCTCGGCGGTGGCGAACCAGGCCTGCTCGCCGACATAGACCGCGCTGCGAGGCGCTTCGGCCGTGGGCAGGGTGATGAACAGGCGGTCGGCCGGTCCGTCGGCGGCGGCCATCACCTCGCCATAGAGCCGGTCCAGGGCGCCGGGGGCCATGGCGGCGAACTCCGGCACGTTCGGCTGCTCCCACCGCTCGAAGTCGGTCATGAAGACGGCCAGGACGCCGGTCAGGGACAGCAGATAGGCCAGCCCGCCGACCACGAGGCCGAGCGCGGAGTGTCCGGAAAGCACGGTGCGGACGAAGTTCGGCGGAACCTTCGGCCAGAGGGTGGCGGCCATGTGTCAGGGCTCCTTCAGGGCAGCAGGTAGAGGAGGCCGCCCAGGGCGGCCACGACGCCGGCGACGGCGAGCGTGCGCGACAGGCGCGGATCGGCGCAGGCCCAGGCCATGCCGAGCCCCCAGACGAGCGGCGTGATCAGGGCCGCCGACATCAGCTGTTCGCCGGCGCCGCCGGGGCCGTTGCGCACCACGCCCATGCCCAGCATCAGGCTGGCGACGCCGAAGACGGGCAGGGCCAGGCCGACGACGGCGGCGGTGCGCCAGGGGGTGCTCGCGGCGCTGGTCCCCGGATCGACGCCGGCGCCGGCGGCGCTGACCCGCTGCGGCTTGCGCCGCTGATCGGGCGCGCGGCGCCACTCGGTGCGAAGCCCGATCACGACGAGGGGGAGAAGGCCCGCGGCCGTCATCCAGGCGGCGACGCCGCTTTCACCGGAGGCCGCGTGAAAGAAAGGGACGGCCGAGACGAGGAGCAGGGCCCAGCCGCCGACCAGCCAGGGTGCGTGCGGCCTGCCTCTGCGGCGCCAGGCCTCCAGCAGGGCGAGCACGCCGAGCAGGCAAAGGACGAGGCCGGCGGTGAGCCAGGCGGCGCCGTTCAGGCCCATGACGCTCTCTCCACGAATGCGACGCGTTTTCAATCGCACTGTTACGGGCGGCGAGGGCGGGGGTCAATGGAGGCGCGGCGATCGGGCGTTGAAACCGCCTGTCGGCTGGTGTATGAGCCGCGCCTTCTAAGGTTTCGCCGGTCCGCAAGGGGCGGCGAGGACGGGGGGCGCCATACGCCTTCCGATCCTGTCCAAGAACTGCGGGGTCCAGGGGCCGCCTGGACCATAAGCGTGGGAGAGCCCTTCCACACTCGCGGGGAGACGGGAAGATGACCGCCGTCCTTAGCTCTTTCCGCGTGCGGGAGGGGCGCGCCGGCTGCGACTTCTCTCAATGGACAGGCTGCCGGTCCGCCGCGGGTTCGCCCGGGGCGTGGCTGTCGTTACGGCGTCCGGAATGGTCCGGCCGCCGCACCTGAGTAGGAGACCGCAATGGACCGCGCTCAAAAGCAGGAAGCGATCGAGACGCTGAAGGGCGTCTTCGCCGAGTCCGGCGCCGTGGTCGTGACCCACAATCTGGGTCTGACCGTTGCGGAAATGACGAATCTCCGGGGCCGCCTGCGTGAGCAGGGCGCCCAGCTGAAGGTGGTGAAGAACACCCTGGCCCAGAAGGCTCTGAACGGCTCGGTCGGCGAGGAGGGCGACGCCCTTTTCACTGGCCCCGTCGCCATCGCCTACGGCCCGGATCCGGTCTCCGCCGCCAAGGTCGCCACCCAGTTCGCCAAGGAAAACGAGAAACTCGTGATCATGGGCGGCCTGATGGGCACGCAGGTTCTGGACAAGGCCGGGGTGAGCGCGCTCGCCACGCTTCCGTCCCTGGACCAGCTGCGCGGCAAGCTTATCGGCCTCATTCAGGCTCCGGCGACCAAGGTCGCGGGCGTCCTGCAGGCGCCGGCCGGTCAGCTGGCTCGCGTCATGGGCGCTTACGCCGCCAAAGACGCCGCCTGATCGTCATCTTCCCGACACCCCAACACCGCTTAAGGATCCATACCCATGGCCAATCTCGAAAAGATCGTTGAAGACCTGTCCGCCCTGACCGTCCTGGAGGCCGCCGAGCTCTCCAAGATGCTCGAAGAAAAGTGGGGCGTTTCGGCCGCCGCGCCGGTGGCCGTGGCCGCCGCTCCGGCTGCCGGCGGCGGCGAAGCCGCTGCGGCCGCTGAAGAGCAGACCGAGTTCACCGTCGTGCTCGCCGCCGGCGGCGACAAGAAGATCAACGTGATCAAGGAAGTCCGCGGCGTCCGTCCGGACCTCGGCCTGAAGGAAGCCAAGGACCTCGTCGAAGGCGCTCCTCAGAACATCAAGGAAAACATCTCCAAGCAGGAAGCCGAAGAGATCAAGAAGAAGCTCGAAGAGGCTGGCGCCACCGTCCAGATCAAGTAAGCCGGAGCGCGACACTCGCGTTCCGACGTCTTGGAACCGTCCTTCCTCAAGGAAGGCCGGGGACGGCGCAAGCTTTGCGCATCTTCGCGGGCCCGGGGGGAGACCTCCGGGCCCGTTTCCGTTGGCGCCTCAGCCGTGGCGGGATTTGTTCCTGCCGTCGCTGTAGGGCGCACCGGCCGATCCGGCCGAGGGGGCCAGGCCCGCCTACGATCCCTCAATCTGCAGCGCCCCCATGCCCGATATCCAGAACCTCAAGAAGCAGGCCAAGCAGCTCGTCCGCGGGTATCGCGAAGGCCGCCATACGGTCGCCGCGGACTGGTGGTTCGCGATGCGGCGACAATCTGCATTCGGCAGGTGAAGCGTCCGGTGATGGACCACAGCGTCGGCGGTGAGCTGCTGTCGGCCGCGGTGATGGTCAGCAACGCGCGGCTATTGTTCCTGGAGCTTGAGGCGCGGGGGGGATCATTCACCGCCCGCTGAAGCGCGAACCCTGGCATGGCCAGGGGCAGGGGAACTTCATCGTCGCCGATCCCGACGGGAACCTGATCGAATTCGGCGGGCGGACCGACTGACCGGGAACCATGCCTACGGCCGGCCGGTTGGTCCGCCGTACGAACGAAGGTCCAAGATCATCACCCGGGATACGCCCGGGAGCCCCTGAAGCGGTGAGGCGACGGTCGCGGCGGACCGCCGCCTCACTTTTTCTGTGTAAAAGGGCTTCCCAAGGGCTTGCAAACGTCTTAAGTGGCGAGCTTCGCGAAATTCCGATTCAGCCAAGACGCGAGTCTTCGCGCGTTTGACTCCGAGGCATGGTCCGTCGCCCTCCGACCATGCGAGGGAGCGTCCCCGACGCAAAGGGGACTTTCCAGCGTCCGGCTCCCGCAAGGGAGATCCGAGGGTGGACGCAGGATGAACAATCGACGCGCGGGAACCATCTTCCGCGTGTCCGCAAGGGACAACAATGGCGCAATCCTTCACCGGCAAGAAGCGGATCCGGAAGTCGTTCGGCCGCATCCCCGAAGCTGTCCAGATGCCGAACCTCATCGAGGTTCAGCGCTCCTCCTACGAGCAGTTCCTCCAGCGCGAAGTGCGCCCCGGCGAGCGCCGGGACGAGGGCGTCGAGGCGGTCTTCAAGTCGGTCTTCCCGATCAAGGACTTCAACGAACGCGCCGTCCTCGAATACGTTTCCTACGAGTTCGAAGACCCGAAGTACGACGTCGAGGAGTGCGTCCAGCGCGACATGACCTTCGCCGCGCCGCTGAAGGTCAAGCTGCGCCTCATCGTGTTCGAGACCGATGAGGAGACCGGCGCCCGCTCGGTCAAGGACATCAAGGAGCAGGACGTCTACATGGGCGACATCCCGCTCATGACGGAGAAGGGCACCTTCATCGTCAACGGGACCCAGCGCGTCATCGTCTCCCAGATGCACCGCTCGCCGGGCGTCTTCTTCGACCACGACAAGGGCAAGACCCACTCCTCGGGCAAGCTGCTCTTCGCCGCCCGCGTCATTCCCTATCGCGGCTCCTGGCTCGACTTTGAGTTCGACGCCAAGGACATCGTCTATGTCCGTATCGACCGTCGTCGGAAGCTGCCGGCGACGACCTTCCTCATGGCGCTCGGCATGGACGGGGAGGAGATCCTCTCCACCTTCTACGAGACCGTGCCCTTCGAAAAGCGCGAGGGCGGCTGGGCCACGCCCTACAAGGCCGAACGCTGGCGCGGCGCCAAGCCGGACTTCCCGCTGATCGACGCCGACACCGGCGAGGAAGTGGCTCCGGCCGGCCAGAAGATCTCCGCCCGCAATGCGCGCAAGTTCGCCGACGGCGGCCTGAAGACCCTGCTGCTGGCGCCTGAGGCCCTGTTCGGCCGCTACCTGGCCAGCGACCTCGTCAACGTCGAGACCGGCGAGATCTACGCCGAGGCCGGCGACGAGATCGACCAGGCCCTGCTGGCCGCCCTGGAAGAGCAGGGCTTCACCAAGTTCGACGTCCTCGACGTCGACGACGTGACGGTCGGCGCCTACATGCGCAACACCCTGCGCATCGACAAGAACACCACGCGCGAAGACGCCCTGTTCGACATCTACCGGGTCATGCGTCCGGGCGAGCCGCCGACGGCCGAGGCCGCCGAGGCGATGTTCAACAGCCTGTTCTTCGACTCCGAGCGCTACGACCTGTCCTCGGTCGGCCGCGTGAAGATGAACATGCGCCTGGAGCTCGACTGCCCCGACGACGTGCGCGTCCTGCGCAAGGACGACGTGCTGGCCGTGCTCAAGACCCTGGTGGGCCTGCGCGACGGCCGCGGCGAGATCGACGACATCGACAACCTGGGCAACCGCCGGGTCCGCTCGGTGGGCGAGCTGCTGGAGAACCAGTACCGCGTCGGCCTGCTGCGCATGGAGCGCGCCATCAAGGAGCGCATGTCCAGCGTCGACATCGACACGGTCATGCCCCATGACCTGATCAATGCGAAGCCGGCGGCTGCCGCCGTGCGGGAGTTCTTCGGCTCCTCGCAGCTGTCGCAGTTCATGGACCAGACCAACCCGCTCTCGGAGATCACCCACAAGCGCCGTCTTTCGGCCCTTGGCCCGGGCGGTCTGACCCGCGAGCGCGCCGGCTTCGAGGTGCGCGACGTGCACCCGACGCACTACGGCCGGATCTGCCCCATCGAGACGCCGGAAGGCCCGAACATCGGCCTCATCAACTCGCTCGCCACCCATGCGGTGGTGAACAAGTACGGCTTCATCGAAAGCCCCTATCGGCGGATCAAGGACGGCAAGACCACCGATGAGGTGGTCTACATGTCGGCCATGGAAGAGGCCAAGCACGTCATCGCCCAGGCCAACATCAAGCTGGAGAACGGCGAGATCGTCGAAGACCTGGTGCCTGGCCGGGTGAACGGCGAGCCGACCCTGCTGGCCAAGGACACCGTCGACCTGATGGACGTCTCGCCCAAGCAGGTCGTCTCGGTCGCCGCCTCGCTGATCCCCTTCCTGGAAAACGACGACGCCAACCGCGCCCTGATGGGCTCGAACATGCAGAAGCAGGCCGTGCCGCTGATCCGTACGGATGCGCCGCTGGTCGGCACCGGCATGGAGAGCGTCGTGGCCGTGGACTCCGGCGCCGTGGTCGTGGCCCGCCGCTCCGGCGTCATCGAGCAGATCGACGGCACCCGGATCGTCATCCGCGCCACGGAAGAGACCGACCCCACCAAGCCGGGCGTCGACATCTACCGTCTGCAGAAGTTCCAGCGCTCCAACACCTCGACCTGCATCAACCAGCGTCCGCTGGTGCGCGTCGGCGACCGGGTGAACGCCGGCGACGTGATCGCTGACGGCCCGTCGACGGAGCTGGGCGAACTGGCCCTGGGCCGCAACGCCCTCGTCGCCTTCATGCCCTGGAACGGCTACAACTTCGAAGACTCAATCCTGATCTCCGAGCGGATCGTGCGCGATGACGTCTTCACCTCGATCCACATCGAGGAGTTCGAGGTCATGGCCCGCGACACCAAGCTGGGCCCGGAAGAAATCACCCGCGACATCCCGAACGTCGGCGAGGAAGCCCTGCGCAACCTCGACGAGGCGGGCATCGTGGCGATCGGCGCCGAGATCCAGCCGGGCGACATCCTGGTCGGCAAGGTCACGCCGAAGGGCGAGAGCCCGATGACTCCGGAAGAGAAGCTCCTGCGCGCCATCTTCGGCGAAAAGGCTTCCGACGTCCGCGACACCTCCCTGCGCCTGCCGCCGGGCGTGTCGGGCACGGTGGTCGAGGTCCGCGTCTTCAACCGCCACGGTGTCGACAAGGACGAGCGCGCCATGGCCATCGAGCGCGCCGAGATCGACCGCCTGGGCAAGGACCGCGACGACGAGTTCGCCATCCTGAACCGCAACATGACCGCGCGCCTGCGCGAGATGCTGGTGGGCAAGGTCGCCGTCTCGGGTCCGAAGGGCCTGGGCCGCGGCGAGATCACCGCCGAGAAGCTCTCCGACATCGCGCCGGGCCTCTGGTGGCAGATCGCCCTCGAGGACGAGAAGGCCATGGGCGAGCTGGAGGCCATGCGCCGTCAGTTCGACGAGGCCCGCAAGCGCCTCGACCGCCGCTTCGAGGACAAGGTCGACAAGCTGCAGCGGGGCGACGAACTGCCCCCGGGCGTGATGAAGATGGTCAAGGTCTTCGTGGCCGTGAAGCGCAAGCTTCAGCCCGGCGACAAGATGGCCGGCCGTCACGGCAACAAGGGGGTCATCTCCAAGATCCTGCCGATCGAGGACATGCCCCACCTGGAGGACGGCACCCCCGTCGACCTGGTGCTGAACCCCCTCGGCGTGCCTTCGCGCATGAACGTCGGCCAGATCTTCGAAACCCACCTCGGCTGGGCCTCGGCCGGCCTCGGCCGTCAGATCTCGAACATGCTCGAGGCCTGGCAGAACGGCGGTCAGCGCGCCGCCCTCGTGGAGTGGCTGGAGGACATCTACGGCAAGGACCAGGAGCTCCCCGAGAGCGACGAGGACCTGATCGAGCTGGCCCGCAACCTCTCCAAGGGCATCCCCTTCGCCACGCCGGTCTTCGACGGCGCGCGCATCGAGGACATCGAGAACCTGCTGGAGAAGGCCGGTCTCGACCGTTCGGGCCAGGTGACGCTGTACGACGGCCAGACCGGCGACAAGTTCAAGCGCCCGGTCACGGTCGGCTACATCTACATGCTGAAGCTGCATCACCTGGTGGACGACAAGATCCACGCCCGCTCCATCGGCCCGTACTCCCTCGTCACCCAGCAGCCGCTGGGCGGCAAGGCCCAGTTCGGCGGGCAGCGCTTCGGCGAGATGGAGGTGTGGGCGCTGGAGGCTTACGGCGCGGCCTACACCCTGCAGGAAATGCTGACGGTGAAGTCCGACGACGTGGCCGGCCGGACCAAGGTCTACGAGTCCATCGTCCGTGGCGACGACACGTTCGAGGCCGGCATCCCCGAGAGCTTCAACGTGCTCGTCAAGGAGATGCGCTCGCTCGGCCTGAACGTGGAGCTGGAGAACAGCTGAGGCGGACCTCAGCTGCGCACATGACCCGTGCGAGGGGAGGGGCCGTCAGCTCCTCCCCATCGCCTTCGAAATGACTGACGAACTGGATATCCGATGAACCAGGAAGTCCTGAATATCTTCAATCCGGTCCAGGCCGCTCCGACCTTCGACCAGATCCGTATCGCTCTGGCCTCGCCCGAAAAGATCCGCTCGTGGTCCTTCGGCGAGATCAAGAAGCCGGAAACGATCAACTACCGCACGTTCAAGCCCGAGCGCGACGGCCTGTTCTGCGCCCGCATCTTCGGTCCGACCAAGGACTACGAGTGCCTGTGCGGCAAGTACAAGCGCATGAAGTACAAGGGCATCATCTGCGAGAAGTGCGGCGTGGAGGTCACCCTGGCCCGCGTCCGGCGCGAGCGGATGGGCCACATCGAACTGGCCAGCCCCGTCGCCCACATCTGGTTCCTGAAGTCCCTGCCGAGCCGCATCTCGATGATGCTCGACATGGCGCTGAAGGACGTGGAGCGGGTGCTCTACTTCGAGAACTACATCGTCACCGAACCGGGCCTGACGCCGCTGAAGCTGCACCAGCTCCTGTCGGAAGACGACTATCTGCGCTTCCAGGAAGAGTTCGGCGACGACAGCTTCACCGCCGAGATCGGCGCCGAGGCGGTGCAGAACCTGCTCAAGGGCATCGACCTGCCGAAGGAGGCCGAGAAGCTCCGCGAGGAACTGCTCACCACCACCTCGGAAATGAAGCTCAAGAAGACGTCCAAGCGTCTGAAGCTGATCGAGAGCTTCCTCGAGAGCGGCAACAAGCCCGAATGGATGGTGCTGTCGGTCGTGCCGGTGATCCCGCCGGAACTGCGTCCGCTGGTGCCGCTGGACGGCGGCCGCTTCGCGACCTCGGACCTGAACGACCTCTATCGCCGGGTCATCAACCGGAACAACCGCCTCAAGCGCCTCATCGAGCTGCGCGCGCCCGACATCATCATCCGCAACGAAAAGCGGATGCTGCAGGAGTCGGTCGACGCCCTGTTCGACAACGGCCGTCGCGGCCGCGTCATCACCGGCGCCAACAAGCGGCCCCTCAAGTCGCTGGCCGACATGCTGAAGGGCAAGCAGGGCCGGTTCCGTCAGAACCTGCTCGGCAAGCGCGTCGACTATTCGGGCCGCTCGGTCATCGTCGTCGGTCCCGAGCTGAAGCTGCACGAGTGCGGCCTGCCGAAGAAGATGGCGCTCGAGCTCTTCAAGCCGTTCATCTATGCGCGCCTGGACGCCAAGGGCCTGTCGGGCACCGTCAAGCAGTCCAAGCGCATGGTCGAGCGCGAGCAGCCGGCGGTTTGGGACATTCTCGACGAGGTGATCCGCGAACACCCGGTGCTGCTGAACCGCGCGCCCACCCTGCACCGTCTGGGGATCCAGGCCTTCGAGCCCAAGCTGATCGAGGGCAAGGCCATCCAGCTCCACCCGCTGGTCTGCACGGCCTTCAACGCCGACTTCGACGGCGACCAGATGGCCGTCCACGTGCCGCTCTCGCTGGAAGCCCAGCTGGAAGCGCGCGTGCTGATGATGTCGACCAACAACATCCTGTCGCCCGCCAACGGCCGGCCGATCATCGTGCCGTCGCAGGATATCGTGCTCGGCCTCTACTACCTGTCGCTGGTCAAGGACGGCGAGCCGGGCGAGGGCAAGGTGTTCGCCGACCTGGGTGAGATCGAGGCGGCCCTGAACTCGGGCGTCGTCACGCTGCACAGCAAGATCAAGGCGCGCCACACCGAGATGAATGCGGAAGGCGAGGTGGTCACCCGTGTGATCGACACCACGCCGGGCCGCATGAAGATCGCCGCCCTCTTCCCGCGCAACCCGGCGGTCAGCCACAAGCTGCTCGAGAAGAACCTGACCAAGAAGGAAATCGGCAATTTGATCGACACCGTCTACCGCCACTGCGGTCAGAAGGCGACGGTCATCTTCGCCGACCAGATCATGGGGCTGGGCTTCCGCGAGGCGGCCAAGGCCGGCATCTCCTTCGGCAAGGACGACATCGTCATCCCCGAGCGGAAGAAGCCGATCGTCGAAGAGACGCGCAAGCTGGTCGAGGAATACGAGCAGCAGTACGCCGACGGCCTGATCACCAAGGGTGAGAAGTACAACAAGGTCGTCGACGCCTGGGCCAAGGCCACCGACCGCGTCGCCGACGAGATGATGCGCGAGATCTCGCAGCCGGTGAAGGACGTCAACGGCCGCGAGGCCGAGATCAACTCGGTCTTCATGATGTCCAACTCCGGCGCCCGCGGTTCGCAGGCCCAGATGAAGCAGCTCGGCGGGATGCGCGGCCTGATGGCCAAGCCGTCGGGCGAGATCATCGAGACGCCGATCATCTCGAACTTCAAGGAAGGCCTGACCGTCCAGGAGTACTTCAACTCCACCCACGGCGCCCGTAAGGGCCTGGCCGACACCGCGCTGAAGACGGCGAACTCGGGTTACCTGACCCGCCGTCTGGTGGACGTGGCGCAGGACTGCATCATCACCGAGGAAGACTGCGGCACCACGCGGGGCATCACGCTCAGCGCCGTGGTCGAGGGCGGTGACGTGCTGGTCTCGCTCGGCCTTCGCATCCTGGGCCGCTCCACGGCCGAGGACGTGAAGGATCCGTCGAGCGGCGAGGTCATCGTCCCGGCCGACACCTATCTCGACGAGAACCTCATCGAGGTGATCGAGAGCGCCGGCGTCCAGACGGTGAAGGTGCGTTCGGTCCTGACCTGCGAGACCAAGAACGGCGTCTGCGCCACCTGCTACGGTCGCGACCTGGCGCGCGGCACGCCGGTGAACATCGGCGAGGCCGTGGGCGTCATCGCCGCCCAGTCCATCGGCGAGCCCGGCACGCAGCTGACGATGCGGACCTTCCACATCGGCGGCACCGCCCAGGTGGCCGAGCAGTCCTTCTTCGAAAGCGCCAACGAGGGCGTCGTCCGGCTCGCGGGCGGCAATGTCGTCCAGGCCGGCGACGGCGACTTCGTGGTGATGAACCGGAACCTGCAGCTGACCATCCAGGTCGACGGCAAGGACCGCGAATCCTACAAGCCGCCCTATGGCGCGCGCCTGAAGGTGAAGGACGGCGACACGGTCAAGCGCGGCCAGCGTCTGGCCGAGTGGGACCCCTACACCACCCCGATCCTCACCGAAGTGGGCGGCCGCGTCCGCTTCGAGGACCTGGTGGAGAACGTCTCCGTCCGCGAGGAGGCCGACGAGGCCACCGGCATCTCCAACCGCGTGGTCACCGACTGGCGCGCCTCGACCAAGGGTTCGGACCTGCGTCCGGCCATGGGCGTCATCGACGCCGACGGCGCCTACAAGCGCATCTCCAACGGCGGTGAGGCCCGCTACCTGCTGCCCGTGGGCGCCATTCTCTCCGTCGGCGACGGCGATGAGGTGAAGCCCGGCGAGGTGCTGGCCCGTATGCCGACCGAAGGCGCCAAGACGCGGGACATCACCGGCGGTCTGCCGCGGGTGGCCGAGCTGTTCGAGGCCCGTCGTCCCAAGGACTGCGCGGTCATCGCCGAGATGGACGGCCGGGTCGAGTTCGGGCGCGACTACAAGAACAAGCGCCGGATCAAGATCACGCCGGAAGACGGCGGCGAGGCGGTCGAGTTCCTCATCCCGAAGGGCAAGCATATCGCCGTCCACGACGGGGATATCATCCGCAAGGGCGAGTACATCATCGACGGCAACCCCGATCCGCACGACATCCTGCGGATCCAGGGCATCGAGGCGCTGGCGGAGTTCCTGGTCAACGAGATCCAGGAGGTCTACCGACTGCAGGGCGTGCCGATCAACGACAAGCACATCGAGACGATCGTCCGTCAGATGCTGCAGAAGGTCGAGATCCTCGAACCCGGCGACACCGGCCTGCTCAAGGGCGACCATCTCGACAAGATCGAGGTGGACGAGGAGAGCGCCAAGGCCGAGGCCCGCGGCGGCCGTCCGGCGATCGTCCAGCCGGTCCTGCTGGGCATCACCAAGGCCTCGCTGCAGACCCGCAGCTTCATCTCCGCGGCCTCCTTCCAGGAGACCACCCGCGTGCTCACCGAGGCTTCGGTCCAGGGCAAGCGCGACACCCTGGAAGGCCTGAAGGAGAACGTGATCGTCGGTCGCCTGATCCCGGCGGGCACGGGCTCCTACCTGCGCAACCTCCAGCGCATCGCCGCCAAGCGCGACGAAGCCCTGGCGGCCAGCCGCGAGGAGACCATGGAGCCGCTGCCGGAAGTGATCGCCGACGCGGCCGAGGCCGAGACGGTCGACCGTTAAGGCCGAAGGTCCAGCCTGAGACGACGAACGGCCCGGGAGCGATCCCGGGCCGTTTTTCGTGGCCGACGGCCGGTTTCAAGCTTGGCCTTGGGCGCATCCCGCGGCTAACCTCACCAGGGGTTGAGGGGGATGTTCCTATGATTGTCCGGCTTGTACTGGCGCTCGCGGCCTGGGCCGCCGGCGCGACGATCGCCTGCGCCGAACCGCCGCCCGCGGCGGCCTTCGGGCGGCTGCCGGCGATCCAGGACGCGGCCATTTCGCCGGACGGGGCGCACCTCGCCATCCTCGGCGGACCGGCGGGGGCGCGGTCGCTCAACATCGCGCCCATCGACGGAGGCGCGGCGAAGACGACGCCGCTCGGCGACATCGAGGCGGTCGAGCTCTTCTGGGCGGGCGATGCGCACGTCATCGTCAGGGTCGGCTTCTGGGAGAAGCTCGACCAGCGGGCGGAGTACCGCTTCGAACGCAACATCGCCTTCGATCTGGACGGCAAGCCGATCGCCAACCTGCTCTCCAACGACCACGCCAGCCGCTACGCCACGTCTCAGCACGTCGTGCGCGTCGTCCATGGCGAGACGCCCGTGGTCTATCTCATGGGACTGCAGGTCGCGCCTGACCGCTCGCACATCGACTCCCGCGTGGCGCAGCGTGGAGACGGGCAGCACTTCAAGTGGGCCCTGTGGCGCGCCGACCCGGCGACCGGCGAAGGACGGCTCGTGGAGCCTGGCACCTACGAGGCGTGGGGGTTTGAGCCCGACTCCACGGGTGAGGCCCGCGTCCGCCTGGAGACCGACGAGAAGACGGAACTGGATCGCGTCTGGGCCCGCGCCAAGGGCGAGCGGCGGTGGAGCCAGGTTTGGAGCGAGGCCGACGGCGGCGACTACATCGGCTACTCCGACCCGGAGGACGCCATCTATCTGATCTCGGTCGGCGAGACGGGCCATCAGGTGATTCGCCGCCGCCTCGCCGACGGCGTCGATGAACGGGTGGGCGAGGCGAGCCCCTATCGGCCGCATCTGAGCCGTGATCCCTACACCGGGCGGGCGATCGCCATCTCCGCGGGCGGCGAGAGCGTCCAGGCGCAGTTCCTGGACGCCGAGGTCGGCGCAGTGCACGGCCTGCTCTCGAGGGCTCTGCGCGACCGCGAAGTGTCGCTCGTCAGCTGGTCGCAAGACCGTGATCGCTACGTCGTCCGCGCCGAGGAGGCCGATTCCGCACCGGTCTGGTACCTCTTCGACCGGGCCCGCAAGGAGCTGTCGCCCCTGGCGGACGCCTATCCGGAGCTGAAGGACGCGCCCCTGGGCGAGACACGCTGGATCACCTACGCGGCGCGTGACGGCCTCAGCATTCCCGCCTATGTGACGACCCCGCCGGGTGTGGCCGCGGGCAAGCGGCCGCTCATCGTCCTGCCGCATGGCGGCCCCCATTCGCGCGACCAGAACGACTTCGACTATCTGACCCAGTTCCTGGCCAGCCGCGGCTATGTCGTCCTGCGCCCGCAGTTCCGCGGCTCGCGCGGGTTCGGCCTGGCCTTCGAACGCGCCGGCTATGGCGAATGGGCCGGCAAGATGCAGACCGACCTGATCGACGGCGTCAAAGCGCTCGCCGATGCGGGCGTCGTCGATCCGGACCAGGTCTGTATCGTCGGCGCCAGCTACGGCGGCTACGCCGCCCTGGCCAGCATCACCATGTATCCGGACGAATATCGCTGTGCGGCGGCCATCGCCCCGGTCAGCGATCTCCAGATGCTTCAGCTGCATGAGATCCGCGCCGGGGGACGGGATTCGCTCAGCGTCTCCGGACTGCGGGAGATGCTCGGGCAGGCCAGCCGCGAACAGATGGCGGCCGGCTCTCCGGTGACGCACGCCGCGGCCGCCGGCGGACCGGTCCTGCTGCTTCATGGCGACCAGGACACGGTGGTCCAGCTGGATCATTCGGTCGTGATGAAGAACGCCCTGGAGCGGGCGGGCAAGCCGGTGGAGCTCGTCGTCTTCGAGGGCGAGAACCACTACTTCTATCGCCCGACCAGCCGCATCCGCATGCTGCAGGCTCTCGAGGCCTTTCTCACCGAGCATCTGCCGGCGGACTGAAGCTCAGGATCGGCGCTCTTCCCTGCCAAGCTGCGCCGTGCGATTTGGAACGCACATCTGGATAAGGGGAAGTCGAAATGCCGAGATTGCTGCTGGTCGCGATGATCGCCGCCCTGGGGGCCACGTCGGCTGCGGCGCGCCCGCTGCCGGAGGGCGGGGCCACGGCCGCCGAGGTGGCTCAGGTGCTCCGCGACATGGGCTATCGCGCGGAGGTCACCGTCGATAGCGTCGGCGACCCTCTGGTGCGCAGCGCCGCGGACGGAGCGAGCTTCGGCGTCTATTTCTACGGCTGCGACGGCGGCCGCTGCACCAGCCTCCAGTTCGCGACCGGGTTCGACGGCGATCCGCTCAGCTATGAAACCATCAACCGCTGGAACGCCGAGCACCGCTTCGGCCGGGCCTATCTGGACGGCGACATGGACCCGGTCATGGAGATGGACGTCGACGTCGAACGCGGCGCCTCGACCGAGCTGATCGAGGAGGCGGTGGCGACCTGGGCGATCCTCGTCCCGGAGTTCAAGGACTTCATCGGCTTCTGATCCGCAGGGCGGGGCCTGCAGGCGCAACGCCGGACGCCTATATCAGGAGCTCCCAGTCGAGGAGATACCGATGCCGCTCTTGATGTGCCCCAACTGCAATGCGTCCATGCAGAATGTCTCGCGCGCCGGCGTGGACATCGACATGTGCCCCAGCTGTCGCGGCGTCTGGCTGGACCGCGGAGAGCTTGAAAAGCTGCTGGGCGGCGTGCGCGAGGAGCAGGCCGGCGAGGCCGGCGCGCGGGAGCGGTTCGAGCGGGAGGTCGACTCCTTCCATCGCGACCCCGACGCCTGGAAGCGGACCCACCGCTACGACGAGCGCGAGCGCCGCTATCGCTACGATGACGACGACTATTACCGGCACAAGAAAAAGAAGAAGTTCGACATCTTCGACATCTTCGACTGAGGCCGGCGGCCCTCGGCCTAGGGTTCGGGCAGAGGGTTCATGACCGGGCCGCCGCCGGTGGTGTCGATGCCGAGCGGCGGACTGGTTGATTCCTTGTAGGCCCGGTAGGCGGCCTTGCGCGCCGCCGCCGCGTCGAAGGCGCGCTGCTTGTCCTCCTCCAGGACCGGGGGCCGATAGGGCGCTTCGGCCGCCCCCTGGGCGAGCCGTTCCAGGCAGGCCTCGCGCTCTTCCCGCGTCAGGCCCCAGGCCTCGGGGGAGGCGCAACCCACGCGGCTGCGCAAGGCCGACCGGAAGCGGGCCTGGGCCGCCGCGTCCGGCGCTTCGGAGACGGCCGCGGTGACGGGGGCCGTCGCCGGCGCGGCCGCTCCCGGTCGGGCGCTCAGCACCGTCGGGGCGCCAGCTGCGCCGGCTTGCGCGCTCGATCTCGTCTCAGCCGCCAGCTGCGGCCTCGGGACAGGGGCGAGCAGCGTAACCTCGAAGACGCGGGGCTCTGGCGCGAAGGGCAGGGTGGGGCGCACGCTCAACAGGGCGAGGCCCGCCGCAGCGTGCAGGACCAGCACGGCCGTGATCGCCGCCAGCCATCGGGCGCGCGGCGAACCGCGGCTCATCGATCGCTTCGGGAGCGGGCGTCACACATGGCCGCAAGCTTGGCCGCACCGAGGGCGAAACTGTGACCTGGGGCCCGCCAAGCCACAGATTTCGCAAACGTTGACGCGCGGGCGCGAGGCGAGTAAGAACCGCGCTCCTTTCGAGGCCGGGGATTCTTAGTCTCTGGCGCCGATGGACCGAATGTCTTGCAAAGGACGGCCGCCCGCCGGAGCGCTTCAGCGACGCGCGCCGGCGAGTTTTCGCGTTCAGAGGCCGGCTTCGAAGCCTGAGACTAAAGTACGGACCCTTCAACGGGGCGCTTCGGCCCAACGGCACACGCCCCCACAAGCCAAGGAATGGCACAGAGAATAAATGCCTACGGTCAACCAGCTCATCCGTAAGCCGCGGAAGGACAAGCCCTCGCGGAACAAGGTGCCGGCCCTGAAGGGCTGCCCCCAGCGTCGCGGCGTCTGCACGCGCGTCTACACCACCACCCCGAAGAAGCCGAACTCGGCTCTCCGTAAGGTGGCCAAGGTCCGCCTGACCACCGGCATCGAAGCTGTGTGCTACATCCCCGGCGAGGGCCACAACCTGCAGGAACACTCCGTGGTGCTGATCCGCGGCGGCCGTGTGAAGGACCTTCCCGGCGTGCGCTATCACATCCTCCGCGGCGTGCTCGACACCCAAGGGGTGAAGGACCGCAAGCAGCGCCGTTCGCTCTACGGCGCCAAGCGTCCGAAGTAAGGATCAAAGACCATGTCCCGTCGCCGTCGCGCCGAGAAACGCCAAGTCCTGCCCGATCCGAAGTTCGGGGACCTCGTCGTCACCAAGTTCATGAACTATGTGATGTACGAAGGTAAGAAAGCCGTCGCCGAGAACATCGTCTACGGCGCCTTCGACATCCTCGAAGCCAAGCGCAAGGACCAGGGCCCCCTGGAGACCTTCCACGCCGCGCTCGAGAACGTCTCGCCGGGCATCGAGGTCCGCTCCCGCCGGGTCGGCGGCGCGACCTATCAGGTTCCCGTCGAGGTCCGTCCGGAGCGCCGTCGCGCCCTGGCCATCCGCTGGCTGGTCAACGCCGCGCGCAACCGTGGTGAAAACACCATGACCGAGAAGCTCGCCGGCGAGCTTCTGGACGCCTCGTCCAACCGCGGCGCCGCCGTGAAGAAGCGTGAAGACACGCACAAGATGGCCGAGGCGAACCGCGCCTTCTCGCATTACCGCTGGTAAGGCCGGACATCCATCGCTTCCCGGCGCGGGCGGTTTGAGCTAAACCGCCCGCGCCGTTCGTTCAGCACACCCCCGGACCTCTTTCAGCAAAGCCTTTCGCTATGGCCCGTACGCACAACATCGAAGACTACCGCAACTTCGGCATCATGGCCCACATCGACGCGGGCAAGACGACGACGACGGAGCGGATCCTCTTCTACACCGGCAAGAGCCACAAGATCGGCGAAGTCCATGACGGCGCGGCCACCATGGACTGGATGGAGCAGGAGCAGGAGCGCGGCATCACGATCACGTCGGCCGCGACGACCGCCTTCTGGAAGGGCAAGCGCCTCAACATCATCGACACCCCCGGCCACGTGGACTTCACCATCGAGGTGGAGCGTTCGCTGCGCGTGCTCGACGGCGCCGTGGCGGTGCTGGACGGCAACGCCGGCGTGGAGCCGCAGACCGAGACGGTCTGGCGTCAGGCCGACAAGTACGAGGTTCCGCGGATCGTCTTCGTCAACAAGATGGACAAGCTCGGCGCCGACTTCGACAAGTCGGTGGAGTCCATCCGTGACCGCCTCGGCGCCAAGGCCGTTCCGATCCAGCTGCCGATCGGTTCCGAATCCGCCCTGCGCGGCATCGTCGACCTGGTCCGCATGAAGGCCGTGGTCTGGGACAATGACGGCCTGGGCGCGTCCTTCCAGGACGAGGAAATCCCCGCCGACCTGAAGGAAAAGGCCGAACAGGCCCGCTCCTACATGATCGAGAACGCGGTCGAACTCGACGACGAGGCCATGGAGGCCTACCTGTCGGGCGAGGAGCCGTCGGAAGAGACGATCAAGAAGTGCATCCGGAAGGCCGTGCTGACCGGCGCCTTCTATCCGATCCTCTGCGGCTCGGCGTTCAAGAACAAGGGCGTGCAGCCCCTGCTCGACGCCGTCGTCGACTACCTGCCGTCGCCGCTGGACATCCCGCCGACGGAAGGCATCGACTACAAGACCGAAGAGCCGATCACGCGGAAGGCTTCCGACGACGAGCCGCTCTCCATGCTCGCCTTCAAGATCATGGACGACCCCTTCGTTGGTTCGCTGACCTTCTGCCGCATCTATTCCGGCAAGATCGAGACGGGCATGAGCCTGCTGAACTCCACGCGCGACAAGCGCGAGCGGGTCGGCCGCATGCTGCTGATGCACTCGAACAACCGTGAGGACATCAAGGAAGCCCACGCCGGCGACATCGTCGCCCTGGCCGGCCTCAAGGAAACCCGCACGGGCGACACCCTGTGCGACCCGGCCAAGTCGCCGGTGATCCTGGAGCGCATGGAATTCCCGGCCCCGGTCATCGAGATCGCCGTGGAGCCCAAGTCCAAGGCCGACCAGGAGAAGCTGGGCGTGGCGCTCGCCAAGCTGGCCGCCGAGGATCCGTCCTTCACCGTCTCGACCGACCACGAGTCGGGCCAGACGATCCTGAAGGGCATGGGCGAGCTGCACCTGGACATCAAGATCGACATCCTGAAGCGCACCTACAAGGTCGAGGCCAACATCGGCGCGCCGCAGGTGGCCTATCGCGAAAGCCTGGGTAAGCGGGCCGAGATCGACTACACGCACAAGAAGCAGACCGGCGGTACGGGCCAGTTCGCCCGGGTCAAGCTGGTGTTCGAACCGGGCGAGCCCGGCTCGGGCTTCGTCTTCGAAAGCGCGATCGTCGGCGGCGCCGTGCCGAAGGAATACATCCCCGGCGTCCAGAAGGGCCTGGAATCGGCCAAGGACAACGGTCTGCTGGCGGGCTTCCCGCTGATCGACTTCAAGGCCACCCTGATCGACGGCGCGTTCCACGACGTCGACTCCTCGGTCCTGGCCTTCGAAATCGCTTCGCGCGCCGCCTTCAAGGAACTGCGTGAGAAGGGCGCTCCCAAGCTGCTCGAGCCGATCATGGCCGTCGAGGTCGTGACCCCGGAAGAGTATCTGGGTTCGGTCATCGGCGACCTGAACGGCCGCCGGGGTCAGATCCAGGGGCAGGACGTGCGCGGCAACGCCATCGTCGTGAACGCCTACGTCCCGCTGGCGAACATGTTCGGCTACGTGAACACCCTCCGGGGCATGTCGCAGGGCCGCGCCCAGTTCACCATGCTCTACGACCACTACGATCCGGTGCCGCAACACGTCGCCGACGAAGTGATCAAGAAGTACGCCTAACCATCCATCCCTAGTTAGAGGACAAGCCCGGACAGGGCTGGAGCTTGAAATGGCTAAAGAGAAGTTCGAACGCACGAAGCCGCACTGCAACATCGGCACGATTGGTCACGTTGACCATGGCAAGACGACGCTGACGGCGG
>NZ_JACESE010000027.1 GCF_013911965.1 Phenylobacterium sp. | reverse complement strand
GGCCGGGGGCGATTTCGCCGCCGGCGCCGAAGACGCCCGCGCCCAAGGCTCCGGCGGCGAAATCGCCCCCGGCCAAGGCGCCCGCCCCGAAGACCGCGCCCGTCACGCCGTCCGAGCCGGCCGAGTCGCCTCCGCCGCAGCCGCTGGAGCCGGTGTTTTGAGCCTCGCCGCCGGTCGCCTGGACCCCTGGCGCTGGCTCGCCCTGCCGATGCTGCAGTGCCTGGGCGCCACCATCCTCTTCGCCGTGCCGCTGCGGCTGTTCGGTTGGGGCCTGCCCGAACCGGTCTTCTGCATGGTCCCGGCCTTCGCCTGGGCCGTCATCCGGCCGTCCTTCATCGCCCCCTTCGCCGTGCTCCTCATGGGGCTCTTTCTGGACATCTTCTGGGGCGGGCCGCTGGGCATGTGGGCCCTGTGTCTTCTCGTCGCCTATGGGGCGGTGCTCGGCGCGCGTAACATGATGGTGGGCCAGAGCCGGCCGATGATGTGGGCCTGGTTCGCCGTGGCCTGCGCCCTCACCGAAGCGACGGCCTTCCTGGTCACACAACTTGATGTGAGGGCCACCCCGAACCTGCTGGCCATGCTATGGCAATTCCTCGCCACAATCCTTCTGTACCCGTTCGCGCACCGGCTCATCGACCGGTTCGAGGACGCCGACATCAGATTCCGTTAGGGGGCCGACGGCGTTGAGCGAGCCGTCCATCTTCTTTTCCGAGGTCAACGAACGGCAGGGGGCCTTCCACCGCCGCAGCTTCCTGCTGGGCGGTTTCGCCGGCGCAGGCCTGCTGGCGCTCGGCGGCCGGCTGGCGCACCTGCAGATCCTGGAGGCCCAGCGCTACCAGAAGCTTTCGGCCTCCAACCAGTTCAATTTCCGCCTGGTGCCGCCGCCGCGCGGCCTGATCGTCGACCGGAACGGCCAGATCCTGGCCTCCAACCGTCCCAACTTCCGCCTGCTGGTGGTGAAGGACGGGGAGCATGAGCCCGGCGAGACGCTGAAGACCCTGGCCCACTTCGTGCCGCTGGACGAGGACAGGCAGGCGCGGCTGCTGCGCGAGTTCGAGCGCACGCCCCGCAGCGTGCCGGTCTCGGTCATGGAGGACATGACCTGGGAGCAGTTCTCGGCGATCAACATCCGCACGCCGGAAATGCCCAATGTGACCGCCGACATGGGCGAGGTGCGCGTCTATCCCCACGGCGGCGCCTTCGCCCACGTGATCGGCTATGTGGCCAAGGTCAATCGCGAGGATCTGACCGAGACGGGCCCCAATTCCGAGCCGATCATGCTCCATCCGGGCTTCCGCATCGGCCGCCAGGGGGTGGAGAAGGCCTTCGACCTCGATCTGCGCGGACGCGCCGGGGCGAAGAAGATCGAGGTGGATGCGCGCGGCCGCGAGATCCGCCACGATCAGGACGGCGACCTGCCGGCGGTGCCGGGCAAGACGATCGAGCTGACCCTCGACGCCGACATCCAGACCCGCGCCCTGGAGGTGATGGGCGACGAGAGCGGCGCCATCGTGATGATGGACTGCCGCTCGGGCGATCTGCTGTGCATGGTCTCGGCGCCGAGCTTCGACGCCAACCGCTTCGTGCGCGGGCTTTCGGTGGCCGAATACCGCGCCCTGGCGGACTACGAGCGGCGGCCGCTGCTCGACAAGGCGATGAGCGGCACCTATCCGCCGGGCTCCACCTTCAAGCCGACCGTGGCCCTGGCCGCGCTCAACGCCGGCGTCGATCCTTCGCGGCGCATCAACTGCTCGGGCGGCTGGTATTTCGGCGGACGGACCTGGCGCTGCTGGCGCCATGGGGGCCACGGCCCGCAGGACATGCACGACGCCATCAAGAACTCGTGCGACGTCTACTTCTACCAGGTCGCCCTGGAGATCGGGCCCGACTACATCGCCGAGGCCGCCAAGGCGCTCGGCTTCGGCCAGACCTTCGACATCGGCATACCCGGCCAGCGCAGCGGGGTGGTGGGCTCCACCGAGTGGAAGCGCACGCAGGTCAAGCGCGACCCGAAATGGCACCCCGGCGACTCCGTCAGCTACGGCATCGGCCAGGGCTATGTGGCGGTGAACGGCCTGCAACTGGCGGTCATGACCGCCCGGCTGGCCAACGGGCGCAAGGCGCTCAACCCGCGGCTGGTGAAGTCGGTGGGCGGCGTGCCGATGAAGCCCGGCGACGCCGTGCCCGACCTGCCGTTCCCGGCCGAGCACCTGGATTACGTGCGCGGCGGCATGATCTCCGTGGCCAACGACGTCAGCGGCACCGCCTATCGGCAGAGCCAGCTCGGCCTGGGCGACGTGATGATGGCCGGCAAGACGGGGACCGCCCAGGTGCGCAGCTATGACGGCCTGGCCTCGCGCGACAGCCGTCACGCCCAGTGGCGGCTGAAGGACCACAACCTCTATGTCGCCTTCGCGCCGGTGGACGACCCCCGCTATGCGGTCTCGGTCATCATCCAGCACGGCGGGCTGGGCGGGGCCACCGCCGCGGCGCCGCGGGCGCGCGAGGTCATGCGCGTGGCGCTGCTGAAGGATCCGGAGATCCGCGCCCGCATCGAGCGGCCTCTGCCCATGCCGGAGGTTACGGAGCTGGAGCCCGAGGGCGTCGCCCCCGCCGCGCCGACGCCCGGCCCCATCGTCGCCGAGCCTGGAGAGCCCACGTGACCGTCAGCGCGCTGACCCGTCCCGGCGAGCGGGACCGGCTGATCGTCAAGTTCAGCCAGATCGACTGGACCTTCTGCCTGGCGCTGTGCCTGATCGCCGGCGCGGGCGCCCTGATGATGTTCTCCGTCGCCGGCAGCTCGTGGGAGCCGTGGGCGGCGGCGCACCTGTTCCGCTTCGGCTTCTTCTTCGTGGTCATGGTCATCCTGGCCATGGTCGACCTGCGCGTCTGGTTCGCGCTCGCCTATCCCATATACGGCCTTGGCTTGCTGCTGCTCGTGGCGGTGGAGCTGGTCGGCGACGTGCGCATGGGCGCCCAGCGCTGGCTCGACCTCGGCTTCATGAGTTTCCAGCCGTCCGAGATCATGAAGGTCGGCATCGTGCTGGCGCTGGCCCGCTTCTATCACGGGGTCTCGGCCGACAACGCCCGGCTCTCCTGGTGGCTGCTCGTGCCTGCGGCCATGATCGCCGCGCCGGTCCTGCTGGTCGCCCACCAGCCGGACCTCGGCACCGCCATGCTGATCGCGCTGACCGGCGGCGCCATCGTCGTCCTGGCGGGCCTGTCCTGGAAGGTCATCGGGACGGCCGTGGTGGGCTTCCTGGTCTCCATTCCGCCGCTGGTCATGTTCGTCCTGCACGACTACCAGCGCCAGCGCGTCATGACCTTCCTGAACCCCGAGAGCGATCCCTCGGGTTCGGGCTACCACATCCTGCAGTCCAAGATCGCGCTGGGCTCCGGCGGCTTCTTCGGCAAGGGCTACGGCCTGGGCTCGCAGAGCCAGCTCAACTTCCTGCCCGAGAAGCACACCGACTTCATCTTTGCGACGCTCGCCGAGGAGTTCGGCTTCCTGGGCTGCGCCTCCGTGCTCGCCCTCTATGCGGCGGTGATCTTCATGGCGCTGCGGACGGCCGCCCTGGCCCACAGCCACTTCGGCCGGCTGGCCGCGTCGGGGGTGACGGCGACCTTCACCCTCTATGTCCTGATCAACGGCGCCATGGTCATGGGGCTGGCGCCGGTGGTGGGCGTGCCCATGCCGCTGCTGTCCTACGGCGGCACCGTGATGATGACGGTGATGATCGGCTTCGGCCTGGTGCAGTCGGTGCGCGTCCACCGCTACACCGAGGTGACCAGCGGCAAGGGCGCGTTCGTCTAAGCGGCGGCGCGAGGCCTAGAGGGCCAGCGCCTGGTCGGTGGCGCGGACCAGGGCGTCGACGACGCCGGGTTCGGTCGAGGCGTGGCCCGCGTCCCAGACGACCTCCATCCGCGCCTCGGGCCAGGCCTGCCGCAGCCTGTAGGCCGCCTCCATGGGCGTGACCACGTCGAAGCGGCCCTGGACGATCCAGCCGGGAATGCTGCGGATCTTGTCGATGTTCTTCAGGATCCAGCCGTCTTCGGGGAAGAAGCCCCTGTTGACGAAGTAGTGGCACTCGATCCGGGCGAAGGCGATGGCGAAGTCCACCTCGTTGAACTTGGACGGCCGCGCCTCTGGGCCCCGGATGGAGATGGTGTCGCCCTCCCACTGGCTCCAGGCGGTGGCGGCCTCGGCCTGCACCCGGCGGTCGGCATGGGTCAGGCGCTTGTAATAGGCGCCCATCAGGTCGCCGCGCTCGGCCTCGGGGATCGGCGCCAGGAAGCGCTGCCAGGCGTCGGGGAAGAGCATGCAGGCGCCGTCCTGATAGAACCAGCGCAGCTCGCGCTCGGTCAGCAGGAAGACCCCGCGCAGCACCAGGGCCTCGACGCGATCGGGGTGGGTGATGGCGTAGGCCAGCGCCAGGGTGGAGCCCCAGGAGCCGCCGAAGACGGTCCACTTCTCGACGCCCAGCTTGACCCGCAGGCGCTCGATGTCGGCGATGAGCGTCCAGGTGGTGTTGTGCTCCAGCCGGGCGTTGGGATGGGAGCGGCCGCAGCCACGCTGGTCGAACAGGGCCATGCGCCACTTCGACGGATCGAAGAACCGTCGCATGGTGGAGTTGATGGCGCCCCCGGGGCCGCCGTGCAGGATCACGCAGGGCTTGCCCTGCGGATTGCCGCATTCCTCGTAATAGACCTCGTGCTCGGACTCGGTGGCGAGCCAGCCGTGGGCGAAGGGCTCGTTCTCTTCGAACAACCCCCGGCGACCGGTCGAGGCGGAGAAGGACAAGGGGGCGTTCGGACGATCCATTGGCCTATTTACGCCGGGAAACGCCGACGCATCCAGTCGATGATGAAGCCGTTCACCGCTTCCGGCTTCTCCTGCTGCGTCCAGTGGCCCGATCCGGTCACGAGCACCTTCTCCAGGTCGGAAATGACCTCTTCCATGCCGTCGGCCATGGCGGGGGACAGGACCGCGTCCTTCTCGGCCATGATCATCAGGCACGGGAGGCCGTCGATCCGGGTCGGCAGGTCGGCCGAGGCCTGCCAGTTGCGGCTGAAGTTCCGGTACCAGTTGACGCCCCCGCGGAAGCCGGAGCGCTGGAAGAGGGCCACGAAGACGGCCATGTCCTCGTCCGACAGGAACTGGTTGGGATCGTTCGCCGGATCGTAGTGGGCCAGCGCCTGGCCGAAGGCGAAGCTCGAACCGCCTTCCTTCGGGGCCTCCCCGGCGTCGCGCACGGCGGCGGGCTTGCGCATGAAGAAGCGCATGGTCTTTTCCACGTCGGCGCCCAGGACCGCTTCCGGTTCGTCCGGCGTCTGGAACCAGACGATGTACATGTCGGGGCCGAAGGTCTTGCGGAAGAGCTCGATGGGGTCGATCGGGTAGCGGCGCATGAAGGGCGTGTTCAGGCCGATGATCCCGGCGCAGCGGTCGGGATGCATCAAAGGCATCTGCCAGACGACGATGCCGCCCCAGTCGTGGCCGCAGAACACGGCCTTGTCGATCTTCAGGT
Organism: Phenylobacterium sp.; assembly: GCF_013911965.1. GTDB lineage: Bacteria > Pseudomonadota > Alphaproteobacteria > Caulobacterales > Caulobacteraceae > Phenylobacterium. Next base: position 24,749 of record NZ_JACESE010000027.1, on the reverse strand, counting down.
GGTCCAGCAGGCCGACCAGGTCGCCGGTCAGATGGGCCATGTCGTAGTCGGTCACCGCGGGCGGGGCCTCGGTCAGGCCGTAGCCCCTCTGGTCGGGGACGATCACGCGGTAGCCGGCCTCGGCCAGCGCCGGGATCTGCCAGCGCCAGGAGAAGGCCGTCTCCGGAAAGCCGTGGCAGAGGACGATGGCGGGGGCGTCCTTCGGGCCGGCCTCGTACCAGGTCATCCCGATCCCGTTGATCTGTGCGCTCTGGGACGGCGGCATCTGACGGTCGAAGGCTGCGGGCAGGTCGGTCATGGGGACGGCTCCGGTCTGGCGGTCGGACTCCAGTTGGCGATCTCCCCGTGCGGAAGGCAAGGCGCCGGCCCTTCCCATCGCCTCGATCCGGGGTAGAAGACCCCATGACCCAAAGCCGCGCCGCCGCTCCCGTCCCCACGCCCTGGGGGCTCGTGATCCTGCTCGGCGCGCTGACGGCCTTCGCGCCGATGTCCATCGACATGTACCTGCCGAGCCTGCCGACGATCGGGCAGGCGCTGGGGGCGACCGCAGCCCAGACGCAGGCCACCGTCGCCGCCTTCTTCGCCGGCATGGCGATCGGCCAGTTCATCTATGGGCCGGCCTCCGACCGCTTCGGCCGCCGCACGCCCATCCTGGTGGGCATCGGGGTCTATATCGTCGCCTCCGTCGCCTGCGGCCTGGCGACGAGCCCGGAAATGCTGATCGGGGCGCGGTTCGTCCAGGCGCTGGGGGGCTGCGCCGGCGGGGTGGTGGCCCGGGCGGTGGTGCGCGACCGGTTCGACCACACCGAGACGGCGCGCATGCTGTCGCTGCTGACCCTGATCATGGGCGTCGCGCCGATCGTCGCGCCCCTGATCGGCGGCGCCATCCTGGAGGTCGCCGGCTGGCGGACCAACTTCTGGGTCCTAACCCTGTTCGGCCTGACCGTCGGCGCCTTCGCCTTCTTCCGCCTGGAGGAGAGCCGCTCGGAGGAGACGGCCCGCCGCGCCCGGGCGGAGAATCCGCTGCGCGCCTTCGGGGTCCTGCTGCGCGAGCCGCGGCTCATGGGCTATGCGCTGGCCGGGGCGCTGAACGGTGCGACCCTCTTCACCTACATCTCCGCCTCGCCGGAGCTGCTGATCGACACGTACGGCATTTCGCCGGGGAACTTCGGCTGGGTGTTCGGCCTCAACGCCGCCGGCGTGATCGGGGCGAGCCAGGTCAACCGTTACCTGCTGCGCAACGCCACCCCCGACGGGGTGCTGGGGCGGGCCAGCCTGATCGCCGTGGCCGGCGGCGTGCTGCTGCTCGCCGCGGCCCTGACGGGCGTCGGCGAGCGGTGGACGGTGCTGCCGCTGCTGTTCGTCGTCCTGTCGACCTACGGCTTCATGCAGGGCAACACCATGGCGGGCGCCCTGAGCGTCGACCCCTACCGCGCCGGCTCGATCTCCGCCCTGATGGGCGGGGCCTCCTTCGGGGTCGGCGCGATCGCCTCCAGTCTCACGGGCCTGTTCCACGACGGTACGGCGCGGCCGATGGCGGTGACCATGGCGCTGGCCCTGGCCGGCTCGGCCGCGGCCCTGCACCTGCTGGCCTTGCCCAGGCGGCGACTTGAAGCCTAGGCCTCAGGCCTTCGGCGGACGCGAGAGGGCGGCGACGGCCAGGACGATCCAGCCGCCCATGAAGAGCAGGCCGCCGACCGGCGTCACCGCGCCCAGGATTCGCGGCGCGCCCATGGCCATGGCGAAGAGCGAGCCGGAGAAGACGGCCGCGCCGGTCAGGAAGAGGACGGGCGCCAGCCGCGCCAGCCGGGCGCCGCCTGCGGCCACGAAGGCGGCGGCGAAGACCGCCAGGCTGTGGGTCATCAGATAGTTGGCCCCGGTGGCCAGCCACTGGCGCGCCTGGGGATCCTCCATGCCGTGCGCCCCGAAGGCGCCCATGGCCACGGCCAGCAGGCCGCCGATGGCGGCCAGGCCCAGCCAGATGCGATCGAGGCTGCCCATTCTTCGCGCTCCTGCGTTACAACGGCGTCGCCGCCAGGCCTGATTAGTCCGCCCGGCGGGCTTGGCCAATCCGTACCGGCCGCAGCAGGGGAGGGCGCAGATGAAATCCAGGACCGCCGCAATTCTGGTCGCAGGCGCGATGAGCGCCGTCGCCGCCGGCGCCAGTGCGGACACGGGCAGCTTCGGAAACTGGGCGGTGGTCTGCGACAATGTCCGCACCTGCACCGCCGTCGGCTTCGGCGAACTCGGCGAAATGGGCTCCAGCGGCTTTCTCGAAATCCGCCGGTCGGGCGAGGCCGACGCGGCGCCGACGGCCCGGCTCCTGACGGCCGGCGAAGGCGCGGCGACCCTGACGCTGCAGGTGGACGGCGCTTCGCCGCCGGCGCTGTCGGCCCTGCCGGCGACCCCCGGCGCGGAGGACGAAGAGCCGGCCATGCGGGTGACCGAACTGACCGCCGAACAGACCGCCGCGCTCATGGGGCAGATCGCCGACGGGCGCAGCCTGACGGCCCTGGAGCAGGGGCAGCCGGCGGTGTCGGTCTCCCTCTCCGGGTCGAGCGCGGCGCTGCGGTTCATGGACGATCGGCAGAAGCGCGCCGGCACGAGGACGGCCCTGGTGGCCCGCGGCGACAAGCCGGCGAGCGCCGTCCCGGCCGCGCCGGCGGCGCCCGTGCTGACGCCCGCGCCACGCATCGCCCAGGGCGGGCTTCCCAACGCGCCCAGCGCCGCCCTGCGTGCGAAGCTGAGCGGCTGCGACGAGGACATCGCCGAGATCAGTCTGGAGCCGGTGGTGGCGCGGCTGGCCAAAGGCAAGCTCTTCTGGGGCGTGGCCTGTTCGCGCGGCGCCTACAACGTCATCTACAGCCTGTTCGTCACCGACGAGGCGGGCGGAAACCCGCAGGTGCTGCAACTGCCCTATCCGGACGGCGAGCCGGCCAGCGAGGTGATGAACATCGGCTTCGATCCCGACACCCAGACCCTCTCCAACTTCGACAAGGGCCGCGGGCTGGGCGACTGCGGCGCCCTGAACGAATGGGTCTGGACCGGATCGCGCTTCGCCATGAAGGCCCAGACCATCATGCCGGAGTGCCAGGGCGTCCTGCCGGAGTTCTGGCCGGTCAGCTACCGGAGCCGCTAGACTCGGCGTAGAGGAGCGCAAGACACCCTCCTGCAGGCTTCTCCATGCCGTCCCTGCCCGTGCGTCTTGGCCTCTTCTACTCGGCCATCTTCATCGGGCTGGGGGCGAGCGCGCCCTATATCCCCATCTGGTTCGCCGAGCGCGGCCTTTCGGGAGCGCAGATCGGCCTGATCCTGTCGGCGCCGATGATGGCGCGCATGATCACCGCGCCCGCCATCGGGGTCTGGGCCGACAGTTTCGCTCTGCGGCGCACGCCGCTGATCCTGATGGGGGCGGTGGCGGCGGCCTGCTACGTGCTGCTGGCCGCGCCGTTCGGCTTCCTGTGGTGGTTCGCGGTCTGGTTCGTCGCCGCCTCGGCGCTGTCGACCGTTTCGCCGCTGACGGACGTCATCGCGCTCGCCCGAGCCCGGCGCGACGGTTTCAACTATGGCTGGCCCCGCGGCATCGGGTCGGCGGCCTACATCCTGGCCAATGTGGCGGCGGGCGCCCTGGTGACGCGCGGCTCGCCGGACCTGGTGCTGATCTGGATCATCGTCTCGGCGGGGCTGGCGGCGGTCAGCGCGCGCGTCCTTCTGCCGCCCGATCCGGTGCGCGAGGAGGGCGGCCGCGCCAGCCTGGCCGAGCGCCTCGCGGGACTGCGCGGCCTCTTGCGCGACGGCGGCTTCATGCTGGCGGTCGTCTCGGTCGGCCTCATCCAGTCGGCCCACGCCTTCTACTACGGCTTCTCGGCGCTCGCCTGGAAGCAGCAGGGCATACCGGAGACGCTGACCGGCGTGCTGTGGGGCTTCGGCGTCGCCGTGGAGATCGGCTTCCTGTGGTTCATGGAGCCGTGGCGGCGCCGGGTGGGCCCGCGCCGGCTGCTGGTCCTAGGCGGGTTCGCGGCCGTCGTCCGCTGGGCGGCGCTGGGGCTGTCGCCGCCGCTCTGGCTGCTGTTTCCCATCCAGGCCCTGCACGCGCTCAGCTTCTGCGCCACCTTCATGGCCAGCCTGCAGATCGTCGAGCGGCTCTCCACCCCCGACAACGCCTCGGCCGCCCAGACCATCAATTCCGCCTTTTCGGGCGGACTCCTGATCGGCCTGGCGACCCTGGCCTCGGGCGCCCTGTTCGATGCGGTCGGCGCCTACGGCTATTTCGCCATGGCCCTCATGTCGGCGCTCGGCCTGGCCGGCGCCCTCAGGCTCTATGGGGTTCGGCGGCTGGACGGCTGAGGACGCCGGCGAAGGCCGTGGCTGCGGCGCAGACCGCCTGCCGGATCTGATCGACGGAGAAGGCCGCGCCCTCAGCGCACTCGCGGGCCTGCGGCACATGCAGGAAGCCGACCCTGGCCGCGGCGCCCGTGGCCAGCAGACGGTACAGGGTGAAATTGCACAGATAGTCGCCGGCGTCGTCCGAGCGAACGGCCGGCAGGCCCTGCGCCGCGATCGCCGCGAGCATGGCCGCGCAGGGCGCGGTCGCGGCGAGCTCCTCGGCGCCCGCGCCGTCGATGAAGGCCTGCTCCCACACGCGTCCGGCATGGTCGGGCCGTTCGCGCGCGGCGCGGTTGCGGCCCCGGTGTTCGATGCGGAAGGCCTCGGCCTCCACCGCCACGCCGACCACCAGCACAGCCTCGGCGGGCCGGGCCTGCAGCTGCCGCAGGATGGTCTCGACCGAGCCCTTCCATTGGACCGGCAGGGTCAGGAAGTCGACCTCGACGCCGGGCGGGGCCCAGGCGTCGCGGGCCAGGGAGGCGACGACGGCGGCCGACGGGTTGAGGGGGGCTTCGGGAAAGCTGCCGAAGCCGCAGAGGAGCAGGCGAGGGACGGACATGGGCCGATCATAGCCCGTCGGCCTTGAATGCCCCAACGTCGGGCGTCGAGACTGGGGCCACAAGAGTAGGGAGTTGAACGCCATGCGTGCGCTGCGAGCCGCCGAGCCCTGGGGCCTGGATAATTTGACCCTCGTCGAGGCGCCCGACCCGAAGCCGGGGCCGGGCGAGGTGCTGGTCCGAATGAGGGCGGTGTCGCTGAACTATCGCGACTGGATGATGATCAACGGCCTGTACGGTCGCGCGCCGACCACGGCGGGGCAGGTGACGCCCTTCTCCGACGGCTGCGGCGTGGTCGAGGCGGTGGGCGAGGGCGTCACCCGCGTGAAGGTCGGCGACCGGGTCGCCACCCTGTTCTTCCAGGGCTGGATCTCGGGCCCGCCGACCCTCGAAAAGGCGCTGACGGCGCTGGGTTCGCCCATCCCCGGGGCCGGGCGCGAACTGGCCGTGTTCAGCCAGGAGGGCGTTTCAAAGGTCCCGGATTTCCTCACCGACGAGGAGGTCTCCACCCTGCCGTGCGCGGCGCTGACGGCCTGGCGCGCCCTCTTCGAGGACGCCGACCTGCAGCCCGGCGACACGGTGGTCCTGCAGGGCACGGGCGGCGTCTCGATCTTCGGCCTGCAGTTCGCCAAGGCCGCAGGCTTGCGCGCCCTGATCACCTCGTCCTCGGACGAGAAGCTGGAGCGGGCCAAGACATTGGGCGCCGATCACCTGGTCAACTACCGGCAGACGCCGCAGTGGTCGAAGCCGGTGCGCGAGGCCACCGCCGGCGTGGGCGCCGACTTCATCATGGAGGTGGGCGGTCAGGGCACGATCGAGCAGAGCCTGAAGGCGGTCCGCATCGGCGGCCACATCGCCATCATCGGCGTGGTGGCGCAGGGCGGATCGGGGATCAATCCGGCCGTCCTGATCGGCAATGCGGCCCGGATGCAGGGCGTCTTCGTCGGCTCCCGCGACATGTTCGAGGCCATGTGCCGGGCCATCGAACTGCACCAGATCCGTCCGGTGGTGGACAAGGTGTTCCCCTGGACGGAGGCGCGCGCAGCCTTCGAGGCCATGGCCGGCGGCGAGCACTTCGGGAAGATCGTGCTGACCTTCTAGGGCGGCTCGCGCACAGGTTCCGCCGGCCCAGATCTGCGCCCGACGCTGCAGAATCTGGAATGGACCTCGCCGGCGCGTCGTACTTGGCGGCGGCCGGCGACGGCGAGGCCTTCCTGACGTTCGATCGCCGGTTCGGCTGCGCCGTTTCCGAGGGCTCGGGGCCGCCGGTCCGCATCTTGTCGCGTGACGAAAAAGGGGCCGGACGCTGGCGGCGTCCGGCCCCTTCTCATTCACCCCGGCGCGACTGGCCTAGTTCTCGGTCAGCCAGGCGACGATCTGCTCGGCGGCGTCCTCGGCGGTCATGGCCGTGGTGTCGACGGTGATCTCGGCGTTTTCCGGCTCCTCGTAGGGGGAGTCGATGCCGGTGAAGTTCTTCAGTTCGCCGGCGCGCGCCTTGGCGTAGAGGCCCTTCACGTCGCGCTCTTCGGCGACCGCCAGCGGGGTGGCCACATAGACCTCCACGAACTCGCCGTCCTCCATCAGTTCGCGGGCCATCCGGCGCTCGGCCCGGAAGGGCGAGATGAAGGAGACCAGCACGATCAGGCCGGCGTCGACCATCAGCTTGGAGACCTCGGCCACCCGGCGGATGTTCTCCACACGGTCCTCCTCGGTGAAGCCCAGGTCCTTGTTCAGCCCGTGGCGGACATTGTCGCCGTCGAGCAGGTAGGTGTGGCGGCCGTCGGCCTGCAGGCGCTTCTCGACCAGGTTGGCGATGGTCGACTTGCCGGCGCCCGAGAGGCCGGTCAGCCAGACCACCCGCGCCTTCTGGCCCTTCAGCGCCGAACGCGAGGCCTTGTCGACGTCGGTCGCCTGCCAGTGGATGTTCTGGCTGCGGCGCAGGGCGAAGTGCAGCATGCCCGCGCCGACGGTGCGGTTGCTGATCCGGTCGATCAGGATGAAGCCGCCGAGGGCGTGGTTGTCCTTGTAGGCGTCGAAGGCGATCGGGGCGTCGAGCGAGAGGTTGCAGACGCCGATCTCGTTCAGCTCCAGGCGCTTGGCCGCGAGCTGCTCGAGCGTATTCACGTTCACCTTGTACTTGGGCTCGGTGATGCTGGCGCCCACGGTGCGGGCGCCGATCTTCATCAGATAGGGCCGGCCCGGCAGCATGGCTTCGTCGTCCATCCACACGATGGTCGACTCGAACTGGTCGGCCACCTCCGGGGGCGAGCCGGCGACGGAGAGGACATCGCCGCGGCTGATGTCGATCTCGTCCTTGAGCGTGATGGTCACCGACTGGCCGGCCACCGCACGCGGCAGGTCGCCGGTCATGGTGACGATGCGCTCGACCGTGCTCTCGCGGCCCGAAGGCAGCACCTTGACCCTGTCGCCCGGCGCGACGACGCCGGTGGCCACCAGGCCGGAGAAGCCCCGGAAGTCGAGGTTCGGCCGGTTCACCCACTGGACCGGCATGCGGAAAGGCTTCTCGCGCAGGTCGTCCTCGACCTCCAGCGCCTCCAGGTGAGCCATCAGGGGCGGACCGTCGTACCAGGGCGCGCGGTCGCTCTTCTCGGTGATGTTGTCGCCCTTGAGCGCCGACATCGGGATGGCGGTGAAGGCCTTGATGCCGACCTGGGCGGCGAAGTCGTGGTACTCGGCGACGATGGTGTCGAACACCTCCTGGCTCCAGCCGACCAGGTCCATCTTGTTCACCGCGACGACGACGTGGCGGATGCCCAGCAGATTGACGAGATAGGAGTGCCGGCGCGTCTGGGTCAGCACGCCCTTGCGCGCGTCGATCAGGATGATGGCCGCGTCCGCCGTCGAGGCGCCGGTGACCATGTTGCGCGTGTACTGCTCGTGGCCGGGCGTGTCGGCGACGATGAACTTGCGCTTGTCGGTGGAGAAGAAGCGGTAGGCGACGTCGATGGTGATGCCTTGCTCGCGCTCGGCGGCCAGACCGTCGACCAGGAGGGCGAAGTCGATGTCGCCGCCCTGGGTGCCGACCTTCTTGGAGTCGGCCTCGAGCGCGGCCATCTGGTCCTCGAAGATCATCTTCGAGTCGTAGAGCAGGCGGCCGATCAGGGTGGACTTGCCGTCGTCCACCGACCCGCAGGTCAGGAAACGCAGCAGGCTCTTGTGCTCGTGGGCCTTGAGGTAGGCCTCGATGTCTTCGGCGATGAGGGCGGACTGGTGGGCCATCAGAAGTAACCCTCTTGCTTCTTCTTCTCCATCGAGGCGGCCTGGTCGTGGTCGATGACCCGGCCCTGGCGCTCCGAGGTGGTGGTGAGCAGCATTTCCTGGATGATCTCGGGCAGGGTCGAAGCCGTGCTCTCGACCGCCCCGGTCAGCGGATAGCAGCCGAGCGTGCGGAAGCGGACCGACTTCATCATCGGGGTCTCGCCGTCGCGCAGCGGGAAGCGGTCGTCATCGATCATGATGAGCGCGCCGTCGCGCTCCACCACCGGCCGTTCGGCCGAGAAGTAGAGCGGCACGATCGGGATGTTCTCCAGGTGGATGTATTGCCAGATGTCCAGCTCGGTCCAGTTGGAGATCGGGAAGACGCGGATGCTCTCGCCCTTGTTCTTGCGGGCGTTGTAGAGGTTCCACAGCTCGGGCCGCTGGTTCTTCGGGTCCCAGCGGTGCTGGGCCGAGCGGAACGAGAAGACGCGCTCCTTGGCGCGGGACTTCTCCTCGTCGCGGCGGGCGCCGCCGAAGGCCGCGTCGAAGCCGAACTTGTCGAGCGCCTGCTTCAGGCCCTCGGTCTTCCACATGTCGGTGTGGAGGGCCGAGCCGTGGTCGAAGGGGTTGATCCCCCGCGCGAGCGCTTCCGGGTTCTGGTGGACGAGAAGCTCGAAGCCGAGCTCCTCGGCCATGCGGGCGCGCATCTCGTACATGGCCCGGAACTTCCAGGTCGTGTCCACGTGCAGCAGGGGGAAGGGCGGCTTGGACGGGTAGAAGGCCTTGGCCGCGAGGTGAAGCATCACCGCGGAGTCCTTCCCGATCGAGTACAGCATCACCGGGCGCTCGGCCTCGGCGACGACCTCTCTCATGATGTGGATGCTCTCCGCCTCCAGGCGCTGGAGGTGGGTGAGAGTCTCTTGAGGCAGTCCGTGCGCACGCGCGGACGTGGCGGCCTCGGCTTGGCGGGCGTCCATGACAGTCGAACCTTGCATGAGAGACATCTGGGCCAGATTAGAACTTCGCTCTTACAATAAATCCGCGCGCTACATGCTTGCAGCGTGCGTACTGGCCCTTTGGCGGTCAAATAAGGGACAGCGGCGCCCAAGGCAAGCGCAGGCGCAACCCCCGGTTCAAGTTCCAGGCCAGCCCAGGCCGGCGGTCGCCTGGGGCCACTTAGCCGAAAGGCGTCACATGCGCATGACGCTCCGCGCCCGGATTGAGCAGCGACCTGAAGGTCCGAAATCCGCCAGGACGACAAGGTGGATGTCCGAAAACCGCGAGACAAAGGGGGGCGAGAGGCCGATCCTGCGGTCATGGATCTGGATGACGACGCCTGCTACCGCGCCTTTTCGATGCGCGACGCCCGCCTGGACGGGAAGATCTTCGTCGGCGTGAAGTCGACCGGGGTCTATTGCCGCCCGATCTGCCCGGCGCGCACGCCCCTGCGCAAGAACGTCACCTTCTATCCTTCGGCCGCAGCGGCCCAGGAGGCCGGCTTCCGCCCCTGCCTTCGGTGCCGGCCGGAGACGTCGCCGGACCTCGGCTCCTGGCGCGGCAGCTCCAACACCGTCGCCCGCGCCCTGGCCATGATCGAGGACGGCGCGCTTGACGGCGGCGACGTCGAGGCCCTGGCCGAACGGCTGGGCGTCGGCGGGCGGCAGCTTCGCCGGCTCTTCAAGCTGCACCTCGGCGCATCGCCGGTGGCGGTGGCCCAGACCCGCCGCGTGCTCCTGGCCAAGCAGCTGCTCCAGGAGACGCGCCTGCCCATGGCGGAGGTGGCGCTGGCCGCCGGCTTCGGCAGCGTGCGCCGCTTCAACGAGACCTTCCAGCAGCTGTTCGGACGTCCGCCCGCCGCCCTGCGGCGCAGCGGCGCCGGCGAGGCCGCGGGCGAGGCGGGCGCGGTGACCGTCAGGCTCGCCTACCGGCCGCCCTACGACTGGGACGGCATGCTCGCCTTCCTCGGCCTGCGCGCCATCCCCGGGGTCGAGGCGGTGAGCGGCGGCGTGTATCGGCGCAGTCTCAGCCTCGGCGGCGAGACGGGCGTTGTGTCGGTCTCGCCCGGACCGCGCGACACCCTGCAGGTCGCCGCCCGCTTCTCCCGCCTGACCGTCCTGCCGCAGCTGATCGCTCGCGTGCGCCGGGTCTTCGACCTGGGGGCCGATCCCGTGGCCATCGGCGCCCATCTTTCGAAGGATGCGGCCCTGGCGCCGATGGTCGCCGCCCGGCCGGGGCTGCGTGCGCCGGGCGCCTGGGACGGCTTCGAACTCGCCGTGCGCGCCATACTGGGACAGCAGATCACGGTCGTGGCCGCCCGCAACCTGGCCGGCCGGCTGACCGAACGCTTCGGCGCCCGCCTGCCGCCCGGGCTGGAAGGCGAGGGGCTCACCCATCTGTTCCCGAGCCCGGAGGCGCTGAGCCTGGCCGACCCTGCCAGCCTGTCGATGCCGCTGGCCCGCGGCCGCGCCCTGGTCGGCATGGCCGCGGCCGCGGCCGCGACGCCAGATCTCTTCACGCCGCGCGGATCCCTGGACGACGCCGTCGCGCGCCTGAAGGCCCTGCCGGGCGTCGGCGAGTGGACCGCGCAGTACATCGCCCTGCGCCAGATGCGCGAGCCGGACGCCTTCCCGCACGGAGATGTCGGCCTCATGCGCGCCCTGGTCGGCGCCGACGGGGTGCGCCCCACGGCCGACGAGCTCGCCGCGCGGGCCGAGGCCTGGCGACCCTGGCGGGCCTATGCCGCCCTTCACCTCTGGGCCTCCGAAGGCCCGCCCAACCCAGCCGCGGGCCGCGCGCCCGCCGCCCGCCAGGAGATGCCCCATGGCCAGGACGCCGCCTGAGACGCTCTACACCGCAGCCTTGCCGACGCCGCTCGGCGAGGCGCGCGTGGTCTTCGACCGGGACGGCGTGCTCTGCGCCTTCGACTGGACGAGCCACGAGGCGCGCATGCGCCGGCTGCTGAGGCGCCACCACGGGCCGGCGCAGCCGGAGACGGCCGCCGCGCCGCCGGCGGTCCGCCAGGCTGTGGCGGACTATTTCGACGGACAGGTGGAGGCGCTCGCGCGTCTGGCCTGGCGGACCAACGGAACCGCCTTCCAGCAGGCCGTGTGGCGCGCCCTCTGCGAGATTCCCGCCGGCCGCACCGAAAGCTACGGCCAACTCGCCGCCCGGATTGGCGCGCCGAAGGCGGTGCGCGCCGTGGGCCTGGCCAACGGGGCCAATCCGGTCGGCCTCGTCGTCCCCTGCCACCGGGTGATCGGGGCGGACGGTTCGCTGACGGGCTATGGCGGCGGAATGGAGCGCAAGCGCTGGCTTCTGGCGCACGAGGGCGTGGCGTTGCGGCAGGCCGCCTGAACGTCGATCGGCGGGTTTCCTCCCGAGCTTGACCACGCTAGCTTGCCGCCCCGAGGGACGTCCGGTCCGGAAGGACCTTGGGGGAGTGACATGAAGAGACTGATCTGGGCCGCTGCGGCGGCCGCCACCGCCTGCCTCGCCACGGCCGCCGTCGCGCAGAATTTCGGCCGGCAGCCCTCGGCCATCCTCTATGACGGGCCGAACTTCCAGGGTCGCCAGACGACGATCTACGGCATGGCCACCAACCTGCCGAGCGACTTCAACGACCGCGCCATGAGCGGCCGGTTCCAGGGCCGCTGGCGCATCTGCGAGGATTCCGACTTCCGCGGCCGGTGCCAGGACGTGAGCGGCGACGTGGCCAATATGAACCAGCTGGGCATGGGCGAGCGGATCAGCTCGCTGCAGGCCTACATGTCCGGCGGCTGGGGCCCGCCCGGCGGCGGCAATCAGGGATCCTGGCGGCCCGGCGGCTCCTGGAACGGGCCGAACAACCAGCGTCCGTACGAAGGCACGCGCAACGTCTTCTTCCCGTATCCGACCATGCAGGGCTACGACATCGCCGCAGGGTCGAATTCGGCCAACGCCTTCTGCCGCTCGCAGGGCCTGGGCTCCTCGGCCTACTACGACTCCAGCGAACGGTCGCAGAACGCGGTGGACGGCGACGGCCGCTTCGTCGGACCTTCCAGCGTCCTGCGCGACGTGCTCTGCCGCCGCTACTGACCGGTGCGGCCGGCGGCCGGCGTCACATGACGGAAGTTTCATGTAACGCCGAGTTGCCGGCAAGCCGAGCTTGGCCGATAAGGTGACCGCCTGACTCGTATCGGACACGGGAGAGCTCCGATGCAAACCCTCACCGAGATCGTCGCCGCCGTGGTCGTCCACTCCTCGGCGGTGGCCTACTCGCATTTCGGCGTGACCATCGAACCGCACCAGCCGGAACGTCCGGCGGCGGCGGCGGAGCGCAAGGTCGCGCGTTCGGCCCGGGTGATCCCGGCGACGGCGCCCCAGGGCGGCCTGGCCGCCGCGGCCGATGCTCCGTGCCCGGAAACCCGCGCGCCGCGGCCCGCGGGGGCGACGGCCAAGGTCTAGGTTCCGGGGCGGAATTCCGCCCCCTGCCGTGCGTTTTGGACGCATGGCGGTTTGACTGCGGCCCATTCGACTATAATCCTTGGAAGATAGGGCGCGAGCCGGGCCCAGGGCCTTGGCCTTGCGGGGCGTATTGGCCGCTTGTGACGGGCCGCAGATGAAGATCAAGAACCGGCGCCAGCCGCTGGATTTCCAAAGCCTGACCGACGAGCCGAACGGCTCCCGGACGGAGTCCGACTCCGCCGCCGAGCCGTCCGAGGCGGAGACGGCGCCGGACGCCGGACCGGAGGATCACGACCTGGAACTCACCGATGCGCCGGCCGAGGCGGCGGAGACGGCGCAGGCCGATGTGCGCGCGCCGGCCTTCGATCCGCCGCTGAACCTGCGCGATCCGACCTCCCAGGGGGAGGTCGCCCGTCCGGACGCCCGGACGCCCGTGCGCACGGACGCCGGCGGCCTGCCGGCCCGCGCCGAGGCCGGCGCGCCCCCCGCCTGGCCGGTCTACACGGCCGCAGTGGTGGCGTCCGCGCTCTGGGCGCTGGCGCCCATCGCCTATGCCTGGGGCTATCGCGGCGAGGTCGTTCCGTTCGGCGACGACGCCTTCGCCCTGCTGGTGTTCGCCCTCCTGGCGATCGGTCCGGCCCTGCTGGTCTGGGTCGCCGCCTATGCCGTCCGCCAGGGCCAGAAGCTGGCCGCCGAGGCGCGTCGCACCCAGTTGCTGGCCGACGAACTGGTCTCCCCGGCCCTGATCGCCGCCGGCCGCGCCGGCGACGTGGTCCAGACGGTTCGCGAGGAGATCGTGCGCGCCGGGGAGGCCGCCCAGGAGGCGCGCGACACGCTCGCAGCCCTGCGCGCGGCCCTGGCCGCCGAGACCGAGCAGCTGGTCGAGGCCGCCGCGTCCTCGGCCCGAACCGCCGAGAGCCTGACGCGGGCGCTGTCCTCGGAGCGGTCCGAAATGGCCGCCCTGGCCCAGTCGCTGGACGCCCAGTCGGCCGGCGTCATCGACGCCATCAACCGCCAGGCGCGGATGGTCGCCGAGGCTTCGGACCTGGCCGAGACCCAGCTGCGCGAGGCCGAGGCCTCGCTCGCCGCCCGCGCCGCCGACCTGGCCGCGGCCGCCGGCGAGACGAGCGACGTCGCCCGCACGGCCGGCGAGGATCTGACCCGGCACATCGCCCGCCTGGAGAGCGCCGGCGTCGGCGTCACCGAGCAGATCGGGGCCGTCCAGGCGAGCCTGACCGAACAGCGGGCGGCGCTCGTCACCGTCGCGCACGGCCTGCGCGCCGACCAGGAATCCTTCGCCGCCGAGGCCGAGACCCACACGGCCAAGCTGTCGGAGTTCCTGTCGGAAGCGCGCCTGTCGGCCGTGGAGATGGGCGACCGGGCCATGCGCGGCGCCCAGATGCTACGCGAACTGGTGGCCGAGGCGGCCGAGCAGTTCCGCGACCTGGCCGACGCCGCCCAGGCCGAGCGCGACGCCTTCGGCGAGACCACCCGCCAGTCCTGGGCCGCCCTGTCCGAGGCCGCCGCCGGCGAGCGCGGCAAGCTGGAGGCCCAGACGCGGGCGGCGATCGCGGCCCTGTCCGACGCCGCCGAGGAGACCCGCGCCGCCGCCGCCCGCCACGCCGAGGCCGCCCGCCAGCAGGTGGACCAGCTGTCGGAGGCCGCCTTCGCCGCCGGCCAGCGCGCCGACCAAGTGTTCGAAGGCCGGCTGGAGGAGGCCCGCGCGCTCATCGAACAGTCTGCGAGCCTAGTGGAGGAGGCCGGCGCCCAGACGGTGCGCAAGCTCGAGGCCGGCGCGGAGTCGGCGCGGCGCACGCTGGCCGAGCTCGAGGCCCTGATGCGGGACCTGGACGAACGCGCCGCGGACCTGCCGGCGGCCGCTCGGCAACAGGCCGAGGCGGTGCGCGCGGCGGTCGGCGAGAGCATCGACGACCTGCTGGCGCAGGCCCGCCGCACGGCCGAGGAGACCCAGGCCATCGACGAGGCCTTCCAGGAGCGCGTCAGCCGCAACTACGAAATGCTGAGCGAGGCGGTCCGGCTCATGGGTTCGGTGGCCAGCACGGCGAGCCAGGGCGTGGGCGGGGGCTATACGCCCCTGCGCGACCGGCGGCCGGCCGAGCGGCCGGAGCGCGTGGAACGTCCCGAGCGGACGCGGGATCGGCCCGCCGCACGCGCGCCGGAGCCGCCGCCGGAAGAGCCGCTGGAGCTGAACGAGCCGGCGCCGCGGCCGGCGCGCGCGCCGGAGCGTCGTGGCCCGGCGGCCGACGCCGGCCTGCGCCCGCGCCTTCGCCTGACGCCGACCGCGACGGACGAGGAATTCTCGAACCTCTTCGAGTCCGCCGGCGGTCCTCCCGCGGCCAGGGGCGGCGGCGAGGCCCCCGACGAAGCGGAGAGCGACGGCCTGACCTGGAAGGACCTGCTGGCGGCGATCGACGAACCCGCGCCGGCGCGGCCGAGCGACGAACGCCGCGAGGCCCAGCTTCTGGCCGAGATCGTCGACATGGGCATCGACCCCTCCGCGCTGCTGCCGCGGGGCCGGATCGAGGAGATCGGGGCGGTCATCCAGACCGGAGATCTCGACGGCGCGCGGCAGGTGGTCCGCCGCCTGGCGCCGGCCGCCACCCGCCGCCTGACGCGGCGCCTGTTCACCGACGACCGGCTGAAGGACGAGGCCGGCGCCTATCTGCGGCGCTATCGCGGCATGCTGGACGAGGCGGTCGAGCGCGACGCCGAGGGCTTCATGCTGGCGACCCTGCTGGCCTCGGACGCGGGCCGGGTCTTCCTGCTGCTGGACGCCGCCGCCGGCGACATGATGTGAGCCGGGCGCTTACCGTCGCCGACGAGCGCTGGCCCATCGCCGGCGCCTTCACCATCGCCCGCGGCTCCAAGACCGAGGCCCATGTGGTCGTGGCGCAGATCGCCGAGGCCGGCCATGTCGGGCGGGGCGAAGCGGTGCCCTATGCCCGCTACGGCGAGAGCGTGGCGAGCGTGCTGGCGGAATTCGAAAGCGTTCGCGGCGCGATGGAGGGCGGCGCCGACCGCGACGCCCTGCAGCGCCTGCTGCCGGCCGGCGCGGCGCGCAATGCGCTCGACTGCGCGCTCTGGGACCTGGAGGCCAAGCGGTCGGGGCGCCGCGTCTTCGAACTCGCGGGGCGCGCGCGGCTCGACCCGGTGAAGACCTGCTACACGCTGAGCCTGGCGCCGCCCGAGCAGATGGCGGACGCCGCCCGCGCGGCGGCGCGGCGTCCGATGCTGAAGCTGAAGATCGGCGGGCCCGACGATCTGGACCGCGTGGAGGCGGTGCGGGGCGCCGCTCCGCTGTCGCGGCTGGTGGTGGACGCCAACGAGGCTCTGTCCTTCGACGAGCTGAAGCGCCTGGCGCCGGAGTTCGCGCGGCTGGACGTCAAGCTGATCGAGCAGCCGCTGAAGGCCGGCGAGGACGCCGCGCTGGAGGGCTATGAAAGTCCTGTCCTGCTTTGCGCCGACGAGAGCCTGCACACCCGCGCCGAGCTCGCCGACTGCGCCCGGCGCTACGGGTGCGTGAACATCAAGCTGGACAAGACCGGGGGGCTGACCGAGGCGCTCGCCCTGGCGGACGAAGCGCGTTCGCTCGGGCTGGAGATCATGGCCGGCTGCATGGTCGGCACGTCCCTGGCCATGGCGCCGGCCCTGCTGATCGCGCAAGGGGCGGCCTTCGTCGACCTGGACGGGCCGCTGCTGCTGGCCAGGGACCGCGAGCCGGGCCTGACCTTCGTGGGCTCGATGATCGAGCCGCCGCCGCCGGAGCTGTGGGGCTAGAGCACCACCGCCGAGCCGTTGACGGCGACCATCAGCATCTGACCGTTGGGGCCGATGGCGTGATAGTCGAGGTCGACGCCCACCACCGCGTTGCCGCCGACCTTCTTCGCCTCCTCGGCCAGGGCGGCCAGGGCCTCGGCGCGGGCGCGGGCGAGCACCCGCTCATAGCCCTTGGAGCGGCCGCCGAAGAAGTCCCGCAGGGCGGACATCAGGTCGAGGACGACGTTGGCGCCCAGGATCGCCTGGGCCGAAACCATGCCCAGATGCTGGCGGACGGGGCGTCCTTCGATGAAGTCTGTGGTGACGATCAGGATGTCGGGTTCGCGCGCCATGGCCTAGACATAAGGTTAATCTGCGACGGCTGCGATGCGGAATCGCGTCAGGCGCGAGGGAAGCTGCGCCTTGCCGACGCCGAGGGGCGAAATGTCGCCGAACCGCTTCAAGGTTAAGCCTGCTTGGTCCAAAGTGCCCCGACCCTTCGGAGCCGCCGCATGATCCTCGCCCGATCGCACATCGAGCTGCACAACATCCGCGCCAGCATCGAGCGGACGAAGCGGCTGTCGGACAATGTCATCAAGATCGGGCCCGTGGGCGTGGGCCTCGACGGCCTGCTCACCTGGATCCCCTGGGCCGGCGGCCTCTACAGCTTCGGCGCGGGGGTCGTGCTGCTGCTGGACGGCTTCCGCGCCCGCTGCGCGCCCATGGTGTTGCTGGAGGCGACCATGGTGCTTCTGGCCGACCTGGCCATCGGCATCGCCCCGGTGCCGGGCGGGCTCGGCAAGCTCGCCGACGTGCTCTTCTCCGGTCACAAGTGGGCGGCCGACCTGATGCTCAAGCATATGGAAGAGACCATCTACTTCGAGGGCTCGCGCAAGGATGTCGCAAACAGCCCCGAGTACCGGGAGATCCTGGCCCGCATCAAGGAGGGCAAGGAACGCCGGCGGGTCGTATTCCTGGGCTAGGGCGGAGCTTGTTCGCAGGCGGAGCGTTGAGAGCGCATGGCAAGCAGGGATAGCGCGCACCGCGCCTGGCGCTCGGCCGAACGCATCAAGCGGCTCTCGGACCGGGTGATCGGGATCGGGCCCTTGGGGCTTGGTCTGGACGGCGTTCTGGCCTGGGTGCCCGTGGCCGGCACGGTCTACAGCGTCGGGGCCGGCGGCCTCCTCCTGTTCGAGGGGATGCGCGCCGGCGCTTCGGCCGCGACCCTGGCCCGGATGGCGGCCTATCTGGTGGCCGACTCCGCCAGCTCCACCGTCCCCATCGCCGGCTGGGCGGTGGACACTCTGTTCCCCGGCCACCTGATGGCGGCCAAGGCGCTGCAGAAGGACATCGAAAAGCGCCACGGCCCCTCGGTCCTGCCCGACAGCTGGGACCGGAGGAAGAAGCCGCGAGCCGGACGGCGTGGGATGCGGGTGCGGTAGGAGCCTGTTATCCCGAAAACGGGATAGTGTTCCAAATTATCCCATTAGAGGGCTACAAGGCCTCTCTATCCCTCGCTAGGGTGAGCTCCATGAAGGCTTGCGCCGAACTTTCCCTGAGCCCGGCTCACGAAGTCACCCACGCGGTCGTCATGGGCGACCTGATCGCGAGCGAGGACGCGACCACCGTGCGCGCGTTGCATGCACGGTTCAACGCCGCCATCGACTGGGCCAATCGCAGCGGCGGGGCAGGCGTGATGTCCCCGCTGACGATCACCCTCGGCGACGAGTTCCAGGGGGTGGCGGCGACGCTGCAAGGCGGGCTTCAGCTCATCCGCGGCCTGCGCGCGCGACTGCTGGCCGACGACATACCCTGCCGCTTCGTCCTGGGCGCCGTCCGCCTGGAGACCCCGGTCAACCCGGCGCGGGCCTGGAACATGATGGGCCAGGGCCTCGCCGCCAGCCGTCGACGGCTGGAGGACAAGCGCGACCCCAACGCCTACCGCTTCGAGATCCCCGTGGATCCGGCCGTCCAGGGACTGATGGACGCGCTGGGCGCGGGGCTCACGGATATCGAGACGGGCTGGACCGATCGCCAGCGCCAGGTCGTCCTCGCCTCCCAGGCGGAGGCGGCCGCGCCGCTGGCCGCGCGGCTGGGGATGTCCGTCCAGACCCTCTACAAGATCCGGCGGGCCGGTCGGTACGACCTCTACGAGCGCCAGTGGGGGGCGCTCATGGCCATGACCGGCCGCCTTGACCAGGTTCTGGGCCTGACGACGCCATGAGCGGACCGCTGCTCCACAGCCTGGCCGCCGCCGCCGTCGCGCTCCTGCTGCTGACCTGGGGCGGCAACCTGGCGTGCCAGCTTCTTCTGAGGTGGAGCGGCCTGCGCGCCGCCCGCAGCGCCGGTGCGGCGGCGGATGACGCCGAGGCCGCGACGGCGCCGCGCGTGGGCCGGATGATCGGCCACCTGGAACGGCTGGCCATCGCCGGCGGCCTCGTCGTCGGGGCCTGGGAGGTGCTGGTCGCGGTGGTGGCGCTGAAGAGCGTGGCCCGCTTCAAGGACCTGGAGGAGAAGCTGAACGCGGAATACTTCCTGGTCGGCTCGCTCTTCAGCGTGCTTTGGGCCGTGCTCGTCACCCTGGCCTGGCGGGCCTATGACGCCCGCCTGGGCCTCGACCTCGCGGCTCGGCTGGCGGGGTTTTAGCGGGAAGTCGGCGCCGCGGCGTCCCGGAACTGGAGCGATGAGCTTGCGACTGCGCCAGGTCTCGATCGGAGAGTTCGTGGCCGCCGCAGGCGGTGAGCCGCGCTTTCGGGCCAAGCTGAAGCTTAGCCAAACCGCTCGCGCGGACCTGCGCACGGACACCGTCAGGCAGGCCAGCCTGCTTTGCCTCGCCGACGGCGAAGACGCCTTCTTCCTCTTCAATTGGTTCGTCGGCGGCGACGTCTGGAACCCTGAGACGGGCGACTGCACCGACTCCATCTGGGAAACGGTCGTGCTTCGCGCCACCGCCGATGCGTTTGAGGCGATCCCGACGGGACCTGACAGCACGTATCGGCTCCAGTGGCCAGGAGGCTTGGTCCAGTGGGCGATCGTGCCAGTGGAGCCCTTCACCCATCTCGGCGAGCCTATGGTGTTCAGCGTGGGCCGAGCGTCCGTCCACATCACGAGCTACGACGGTCGGGCGTGCGAGTTCATCACCGAGCTTGAACTCCCCAGCGCAACGGGCGAGTGGCGGTGGGAGCGGACCGCCTCGCCGTCAACTTTCGTCCTCACCCGGGCCTCAGAGACGGTGTGAGCGCTTGAAGCGCTACCCCTGAGCCGCGTTCAGCTGGGCGTAGCCGAGTTCCTCGTTCATCCGCTCCAGGACCTCGATCGCGCTTTCGGGGATGACGGTGCCCGGCGGGAAGATGGCGGCGACGCCCATGTCGCGCAGGGCCTGGAAGTCCTCGGGCGGGATGACGCCGCCCACCACCACCAGAATGTCGGGACGGCCCAGGCGGGCGAGTTCGGCCTTGAGTTCGGGCACCAGGGTCAGGTGGCCGGCGGCGAGCGAGCTGGCGCCGACGACATGGACGTTCCCCTCCACCGCCTGGGCCGCGGCCTCGGCCGGCGTCTGGAAGAGGTCGCCGATGTCGACCTCGAAGCCCAGGTCGGCGAAGCCGGAGGCGATCACCTTCTGACCGCGGTCGTGGCCGTCCTGGCCCATCTTGGCGATCATCACCTTGGGGCGGCGGCCGTCGGCCTGGGCGAAGGCCTCGACCATGGACCGGGCGCGGGCGGCGGCGGGCGTCTCGCCGGCCTCGCGCAGATAGACGCCGCGGACGGCGTCGGCGCGGGCCTTGTGGCGGCCGAAGACCTTTTCCAGCGCGTCGCTGATCTCCCCCACCGTGGCCTTGGCGCGGGCGGCGGCGACGGAGAGCTCGAGCAGGTTGCCCTTGCCGGCCGCGCCGTTGGTGAGGGCGGTGAGCGCCGCTTCGACCGCGGCGGGATCGCGCTCGGCGCGGAGCCTTTCGAGCTTTTCGAGCTGGCGCTGGCGCACGGCGGTGTTGTCCACCTTCAGCACCGGGATCTCGTCGGGCGTGGCCGAGCGATAGCGGTTCACGCCGACGACGCTCTGGACGCCGGAGTCGATGCGCGCCTGGGTGCGGGCGCTGGCCTCCTCGATGCGGCGCTTGGGCAGGCCGTCCTCGATCGCCTTGGCCATGCCGCCCAGGGCCTCGACCTCGGCGATGTGGGCGCGGGCCCGTTCGGCGAGGTCGGCGGTCAGGCGCTCCACATAGTAGGAGCCGCCCCAGGGGTCGATGACGCGGGTCTGGCCGCTCTCCAGCTGCAGGAAGAGCTGGGTGTTGCGGGCGATGCGGGCGGAGAAGTCCGTCGGCAGGGCGAGCGCCTCGTCCAGCGAATTGGTGTGCAGGCTCTGGGTCTGGCCGCCGGTGGCGGCCATGGCCTCGACGCAGGTGCGGGCGACATTGTTGAACACGTCCTGGGCCGCCAGGCTCCAGCCGCTGGTCTGGGTGTGCGCCCGCAGGGACAGCGAGCGGGGGTCCTTCGGGTCGAACTCGGCCTTCATCAGCTCGGCCCAGAGCAGGCGGCCGGCGCGCTGCTTGGCGATCTCCATGAAGGCGTTCATGCCCGCATTCCAGAAGAAGGAGAGGCGGGGGGCGAACTTGTCGACGCTCATGCCCGCGGCCACGCCGGCCCGGACATATTCGATCCCGTCGGCCAGGGTGTAGGCCAGCTCCAGGTCCAGCGTCGCCCCGGCCTCCTGGATGTGATAGCCGGAGATGGAGATCGAGTTGAACCTCGGCATCTCCGCCGAAGTATATGAAAAGATGTCGGAAATGATCCGCATCGAAGGCGCGGGCGGGTAGATGTAGGTGTTCCGGACCAGGAACTCCTTGAGGATGTCGTTCTGGATCGTGCCCGACAGCTTGGCGTGCGGCACGCCCTGTTCCTCGGCCGCCACGATGTAGAGGGCCATGACCGGCAGCACCGCGCCGTTCATGGTCATGGACACGCTCATCTCGTCCAGCGGAATGCCGTCGAACAGGGTGCGCATGTCGAGGATGGAGTCGATGGCCACGCCGGCCATGCCGACGTCGCCGACCACGCGCGGATGGTCGGAATCGTAGCCCCGGTGGGTGGCGAGATCGAAGGCCACCGACAGGCCCTTCTGACCGGCCGCCAGGTTGCGGCGGTAGAAGGCGTTGGAATCCTCGGCCGTGGAGAAGCCGGCATACTGCCGGATCGTCCAGGGATTGGTGGCGTACATGGTCGGATAGGGCCCGCGCAGGAAGGGCGCGAGGCCGGGGAAGCCGTCCAGGGCCGCGAGGCCTTCGAGGTCGCCCGGGCCATAGGCCGGCTTGACGGCGACGCCTTCGGGCGTGGCCCAGGGCTCGCCGGCGGGCGCGGACGCCGCGCCGACGTCTTCGAAGGGGACCTGGCTGAAGTCGGGGAAGGCGCTCATCGGGCGGCCTCCGTCTCGAAGGGCTCGGCGAGCCGGATGGGGGCGAGCGGCGGGCAGCGGCCGTCGGGGCCGGGCAGGCGCGGGGAGGGCGCAGCCACGGCCTGGGCCGTCGCATGTTCGACCTCCACCGCCTCGTCCGTGGCCGGCGGGAAGCGGGTGACGCCGACGATGGCCGGATCGCCGGCCGCGGCGCGGGTCTGGCGGGCGGTCTCCACCTCCGCGGCGACGTGGCCGGCGGTGAGTGCGGAGATCACGCCGCCGAGGCCCTCGATCATCTGGAAGGCGCTCCAGGCGGCCCGGGCGAACTGCTCGGTCATGGCCTCCACATAGCCGGCGCCGGCGGCCGGATCGGCGACGCGGCCGATATGGGCCTCTTCCATGAGGACGAGCTGGGTGTTGCGGCTCTGGCGGCGGGCGAGCGGGCTGGGCAGGCCGAGCGCGTCGGTGAAGCAGCCCAGCGCCACCGCATCGGCCCCGCCGACCGCCGCCCCGAAGCCGGCCGCGGTGAGGCGTAGCATGTTGGTCCAGGGATCGCGGCGGGTGAGCATGCGGCGCGAGGCGCGCGCCTCGATCCGCGCCGGCCCGGCGGCGCCGCAGGCCTCGGTCAGCCGCGCCCAGACGCGCCGGGCGGCGCGCAGCTTGGCGATGGTCAGAAAGTAGTCGGCGTCGGCGGAAAGCCCGAGCGTGATGCGGGAAAACGCCTCCTCCATCCCCATGCCGGCCCGGACCATGGCCTTGGCGTAGGCGAGCGCGGCGGCCGCGGCGAAGGCGATCTCCAGGGCCTCGCCGCCGCCGGCCTCGTGGACGACGCGGCCGGAGGCGAGGAAGAGCTGGGCCCTGGGATAGGTCTGGGCGTGGCGGGCCGCGGCCCCGGCGGCGGCGAAGAGGTGCGCCTCGATCGGGCCCGGGCTCTCGCCGGCCTGGGCGAAGGTGCTCAACGGGTCGAGATGGAAGGCGAGCAGGGCGCCGGGCGAGGCTTTGGCCGCGGCGCTCAGCCAGTCGGCGGCCGCGACGCCCAGGAAGCCGGCGTCGAGCGCAACGGGAGCGGCCTCCAGCACCACGCCGTCGAGGAGCTGGGCGAGCCCCTCGGCCGAACCGACGGCGACGCCATCGGCGCCTTGCGGGTCGAGCTTCAGCAGCACCGAGGCCGCGCCGCCCTCGAGGTCGGCCAGCAGGTCGGCCCTGGCGCGGACGGCGTCGGGGTGGCGCGCCACGGTGCGCACGTCCCAGGCCCGCTCGGCGTCGAACGGGCGGAAGAGGCCGGCCGCCGGGCTCATCGCCGGCGGATAGAGCGGCGCGATCGCCAGCCCCTCCGCCGTGGCGGTGTTGAGGGAGTCGAACGGCTTTCCGCCCAGGGTCTTTTCGACGAGGGCGCGCCAGTCCTGCGGCGAGGCGGGCGGGAATTCGGGGGCGGTGGAGCGAGCTTCGGCCATCGGCCCTCTGATGAGCCGCGCAGCCGATGAGCGTCAAGAGCGACGCTAGGGCGCCCTGACCTTGCGGAAGCCGCGCTTCGGAACGGAGCCGTGTTCGCGGTTGTTCATGTGGCTGAACCGGAGGACTGGGGAGATCCATGGAAAACTTCGACTACAGCGGCGACTCCGTCGCCTACTGGGCCTGGCGCGTCGCCGCCGCGGCCCTGATCGTCATCGTGGCCCATTTCGTCGCGAAGGGCGTGCAGTGGGGCATGGCCAGGCTGATTGACCGGTTCCCCGGCGCGGCCAGCCACAATCGCGACCGGCAGCCCAAGGAGACGCTGGGCTATCAGCTCGGCCAGCTCGGCTACTGGCTGGTCCTGCTGATCGGAGTCATTGCGGCGCTGAGCGTGCTGCAGCTGACGGGCGTGGTGGGGCCGCTGAACAGCCTGACCATGGGCGTCCTGTCCTATGTGCCGAACATCGTCGGCGCGGCGGTCATCTTCTTCGTCGGGCTGGTCGTCGCCACCCTCGCACGGCGCGTGGTGGAGGCGGCCCTCAGCGCCGCCCGCGTGGACCACTGGCTCGACCGCGCGGGCCTCGGCCGCCTGACCGGAGCGGCCAATCTCGGCCGCACGGCGGGGCTTCTGGTCTTCGTGCTGATCATCATCCCGGTGACGATCGCCGCCCTGGAGCAGCTGGGCATCGCGGCCATCTCCGAGCCGGCGGTGGCCGTGCTGGCGGTCGTGCTGGACGCCATTCCGCGCGTGCTGGCCGCCGTCATCGTGCTGGCCATCGCCTATGTGATCGGCCGCTGGGTGGCGAGCCTGGTGGAGCAGATCCTGCCCTCCTTCGGCTTCGACCGCAGTCTGCAGGGCCTGTGGATGACCGGTTCGGCGCCGACGGTGGTCGACACGCCGGCGGATGCGCCGGTGGACCAGCAGGCCGTGGCCGAGGCCTCGGCCGACCCCACCGCCCCGGCGGCGCCGGCCGCGACGGCGCTGACCCCGTCCAAGGTCGCAGCGCGCCTGGTGCTGGTGGCCATCATGCTGTTCTCCGCCGTGGAGGCCGCACGTCTGCTGTCCTTCCTGGCCATCGCCGAGATGCTGGAGGACGTCCTCTACCTGGCCGGCCAGGTGCTGTTCGGCGCGGTGATCATCACCGTCGGCGTCATGATCGCCAACTTCCTGGCCCGGCTGATCGACCGCTCCACCGGCGGGGCGGACGGCTTCGCCTCCACCATCGTGCGCTGGGCGACCATCGCGCTCGCCACAGCCATGGGCCTGCGTTTCATGGGCATCGCCGACGAGATCGTGATCCTGGCCTTCGGCCTGATCCTGGGCTCGGCGGCGGTGGCCGCGGCCATCGCCTTCGGGATCGGCGGCCGGCAGACGGCCCATCGCCTGCTGGAGCGCTGGACGAGCCAGGCCGAGCGCGGCCGCGGCCCGCCGCCGCCGGTCTAGGTTCTGAACCCATAAAGCTTGCTGGTTGAGGGCGACGCTGATTCAAGGCTTCCGAAAGGAGCTTGAGATGGCGCGCTACGAC
>NZ_JACESE010000026.1 GCF_013911965.1 Phenylobacterium sp. | reverse complement strand
CCAGCAGCTTGCGGAACATCTCCACACCCGTGCAGGTCGTCTTCTGCACCGGACGGATGCCCACGATCTCCACTTCGTCGCCGACCTTCACAAGGCCCTTCTCGATCCGGCCCGTCACCACCGTGCCGCGGCCCGAGATCGAGAACACGTCTTCCACCGGCATCAGGAACGGCAGATCCACCGGACGCTCCGGCTGCGGGATGTACTCGTCCACCGTCCGCATCAGCTCCAGGATCGCCTGTTCGCCGATCTCCGGATCACGCCCTTCCACCGCCGCAAGCGCCGAGCCCTTGGTGATCGGAATGTCGTCGCCCGGGAACTGGTACGACGAAAGCAGCTCGCGCACCTCCATCTCCACCAGGTCCAGAAGCTCCGCGTCGTCGACCATGTCGACCTTGTTCAGGAACACCACCAGCGCCGGAACGCCAACCTGACGGGCCAGCAGAATGTGCTCCCGCGTCTGCGGCATCGGACCATCGGCCGCCGAGCACACCAGGATCGCGCCGTCCATCTGCGCCGCGCCCGTGATCATGTTCTTCACATAGTCGGCGTGCCCAGGGCAGTCGACGTGCGCGTAGTGACGCTTCTCCGTCTCGTACTCCACGTGCGCCGTGTTGATCGTGATCCCACGCGCCTTCTCCTCAGGAGCCGCGTCAATCTCGTCGTACTTCTTCGCCGTCGCGCCGCCCGTCTTGGCCAGCGTCATCGTGATCGCCGCCGTCAGCGTCGTCTTGCCATGGTCAACGTGACCAATCGTGCCGATGTTGCAGTGCGGCTTCGTGCGTTCGAACTTCTCTTTAGCCATCAGGATCCTGCCGGCGAGGCGCTTCGTGGCGCTCGGAAAGTGTCTATGAATGTTGGAGCGGGTAGCGGGAATCGAACCCGCATCCTCAGCTTGGAAGGCTGCTGCACTACCATTGTGCTATACCCGCCGAAGGATGCGGGGGCGCCGCAATACTCCTTTGTGAACCGAGGCGTGGTGGGGGAAGTAGGACTCGAACCTACGAAGGCTGACGCCAGCGGATTTACAGTCCGCCCCCTTTGCCACTCGGGACATTCCCCCGCGCGCTCGGTGCCTTTCTGAGCGCCTGAACAAATTCCCTCCGCCCGAGGTTGCGCCCTCTGTTATGAGCGGCGCGAACACCCGGAACGGGCGGAGACCTGTCCCGGCCTCAAAATGGAGGGCGTCTTATAGTGTCGTCGATCCGGGAACGCAACGCGCCCCGCAAACCTCGTCGTCAGGGACCGCCAACGGCCCCGCAGAAGCGGCCCGAAGCCTTGCCGGGCGGGTGGATCTGGGGGTGGCACGCCGTCGCCGCCGCCCTGGAGAATCCCCGCCGCGGCCGCCCCGAACGCCTGGTGGCCACGCCGGACCGGACCGCCGAGCTGAAGGCGCGATTCGGCGGCGCGCTCCGGATCGAGACCGTCGAGTCGGCGCGTCTGAACCAGCTCCTGCCCGGCGCCGTCCACCAGGGCGTGGCCCTCCGTCCGGGCGAACTGCCCGAGGTCGCCCTGGAAGAGTTCGAGGCGCGGCCGGGCGCCGTGCTCGTCATGCTGGACCAGGTCACCGACCCTCAGAACGTCGGCGCCATCCTGCGTTCGGCCGCCGCCTTCGGCTGCGTCGGCGTGATCCTGCAGGACCGCAACGCGCCCCAGCTGACCGGCGCCCTGGCCAAGGCGGCCGTCGGCGCGGTGGACAAGATCCCGGTGGCGCGGGTGGTCAATCTCTCACGCGCCCTGGATCGGCTGGCCGACCTGGGCTGGCGCGCCCTGGGGCTCGACGGCTCGGCGGACGTCGCGCTGGATCAGGCCCTCGACGGCTCGCCTACGGTCGTCGTGATGGGCTCCGAAGGCGCCGGGCTGCGCCGCCTCGTCGCCGAGCACTGCGAGGTCCTGGCCAAGATTCCCATGCCCGGCGGATTTGAGAGTCTCAATGTGTCCGCCGCCGCGGCGATCGCCCTTTACGAGGCGGCGCGTCCTCGCCCCTGAGGCGAAAGCCGTTCACGCAGGCCGATTCCCGACTTTGATTTCACGCCCGCGTCGTGATCTCTTGATTAACCTTCACGGGCCGGCCCCAGTCGCCGGCGCGAACGACTTAGGAAGCGGGGGACTTCTTATGGCGACCTGGAACATTCACCGCGGACTCGGCCTGACGGCCTGCGCCGCTCTTCTGGCCCTGGCCGGCTGCAGCGCGCCGCAGGGTCCGGAGACCCAGACCGCCGACTATTACGCCGAGCCGCCGCCGCCGCCGCTGATGGGCGGACGACCGCAGCCCCAGACCGACCACACCGGCCTGGCCGGCGGACCTCCCGCCCCCGTGCACGGCCAGCCCCTGCCCGCCGCCGGCTCGCAGGACGGCGTGATCACCTTCCGACGGGGCGACGGCGTGCTGGTCACCACCATGCGTCCGATCGCCAACCCTGAGGACATGGCGCCCGCCGAGCGCGCCGAGGTCTATGGCGCGCCGCGGGCCCGCGCGGCCGCCCCGCGCGCCTATGCCGAGGCCCCGGCGCGGCCTCGCGTGACCTCGTCGGACGTGGCGAAGACGCCGCCCGTGACCGAGCGCGCAGCCCCGGCCCCGGCCGTCAAGCCGGCGCCCGCGCCCAAGACGGCCCAGCAGGCGGCTCCCGCGCCGGCCCCCAAGCCCACGGCCCCGATCCAGTCGGCGCCCGCGCCGCAGCTGGCCGGCGCGCCCGATGCGTCCGCCGCTCCGTCCGCCGAGGCGGAGGGCCGGTCCGGCGGCGGCTTCCTCAGCTTCCTCGAGCGCTTCAAGTTCTGGGACCGCGAGGACTCCGCCGAGGCCGAACAGGCCGCCGAGCGCGCGGCCGAGCAGGCGGCCGAAACGGCGGGAGAGGCCGCCGAGGTCGCCGAAACCGCCGCCGCCGATGCGGCCGAGGCGGCGCAGGAGGCCCGCTCCGGCATCTCCGGGCGCACCGTCCTGCTGGCCATCGCCGTGGTGGCGGCCGTGCTGATCCTGGCGGCCATTTCCCGCAACGCCGCGGCCCGCCGCCGCGAGGACGCCCGCCGCCGTCGCTTCCGCACCTTCGGCTACGGCGCCGGCGAGGAGGAGGCCTCTGAGGACGGCGACCGCGGCGCCTCCCTCGCCGCCCCGCTCGCAGCCGCCGCCGTGGGCGCCGCGGCGGGGGCCGCCGTGGCCCACGCCCACGATTCGAGCGAGGAACGCGAGGAGGCCGAGCGTTCGGAGACGGCCGAATCGGAACAGGCGGAGCATGAGCCCGCCTGAGGGCTTGCGGCGGCACAATAGGCGTTGCGGCGGCCTGACGGCTGTCGCATTGAGGGCCGATGTTTGAATCATTGATCGCCGAGAGCGGCCCCGCCCTTTCCGCCCTTTTTCAGGTCCTCCTGATCGACGTCGTCCTGGCGGGCGACAATGCGGTCGCCGTCGGTCTCGCCGCCGGCGCCCTGCCCGCCGAACAGCGCAAGAAGGCCATCCTCTACGGCCTGATCGCCGCGGTGACGATGCGCATCGGCTTTGCGCTGATCACCACCCAGCTCCTGGGCGTCATCGGCCTGCTGCTGGCCGGCGGCTTCCTGCTGCTGTGGGTCTGCTGGAAGATGTGGAAGGAGTTGCGCGAGCAGGCCGTCCACGACGAGGCCGACGCGGAAGCCGTGCTCGACGGCGATCCGACCACCGAGCCCAGCGCGCGGCCGACCAAGACCTTCCGTCAGGCTTTCGTCCAGATCCTGATCGCCGACCTCTCCATGTCGCTGGACAACGTGCTGGCGGTCGCCGGCGCGGCCCGCGAGCACCCGGTGATCCTGGTGTTCGGCCTCATACTCTCCATCGCCCTGATGGGCGTGGCGGCCACCTACATCGCCCGCCTGCTGCACAAGCACCGCTGGATCGGCTATGTCGGCCTTGCCGTGGTGGTGTACGTGGCCCTCAGCATGATCTGGGAAGGCCACCGCAACGCCGTCGTGAAGCTGGACGCGACGCCGTCCTACAACGCCCTGATGCCGGATCCGCTGGACATCGGGCCCGAGGAGGCCGCGGAGCACCGGCTGCACTAGCGGCCGGGCCGCGGGGGAGAAGCCGGGATGGCGGGCTATAAGGCGCGACTGCGGGGCGATCTCGACCGCTGGATCGCCGAGGGTCTGGTCCCGGCCGCCTCGCGTGAGCCGATCCTGGCGAGCGTCGCCGATTCCCGCCGCCTCGACGCCGGGGCGGCCCTGGCCATCATGGGCGCGCTGCTGGCGGGGCTGGCGGCCATCGCCTTCATCGCCGCCAACTGGGACGCCATCCCGCGCCTCGCCCGGTTCGCCCTCGTGCTGGCGGTCTTCCTGGGCGTGACGCTCGCCGGCGCCTGGGCCGCGGCGCGGCGCCGGCCCCTGACCCGCGACGCCCTGCTGGGCGTGGCCAGCCTGCTGTACGCCGGCGCCATCGGCCTGACGGGACAGATCTTCGACATCGCCGGCGATCCCCAGGCCGCCCTCTACGGCTCCGGCGTCGCCGCCGCCGTGCTGGCCCTCTCGGGCCGGTCGGTCTTCGCCGCTGTGGCGTCCGTGGCCCTGATCGCCCTGGGCGACGTGAACGGCCCGGCCAGCCTGTTCAGCGGTGAGCTGCGGTGGCTGGCCTTCGCCGCGCCGCTCGCGGCGGGCCTCGCCCTCTTCTGGCGCGCCGCGCCGCTCGCCCATATCGCCGGTCCGGCCCTGGTGGCGGGCTGGCTCTTCGCCACCCCCGACCCGAAGAACGAGCTCTTCCTGGCGCTCAGCCTCGCCTTCGCCATGGTCGCGGTCCTGACGCGGCTGGCCAACGAGCGCGAAATGCGCGCCGCCGGCGTGCTCTACGCCTGGGCCGTCGTCGGCGCCCTGGCCGCATTTGCGGTCTCCGGCGTCGACCTGTCCGAGACCACCCTCGGCCTCGGCCACCGGCTCGCCTGGCTGGCGCTCGCCTGCGGCGCCGTGGCGCTCGGCCTGCACGACCGCGCCGGGGCGGTGACCGCGGCCGGCGTCATCGGCGGCATCGCCGCGGTCAGCGCCATCCTGTTCGACCTCGGCCTGGGCCTGATGACGGCGGCGGGCGTCTTCGCCGGCTGCTCCGTCGCCGCCCTCATCGCCGGCGGCCTGCTGCGTCGACGGAGGGCCGCCGCATGACCGCGCCCCGCGCCCTGCCCGTCCGCATCGCCCTGGCGGGACTCGTCCTCGGCGCCGCCCTGGTCGGCCTGGTCGTGCGCGAGGATCGCGCCCGCGCCGCAGGTCAGGAGGTGCGGCTGGCCATGGAGGCCGTCGACCCGCGCAGCCTGCTCAGCGGCCACTACGCCGCCCTGCGCCTCACCGAGACCGGCGCGGAGGGCGCCGCCTGTTCGCCAGGCCTGACCGGGGCCGTGGAGTGGATCGCGCTCAGCCCCCGCGGCGACCATCACAGCGTGGCCGGCGGCGCGACGACCCGCGAGGCGGCGCTGGCGCTCGGGCCGCTGGCGGTGCGCGGCTCGGCCTACTGCAACGATTTCACCCTTCCGCCCGACCGCGGTCCGGTGGCGACCGGCCCCGAGGCCGAACCGCCGCCCGCACCGGAGAGCCAGCCCGTCGTCACCCTCGACATCGGCATCGACCGCTTCTACGCCGACCAGGACGAGGCGCTGGCCATCGAGACGGCGCTGCGGGACGCCGGCCGCGACGGGCCCGAGGCCTTCGCCATCGTCTCCGTCGGCGCGGACGGCCGCGCGCGTCTGAAGGGCGTTGAGATCGGCGGTCAGCGCACCGAGCTGACCTGGTTCTGAGCGTGCCGACCGGAGCGCGGCGCGTGGCCGTCATCGGCGGAGGTCCCGCCGGGCTCATGGCCGCCGACGTGCTGGCCGGGCGCGGGCTCGCCGTCACCGTGTACGAGAAGATGCCGAGTCTCGCCCGCCGCCTGCTGATGGCCGGCCGCGGCGGACTGAACCTCACCCATGGGGAGCCCCTGCCCGGCTTCCTGGAGCGCTACGGCGAGGCGCGCGAGCGTCTGGCGGGCGCCATCGCGGCCTTCCCGCCGGAAGCCTTGCGCGCCTGGTCGGCCGAGCTGGGCCAAGAGACCTTCATCGGCACCAGCGGCCGGGTCTTTCCCCGCGCCATGAAGGCCTCGCCCCTGCTGCGCGCCTGGATCGCGCGGCTGGAGGCCGCCGGCGTCCGCTTTGCGCTGCGGCACGCCTGGACCGGGTGGGATCCCGCCGGCGCGCTGCGCTTCGACACTCCGCAAGGCGAGATCTCCGCAGAACATGACGCCGTCCTGCTCGCCCTGGGCGGGGCAAGCTGGCCGCGTCTGGGCGCCGACGGCGGGTGGGCGGCCGTCCTGCGCGGCGTCGGGGCCGAGGTGGCCGACTTCGCGCCGGCCAATATGGGCGTCCACGTCCGCTGGAGCGCCGACTTCGCCGCACGCTTCGCCGGCCAGCCGCTGAAGGCCGTCGCCCTCGCCTTCGACGGCCAGACGGTCCGCGGAGAGGCTCTGATCGCCGCCTACGGGCTGGAGGGCGGCGCAGTCTACGCCCTCTCGCGCCGATTGCGCGACGCGATCGCCGCCCGGGGCGAGGCCCGTCTGAGCCTCGACCTGCGCCCGGACCAGCCGCTCCAGGCGCTGGCCGCCCGCCTGGAGCGCGCCCGACCCGGCGACAGCCTGAGCAACCGGCTGCGCAAGGCGCTGCGGCTGAGCCCCGTCGAAATCGGACTGCTGCGCGAGGCCTTCGGCGGCGACCTGCCGCGGGAGCCTTCCGCCCTGGCGGCGAGCCTCAAGGCCCTGCCGCTCACCCTTACCGGCCACGCCGGTCTGGCGCGCGCCATATCGAGCGCCGGCGGCCTGACCTTCGACAGCCTGGACGACCGCTGGATGCTCAAGGCGCGCCCGGGCGTCTTCGCCGCCGGCGAGATGCTGGACTGGGAGGCCCCGACCGGCGGCTACCTGCTGCAGGCGAGCTTCGCCACCGGGCGCGCGGCCGCAGCGAACCTCGCCGACTGGCTGGCGGCGCGGCCCTAGGGCGCCGTCTCCTCCGCCCCGCCGAAGCGCTCGCGCCATTCGGCGACCTGAGCGTCCTCGATCTTGCGGAACAGCACCTCGGGCGCGGCGACCTTCCGGCCGGGCTCGACGGCGGCGAGCCCGTCCGTCCCCTCCGGCCAGCGGCCCGGATAGGCCTCGCCGACGCCGGCGGCGATCTTCTCGCAGGCGAAGGGAATGAAGGGCTCCGACACCTTGGCGAACAGGGCGACCAGGTTGAGGCCCGTCCGGACCGCCACGGCCGCCCGGTCGCGGTCGGTCTTGATCGCCGTCCAGGGCGCCGCCTCGGTCAGATACTGGTTCCCAAGCACCCAGAGCTGGCGCAGGGCCTGGGCCGACTTGCGCATCTCCATGGCTTCCATCAGCTCGGTCAGTTCGGCGAGCTTGGCGGCCACGTCGGCGGCCAGTTTCGTCTCCAGTTCGCCGGGCTCGCCGCCCTCGGGCACGACGCCGTCGAAGCGGCTCTCCGTGAACTTGAGGATGCGGTTGACGAAGTTGCCCAGCACGTCGGCCAGATCGGCGTTCACCTGCGCCTGGAACTGTTCCCAGGTGAAGGTCGCATCGGAGCCTTCCGGGGTGTTGGCGATGACCCACCAGCGCCAGTAGTCGGCCGGGAGCAACTCCAGCGCATGGTCCATGAAGACCCCGCGCTTCTGCGAGGTGGAGAACTTGCCGCCGTAATAGTCGAGCCAGTTGAAGCCCTTCAGCCGGTCGACCAGCTTCCAGGGCGCATTGGTCGCCGGCCGCCAGACGCCGTCCGGGCCACGGGTCTCGTTTGCGCCCATCAGCGTGCAGGGGAAGCCGACCGTGTGGAAGGGCACGTTGTCCTTGCCCATGAACTCCACATAGGTGACGTCGGAAGCGGCGGGTTCGCGCCACCAGCGCTCCCACTCGGCCTCGTCGGCTTCACCGCGTCCTTCGGCGGCCGCCTTCGCGTCGGCCCACTCCCAGGTCGCGCCGATGTATTCGATGGGCGCGTCGAACCAGACATAGAAGACCTTGCCCGCCAGCCCTTCGACGTCCGGCTTCACGCCCTCGGGATTGCCGCCCCAGTCGGCGGCGTTGACCGGCACGCCCCACTCCAGGTCGCGGGTGATGCCGCGGTCCTGAAGTCCTTCGTCCAGCCATTTGAGGGCGATGGAGGTGACGAGCAGCGGCCAGTCGCCCTTCTTGCCGTCGATCCAGGCGCGCAGCTTGTCGGAGAACAGGCTCTGGCGCAGGAAAAGGTGCTTCGACGGGCGGATCTCGATGTCCTCGGATCGCGACACCGCCGATCGCGGGCGGATAAGGTCGGCCGGGTCGAGCACGCGGGTGCAATTCTCGCACTGATCGCCGCGGGCGGCCTCGTAGCCGCAGTGCGGGCAGGTCCCGATCACATAACGGTCGGGGAGGAAGCGCCTGTCGGCGTTGGAATAGACCTGCTGCGTCACCCGCTCCTCAATGAAGCCCTGCTCCCACAGGGTCTGCGCCAGGCGTTGGGTGAGCTTTCGATTCTGCGGCGAGGACGAGCGGCCGAAATGGTCCCACGACAGGCCGAAGCGGCGGCCGAGGTCGGCCTGGATGTCGTGCTGCTGGGCGCAGAAGGTGGCGGGATCGACGCCCGCCTCTGCCGCGGCCAGTTCTGTCGGCGTGCCGTGCTCGTCGGTGGCGCAGATGTAGAGCGTCTCCCGTCCCCGCGCGCGCTGGAAGCGGGCGAACACGTCGGCGGGCAGCATGGAGCCCGCCAGCGTCCCCAGGTGCTTGATCCCGTTGATGTAGGGCAAGGCCGAGGTGATGAGGATGCGGGACATGGGGCTGGCGGCTCGCGGCTCGGTTCAGGTGAGGGCGCGCTTATATGGCGCCGGCGCGGGCTTGCCAAAAGGCGCGGACGCTCAGGTCGGCAAAGGCCCCTTGAAGATGAACAGCGCCCCCGCCGCGATCAGGACGAAGCCGATCGCATGGTTCCAGGTGAGCCTCTCCCCCAGATAGAGGACCGAAAACGCCGCGAAGACGACGAGCGTGATCACCTCCTGCATCGTCTTCAGCTCGGCCGGCGAATAGACCGCCCGGCCGATGCGGTTGGCGGGCACCGCCAGGCAGTACTCGAAGAAGGCGATGCCCCAGCTGACCAGGACGATGATCCAGAGCGGCCGGTGCTCCACCTTCAGGTGGCCGTACCAGGCGAACGTCATGAAGATGTTGGAAAGCACCAGCAGAAGGACGGGTGCGGCGAGCGCCAAGGTCGGCGGCATCTGGGGCTCCGGAAGCAATCGGCGCCGATTGGGGTCTTAACCCCCGCGCCATGGGCTTTATAAGCAGCCCCTGGGCTTGAGAGGGAGAGTCACCATGCGGGGTTGGGTTTCGAAGACCGCGACGGCTGCGGTCAGCGCCATCGCGCTGCTGGGTCTGGCGGCCTGCGGCCAGGGCGGCGGGGCGGATTCGCAGACGGTGCGGATCTACAACTGGTCGGACTATATCGATCCGGAGCTGCTCGAGGCGTTCACCACCGAGACCGGCGTCGAGGTGGTCTACGACACCTTCGATTCGAACGAGGTGCTGGAAACCAAGATGCTGCAGGGCGGCATCGGCT
Source organism: Phenylobacterium sp. (assembly GCF_013911965.1). GTDB lineage: Bacteria > Pseudomonadota > Alphaproteobacteria > Caulobacterales > Caulobacteraceae > Phenylobacterium. Next base: position 21,614 of record NZ_JACESE010000026.1, on the reverse strand, counting down.
ACGACGTGGTCACGCCCTCCAACCACAACATTCCGCGCTATATCGAGGCCGGCGCCATCCAGCCGCTGGACAAGTCGAAGCTCTCGAACCTCGGCAATCTGTGGCCGCAGATCATGCGCTACATGGAGCCCTTCGATCCGGGCGCGCGCTACACCATCCCCTACATGTGGGGCACCATCGGCATCGGCTACAACCCGGCCAAGGTCGCCGAGGCCGGCGTTGAGATGGACTCCTGGGCCTCGGTCTTCGAACCGGAGAACATGGCCAAGCTGCAGGATTGCGGCGTCTATTTCCTCGACGCCTCGGAGGACATGTACGCGGTCGCCCTCAACTATATCGGCAAGGACCCGAACTCCACGACCGTGGCCGACTACGAGGCCGCCACCGAGATGCTGATGGAGGTCCGCCCCTATGTGCGGAAGTTCCACTCCTCGGAATATGTGAACGCCCTGGCCAACGGCGACATCTGCGTGGCCATCGGCTACTCCGGCGACATCTTCCAGGCCGCCGACCGGGCCGCCGAGGCCGGCGCGGGCGTCGAGGTGGACTATGTCATCCCGCAGGAGGGCAGCCAGGTCTGGTTCGACGTCTTCGCCATTCCCGCCGATGCGCCGAACACCGAGGCGGCCTACGCCTTCCTCGACTACATGCTGCGCCCCGACGTCATCGCCAAGGCCTCCAACTACACCGCCTACGCCAACGCCAACGCCGCGGCGACCGAGCTGGTGGACGCCGAGATCCGCGACGATCCGCGCATCTATCCCACCCCCGCCGTCTTCGAGCGGCTGTTCGTCACCACCGCCAAGGGCCAGGAACTGGTCCGCGAGGTGAACCGGCTCTGGACCCGCGTCCAGACCGGTCAGTGACGACCGGAAGGCGGGCGAGGTTCGACCGGTGAGCGCAAAGCCGCGGCTCAACATCGGCGCGGTGCGGTCGAGCTTCGCCCCCTGGGCGGATCCCTCGGCTGCGCCGCTGGTGCGGTTCGAGAACGTGACCAAGCGGTTCGGCGACGACGTGGCCGTCGATGCGGTGTCGCTGGACATCTACGAGGGCGAGTTCTTCGCCCTGCTCGGCCCCTCGGGCTGCGGCAAGACGACCCTGATGCGCATGCTGGCGGGCTTCGAGACGCCCGATGGCGGACGCATCACGCTCGGCGGCCAGGACCTGGCCGGGCGGCCGCCGCACCTGCGGCCGGTCAACATGATGTTCCAGTCCTACGCGCTGTTTCCGCACCTGACCGTGGCGCAGAACATCGCCTTTGGCCTGAAGCAGCAGAAGAAGCCCAAGGGCGAGGTCGCCGCCCGCGTCGATGAGATGCTGGCCCTGGTCCGCCTGGAGGGGCTGGCCCATCGCAAGCCCGACCAGCTCTCCGGCGGGCAGCGGCAGCGGGTGGCGCTGGCGCGGGCCATCGCGCCGAACCCGAAGATGCTGCTGCTCGACGAGCCGCTGGGCGCGCTGGACCGCAAGCTGCGCGAAGAGACGCAGTTCGAGCTGATGGCCCTCCAGCAGCGGCTCGGCATGACCTTCCTGATCGTCACCCACGACCAGGAGGAGGCGATGATCACCGCCGACCGCATCGCCGTGATGCGGGCGGGCCAACTCGTCCAGATCGGGCGGCCGGCGGACATCTACGAGGCGCCGAACTCGCGCTACGTGGCCGACTTCATCGGCGACGTGAACCTGTTCGAGGCGCATGTGACGGAGGACGACGGCGCCATCATCCGACTGACCAGTCCCGAGGCGCCGAGCGGTCTGGAGGCCATAGAGGAGGCCGAGGTTCCCCCCGGCTCCACGGCCTGGCTCGCCGTCCGGCCGGAAAAGATGCTGGTCCACCTCGATCCCCCGCCGCCGGGTCCGAACCGCATCGAGGGCAAGGTCGCCGACATCGGATATCTGGGCGACTGGACCACCTATCTGGTCGAGCTTCCCGGCGGACGGACCATCCGCGCCGCGCGCGCCAACGCCTCGCGGGTGGTCGAGCGTCCGGTGGACTGGGACGACCAGGTCTGGCTCACCTTCGCGCCCGACTCCGCCGTGGTCCTGACGAAGTGAAGGCAGGGCGCGACAGCCCGCGGGTGCGCCGACCGTGGATGCGGCTCGGCCGGCCGCGTGTGCCGCCCACCTGGGAGGCGCGCGCAGCCCTGCCGCCCTTTCTGTGGCTCGCCCTCTTCTTCCTGATCCCCTTCGTCCTGGTGGCCAAGCTGTCCCTGTCGGACGTGGTGCTGGCCATTCCGCCCTATGCGCCCAAGATCGACTGGAGCGCCGGGCTCGCCGGCCTCGTCGCCTTCGTGCGCGGGCTCGATTTCGAAGCCTATGCGCGGATGGGCCACGACGGCCTTTATGTGGCGGCCTACCTTTCCAGCCTGAAGTTCGCCGCGGTCTCGACGCTGATCCTGCTGCTGGTCGGCTATCCGCTGGCCTACGGCATGGCCCGGTGTCCGCCCTCGGTGCGGCAGGCCCTGCTGATGGCGGTGATCCTGCCCTTCTGGACGAGCTTCCTCATCCGGGTCTACGCCTGGATCGCCATCCTCAAGCCCGAGGGGCTGCTGAACGCCGCGCTGGCGGCCATCGGCCTGCCGGCGGTGAACCTCCTGAACACCGACGGAGCGGTCTATCTGGGCCTGGTCTACGCCTATCTGCCCTTCATGGTCCTGCCGCTCTATGCGGTGCTGGAGCGGCAGGATGCGAGCCTCCTGGAGGCGGCCGGCGATCTCGGCTGCACACCGATCCAGGCCTTCTGGCGCGTGACCTTCCCCCTCTCCCTGCCGGGCGTCCTGGCCGGCTCCCTGCTCTGCTTCATCCCCATGGTGGGCGAGTTCGTCATCCCCGACCTGCTGGGGGGTTCGGGCACGCTGATGCTGGGCAAGACGATCTGGACCGAGTTCTTCGCCAACCGCGACTGGCCGACGGCCAGCGCCGTGGCCATCGTGCTGCTGGCCACGCTCGTCCTGCCCATCGTCCTCTTCCAGCACCAGCAGACCAAGATGATGGAGACGCGCTGATGCGGAAGGGCCCCACCGCCTTCAACATCGCCGCCATCGTCGCCGGCCTGGCCTTCCTCTACCTGCCCATCGTCCTGCTGGTGGTCTACTCGTTCAACGCCAGCCGGCTGGTGACCGTGTGGGGCGGCTTCTCCACGCGGTGGTATGCGGCGCTCTTCCAGAACGAGCAGCTTCTGGACGCGGTCTGGGTGACCGTGCGGGTCGCCTTCGCCTCGGCGACCATGGCCACGGTGCTCGGCACGCTCGCGGCCCTGGGCATGGTTCGGGCGGGACGTTTCCGAGGCCGCACCCTCTTCTCCAGCATGACCTATGCGCCGCTGGTCATGCCCGAGGTGATCCTCGGCCTGTCGCTCCTCCTGCTGTTCGTGGCCGTCGGCCTGCCGCGCGGCTTCTGGACGGTGATGATCGCGCACACGACCCTGACCCTCTGCTATGCGACGGTCGTGGTTCAGGCCCGGCTGGTCACCTTCGACGAGGCGCTGGAGGACGCCGCGCGCGACCTCGGCGCGCCGCCGTGGAAGGCCTTCGTCCTCGTCACACTGCCGAACATCGCGCCGGCGGTGGCGGCGGCCTGGATGCTGGCCTTCACCCTCTCCCTGGACGACCTGGTGATCGCGAGCTTCACCTCCGGGCCCGGGGCGACAACCCTGCCCATGCGGATCTACAGCGCCGTCCGCCTGGGCGTCAGCCCGGAGATCAACGCCATCTCCACCCTGCTGATCGGCTTCGTGGCCACGGGCGTCATCGCCGTCTATCTCTTCAACCAGCGCCGGCGCCGGACGGCCTGAGGCCCCCCGTCGCAGGGGCGCGAATCCGGGGGATGTGGCATAAGGGCTCGGTCCCGAAGCGCGGGCCGCCAGCGGGAAGCCCCATGAAACCGCCCTTGAAGAGCCTCGCCGACCTCAAACCCGCCGCGGCCCCGGAGACCTATGCGCGCCCGACTCCGAAGGTCTCCCGCCGCAAGACCGCCAAGGTGCTGACGGCGGCCGAACGGGAAGCCTTCCTCGCCTCGCGCCCCGACCTCGGCAAGGGCTGAGCAGATGAGCGACGACAAGCGACCGGAAAGCCCGATGGAACGGGCCCTGCGCCTGAAGAAGGCCGCCCAGGCCGCTCGCCCGGCGCCGCCCGCGGCCAAGGGGCGCAAGCCCGAGGGCGGACCGGGCGCCCGGTCCAAGCCCTGGATGGCGCGCTAACCTGATCTGAGGCGGGCGAACCGCTTCTCGTCCCCTCGCGTCTGGGGGGCCAAGAACGCCGCGTCGACCGCTGCTTTCATGGAAGGTCCGATCAGGTCCGGCCGTGACGGAGAACCGGCCCCGGCGGTCTGGCGCGACGGCCGCGTTCCTATGCGGCCGCCCACACCTCGATGTGGTTGCGGCGATCCACGGCCACGCCCAGTTCGCCGTCGAAGGCGGCGCGCAGGCCGTGGCGGCCGAGCAGGTCGAGCGCCCAGGCGCGGTCGTCGCCGCTCATCGACTGCAACTGCCGCCGCACACGCCCGACCAGATAGAGCAGGTAGGGCTGGACGCCGACCTCGGCGGCGACCCCGCGATAGGTGCTGGGCGTGGTCCCGATGGTGCGCTGGTGCGGCTTGGCGCTGACCGGATCGCCGTCCTTCGGGGCGATCTTACGGACGTGCTCGGCGAGGAAGGCGACCTTGTCGGCCAGTTCGGGGCCCATCTCCTGCCCCATGTGGGCGATCAGCGGCTCCAGGGTCTCCGGCACGCCGTCGTCCTCCACCCAGCCCGCCGCGTCGGGCAGGTCCGTGATGTCGAGATCGGGCGCGTTCATCCGCTCCACCCAGCGGAAGACCGCCGGCGCACGGCGCTTCATGATGTCGGCCGGAACCGGATCGCGCCCGAGATGGGCGAAGAGCGGACCCAGGAGGCCGTAGTCGCCGAGGCTGGGGATGGCGCCCAGCAGGTACGGGTGGACCGAGAAATGGGCGTCGAGGATGTCGAGCAGATCCTCGAACCCCTGCTCGATCAGGGGAATGGTCTCCGGCGTCACACCGAGGCCCGGCAGGTAGGACTGCATGCGGCGCATGACGTTCTGCACGGCCTCCAGCGGCGCTCCGGCGGCGAAGGCGTGGTCCAGGAAGCGCGCCTGCTGGTCGTAATAGGTCCAGCGGTAGTGCATGGCCGCCCGCAGCAGGCCCTGGTTGCCGTAGAGCTGCAGCAGAAGCGCGACGAATGTCTGCCGCGGCCCCGGCGGATAGGCGCTCAAGGACGCGGCGCCGTTCGCCTCGAAATGATCGATGATGTCGACGCTGTCCTGCACGATCTCGCCCTCGGGCGTGACCATGACCGGGATGATCGAGCGGCCGATGACCGGCAGAATGTCCCGGGCGAAGGGCTCGCTGCGCGGCGTGCGCTCCACATAGGCGATCCCCTGCTTGCGCAGGTAGGCCCGCGCGGGGCCGGTATAGAGGGAGTGGGGCAGGCCGTAGAGGACATGGGGCGATCGAGTCATGGCGGGAAGCTAGCGCGCTCGCCGCGCGGCGGGAACGGGGGTCGGAGGCCAAGTCGGGAATCCGACACAGCATCACCGGCTATCCGGCTGATTATTCGGCGGAAGTGGACAGACGCCGCAGCTTGTGCATCTTCATCCGGCCCCCGATGACGCGCGCCTCCGCGCCCGGCGTGCGGGCGCGTTTCGGGGGCGCCGTCCTTGCGCGAGTGGCTGCTGCGGTTCGGTGAGATCGACGTGGTGGAGGCCTGGCGCCGCCGGCTGCCGCCGCTCCTGGTGGAACTCCTGTTCGGGCTCTCCTGCACGGTCGGCATGATCGCCGTGCGGTTGGCCATCGACGTCGTCGCGCCGACGGCCGGCCCCTTCTCCCTGATCTATCCGGCCGTGCTGATCTCCACCCTCTTCGGCCGGTGGCGGGCGGGACTGGCGACCTTCGTCACCGCCTTCCTGTTCGCCTGGTACTTCGTCCTGCCGGACCCGCACTCCTTCCGCTTCGCGGTCGCCGGCGATGCGGCCCGGACGGTGGTGAACGCCTGTTCGGCCCTGGTCATCCTGCTCTTCGCCGAGGTGTTCCGGGGCGCGGTGCGCCGGGCCGCCAGCCAGCGCGACGCGGAGATCGCGCTCCGAGACCTGCTGCTGCGCGAAATCGACCACCGCATGAAGAACAACTTCATGATCGTCGGCAGCCTGCTGGAACTGCAGCGCCGTCGGCAGCCCTCGGAGGAGGCGCGCGAGGCCCTGGCCGCGGCCGCCGCCCGGATCCACAGCTTCACCGCCGCCCACCAGGCGCTCTACGAGGACGGCGGGCGGCTGCACGACGTGGCCATGGGCGAGTACCTGCGGACGCTGACGCGCAACATCGTCGACGCCCTCTTCCTGCCCGAGCGGATCGAACTGCGCCTGGACGCCGACGACATCATGCTTCCGCGCGACAAGGCGGTCTCCATCGGCCTGGTGCTGAACGAGGCGGTCACGAACGCCGCCAAGCACGCCTTCGGACCCGACGAGCGCGGCGCGATCACCGTGGCGTTCCACGCCGAGGGGGCGGACTGGCGTCTGTGCGTCGCCGACGACGGCCGCGGCGGCGCGCCGCCGCCCGCCACGAGCACGGGCCTGGGCTCGAGCCTCATCGTCGCCTTCGCCGAGCGGGCCGGAGCGCAGGTAGTCACCGAGCGGCTGGATCGCGGCACCCGGGTGGTCCTGAGCGGCCGACGGGAGGCGTCCTACTAGCCGCGCGCCTTGCGCAGCAGGTCGCGCCCGATCGGCTTGGCCGCTTCGCTGCGCAGGACCAGCGAGGTCGTAACGGCGCCGAAGCGGGCGACCCCGTCGACGATGGTCTCCAGATCGGCCGGGGTCGGAACCAGAACCTTCAGGAGGAAGCAGTCCTCGCCGGTCAGTCGGTGGACTTCCACCACTTCGGGCATGGCGGCGAAACGCTCCAGCGCGGGCCGGATGTGCTCGTGCGTCGTCCTCAGCCGGATGATGGCCATCATCGGCAGGCCGAGCCGGGCGGCGTCGATCCGCGCCCCATAGCCGGTGATGACGCCCCGCTCCTCCAGCCGCTTCACGCGCTCCGAGACGGCCGGCTGGGACATGCCGATCTGGCGGGCGAGCGCCGCCAGCGGCAGGCGGGCGTTGTCCTGCAGCGCCTCCAGGATCGCGAGGTCGGCGCCGTCGACTTCAGCTGCACGGCTCCTCGGCTCCTTCACCTTGAAATCATCGGCCATAAGGCCCTCCCGTCGATGACTTGCCATGGCGGTCGTCCCTGGCGCGTCCGATCCTAGCCTTCGCCGACGCAAGACCGAAGGAGGGACGATGGGGGCGCTGATCATGTTGCCCGGGCTGGGCGGCTCGGGCCGCCGGCACTGGCACAGCCACTGGGAGGCCCGGGAGCCTGCAGCCCGCCGCTTTGCGCCGTCTTCCTGGGATGCGCCGGTCCTGGAGGACTGGCTGGAGGCCCTGGACGCCGCGGTCGACGCCGCGGAGGAACCGCCGGTGCTGGTCGCCCACAGCCTGGCCTGCCTTCTGGTCGCACACTGGGCCCGCCGCCGCCCGACCGGCGCGCGCGGCGCCTTCCTGGTCGCGCCGCCGGACGAGGCCTCGCCGGCCTTCCCGCGGGAGGTCGAAAGCTTTCGCCCGGCGCCGCGCGCGGCCCTGCCCTTTCCCGCCCTGATCGTGGCCAGCGCCGACGATCCCTACGGCGCGCCGCCGGCCATCCGTCGGCTGGCGGCCGACTGGGGCGCGGGCCTCGTCGAACTGGGCGCCCTTGGGCATATCAACGCCGCCAGCGGTCTTGGCGGATGGCCGGAGGGCTGGGCGCTGCTCAGCGCCTTTCGCGCCGGATGCGGCGCGTCATAGGGGCGCCGCCCGTCGCCGCTGATCGCCTAGCGGCTGCGGCCCCGGGCGCTGACGGGCCAGATGTCCACCACGGTGTCGCCGCGCACCACATGGTAGCTGTCATAGAGGTTCACGGTCGGGTCGCAGTGGGGCACGGCCAGCCGCACCAGGTCGCCGACCTTCAGCCCCTCGGAGACGCCCGGCGCGATCACCGCCCCGTGTTCGTCGCCCATGAAGGCGAACTTGGCGCCGGCCGGCGCGCCGTCCAGCACCGCCGGCGGGTCGGCGTCGGTGGAGAAGGCCTTGAAGCCCGCGTCGACCGTGACCAGCGGTCCGTGGTTGGCGCTGACCACCCGGGCGTCGACGAACAGGCTGCGTTCATAGGGCGGCTCCTCGCCTTCCGTCAGGCCGCAGGCCAGGTACTGGTCGTCCATGAAGACGTAGGAGCCGACCTGCAGCTCGTTGAAGACGCCCAACTCCAGGTCGATGCGGTGGGTGCCCGTGCCGCCGCCGGTGACCACGGGCGGCGCAAGGCCGGCTTCGGTCAGGGCGGCGATGGTCCGCCTCAGGGCTTCCGTCTGGGCGAGGATCGCCTCCCGCCGGGCGGCGAACTCCTCGATGTGCTGCTCGCGGCCGCAGTACTTCTGGACGCCGCCGAAGCGCAGGGCGGGCGCGTCGGCGATCTGGCGCGCGAGGGCCACCGCGGCCTCGTCGGAGGCCACGCCCGTGCGGCGGATGCCCGGGTCGATGTCGACGAACACCTCCAGGGGATGATCGGGAGAGGCCGCCGCGGCCAGGGCGGCGACATTGTCGGGATCGTCGGCGACCACCGAGAGGCCGCCGCCGCGGGCGTTCAGCGCCGCCAGCCGGGCGATGGCCGGGGCCGAGACCACAGGCGAGGTGATGTGGAGGTTGGGGATGTCGCCCGCGGCCAGGGCCTCGGCCTCCCCAAGCTTGGCGCAGCAGAGGCCGAAGGCGCCGGCGGCGATCTGCAGCCGGGCGATGTCGACGCTCTTGTGGGTCTTGGCGTGCGGCCGCAGGCGTGCGCCGGAGGCGGCGGCGGCCTTGGCCATGGTGGCGATGTTGCGCTCCAGCACGTCGAGATCGAGCACCAGGACCGGCGTGTTCAGGTCGGCGCGCGAGCCTTGGCGGCCGATGAGTTGGCCGTGCAGGCGGCGGTCGTCGGAGAGGACGGACATGGCGCTCCCTAGCTGAAGAGTTCGGCGAGGTGAGAATTGAGGAACTTGCCCGCCGGGTCCACGCGGCGACGCACCTCGCGCAGCCGCTCGGCCTGCGGATACATCTGGTCGACCTCGGCGCGGGAGAGGAAGTGGCGCTTGCCCCAGTGGGGCCGGCCGCCGGCGGCGCGGAAGATCGGCTCGGCCGCCCGGAACAGCGGCTCCCACGGCATCTCGGCGTACTGGTGCATGGAGATGGAGGCGCCGTCGCCGCGGTTGAACGGGCTGATCCAGAGGTCGTCGCCCGCCGCCCAGCGGAACTCGAAGGGGAAGGTGACGGGCAGGCGCTGCTTCCGAATCCAGCCGATGGCCTCGCGCAGGGCCGGCAGGCCGGCGGCGCGAGGGAGTTCGTACTCCATCTCCTCGAAGCGGACGTTCCGGCTGGACGGGAAGATGCGATAGGCCGGGCCGATGCGGCGCAGCGGACTGGTCGCCCGCATCATGAACCGCTGCAGAGGCCCGGTGAGCGCCGGCGCGGCCCTGGAGAGGTCGCAGCAGAACTTGAAGATCGCCTCCTCGTCGAGGCCGCCGCGCTTGGGCCGCGGCGTGTCTTCGGCCTCGGTCGGATGCAGGGTCTTGACGATGGCCTCATTGGCGTAGGGAAAGACGAAGAACTCCGCATGGCGGTGGCTCGCCGCCAGGTCGTCGAAATTCGCATAGACCCAGTCCAGGGGCCTCTTTTCGATCCGCTCCTCAAGCCGGTAGGCCGGCAGCACCTCGATCCGGGCCTTGGTCATCACGCCGCAGAGGCCGAGCGAGAGGCGCTGGGCGTGGAAGAGGTCGGGATCGCGCGTGGCGTCGCATTCGGCGACCGAACCGTCCGCCATCACGGTCCGGAAGCCGCGGGTGATGGTCGAGAGGCTGCCGAGATCGCGGCCGGTCCCGTGGGTGCCGGTGCCGATCGCCCCGGCCAGCGACTGGGGGTTCACGTCGCCCTGGTTGGGCAGGGAGAAGCCGAGGTCCCAGAGCGCCTTGGTCAGGCGCTTGAGGCTCCAGCCGGCCGGCGCAAGCACCGTCTGCCGGTCGGCGGCGACCTCGATCTCGCCCTCGAGATCCTCCAGGTTCAGGAGCAGGCCGTCGGTCTGGCAGAGCGGCGTGAAGGAATGGCCCGCGCCCACCACGCGGACCTTGTCGGCCCCGCGCACCAGCTCCTGGAGTTCGGCCTCCGTCCTCGGCCTGGCGATCTGGGCCGGCGCGCTTCGCACGCTGCCCGACCAGTTGCTCCACTGCGTCATGGCGCCCTCCCCTGTCGTTGCGGGAAGGGTGCGCCCGGCGGTCGGAGATAGTCAATACTATCGTTTATGGCCGGATGGCGTGGCGGAGGATGGCCGCCGCCTCGGCGATCAGGGCCTCGCGGGGGATCAGGTCCTCCTCGGTCAGCATCTCGTCGGCGGCGAAGCCGAACTCCACGGCGATGCGGACGCGGCGCCAAAGCACCTCCCGCGGCAGGTCGGGGGCGAGCGGGCCATAGGCCTCGACGAGCCGGTCGGTGACGGCGCGGTGGGACTCGATGCGGATGGGCGCGAGCTGGGGCACGGCGCGGAGGGCCCGCAGGATCCAGATCGCCCCCGGCTCCGCCGCCGTCGCCTCGGCGGTGCGGCGAAGCAGGTCCTCGGTGGCCGCGGCCAGCGCGTCGGGGCCGCCGGGGGCGTGGGTCTCGACCCAGTCGAAGAGGACGGCGTTCTGACGCTCCATCAGCCGCCGGCCCAGCGCCTCGAGCACGGCGTACTTGTCCTTGAAGTAGCGGTAGAGGGCCGGCGGGGTCATGCCGGCGCGGGCGCAGATCTGGTTGGTGGAGATGCGCTCCACGCCCACCTCCGCCAGCAGTTCGCCGGCGACCTGGAGCAGACGCTCATAGGTCTCCCGCCCCCGCTCCTGGCGGGGCTCGCGCTTGGCTGGCGCGGGATCGGCGGCGGCCCTGGTCACCCGGCGAGGGGAGCAAAGCCGCGAGGCCTTGGCAATGCCGCGCCGGATGGGCTTGGCGCCGGCCCCGCATCGTGCCATCCGTGCGCCTCGGATCGAGCGGCCCCGCCCCGCGCACGCGCCGGCGCGACCAAGCTCTTGATCCGAAGGCCTTTTCGCCGGTTTAGCTCAGCTGGTAGAGCAGCGGTTTTGTAAACCGAAGGTCGCGGGTTCGAGTCCTGCAACCGGCACCATTCCCAACCGCTTTCCATCTGTCCGGATGATTGGGAGCCGCCCGTGTTGAAGAGCACCGCCGTCGAGACGGCTGTCGGCCATGTGTGGTTCTCCTCCGAGCCCTTGGCCGACGGGCCGGCGGTCCTGCTGATTCACGGCGCCATGAGAACGACCGACGAGATGCAGCCCGTGGCCCGCCGGCTGCGCAACTGCGTCTTCGGCCACCTGCCCGCACACGGGGTCCCTGCGCTGGAGGGAGCGAACCTGGACCTGTGGAGCCGGGCCTTCGCCACGGCGGCGTCGGCCTACTTCAGGGGCCGGCCCGTGGTCCTGGCGGGCGAAAGCCTGGGCGCGCTCGTCTGCCTGGGCATGGCGCGTTTCCCCGTGCCGGGCTTGCTGTCCGTGGTCGCGGTCGAGCCGCCGCTGAGCTTTTCCTGGCCCCTCGAAGCCGCAGCCTTGCCCGCCTGGCTGAAGGACATGCTGCGAGACGATCACCGGCCGCTGCTCGCGTCGAGCCGGATACCGGTCACCGTCGTCGCGGGCGACGCGCCTCTCCACCCGCCGCGCCCGCTCGCCAGCACCCCCAGCCTGCTGAGCGACGAGGATCGACAGGGCGTCGCCTCGCTGGAGGTTCTGGCCGGCGGCCACCAGCTGATGACGGAGAACCCGGAGGGGTGCGCGGCCATCGTCCGGCGCCACCTGGCCCAGTACGCTGGCGTACAGGCCGGCTAGGCGGCTCTCACCCCGTCAGGGCCGGCCCCTTGTAGCTGTCGCGCAGGTCCTTCTTCAGCACCTTGCCGATGTGGCTGCGCGGCAGGGTGTCCATATAGATCAGGTCCGCCAGGCGCTGGGTCTTGCCGACGCGGCCGTTCAGCCAGGCCTTCAGCTCCTCGGCGGCGATGGTGCGGCCCGGGCGCAGGGTGACATAGGCCACGGGCGTCTCGCCCCACTTGTCCGACGGCACGCCCACCACGGCCGATTCCAGCACGTCGGGGTGCTTGGAAAGCTCCAGCTCCAGGTCGGACGGATAGATGTTGAAGCCGCCCGAGATGATCATGTCCTTCTTGCGGTCCATGAGCGTCAGGAAGCCATCCTCGTCGAAGCGGCCGACGTCGCCGGTGCGGATGAAGCGCAGGCCCTCCGGACTGAACCACTCGGCGTCGCGCGTCTTGCCGGGCTGGTTGTGGTAGCCGACCATCATGGCGCCGGAGCGGCCGACCACCTCGCCGACGTGGCCCTGCGGGACCTCCTTGCCGTCCTCGTCGATGAGGCGGATGTCGTGGCCGTTCATGGGCTTGCCGACCGTGTGCAGCTTGTCGGGGTGCTCGTGGGCCACCAGCATGCAGGAGCCGCCGCCCTCGGTCATGCCGTAGAACTCGATCAGGCCGCCGGGCCAGCGCTTGAGCACATCGGCCTTCACCTCCGGCGCAAAGGGGGCGGAGGTGGAGAACTTCAGGACGTAGCTCGAGAGGTCATAGGTGTCGAAGTCCGGCCGCTCCATGATCCGGCGGTACTGCACGGGCACCAGCATGGCGTGGGTGGCGCGGTGCTTCTCCGACAGCTTCAGGAACTTCTCGGCGTCGAACTTGGGCATCAGCACCGCCGTGCCGCCGTTGCCGAGGGTGGGCAGGAAGCTGACCAGCGTCGTGTTGGAATAGAGCGGCGTCGAGATCATCGTGACCGAGTCGCCGGAATAGATGCCCCGCCGCACCTGGCCCCAGCGCATGGCGTGAGGCTGGACGATGCCCTTGGGCGCGCCGGTGGTGCCCGAGGAGTAGATGATGTTGAACGGGTCGTTCGGACCGACGCTGACCGCCTGCGGCCTTGCGCCCGATTCGGGCAGCCAGGCCTCGAAGGAAAGGCCGGCGTCGGACCCGTCGAGGGCGATCGGCTTGGCCTCGATCTCGCCCGCAACCCCGGCGATGGCGTCGGCCACCCCTTTGTCCAGGAAGAAGAGCTTCGAACCGCAGTCCTTGAGCATCATGACGAGGCTCTCGGGGCTGGAAGACGGCGCCAGGGGCGCGGCCGCCGCGCCGGCGCGCAGGGCGCCGAGGAAAACCGCGGCGTACTCCAGCGAGGTGGTGGCGCAGATGGCCACGGCTTCGCGGGGGCCGACGCCCTCCCGCTGCAGGCCTGCCGCGATGCGGTCGACCAGGACGTTCAGATCGCCGTAGCTGATGGTGCGCTCGCCGTCGACGAGGGCGATGTGGCCTGGACGGCCACGCCCCTGGGCGGCGACGAGGTCGGAGAGCGTGCCGAAGTCCTCGGCCATCAGTTCTTCGGCGGTCATCGGCGCATCCTTCCCTGGCGTTATTCTGAAGCCTCGCAGATATCGCGAAAGCCCAAGCGCCAGCAAGGCTTGCAGCCGTTCAGCCGCCGGGCCGGCGGAAGATCGGCGCCATCCGCCAGAGGGTGTCGTCCTTGTCGAGGAAGTGGTGCTTCAGCGCGCCGGCGATGTGCAGGACGATCAGGACCCAGAAGAGCTTCAGGATGATGTCCACGTGCAGGGTCTCGGCCGCCTCGTGGGCCCCCTCCCCCGAGACCGGCAGGCGGGGCCAGGGGATCACGCCCCAGACATCGGGCAGACCGCGGCCGCTGGTGGAGGCGATGGCCCAGCCGGTGAGCGGCATGCCGATCATGACGACATAGAAGCCGACATGGGTGGCGCGGGCGAGGATGCGCACCCAGGCCGCGTAGCTGGACGGCAGAGGCGGCGCCGGATGGGCGATGCGCCAGCCCAGGCGCAGCAGGCTGAGCGCCAGGATGGTGACCCCGAGCGACAAGTGCAGCGCGAAAGCCTCGCCCTTCTCAGGCCCTTCGAGATCTTCGAACCAGCCGCCGACGAAGATCTGCACGATCAGCAGGACGGCCAGCGTCCAGTGCAGGACGATCGAGATCGTGGAATAGCGCGCGCCTGGGGCGCGGCCCTCATGTGCGGTGGTCATCGACTCCTCCGGAAAGCTGAGCAAAGGAAACGCCGGGGCGACCGCCAGGCTCCCGTCAGCCGCTCCAGCGACGGACGCGGCCGACATCCACGTGCACGAAGTCGGAACCGGGATAGTAGCCGACGCCGCCGCGCTGCAGGTCCCAGGCTGCGTCGCGCACGCGCGCAAGGTCGACGCCGGGCAGGCGGAGATCCAGGGCCATGCCGTCCATGTGCAGGCTGCGCTTGGCCACGCCGCTGCTCGACTGCCGCAGGGCCTCGTTGGTCCGCGGCGAGCGATAGCCGGAGATCACATGGACCGTCGCATCGGTCTGCAGGCGCGTCCGCAGCGTCGCCACCAGGTCGAACAGTCCCGGCTCCATCGGGTGGACATCCCCGGTGCGATGGTCGCGGAGCACCCGCGCCAGAGCCTGCATGGCGTCCGGAATGTAGCCGCCGGCTTCCCAATAGGCGGTGGCGAGCCGCTCGCCGGTGTGCAGGTTCAGCAGGGACAGGCTGCGCACCTCACCGGTGCGCGCCCAGGCCGGCGTGCTGGCGATCCCGGCCAGGGCGAGGCCGCCGCTCAGCAGATTGCGACGTCGGATGGTCATGGCGTCTCCATATCGCCCCCCGCCGTCCTTCATAGCAAAGCTTGGCCGCGCCCGGGCTCACATTCGCTTGCAGTGTTCGGCCCCGGCGGCGCCGACCGGACGCCGGCTGTCTGGGCGTCCGCCGTCAGCAGGGCGCGCGCCAGCGGCTCGTCCCAGCCATAGGGGTCGGGCAGCAGGTGGAGGCCGCCTTCGTCGACGAAGGCCGTCCGATAGGTGACCAGCAGCGGCGTCGCCACGGAAAGCGCGATGCGCTGCGTTTCGCCCGTCGCGATGGCGGCGTCGATCGCGGCGCGATCCCAGCCCTGGCCCGCCAGGAGGCGTTCGGCCAGTTCGCGCGGCTTCTCCAGACGCATGCAGCCGTGACTGAGCGTACGCACGGGGCGAGCGAAGGCCGCCCGGCCCGGCGTGTCGTGCAGATAGACGCCGAAGGGGCTCGGCAGATCGAACTTCACCTGCCCCAGGGCGTTGTCCGGGCCTGGGCGCTGCTGCAGCCGGCCGCCGACGAACACATAGTTGTGGCGGGCCAGATAGCCCGGGTCGCGCGCCGCTCTCGGCAGGATCTCACCCTGGGCGATGGAGGTGGGCACGTTCCAGGGGGGATTGAGGACCACGGCCTCCAGCTGCGAGGCGAACATGGGCGTCGGATGGCCCTTGTCGCCGACGACGATGCGCATGCTCAGCGCCGGCGCCCCGTCCTGGAAGAGGGTCGCCGTCGCCGCGCCCACATCCACCTCCAGCCGGTCCGCCGGCGGCGGCCTGGGCGACCAGCGCCAGCGTTCCAGATTGACGTCGATCTGGGAGAGCCGCGCCTCGGCCGTGACGTTGAGCGCCGCAAGCGTCGCTGGGCCGACCACCCCGTCGGGCTCGAGGCCGCGCAGGGCCTGGAAGCTCCGGACCAGATCGACGAGCGCCGCATCGTAGTGTTCCGGCGTCTCGCCTTCGGGCGCGGCGAACCCTTCCGCCGCCAGCCGCTTCCGAAGCTCCACGACCCCCGCCCCCGTCGCCTCCGGCGCTAGGCGCAGGTCGGAGGGCAACGGGGACCAGCCGCCCCCCTGGACGATGGCGGCGTAGCGCCGGCGGGCGCTCACCAGCGCCTGATAACGCGGGTCGGACGGCGACAGGCTGAGCGCCCACTCGGCGAGACGCCCCTGGCTGCGCGCCACCAGCCACTCGGCCGACAGGTTCCGGACCTCTGGCTCCAGGGCCCAGAGGCGATTGATCTCGCGCGGCCGCACCCGCTGACCGGCCTCGGTGCGGGCGTGGTCGAGAAGATGGGAGGTCAGGGCCGCATCGCTCATGCGGGCCGGATCGGCAGGCGGCGGCTCGGCGCCGCTCATGAGGGCCCGGACGACGGCCATGCGCTCGGCCGGGGCGAGCGTGATCGACTCGCCGGCCTGCGACGCGGCGGGCTGCGGCGCGACGAAGGGTGCGGCGGCGAGCGCCAGGAGGGCCAGGAGGCGGAGGCGCAGGGACATGACCGAAGTCTATGCCGCGGCGCCGGCCTGTCCATGATCGCGATCAAGCCTGCCGTTGCATGTGCCGCGGGCTCGGCTAGCTTGCCGGCGCAATTCGACCAGCAGCGGGAGCGGCGGCATGTTCAGGTACTCGGCGATGGCGGTGATGGCGGGGGCGAGCCTCGTCCTGGCGGCGTGCGGGCAGGCCGGGGGAGACGCCGGGACCGGCCAGGCCCCCGCCGCCAAGCCGGCGGCCAAGAGCCCGGAGCCGACCGACGCCGAACGGCAGGCGCGGCTGGCGGCCCTGCCCGCCCCGTACAATACGGGCGACCTGGAGAACGGCCGTCGCCAGTTCGGGCTTTGCCGCTCCTGCCATACGATCGCCGAGGGCGCGCCGAACCTGACCGGACCCAATCTCTACGGGGTCTTCGGACGCAAGGCCGGCGGGCTGGAAGGCTACAACTATTCCGAGGCGCTGAAGACGGCCGACTTCGTCTGGGACGCCGAGCACCTCGACGCCTGGCTGGACAATCCGCGCACCTATCTGCCCGGCACCAAGATGACCTTCGCCGGTCTGCACGACGCGCAGAAGCGGGTCGACCTGATCGCCTATCTTAAGGTGGAGTCGGGCTACGAGCCGCCAGCCTCATAGGGCGGCGGCCGCCAATTACGTGCATCGTGATACGTCTGCAATCTTGACGATTACCGTAAGGACGCCCAAGTTCGGCGGGTCGTGATTGCGAGCATCTGTCGATCTCGACGTCCGCCCCTGCACCTCGATCGCGGGGGCGCCCCCAATCCTGACCCTTGAGCCTTCCTCCAGATCCCCCGGAGGAAGGCTCTCTTTTGTGTGCCGACGGGCGAGTTCCGCCTATTCGGCGGCGTTGGCGACGCGGGTCTGCTCGGCTTCCTCGAAGGCCTCGATCCGCCGCGCGGTGTGTTCGGGCGACTTCGTGTAGCGGGCCAGCAGGTTGTAGAAGACCGGCACGACGAAGACCGTCACCATGGTGGCGAAGATCGCCCCAAAGAAGATCACCACCCCGATGGTGCGGCGCGCCTCGCCGCCCGCGCCGCCCCACACGATCAGGGGAATGGCGCCGGCCGCGGCCGAGATCGAGGTCATGATGATGGGCCGCAGCCGCAGGGTGGCGGATTCGATCACGGCCTCGCGGATCGACAGGCCCTCGTCCCGGAGCTGGTTGGCGAACTCGACGATCAGGATGCCGTTCTTCGCCGCGATGCCGATCAGGATGATCAGGCCGATCTGGCTGTAGGTGTTGATGGTCGAGCCGGCGACCAGCAGGCCGAAGAGCCCCCCGAGCGCGGCCACCGGCACGGTCAGCATGATGACGCCCGGATGGATCCAGCTTTCGAACTGGGCGGCGAGCACCAGGAAGACGAGCAGCAGCGCCATGGCGAAGGCCAGGGCGACCGCGCCGCCGGCCTCCAGGAAGTCGCGCGCGCCGCCGCCCCAGAGCGTGGCGACCCCGCCGGGCTGCTTGTCCACCTCGGCCTGCAGGAAGGCGATGGCCTCGCCCATGGTGTAGCCGGGGTTCAGCTGGGCGCTGAGATTGATCGAGCGGGCGCGGTCGGTCCGCTCGCGGTCCGGGGTGTCGCCGCGGACCTCGGTGGTGACCACCGAGGGCAGGGGGATCGCCTCGCCTGAGGCCGAGCGCACATAGAGGGTGTTGAGGTCCTCCTGCGTCATGCGCTGCTCGCGGTTGGTCTGCAGGATGACGTCGTACTCCTGCCCCTCGCGGATGTAGGTGGTGACGCGGCGGGAGCCGAACATGGTCTCCAGGGCCCGGCCCACGGCCTGGGTCGAGACGCCCAGGGCCGCCGCCTTCTCACGGTCGATATTGACCAGCAGACGCGGCGATGTGGGCTCGTAGTCCAGGCGCACCCGGCTCATGCCGGGGTTCTGCTCGGCGGCGCGGACGATGGGCTGCAGCCAGGCGGCGATCTCGTCGTAGTTGGTGCCGACGGCGATCAGATCGACGCTGTTGCCCTCGCTTCCGCGGAGCGCCGGCCGCACGAAGGCGATGGCGCGCACCGAGGTGATCTCGCCGAACTCCTTGTTCAGCTGGGCGGCGAGCTCGTTGGAGTTGGCCGCGTTCGGACCTTCGGCGACGGTCACATTGCCGCTGCCGGTGTTGTACTGGTTGTTGCCGAACCGCGGCATGGACAGGAGGTAACGGGAGACGGTCCCGTTCTCGTAGAGCTCGAGCAGGCGCGCCTCGATCTGCTTCACCGCCTCGTAGGTGTAGTCGTAGCCGGCGCCTTCCGGCCCGTTGATCATGATATCGACCCGGCCGCGGTCCTCTTCCGGCACGAGCTCGCTCGGCAGGTAGCGGAAGAGCCCGAAGGCGGCGACGCCGAGAACCAGCACCAGAAGGCCGGTGGCCCAGGCGGCGCTGCGTCGCGCAAGCAGGGCCTCGAGGGAGGCGTGGTAGGAGTTGCGCAGCCGCGCCATTCCGTCGTCCACCACCCGGGCGAGCGCGCCCTGGCCCTGGGCCGGCTTGAGCAGCTTGGAGGCCAGCATGGGCGAGAGGCTGAGCGCCAGCAGAGCCGAGAAGGCCACCGCCGCGGCGACGGCCACGGCCAGCTCCACGAAGAGGCGGCCGATATAGCCCGGCAGGAACATCAGCGGCGCGAAGACCGAGATGAGCACGATGGTGGTGGCGAGCACGGCGAAGAAGACCTGGCGCGTGCCCCGCTGGGCGGCGACCGGCGCCGGCTCGCCCTCGTCGATGCGGCGCTGGATGTTCTCGACTACCACGATGGCGTCGTCCACCACGAGACCGATGGCGAGCACCAGCGCCAGGAGGGTCAGGAGGTTCAGCGAGAAGCCGAGCGGCGCCAGGACGATGAAGGTCGACAGGATGCAGATGGGCGCGACGATCGTCGGGATGATCGCCGCCCGCCAGGTGCCCAGGAACAGGAAGTTCACCAGGCCCACCACCGCCAGGCAGATGCCCATGGTGAACCAGACTTCCTCCAGGGCGTGGCGGGTGAAGACGGTGAAGTCCACCGCCACGTCGAGCTTGGTGCCCTCCGGAAGACCGCGGTTCAGCTCGGGCAGCAGGGCCCGGACCCCGTCGGAGATCTCCAGGTCGTTGGCCTGGGACTGGCGCGTGATGGCGATGCCCACCAGGTCGCGGCCGCCGGAACGGAACAGGCGTCGCCGTTCGGCCGCCTCTTCGGAGACGCGCGCAATGTCCCCCAGGCGGGTGATATAGCCGCCGTCCTCGGCGGTCTTCACCGGCAGGCGGGCGAAGTCCTCGGGCGTCTCGTAGGCCCGCGCCACACGGATCGTGAAGTCCTTGGTCGGCGCCTCGAGCGACCCGGCGGGCAGTTCCAGGTTCTGCGCGTTCAGGGCCGCTTCGACCTCGTCGACGGTGATGCCGCGCGCGGCCATGGCCTGCGGGTCGAGCCAGATCCGCATGGCGTAGTCCTGCGCCCCGCCGACGCCCACCTGGGCGACGCCGGGCACGGTGGAGACGCGCTCGACCAGATAGCGATTGGCGTAGTCGGTGAGCTGCAGCCGGTTCAGCGTCGTCGACGAGAAGGCCAGGAACATGATCGGCTGGGCGTCGGCGTCGGCCTTGCGGATCTGCGGCGGGTCGGCCTGCAGCGGCAGGTTGGCCGAGACCCGGGAAACGGCGTCGCGCACGTCGTTGGCGGCGGCGTCCAGGTCGCGGCTGAGCTTGAACTGGATGTTGATCCGCGAGGAGCCGTCCCGCGAGGAGGACTCCATGCGGTCGACGCCCTCGATCCCGGCCACCTGGCGTTCGATCAGCTCGGTGATCCGCTCCTCGATGACCTCGGCCGAGGCCCCGCGGTAGTCGGTGCTGATCGAGATCACCGGCGGGTCCACCGCCGGCAGCTCGCGGACGGTCAGCTGGGTGAACGAGGCCAGGCCCACCACGCACAGCACGATCGCCGCCACGGCGGCGAAGACGGGGCGGCGGACGGAAAGGTCGGAGAGCGTCATGCGCCGGGCCGCTCGGCGGGCGCCTCGACGCCGGCCACGGCCGACGGCGCCGGCGTGGCGGCCACGCGGACCGGCTGGCCGGGCGTGACCTTGTTGACGCCGTTGGCGACGATCTGGTCGCCGGCCGAAAGGCCGTCACGGATCTCGACGAAGCCGCCCTGGCGGGCGCCGGTGACCACCGGCCGCTGCTCGGCGCGCGCGCCCGCCTCGCCCTTGGCGATCAGATAGACGAAGGCCGAGGAGCCCTGCACGGACAGGGCGGGCTCCGGCACGGCGAGCCCCTGACGGTCCCCGCGGGCGAGAGAGATGCGCATCATCATGCCGGGCCTCAGCCGGCGGTCGGCGTTGGGGAAGACGGCGCGGGCCGTGATCGCGCGGGTGTTGGGATCCACCCGCGTGTCGAGGGTCTCGATCCGCCCCTGGATCGAAAGCCCCGGGAAGGCGTCGGTGGTGGCGGTGAGCGACTGCCCCTCCGCCAGTCCGGCCATGTAGCGCTCCGGAATCTCGAAGTCGACGCGCACGGCCGACAGGTCGTCCAGGGTGACGATCTCGGTGCCGGGATTGACCAGGGCGCCGGGCGCGATGTCGGTGAGGCCGACGACGCCGGCGAAGGGCGCGCGGATCAGGCGGTCGCCCTGCCGGGCCTGGGCGGCGGCCAGATCCGCCTTGGCGGTCAGATAGGCGGCCTCGTACTGGTCCACCGCCGCCTTCGAGGCGTAGCCGCGCTCGGACAGGGTCCGCCACCGTTCGAGGGCCCGTTCGGCCTGTTCCAGCCGCGCCTGCGCCTGGGCCACCCCGGCGTTCTGTTCGGCGTCCTTCAGTTCGACCAGGACGGCGCCTTCCGGAACGGACTGCCCGTCGCTGAAGCGCACCCGTTCCACGAGCTGGGTCGCCGCCGCGGTCAGGGTGACCGAACGCCGGCCCTTGGCGACGCCGAGGAGATCGACCCGGTCGGTGAAGGTGCGCGGCTGCACGGTCGTGGCCGCCACGGCCACGCCGCCCCCAGGCCCTCCAGGTCCTCCAGGCCCTCCGCCCGGCTCCTCGCCCCCGAAGAGGATCCGCAGGCCGCCGACCGCGGCCATGATCACCAGGATGACGAGCGCGCCGACGAGAAAGAAGTGCCGTCTGACCAATGCGGACTCCGTCGCTCCGCCGGGGAGCGTTTGAAAAGCTTGAAACTATGACGCGGTCTTATGGCGACCCTTACGCAGCGTCCAGTAACAGAACGATGGCCGTTCATGTCGCCCCTGAAACACCTGACCGGGCCGCATAATATTCGGGCGCACCCGGCAGCCGGATGCGCCCGAAAGCTGATCAATTAAGCGTGACGCCGCGCCTTTGCGGCGACGCCGGAACTACGAATCGTACCCCGGCATCTGGCGGTCGAGGCGTCGCAGGCATCCGGGCCAGGCGAGCTTGCCCCCGATGCCGCGGGCGACCTGGGCCTTGACCT
>NZ_JACESE010000025.1 GCF_013911965.1 Phenylobacterium sp. | reverse complement strand
GATTCATCGCCGCCACCAGCTGGAAGCGCGCGGGATAGCGGATGTGGGCGTTGGCGCGGGCGACGACCACCTCGCCCGTCTCCAGCGGCTGGCGCAGGGAATCCAGGGCCTGGGCCGAGAACTCCGGCAGCTCGTCGAGAAAGAGGACGCCGTTGTGGGCGAGGGAGACCTCGCCCGGCTTGGCCTTCAGTCCGCCCCCGGTCAGGGCCGCCATGCTGGCCGAGTGGTGAGGCGTGCGAAAGGGACGCTGGCGGGTGAGCTCCCCCTTGGCGATCAGGCCGGCCACCGAGTGGATCATGGAGGTCTCGAGCAGCTCGGCCGGCGACAGGGGCGGCAGGAGGCCCGGCAGGCGGGCCGCCATCATCGATTTGCCCGAACCCGGCGGGCCCATGAAGAGCAGGTTGTGGCCGCCGGCGGCGGCGATCTCCAGCGCCCGCTTGGCGCCCTCCTGGCCCTTCACGTCGCGCAGGTCGGGGACGCGCGCGCCGTCGACCACCGGCCCGGCCACGGGCGCGGAGAGCATCTGAGTCCCGCGGAAATGGTTCACCAGGGCGACCAGGGAGGGGGCGGCCAGGATCTTCGTCTGGCCCGACCAGGCGGCCTCGGCCCCGCAGGCCTCGGGGCAGATCAGGCCGAGGTCCATGGCCCCGGCCGCGACGGCGGCGGGCAGGGCGCCGGCCACCTGGACGATCCGTCCGTCCAGGGAGAGCTCGCCCACGGCCGCCCAGCCGGCGAGGGCGTCGGGCGGGATGATGCCCATGGCCGACATCACCGCCAGGGCGATGGCGAGGTCGTAGTGGCTGCCCTCCTTGGGCAGATCGGCCGGGGCGAGGTTGACGATGATGCGTCGCGCCGGAAGGGCCAGGCCAAGGCCGGCGAAGGCCGCCCGCACCCGCTCGCGGCTTTCCGCGACCGCCTTGTCGCCCAGGCCGACGACCACGAAGGCGACCGCCCCGCCGGTCAGCTGGACCTCGACGTCCACCCGCCGCGCCTCGACGCCCTCGAAGGCGACGGTGACCACTCCGGTCATGTCTTCAATCCCCGCCCGCGGGCCCCGCCGGTCATCGTCCGTGCAGGGCGAATTTATCCACAGACCGCCCCAGGCTCTGGCTCGGACCGAGAACAAACTTAGAACACAAAGGGAAGGTGAGACAATCCTGAAACGGAAGCCCCGCCGGATCCGGGTTATCTATGCCCGCGCCCGGATCGCCTCGATACGGTCCCACAGGATGTCGGTGGCGTCCACGCCGGTGAAGCGGAGCAGTTGCCGCGCCCCGGTGGGCGAGGTGACGTTGATCTCCGTCAGGTAGTCGCCGATCACGTCGATGCCGACGAAGAGGAGCCCCCGCCGCTTCAGCTCCGGCCCGATCGTGGCGCAAAGTTCCCGGTCGCGAGCGGTCAGGTCGACCGCCTCCGCCCTTCCGCCCACCCGCAGATTCGAGCGGATCTGGCCGCTGTTCGGAACGCGGTTGATCGCGCCGACCGGCTCTCCGTCCACCAGCAGGATGCGCTTGTCGCCCTTGGAGACGGCCGGAATGAACTTCTGGGCGATCACCGGCTCGCGGCCGATCATCGCGTGCAGCTCGAGCAGGGCGTCGAGATTGGGATCGTCGGCCATCAGCCGCGCCACGCCCGACCCGCCGCCGCCATAGAGCGGCTTCAGGACGATGTCGCCGTGGTGGGCGCGGAATTCATAGATCGCCTCGACGTCGGAGGTGATCAGGGTCGGCGGCTGCACGCCCGGAAAGGTGGTGACGAAGAGCTTCTCCGGGGCGTTGCGCACCTCGGTCGGATTGTTCACCACCAGGGTCTTCGGATGGATGGCGTCCAGGATGTGCGTGGTGGTGATGTAGGCCATGTCGAAGGGCGGATCCTGCCGCAGCAGAACGACGTCCATCTCCGACAGGTCCTTCTGCTCCCAGTCGCCGAAGCGGGCATGGTCGCCCTTGACGTCCTGCACGCTCACCGGCCGGCCCCGGGCCATGGCGCGGCCGCCTTCCAGGGCCAGGCGGTCGGGCGTGTAGACCCACAGCTCGTGCCCGCGCGCCTGGGCGCTCAGCATCATGAGGAAGGTCGTGTCCCCGTCGATGTTGATCTTCTCGAGGGGGTCCATCTGGACGGCGACCTTCAGGCCCATGGCGCGTGCTCCCGTGCAATCTGCGGTCCCGACATAGGCGGGCGCCGGCCCGAGCGCCAGCGGAGGAATGCTGAAGGCCCGCTCAGTTGAGGCGCAGACGGACCCGCTCGCGCTGGGCGCGGGCGGCCAGCGCCGCCCCCTGATCCAGCTCGCTGGCGCGGGCGAGCGCCTCCAGCGCGCCGGCGAGCGCCCCCTGCCCTTCGCGCGCGGCGGCCACGTCCAGCCAGGGCCGGTGGTCCTTCGGATCGAGCAGGGCGCGGCGCAGGGCGGCCCGCTCGGCGCGGGCGAAGTCCTTCACCGCGGCGGCCCTGGCGAAGATGTTGTTCTGCAGCCGGATCAGCACGGCGCGGTCGGAGGCGGGCGTCATGAGCACGTCGAGCCGGTCGGCCACGTTTGGCGTCAGTCCGGCATGCAGGGCCCGGCGCGTGAGTTCCGAGGGCAGGACCACCCGCCCCTCGCTGAACGGGTCCAGGGCCAGCGGTCCTTCGCGGGTCTCGATCCGCAGCAGGAAGTGGCCGGGGAAGTCGACGCCCTTGACGTTGAGCCCGCCCTTCTTGGCCACGTGCAGATAGAAGACGCCGAGCGCCACAGGCAGGCCCTTGCGCCGCTGGGCCACGGCGATGACGTCGGCGTTGTCGGGGTGTTCGTAGGTCAGCAGATCGCCCGTGAGGCGCAGGTCGCCCGACAGGGTCTCGGCCAGCGCCTCCTCCGGCGATTCCCGCTTCAGCCGCTGGACCAGCCGTTCGACCCCGGCGGCGGCCAGGTCGAAGGCCGGGTGGCCTTCGCGGCCCGGATCGTCGTGAAGGGCGCAGGCGACGGCCGCCTCCAGCAGCGGAAAGGCCTCGTCGTCCTCGACCGTCCCGGCCGATCGGATGGCGGCTTCGGCTTCTTCTCGAGTCATGTCGCGCCTCCCTTCAGCCCCCGTTCCAGGCGTCGGCCCGGTGCCGGGGCCATCGCCCGGGCGCCAGCGCCACCAGATCGAGGCGCACGGCCGCCCCCCTCAGCCCCGGACGCGACCGGAGCACGGACTCGCCGGCCCGGCGCAGGCGCTCGCGCTGCTCGGGGCCGACCGCCTCCAGAGCGGCGGCGAGCGTGGTGCGGCTCTTGACCTCCACCACCGCCAGCACCTTCCCCTTCAGCGCCAGAAGGTCGATCTCGCCCAGCCGGGTCCGCAGGCGGAAGCCCAGGATCCGGTAGCCTTTCAGCATCAGCCACAGGGCGGCCCAGGCCTCGGCTCGCCGGCCCGAGCGTCGCGCCGCGCCGCCGCGGCGGACCCGGGCCGCGGCCGCGGCGGGCTCAGGCCTCGTCACGGGCGGGCTCCGCCTTCAGTTCCAGCGCCCGGCGATAGAGGTCGCGCCGCGGCAGGCCGAGGGCCCGGGCGACCTCCCCGGCGGCTTCGGCGGGCTTCAGGCGCGAGAGCGCCTCGGCGAGCGCCCGGTCGGCGTCGTCGGCCGTGGCCTCGGCTTCGCGCCCGGGCGCCACCAGCACGACGATCTCGCCCTTCGGCGCGGCGAGCGCCGGGTCGGCGGCCAGTTGGTCCAGCGGCGCGCGAACCACCGTCTCATAGAGCTTGGTCAGTTCCCGGCAGACCACCGCCTCGCGCGGGCCGAAGACGGCGGCCATGTCCGCCAGGCTCTCCCCCAGCCGTGAGGCGCCCTCGAAGAAGACCAGGGTCGCGCGCACGCCGGCCACCTCCTCGAAGAAGGTGCGCCGCGCCGCGCTGCGCGGGGGCGGGAAGCCGGCGAACAGGATGCGGTCGCTGGGCAGGCCGGCCACGGACAGCCCCGCCAGGAGGGCCGAGGCGCCGGGAATGGGGTGCACGGCGTATCCGGCGGCGGCGGCCTCGCGCACCAGCCGGTAGCCGGGATCGGAGATGAGCGGGGTGCCGGCGTCGGAGACCAGCGCCACGCGGCCGCCTTCGGCGAGCACCGACAGCGCCTTGGGCCGGGCGCGCTCGGCGGCGTGCTCGTCGTGCCGCTCCATTCGGGCGGATATCCCGTAGGCGGAAAGAAGCTTTCCGGTCACCCGCGTATCCTCCGCCAGAACTAGGTCGGCGGCGGCCAGGACGTCGAGCGCTCGCAGGGTGATGTCGCGCAGGTTTCCGATGGGCGTGGCCACCACGTAGAGCCCCGGCGCCAGGGGAGCGGTCGACAGCGGGGGCGGTTCGATCGATCGGGCCATGGTTAAGGGATCGCCGGTTGCGGCGGGCAAGGCAAGCGTCGCCGTCAGACCAGCAGGCGCCGGGTGACGTGGTCAAGGACGAGCCGCCCCGCCGCGGTGGAGCGCAACCTCAAGTCGTCCTGCGCGATGAGACCCGCTTCGCGGAGCGCCGTCACGCGCGGATGGCCGGGGGACAGGCCGAGCGCCGACACCTCTGCGAAAGCCACGCCGGCCTCGATCCGGAGCCCCGTGAGCACCCGCTCCTCGGCCGCTTCCACGGCGCTCAGCGTCTCCTGGCTGGCGAAGCCTGCGCCCGTCCGGCCGACCTCGGCGATGTAGTCCGCCGGCCGCGCAGCGGCCACCGTGGCCAGGCGGCCCTCCGGCCGCGTGATGCGACCATGCGCCCCAGGACCGGCGCCGACATAGTCCTCGCCCTGCCAGTAGACGAGGTTGTGCCGCGACCGCGCCGCGGGGCCGCGCGCATGGTTGGAGACTTCGTAGGCCTCGAATCCGGCCGCCGAGAGGACCTCCTGGGTCGTCTCGAAGAGGCCGGCGGCCACGTCGTCGGCGGGCGGGACGATCCGCCCCCGGCGGACGGCGCGGTCGAAGGCCGTGCCCGGCTCGATGGTCAGCTGATAGGGCGAGACGTGTTCGGGCCCGTAGGACAGCGCCTCGGCGAGTTCCGCCCGCCAGGCCGCGGCGGTCTGCCCCGGCCGGGCGTAGATGAGGTCCAGCGACAGGCGCGGAAAGGCGCGGGCGGCGGTCTGGAGCGCCCGCCGCGCCGCGGCGGCGTCATGGTCGCGGCCGAGAAAGGCCAGGGCCGCGTCGTCCAGGGCCTGCACCCCCAGGGACAGCCGGTTCACGCCGACGGCCGCGAAGGCGGCGAAGCGCGCCGCCTCCGCATCCGTGGGATTGGCCTCCAGCGTCACCTCGAGGTCCTCGGCCGGCGTCCACAGCGAGCGGGCCAGGTCCAGGATCTCGCCCGCCGCCTCGGGGGCCATGAGGGAGGGCGTGCCGCCGCCGAAGAAGACCGACACCAGCCGCCGGCTTCCGGTCAGCTCCGCCTGGGCCGAAAGGTCCCGCCCGATGGCGGCGACCAGGGCCGCCTGCTCCTCGGCCCGCCCCCGGTCGCGATAGACGTTGAAGTCGCAATAGGGGCAGATGCGGGCGCAATAGGGCCAGTGGACGTAGACGCCCAGACTTGGCGGCGGCCCGCTCAAAAGAGGGCGGCCTTGAGCTTTTCGAAGGCGCGCGCCCTGTGGCTCATGGCGTCCTTGGCCGCAGGATCCATCTGGCCGAAGGTCTGGGCATGGCCCTCGGGCACGAAGATGGGATCGTAGCCGAAGCCGCGCGTCCCCCGGCCCGGGAAGGTGAGCGTCCCGTCCACCCGGCCCTCGACCACCAGCATCGGCCCCTCGTCCGGCCAGGCCACGGCGAGCGCACAGGTGAACCAGGCGGCGCGGTCGTCGCTTTCGGCGGCCTCGAGCCGCTCTTCCACCTTTCGCATGGCGAGGGCGAAGTCCTTTTCCGGTCCGGCCCAGCGTGCGGAATAGACCCCCGGCGCCCCGTCCAGCGCCGCGACGCTGAGGCCGGAATCGTCGGCGATGGCCGCCAGACCGCTGGCGCGGGCGGCGGCGCGAGCCTTCAGCAGGGCGTTGCCGACGAAGGTGGTCTCGGTCTCCTCCGGTTCGGCGAGGCCGAGGTCGCCGGCCGTCACCAGTTCGAAGCGATTCTCCAGCATGGCCGCCAGTTCGCGCGCCTTGCCGGGATTGTGCGTCGCCACCACCAGCCGCGCGCCGGGTTCGAGCCTGATGGTCATGAGGCCTCCATGGGTTTGGGCGGCGGAGAATAGGGGGCGGCCAGCCCCCCCGCAAACCGGCGCCGGGGGCGTTGCGCAGATGAACGATCCGTCACGAAGTTACACCGATTTAATATCGTTTTTCGATAATTTCCTTGATCGAGAAACGGCAAGCCCGTATCGACTATCGACATGGAGCGAGCCGCTCCACATCGCTTCCCGGCCCAAGCGCCGACCCGTTTCGAAAGGACAAACCCATGACCCGCTTCAGCTTTTCCGCGACCTTCGACCGCGCCGCCCTGGCCTGCGCCATCTGCCTCGCCGCCCTTCCGGTGCTGACCGTGGTGGCCGGCGCCTCCATCCTCTAAGCTTCCGCCAGGGATCATCGCCAAGGGGAGGGCGGCCATGCGGGCGCTGGGGCCAGGCTCGGTTTCGAGCTTTCTGAAGATCATCCTCGACGTGGTCTTCATCGCCCTCTGGATCGGGGTGAGCGTCGTCGGCCTGCTGATGCTGGCGGCCCTCCTCTTCTCCTTCAATCCGGACTGGCTGGCCGACCTTTCGGTGACGGCCGGAGGCGAGGAGGTCACCAACCGCGGCCCGGTCATCGCCGTGGGCCTGATGGCCGCGGCCCTCTATATGGGCGGCGTCCTGGTGATCGTCGCCCAGCTGCGGCGGATCTTCGGCACGCTGACAGCGGGCGATCCGTTCCATCCGGACAATGTGGCGCGGCTGCGCATGATCGGCCTCATCCTGGCGGGGCTGGAGCTCGGCCGCTACGCCTTCTGGGGCCTGTCGAGCTGGATTCTGCCGGATTCCAGCGCCGTGGAGCCGACCCTTTCGCTCACCGCCTGGTTCTCGGTGCTGGTGGTCTTCGTCCTCGCCGAAGTGTTCCGGGAAGGCGCCCGCCTTCGCCGCGAAGCCGAACTGACCATCTAGGGGACCGCGCCCGTGCCCATCCGCGTGCAACTCGACCGCGTGCTCCTCGAACGGCGCATGTCGCTGACCGAACTGGCCGACCGCGTCGGCGTGACCATCGCCAACCTGTCGATCCTGAAGACGGGCAAGGCGCGGGCGGTCCGCTTCTCCACCCTGGCCGCGCTGTGCCGCGAACTGGACTGCCAGCCGGGCGACATCCTGCACTATGAGCCGGGCCCCGGCGACGACAGCTTCGAGGACGACGGCTAAGCTTGTTGCGCCGCAACAACACCGTCCCGTGAGATTGCAGCGCCCGCGTCAAAAATTTGATCTGCGCCGTTGAAGGCCCGGCGCCCGGAGCCTATATGCACTGCAACATTGTTGCACTGCACACAGAGAGGCAGATCATGTTCGCCGCGATCGAGCGCTTCATCACCCGCTGGATGGCCCCGCTGTCCCACGAGCTGGCCCGTATGCCGGCCACGGCTCAGCGCAACATCCTCATCGGTTTCTAAGACCCGCCGGCGGCGCTCCGCCGCGCCGCCAGGCAGGCCTTGAAATGACGGCCGGACGCTCCCCCCGCGTCCGGCCGTTTTTTGTCGCCGATCAGCCGCCGACGGCCGCCCGCTGCAGGGCGAAGAGCTCGTCCATGCCCTTGCGCGCCAGGTCGAAGAGGGTCTCGAACTCGGCCCGGGTGAAGCCGCGCTTCTCGCCGGTCGCCTGAATCTCGACGATGTCGCCATTGCCGGTCAGGACGAAGTTGGCGTCGGCCTCGGCGCTGGAGTCCTCGTCATAGTCGAGGTCGAGGACCGGGACGTCCTGGAAGACCCCGCAGCTGACGGCGGCCACCTGGTCGAGGATCGGGTCGGCCGCAATGACGCCCTCGTCCATCAGGTAGCGCGTGGCCAGGCGCAGGGCGACCCAGGCGCCGGTGATCGAGGCCGTCCGCGTGCCGCCATCGGCCTGGATCACGTCGCAGTCGAGCGAGATCTGCCGCTCGCCCAGCGCCTTCATGTCGGTGACGGCCCGCAGGGAGCGGCCGATCAGGCGCTGGATCTCCTGCGTGCGGCCCGACTGCTTGCCCTGGGCCGCCTCGCGTCGGCCGCGGGTGTGGGTGGATCTCGGCAGCATGCCGTACTCGGCGGTCACCCAGCCCTGGCCGCGCCCGCGCAGGAAGGGCGGCACGCTCTCTTCCAGGCTGGCGGTGACCAGCACCTTGGTGTGGCCGAAGCTGACCAGGCAGGAGCCCTCCGCGTAGCGGTTGACGCCGGTCTCCAGGGTGACGGGGCGCAGCATGTCGGCCGCGCGTTGCGATGGGCGCATGGAAGAACCTTTCCGGGCAGGCGTCTGGGGGCGCCCAGCTCTCTTGCACGGGCGCGGCGGGCGCTTATCCTAAAATACGAACGGCCCGTCCATGGGCCCCAATGAAACGAGCTGGCCGACGCCGCGACCGTGACGACACCTCTGCTCTCCCGCGGGCCTTCGCTCGCCGAACTGGACGAGCGGGCGCGCGACATCTTCCGCCGCATCGTCGAGACCTATCTCGAGACGGGCGAGCCGGTGGGCTCGCGCACCATCTCGCGCGGCGGCGTCTCGCTCTCGCCGGCCTCCATCCGCAACACCATGCAGGACCTGACCCAGCTCGGCCTGCTGGGCGCGCCGCATGTCAGCGCCGGCCGCATGCCCACCCATGCGGGCTTGCGCCTCTTCGTCGACGGCCTGCTGGAGGTGGGCGACGTGGGCGAGGACGAGCGGCGGCTGATCGAGAGCCGGCTGAAGGTCCAGGGCCGCAGCTTCGAGGAGGCGCTGAACGAGGCCAGTTCGCTGCTGTCGGGCCTGGCCGGCGGGGCGGGCGTGGTGGTCACGCCGGTCCGCGACGCCGAGGTCAAGCATGTGGAGTTCGTGGCCCTCGGCGGCGAACAGGCGCTGGCCATCATGGTGTTCGAGGACGGCGCGGTGGAGAACCGCCTGATGTCCCTCGGCGCCGGCGTCACGCCCTCGGCCCTGCAGGAGGCCTCCAACTTCCTCAACACCCGGCTGCGCGGCAAATCCCTGGACGAGGCGCGCAAGGAGGTCAGCCAGGAGCTCGACCACGCCCGGCGCGAGCTCGACGAGAAGGCGGCCCGCCTGGTGGAGGACGGCCTGGCCGCCTGGAGCGGCGGCGACGGCCCCGAACGCGCCCTGATCGTCCGCGGGCGCGCCAATCTGCTCGGCGACCGCGAAGCGCTGGAGGACCTGGAACGGGTCCGGATGCTGTTCGACGACCTGGAGCAGAAGGGCCAGCTGATCGGCCTTCTCGACGGGGTGCGCGAGGCGCAGGGGGTGCGGATCTTCATCGGCGCAGAGACGCGACTCTTTTCGCTTTCGGGTTCCTCCGTGATCGCGGCGCCCTATATGACGGGGCGACAGAAGGTTCTGGGCGCGATCGGCGTGATCGGCCCGACCCGCCTGAACTACGCCCGCATCATTCCGTTGGTGGACTACACCGCCCGGGTGCTGGGCCAGGTGATGAACGCGTAAGGATAGAAGATGACCGACGATCATACGCCGGCCGAAACCGAGGCCGTGGCCGAGGCCGCCCTGCACGACATCGAGGCCCTGCGGGCGGAGAACGCCTCGCTGAAGGAGCAGGTGCTGCGCTTCGCCGCCGAAGCCGAGAACACCAAGCGACGGGCCGAGCGCGAAGCCAATGACGCGCGCGCCTACGCCATCCAGAAATTCGCCCGCGACCTGCTCGGCGCCGCCGACAACCTGTCCCGCGCCACGGCCGCCGCGCCGACCGGCTCGGAAGATCCGGCGGTGAAGAACTTCGTGCTGGGCGTCGAGATGACCGAGAAGGCCCTGCAGCAGGCCTTCGAGAGCAACGGCCTGAAGAAGATCGACCCGACCAAGGGCGAGAAGTTCGATCCCCACAAGCACCAGGCCATGATGGAGCAGCCTGCCGAGGACGTGGCCGCGGGCGGCGTCATCCAGGTGCTTCAGACCGGCTATGAGCTGTTCGGCCGCATCGTGCGCCCGGCCATGGTGGTGGTGGCCGCCAAGGGCTCCGGCGGCGAAGCTCCGACGGCGGAGAACGCCGGAGGCGCGAATCCCTATGCGTCCGGCGGGACCGAGGACGCCGGCGGCTCGGTCGACACCAAGGCTTGAGCCAAAAAACCGCCGCGCGGCGGGGCCGCAAGGTCCCGCCGGGGGCTTTCGCAGGCGCGGCAAATGATTAAAGTCCCAAGTCCCCTCCATCCGGGGGGCGCCTGCGAATCACACCGCCGGCGCACGGAGGTTCGGACCGCATCATGAAGCTTACGATCGAACGGGCGGCGCTGTTGAAGGCGCTGGGGCATGTGCAGAGCGCCGTGGAGCGCCGCAACACCATCCCGATCCTGTCCAATGTGCTGCTCTCGGCGGAGCGCGACCGGCTGACCTTCTCGGCCACCGACCTCGACCTCGAGATCATCGACGAGGCCCTGGCCCAGGTGGACCAGCCTGGCCAGATCACCGCGCCGGCCCACACCCTCTACGAGATCGTCCGCAAGCTGCCGGAAGGCGCCGACGTCGCGCTGAGCTTCACCGGCGAGGATCCGCGCCTGACCGTCCAGGCCGGCCGCTCGCGCTTCAACCTGCCGGTCCTGCCGGCGGGCGACTTCCCGGTCATGTCGGCCGAGGGCCTGTCGGGGCGCATCGGCGTGGATGTGAACGAGCTGATCCGCCTGATCGACAAGACGCGGTTCGCCATCTCCACCGAGGAGACGCGCTACTATCTGAACGGCCTCTATGTCCACGTGGTGAACGAGGGCGGGATCGCCAAGCTGCGCGCCGTGGCGACCGACGGCCACCGTCTGGCGCTCGCCGAGATGCCGGCGCCCGAGGGCGCGGCCGGCGCGCCCGGCGTCATCGTCCCGCGCAAGACGGTCGGCGAGGCCCGCCGCCTGCTGGACGACGCGGGCGAGCAGATCGACCTGCAGGTCTCGGCCCAGAAGGTGCGGTTCGAACTGGGCGGCGCGGCCCTGACCTCCAAGGTCATCGACGGCTCCTTCCCCGACTACGGGCGCGTGATCCCGAAGGACAACGACCGCATCCTGCGCATCGACAACAAGCTCTTCGCCAAGGCGGTCGACCGCGTGGCGACCATCTCGGCCGAGAAGAGCCGCTCGGTCCGCATGGCCATCGAACCGGGGCGCGTCGTGCTCACCGTGCGCAACATGGAAGCCGGCCAGGCGGTGGAGGAGATCGAGGCCGACTACGCCGGCGAGTCCTTCGAACTGTCGTTCAACGCCCGCTACCTGCTGGACGTCACCGATCAGATCAGCGGCGAGGCGGCGGAGTTCCGTTTCGGCGGGCCCAACGACCCGGCCCTGGTGCTCGATCCCGGCGACGCCGACGTCCAGTACGTGCTCATGCCGCTGCGGGTCTGATCCCGCGCGGCCGCCTCGGCGGCTCAACACATTCGGAGAATTGGCGGCTGGCCCGCGCCCGGAACGCGGGCGACAGGCGCATGGCGAGGCCCTGCCCGCGCCCCAGGCGCGATGGGGGCAGAAAGCCCATCTCCACGCGGCGGTCAAGGGGGACATAAAGGTATCCTTATGCGACGGATTTCGCGCCTGGCCGGGAAACCGGCTATGAGCCCTGCGTGACCCGCGCCGCCCTCACCCGCCTGACGCTGACCGACTTCCGCTCCTATGCGCGCGCGGAGCTGCCCCTGGACGGGCGGGCGGTCTATCTCTTCGGGTCCAACGGGGCGGGGAAGACCAACCTGCTGGAGGCGGTCTCCCTGCTGACCGCGGGGCGGGGCCTGCGCGGCTCGCCCATCGCCGAGCTGGGCCGCCGGCTGCCGGGGGAGCCCCGCGGCCGGGCCTGGGCCGTGGCCGCGGAGATTCGCCTGGGCGACGAGGCCGTGCGCCTCGGGACGGGCGTCGAGCAGGCCGGCGCGCCTCGCCGCATCGTGCGGCTGGACGGCGAGACGGTCCCGCCGGGGCGGCTGGCCGAGGTGCAGCGCCAGGTGTGGCTGACCCCGGCCCAGGACCGGCTCTTCCTGGAGGGCGCCTCGGAGCGCCGGCGCTTCTTCGACCGCCTCGTCTATGCCGCCCGGCCCGGCCATGCCGCCCAGGCCTCGGCCTACGAGAAGGCGCAACGGGAGCGCATGCGCCTGTTGACCGACGGACCGGACGATCCCGCCTGGCTGACGGCCCTGGAGGCCCGCATGGGCGAGGCCGGGGCCCTGATGGCGCAGGCGCGCGCGGCGACCCTGGCGGACCTGCAGGCCGAGATCGACGAGCGGGGCGAGCGCCCCTTTCCCCAGGCGCGGCTCTCGCTCACCGGCGACTGGGAGCAGATGGCGGCCCAGGGCGTGGCGGTCCAGGAGATCGAGTCCCGTCTCGTGCGCGCCCTGGCGGACGCGCGCGAGCGTGACGCCGCGGCCGGCCGGGCGCTGACCGGGCCCCATCGCGGCGACCTGGCGGTCGTCCACGCCGAAAAGGACCGCCCGGCGGCCGAATGCTCCACGGGCGAGCAGAAGGCCCTGATTCTCAACCTCGTCCTGGCCCAGGCGGCGAGACTTTCGCGTGCAGAATCAGCGCCAAACCCTATATTGTTACTGGATGAAGTCGCAGCGCATCTGGACCGCCGCCGGCGGGGGGCGCTGTTCGACGAAATCGAGGCGCTCGGCCTGCAGGCCTTCCTGACCGGAACCGACGAGCACCTGTTCGAAGATCTTCGCGGCCGAGCCCAGGGCGTCCGGGTGGACGCTTCCGGCCTGGCCCCATTGGACGCGTAAGAAGACCCGCATGACCGACGAGACCCAAGGCGGCCCCCAGGGCTCCGGCGAGACGCCGAAGAGCAACGGCCAGGCCGAATACGGCGCCGAATCCATCAAGGTGCTCAAGGGCCTGGACGCGGTGCGCAAGCGGCCGGGCATGTATATCGGCGACACCGACGACGGCTCGGGCCTGCACCACATGGTCTATGAGGTGGTGGACAACGCCATCGACGAGACGCTGGCCGGCTACGCCAGCCGCGTGGAGGTGATCCTCAACGGCGACGGCTCGGTCACCGTGACCGACGACGGCCGGGGCATTCCCGTGGACATGCACGAGGGCGAGGGCGTCTCGGCGGCCGAGGTCATCATGACCCAGCTGCACGCCGGCGGGAAGTTCGACCAGAACAGCTACAAGGTCTCCGGCGGCCTGCACGGCGTCGGCGTCTCGGTCGTCAACGCCCTGTCCGACT
This sequence comes from Phenylobacterium sp., assembly GCF_013911965.1. GTDB lineage: Bacteria > Pseudomonadota > Alphaproteobacteria > Caulobacterales > Caulobacteraceae > Phenylobacterium. Next base: position 18,998 of record NZ_JACESE010000025.1, on the reverse strand, counting down.
GGCTGAAGCTGAAAATCTATCGCGGCGGCAAGCGCCACGAGATGGAGTTCCGCCGCGGCGACGCGGTCTCCCCGCTCGTGGTGACCGGCGATGCGCCCCTGCGCGAGAACGGCGAGCCCCTGTCGGGCACCGAGGTCACCTTCCTCCCGTCCCTCGAAACCTTCGCCTTCATCGACTTCGACCGGAAGACGCTGGAGCACCGCCTGCGCGAGCTCGCCTTCCTGAACTCCGGCGTGACCATCTGGCTGAAGGACCACCGCGACGCCGAGCCGTTCGAGGAGGTCATGTCGTACGAAGGCGGCATCGAGGCCTTCGTCCGCCACCTGGACAAGGCCAAGACCCCGCTGATCAAGGACCCCATCGTGATCCGCGGCCGCCGCGACACGGTGGAGGTGGACCTGTCGCTCTGGTGGAACGACGGCTTCCACGAGAACGTCCTCTGCTTCACCAACAACATCCCGCAGAAGGATGGCGGCACCCACCTGGCCGCCTTCCGTTCGGCGCTCACCCGCATCGTCACCGGCTATGCCGAAAGCTCCGGCGCGGCGCGGCGGGAGAAGGTCTCGCTGTCGGGCGAGGACGCGCGCGAGGGCCTGACCTGCGTGCTGTCGGTCAAGGTGCCCGACCCGAAGTTCTCGTCCCAGACCAAGGACAAGCTGGTCTCCTCCGAGGTGCGGCCGGCCGTGGAAGGCCTGGTCTCCGACGGCCTGGCCACCTGGTTCGAGGAGCACCCGAACGAAGGCCGGATGATCGTCCAGAAGATCGCCGAGGCCGCGGCCGCCCGCGAGGCGGCTCGCAAGGCCCGCGAGCTGACGCGGCGCAAGTCGGCGCTCGACATCACCTCCCTGCCCGGCAAGCTCGCCGACTGTCAGGAGAAGGACCCCGCCAAGTCCGAGCTCTTCATCGTGGAGGGCGACTCCGCCGGCGGCTCGGCCAAGCAGGCGCGCAACCGCGAGAACCAGGCCGTCCTGCCCCTGCGCGGCAAGATCCTGAACGTCGAACGGGCGCGCTTCGACAAGATGCTGTCGTCGGACCAGGTCGGCACCCTGATCACGGCGCTCGGCGCCGGCATCGGGCGTGAGGACTTCGACATCGAGAAGATCCGCTACCACAAGATCGTCATCATGACGGACGCCGACGTCGACGGCGCCCACATCCGGACCCTGCTGCTGACCTTCTTCTACCGGCAGATGCCGCAGGTGATCGAGCGCGGCTACCTCTATATCGCCCAGCCGCCGCTTTATAAGGCCACCAAGGGCAAGTCGGTCCGCTACCTCAAGGACGACTCCGAGCTCGAGACCTTCCTGATCGACGAGGGCGTGGACGGCGCGACCCTGACGCTGGATTCCGGTGAGCAGCTGGCGGGCGGCGACCTGCTGGCGCTGGTCCAGACCGCACGGGCCGCCAAGGCCAATATCGACCGCCTGTCGTCCCGCGCGCCCGCCTTCGCCATCGAGCAGGCGGCGCTGGCCGGCCTGATGGGCGAGGCCGGCGATCTGGCCAGGGCGGCCGAGCGGCTCAACCTCTACGCCGAGGAGGGCGACGGGCCCTGGACGGGCGAGACCGGGGTCAATGGCGGCTATGTCTTCAGCCGCGTGCGCCGCGGCGTCTCCGAGCGCGTGGTTCTCGACGACCTGCTGCTGCACGCCGCCGACGCCCTGCGCCTCGCCGAGCGCGCCAAGGCCATGGCGGAGACCTTCTCCGGCGCCGCCAGCTTCGTGCGCCGCGACAAGACGACGGTCGTGCGCGGGCCGCTCGACCTCTTCAACGCGGTGATGGAGGCGGGCCGCCGCGGCCTCTCCATCCAGCGCTACAAAGGCCTGGGCGAGATGAACCCGGACCAGCTGTGGGAGACCACGCTCGACACCGAGGCCCGCACCCTGCTGCAGGTGAAGGTCACCCACGGCGACGACGCCGACGACATGTTCACCCGCCTGATGGGCGATCTGGTCGAGCCGCGGCGCGAGTTCATCCAGGACAACGCCCTGGACGCCGAGGTCGACGTCTAGGCTCCCGAGCGGCTGGACTCCCGCGCCGGCCTGCCCGACCCTGCGTCCCTGAGGAAACGCACCGGGAAACGGGCAGGAGGACAGGATGGCGTTCGCGGAGTATGCGGACTACGACGGGCTGGGCCTGGCGGAGCTGATGGCCCGCGGCGAGGTCAGCCCGGCCGAGGTGCTGGAAGCGGCGATCGAACGCATCGAGCGCCATGACGGCAAGCTCAACGCCGTCGTCTACAAGGCCTATGACGAGGCGCGCGCCGCCGCCTCCGGCGACCTGCCGGACGGTCCGTTCCGGGGCGTGCCCTTCCTGATCAAGGACCTGGGCGCCCGGGTCGAGGGCTGGCCGCGCACCTCCGGCAGCCGGTTCGCCCAGGTGGCCGCCGACCCCGACGACAGCGAACTGGTCCGCCGCTACCGCGCCGCCGGCGTCGTCCTGGCCGGCAAGACCAACACGCCCGAGTTCGGCATTCCCGGGGTGACCATTTCCGAGCGGCTCGGCGTCTGTCGCAATCCCTGGAATCCGGAGCATATCTCCGGCGGCTCGTCCGGCGGCGCCGCGGCGGCTGTGGCCGCCGGCATGGTCCCGCTGGCCCACGCCAGCGACGGCCTCGGCTCCATCCGCATCCCGGCCGCCTGCTGCGGCCTGGTGGGCATGAAGATCACCCGCGACCGTACGCCGATCTGCGAGGTCTCCGACGGGGCGCTGGGCTTTTCGGTGCATCACGTGGTCAGCCGCACCGTCCGCGACAGCGCCGCCATGCTCGACGCCACGGGCTACGCCCAGATCGGCGACCCCTTCCAGGCGCCGGCCAAGGACGGCCCCTATCTCGCCGAGGTCGGGCGCAGTCCGGGACGCCTGCGCATCGCCTGGTCCACCGAAACGCCGAGCGGAAAGCCCATCCCCGAGGAGATGCAGGCGGCGGTGGAGCGCACGGCCGAGGCTCTGCGCCATCTGGGCCACGAGGTTTTCGAGCGCGGCCTCGGCGTCGACTACCGCGCCCTCTACCGCGCCCAGGGGCTGGCCAGCGCGGCCAACGCCTCGGCCAATGTCTCGCGCTGGGTCGAGGCGCTCGGCCGCGAGCCCGCCGAGGGCGAGCTCGGGCCGCTGGCCCGCCGCGCCTACGAGGCCGGCAAGCGGATCAGCGGCAACCAGGCCTTCTGGGGCTTCCAGGAACTGCGCCTGCTCAACCGCCAGATCCTGGCGGCCTTCGAGGACTTCGACGTCTTCCTCTCGCCGGTGATGAGCACGCCGGCCCCCCGCGCCGACTGGCTCGACCCGCTGATGGCCGACACGCGCGAGTTCGACAGGCGCCAGGCGGCGACCTACGGCACGACGCCGCCGGCCAACTTCACCGGCCAGCCTTCGGTCTCGCTGCCGCTGTGGATGTCGAAGGACGGCCTGCCGATCGGCATGATGTTCACCGGCCGCTTCGCCGACGAAGCCACCCTCTACCGCCTCGCCGGACAGCTCGAGACGGAGCTGCCCTGGAAGGACCGCAAGCCGCCGATCTGGAACTAGTAGACGACGCCCAGCTTGGCCATCAGCAGGGCGGCGCCCGCGAAGACCACGACGGCGGCGACTTCATACCAGGTGAACCGAGGCCCGCTCGGCGAACGCATTCTCATAATCTCCCCCCGGGATGCTGAGACTGTGACAGGAAAAGGTGACGCTGGCGCCTCAGTAGTAGGGCGCGGGCGCATTCTTCCCAGGCCAGGTGAGGTAGCCGCCGGCGTCGCGGCCGGCCGCCTCCACCCGCTGGGGCCGCGGACCGCAACAGCCGCCGCCCTGGCCGTAGCCGTAGGCGTAGCCGCTGGCGCTTTCCGAATAGCGGCTGTGCTCGCTATAGGCGCCCTGAACCTGGCCGCCGCGATAGGCATAGACCTGGGGCGGCGGCGCCGGGACGTGCCCGCCGGCGTAGCCGTGCTGGCTGTAGCCTTCCTGGGCGTAGCCCTGCTGATAGCCGTGTTCGTAGGCGCCGAAGCCCCGGGTCTGGATGTCGGGGCCCTGATAGCGACGGTAGTGGCGCTCCCCGGACGGCTCCGGCGGCCGCTCGGCATAGCGCTGCGGCGCTTCGTGGCGGACCTGTCGCCTTTGCGCCGGACGGGCCTGCGGCTTGTGGACCGCCTTCTGCGCCGCCGCCTTGGCGGGCTCGCTGGCCGGCGCGCAGGCCGTCTGGGCCGGTGGGCACTGGCAACAGCAGCAGTTGGCCTGGGCCACGGTCTGCGGCGCGCCCGCCTTGGCCGCCGGCGCTTCGGCCGCCGGTTCGGCCGACTTCTCCGCGAACTTCGGCTTCGGGGTCTGATCGCAGGCCGCAAGGCCGAGGCTCAGGACCGCGAGGGCGGGCAGGATGGACGGCAGACGCATGGCGGGCACTCCTTCGGGGCCACGCTGCGCGTTCACACCCCGTTAACGCTGTAGGATTCTCCCTGGGCGCGAAGAAAGGCCTCCACGAGCGTGTCGTATGAGGCGAACCCCTTGTAGTTGCGGAAGTCCGGGCGGGCCGTCCGCCAGGCGCGGGCGAAGGCCGCCAGGCGCTCCGGCTCTCCCGCCAGGCTCTCCAGAGGCGCGCGCCAGATGCGGATGGTGAAGAGGGCGCCGCCCGTCCGCGGCAGCCGGCGCAGGGTCTGCCGCTCGACCCGCAGGTGAAGGATGCGGCCTGCGTCCTGTGGCGGGATGTCGGCGATCCTCGCCCGGATCGGCGCCGCATGCGGGGTGAAGAGTTCGCCGGAATTCACCACCGTCCAGTTGCGCCGCTCCAGGATGAGCCCCGGCCGCAGGGCGTCGAAGATGCGCTCCACCCGCCGCAGGAACCGGCTGGAGAAGCCGTCCACGGGATCGTGCAGTTCCGCAAGGCTCTTCCCAAGGGCGTCGGCGGCGGTGAAGAAGCTCGGCGCGCAGAGCGACAGCGCGGTCAGCCGCCAGGCCCCGTCGACCTTCTCCATCAGGCAGAGATCGTCCGGAACGGCGCGGGCGGCGGCCAGCAGGGGCGGCTGTCCGTCCGTCGCCGCCGCGGCGCCGACGGCGGCGCGCACGAGTTCCAACGCCTCGGCCTGCGCGGTGCGCGAGCCCGGCCGCTCGCCCCAGACGAGTTCGGGATGACGCCTGAGCAGCCGGTCCTTCCGGCCGGCGGGCTCGGCCTCCCCGCCTTCCAGCCAGGCCGCCTCCGGGATCGGCCGCAGGCCGATGGTGAAGTCGCCGCCCGCCTCGGCCCAGGGGCTGTGCGGCAGGGCGGTCATCCCGCCGCTCGCAGGCGCTGGCCAAGGCGCCAGGCCAGCAGGGCCAGGAGAAGGCCGCCGGCGTTGGCGGCCAGGTCGCGCAGATCGCCCTGGCGGCCGAAGGGCGTCAGGGCCTGGGCGATCTCGAGCCCGCCGCTGACGGCGAGGAGGGCCACGAGCACCGGCCAGCGTCCGCCGAAGGCCGCCAGGCCCGCGAGGCCCAGGACGGCGTAGGCGATCGCGTGCTGGGCCTTGTCCCAGAAGAGGCCGGCGGTCGGCGTCGCCTCTCCCGGCGCGATGGACAGGTAGATGACGGCGGCCAGCAGCAGCACGAAGAGGCCGCGCAGGAGGCGGGGGGGAAGGGGCGAGCGAAACACCATGGCCCTAGCTTGCACGTCGCGCCCCGCCTCTCTAGCGTCGCGCCGCAAAACAGGCGTTTGAAGGAAGGTTGCGATGGCGGTCGAAGCGGTGATCTGGGACTTCGGCGGGGTCTTCACCACCTCGCCCTTCGAGGCGTTCAACCGCTACGAGATCGAGGTCGGCGCGCCCAGGGACCACATCCGCAAGGTCAATGCGACCAATCCGGACACCAACGCCTGGGCCCTGTTCGAGCGCAACGAGATCGACACCCAGGGCTTCGATGAGCTGTTCCTCAAGGAATCCACCGCCCTCGGCCATCCCATCCGCGGCGCCGACGTCCTGCCGCTGATCTCGGGCATGGTGCGGCCGCGCATGGTCGAGGCGCTGAAGCTGTGCAAGCAGCACTTCAAGGTGGGCTGCATCACCAACAACATGGTCACCCATCACAGCCCGGGCTCGGATGCGCCGCAGCGGCCCCGCGGAGCCATGGGCGAGATCATGCCCCTGTTCGACCACGTGATCGAAAGCTCCAAGGCCGGCGTGCGCAAGCCCGATCCGCGCATCTACCAGATGATGTGCGAAGCGCTCTCGGTCGAAGCCGCCGCCTGCGTCTACCTCGACGACCTGGGGGTGAACTGCAAGCCGGCGGCCCAGCTGGGCATGCGGGCCATCAAGGTGGTGGACGTGGATCAGACGCTGGCCGAACTGGCCGAGGCCACGGGCCTCGCCTTCCCCGCCACGGAGGTCGCCCAATGAGCCGGCCCCAGCGCATCGGGATCGAGGCGGCGCTGGCGCAGCTGCCGGCCTGGTCGAAGGCCGAGGGGGAGCGCGAGGCGATCGTGCGCACCTTCCGCTTCGCCGACTTCAACGCCGCCTTCGGCTTCATGGCCCGCGCGGCCCTGCTGGCCGAAAAGCTGGACCACCATCCGGAGTGGTTCAACGTCTACAATCGGGTGGAGGTGACACTGACCACCCACGACGCCGACGGCGTGACCGAGCTCGATCTGAAGATGGCCCGGTTCATGGACGAGGCGGCGACGGCGGCCGGAACCGCCGGCCAGGGTTGACGACAGGGCGCCAAGGCCCAGCGGGAGGAAGAGCAATGAACGGACGGGTCGCAGGCAAGAAGGCCTTCATCACCGGCGCGGCGCAGGGCCTGGGCGCGGCCATGGCGCGGCGCCTGGCCGAGGAGGGCGCCAAGGTCACCCTGGCCGACATCAATCTGGCCGGCGCGCAAGGCGTGGCCGAGGCGATCAACGCCGACCATGGCGACGGCACGGCCTTCGCCTTTCCGCTGGACGTGACCAAGGAAGACCAGTGGATCTATGCGCTCGAGGAGGCCGATGCGGCCATGGGCGGCATTTCGGTCCTGGTCAACAACGCCGGCATCAGCCGCGGCGGCGACATCGAGTCGCTCAGCTACGAGGACTGGAAGCTGGTGATGGAGGTCAATGTCGACTCCGTCTTCCTGGGAACCAAGCACGCGCTGAAATACATGCGCAGGAACCAGCCGGGCTCGATCATCAACGTCTCGTCCATCGCCGGCCTGATCGCGGCCCACAACAGTCCGTCCTACAACGCCTCGAAGGCGGCCGTCTGGCTGCTCTCGAAGGGGATCGGCCTGCACTGCGCCAAGCAGGGGCTCGACATCCGGTCGAACTCCATCCACCCGACCTTCATCGACACGCCCATCCTCGATCCGCTGCGCCAGCGCTTCGGCAAGGAGGAGGCCGAGGCCAAGCTCGCCCGGCAGGTGCCGCTGGGGCGCATCGGCACGCCGGCGGACATCGCCAACGCGGTCCTCTACCTGGCCTCCGACGAGAGCCGCTTCATGACCGCCGCCGAACTGAAGCTGGACGGTGGCATCTCGGCCATGTGAGGCGCCGTCAGTTGATGAGGATGGTGCCGAGCAGCAGCTTGGCGCCCGGCTTTCCCAGCACCCGGTCGGTGTCGCGCTGGAGGACGCGGGCGATGTAGTCGGCGTCGGGCAGATCGCCGGGTCCGAGGCCCGAGGCATAGATCTGCAGCGTCTGGGTGAAGGCCGCACGCAGCCGGGGCTGCGAAAGGTCGGCCAGTTCGCGCAGCTTCTCGTCCTTCACGTCGACGCCCGCCTCCACGGTCATGACGGCGCGCCGGCCGCGCGGACCGGCCACCGTCGCCGTCAGGGTGGCGAGCTGGATGAAGGAGAGGCCCCCGCCCTTCTTCTTGTCCTTTTCCGCCCCGCCGGCGGCGAGCGCCGGGGTGGCGGCGAACGCGGCCAGCAGGCCCATCAGAAGGCGGCGGCGAAGGCGCAGGTCGGCATCCATACGTGGCGGTGTGCCGCACTTATGGTTAGCGGTCTCTTTACGCGGCGCGGCGAAGACTGCGACCAAGATTCGCAACTGGTCGGAGGCCGACTTGGCCCGCTTCGCACCGCGCAACCTCGATCTCGACGACAAGGTCATCCTGGTCACCGGCGGCACCGGCTCCTTCGGCCGGCGCTTCATCGACTCGGTGCTCAGCCGCGCGCGACCGCGGAAGCTCATCGTCTACAGTCGCGACGAGCTGAAGCAGCACGAGATGCAGATCGACCTGGCCGAGCGGTTCGCGCCGGAGGTCATGTCGAGGATGCGCTTCTTCCTGGGCGATGTCCGGGACCGCGAACGCCTTACCCTCGCCCTGCGCGGCGTCGACATCGTGATCCACGCCGCGGCCCTGAAGCAGGTGCCGGCGGCGGAGTACAATCCCTCGGAGTGCATCCACACCAATGTGCTGGGGGCGGAGAACGTCGTCTGGGCCTGTCTCACCAACCGCGTGAAGCAGGTGGTGGCGCTCTCCACCGACAAGGCGTGCAATCCGGTGAACCTCTACGGGGCGACCAAGCTCGCCTCCGACAAGACCTTCGTGGCGGCCAACAACCTGGCCGGGGACATCGGGACCCGGTTCTCGGTGGTCCGCTACGGCAATGTGGCCGGTTCGCGCGGTTCGGTGGCGCCGCTCTTCCAGCGGCTGATCGCCCGCGGCGCCGGCGAGCTGCCGATCACCGACCCGCGCATGACGCGCTTCCTGATCACCCTGAACCAGGGCGTCGACTTCGTGCTCTCCTCGCTGGAGATGATGCGCGGCGGCGAGATCTTCGTGCCCAAGATCCCCTCGGCCAGGATCACCGATCTGGCCGCGGCCCTGGCGCCCCACCTGCCGCACAAGGTGATCGGCATCCGGCCGGGGGAGAAGCTGCACGAGATGATGATCTCGGCCGACGACGCGCGCTCCACGGTCGATCTCGGCGACCGCTACGCCATCGAGCCGGCCTTCGTGGAGTATCGTCGCGAGCCCTTCGCCGCGGCCCATCCGAGCGTGGCCGAGGACTTCTCCTACGCCAGCGACACCAATGACGAATGGCTGACCGGCAAGCCGCTGCTCGACCTGCTGAACGACGGCCTGCCGCAACGCCGCCGCCGGGCCACCGACTGACCATGAGCGAGCCGTTCCTGCCCTATGGCCGCCAGACCATCGAGGAGGACGACATCGCCGCGGTGGCCGACGCCCTGCGCGACGACTTCCTGACCACCGGCCCGCGGGTCGAGGCCTTCGAGGCCGCCTTCGCGGACGCCGTGGGGGCGCAGCACGCGGTCGCCTGCATCAACGGGACGGCGGCCCTTCACATGACCATGCTGGCCCTGGGGATCGGGCCGGGCGAGGCCTGCGTCGCGCCGTCGGTCACCTTCCTGGCGACGGCGAACTGCGCCCGCTATGTCGGCGCCGAGGTGGTCTTCGCCGACGTCGACCCGGCCACCGGCCTGATGACGCCCCAGACCCTCGCCGAGGCCCTGGCGCGCGCCGACCGGCCGGTGCGCGCGATCCTGCCGGTCCACCTGCGCGGCGAGGTCTGCGACCTGCCGGAGATCGCCGCCCTGGCCCGCGACGCCGGGGCGGTGGTGGTGGAGGACGCCTGCCATGCGCTGGGTTCGGAGCGACGGTTCGCGGCGGGCGACGGCCGCGTGGGCGACGGCCGCTGGTCGGCGGCGGCGGCCTTCTCGTTCCACCCCGTGAAGACCATCGCCACCGGCGAAGGCGGCATGGTGGCGACCAACGATCCGGACCTCGCCCGGCGCCTCCGCCTGGCGCGCAGCCACGGCATGGTCCGGCCGGCCGGGGCGGCGCCCTGGTGGTATGAGATGGCCGAGCCGGGCTTCAACTATCGCCTGCCCGACATCCTCTGCGCGCTCGGCCTTTCGCAGCTTCGCAAGCTGCCGCGGTTCGCGGCCGGGCGGCGGGCGCTGGCGGAGCGGTATCTGGCGAGCCTCGCCCCTCTTGCGCCGCATGTCCGCCCCGCCGCCTCGCCGGAGGGTTCGGCGGCGGTCCTGCATCTGATGACCGTGCTGATCGATTTCGAAGGCCTTGGCCGGGCCCGGGACGAGGTGGTCGAGGCCCTGCGCCGGCGGGGCGTCGGCTCCCAGGTTCACTACATCCCGGTCCACACCCAGCCCTATTATCGCGAACGCTACGGCGAGCTCCGCCTGCCGGGCGCCGAGGCCTGGTACGCTCGCGCGCTCAGCCTGCCCCTCTATCCGGCGATGACGGACGGCGATGTCGACCGCGTGGTCGAGGCGCTCACAGAGGCCCTGGGACTCTAGGCCCCGGCCGGCGGGGGCGCACCGCGGTCGGCCCTAGGCGGCCAGCCCCGCCGCCTGGATCAGGTCGCGGACCTCGGCCATCCGTTCGGGGGAGCGGGCCAGTTCGGCGCGGGTCTCGTCCATGCGGACGAGCTTCAGCGCCTCGATGCGGGCGCGGTCGGCGGCTGGCCCTGGAGGCGCAGCCTCGCCGCAGGCCAGTTTCAGAAGCAGGGTGAGCTTGTGCGCCGGCGAGGCGTTGGCCCGGGCGAGGCCCTGGGCCACCTTTGCGTCAGCCTCCACGAGCCCGCCGATGTCGCCAATCTTCAGCTGGATCGGCTTGTAGTCCTCGACCGCCAGGCCGCCGCGCGCCACCGCCCGGTGCAGCTTGGCGAGCGCCAGCAGCCGGTGGGCGGCCGAGACGCTGTCGCTCCGGGCGTCCTTTTCGAACTGCAGGGAGCCGACGACCGCCGACAGCCAACGGGCCGCCTGGCGCTTGTTGGCCCCGCCGATCACGTTCTCCACCAGCCAGACGAGGGCTTCGGCCTCTTCGACGGCGGTGCGCCCCTTGCCGAGATAGGCTTCGACGAAATCGCCGGTCACCAGCATCTTCGAGCGGTTGGCGAAGGCCGCCTGGACATCGTCGGGCGACACCAGGTCCCCGGCCGAGGCGGCCGTCAAGGCCATGGCCAGGCCGCGCAGCAGGTCGATCTCGCCGTCGGCGTCGCCGGGCTTCAGACGCCGCGGACCGTTCAGTTCCTTCATGACCCGTCGGGCGATGGCGCTGCGCACGGCGCGGAAGTCCTCGGTGGCGAGCCAGCGGCCCAGCCGCATGGCGGGCTCCGAGAGCTCCGGCATGATCTTGGCCACCGACGGCTCGACCCGGATCAGCGCCTCGACGGCCGTGCTCGCCGCCAGCCGCGTCATCGCCGCCAGACGGACGCCCAGGTCCAGATCGCGGCCGATCAAGCCTTCGAGACCGGCGGCCGAGCCGAGGATCTCGGCCAGCGGCTGTTCGATGGTCTGCAGGGCGAGGCCCCGCGGCGGCCCGGCCAGGGGCGCGGCGTCGGCCAAATCCAGCAGGCGGGAGACCTTGTCCGTCCAGTCGCGGGCCGGCGCGATGGACGCCGCCACCCCTGCGCCGAGCAGATAGGCGCGATCGGGCTGATGCGACACCCGCTCGGCCGCCGCAGCGAAGCCCTCCTTGTCGACGTCGGGCAGCCCGCCCCGGCGGGCGTCGCCCAGCAGCCGCTCGATGGCGCGCTCCACCAGTCCCTGGAAGGTGCGCATGATCTCGTGGACGGTGAGGCCACGGGCCTGCGCCTCAGGCACGGCGATCTTCTGGATCGCGTGCTGCAGTTCGACGCCGGAAGCCTCGAGCTTCTCGACCAGGTCGGCGCGGTGCAGCAGTTCGAAGGGAGTGGCCTTGTTGCGCGCCAGCCAGCCGTCCAGCAGACGGCCGATCCGCTCCCGCGCGTGAACAGTGTAGAGGTCCTGCGGCGTCACGCAGAGCGGATCGTTCCGCTCGGGCGCCTTCTTGGTCTTGATGTTGTCGGGGAGGCCGAAGGACTGGATCGTGACCGTCTGGAACTCGCGCGTTTCCAGGTCCATCGTCTCCTTGGTGACGCGGGCGGAGGCGACGCGCCGTTCGGCGATCAGCTCCTCGGCGACGGCGATCGCCTGGACGCGACTCTCCGTCGCCATCTCCAGCGTCCAGCCGGCGGCCGGCGTCTTCTTGACGAAAACCTCGTAATGCACTTGCGAGCGTTCCATTCGGCCGTCCCCCAGGACCTGTCAGAGCCTGGGGCAAGAAACTTAAGGTCCGATGACCGTTTCGGAACGCCTTATTCTGACGGGGATTTAACCTTCTTCGGGCTGAAGCCGCCACATTGAGGCCATCAGCCCAAACCACTAGCTTGCGAACACCTAGCCGAGAACTTGAGGAGTCTCGCACCAACATGGCCAAGATCACCCTGGTCGATGACGACGAGAACATCGTCACCTCGGTCAGCCTCGCCCTCGAGAGCCACGGCCATGCCGTGAAAGCCTATTATGACGGCGCTGCGGGCTTGGCGGCGCTGGAGAATGATCCGCCGGAGCTGGCCATCCTCGACGTGAAGATGCCCCGCATGGACGGCATGGAGGTCCTGCGCCGGCTGCGCCGCACCAGCGACCTGCCCGTGATCATCCTGACCTCCAAGGACGACGAGATCGACGAGATCCTCGGCTTCAACCTCGGCGCCGACGACTACATCCACAAGCCGTTCAGTCAGCGCCTGCTGCTCGAACGGGTGAAGGCCGTCCTGCGCCGCGCCGGCGCCGACGGGGCCGAGCCGCCGGCCGCGGCGGCGGCCGAAGGCGACAGCCGTCCGCTCCAGCGCGGCAAGCTGACCCTGGACCCCGCCCGGCACGACTGCCTGTGGGACGGAAAGCCGGTGAAGCTGACGGTCACCGAATTCCTGCTGTTGCAGTCGCTCGCCCAGCGCCCCGGCTTCGTGAAGAGCCGGGACAATCTGATGGATGCGGCCTACGACGATCAGGTCTATGTGGACGACCGCACGATCGACAGCCACATCAAGCGCATGCGCAAGAAATTCCGCGAGGTCGACCCGGAGTTCGACGCGATCGAAACCCTCTATGGCGTCGGATACCGCTACCGCGAGTCCTGACCGCCGCCGTCCGCGGGCGGGGGGGCTGCGCTGGCTGCCGGGCTCCCGGCTGGGCCGGCTGATCATCGTCCTCAACCTGTTCGGCCTGGCGATCCTCATCGCCGGGGCGCTCGTGCTGAACGAGCTGCGCCGGGGGCTGGTCAATGCGCGCATCGACAGCCTGACGACCCAGGGCGAACTGATCGCCACCATCATCGACCAGGCCGCCACCGTGGGCGAACCCGAGCCGATGATGGACGCCGCCTATGCGTCCGAGATCCTGCAGCTGCTGTCGAACCCGCGCTCGCAGCGCGCGCGGCTGTTCGACGCCGAGGGGCGGCTCGTCGCCGACTCCTACTGGATCGCCGATCGCGTGGAGTGGCGGACCCTGCCGCCGGCCCGGTCGCGGGACGACGGATCGGGCCTGGACCTGAGTCTCACCGGTCCGGAGGGCGAGCCGAGCGAGGGCGAGGTGGCCGCCAAGGCCCAGGCCGCCCTGCAGGCCGAGGTGGCGACCGCCCTGCGCGGCGTGCACTGGGCGGGCCTGCGCCTGGGCGCCGACGGGGAGCGGGTCGTCTCCGTCTCCATCCCGATCCAGCATGTGAAGGCGGTGCTCGGCGTGCTGACCCTGGAGGCGCGCGACGTCGACGAGATCATCGCCGCCGAACGCGCGGCGCTGCTGCCCTTCATCCTGATCGCCATCAGCGTCTCGCTGATCTCCTCCTTCCTGCTCAACCGGCTGATCGCCCATCCGGTGCGCCGGCTGGCGCGGGCGGCCGACCGCGTGCGGCTGGCCCGGGCGCGGGCGATCTCCCTGCCCGACATCTCCCGGCGCGACGACGAGCTCGGCGACCTGTCGCGCTCCCTGGAGGACATGACCCACGCCCTGTCCGAGCGGATCGACGCCATCGAGCGCTTCGCCGCCGACGTGGCGCACGAAATCCGCAATCCCCTCACCTCTCTGCGGTCAGCCGTGGAGACGCTGGGCCTCGTGCAGGACCCGGCGGCGCGCGAACGCCTGATGGCCGTCCTGCAGAACGACGTCCAGCGCCTGGACCGGCTGGTGACGGACATCTCCAACGCCTCGCGGCTGGACGCCGAACTGTCGCGCCAAGCCCCGACGCCGGTCGATCTGCGCCGCCTCGCCTCCGACGTCGTGGCGCTCTACCAGGCCACCGTCCGGCCCGGCGAACCGCGCGTGGTCCTGCAGGCGCCCGAGATGGGCGAGCCGATGCTCGTCTCCGGCCAGGAGGGGGCGCTGGGTCAGGTCCTTCGCAACCTGATCGACAATGCGCGCTCTTTCAGCGCGCCCGACGGCGAGGTGCGGCTCAGCCTGGAGCGGGCGCGGGGGCAGGTGAAGGTGATCGTCGACGACGACGGCCCAGGCGTGCCGACGGAGAACCTGGAGACCATCTTCCAGCGCTTCTACACCTCGCGCCCCAAGGGCGCGGCGTTCGGCGGCAATTCCGGCCTTGGTCTGTCCATCGTCCGCCAGATCGTCCAGGCCCATGACGGCCACGTACGGGCCGAGAACCGGCCGGGCGAGACCGAGGGGGACGTCGCTGGCGCCCGCTTCGTGGTCACCCTGCCCGAGGCCCGGCGTTGATCCTGCACGCCGGCCTGATCGCCCGTCGCGGCCCCCAGGGCTGGCGGGGCGTCCTCATCGAGGGGAGGTCCGGCGCGGGCAAGAGCGACCTGGCCCTACGGTGTCTCGATCTGGGATTCCGGCTCGTCGCCGACGACCGGGTGCTCGTCTGGTCCTCGGACGGCCGGCTCTTCGGCCGGGCGCCCGACACGCTTTCGGGCCTGATGGAGATTCGCGGGCTCGGCGTTCGCCCCGTTCCCGCCCTTCCCCTCGCCGCCATCGGCCTCGTCGTGCGGCTGGGAGAGGCCGAGCGCCTGCCGGATCGCGAAACTGTGAAGCATCTAGGGGTAGAGCTGCCCGTCCTGACGCTCGCGGGACTTGAAAGCTCGGCGCCTGTGAAACTGAGTCACGCCCTGGACCATCTTGGATGAGGGGCGGAAGGCGCGTATCACAAGCGGCCTATGGCCCGCGTCTTGCCGAGGCCAGCAGGGGATCCTCATTGAGAGCGTGGGCATGATCGGGCTCGTGATCGTCACGCACGGGCGCTTGGCCGCTGAGTTCGTGTCGGCGATGGAGCATGTGGTGGGGCCGCAGGGCGCGGTCGAGGCCATCTGCATCGGACCGGACGACGACATGGAGCGGCGGCGGCAGGACATCCTGGCCGCCTGCGCGCGCGCCGACTCCGGAGGCGGGGTCATTCTTCTGACCGACATGTTCGGCGGCACGCCCTCGAACCTGGCCATCTCGGTGATGGAGCAGACCCGCGCCGAGGTGATCGCCGGGCTGAACCTGCCCATGCTGATCAAGCTGGCCAGCGTGCGCACCCGCTGCGGCCTGGAGGACTGCGTCGCCGCCGCCCAGGAGGCGGGGCGGAAGTACATCTCCGTGGCGTCCTACGTCCTGGCGGGCGACAAGTAGGCATGGCGCGACGCGTCGTCGAGATCGTCAACAAGCGGGGCCTGCATGCGCGGGCCTCGGCCAAGTTCGTCAAGCTGGCCGCCGCCTTCGACGCCGAAGTCCAGGTGGCCAAGGACGGCCAGAGCGTCGACGCCCGCTCCATCATGGGCCTGATGATGCTGGCCGCCGGACCCGGCAGCGAGATCGAGATCACCGCCGAAGGGCCCGACGCGGAAGCCGCGACCGAGGCGCTCTGCGCCCTGGTCGCCGCCCGCTTCGACGAGGACGAGTAGGCGCGTCCGGCCTCAGGCCTTGAGGCGGTAGCCCGTCTTGAACACCCAGACGATGGCGGCCAGGCAGGCGGCCATGAAGGCGCAGGTCATGGCCAGGCTGACCCCGATGTTCACGTCCGACACCCCGTAGAAGCTCCAGCGGAAGCCGGACACCAGATAGACGACGGGGTTGAACAGGGTGATCTTCTGCCAGACCTCCGGCAGCATGCTGATCGAATAGAAGCTGCCGCCCAGGAAGGTGAGCGGGGTGACGATCAGCATCGGCACGATCTGCAGCTTCTCCCAGCCGTCGGCCCAGATGCCGATCAGGAAGCCGAACAGACTGAAGGTCACCGCCGTCAGCACCAAGAATCCGGCCATGACCAACGGGTGCTCGATCTCGTACGGCACGAAGAGCCGCGCCGTCAGCAGGATGATGGTCCCCAGGATGATCGACTTCGACGCCGCCGCCCCCACATAGCCGGCGACGATCTCGGCCACCGAGATGGGCGCCGAGAGCACCTCGTAGATGGTCCCGGAGAAGCGCGGCATGTAGATGCCGAAGGAGGCGTTGGAGATGCTCTCCGTCAGCAGGGAGAGCATGATCAGGCCGGGGATGATGAAGGCGCCGTAGCTGATGCCGTCGATCTCCACCATGCGCGAGCCGATGGCCGAGCCGAACACCACGAAATAGAGCGAGGTCGAGATCACCGGCGAGGCGATCGACTGCATGAGGGTGCGGAAGGTCCGCGCCATCTCAAAGACGTAGATGGCCTTGATCGCGTGCAGGTTCATTGGGCGCTCACCAGGCTGACGAAGATGTCCTCGAGCGAACTCTGCCGCGTCTGCAGGTCCTTGTAGTCCACACCGAGCCGGTCGAGCCGGCGCAGCAGGTCGGCGATGCCGGTGTCCTCGGCCTGGGCGTCGAAGGTGTAGACGAGCGCACGGCCCTCGTCGGCGAGCTCCAGCGGCGCGTCGGCCAGCTCCGGCGGGACGGCGGCCAGCGGGCTCTGCAGCTGCAGGGTCAGGCGCCGTTCGCCGAGCTTGCGCATGAGGACGGCCTTGTCCTCCACCAGGATGATCTCGCCCTTGCGGATGACGCCCACCCGGTCGGCCATCTCCTCGGCCTCCTCGATATAGTGGGTGGTCAGAATGATGGTGACGCCGCTTTCGCGCAGCTTGCGGACCATCTCCCACATGTCGCGGCGCAGCTCGACGTCGACGCCGGCGGTGGGCTCGTCGAGAAAGAGGATCTTGGGCTCGTGCGACAGGGCCTTGGCGATCATCACCCGGCGCTTCATGCCGCCCGACAGCGCCATGATCTTGGAGTCCTTCTTGTCCCACAGGGACAGGTCGCGGAGCACCTTCTCCAGATAGGCGGGGTTGGGCCCCTTGCCGAACAGGCCGCGGCTGAACTTCACCGTGTCCCACACCGTCTCGAAGGCGTCGGTGTTCAGCTCCTGCGGCACCAGGCCGATGGCCGAGCGGGCGGCGCGGAAGTCCCTGACGATGTCGTGGCCGTCGGCCGTGACCTCGCCCGAGGTCGGATTGACGATGCCGCAGATGATCGAGATCAGCGTCGTCTTGCCCGCCCCGTTGGGGCCGAGCAGGGCGAAGATCTCGCCCTGGCGGATCTCCAGGTCGACGCCCTTCAGCGCCTGGAATCCGCCCGCATAGGCCTTGGTCAGGCCACGCACCGAAATGATGGAACTCAACGCTTCTCCCCCGGACGCTCGAAACGTCCGTCCCAGATGGGCGCCCGACGCCACGGAAACCAGGGGCCGGTGAAGCTCGCCGCGAAAATTGTGGGCCCTGGAGGACTCAACCAGCGCTCAACCGGCGTCCCAGATCGCCGGCGCCCTCGGGCAGCGCTCAAGATCCGGATCGATGGCGAGCTCCCACCTGGCCGGCCACCGCTCGTCCAAAGCCCGGTCGGCCTGCGCCAGCAGTGGAAGGAAGCGGGCGAGCGAGGATCCCGCCGCCCAGTCCGGCGCCGGCGGCCGGGTCTCGTGATCGAAGAAGTAGACCGCCGGCTCTTCCACGCCGGGCGTGACATCGAGCCCGTAGACGCTGCCGCATCCATCGCTGAAGAGCGGGACCGCATCGGCGCACAGTAGTGAAGCCATGAAGTCATCCTCAGGCCGCCAACCGCGATAGGCGTTCCAGCGCGGCACGAAGGCCCGGAAGTCCTCGATCCGAACGATCCCCGCGCGGTAGAACTCCAGCAACGCCGGCGGCGGCGTCCGGCCCAGCAACTCACCTACATGGGCGAACGCCCCCACGGGGTCGGCGTGCGGCTTGAATTCGACGTCAACGGCCTTGAGTTGCTCGAGCGCCTCTTCGAACGACACGATCATTTTGAACCGCCTCCTGTGGGGCGAGGCCCCGGCCGGGACACACCGTTCCGCCGAACGTAGGCGTCCACCATCTTATCGATCCTAAGCTTGGCCTTCATCACTTCGGCCGGGGTGGGCTCCCGGCCTCCCAGAGATCGTTTGAACTCTGCCCAAGCCTGGGTCGCAATGTTGTGCGCGTCTTTGTCGAGGACCTTAAGATTGGCCAGGCGGTTTGGGGGAGCATTTAGCTTGATGTGCGCTCACTCAAGCGGATCGCTGTGGTGAACATCAGCGCCAAGCCGTGAAGTTGGCGTACCGTTCGTCTTGTCGATGATTGCCCGAGCGTCCTTGCGGAGGCTACTCTTTGCTCCCTGGCCAAGAGGCGAACCTACTTTCGGCCATGGCTCGACCTTCGGTAGAACAAATGGTGCTCTCGTCCCGGCGACACGGGGCAAGGTCAGCGCCGCCGCCTCCAACGCCAATGCGACCGCTACGGGCGCGAGAGCCGGAAGCGCCCAGGCCGCACCACGCGTCGCCAAGCGCTCACGCTCGGCGGCGAAAGCCTCTTGCTGGCGACGCAGATCCTCAAGGTTGACCGCCGGAGGCGCGGAGAGTTGGCCGTAACGAGCGGCGGCCGGCATTGATGCCTGACGAGCGGCGCCTCCACGTTCAGCGTCCACCTGTTCGGCTCTTCGGCGGTACCAGGCGTCGCGTTCGGTCCCCTGCAGTTCGGCGACATCAGTCAGCGTGTTTGGCATCTCTGCACCTCTGAGCGGCCGACATCGTTCCGCGCGCGAGCGCGGCGCGGTTGGTGGCCGGATTGATCGGGAGGGCGTGTGCGCCGCGGAAAGGCGAGGCGTCACACTTGCAGAAAGGCTCTCAAATATTCCGGGCGGCGCAAGAACAATGTGAGAACATTTGCCGATTCAGAACCCTAGGTGTTCTGTGCACCAACGAGAAAACCCCCGCGGTGGAGGGCCTGCGGGGGTTTTGTGGTGTTTGGGTGCGGGGACAGGATTTGAACCTGTGACCTTCAGGTTATGAGCCTGACGAGCTACCGGGCTGCTCCACCCCGCGGCAGGGTGATGT
>NZ_JACESE010000024.1 GCF_013911965.1 Phenylobacterium sp. | reverse complement strand
GACGCCCGCCCCCGTGACCGACGCCGCGCCCGCCGCCCCGCTGAAGCCCCCCGCCCGACCTGCAGGCCAGTGGGCCTTCGACGTTCTCCTGTGGGGCGGCATCGCGCTCGTCCTGGCGATCAGCTTCGGGCCGGCGGAGATGGCCAAGTTCCCGCGCCTGTTCACCGGCTCGGAGAACATGCGCCTGTTCGGCCAGGCCTTTCTGAGGCCCGACTTCGAGCTCCTGCCCTTCTACGTCGCCCAGATGTGGCTGACGATCCAGATGGCCATGTGGGGTACGGCGCTGGCGGTTCTGCTCGCCATTCCGCTCGGCCTGATGGGGGCGCGCAACATCGCCCCGCCGGCCATCCAGTGGCCCGTGCGCCGGGTGATGGACGTGCTGCGCTCGGTCCCCGACCTGGTCATCGGCATGGTCTTCGTGGTCGCCGTGGGCCTGGGCCCCTTCGCGGGCGTCATGGCGCTGGCGCTCAACACCGGCGGGGTGCTGGGCAAGCTGTTCTCCGAGGCGGTGGAATCCATCGACAAGGGCCCGGTCGAGGGCGTGCGCGCCACCGGCGCCCACCCGCTGCAGGAGATCGCCTGGGGCGTGGTCCCGCAGGTGGCGCCGCTGTGGACCTCGTACGCCCTCTACCGCTTCGAATCCAACAGCCGCGCGGCCACCATCCTGGGCCTCATCGGCGCCGGCGGCATCGGCCAGATCCTCTTCGACAGCCTCAACAGCTTCAACTATTCCCGCGTCGCGGCCATCGCCCTCGTGATCGTGGTGGCGGTGACGCTCATCGACCTGCTCAGCCAGGCGATCCGTTCGCGGCTGCTGTAGGGCCGCTCAGACGTCCAGATAGGCCGACATCAGCATCAGCAGGATGAAGCCCGCCGCGAAGGCGGGGCTGGAAATGCGCAAGGGGGCGCCGGGCTTGTCGGCCTCGGGCACGATCTGTTCGATGGTCGCGAGAAGCAGCAGGCCCGCGAAGAAGGACAGGGCCAGCGCCATGGTGACGTCGCCCGCTCCGCGCAGGACGAGGTAGCCCGCCGCTGCGCCAGCCACCGGAGTCAGAGGATAGGCGCAGGCTGCGATCAGGCGGCGGGACCGCGGGACGTCGGCGGCGCGGAAATTGGCGGTCACGGCGAAGCCGCCGGGAATGTTGGCCGCCACCTGGCTGAGCGCGAGCAGCAGCCCGAGGCTGCCGGAAACCGCCGAGCCGGCCCCAGTGGTCAGACCGTCGATCAGCAGGTCGGTGGCGACCGCGGCGTAGACCCCCCAAAGCCCAGCGCGGCCTTCGCCTGAGCCGAGCCGTCCCCGAATCCAGCCCGTGGTCCGCATCAGGAGGATGGAGGCCACCGCCCCGCCCATGAAGCCGATGGCCAGCAGCCACTGCTCGCCGCGGCCCACCGCGCGCGGCATCAGCTCGACCGCCACCACCGCGGCGGCGATGCCGGCCGCCGCATGCAGGGCCGCGCCGGTCAGCCAGGGCGGCGGCTGGCGCCACTCGGCCACGAGGGCCCCGGCGAGGGTGCCCGCGGCCGGCAGCAGGGCGATGAGCAGCAGGGTGGCGAGATCGGGCACGGGGCTCTTCGGCGGCGAAAGAACGGTCGCCTCCCGCAACGCGCATGGGCGTGCTTCGGCTCAGCCGCGGCGGACACGGGCTCTTGAACGCCCCGCCGGCGCCGCATATCTGGGCGCCCTGAGGCCACGACCTCACCGCGCGAGCGGCTTCCGCCCGGGACGGCCCGGCGATCTTCGAAAGAGGCGCCCGATGGCCTGGATCCTTCTCCTCATCGCCGGACTGTTGGAGGTCGTCTGGGCCTTCCTGATGAAGCAGTCGGACGGCTTCACCCGGCTCTGGCCCACCCTCGGGACCTTCGCCTTCATGGCCGCCAGCTTCGGCCTGTTGGCCATGGCCATGCGCAGCCTGCCGCTCGGGACCGCCTACGGCGTCTGGACCGGCGTCGGCGCGGTGGGCGCCTTCCTGGTCGGGCTGGTCGTGCTGGGCGAGCCGGCCAACCCCATGCGGCTGGCCGCCGCCGGGCTCATCGTCTCGGGCCTGGTGCTGATGAAGCTGTCGAGCAGCGCCTGAGGCGCCTCATCGCAAGGCAGCCCGCCGGAAAGTGCGGCGCGGCGGCCGATGGGATTTGCCGGCCGGCCGCGGCCCTCGTGCGCTGGGGCGGTGAAACGGCTCCGCCAGCTCCTCCACCTGATCCTCGCCGTCCGCGCCGGGCGGCTCGGCGGCCTGTGGACCGCCCCGCGCGGCTGAGCGCCCTCAGGCGATCGGCAGGTCGAACATCAGCTGCCGCGTGAAGCGCACCGGCGGCGAGCCATAGCCCAGCACCTGGTCGTGATAGGCCTTCATGTCGAAGGCCGCGCCCGCCTTGGTCTGCGCCTCGCGCCGCAGCGCCCAGTGTTCGCGCCAGCCGACGAAATAGGTGGGGAGCTGGGCCGAGGAGACCCGCGCCCGCGTCCACTTGCCGGCCGCCTCGCGCTCCTGCTGGAAGGCGTCGTGGGTCATCAGGCGCATGGCGCGCGCCTCGTCCCAGCCCTCCACATGGACGCCGATGTCGAGCAGGGCGTTGGCCACCACCCGCAGCAGGAACTTCAGATTGGCCAGGCGGTAGAGCGGATGGCCGTCGCGGTGGCCGGCCTCGACCATCACGTCCTGGGCGTAGCAGGCCCAGCCCTCCACGAAGGGACCCGACCAGAGCACCGAGCGCAGGATCGAGGGATAGCGGTTGGAGTGGGCCAGCTGCAGGTAGTGGCCCGGCGTCGCCTCGTGGGTGGTCAGACCCTCCAGCGTCCAGTTGTTGTATTCGCGCAGGAAGGAATCGGCCTGTTCCGCCGTCCAGTCCTCGGGGATGGGCGAGATCTTGTAGAAGGTCGGCAGGCCGCGATCGAGCGGACCGGGCGGATCGCAGTAGGCCACGGCCACGCCGCGCTGGAACTCCGGCGTCAGCACCAGCTCCACCGGCTCGGTGGGCGGAGTGACGATGGGGTGGGTCGCGACGAACTCGATGGCTGCGGCCAGCTTGGCCTCGCAGACCTCCACCAGGGTTTCAGGCGTGGCGCGGTCGGCATAGACGAACTCCATGGCCGCGGCGATGGCGGCCTGCCGTTCCTCGTCCGTGGGCGCCTCGGGCAGGGCGGGGGCTTCGGGGCGGCCGGCCAGCACCTCGCGCGACAGGCCGTACATCTCGCTGCGGATGTCGGCGAGCGCCTGCTCGGCGGCCGCCTTGATCTCGGCGCGGGAGAGCGAGCTGTTGAGCGCAAAGCGCAGCTTGGCGTCGTAGAGGTCGGCGCCCAGACGCCATTCCCCTGCGGCCTGGGGAACGAGGGTCCCGTCGATCCAGGCCTGGTGCTCGGCGATGGCCGCCTTGGCGGTCGCCGCGGCCGCCTGCAGCCGGGCGCGCTCCGGTCCCGAGAGGGCGTCCGCCTCGGCCAGCAGCAGGTCGACCAGACTGACCAGGCCCGCATTCTGGCCGGCCACCGTCTGGGCGTGGATCTTCGGCGTGCGGGCCGGGACGAGCGTCGCGCGCGTGCCGGCGAGCAGGGCGGGATAGGCCTCCATCCGCGCCGTGGCCGAGGCCAGCCGGGCCGTGATCGGCGCGAAGTCGCGGGCGATCAGGCTGTAGAGGGCGCCGCCCGCCATCTCGTTGTGGATCAGCGGGTCCCAGGCGTGCGCCTGCAGGGTCTGGGCCGACCACACGTCGCCCGCCAGGCTGTTGCGCAGGAGGGCGGCGTCCACCTGCCGGTCGCGCGACAGGGCGCTCGTCTCGATCGCCTCCAGCCGGGCCAGCAGGGCCGCCGAGGCCGCCGCCTTGGCCGCCCAGCCGGCGGGCGACAGGTCGTCCACCTGCGCGTCGTAGCGATGGTCGCCCATGGCCGTGGCCCAGATGGGCGAAAGCCTGGCGCTGGTCTCCAGCCAGTCCTTGCCGAGCGCGTCGAAGGCGGCGTCGGCCGGGCTGGTCGCCGGCGTCGGCGCGGCGCGCGCCTGCGAGAGCGGCAGGACCGCCGCGGCGCCCAGCGCCATCAGGGCGCGGCGGGAAAGGAGCAGGGACATGGGAAAGGCCTCGAACCGGTGCTGTGGCGATACTGTCGGCCGGACGCGCGCCGTCAGTCCATCAGCTTCTGCATCAGATAGACGTAGTGGCGGGCCCAGCGCTGCGCGTTCAGCTCCGGATCGGCGTCGTTGGCGTGGCCGCCAAAGGTGTTCTCGAAATAGATGTAGGGCGAGCCCATCGCCTCCAGGGCGGCGGCGAACTTGCGCGCATGGCCGGGATGCACCCGGTCGTCGCGGGTGTTGGTGGTGATGTAGGGCTCCGGATAGTCCACGCCGGGCTTGAGGTTCTGATAGGCCGAGTAGCGGGCGATGAAGGCGCGGTCCTCCGGAACCTCCGGGTCGCCATATTCGCCGATCCAGGACGCGCCGGCCGGCAGCCTGTGATAGCGCAGCATGTCGATCAGCGGGCTTTCGATCACCACGGCGTTCCACAGTTCCGGATGCTGGGTCATCGAGACGCTGGTCAGCACGCCGCCGTTGGAGCGGCCATAGATGCCCAGATGCTCCGGCGAGGTGATCTGTCGCGCGAAGAGGTCGCGGGCCACGGCGGCGAAGTCGTCGAAGGCGAGCTGGCGCTTTTCCCGCAGGACCGACTGGTGCCAGGCGGGGCCGAATTCGCCGCCGCCGCGGATGTTGGCGATCACATAGGCGCCGCCCTTCTCCATCCAGAGCTTGCCGGCCTCGGGCATGTAGATGGGCGGCTTGGCGATCTCGAAGCCGCCATAGCCGTACATCAGGGTCGGGATCTGGCCGTCCAGGGCCGCGGCCTTCGGCCGGACCACGAAATAGGGGATCTGCGTCCCGTCCGACGAGGCGGCCCAGAACTGCTCCACCAGGTGGGTCGAGGCGTCGAACCGGGCCGGCAGCTCGCGCGCGACCTTGGCGCTCATGGCCGAAGCGTCGGCGAACCACAGGCTGGTGGGCTCAAGGAAGCTCTCCACCTTCACGAAGAGGGCGTCGTCCTCGGACGCCAGGTCGGTGAGCGTGATGTTGGCGTCGGCGGGCAGGGGCAGGCGGGCCGAGGTCCAGCGGCCGTCTTCGAAGTCCCACACGTCGACGGCGCCCTTCACGTCCTCCAGGAGGGCGACGATCAGCTTTCCGTCGGTGGCGCCCGCCGTCTGGACCGCCTGGCGCGGTCCGGGCGCGAAGATCGCTTGCGCCTTGGCGGCCGCCGGGGCGGCCTTCAGCGCGGCCAGGTCGAAGGCGACGAGCGCGCCTTGCGGCAGGTCGCCGAAGGCCTCCTGCAGGGAGAAGACCGCCTGGCCGTCCACATAGGCCTCGTACTCGGCCTTCTTGGGCAGGGGGATGCGCTGCGGGCCCTCCGGGGTCAGCAGCATGAAGTCGCTCTCGTAGAAGGTGATCCCCCGGCGGGCGATCACCGCCTCGGCCCGGCCGCCCTCGCCGCGCAGGACGATGGGGGAGACCGAGACGTCGGTTTTCTCGCCGCGGAAGAGCTCGCGCGTCTCGCCGCTGCGCTTCAGCTCCTTGAGCACATAGGCGTAGCCGGATTCCGTCACCTCGCCCGGCGTCCATTCGCGGGCGACCAGCAGGGTGTCGGCGTCGAGCCAGGCGGCGCTCTGCTTGCCCTCGGGCAGGTGGAAGCCGCCGTCGACGAAGGCGCCGCTGCGGGTGTCGAACTCGCGGACCTCGACCGCGTCGCCGCCGCCGTCGGAGAGATCGACCAGGCAGACGGCCTCATCCGGCTTGCGGCAGTCGGCGCCGTGGAAGAACCAGTTGCGGCCCTCGGCCTGACCCAGCGCGTCCACGTCGATCAGCACCCGCCAGTCGGGCGCGCCGGCCAGGTAGCTGTCCCGGCTGGCGTGGCGCCACAGGCCGTGCGGATGCTCGGCGTCCTGCCAGAGATTGTCGACCCCGCCCGCGCGGAAGGCGGGCGTGGCGATGCGGTCTTCAGCGGTGAAGATGGCGCGGGCCTCCGCCAGCAGCGCCGGGTAGCGCGGATCGCCGGTCAGGCGCGCCAGCGCCTTCTCGTTCTGCGCCTTCACCCAGGCCAGCGCCCGGGGGCCGTCCACCGCCTCCAGCCACTGGAAGGGGTCGGGACCGTCGATCGTGGGAAGCACGGGTTCGGCCGCGATCGCCGCGGCGGGGAAGAGGATGGCGGCGCAGAGCGCGGGCAGCACAGCTTTCATGCCGTCCTTCCTAGATCGGCGGGGCAGGATCTGTCTTCCCCCGCTCGCGCGCGCATGATGATTTTGCGACCGCTCTCGCCTATATGTCGCCGGCCATGAGCCGTCCGTTCCTGAAGATGAACGGGCTCGGCAACGACTTCGTCGTGGTCGAGGCCCGGGAAACCCCCTTCGCGCCCAGCGCGGAGGAGGTGCGCGCGATCGCCGATCGCGAGCGCGGGATCGGCTGCGACCAGCTCGTCTCGCTCGAGCCTTCGACCAACGGCGCCGACGTGCGCGTGCGCTTCTGGAACGCCGACGGCGAGGAGGTCGGCGCCTGCGGCAACGGCTCGCGCTGCGTCGGCTGGCTGGTCATGGAGGCCACAGGCCGCGACGAGGCCGTGCTGGAGGTGGGCGAGCGCATCCTGCGCACCCGACGGGCCGGCGACCGCCTCGTCTCCGTCGACATGGGCGAGCCGGGTCTGGACTGGACGCAGATCCCGCTCGAGGAGCCGATGGACACCCGCGGCGTCGAGCTGCAGGTCGGCCCCATCGACGCGCCCCTGCTGCACACGCCCGGCTGCGTCTCCATGGGCAATCCGCACGTCGTCTTCTTCGTCGACGACATCGAGACCGCCCCCGTGCGCGAGGTCGGCCCGATGATCGAGCATCACCGCCTGTTCCCCGAAGGCGTCAATGTCGGCTTCGCGGAAGTGAAGGCCCGCGACCACATCCGGCTGCGCGTCTGGGAGCGGGGCGCAGGCCTGACGAAGGCCTGCGGCACCGGCGCCTGCGCCGCCCTGGTCGCCTGCGCCCGCCGGGGCCTCACCGACCGTGTGGCGCGGCTGGAGCTGGACGGCGGCGACCTGACCATCGAGTGGCGCGAGAGCGACGGCCACGTGATCATGACCGGCCCGGCCAGCGTCGACTTCACCGGCGTGCTGCCGTGAGCGGGGCCGATCCCAAGGGCGTCGACATCGTCACCTTCGGGTGCCGGCTGAACGCCTATGAGAGCGAGGTCATCCGGGCCCGCGCCGCGGAGGACGGGCTGTCCGACGCCATCGTCTTCAACACCTGCGCGGTGACGAACGAGGCCGTGCGCCAGGCCCGCCAGGCGATCCGAAAGGCCCGCCGCGAACGGCCGGGCGCCAAGGTGATCGTCACCGGCTGCGCGGCCCAGATCGACCCCGCCGCCTTCGCCGCCATGGACGAGGTCGACCTCGTCCTGGGCAACGCCGAGAAATCCGCGGCCGGCGCCTATGCCGAGCGGCCGGCCGCCAGCCCTTCCGAGGGCAAGGTCCGGGTCAACGACATCATGAGCGTGCGCGAGACCGCCGGTCATCTGATCGACGGGCTGAAGGACCGGGCGCGGGCCTATGTGGAGGTCCAGAACGGCTGCGACCATCGCTGCACCTTCTGCATCATCCCCTATGGCCGCGGGAACTCCCGCTCGGCGCCGGCCGGCGAGGTGGTCGAGCAGGTCCGCCGCCTGGCCGCCGAGGGCTATTGCGAGGTCGTGCTGACCGGGGTCGACGTGACCAGCTGGGGCGCCGACCTGCCGGGCGAGCCGACGCTGGGCCAGCTCGTCGGGCGCATTCTGAAGCTCGTCCCGGACCTGCCGCGCCTGCGGCTGTCCTCGATCGACGCGGCGGAGATCGACCGCGACCTCCTGCGCCTGTTCGCCGAGGAGGAACGGCTCGCCCCCTATCTGCACCTGTCGCTGCAGGCGGGCGACGACATGATCCTCAAGCGCATGAAGCGCCGCCACAGCCGGGCCGACGCCCTGCGGCTGGTGGAGGAGGTGCGCGCCGTGCGCCCGGACACAGCCTTCGGCGCCGACCTGATCGCCGGCTTTCCCACCGAGACCGACGAGATGTTCGCCAACACGCTGAGGCTGGTCGAGGAGGCGGGGCTCTCCTTCCTGCACGTCTTCCCCTTCAGCCCCAGGCCCGGCACGCCGGCCGCGCGCATGCCGCAGCTGCCGCGCAGCGTCGTGAAGGCCCGCGCCGCGGCGCTCCGCCAGGCCGGCGAGGCCGCCCTCGACCGGCATCTGGCGCGTCAGGTGGGCCGCACCCTCGACGCTCTGGTCGAGCGGCCGGGCCTCGCCCGCGCGCCGGACTTCACCGAGATCGCCTTCGAGGGCGAGGCGCAGGTCGGCCAGATCACGCCGCTCTCCATCGTCGGGCACGCCGAGGGCAAGGCCCGCGCGGTGACTCCGGCCCTGCTGGCGGCGGAATAGCCGCCGCCCTCAACGCCGCCGGGGCGTGTGGGCCAGGCGCAGGATGTTGGCCGCGCCCGGCGAACCCATGGGCAGGCCGGCGAGGATCAGGATGCGCTGGCCGGGCGGGGCGAGGCCCAGGTCGAGGGCCGCGTCGGTGGCGACCTTGGCGAGCGATTCCGAATCCGTCGGCTGTTCGACCACCCGGGCCTCGACGCCCCAGGTGAGCGCGAGGCGGCGGGCGACGCCCAGATGCGGCGTCAGCGCCAGGGCCGGCTGCAGGGGCCGCTCGCGGGCGAGCCTCAGCGCCGTCTGGCCGGTGGTGGTGAAGCTCGCCAGACAGGCGATGGCCGAGCGCTCGGCCGCGCGGGCGGCGGCCGCCACCAGGGCGTCGGCGTCGTCGTCCTCCAGCGGGAACTCGGCGTCCATCAGCTCGGGCCAGCGGGGATCGCGCTCCACCCGCTCGATGATGCGGTTCATGATGGTCACCGCCTCCAGCGGGAACTGGCCCGCCGCGGTCTCGGCCGACAGCATCAGGGCGTCGGCGCCCTCATAGACCGCCCCGGCCACGTCGGAGGCCTCCGCCCGGGTGGGCGTCGGCGCCGAGGTCATGGACTCCAGCATCTGGGTGGCGACGATCACCGGCAGGCCGCGCAGTCGGCAGGCGCGGATCAGCCGCTTCTGCACCACCGGCACGTCCTCCGGCGCCAGCTCTACGCCCAGGTCGCCGCGCGCCACCATGACCGCGTCGCAGAGGTCGAGGATCTCGTCCAGCGCCTCCAGCGCGGCCGGCTTCTCGATCTTGGCCAGGACGGCGGCGCGGCCCTGCACCAGCTGGCGCAGCTCGGCCATGTCGGCGGCCCGCTGGACGAAGGAGAGCGCCACCCAGTCGACGCCCTGATCCAGGGCGAAGGCCAGGTCCTTGCGGTCCTTGTCCGTCAGCGCCGGAATGGGGATCGGATGGCCCGGCAGGTTGAGGCCCTTGTGGTTGGACAGGGTCTCTCCGACCGTGACCTCGGTCTCGGCGAAGTCGGGGCCGTGGCGCAGGACGCGCAGGCGCACGCGGCCGTCGTCGATGAGGATCTCCGCGCCCGGCTTCACCGCCGCCAGCACCTCCGGATGGGGCGCGCAGACGCGCGAAGCGTCCCCCGGCGTGGGGTCGAGGTCGATGCGGAAGGTCTGTCCGGGCCGGATGCGCACCTGGTCGTCGGCGAACCGGCCGAGCCTCAGCTTGGGCCCCTGCAGGTCGGCCAGGACGGCCAGCGGCCGACCGACGGCGGCCTCCGCGCCCCGCACGGTGGCGATGGCGCGGGCGTGGTCGGCGTGGGTCCCGTGGCTGAAATTGACGCGGAAGACATCGGCGCCGGCGCGGGCGAGCGCCTCCACCTTGGACGGATCGCGGCTGGCGGGGCCCAGGGTCGCCACAATCCGGGCGCGACGGTTGCGGATCATGGGGGCTCTGTTCCTAACTGTGCGGCCGAACGTCCGATGACCGGATGTCGCCTTGGCGGCGGTCGAAACGCAGCTTACCAAACCGCATCCGAAGCCATCGTAAAAAGGGACCCGGCCGACGCGGCAAGCCGGCGGGGCCGGAGGCGCCTTGTGATCCAGAACCTCGACCTCTTCCCCGTCGGCAACTGCGCCGCCAGCGGGCTGATCGACCGGCAGGGCCGAATCGTCTGGGGCTGCGTGCCGCGGGTCGACGGCGATCCCTTCTTCTCCACCCTGCTGTCGGACCGCGACCCCGGCGCGGAGGACGTCCAGGGCCTGTGGGCCATCGAGGCCGAGGACCTGGCCCATGTGCGCCAGTCCTACCTGCGCAACACGCCCATCGTCCGCACGGAACTGACCGACAAGAAGGGCGACACGCTCGAGATCCTCGACTTCTGCCCCCGCTACCGGCAGTTCGGCCGGGTCTATCGGCCCACCGCCTTTATCCGCCTGGTGCGGCCGATCTCGGGCACGCCGCGGATCCGCATCCGCCTGCGCCCGACGGTCAACTGGGGCGAGGCGCCCGCCAGGCGCACCACCGGCTCCAACCACATCCGCTATGTGGGCGGGCCGGCCACCATGCGGCTGACCACCAACTGCCCGGTCAGCCACATCACCGAGGAGCGGCTGTTCCGGCTGGAAGAGCCGATCGCCATGTTCCTCGGCCCCGACGAGGGCTTCGACGCCGACGTGGCGGCCACCACCAGCCGGATGCTCAACGAGACGCGCGACTACTGGCGCAACTGGGTCCGCACCCTGTCGGTGCCCCTGGAATGGCAGGAGGCGGTGATCCGCGCCGCCATCACCCTCAAGCTCTGCGCCTATGAGGAGACCGGCGCCATCGTCGCGGCGCTCACCACCTCCATTCCCGAGCATGCCGAGTCCGGGCGCAACTGGGACTACCGCTACTGCTGGCTGCGCGACGCCTATTACGTGGTCCAGGCGCTGACGCGGCTGGGCGCCGCCGACATGCTGGAGAACTATCTCGGCTATCTGCGCAACCTGGTGGACAAGGAGAAGGGCGGCCACGTCCAGCCGGTCTACGGGGTGGGCCTGGAGCCGGGCCTGGTGGAGCGCATCGCCCACGCCCTGCCCGGCTATCGCGGCATGGGTCCGGTGCGCATCGGCAACCAGGCGCACGAGCACCTGCAACACGACGTCTACGGCCAGATCATCCTGTCCACCGTCCAGGCCTTCTTCGACGAGCGCCTCCTGCGGCCGGCGACGGTGGAGGATTTCCGGGCGCTGGAGCCCGTGGGCGAGCGGGCCTACGAACTGCACGCCACCCCCGACGCCAGCCTGTGGGAATTCCGCGGCCGCGAGGCGATCCACACCTATTCGGCGGTGATGTGCTGGGCGGCCTGCGACCGCCTGGGCAACGCCGCCGTCCAGCTCGGCCTGCTGGAGCGCGCCAAGTACTGGAACGACCGGGCGCAGGAGATGCGCGAGACCATCGAGAGCCGGGCCTATAACGAAAAGCTCGGCCGTTTCGCCGCCACCTTCGACGGCGAGGAGCTGGACGCCAGCCTGCTGCAGCTGGTGGACGTCCGCTTCGTCCCGGCCAGCGACCCGCGCATGAAGGCCACCATCGAGGCGGTGGAGAAGGGCCTGCGCCGCGGGCCCTACATGCTGCGCTACGCCATTCCCGACGACTTCGGGGAGCCGAAGACGGCCTTCAACATCTGCACCTTCTGGCTCATCGAGGCCCTGCACCTGTCGGGCCGGGGCGACGAGGCGCGCGATCTCTTCGAGGAGATGCTGACACGCCGCACGGCCGCGGGCCTGCTGTCGGAGGACATCTCCTTCGACGGGAACGAACTGTGGGGCAACTACCCCCAGACCTACTCCCTGGTCGGCCTGATCAACTGCGCCACCCTGCTGTCCAAGCCCTGGGCGGCGGTGCGGTAGGCGGGCGGGCTCAGGCCTTCGCGCGTTCGCCGAAGAGGGCGGAGCCGACGCGGACGCTGGTGGCGCCGAAGCGCACCGCGGTCTCGAAGTCGCCGCTCATGCCCATGGAGAGCTTCGCCACGCCGTTCCGCGCCGCGATCCTGGCCAGAAGGGCGAAATGCGGGCCCGGCGGCTCCTCGGCCGGCGGGATGCACATCAGACCCTCGACCGCCAGGCCGTAGGCGTCCCGGCAGGCGGCGATGAAGGCGTCGGCCTCCGTCGGGACGACGCCGGCCTTCTGCTCTTCCTCGCCGGTGTTCACCTGCACATAGAGGCGCGGGCAGCGGCCGGCCTTCTGCGCCTCTTGCGCCAGCGCGCGGGCCAGCCTGTCCCGGTCGAGGCTCTCGATCACGTCGAAGAAGGCGACCGCCTCCCGGGCCTTGTTGGTCTGCAGCGGTCCGATCAGGCGAAGCTCGATCTCGCCTCGCCGATCGGCCCATCGCTCCATGGCCTCCTGCACGCGGTTCTCGCCGAAGACGGTCTGGCCGGCGGCCAGCACGGGCGCCACACGGTCCCAGGGCTGTTGCTTCGACACCGCCACCAGGGTCACATCGGCCGGGTCTCGGCCGCACGCCCGCGCCGCCGCGGCGATGCGGGCCAGAACCTCGGCGCGGGCGGCGGCGGGATCGAAGGGGGATTCAGGCAGGCTCATGGGCGACAGCTTCTGGGATCTTTCGCGGACCGCCTGGTCCTTAAGCCGCCGCGCGGCCGCGCAAAACCCCCTGCCGCCCCTGCTCCTCTTCACCGATCCGGCCCGCACGCCCGATCCCATGGCCGCCGCCGCCGCCCTGCCCACGGGTTCGGCCGTGGTCTACCGCGCCTTCGGGGCGGCGGAGGCGCCGAAGATCGCGCGCGAGCTGCGGACCCTGACCGCCCGGCGCGGCGTCCGGCTGCTGATCGGGGCTGACGCCGCCCTGGCGCGAGCCGTCGGGGCCGACGGCGTCCATCTGCCCGAGCGGCTGGCCCCTCGGGCGGGGCCGCTCCGGCGGGCGCGCCCCGGCTGGATCATCACGGCCGCGGCCCATTCCCTGCCGGCCGCGCGGCGGGCCCTGGCGGCCGGCGCGGATGCGGTCGTGGTCTCGGCGGTCTTCCCCAGCCGCTCGGCCAGCGCCGGCCCGCCCCTGGGGGCGCTGCGCTTCGCCCGCCTGGTCCGCGCCGCCGGCGGGCCGGTCTACGCCCTGGGCGGGGTGAACATGAAAAACGCCCGCAGGCTGCTGGCCTCGGGCGCGGTCGGTCTGGCGGCGGTGGAGGGGCTGGCGCCCGGAAGGATTTAGAAGCGGAGGGCGGTTTCGAGCCGGACGCGCGGGGTGGACTCGGTCGGCTGGGTCTTCTTGAAGGCCGGCTCTTCCTTCTCGCCCAGGGCCACCGCGCCGCCGACGCGAAGGCTGGGCGTGACGCGGAAATAGGCGCCGGCCTGGACGTCGTTCAGCTGCACATCACGGCCGGAGGGCTGATCAAGGTCGAGCGTGACGCCCCACCGGCCGTTCTGCATGTCCCACTTCAGGGTCTTTCCCCCCTGAGGCAGGGCTTCGCTGCGGACGGTGAAGTCCATGTCCTTCGCCTTGGTCTGCGCATGCGCGCCGGCCGCGCCCAGAAGGGCCGCCGAAAACGCAACAAACGCCACCGTCCGCTTGGACATCTTCACCGTCAAAGGGCCCCCTGCGCCCCAGGTCGCCTCCGGCAGATCGCCGGTCTTGACCGTCGGACCGATTAGATGCCCCCAACGCGGCCGGTCAACTGCGGGATGCGAGTCTCCCGGCCCTGTGGACAAGATGGCCGCTTTCTGTGGCGCCGCCGCCACGTGATTCCTGTTTGGCGCCTGTGCTGTCGTTGTTATAGAGGGCCGGGCGCGGGGCGGCGCCGCGGCGCGATCACGACGCGGAAACTATCACTGGAGGCGGATGAATATGCCGTTTGTGCGCGGAGCCTGGATTCGGAACACCTCTTCCGTCGTCCTGGCCCTTGGCCTTTTCTCGCTGACCGCCTGCGCCTCGCGCGGCGACGACGGCGACGGTTTCCGCCTGTTCGGCCGGGGCGGCGACGAGCCGGCGGCCGCCGACGCCGCCGCCATCGCGGTGAACGGCTATCTGTGGCGCGCCAGCCTCGACACCCTGTCCTTCATGCCGCTGGCCTCGGCCGATCCGTACGGCGGCATCATCATCACCGACTGGTACGTGAATCCGGAAAAGCCGGACGAGCGCTTCAAGGCGACCGTCTACATCCTGGATGCGCGCCTGCGGGCCGATGGCCTGAACGTGTCCATCTTCAAGCAGGTCCGCGGCCCCGAGGGCGGCTGGGTCGATGCGCCCGCCGCCGGCCAGACCGAGGTGGACATCGAAAACGCCATCCTGACCCGGGCCCGCCAGCTTCGACTTTCGAACATCCGGGGCTGACGCCCCGGGGCGCGTTCAGCCTCGCTCCTCCGAACGCGCCGTCTCATTCGCGACCGGCGCGTCCGAAGGGATTCGCCGGTCTTCCCGTTCCGATCTGAAGACCCCGAAGGCAGCCCCCGATGGCGCGCTACAATCCCAAGGACGTCGAGCCCAAATGGCGTGAGGCCTGGACCAAGGCCGACGTCTTCAAGGCCGAGATCAAGCCCGGCCAGCCCAAATACTACGTGCTGGAGATGTTCCCCTATCCGTCGGGGCGGCTCCACATGGGCCATGTGCGCAACTACGCCCTGGGCGACGTGGTGGCGCGCTTCAAGCGGGCGCGCGGCTTCAACGTCCTCCATCCCATGGGCTGGGACGCCTTCGGCCTGCCCGCCGAGAACGCCGCCATGGAGCGCGGCGTCGATCCGCGCGGCTGGACCTACGACAACATCGCGCGCATGCGCGACGAGCTGAAGCAGCTGGGCCTGTCCATCGACTGGAGCCGCGAGTTCGCCACCTGCGACGTCGACTATTACGGCAAGCAGCAGGCCTGGTTCCTGGACCTGTACGAGCGCGGCCTGGTCTATCGCCGCGAGGGCGTGGTCAACTGGGACCCGGTGGACCAGACGGTCCTGGCCAACGAGCAGGTGGTCGACGGCCGCGGCTGGCGCTCCGGCGCGGTGGTGGAGAAGCGCAAGCTGAACCAGTGGTTCATGCGCATCACCGACTATGCCGACGACCTGATCGAGGGGCTGAAGACGCTGGACCGCTGGCCGGAGAAGGTCCGGCTGATGCAGGAGAACTGGATCGGCCGCTCCCAGGGCCTGAAGTTCCGCTTCCCCTGGGCCGAGGCCGCGCCCGCCGGCTTCGAGGACGGTCTGCAGGTCTACACCACCCGGCCCGACACCCTGTACGGCGCAAGCTTCGTCGGCATCGCCCCCGACCATCCCCTGGCCGAGCAGCTGGCGGCCGCCGACCCGAAGGTGGCCGACTTCATCGCCCAGTGCCGCAAGGGCGGGGCGAGCGAGGCCGAGATCGAGACGGCCGAGAAGATCGGCTATGAGACCGGCCTCTTCGTCCGCCATCCGTTCAACCCCGACTGGAAGCTGCCGGTCTGGATCGCGAACTTCATCCTGATGGACTACGGCACGGGCGCCATCTTCGCCTGCCCGGCCCACGACCAGCGCGACCTGGACTTCGCCCGCAAGTACGGCCTGCCGGTGCGGCCCGTGGTCCTGCCGCCGGGCGAGGATCCGGCGAGCGTGACCATCGGCGACGAGGCCTATACGGGGCCCGGGACCATCTTCAACTCCGCCTTCCTGGACGGGCTGGACGTGCCGGCCGCCAAGGCCGCAGCGGTGGCCAGGGTCGAGGAAGCCGGCCTGGGCGAAGGCGCGACCGTCTATCGCCTGCGCGACTGGGGCGTGGCCCGCCAGCGCGGCTGGGGCTGCCCGGTGCCGGTCATCCACTGCGCCAAGTGCGGCGTCGTGCCGGTTCCCAAGGACCAGCTGCCCGTCGCCCTGCCCGACGACCTGGAGTTCGGCAAGCCGGGCAATGCGCTGGACCGCCATCCCACCTGGAAGCATGTGGACTGCCCGTCCTGCGGCGGGCCAGCGACGCGCGAGACCGACACGCTCGACACTTTCGTGGACTCGTCCTGGTACTTCGCCCGCTTCACCGACCCGACCGCAGAGGCGCCCATCGACAAGGCGGCGGCCGACTACTGGCTGCCGGTGGACCAGTATGTCGGCGGCATCGAGCACGCGGTCCTGCACCTGCTCTACGCCCGGTTCGTCACCCGGGCCCTCGCCGACGAGGGCATGCTGTCGGTGAAGGAGCCCTTCGCCGGCCTGTTCACCCAGGGCATGGTCACTCACGAGACCTATCGCCGCCAGTCGGGCGAATGGCTGGAGCCGAACGCCGTCGAGATCGAGACGAGCGGGAACACCCGCCGCGCCGTCCTGATCGAGACCGGCGAGCCGGTGGTGATCGGCGACGTCGAAAAGATGTCGAAGTCCAAGAAGAACACCGTGGCCCCGGAAGAGATCTTCGAGGTCTACGGCGTCGACGCCGCGCGCCTGTTCGTCCTGTCCGACAGTCCGCCCGAGCGGGACACCCAGTGGTCGACGGCCGGCGTCGAGGGCGCCTGGCGTTTCGTCAACCGCGTCTGGGCCGAGTTCGACAGCCAGCCCGCCGCCGTCCCGCCGGCCGAGCCGGACGCGCAGGCGGCCGAGCTGCGCCGCGCCGCGCACCGGCTGGTCAAGGCGATGACCGAGGCGGTGGACTCCTTCCGCTTCAACTCGGGCATCGCGCGCCTTTACGAGTTCCTGAACGTGCTCAAGGCCCATCCGGCGCAGGGGGCCAGCCCCGGCCTGCTGGCCGCGCGCACCGAGGCCCTGTCCGTCTTCGCCCGCCTGGTCGCCCCCTTCACGCCGCACCTGGCCGAGGAGTGCTGGGCCCGCATCGGCGGCGAGGGCCTGGTGGCTGTGGCCCCCTGGCCGGACTACGACCCGGCGCTGGCCGAGGACGCCGTCAAGCTCCTGCCGGTGCAGGTCAACGGCAAGCGCCGCGGCGAGATCAGCGCGCCCGCCGGCGCCGAGCCGGCCGATGTGGAGAAGTTGGTGCTTGACGATCCGGAGATCGCGCGGCGCCTTGAGGGCCTGACCATCCGCAAGGTGATCGTGGTCAAGGACCGCATCGTCAACATCGTGGCCAACTGAGGCGTTCCGACGTGAAGCAGACCCGCTCCCTGGTGCTCCTGGCCTGCGCCGGCCTCCTGCTGGCCGGCTGCGGCTTCCGCCCGCTCTATGCGGAAAGCGGCGTCACGTCCGGCCTGTCGGGCGTCGTCGTCGCCGCGCCGGAAGGCCGGGCCGGCTATCTCGTCAACGAGGCGCTGGAAGACACGCTGATGCTGCGCCCCGGCGCGGCCGCGCCGTCCTGGCGCCTCGACCTCGACATCTCCGAACAGCGCTTCCCCCGCGGCCTGCGGGTCGACAACGTGGCCACGCGGTACGAATACGTCCTGACGGCGGCCTACACCCTGCGCGCCCTGCCCTCCGGCGATCCGGCCAAGACCGGCCGGGTCCGGGTGGAGCTGACCTACGATTCCGCCGACCAGCCCTACGCCTCGGTCGCCGCCCAGCAGGACGCCCAGGAGCGGGCCGCCGCCGAGGCCGCCCGGCGGATCGAGCTGGAGCTCGCCGCCTGGTTCGCCGACCAGGCCGGCGCCTGACGGGGCGGCCGGCATGATCCTCTCCCGCCGGCCGGACATCGAACGCTTCCTGGCCCGGCCGGACGCCGCCGTCCGCGCCGCGCTGATCTATGGCCGCGACATCGGCGTGGTGCGCGAGCGGGCCAACCAGCTGGCCGGCAAGGTGGTCGAGCGGCCGGACGATCCCTTCGACGTCGCCCTGCTCACCGACGCCGATGTGGACGGCGACGCCGGTCGTCTGGAAAACGAACTGGCCTCCCAGTCCCTGATGGGCGGCCGCCGCCTGGTCCGACTGAAGCTGTCGGTGGAGAAGGCCAGCCTCGACAAGATGGCCGCCGAAGCGCTCAAGCGCCACGCCGAGGGCGAGTTCAATCCCGAGGCCTTCTTCCTGATCGAGGCCGGGGCGCTGGACCGCAATTCGGCCCTGCGCCGCAATGCGGAGAAGGCGAACGCCTGCGCCGCCATCCCCTGCTACGAGGACGAGCCCGGCGACATGGCCCGCCTGGTGCGCGAGGCGCTGACCGCCGAGGGTGTGGGCTTGAACTCCGATGCGCTCGCCCTCTTCGTCGCCCGCCTGCCCCGCGACCGCGGCGTGGCCCGCCAGGAGATCGAGCGGCTGATCCTCTATCTGGGCCCGTCCAGCGGCATGACGGCCACGCCGAAGGACCTGGAGGACTTCATGGGGGTGGAGCCGGAAGCCTCCCTCTTCGACGCCGCCTCCGACGCGTTCGGCGGCCGCATCGCCGAGGCCCAGGCCGCCCTCCGCCGCGCCGCCGCCGAGGGCGAGACGGGCCCGGCCGCCGTGCGCGCCATCGGCCAGCACCTGGCCAAGCTGCGCCGCACGCTGACCCTCGCCAAGAGCGGCGCGGGCCTGCAGGAGGCGGCCAAGGCCTCCGGCGTCTTCTGGAAGAACGAGCGGGAGTTCCTGCGCCAGGCGCGCGCCTGGAACCTCGAGCTCCTCGACGCCGTCCAGCCCGAGATCCTCGCCGCCGACCGCGCCTGCAAGACCGCCGGCAGCCCCGACCGCCTCATCGCCGAACGCCTGGCCCTGACGATCGCGGCGCGGGCCAAGCGGATGGGGCTGTAGGGGCGCCGTGCGTCCTTCGAGGCTCGCTCCGCTCGCACCTCAGGAGGAGGGGCGCGGGAGCGAGGCTTCAGTTCGACCTCATCCTGAGGCGCCCTGCGCAAGCAGGGCCTCGAAGGACGAGGGCGGTCGCAGGGCCGCAAACCCCCTCAGCCGCCTTCGGCGGCAGCTCCCCCTGGAAGGGGGAGCATCTTAGGGCTGAGCGTCCAACGAGCGCTGCGCAGATCCTCCCCCTCATCGAGGGGGAGGTGGCCCGGAGGGCCGGAGGGGGCCCCACGGACTCAGCGTGGTCGGGGTGTCTGTCGATAAGCCACTGAATATAGACCAGAATTCAACCCGTGCGCGACAGGCGGCGGCAGAGGTCGTCGAGCTGCTCGAGCGTGGCGTACTTGATCTTCAGCTCGCCGGCGCCGCCGCGGTCGGCGATCTCGACCGAGAGGCCCAGCACCTCGGCGAGGTCGTTTTCCAGGGCGAGCGTGTCGGTGTCCTTGGCGCCGCCGCCGCCTGAGCGGCCGCCGCCGGACGTCCGCCCCGCTTCCGGCGCCGAGCCCTTCCGGACCAGGGCCTCGGTGTCGCGCACCGACAGGTTCCTGGCGATCACCTGTTCGGCGAGGGCCTCGGGGTTGTCGGCGGTGATCAGGGCCCGCGCATGGCCGGCGGTGAGCTTGCCTTCCACCACCATGTTCTGCACCGAGCCGGGCAGGTTCAGGAGGCGCAGCATATTGGCCACGTGGCTGCGGCTCTTGCCCACCACCTGGGCCACCACCTCCTGGGTGCGGCCGAAGCGGTCCATCAGCACGGCGTAGCCGCGGGCCTCTTCGATCGCCGAGAGGTCCAGCCGCTGGACGTTCTCGACGATGGCGATCTCCATCACCTGCAGGTCGTCGAGCTCGCGCACGATGACCGGCACGGTGTGCAGGCCCGCCCTCTGGCTGGCCCGCCAGCGCCGCTCGCCGGCGACGATCTCGTACTGGCCGTCGTGGCGGGTGCGCACCAGGATGGGCTGCAGCACGCCGCGCTCGCGGATGGAGTCCGCCAGTTCGGCCATCTCCTCCTCGCGGAAGACATGGCGCGGCTGGGACGGGTTGGGATGCAGGAGCTCGATCGGCGCGTCGCGATAGCCGGTGGCCGGCGGGCGCGCGGCCGGGGCGGCCGCCTCGCCGCCCTCGCCGGCCTCCACCGGAACCTCGTCCTCCACGTCGCCCAGAAGGGCCGACAGGCCCCGGCCCAGGCCCCTGCGGTTCTCCGCCATGCTCATCAACGCTCCCTAGGCGGCGGCCTTGGCGCGCCGCCGGCGCTCGCGCGCCACCACCTCGCGGGCCAGTTTCAGATAGGCCTGGCTGCCCGCACATTTCAGATCATAGACCAGGACCGGCTTGCCGAAGGACGGCGCCTCCGACACCCGCACATTGCGCGGGATCATGGTCTCGTAGACGGTCTCGCCGAAATGGTCGCGCACGTCGCGGGCCACCTGTTCGGAGAGGCTGTTGCGCCGATCGTACATGGTCAGCACCACGCCCTGGATCTCCAGGGCCGGATTGAGGCTGCCGCGCACCAGCTCCACCGTCCGCATCAGCTGGGTCAGGCCCTCCAGGGCGAAGAACTCGCACTGCAGGGGGACCAGCACCGCATCGGCCGCCGTCATGGCGTTCACCGTCAGCAGGTTCAGCGACGGCGGGCAGTCGATCAGCACATAGGTGAAGTCGCCCTCGCGCCGGATCCTGTCCAGGGCGTCGCGGAGCTTGAAGGACCGCCGGCTCTGACCGCCCAGCTCCAGCTCCACCCCCGAGAGGTCCGGATCGGCCGGGATCAGGTAGAGGCCCGGCAGGTCGGTGGCCACCACCGCCTCGGTCGCCGGCTTCTCGCCCATCAGCACGTCGTAGAGGGTGGTCTTGCGCTTCGCCCGGCCGACGCCGAGGCCGGTGGAGGCGTTGCCCTGCGGGTCGGAGTCGATCAGCAGCACCTTCTCGCCCACGGCGGCCAGCGCCGTGCCGAGATTGATGGCCGTGGTGGTCTTGCCCACCCCGCCCTTCTGGTTGGCGATCACGAGGATGCGGGCCTTGGCCGCCGCCGCCGGGGCGGCCGGCGCCTCCTTCACCTCAGCTTCGGCGGGCATGGACCTGGCTCCTTACGCGTAGGATGCGGCCGCGGGGATCGCTGGCGCTGGGGATCTGTTCGGACTCGAAGCGCCAGGCGGCGCGGGCCTCCTCCACCTCGGCGGCCACGTCCTGGCCCTTGAGGAAGAGGCCCTCCGCGCCGCGGTCGAGATAGGGCTTGGCGTAGCCCAGCAGGCGGGTCAGGGGGGCGCAAGCCCGGGCGGTGACGATATCCACATCGAGGCGCAGGTTTTCCGCACGGTCGTTATGGATGGTGGCCGGCAGGTCCAGCGCGCCGACCACCTCGGCGAGGAAGCGGCAGCGCTTGGCCATGCTCTCCACCAGGTGGACGTGGAAGCCCTCGCGCCCCTGGCCCAGGATGGCGAGCACGAGTCCGGGCAGGCCGGCCCCGGCGCCCAGATCGGCCCAGGTGCGGGCTTCGGGCGCCAAAGAAATGAGCTGGGCGGAGTCCCACGCATGCCTTCCCCAGAAGTCGGGCAAGGTGGCGGGACCGACCAGATTCATCCTTTGATTCCAGTCGGTTAGGAGCTCTCGGAAGGTCTCCAGAGCCGAAATCTGCGCTTCCGAGGCCCCGCTGAGGCGCACAAAATCCGAAGCGTCGATGGGGGATAGGCCGCTGTGCGCCACAGGGCCGATTTTTTCAGGGCCCTTCTCGGCCGATTTCGCCCCCGAGGCGGTCGCCGCGCCGGTCACGCCGCCACCTTGCGCCGCACATGGGCGAGCAGGGCCGTGAGCGCACCGGGCGTCACGCCCTCGATGCGGGCGGCCTGGCCGAGCGTCAGCGGTCGGACGGCGGCGAGCTTCTCGCGCACCTCGTTCGAGAGACCGCCCACGGTCGCATAGTCGAGCTCGGCCGGCAGACGCAGGTCCTCGTCGCGGCGGAAGGCTTCGACGTCGGCGGCCTGGCGATCGAGATAGCCGGCATAGGAGGCGTCGATCTCCACCTGCTCGCGCACGGCCGGCGACCAGGCGCCGATCTCCGGCCACAGGGCGGCCAGGTCCGCAAAGCCGATGGTCGGATAGGCGAGCAGCTGGACAAGGTTGCGCACCACCCCGTCGGCCTTGACCGGCAGGCCGGCCTTGGCCGCCTGGGCCGGGGTCAGGGTCAGTTCGGCGGCGCGGGCCCGGGCGCCGGCCAGAGCGGCGGATTTCTCGCCGAAGGCGGCGGCGCGGTCAGCGCCCACGACGCCCAGCTCGATCCCCTTGCCGGTCAGGCGCTGGTCGGCGTTGTCGGCGCGCAGAGTCAGACGGAACTCCGCCCGGCTGGTGAACATGCGGTAGGGCTCGGTCACACCGCGTGTGACCAGGTCGTCGATCAGCACCCCGATATAGGCCTCGTCCCGGGCGAAAACGTGCCCCTCCCCGCCGCCGGCGGCGCGGGCGGCGTTGAGGCCGGCCACCAGGCCCTGGGCGCCGGCCTCCTCATAGCCCGTGGTGCCGTTGATCTGGCCCGCGAGATAGAGGCCCGGCAGGCGCTTGACCTCCAGGGTCGGATAGAGCTCCCGCGGATCGACATAGTCGTATTCGATGGCGTAGCCGTAGCGCTTCACCCGGACGTTCTCGAGACCCGGAATGGTGCGCAGGAAGAGGTCCTGCGTCTCTTCCGAGACCGAGGTCGAGATGCCGTTGGGATAGACGGTGTCGTCGTCCAGCCCCTCCGGCTCCAGAAAGATCTGGTGGCTCGTCTTGTCGGCGAAGCGGACGACCTTGTCCTCGATGGAGGGGCAGTAGCGCGGGCCGCGGCCATTGATCCGGCCGCCATAGACCGCCGATTCCGACAGCCGCTCGGCGATGATCCGGTGCGTCTCTTCGGTCGTATAGGTGATGCCGCAGGCGATCTGCGGGGTGGTGATCGCCGCCGTCAGAAAGGAGAACGGCGTCGGCGGATCGTCCGCCTGCTGCATCTCGAGCCGGTCCCAGGCGATGGAGGCCCCGTCCAGCCGCGCCGGCGTGCCGGTCTTCAGCCGGCCCATGGCGAGGCCCAGATCATAGAGCCGGTCGGCCAGGCCGATGGCCGGCGCCTCGCCCGCCCGGCCCGCCGGAATGCGGCGGTCGCCCAGGTGGATCAGACCTTTGAGGAAGGTGCCCGTGGTCAGCACGACGCGGCCGGCGGCGTAGGTCTCGCCGCTCGCCCCCGCCACGCCCGCGACCCGGCCGTCCCGGACGATGAGGTCCTCGACCGCCTCGGCGCGGATTGTCAGGTTCGGCGTGGCGACCAGCTCGGCCTGCATGGCCTCGCGATAGAGCCTGCGGTCGATCTGCGACCGGGGACCCCGCACGGCGGCGCCCTTGGAACGGTTCAGCAGGCGGAACTGGATGCCGGCGGCATCGGCCATGCGGCCCATGACGCCGTCCAGGGCGTCGATCTCGCGGACCAGGTGCCCCTTGCCCAGGCCGCCGATGGCCGGGTTGCAGGACATCTCGCCGATCGTCTCGACCTTGTGGGTGAGCAGCAGGGTGCGCGCGCCCACCCGCGCAGCCGCGGCCGCGGCTTCGCAGCCCGCATGGCCGCCGCCGATCACGATCACGTCCCAGGTGGAGTTGGCTGACATTGCGGTCGTTCGTCTTCAAAGCACGGACGCCCCCGCGCAGGCGGGGGCGAGCCCTCGCTATATAGGCGAAGTGCGGGCGAACGTCGACGCTGCGGGGCGTCGCACGAAGCGGTTTGGGGCGGAGCGACGGTTACCGGCGCTGTCGCGCCGGCCCCCTCCGGCCCTCCGGGCCACCTCCCCCTCGCTAAGGGGGAGGATCTGCTCTGCGGCTGCGGGGGCCCGGTGAGAAGATGCTCCCCCTTAGCGAGGGGGAGGTGGCCCGGAGCGACTGAAGGGGCCTACTGCGCCTGTTTCACGTGAAACGCCGGAGGGGTAGCGCTCGGCCCTACCGGCGCTGTTTCACGTGAAACACAGGCTTAGGCTCACGCACGATGTTCCACGTGAAACATCACTTCCCGATGCAGAAGCTGGAGAACACCCGGTCCAGCACATCCTCCGGATGGATGCGGCCGGTGATCCGGTCCAGCGCTCGCGCCGCGAGCCGGACGTCTTCGGCCGCCAGTTCCGGCTCAGGCTCCGGACCCGCCGCCCGTCGCAGGCGGTCGGCGGCTTCCAGCAGCAGGGCCTGGTGCCGCAGCCGTGTGGCCGCCGGCGGCTCAGCCCCGCCCAGGGCCTCGACCACCCGCTCGGTCAGGGTCTGTTCGAGCCAGGCGAGGTCGTTGGGGCTGCGGGTCGTGAACGGCGTCCCGACCGAAGCGGACTCCCCGAGATCACGCTTCGTGGCCAGGATGAGGTCGTCGC
This sequence comes from Phenylobacterium sp., assembly GCF_013911965.1. Taxonomy (GTDB): domain Bacteria; phylum Pseudomonadota; class Alphaproteobacteria; order Caulobacterales; family Caulobacteraceae; genus Phenylobacterium. Next base: position 32,480 of record NZ_JACESE010000024.1, on the reverse strand, counting down.
CGCCCACCTCCGGCGGCGCCGGCCCCGGGTCCGGATCGGTCCCGTCCACCAGCCAGATCCGCAGGTCCGCGCCGGCCGCCCAGGCGCGCGCGCGCCGCACGCCCTCGGCCTCGATCTCGTCGGCCGTGTCCCGCAGACCGGCCGTGTCGGCGACGATGACCTTGTAGCCGCCCAGGACCAGGGGGACCTCGATGATGTCGCGCGTGGTGCCCGGCGTCGCCGTGACAATGGCCGCCTCGCGCCGGGCCAGGGCGTTCAGCAGGGTGCTCTTGCCCGCATTGGGCTTGCCGACGAGCGCGATCCGGTAGCCTTCGCGCACCCGCTCGCCCCGCTCGGCGGCGCCGGCCGCGGCTTCGATCTCGCCGATCAGCTCCGTCAGGATGGGCCGGGCCCGGGCGGCGACGTCCTCGGGGATCTCCTCGTCGGGAAAGTCCACCGCAGCCTCGAAGACCGACAGGGCCTCGATCAGCCCCTCGCGCCAGCGGGCCTGGGCCTGGCTCAGGCGGCCGCCGAGCTGGTCGAGCGCCTGGCGCCGCTGGGCCGCCGTCTCGGCCTCGATCAGGTCGGCCACCCCCTCGGCCTGGGCGAGGTCGAGCTTGCCGTTCTCGAAAGCCCGCCGGGTGAATTCGCCGGGCTCGGCCAGCCGCAGGCCCAGGGCGGCGAGGGCCTGCAGCACGCCGGCCACCACGGCGGGGCCGCCGTGCACGTGAAACTCCGCGGAGTCCTCCCCGGTATGGCTGGCCGGACCGCGGAAGAAGAGGACGAGCGCCTGGTCCAGCACCGCGCCCTGCCCGTCCCGCAAGGTCCGCACCACAGCCTCGCGCGCCCGCGGCGCTCGGCCGGCCAGGGCGCGAACGGCCTCGCGCGCCCGCGGCCCGGAAACGCGGATCACCGCGACGGCGGCCCGGCCCGGCGCGGTGGCCGCGGCGTAGATGGTGTCGCTCATTTGGGCCGATTGCCGCCCATGGCGCTTTCGGCCGCCGCCGTCATCAGCTTGCGGAACTGCTCCTGGGCGCCGACGCCGAAGGCCGTCCAGGCCTTCATCAGCTCGTCGGGCGAAGCCATGGCCATATTGGCCTCCATCCGCTTGCTCATCTCGGCGACCATCTTCTCATTCAGCTCAGTCACGTCGGGCAGGCCCAGGAAGGCGCGCGCCTCGGCGGGGGTGCAGTCGATCTCGACGGACATCTTCATGGGAAGCCTCCCTTGCGCGCCCAAGGCCTAAGGGCGCAGTGACGACAATGTTATGGTCCTGCGCTAGGGACGCAGGCTAGTAGCCCTGCGCCCTTATGGCGCACGCTTTGCGGCGACCTTTCGGAACGGAGCATAGAATGGCCGGCGAAACCCTTCAGATCCAAACCCCCGACGGCGCCTTTTCGGCCTATGTGGCCAAGCCCGCCCAGACGCCCGCCCCGGCCATCGTGGTCCTCCAGGAGATCTTCGGCGTCAACAAGGTGATGCGGGACATCTGCGACGACTACGCCGCCAAGGGCTATCTGGCCGTCTGCCCCGACCTCTTCTGGCGGATCGAGCCGGGCGTCGACATCACCGACCAGTCCGAGGCCGAGTGGAAGAAGGCCTTCGAGCTGATGAACGCCTTCGACCCCGACCAGGGGGTGCGCGACATCCGCGCCGTGATCGATCAGGTCCGCGGCTCGGCCGACTGCAACGGCAAGGTGGGCGCGGTGGGCTTCTGCCTGGGCGGCCTGCTGGCCTTCACCACCGCCACCCGCACCGACGCCGACGCCTGCGTCTCCTTCTACGGCGTGGGCATCGAGCAGCGCACCGGCGAGGCCGAGCGCCTGGCCCATCCCCTGCTGATGCATATCGCCGAGGAGGACCAGTTCGTGCCCAAGCCGGCCCAGGACCTGATCCTCAAGGCCCTGAAGAACCATCCGCAGATCGAGATCCACACCTATCCCGGCCGCGACCACGCCTTCGCCCGCAAGGGCGGCGAGCACTACCACGAGGCGGACGCCCAACGCGCCCAGCAGCGCACCGACGCCTTCTTCAAGCAGCACCTGGGCTGATCCTCATGCGCGCCATCCGCATCGAGTCCGTCGGCGGGCCGGAGGTTCTCCGCCTCGTCGAGGTGGAGACGCCGCAGCCGGGGCCCGGCGAGATCCTGGTCCGAAACCAGGCGATCGGCCTCAACTTCATCGACACCTACCACCGCTCCGGCCTCTATCCCGTCAAGCTGCCCTCGGGCCTGGGCATGGAGGGGGCCGGACTCGTCGAAGCCGTGGGCGAGGGCGTGACGCGCTTCTCGGCGGGCGATCTGGCCGCCTACGCCTCGGGGCCCATCGGCGCCTATGCCGAGTTTCACGTGGTGAAGGCCGACCGCGCCGTGAAGCCGCCGGCCGGCGTCGGCGCCGATGTGGCGGCCGCGGCCCTGCTGAAGGGCATGACGGCGGAATTCCTGCTGCGTCGCTGCTATCCGCTGAAGGCCGGCCAGACGATCCTCGTCCATGCCGCCGCCGGCGGCGTGGGCTCCATCCTCGTCCAGTGGGCCAAGGCCATCGGCGCCATTGTGATCGGCACGGCCGGGTCCGAGGAGAAGGCGGCCCGCGCCCCGCGAGTTGGGCGCCGATCACGTCATCCTGTACCGCCACGAGGACGTGGCGGCGAGGGTGCGCGAGATCACCGGCGGCGCCGGCGTGCCTGTGGCCTATGACTCCGTGGGGGCGGCGACCTTCGAGGGAACGCTCGCCAGCCTGGCGCGGCGCGGCCTCTTCGTCTCCTTCGGTAACGCCTCGGGCCCCGCCCCGCCGGTGGAGCCGGGGCGGCTGTCGCGGATGGGATCGCTCTTCCTCACCCGGCCGACCCTGTTCGACTATGTCGCGACCGTGGAGGAGCTGGACGAAAGCGCCCGGGCCCTCTTCGACGTCATCGCCAAAGGCCAGGTGCGCATCGACATCGGCCAGACCTTCCCGCTCGCCGAGGCCCGCCGCGCCCACGAGGCGCTCGAAGGCCGGGAGACCGTGGGAGCCTCGCTGCTGGTCCCTTGACCTTGCCAACGCCTCCGGTTGCGGCGAAGCTTCGCTGCAACCGGAGCCGGGGGGCCTGCCATGGGCAGCTTTTCGTTCGTTCACTGGGCCATCTTGCTGGCCTGGTTCGTCGTCGTCCTCTTCCCGGTGGGGAAGATCCTGTCGCGCCTCGGCTTCCACTGGGCGCTGGCGCTCCTGACCCTTATCCCGGGCGTCAACCTGATCCTGCTCTGGGCGCTGGCCTTCATCGCTTGGCCGAAAGACAAGACTGCGCCGGCCGACTGAGGCGGTGTTTCACGTGAAACGTCGGCTGAGGACGTAGACCCCCTCAGTCGCCTCCGGCGACAGCTCCCCCTGGAAGGGGGAGCATCTTTTCGCACTGCGCTGTCCAACAACGCCGAGCAGATCCTCCCCCTCCTTCAGGGGGAGGTGGCCCGGAGGGCCGGAGGGGGCCGGCGCGCCAGCGCCGGAGAGACGCCCCCACCCAAAAACGCAAAGGGCACGAAGAGCGCTGAACCCTTCGTGCCCCTTTGTGATCTTCGTGGTTGAACCTTGACCGCGCCTGCCCGGGAAATCCCGAGCTGGCGCCCCCACCCCAACCCCTCCCCGCAAGGGGGAGGGGCTATAGGGCGTCAGGTGTTCATCGACTGGAAGAAGTCGTCGTTGTTCTTGGACTGCCGGAGCTTGTCGAGCAGGAACTCGATGGCGTCCTGAGCGCCCATGGGATTGAGGATCCGGCGCAGGACGTAGGTCTTCTGCAGCTGGTCCTTGGGCGTGATCAGCTCTTCCTTGCGGGTGCCGGACTTCAGCACGTCGATGGCCGGGAAGATGCGCTTGTCGGCCACCTTGCGGTCCAGGACGATTTCCGAGTTACCGGTGCCCTTGAACTCTTCGAAGATGACTTCGTCCATGCGGCTGCCGGTGTCGATCAGGGCCGTGGCGATGATGGACAGCGAGCCGCCCTCCTCCACGTTCCGCGCCGCACCGAAGAAGCGCTTCGGCCGCTGCAGGGCGTTGGCGTCGACGCCGCCGGTCAGCACCTTGCCCGAGGACGGGACGACGGTGTTGTAGGCGCGGCCCAGACGGGTGACGGAGTCGAGCAGGATGACCACGTCGCGCTTGTGCTCGACCAGGCGCTTGGCCTTCTCGATCACCATCTCGGCGACCTGGACGTGGCGGGTGGCCGGTTCGTCGAAGGTCGAGGCGATGACCTCGCCGCGCACGGTGCGCTGCATGTCGGTCACTTCTTCCGGCCGCTCGTCGATGAGCAGGACGATCAGATAGACCTCGGGGTGGTTGGCCTCGATCGACTTGGCGATGTTCTGCAGCATCACCGTCTTGCCCACCCGCGGCGGGGCGACGATCAGGCAGCGCTGGCCCTTGCCGAGCGGGGCGACGATGTCGATGACGCGGCCCGAACGGTCCTTCAGGGTCGGATCGTCGATCTCCATCCGCAGGCGCTCTTCCGGATAGAGCGGCGTCAGGTTGTCGAAGTGGACCTTGTGACGGACGTTCTCCGGGTCCTCGAAATTGATCTGGTCGACCTTCACGAGCGCGAAGTAGCGCTCGCCCTCCCGCGGGGCGCGGATGGCGCCGACCACGGAGTCGCCGGTGCGCAGGCCGAACTTCCGGATCTGGGAGGGGCTGACATAGATGTCGTCCGGGCCCGGCAGGTAGTTGGCCTCGGGACTGCGCAGGAAGCCGAAGCCGTCAGGCAGGACCTCCATGGTGCCGGAGCCTGAGATCTCCACGCCTTCCTCGGCGAGGGTCTTCAGGATGCCGAACATCATGTCCTGCTTGCGCATCGAGTTGGCGTTCTCGATCTCCATCTGCTCGGCGAAGGCGAGCAGGTCGGCCGAGGATTTCTCCTTCAGCTCCTGCAGGGACATGCGGGTCAGGCCCATGGCCGCGATGGCCTGGGCCGCGGGAGACGGCTCGTCGATATCGGAATCGCCGGCCTCGTCGTCGGTCTGGGAGTCCAGGACTTCGGTCTCGGTGTCTTCGCTCATGGTCATATGGCTCTTGGGGGCTCGTTGGGTTCGCCTCACGGCCGCGCGGGTCGGAGTCCAGAACGGACTCCGGGCGGGGTGACGCAGGCGGTGGCGTCTCAGGCGAGGCGCGCAATGGGTTGTTCTGGGACCGGGCCGTCGGCGACAGATCGCGCGGCGCCGGGAAAAGGCGGGGCGTGGGATGGCTCCCACGTATTCTCACGCAAACCACAGGCGAGGGCCTGCGGTCAAGCGCGACAAATCAGCAGATGGGGTCAGCGCGACCCGAATTCCAGGGTCACGGCCAGGACGGCGACGATGGCCAGCAGGAAGGGGATCTCGTTCGTCGCCCGCCAGAACTTGGACGACCTGGGCCGTTCGCCCCGCGCCAGCTTCTTCCGCGCCCCGGCCAGGAAGCCGTGCCAGCCGGACAGGATGATGACCGCCGTCAGCTTCACGTGCATCCAGGGCTGGGCGAGGAAGGCCCATCCCTGCTTCATCCAGTAGACGTGCAGCAGGATCAGGGTGACGCCGAGGATCCAGGTGATCGCCATCGACGGATTGATGATGATCCGCAGCAGCTTGGCTTCCCAGACCTGGAAGTGGGCGTCGAACTCGCTCCCGGGAGGGGCCGTCTCGGTGTGGTAGGCGTAGAGGCGGGGCAGGTACATCATGCCCGCCATCCAGGCGATGACGGCGATGATGTGAAGTCCCCGGACCAGATCGAACCAGTTCATGCCGCCTCCCCGCGGTTCTTATGCCCTGCAGGCGCATTTCCCACAGGACGCCGGGCAGGTCCAGCCGCCGACGGGCGCCACCGCTGCGTCGCGGGCCAGGGCCGCCGTCACCGCCGAGGCCAGGCCGGAGACGAAATCGCCCTGAACGCCCAGCGCCGGCACGCGCAGATAGGGCGCGCAGCCGATCTCTCGGGCGATGTCGGCATATTCGTGATCGAGCTCCACCAGGGTCTCCACATGCTCGGAGACGAAGGCGATCGGCGACAGGATGACGCCCTTGCCGTCGGCCGCCGCCCGACGGATGGATTCGTCCGTCGGCGGACCGATCCAGGCCAGCGGCCCGACCCGGCTCTGGTAACAGACCTCCCAGTCTGACAGTTCCGGCAGCTTCGCCGCCACCGCCGCGGCCGTCGCCTCGACCTGGGCCTGATAGGGGTCGCCGGCCTGGACCACCTTCTCAGGCAGGCCGTGAGCGGAGAAGAGCAGGCGCAGGCCTTCGGGCCGGCCGGCCGTCTCCCAGGTCTGGCGGATCAGGGCCGCATGGGCCTCCACCAGCTCGTCCTGGGTGGGAAAGCAGCAGACCGTGCGGCTGCGGCCCGGCCCCTTGTAGGCGGCCGCCCAGTCCTTCAGGGACGAGGCGCTCGTGGTGGTCGAGAACTGCGGATAGAGCGGCAGCAGGACGATCTCGTCGGGCGCGAAGGCGGCCACAGCCCTGGCCGTCTCGTCCGCCCGCGGGTTCCAGTAGCGCATGGCGATGAAGGCGCGGACCTCATAGTCCGGCGCGGCCGCCTTCAGCGCCTCTTCCAGGGCGCGGGCCTGCTTCTGCGTCTCCGGCAGAAGCGGCGAGCCGCCGCCCATGATGGCGTAGTTGGCCTGGGCGGTCTTCCTGCGCGTGGTGGAGATCAGCGCCGCCAGCGGATAGCGGGCGATCGCCGGCAGGCCGATGATGGCGGGATCGCGGAAGAGGTTGAACAGAAAGGGCTGGACGGAGTCCGGGCCATCGGGCCCACCCAGGTTGAAGAGGACGACGGCCAGCTTCTTCATTCGACTCCAGTCACACCTTTCCGGTCACGCGCCCGATGGCGCGGGCGATGTTCTCCACCGGGGTGTCAGGTAGGACGCCATGGCCGAGGTTGAAGATGTAGGGGCCCTTTCCCCACTGTTCGATCAAGGCGTCGATGCGGGCGTCCATGGCCGGGCCGCCGGCGCGCAGCAGCAGATTGTCGAGCGCGCCCTGGATGGCCTTGCCGCCCGCCTGGATGCGCTGGCCCTGGGCGGCGCTCGCCTGGGTGTCCAGCGCCACCGCCTGGACCGGCACGCGCGCGGCGTAGTTGTCGACCAGGGCGCCGGCCCCGCGGGGGAAGCCGATGAAGGGCGTGTCGACCCCGGCGGCGCGGACCTTCTCGACGATGGCGGCGTGCGGCCTGATGACGATGCGTTCGAAGACGTCCTCGGCCAGGCCCTCGGCCCAGCTCTCGAACAGCTTCAGCGCCTGGGCGCCGGCGCGGGCCTGCATGACCAGATAGCGGGCGGTGGACTCCACCAGGATGTCCAGCAGGCGGTCGAGGTCCTCAGGGTTCTGGTAGGCGTAGGTCCGCGCGCCGGAGCGGTCGCTGCCCCGGCCCTCGATCATGTAGGTGGCCACCGTCCAGGGCGCGCCGGCGAATCCGATCAGGGCCCGCTCCGGCTCCAGTTCGGCGCGCACGCGGGTCAGGGTCTCGCCGATCTCGGAAAGCCGTCCGGTCGAGGCCTCGATCTCGGCCTCGAGGGCGGAGAGCGCCGGCAGTTCGCCGAGCCGCGGCCCCTCGCCGGCCTCGAACCACACCTTCTGACCGAGCGCCCGGGGCAGCAGCAGGATGTCGGCGAAGACGATGGCCGCATCCAGCGGGAAGCGGCGCATCGGCTGAAGGGTCGCTTCGGCCGCCATGACGGGATCGTGGCAGAAGGCGATGAAGTCCTTCGCCCGGGTGCGCAGCTCCCGGTACTCGGGAAGCGATCGGCCGGCCTGGCGCATGAACCAGACGGGCGGGCGGTCCAGCGTCTCGCCGGCCAGGACGCGCAGCAGGCGCGGTTGGGAACCTTCGGTCATGGCTAGCCTTAAACCTGCTCCCCCGCCTGCGCTCAAGAGGCGAGGCGCGGGGCGAATGCGCACACAGTTCCTTCCCTCTTCCTGAAAGAAAGATTTCTGAAGGATGAAGAAGGGGTAGGGCCGGTCAGACCCGGGGAAAAGCGCCTTCGTCTCCGGCCATACCGACTCCCCCCACAGCTTGCCGGCGACCGGTCCACAGACTCGCCCAGAGCCTGTGAACTGCGGGGATGAAGATCACGCCTCCGCCCAAAGCCTTAACGAAACCTTAACTCCGCGCCACGGCCGGCCTGCGGACAGGCGGCGCCGCACACGGCAGGCGCGTTTACCTTTCATTAAGACCTTCCCCAGCCCCCTCTCCCGGTGGACGGCTGTCGCACAAACCCGCTGCTTTTCCCGCCCCGCCGCAAAGGCTCGCCCGGCCTGCGGAAAACAGCGGCCCTATCCCCAAGGCCGTGCGCGTCCGTTAAGAGGGTTTTCGACTCCTCGGTCCCCAGGAATCTTTTGTCGCACCCCGCCCTTTCCCCTCGCTCGCTCCGCCCGGTATGACCAACCCGCGCATCGCCACCTATTTCCACGTCCACCTCGTCTCGGACTCCACGGGCGAGACGCTGAACGCCATGGCCCGCGCGGTCTGCGCGCGCTTCGAGAACGTCCTGCCGATCGAGCACATCTATGCTCTGGTCCGCTCGCAGAGGCAGCTCGACCGGGCGCTCGCCGACATCGAGGCGGCGCCGGGCGTGGTGATCCACACCATCGTCGACGCCGAACTCCGCGAGGCGCTGGAAGAGGGCTGCCGCCGGCTGGACATGCCGTGCATCGCCGCGCTCGACCCGCTGGTCAGCGCGATGTCGCGCTATCTGGGCGCGGCCATTTCGAGCCGGGTCGGCGCCCAGCACGCCCTCGACCACGACTACTTCAACCGCATGGACGCCCTGAACTACGCCATCGGCCACGACGACGGCCAGGGCGGCCAGGACCTGGAGCAGGCCGACGTGGTGCTGGTGGGCGTCTCGCGCACCTCCAAGACGCCGACCTGCATCTATCTGGCCCACCGGGGGGTGCGCGCGGCCAATGTGCCGCTCGTGCCGTCGCGGCCGATCCCCGACAAGCTCCTGCAGCTGAAGAACACCCTGGTGGTGGGCCTCACCATCTCGCCCGACCGGCTGATCCAGATCCGGCGCAACCGGCTGCTCAGCCTGAAGGAGAACCGCACCTCGACCTATATCGACGTGGACGCCGTGCGCGAGGAGATCGTCTATGCGCGCCGCCTCTATGAACGGCAGGGCTGGCCAGTGATCGACGTCACCCGCCGCTCGGTCGAGGAAACCGCCGCCGCGGTGATGAACCTGCTGACCTCCGGCCGGGGCCAGGTGGAGGTGCTGGGATGACCGGGGTCATACTCGCCTCGCAGAGCGCCGCCCGCGCTCAGATCCTCGCCGGCGCCGGGGTGGCGTTCGAAAAGGTCAGCGCCGGAGTGGACGAGGATCTCACCAAGGCCCGCCTGCTCGAGGCTGGGGAAACGCCGGCGGTGATCGCCGCGGCGCTCGCCCAGGAAAAGGCCCAGGCCGTTTCGCGTAGCCGGCCGGGTCTGATCATCGGCGCCGACCAGACTCTCGAGTTCGAAGGCCAGCTCTACGACAAGGCGGCCAGCCTGGAGGAGGCCCGCGCGCGCCTGCTCGCCCTGCGCGGCAAGCCCCACCACCTGCACTCGGCCGTGGCGGTCGCCGAGGACGGGCTGGTGATCTGGGAGGAACTGGCCACCGCGACACTGACCATGCGCGACTTCTCGCCCGCCTTCCTCGACGATTACCTGGCCCGCGAAGGCGCGGACCTGCTGGGGTCGGTGGGCTGCTATCGGCTGGAAGGCCTGGGCGCCCAGCTCTTCGCCGAGATCAGCGGGGACTACTTCGCCATACTGGGCCTGCCCCTTCTGGGCCTGCTCGACCTTCTCCGCGACAAGGGCGTGGTGGTGCGATGAGCGCTTCGATCTCCGGCGCGGCGGTCGTGGCCGGCGTGGTCGGCTCGCCGGTCCGCCACTCCCTGAGCCCCCTCATCCACAACGCCTGGATCGCCGCCGCCGGACTGGACGCCGCCTATGTCCCCTTCGCGCCGGCCGAGGCCCGCTTCGCCGACTTCGTGAACGGCCTGCGCGGCGGGGCCGTCCGCGGCCTCAACGTCACCCTGCCGTTCAAGGAGCAGGCCCTGGCGCTGGCCGACCGGGCCAGCGACCGCGCCTGGGACGCGGGCGCGGCCAACCTGCTGGTCTTCGAGCACGACGGTCAGGTCTTCGCCGACAACACCGACGGGCTGGGCCTCCTCGCCGCCTTCGCCGAGCAGGCGCCACGCTTCGATCCGACGGCCGCGCCGGTGGTCATACTGGGCGCCGGCGGGGCCGCGCGCGGGGCGGCGGCGGCCTTCAAGGCGGCGGGCGCCCCGGAGGTCCGCATCGTCAACCGCACGCCGGCCCGGGCCGAGGCCATCTGCGAAGCGCTGGGCGAGCGGGCGGAAGCCTTCCCGCTCGAGCGCGCAGCCGCCGCCTTCGCGGGCGCCGGGGCGGTGATCAACGCCACCTCGGCCGGCCTGTCGGGCGACGGGGGCCTCGACGTCCCCCTGGCGGCGACGCCGGAGACGGCCGTGGTCATGGACATGGTCTACAAGCCCCTCCGCACCGGCTTCCTCCAGGCCGCCGCGGCCCTGGGCCGCCCGAGCGTGGACGGCCTCGCCATGCTGATCGGCCAGGCGGTCCCCTCCTTCGAGGCCTTCTTCGGCGCCGCGCCGCCGGCGGGGGTGGACGTGCGCGCCCTGGCGCTCAAGACTCTCGGCGATGTCGAAAGGATCTGAACCGATGCTCCTGATCGGCCTGACCGGCTCCATCGGCATGGGCAAGTCGACCACGGCCGGCTTCTTCCGCGAGCACGGCGTGCCCGTCTATGACGCCGACGCCGCCGTGCACGACCTCTACGACGTGGGCGGGGCGGCCGTGGGGCCGGTGGGCGAGGCCTTTCCCGGCGTGGTCCAGGGCGGCGCCGTCGACCGGGAGCTGCTGCGCCAGCGCGTGCTCGGCGATCCCGAGGCGCTGAAGCGGCTCAACGCCATCGTCCATCCCCTGGTCGGGGCGGACCGGCAGACCTTCTTCGCCGAGGCCAAGGCCAAGGGCGCGGACATGGTGGTGCTGGACATTCCCCTGCTGTTCGAGACCGGCGGCCACGCCAACATGGATGCGGTCGTCGTGGTCAGCGCGCCGGCCGAGATGCAGCGCGAGCGGGTGCTCGCCCGTCCGGGCATGACGCCGGAACGCTTCGACGCCATCCTCGCCCAGCAGATGGCCGACGCCGAGAAACGGGCCCGCGCCCATTTCGTGGTCGAGACGGGCCAGGGCCTGGACCATGCCCGCGCCCAGGTCACCGAAATCGTGAACGCCCTTCGCGACCCCGACCGCCGGCCGCGGCGCCCCGCCCCGGTTGAATCGGCCGCCAAACCGGGCCAATGAACGGCCATGGCGCGTGAGATCGTCCTGGATACGGAAACCACCGGCTTCGAGCCGCGCGAGGGCCACCGCCTGGTGGAACTGGCCTGCCTGGAGATCGAGGACTTCGTCCCCACCGGGCGCACGTTCCACTGCTACATCGATCCCGAGCGCGACATGCCGCCGGACGCGGAGAAGGTGCACGGCCTGTCGGCCGCCTTCCTGCGGGGCAAGCCGAAGTTCGCCGATTCGGAGGTGGTGGAGGCCTTCCTCGACTTCGTCGGCGACGCCAACATCGTGGCCCACAACGCCACCTTCGACCGCACCTTCGTCAATTTCGAACTCGGCCTCTGCGGTCGGGTGGAGATCTGCGAAACCCGCTGGGTGGACACCCTGGCGCTCGCCCGCGTCCGCTTCCCCGGCATGGCCAATTCGCTGGATGCGCTCTGCCGGCGGTTCAAGATCTCGCTGGCCGACCGCGAGAAGCACGGGGCGCTGATCGACGCCCGCCTGCTGGCCGACGTCTATCTGGAGCTGAAGGGCGGCCGCGAGCGCAAGCTCGAACTGGCGCCGGCGATCATGGCCCAGGCCGTGGGCGCCGCGCGCCAGGCGGCCTACGGCGCGCGGCCCCGCCCGCTCGCCTTCCGCTCCACCGACGCCGAACGCGAACGCCACGCCGCCTTCGTCCGCGACGTGGTGAAGTCCGACACGCTCTGGAAGAAGCACGGGCTGTAGGGGGCGCTCGCTCCGCCTCTCGGGTGTGGAGAGACCGCAGACCCCGCCTGGCTCGCGCCTGAGGTGCGGGCGAAGCGGGCGCCGGACGCAGAACCTCTTCGCCTAGCCCGGCCGCTGCTCGGCGGAGAACGCCGCCACGTCCTCGATCAGCGCCTCGGCGGCGGTCCTCACCAGTTCGCCGCCCTTTTCCGGGGTGGCGAGCGCCGGGTCGGAGCCCATGCGGCCGTCGGGATAGCGGGCGCGGAAGTCGTTGGCCTCGCGGATCGGGCCGGTGGGCGCGATCTGCGGCGCATAGTTGGCGGTCTTGATGGCGTCCGGATAAGCCCACTGGGTGACGGCGATCTCCGAGGGCGTCGCATGGCTGCCGTGGCCGGTGGGGAACTGGCGGTTGGCGAGCGCGGTGACGCCCTTCAGGTCCCACCAGTTCTTCAGCTTCAGCGCAAAGCCGCGGTCCTTTCCGGAAAAGCTCGCCTCGGCGTAGAGTTCGGAAAAGGCCGCCTCGATGGTGGCGACATTGCCGCCGTGGCCGTTCAGGAAATAGATCTTCGTAAAGCCGTGGGCGCCGAGCGACCGGCACCAGTCGCCGATGGCGGCGATGAAGGTGGTCGGCCGCAGGGAGATGGTGCCCGGAAAGCCGAGGTGGTGCTGGGCCATGCCGATGTTGAAGGTGGGGGCCACCAGGAGGTCGCCGGCCTTCTGCGCCTCGTGGGCGATGATCTCGGGGCAGAGCCAGTCGGTGCCCAGAAGCCCCGTCGGCCCATGCTGCTCGTTGGAGCCGATGGGCACCACCACCGTCTTCGAGCGCTTCAGATAGGCCTCGATCTCGACCCAGGTGGACAGGTGCAGCAGCATGGCGCGTCTCCGGCGGCGGACTTCAGGCCACGGACATAGGCCTTTGCAGGCGCTGGGTTAAGTCCGGGGCCGATCAGGGAGGACACGGATGATCGAAAGCTTCGACGACGGGGCGGCCATGGCCGAGGCCGCGGCCGAGGCGACGCGAGCGGCGCTGGCGGCGGCGCTGGCCGCCGGGCGGCGCGCCAGCCTGGTCGCCACGGGCGGCCGGTCGCCGGGTCCCGTCTACGACCGCCTGGCGGCGGCGGCGCTCGACTGGTCGCGGGTCGACGTCACCCTGTCGGACGAGCGCTTCGTGCCCCCCGACCATGCGGCCTCGAACGAGCGGCTGGTGCGCGAGCGGCTGCTGCGCGGCGCGGCCGCCGACGCCCGCTTCGTCCCCCTCTTCCGGCCGGCGGCGGATCCCGACGCCGCGGCCCGCGCCGCCGAGGCGAGCGTCGAGGCGCTCGCCCCCTTCGACGTCACCCTGCTCGGCATGGGCCCGGACGGCCATGTGGCCTCGCTGATCCCGGGCTCGCCCCGCGTCGCCCAGGGGCTGGACCCCTCCCTGACCAAGATGCTGATGGGCGTGCCCGAGGCGATCGGCGATCCGCCCCTGCCGCGGATCACCCTGACCCTGCATGCGTTGTTGCAATCGCGCGCCATCCTCGTCCTGATCACGGGTGAGACCAAGCGCCGGGTGATCGAGCGGGCGGCGGCGGGCGAAGACCTGCCGGTGCGCGCCCTCTTGACCCAAGCGGAGGCGCCCGTTCGGGTCCTCTGGGCGCCTTGAGGAGGGACCACGCCATGCCGCCGTCAGCCATGCACCCCACCGTCGCCGAGGTCACGCAGCGCATCGTCGCGCGCAGCCGCGACAGCCGGGCGGCCTATCTGGAGCAGATGGAGGCGGCCCGCCGGTCCGGCCCCGGGCGCGCCAAGCTGTCCTGCGCCAACTTCGCCCACGCCTTCGCCGCCCTGCCGGAGGAAGGCAAGACGCGGATGCGCGATCCGACCGCGCCCAACGTCGCCATCGTCTCGGCCTATAACGACATGCTCTCGGCCCACCAGCCGTACGAGCGCTTTCCGCAGGTCATCAAGGCCGCCGCCGAACAGGTGAAGGCCACGGCCCAGTTCGCCGGCGGCGTGCCGGCCATGTGCGACGGCGTCACCCAGGGCCGACCGGGCATGGAGCTGTCGCTGTTCTCCCGCGACGTCATCGCCATGGCCACCGCCGTGGCGCTGACCCACGACGCCTTCGACGCCGCCCTGATGCTGGGCATCTGCGACAAGATCGTGCCGGGCCTGACCATCGGGGCGCTCGCCTTCGGCCACCTGCCGGTGATCTTCGTCCCCGGCGGGCCGATGACCTCGGGCCTCTCCAACGCCGAGAAGGCCCGCGTCCGCGGCCTCTACGCCGAGGGCAAGGTGACCCGCGAGGAGCTGCTCGATTCCGAGATGAAGTCGTATCACGGGCCGGGCACCTGCACCTTCTACGGCACGGCCAATTCCAACCAGATGATGATGGAGATGACCGGCCTGCACCTGCCGGGCGCGGCCTTCATCCACCCCAACACCCCCCTGCGCGACGCGCTGACCGCCGCGGCGGCCCAGCGGGCGGTGGAGATCATCCCCTCCTCCAACGCCTATACGCCCATGTCGGCGGTGGTCGACGAGAAGAGCCTGGTCAATGCGCTCGTCGGCCTGCTCGCCACCGGCGGTTCGACCAACCACACCCTGCACCTGGTGGCCATGGCCCGGGCGGCCGGCGTCATCCTGACCTGGAGCGACTTCGACGACCTGTCCCGCGTCGTGCCCCTGATCGCGCGGGTCTATCCCAACGGCAGCGAGGACGTGAACGCCTTCCAGGCTTCCGGCGGCATGGCCTTCGTCACCCGCCAGCTGCTGGATGCGGGCCTCGCCCACGAGGACGTGGTCACCGTGGCCGGCGGGGGCCTGCGCCTCTATCAGCGTGAACCCTTCCTGCAGGACGGCAGGCTCGTCTGGCGCGAGGGGCCGGCGGAAAGCCTGAACCGCGACATCCTTCGGCCGGTGGACGACCCCTTCCAGGCCGAGGGCGGGCTGCGGGTGCTGGAGGGCGGGCTCGGCCGCGCCGTCATCAAGACCTCGGCGGTGAAGCCCGAACACCTGGTGGTCGAGGCCCCGGCGCGGGTGTTCGACGACCAGGATGAGCTGCTCGAAGCCTATAAGCGCGGCGAGCTGACCTCCGACTTCGTCGCCGTCGTGCGCTTCCAGGGCCCCAAGGCGAACGGCATGCCCGAGCTGCACAGTCTGACCCCCACGCTCGGCGTCCTGCTGGACCGAGGGCTGAAGGTGGCGCTGGTCACCGACGGGCGCATGTCGGGCGCCTCGGGCAAGGTGCCGGCCGCGATCCACGTGACGCCGGAGGCCGCCGACGGCGGACCGCTCGCCTATGTCCGCGACGGCGACCTGATCCGCCTGGACGCCCAGGCTGGCCGCCTGGAGATCAAGGTCGAGGCGGCCGAGCTGCGATCCCGGCCGCCGGCGCCGCAGCCGCGGGCCGGCCACGGCTATGGCCGGGAGCTCTTCGGCTGGATGCGCCGGGTCGCCGGCCCCGCCGAGGCCGGCGCGTCGGTCCTGTTCGAGGACGCCGCCTGATGCCGCTGCTCTATGAAGGCCTCGTCGGCGACGTCGGCGGCACCAACGCCCGCTTCGCCCTCGTCGACACCGAGGGTCACCTGCGCAACACCAAGATCTACGCCTGCGCCGACTACGGCTCGCTGGACGAGATCATCACCGAATATCTGGACGAGACGGCCGGCAAGAAGCGCCCGGCCCAGGCGGTGATCGCCGTCGCCGGGCCGGTGGTGGCCGGCGAGATCGAGTTCACCAATCTCGACTGGCACGTGGCCGAGGTCGACCTGATCGCCAATTTCGGTTTCGACGCGGTCAAGCTGATCAACGACTTCGCCGCCCAGGCCATGGCCGCCCCGGTGCTCGACCCCGACGACCTGCGCCGCATCGGCCCGGCGCTGCGGGCGCCCACCGACTGCCCCATCGTGGTGCTGGGCGCCGGCACAGGCTTCGGCGTCGCCGCCGTCGCCCGTTCCCTCCACGTGGACATCGCCGTGGCGACGGAGGGCGGCCACGCCGCCTTCGCGCCCACCGACGAGACCGAGGTGGAGATCTGGCGGCGGCTGAAGGCCATCCACGGCCGGGTGTCGGTGGAGCGGGTCCTGTCGGGCCAGGGGCTCTATGACCTCTATGTGGCGCTGGAGGAGATCGCCGGCCGCTCCCCCGCCCTGCCGGACGAGCGGGTGGTGATCGAGGCCGGGGAGGCCGGCGACCCGGCCGCCGCCGCGGCCCTCGACCGCTTCTGCGGCATTCTCGGTTCGGCGGCCGGCGACATCGCGCTCACCCACGGCGCCCGGGGCGGGGTCTATGTCAGCGGCGGCATCGCGCCGCGCATGATCGACCGCATCATGTCCGGCGGCTTCCGCGCCCGGTTCGAGGACAAGGGCCGGCTGTCGGACTATGTGGCCGAGATCCCGACCTTCCTGATCACCCACCCCTATGCGGCCCTGGTGGGCTGCGTCCGCGAACTGGCCCAGCTGGAGGGCGTGAAGCTGTGACGCTCGAAGAGATCATGGGGCTCGCCCCCGTCATACCCGTCCTGATCATCGAGGACGCCGCCGCGGCCGCGCCGCTGGCCCGGGCGCTCTGCGCCGGCGGTCTGACGGCCCTGGAGGTGACGCTGCGCACCCCGGCCGCCACCGAAGCCATCCGCCGGATCGCCGGGGAGGTGGAAGAGGCTGTGGTCGGGGCCGGCACGGTGACCAGCGCCTCGGCCCGCCAGGCGGCCGCCGACGCGGGCGCCCGCTTCGCCGTCTCGCCGGGCCTGATCGAAGGGGAGTACGCCGAGGGGCCGATCCCTCTCCTGCCCGGCGTCGCCACGGCGAGCGAGCTGATGCGCGGCCTCGACCACGGCTTTTCCGCCTTCAAGCTATTCCCGGCCAGCGTGGTCGGCGGAGTCGGCCTGATCCGGGCCTTCGCCAGCCCCTTCCCGCAGGCGGTCTTCTGCCCGACGGGCGGGATCGGCCCGGACAATGCGCCGGACTATCTGGCCGAACCGAACGTGGCCTGCGTGGGCGGCTCGTGGGTCGCGCCCAAGGCCGCCGTCGCCGCCGGGGACTGGGCGCGGATCGAGGCCCTGGCGCGGGAGGCGAGCAGGCTGCCCCGCGCCAGAACGCGTCCGCTCAGCCTCTAAGCCGCGCCCGTCGAGCCGAAGCCGCCGGCGCCGCGCGCCGTCTCGTCCAGGGCGCCGACCTCCTCCCAGGCGGCCTGGATCACCGGGGCGATGACCAGCTGGGCGATCCGGTCGCCGCGGCGGACGGTGAAGTCCTCCTCGCCGAGGTTGATCAGGATGACCTTCACCTCGCCGCGATAGTCGGCGTCCACCGTGCCCGGCGAATTCAGGCAGGTGATCCCGGCCTTGGCGGCCAGGCCCGAGCGCGGCCGCACCTGGCCCTCGAAGCCGGGCGGCAGGGCGATGGCGAGGCCGGTGGGGATCATCTCCCGCTGCATGGGGCGCAGCACCAGCGGCGCGTCCTCGGGGACGGCGGCGCGCAGGTCCATGCCGGCGGCGAGCTGGCTTTCATAGGCCGGCAGCGGCAGGTCGGCGTTGTGGGCCAGGCGGGTGATCTTGATCTTGGGGGTCACGAAAGCTCCAGTTCCTGCGCCATCCTCTGCGCCAGCCGGGCGGCGACGTCGGCCTTGGCCGTGCGGTCCCAGCGCTCCACCCCGTCCTTCGTCACGATGGAGACGGCGTTGTCGTCCCCGCCCATGGTGCCTTCGACGCTGACGTCGTTGGCCACGATCCAGTCGCAGCCCTTCTTGGCCAGCTTGGCCCGGGCGTAGGCCTCCACGTCGTTGGTCTCGGCGGCGAAACCGACGACCAGGCGCGGGCGGTCCGGGCCCGCCCTGGACAGGGTCGCCAGGATGTCCGGGTTCTCGACCAGCGCGATGGGCGGCGGGCCCTCGCCCGTCTTCTTGATCTTCACCGCGCCCTCCTCGGCCGGGCGCCAGTCGGCGACGGCGGCGACGCAGACGGCGAGGTCGGCGGGCAGGGCGGCCTGACAGGCGGCCAGCATCTGGCGGGCGGTCTCGACATCGACGCGCGTCACGCCGGCCGGCGCCGAAAGCGCCGTCGGGCCGGAGACCAGCGTGACCTCGCAGCCCAGCTTGGCCAGGGCCGCGGCGATGGCGTAGCCCTGCTTGCCGCTCGAGCGGTTAGTCAGGTAGCGCACCGGATCGATCGGCTCGGCCGTGGGCCCGGCCGTGACGATGGCCCGCTTGCCGGCCAGCGGCCGGGCGGCGGGACCGGCCAGCATGTCCATGATCGCCTGGAAGATCGCCGCGGGCTCGGCCATGCGGCCGAAGCCGAACTCGCCGCAGGCCATGGCCCCCTCGTCGGGACCGACGAAGGCGACCCCGTCGGCCTTCAGCGTCGCCAGGTTCCGCCGCGTGGCCGGATGCTCCCACATGCGCACGTTCATGGCCGGGGCCATCAGGACCGGCTTGTCGGTCGCCAGAAGGGTGGTGGCCGCAAGATCGCCGGCCAGGCCATGGGCGGCCTTGGCCATCAGGTCGGCGGTGGCGGGCGCGACGACCACGAGATCGGCGGAGCGCGAGAGCTCGATATGGCCCATCTCCGCCTCGTCGGTCAGGGAGAAGAGCTCGGAATAGACCTTATCCTCGGCCAGGGCCGACAGAGACAGCGGGGTGACGAACTGGGCGCCCGCGCCGGTCAGGACCGGCCGCACGCCGACGCCCGCCTTGCGCAGGAGCCGCGTCAGCTCCAGCGCCTTGTAGGCCGCGACGCCGCCGCCCACGATCAGGAGAACCCGCTTTCCGTCCAAGGCGCTCGCCCCTTCCGCCGCTTCGCGTCCGCTATAGCCTCATATAGGCGCTGGACAAACCGCCGCAGATGTTCTTTGTTCGTTCCGCTACAGCTTTGAGCCCAAGTCCGGGGAGAGACGAAGGTGACGGTGCGGTACGGTTCCTGGCTCGCCGCGGGCGCGAGCCTTCTCATTCTGACGGCCTGCGACAACGGGCCCTCGGCGGTGCGGCCCCAGGCGGCCGACGCCGGGGCCACCGGAAGCGACGCCGCCGCCACGGCCCCGAGCGTGAGCACAGGCGAGAGCGCGGCGCGGCCGCCCGTCCCGACCGTGGACGGCGCGCCCATGTGGTCGGAGACCAGCCGCTACTCGGCCCAGGAAAACGCGCAGCGCGCCTATGAGCGCAACGGCGAGGCCTTCGGGGCGACCAGCCTGGACGACTTCGTGAAGAAGGCCCACGCCTTCGTCAGCGACCCGCCGGCCGGCACCCAGACGCTGAAGCGCGGCAACGGCGACACCCTCTTCTACGATCCGGCCGGCAACGTCTTCGCCGTCGCCACCGCCCAGGGCGCCCCGCGCACCATGTTCAAGCCCGACGACGGCCCCGCCTACTGGGAAGAGCAGAAGACCCGCGAGGCCGAACGCTCCAGCCGCGCGGCGGACTGAGGCGGCGGCGCCGGCCGGGCCTCGAAGGACGAGGGCGGCCGCCCGGCCGTGGGACCCCCTCAGGGGGAGGTGGCGTCCGAGCCTGCCCCCGCAGGAATGCTCGGGACGAGCATGAGGCGGCGAAGGGAGCCCTGCGGAGACGCTCCGCTGCGTGACCAACCCGTAAGCTTTCGCGCGCGGCGGAGGATGCTATGGCTAGCGCCTTCGCGTATTCCGGGAGCCGTCCATGTTCGCCC
Organism: Phenylobacterium sp.; assembly: GCF_013911965.1. Lineage (GTDB taxonomy): Bacteria > Pseudomonadota > Alphaproteobacteria > Caulobacterales > Caulobacteraceae > Phenylobacterium. The sequence continues at coordinate 12,869 of NZ_JACESE010000024.1, read as the reverse complement.
GCCTGACTCGCCTCGCCCTCTCCCTGGCCGTTCTGGCTGCTCCCCTGGCCGCCCCCCTGGCCGCCCGGGGCGCGGAGGCGCCGCCGATCCAGTACCGCGAGCGGGTGCTGGAGAACGGCCTGCGCGTGCTGTCCTCGGTGGACGAGACCACGCCGAACGTGACGGTGCAGGTCTGGTACGGCGTCGGCTCCAAGGACGATCCGGAGGGCCGTTCGGGCTTCGCCCACCTCTTCGAGCACATGATGTTCAAGACCACGCGGAACATGCCGTCGGAGACGCTCGACCGCATGACCGAGGACGTGGGCGGCTTCAACAACGCCTCCACCTGGGACGATTTCACCAACTATTACGAGGTCGTGCCGGCCAACCACCTGGAGCGCCTGCTGTGGGCCGAGGCCGAGCGCATGGGCTCCCTGGTGGTGGACGAGGCGATCTTCGCCTCCGAGCGCGACGTGGTGAAGGAGGAGCTGCGCCAGCGCGTGCTGGCCAGCCCCTACGGCCGCCTGTTCGCCCTGATGCTGCCCAAGGCGACCTATCAGGCCCACCCCTACAAGCGGCCCGGCATCGGCTCGATCGCCGAGCTGGACGCGGCCACCATCGACGACGTCCGCGCCTTCCACGAGGCCTATTACCGCCCCGACAACGCCGTGCTGATCGTGGTCGGCAACTTCGAGCCCGCCAAGTTCGACGCCTGGGTCGACAAGTACTTCGCCGGCATCGAGAAGCCGCAGGCGCCGCTGAAGCGCGTCACCGCCGTCGAGCCGCCCCGCACGGGTCCGGGCGTCTATCGGGGTTACGGCCCCAACGTGCCGCTGCCGGCGGTGGTCCTCACCTGGCTGGGCGCCGCCGCCGACAGTCCCGACGCGCCGGCGCTCAAGGTGCTCGACGCCATCCTCTCCAGCGGCAAGTCCTCGCGGCTCTACAACGCGCTCGTCTATGAGCAGCAGGTCGCCGTGGAGGTGATGTCCACCGCCGACCTGCCCCAGCAGCCGGGCATGATCGCGCTGGGCGCCATCATGTCGAGCGGCGAGAGCGTCGAGACCGGCGAGCAGGCCCTGCTGGCCCAGGTCGCCCGGCTGCGGGACGCGCCGCCCAGCGAGGCGGAGCTGAACGAAGCCAAGAACGAGCTGACCGCCGCCGAGCTGCGCGAGCGCGAGACGGTCGACGGCCGCGCCTTTGCGCTGGGCTACGCCTGGGCGACCGAGGGCGATCCGGCCGCCGCCAACGAGAACCTGGCGGCCCTGCAGGCCGTCACCGCCGCCGACGTCCAGCGGGTGGCGCAGAAGTACCTGGATCCGCAGCGGCGCATGACCATCACCTATCGCTCCGAGGACGCCCGTCCCGAAGGCGAGACGGAGGCCGAGGAGGCGCCGCCCGCCGTCGAGGCCGTCCGCTACGAAGGCGACATCGTCACCCTGGCCCCCGAGGGCGAGCGGGAGGCGCCGCCGCCGGTGGCCGAGGCCATCAGCCCGACCTTGCCCAAGCCGGCCGAGACCACGCTCGCGAACGGCCTGCGCGTCATCGTCGCCCGCTCCAGCGACCTGCCGCTCGTCTCCGGCGCCCTGATCGTCAAGGCCGGCGCCTGGGCCGATCCGGAAGGGCAGGCCGGCGCCATGTCCATGACGGCGAACATGCTGCCCGAAGGGACCGCCACCCGCACGGCGCCCCAGATCGCCCAGGAGATCGAGGCCCTCGGCGCGGTCCTCTCGGCCTCCGCCGGGCTCGAAAGCAGCTCGGTCGGCGTGACGGTCATGTCCGACAAGGTCGCGCCGGCCTTCGCCATCCTCTCCGACGTGGTCCGCAACCCGGCCTTCGCCGCCGAGGAGCTGGAGCGCCAGACCGCCCAGGCCCTGGACGCCCTGGCCGTCGCCTATGAGGATCCGGGCCAGCTGGCGGCCATGACGGCCGCGCCGGTGATCTTCGCCGGCACGCCGTTCGGCCACGCCGCCGACGGCACGCCGGCCTCGCTGCAGAAGCTGACGCCCGACGGGCTGAGGGCGCTGCACGGAACCTACTTCCGTCCCGACAACGCCATCCTGGTCCTGACCGGCGACATCTCGCCCGAGGCCGGCTTCGCCCTCGCCCGCCAGGCGTTCGGCGACTGGCAGGCGCCGTCCGCCCCCCTGCCGCCCCAGCCGCAGGTGGCGCCGCAGGCCCAGCGCAAGGTGGTGGTCATCGATCTGCCGGGCACGGGCCAGGCCGCCGTCCGTCTCGCCAAGCCGGCCATCGCCCGGGGAAGCGAGGCCTACTATCCGGGCATCGTCGCCAACACGGTCCTGGGCGGCAGCTATTCGGCGCGGCTGAACCAGGAGATCCGGATCAAGCGCGGCCTCTCCTACGGCGCCAGCTCCTCTCTGTCGGCCCGGCGCACCACCGGCGCCTTCCAGGCGCAGGCCCAGACCAAGAACGAGTCCGCGCCCGAGGTCATGGACCTGATCGCCGCCGAGCTGGACAAGCTGGGCGCCACGCCGGCCCCGCCCGAGGAGCTGAAGGCCCGCAAGTCGGTGCTGGTCGGCGCCTTCGGCCGGGCCATGGGCACGGCGGGCGGCCTGGGCGGGGTGCTGGGCGAACTGGCCCTGCAGGGCGTGCCGCTGGACGAGATCGCCGTCTACACCGCCAGGGTGGAGGCCGTGACGCCCGACCAGGTGCGCCGCTTCGCCGAGGCCCATCTGGCGCCCGAGGACGCCGCCGTGATCATCGCCGGCGACTTCTCCGCCTTCGAGGCGGGGCTGCGCGCGCGCGAGCCGGACCTGACGGTGATCCCGGCCGACCAGCTCGACCTGGATTCGGCCACCCTGCGGGCGGTGGAGTAGAAGGCCCGCCGTCGCCGGGGGTTGAACCCCCCCCGGCGGCCGGGCGTAGTGCATCCATGCAAGATCAGTTCGACGTCGTCGTGGTGGGCGCGGGCGCCGCCGGCATCGCCGCGGCCGCACGCCTGTCGCGCTCGCCGCTCTCGGTGGTGGTGCTGGAGGGCCAGGGCCGCATCGGCGGCCGCGCCCACACCTTGCTCGCCCGCACCGACCTGCCGCTCGATCTCGGCTGCGGCTGGCTGCACAGCGCCGACCGCAATCCGCTCGTCCCGCTTTTCGAGCGCCGCGACATCCCGATCGACCGCAGCGAGCCGGCCTGGGCCCGGCCGGAGGCCAATCTCAGCCTGACGCCCGAGGACGGCGAGAGCTTCGGCGCCGCGCTGGCGGCCTTCGAGGCCCGCCTGGAGGCGGCCGCCGCCGAAGGGGGCGAGGGGCGGGCCAGCGCCTATCTGCCCGGCGCCGGCCGCTGGGCGCCGATGATCGAGGCCTTCTCCGGCTACTATAACGGCGCGGGTCTCTCCCAGGTCTCGGTTCAGGACTACGGCGCCTATGAGGACACCGGCGTGAACTGGCGCGCGCCGGAGGGTTACGGGGCGGCCATCTGCGCCCTGGCCGACCGCTCCCTGATCGTTCCCCACTGCGCCGTGCTCTCCATCGACCACAGCCGCACGCCGCTCGTCCTGGAGACCGCCCGCGGGCCGGTCAGCGCCCGCGCCGTGGTGGTGACGGTCTCCAGCGACCTGATCGCGCGGGAATCGATCCGTCTGACGCCCGGCCTTCCGGAGAAGGTCGACGCCGCCACCGGCGTGCCGCTCGGCCTCGCCAACAAGGTCTTCCTCAGCCCCACCGCGCCGGAGGCTTTCGGCCGCGAGCAGCATCTGTGGGGCCGCACCGATACGGCCGAGACCGGCAGCTACTATCTGCGTCCGCTGGGCCGCCCGATCATCGAGGCGTTTTTCGGCGGCGCCCATGCCCGCGCCCTGGAGGCGGAGGGGCCCCGCGCGGCCGCCGCCTTCGCCATCGAGGAGCTTGTCGGCCATTTCGGCGCCGGCGTCCGCCGCCAGCTCAAGGTGATGGCCGAGACCGGCTGGGCCTCCGACCCCTGGGCGCTGGGGGCCTATTCCCACGCCCTGCCGGGCTGCGCGCCGGCGCGGCAGGTGCTGGCGGCGCCGGTCGAGGACCGCCTCTTCTTCGCCGGCGAGGCGACGTCGAAGACCGCCTTCTCCACCGCCCACGGCGCCTGGGAGAGCGGCCTGCGCGCCGCCGACGAGGTGCTCCTGGCCTTGCGGGTCACGGCCGCTTAAGCCACAGGGGTGGCCCCCTCGACCGGAGAGCGCCATGGACGGCCCCACATCGCACTTCTTCTTCTCCCAGCGGCTGCGTCTCCACTATGTGGACTGGGGCAATGAGGGCGCCCCGCCGCTGGTGCTGGTGCACGGGGGCCGCGACCACTGCCGCAACTGGGACTGGGTCGCCCAGCGCCTGCGCGACCGCTACCACGTGATCGCGCCGGACCTGCGCGGCCATGGGGACTCGGCCTGGGCCGTCGGCGGCGGCTACGACATGAGCGCCTACATCTACGACCTCGCCCAGCTGATCCATCAGCGCAGCGACCGGCCGGTGACCCTCATCTCCCACTCGCTCGGCGCCGGCATCGCCCTGAACTATTGCGGGATCTTCCCGGAGAAGGTGGAGAAGATCGTCGCCATCGAAGGCCTCGGCCCTTCGCCCGCGGTGATGGCCGAGCAGGCCAGGCGCGCGATCGACGAGCGGCTGCGCAGCTGGATCGTCGACCGGCGGGAGAATTCGGGCCGCAACCCCCGCCGCTACGCCAGCCTCGAGGACGCGGTCGCCCGCATGGCCGAGGAAAACCCGCACCTGTCGCCGGAGCAGGCCCGCCACCTGACCGTCTACGGCGCCCTGCAGAACGAGGACGGGACCTATAGCTGGAAGTTCGACAACTTCATCCGCGGCGGCGGGGTCGGCGGCTTGAGCCACGCCGACCAGCACCAGCTCTGGCGCAACATCACCTGCCCGGTCCTGCTCTTCCGCGGCATGGAGTCCTGGGCGTCCGACCCCGTCGAGGATGGCCGCATCGAGAACTTCCGCAACGCCCGCCTGGTGAATGTCGAGGGCGCCGGCCACTGGGTCCACCACGACCGGCTCGACGTCTTCATGGCGGAGGTGGAGGCCTTCCTGGCCGGATAGGCCTCAGGCGATCCTCGCCCTCTGGCCCCAGCGGGCGAGGTCGGGTTCCTCGCCCATGAGGGCCAGGCCCGAGGCGATGGATTCCAGCTCCGCCCCGGTCTCGATCTTCTCGGCCGGGAAGCGGCGGGCGAAGACGGCGCGCACCGCCGGCACCAGGGAGGAGCCGCCGGTCAGGAAGATCCGGTCGATCCCCTCGGGCCCCAGGCCCGCCGTCGCCAGGGCCTCGTCCACGGCCCCTTCGATCAGGGCCAGTTCCGGGGCGATCCAGTCCTCGAACTCCGTCCGCGCCACCTCGCGGACGAGCGAGACGCCGCCGGCCTCGAAGCGGAAGACGGCCGAGGGTTCCGAGGACAGCGTCTCCTTCAGGTCGGAGACGGCGCGGTAGAGGCGGTAGCCGTGGTTGTCGTCGAGGATCTCGATCAGGCGCTCGATCTTCTCCGGCTCGACGGCCTCGCGGGCGAGCTTGCGGATCTCGCGCATGTCACGCGAGGCGCGCAGCAGGGCGAGCTGGTCCCAGCGGGCGAAGGCCGAATAGTAGCGGTTGGGGATGGGCAGCACCTTGCCGAAGGAGCGGTAGGACGAACCCTTGCCGAGCGCCGGGGAGACCAGGTGGTCGATGATCCGGTAGTCGAAGGCGTCGCCGGCCACGCCGACGCCCGACCGGCCCAGCGGCTCGGCCCGGAAGGCCCCGCCGGCGCGCGTGAAGCGGATGATGGAGAAGTCGCTGGTGCCGCCGCCGAAGTCGCCCACCAGCACGGTGGCGTCTTCCTTCAGCTGCCGGGCGAAGAAGAAGGCCGCGCCCACCGGCTCGTAGACATAGAGGATCTCGGAGAAGCCCAGCCGGGCGAAGGCCGCCTCGTAGCGCGACAGCGCCAGGTGCTCGTCCGGCGCGGCGCCGGCGAAGGTCACGGGCCGCCCCACCACCACCCGCCTGGGCAGGTCCGCCAGGTCCGCGCCGCCGTGGTCGCGCAGCTTGAAGAGGAAGGCGGCCAGCAGGTCCTCAAAGGCGTAGCGCCGGTTCAGGATCTGGGTCTCGGTGAAGCTGGACTGGGCGGCGAAGGTCTTGAACGACTGGATGAACCGCGTCTCCAGCGGGTCCTCCGCATAGGCCTCGATGGCCCAGGGACCGGCCTCCACCGTGCGCTCGGCCGGCGCCTCGGGCGGGGCGTAGAAGGAGAGGGCCGAGCGGAAGGCGGTGACCTCGCGCTCGGGCGCGGGAAAGCGGACGAGGCGCGCGGCCTCGCCCGGCGCGGCGAGCGCCACCACCGTATTGGTGGTGCCGAAGTCGACGCCCAGGCTCAAGGCGGGCGGATGGTTCGCGCTCATGGCGCAGGTCCTCCCCGGGGCGGAGCGGACGACGGATCGTCCGCCGCCCGGAGAGCGCACGATCCCTTAGACGATCTGGATGGGGCCCAGACGCATCAGAGGGCGGCCTCCTGCTGGGGCTGGTCGTAGGCCGCCAGGGTGGCGGTGTGCAGGATGCGCGAGACCGAGGCCGAGAGCGGGCAGATCTGCACGCTCTTCTCCAGGCCGAGCAGGATCGGGCCGATGACGGTGGCGCCGCCGAAGGCCTGGACGAGCTGGGTGGAGATGGCCGCCGAGTGGATGGCCGGCATGATCAGCACATTGGCCGGGCCGGTCAGGCGCATGAAGGGGAAGTTGCCGCGGCGCTCCGGCTCCAGCGCCAGGGCGGGGGGCATCTCGCCCTCGTACTCGAAGTCGAGGTCCATCTGGTCGAGCATGGCGACCGCCTCGCGCACCTTCTCCGAGCGGATGCCCATGGGATTGCCGAAGGTGGAGTAGGACATGAAGGCCACGCGCGGGGTGTAGCCCAGCGCCTTCACCGCCTGGGCCGCCTCCAGGGCGATTTCCACCAGGTCCTCGGCCTCCGGCATCTCGGTGACGTTGGTGTCGGCGATGAACAGGGTGTGCCCCTTGCCCAGCAGGACCGACATGCCCATCACCCGGCCGCCGGGGGCGGGATCGATGACGCGCAGCACCTCGTCCAGCGCCTGGTCGTAGGAGCGGGTCACGCCGGTGACCATGGCGTCGGCATAGCCGAGCGCCACCATGCAGGCGGCGAAGGAGTTGCGGTCCTGGTTCACCAGGCGCTGCACGTCGCGCATCAGATAGCCCTGACGCTGCAGCCGCTCGTAGAGATAGTTGGCGAACTCCGGATTGTGGTCGGAGGTGCGGGCGTTGATGACCTTCAGGCCCGCCTCCGCCGGATCGAGGCCGACGGCGCGCATGTTCTCGGCCACCAGCTCGTCGCGGCCCACCAGGATGGCGTCGCCCAGGCCCGCGCCCTGGAAGGCGTAGGCCGCGCGGATCACGCTGGGCTCCTCGCCCTCGGCGAAGACCACCCGCTTCTTGGGCCGGCCCAGGACCGCGCCCTGCAGCTTCTGCAGGAAGGCCGCCGTGGGATCGAGCCGCTGGGCGAGCTCGGCCCGGTAGGCCTCCATGTCCTCGATGGGCTTGCGCGCCACGCCGGTGTCCATGGCCGCCTGGGCCACGAACGGCGGCACGTACCAGATCAGCCGCGGGTCGAAGGGCGTCGGAATGATGTATTCCGGCCCGAACTTGAGCTGCATGCCGTGATAGGCCGCGGCCACCTCGTCGGGGACGTCCTCCTGGGCGAGCTTGGCCAGCGCCTGGGCGCAGGCGATCTTCATCTCCATGTTCACCCGCCGGGCGCGCACGTCGAGCGCGCCGCGGAAGATGTAGGGGAAGCCCAGGACGTTGTTGACCTGGTTGGGATAGTCGCTGCGGCCGGTGGCCACGATGGCGTCCGGGCGGACCGCGTGGACCTCCTCGGGCGTGATCTCGGGGTCCGGATTGGCCATGGCGAAGATGATCGGCTGGGGCGCCATGGCCTTGACCATGTCGGCCGTCACCGCCCCCTTCACCGACAGGCCGATGAAGACGTCGGCGCCGACCATGGCCTCGGCCAGGGTCCGGGCGTCCGTATCGACGGCGTGCGCCGACTTCCACTGGTTCATGCCTTCGGAGCGGCCGCGCCAGATGACGCCGGTATTGTCCACGGCGATGCAGTTCTCGGCCCGCATGCCCATGGCCTTGACCAGCTCCAGCGTGGCGATGCCCGCCGCGCCCGCGCCGCAGAGGACGAGCTTCACGTCCTCGATGTTGCGGCCGGTGATCTTGCAGGCGTTCAGGAGGCCGGCGGCCGAGATGATGGCCGTGCCGTGCTGGTCGTCATGGAAGACCGGGATGTCGAGCAGCTCCTGCAGCTCGGTCTCGATGCGGAAGCATTCCGGGGACTTGATGTCCTCCAGATTGATGCCGCCATAGGTCAGGCCGATGTTCTTGACGACGGTGATGATCTCGTCGGGATCGGTGGCGGCCACCTCGACGTCGATGGAGTCGACGTCGGCGAAGCGCTTGAAGAGGACGCTCTTGCCCTCCATCACCGGCTTCGACGCCAGGGCGCCGAGATTGCCCAGCCCCAGGATCGCCGTGCCGTTGGAGATGACGGCCACCAGATTGCCCTTCGACGTGTAGTCGTAGGCCTTGTCGGCGTCCTCGGCGATGGCCAGCACCGGTACGGCCACGCCCGGCGAATAGGCCAGCGACAGGTCGCGCTGGGTGGCCATCGGCTTGGTCGGCGCGATGGCGATCTTTCCGGGCTGGGGCAGACGGTGGAAGCTCAGGGCCTCCTCGTCGGTGAAGGTGCGTTTTTCGGCGTCGCTCATAGGCGCGGCGGTCCTTGCAGACAGGCGGACGAGTGGAAGGCGCGCAACCTACCGACCCGAACCCCGCGCCACAACTGCAAGAACCGTGCGGGGGAGTAGGAATTGCGGGCGCGGGGGTGTTGGACGGGAAGCGTGGCCGTGGGGTCACTCGCGGCTGGATGGCTTCGGTCCTTCCGACGGCGGCGACGCTCACGCTACACGGCTTCAGAATGGGATTTCGTCGTCCAGCTTGCTGCGCGGCGGCTCGTCAGTTTCCCCAGGCACTACGCCGACGTTCGCCGCGGCTGTGGTATCCATCTGATGGGGCGGCGCTTGCACACGTATTCCCCAGGCGTCGACCACCGTGTCGAGCGGGAAAGCCGCCTTTTCCATCCGCCATTCATGATACGGCGCGGCTGTGGTGCTCCACGGTCCAGGCTCGGGCCGTGTGAATTGAACACGGGTCGGAATGTGAAACGCGCTTCCGAAGACGATCGCTTCGCCGCTGTCGAGTATCGTCACCTGGTCGAGGAGCCGGCGCGCCTGCATGGGGATGATGCGCCTGAAATGCTCAATGTCGTCGGGGTTCTGGAGTCGATGGCTGACGAAGTTGGCGCACTGGCTGATGATCGTCTGACTTATCTCGCTTGGCCGCTGGCTGGCGATGATAAGCGAGAGGCCGAACTTCCGGCCCTCCTTTGCGATCCGCTCGAACGCGAGCCGCGAGAGTGTTTGGCCTTTGGCTTCGTCGCTGCGCGGAGGTCTAGCGTAGTTGTGGGCCTCTTCGAGGACCAAGACCCATGGGTGCTTGTAGCGAGCTTTCGCGGGCAAATTTTCGCGTATCTCTAGGAGGACGCGCCCGATCACGGTGCAGGCGTACGGCAGCACTTCGTGACTGAGCATCGAGAGATCGAGGACGGCAACGCGCGGCCCTTTCCGTACGCCTAATCCGAAGCGTTTCAACCAATCTTCCAGAGAGGTGACCTTGGTTGCCTCCTCTTCGTAATTCAGGAAAGCACGCCAACGTGGATCATCAAGCCGCGTTTGGAGGCGCAACTTCAGTGTTGTGAGATGCGCTTCGATTCTGCCTGCCTCTTCCGGGGAAGTTGCAGCGTCGATGAGCGAGGGATCTTGAAACTTCGAGCGTGGAATATAGAGAGGGCTGTCTGCTGTCGTTGCGCTGACGGTCGCGACGGCCAGTTCACCTGCGAGCACTTCCTTGATTGACGCCGCGAGCTCTTCTGCGGCACTCCTGATCTCGGCCTCGTTGAGTGGCGAGTTGAAATCCGGCGGGTTAGCGTTGAGCTGCCCTTGATGTTGAGCGAGGGCAGCTGTTAGTCGTTGTCGACCAGCTAGTTCCCGGCCACCAAGATACCCTTCCATGATGCGGTGATCGGTCACCGCAGGCTTCTTCTTAGGTCGGCCGGTGGTGTTGAGTACTTCGACAATGGCGTTCGCCTTCTGAAGCGCGAGGCGTAGCGAGTTTGCGTCTGCGGCGAGCGCCTTGTTTGTCGATTTCGCTTTCGCCAACGCCCACCAATCCTTCAGGACGGGCTCCTGGGTTTGCTCTGACGCGCTCAGCCAGGCGCAAACTTCGGCTGCGTTGAATAGCCAGATCGGAAGGGGGAATTCCTGGCCGTTCAGATAGACGTGATCGGGCCTGCGTTCGAGCGTCTGTGCGCCCCCGAAAGCCTTGCCGTACTCGCCGTTGATATCGAGCACGAAGATGTGCGGTTCGTTCCCCTCGTCACCGAGAGCGGCCATGGCCTTCTGGATGAGGCTCGAGACGGAAAAAGACTTTCCGGAACCTGTATTACCGACAATCGCAAGTGGTCTTGAGAACATGTCGTTGTACGACGCGCGTACAACATTCTGAGGCTGACCCGTTGGACAACCTAGCGTCAGATCGCAGTCAAAGTCGTCGTCATCGCCCTCATAATCGTCAGGGCGGTTGCGACGGGGCGGCGTCTCGAAAACTGCCTTCAACACATCTGGAGGGCTGATTTCGGCCGGTGTGTCGAGTGTTGGCAAGATTGTAATGCCGGCGCTAAACGTCCATTTTTCGCCCGCCCGGCTGATCGTCCCAAGCAACTGAACGCTTGCTACACGCCGTGGCTTTATGAGTTCCAAGGTCAGCTCGTCGCCCGATGACGGATCGTAACTCTCGCGCGCTTCGAGATCGGTGATGACGCCGATTACCGTCTGACCCGCGCCTAGGGAAAAGGTCAGATACGCATTGATAGCGACAGCGACTTGGACACCGTCCAGCGTTGCGCGCATCGCAGAGTGCGTCCCGGGCAGGAGTTCGACTTTGACCCGAAATCCTTGGACTGCGACGATGTGCCCGATGACCCGTGGGCTCTCCATTTAGCCCCCAGTCTGGTGCGGCGGCCCACCGAGCGCAGCGTCTAAGCCTAGCGCAGGGGCCTTATCGCCCTGGATGGAAGCGATCTGCTTTTCAAAACTCCGCAGTCGTAGGAAGTCCGTTAACCATTGGACGTCGGGCATAATTGTCTTCGCAAAGTCATCGAAGCTTGCGTGCTTGAACTTGGCCGCCTTGAAGGCCTCCTCGGTGGCAGTCAGCACGAATGCGCGCCGCCCGAGTTCCTTGTACCCCTGAATTCGTTTGATCGTCGCACTCTTCGGATCGGGCTCAACGACCAACATCACTAGCGAGGGGTTCATGAGGGCCGTCTCAATTATTCGCGTAACGTGTTCGTCGCCGAAACCGTAACCGAGGACGAGCAAGAAGGTCTGCGGCACGCTTAGGCGTATTTGGAACGAGCGCAGCAAATGCGCGAACGGCATCGACAAAGTCTGAGCAAACTTGTTGGCCGTCGGAAGGATGCCAATGGGACCAGTATTCTCCGTCAGGCTATCGAGCTTCTGCGCCTTCTGCTCGACACCCAACTCCCGATAGTCGGCGAACGGCGCGAGCGAAGGGTGTCGCGCACGGAGCTCGTCCCCTTCGGCTCGCCAGTGGATCGAGCCGTGAAGCTTGTAGAAGTGCAAGAACTTGTCAAACCGGCGGACACGGCCTTCGGCGACCTCGCCTGGATAGTAAATGTCTAGCCCATAGACGGACGGATCAAACCGCGCCTCTGCCCGTCCGCTGAAGCCGTCGAAATACTGAATGCCTAGGCGCTCAAGCGCCTGCTCGAAGAGGGTATCGTAGTTCAACGTGAATAGGTTCGCGCGTCCGAGGTTGCTGTCGCGGGCGACGAGCTTCGCGAGGAACGCGAGATGGGGCGGAACCCCTGCCGGCGTCACCGAGCCCTCGGGAATGGGCGGCAAACTAAGTGCGCACTCCGCAAATATTGCTCGGCCCAGATGGTCAATGAGCCACTTTAGGTCGTCGATTGATGGCGTCGCATCGCCCTGCCAATTGAGACCACAGAACGGCGATCCTGTGGATGTCGCAAGGTGATAGGCGTTCACGAGGAACGAGAGCCAAGCCTCGAAACCGATCGAATCTTGGACCAATAAATCACTCAGTCGACCGCTGACGATCTTCTTCGCCTCTGGTGGAATGTCAGGGTGCTTTTCGAGAGTGCTGAGGACCGCTGCATCAAGGTTGGCCATCGTCTTGCCGCCCAAGCCCTCGCCGACGGAGCAGCCAGCGGCAGTGAGAACAACGAGGTTCTCCATGCGCAGCCATTCAGCGATCAGCGCCTGAAGCCTGATGCGCGCCTCAGTCTCATTCTTCCCTTTGAGCAAGTCGTCCGCTTTGCCGTCTTCAGACGGGCCAAAGAGGCTGTAAGGGGAAGGAACGTTGTTGGGCTCGCTCATAGCCACTCCGCGACAGCACAGCTTCTAAGCTACCCTGACGGGAAAGGTATTCAAGGCAACGCGGAAGGTGCACCTGCCGCAGCTGGGCGACCCACAGTGACCCTCCAAGCCGCCCGCCTCACCCTCCGCCTCATCCTCGCCGCGGCCTACTTCGCCGCCGGCGTCCTGCACCTCGCCGTCCCTGCGCCGTTCCTCGGGATTACGCCGGGCTGGGTTCCGTGGCCGCAGGCCGTGATCGCGGCGACGGAACCCAGCCCGGCGTAATCCCGAGGAACGGCGCAGGGACGGCGAGGTGCAGGACGCCGGCGGCGAAGGAGGCCGCGGCGAGGATGAGGCGGAGGGTGAGGCGGGCGGCTGGGAGGGTCACTGTGGG
>NZ_JACESE010000023.1 GCF_013911965.1 Phenylobacterium sp. | reverse complement strand
AGGTCGTAGCGCGCCATCTCAAGCTCCTTTCGGAAGCCTTGAATCAGCGTCGCCCTCAACCAGCAAGCTTTATGGGTTCAGAACCTAGGCCGACTTCTTGCGGCTCGACGCCCGGCCCGCGCCGCGCTTCTTCGTCGCCGAGGCGCGGCTGGTCGTCTTGCGGCGCTCGGCCGGCTTGCCGCCGCCGGCGCCCAGGCTGGCCTTCAGCTGGGCCATCAGGTCGGTGACCTCGGCCTCGCGCGGCGCCTCGGGAGCGGTGACGGTGCGGCCCTCCTCCTTCTCGGCGACCAGGGCGCGCAGGGCCTCCTCGTAGCGGTCGGTGAACTGGGACGGGTCAAAGGGCCCCTCCTGCTGCTCGATGATCCGGGTGGCGATCTCCACCATCTGCTTGTCGGGCTTCACGTCCGGTATGCCGGAGAAGGCGTCCTGCGCATCGCGCACCTCGTCGGCCGAACGCAGCTTGTAGGCGAGGATGCCCAGCTCCCGCGGCTCCAGCGCCATCAGCCGTTCGCGCTGGTGCATGACCAGGCGCCCCAGCGCGATCTTTCCGGCCTTCTCCATGGCCGTGCGGATGACGGTGAAGGCCTCGGCGGCCATGTCGCCGTCGGGGACGAGGAAATAGGGATCGTCCCAGTAGAGGCGGTCGATCTCGGTCTCGTCGACGAAACGCTCGATGTCGAGGCTGCGGGTCGTCTCCAGCTTGACGTTGTTGATCTCGTCCTGGGTCACCACGACGTAGCGGCCCTTCTCGATCTCGTAGCCCTTGACGATCTCGCTGCGCTCCACCGGCCCGGTTTCAGGGTCGGTCGGCACCATGCGGATCCGGTTGTGGGTGTCCTTGTGCAGCATGCGGAAGCTGACGTCGCCGCCGCGGCTGGTGGCGGTGTAGAGGGCGACGGGGCAGCTGACGAGCGACAGGCGCAGATAGCCCTGCCAGGTGGGGCGCGCGGCCATGGGGGACTCCCTTTCCGAAGCCTGCACAACGCCCGCGCAGGTGATTCGTTCGGGATCGAGGCCGCTGGGCGCCGCCGCCCAGCTGCGCCCTTTGTGGTCTTCGTGTCCGTCTTGACGGCGCTGACGCGCCGCCGGGGCGAGAGGAAGCCTCTCCTACTGCGCCGCCTCCAGCCCCAGGGTCGGCAGGGCGACGGCTTCCTGGGCGTCGAGGCGGATCTTGCGGAAGTTCTCCCGCACGGCGGTCTCCGATCCGAACTCCAGCAGCCGGTCGCTGGCCGGATCGTAGGCCGGCCAGTCGAGGCCGCCGCAGTCGGGCTCGCCCGTCTTGGCGAAGGCGACCCAGCAGGCGTGCATCAGGCTCGCCATCGCCCGGTCCTCGTCGCTGACCACGCTCATCGGCGTGCGGCGGCCCCAGTATTCGAAGACGTACTGGATCTCGGCGGCATGGTGGGCGCGGTCGAGGACAGGCCGGTAGCGGTCGCCCACATAGCTGAAGTGATAGAGCCAGGCCGGCGCCCCGTCGGCCGCCTGGCGCGCCACCCAGCGGGCCGGAGCGGCGAAGAGGCGGTCGGTGAAGATGGCCCGGCCCAGCGCCTCGTCCCCCTCGGCGGCTTCCTCCGCATAGATGGTCCGCGCGATGGGCGGGACGTTCTGGGCGAACCTGGCCCCGCCCCCCGGCCCCCCCAGCAGCGAGTCCTCGCCGCTGTTCCAGCCGATGATCATCGGCACGTCGATCTCGCCGCCCCCGGCGAACACCTGGGTCGGCGTGCGCGGCAGGAGCCGGCCGTCGACAAAGGGGCCGAAACTTCCGTCCACCTTCTCGATCAGGGTCTCGACGGGCACGGCGCGCAACTCGGCGGCCGAGGCCGTGCGGGTCAGGCCCAGCGTCTTGGCCGCCTCCACGCCCTTGGCCTCCTGGACGGCCAGGCCCTGCGGCTCGAACCAGCCCAGGCCCGACTGGACGATGGCCTTGGAGAAGAGCCCCTTGGCCGAGGGCGTCGCCAGCAGGGCGAGGGTGCTCATCCCGCCGGCGGATTCCCCGAAGACGGTCACGTTGCGCGGATCGCCCCCGAAGGCGGCGATGTTCCTCTGCACCCAGCGCAGGGCGGCCACCTGGTCCATCAGGCCGTAGGAGCCGAGCGGCGCCTTGGCCCCGGCCTCCCGGGTCAGGGCCGGGTGGGCGAAATAGCCGAGCGGGCCCAGGCGGTAGTTGACCGTGACCACGACGACGCCGTCGCGGGCGAAGTTCTGGCCGTCATAGACCCAGCCTGCGCCGGTTCGGTGCGCGCCCCCGTGCAGCCAGACCATGACCGGAACCGGCGCCTTGCCCGGGGCGGTCGCATCCTTGGGCGCAAAGACGTTGAGCTGCAGGCAGTCCTCGCTCGTCGGCCCGTTGGCGCCGCCGGTGTTGGGCGAACCATCCTCGTTCATCGGCTGCGGGCAGGAGGGACCAGCCTCCACCGCCGGCCGCTCGCCGCTCCAGGCCGCGGGCGGCGCCGGCGGCTTCCAGCGCAGCGGCCCCACGGGCGGGGCGGCGTAGGGAATGTTGCGGAAGACGGCCGCCCGGTCGGTGGCCTCGCCCGCCAGCACGCCGCTCTCGACCTTCACCTTGACGCTCTCGGCCCAGGCCGGCGACCCCGCCGCCAGCACCGCAACCGCCGCCATCACCCAGGGCTTCATGGTCCCCTCCCATTGTCGCGCTGGAGCGGAGGAGACGGGGCGATGCGGCGGGGGTCAAGGGAGCTGGGCCCGAAAAGCCGCCATGAGGCGCAGGCGGTGTGGGGGCCGAGGACGGAACCATCTCCTTCCGGCCCGGTTGTCTGGAACAAAAGGGAAACCCATCCATGTCCGACGCCCCCCACAACCCCAAGCTGGACGACCGCCCCGGCTCCAACACCGAGAAGGACCCGCAGGACTGGGTCTCCGGCGACGAACCCATGACCGGGGCCCAGGCCTCCTATCTCACCACCCTGTCGGAGGAGGCCGGCGAGCCGCCGCCGAAGGAGGATCTGACCAAGGCGGAAGCCTCCGAGCGGATCGATGCGTTGAAGGGTCGGCTCGGCCGCTGAGCGCCGGGCCTGTCCCGAAGACGAAGGCCCGCCGACCTTGACCGACACATCCGAACCCTATGACGCCGTCGTGGTCGGCGCCGGCCCCGCCGGCCTGACCGCGGCCACCTATCTGGCCCGCTTCCGCCGCCGCGTCCTGGTGCTGGACGGCGGGCGGCCGCGGGCGGCCTGGATCCCGGAAAGCCACAATACGCCGGGCTTTCCGCAAGGGGTCGGCGGGACGGAGCTTCTGCGCCTCCTGCGGCTGCAGGCCGAGGAATTCGGCGCGGCCATC
This sequence comes from Phenylobacterium sp., assembly GCF_013911965.1. Taxonomy (GTDB): domain Bacteria; phylum Pseudomonadota; class Alphaproteobacteria; order Caulobacterales; family Caulobacteraceae; genus Phenylobacterium. The sequence continues at coordinate 54,652 of NZ_JACESE010000023.1, read as the reverse complement.
GAGGCCGGACGGGCGGAGCGGCTGTCGCCGACGGAGGCGGGCTTCCGCCTGCACCTCGCCGACCGGAGCCTCGAAGCCGCCACCGTCCTGCTCGCCACCGGCGTGGCCGACCACCTGCCGCAGATCCCGGGCCTCGACCAGGCGATCGGGGCGAGCCTGGTGCGCATGTGCCCCATCTGCGACGCCTGGGAGGCCATCGGCGCGCGCCTGGCCGTTCTGGGCGAGGGTCCGCTGGCGCAGCGGGAGGCCGATTTCCTGCGCCCCTACAGCGAGGACGTCACGGTCCTGATGCTGGGCGAGGCCGCCGAGGCGCCCCCCGAGACGGTGAGCATCGCCCTCGACCAGCTGCGTTTCGAGGAGCGCGAGGTGGTGCTGGCTCAGACCGGGGGCGAGGCCGAGCGGCGCTTCGACCATCTCTATCTGGCGCTCGGCTGCACGCCTCAGGTGGGGCTGGCCGAAGGCCTCGGCGCGCGGCGCGACGAGGCCGGGGCGCTGATCACCGACACCCATCTGATGACGACGGTCGAGGGCCTCTACGCCGCCGGCGACGTGGTGCGAGGCCTGAACCAGATCTCGGTGGCCGTGGGCGAGGCCGCCATCGCGGCCACCGCCATGCACAACCGCCTGCGCGGGCGCTAGGCCTCAATGGAAGTCCCGGCTGCGGATCAGGCGGCCGGCGACGTTGGAGGCGACGCGGATCTCGGCCTCGTCCTGGCGCAAGCCTGAGAGCAGGGGCGTCAGGTCCTCGAAGCGTTCGCAGACCAGGTGGATGACCTCGCCGGCCTTCTGCAGCCGGCCGTGGGCGACCAGGAAGGCCGCGCTCATCACCGTCCGTCGGTTGGCCTCGAAGACATCCTTCCAGACCACCAGATTGGCCGGGCCGGTCTCGTCCTCCAGGGTCAGGAAGGTGACCCCCTTGGCCGTGCCGGGCCGCTGGCGCACCAGCACCAGGCCGCCGACGCTGACCCGCGCCCCGTCCCTCAGTTCGCCGAGCCGGCGGGCGGGCGTGATGCGGCGGCGGTCAAGCTCTTCGCGGAAGAAGGCGCAAGGATGGGCCTTCAGGGAGAGGCGCGTGGTGCGGTAGTCCTCCGCCACCTGGTGAGGCAGGCTCATCAGGGGCAGCTCCGCCTGTTCCTCGCGCGGCTGCAGCCGGGCGGCGAGCGGCGCCTCGTCCTCCACCTTCGCCTCGCCGACGAGCCCCTTGGCCAGCCAGAGGGCGGCGCGGCGTTCCAGGCCGAGAGACCGGCAGGCGTCGGCCTCGGCCAGCAGCTCCAGGGTGCGGCGCGAGAGCCTGGCCTGGCGGGCGAGCGCCGGCAGGGTGTCGGCGCCGGCCGCGCGCGCGGCGACCAGCCGCTTCACCTCGTCCTCGCGCAGGCCCTTGATCTGGCGAAGCCCGATGCGCACCGCCTTCAGCCGGCCGCCGTCCTTCGCCGGTTCCAGCGTGCAGTCCCAGTCGCTGGCCAGGATGCAGGGCGGGCGCACCTCCACCCCGTGCTCGCGCGCGTCGCGGACCAGCTGGGCCGGCTGGTAGAAGCCCATGGGCTGGCTGTTCAGGAGGGCGGCGCAGAAGACGTCGGGCCAGCGCCACTTGATCCAGGCCGAGGCGTAGACCAAGAGGGCGAAGCTGATGGCGTGGCTCTCCGGAAAGCCGTAGGAGCCGAAGCCCTCGATCTGGGCGAAGCAGCGCCGGGCGAAGTCCGGATCATAGCCCCGGGCGACCATGCCCTCGACGAACTTCACCCCGTACTCGCCCACATTGCCGTAGTTGCGGAAGGTGGCCATGGAGCGGCGCAGGCCGTTGGCCTCGGCGTCGGAGAACTTGGCCGCCTCGATGGCCAGGCGCATGGCCTGTTCCTGGAACAGCGGCACGCCGAGCGTCTTGCCCAGCACCGCCTTCAGCTCGTCGGGGGGCCCGTGTTCGGGCGCGGGCGCCGGATAGGTCACCGCCTCCTTCCCCTCCCGCCGTCGCAGATAGGGGTGGACCATGTCCCCCTGGATCGGGCCGGGGCGGACGATCGCCACCTCGATGACGAGGTCGTAGAAGCGCTGCGGCTTCAGCCGGGGCAGCATGGACATCTGGGCCCGGCTCTCCACCTGGAAGACGCCCACGGAGTCGGCCCGCGAAAGCATGGCGTACACGCCCGGCTCCTCCTGGGGGATGTCGCAGAGGTCGTGCAGGTGCTGGCCGTGGTCGGCCCGCAGCAGGGCGAGGCTCTTGCGCAGGGCCGTCAGCATGCCGAGCGCGAGCACGTCGACCTTCATCAGACCGAGCTCGTCGATGTCGTCCTTGTCCCACTCGATGAAGGTGCGGTCGGGCATGGCGGCGTTGCCGATGGGCACGGTCTCGTCCAGCCGCCGCTTGGTCAGCACGAAGCCGCCCACGTGCTGCGACAGGTGCCGCGGAAAGCCGATCAGCTCGGCCGCCAGGGTCGTGGCCCGGCGGATCTGCGGATTGTCGGGATCGAGGCCCGCCTGGCGCACATGGGCGTCGGGCGTGCCGGCGCCATAGGAGCCCCAGACCGTGCCGGCCAGGGCGGCGGTGACGTCCTCGGTCAGGCCCAGCGCCTTGCCCACCTGGCGGATGGCCATGCGCGGACGGTAGTGGATGACGGTGGCGCAGATGGCCGCCCGCTCGCGGCCGTAGCGGGCGAAGACGTACTGCATCACCTCCTCGCGCCGCTCGTGCTCGAAGTCCACGTCGATGTCGGGCGGCTCGCTGCGCTCCTCGGAGATGAAGCGGGAGAAGAGGAGGTCCTGGTCGGGCTTGGTGGGATCGACCGCGGTGATCCCGAGGCAGAAGCAGACGCAGGAATTGGCCGCCGAGCCGCGCCCCTGACAGAGGATGCCCTGACCCCGCGCCCAGCGGACGATGTCGTGCACGGTCAGGAAGTAGTTGGGGTAGTCGAGCTTCTCGATCAGGGCGAGCTCGTGGTTCAGGAGGTCGCGCACCTTCTGCGGCACGCCCCGGCGATAGCGCCGCGCCGCCCCCTCCCAGGTCAGGTTGCGCAGGTGCTCGATGGGCGTCCTGCCCGGCGGGACGGGCTCGTCCGGATATTCGTAGGAGAGCTCGGAGAGGTCGAAGCCGATCCGGCCGGCCACCTCCAGGGAGCGTTCCACCGCCTCGGGAAAACGGGCGAAGAGGCGGGCCATCTCCGCGGGCGACTTCAGGTGCCGCTCGGCGTTGGCGGCCAGGCGCCAGCCGGCCGCCTCGATGGTGGTCTTTTCCGCGATGCAGGTCAGCACGTCCTGCAGGGGTCGCCGCTCGGGCGCGTGGTAGAGGACGTCGTTCACCGCCACCATGGGCGCGCCATAGCGCTGCGAAAGCTCCGCCAGGTCCGAGAGCCTGGGCAGGTCGCGCGCCTCGTAGCCGCGGGCCGCCGCCAGCCAGACCTGATCGCGGAAGTCGACGGCCAGCCGCTCCAGGTCCCGCTCGAACCGCGCGTCCAGCCGGCGCGGCGGCACGGCCAGCAGGACCTGGCCTTCGGCATGTTCGGCGAAATCGCCATAGGCGAGCTCGCAGCCGCCCTTCTTCGCCCGCCTCTGGCCGAGCGTCAGCAGGCGGGTCAGCCGGCCATAGGCCTCGCGGTCGCGGGGATAGCAGAGGAGGCTGGGGGTCCCGTCGGCGAAGTCGAGCCGGGCTCCGGTGAGCGGGCGCAGCTTCAGGTCCCTGGCCGCCGTCCAGGCCCGCACCACGCCGGCCAGGCTGTTGCGGTCGCAGACGCCGAGCGCCTCGATCCCCAGGGCCTCGGCCGTGGCCGCCAGCTCCCAGGGGTGGGAGGCGCCGCGCAGGAAGGAGAAGTTGCTGGCGGCCATCAGCTCGGCATAGGCGGGCGCGCTCATGGGAAGAGCCCGTGCAGCCACCACTTCGCCGGCGTCCCGGCCTCGTACAGCCCGGCGCGGAAGATCCAGAAGCGGCCGCCGGCCTCGTCCTCCACCCGGTAGTAGTCGCGGATGTGGGCGGCCGAGACATCCTCGATGGCCGCCTTCCACCACTCGGCGCCGATCCGCTCGGGCCCCTCGGCCAGGCGCACCCTGTGCAGGCGGCCGCGCCAGCGGAACTGCACCGGCGGATCGTCCGGGATCAGCGCTACGGCCTCGATGGGCTCGGGCCGGCGGAAAAGACGGACGGGCCTGGGCCGCGCCCGGTCCCAGCTCTCCGCCGGCTGCGGCGCCAGCGGCCCGGCGCGGGTCACGGCCCGCTCCGGCACGTGGCTCTCCACCGGCCGGCTCGTCCAGACGCGCTCGGGCCCCAGGCGGTTGGTCAGGCGGTCGACCAGGGGGGCGAGGTCGCCCGCCGCCTCGCCGATGCGCGTCTCCAGCCCCGCCTGATGCTCCACCAGGGGCTCGACCTCGTAGGCGCACAGGGTCGCCGACTCGATGCCGAAGCCGGGATCGAGGTGTTCGAGCTTGGGGGAAAACAGCCGCACGATCCGCAGGGTCTCCCGGGCGACCACGGCCAGGCCCACCTCGGCGGTCAGGGGCTTTCCGTCCAGCCGGTGATAGGCGAGCTCGAACCGCCGCGCGCCGCGGCCGGCCGCCGCCAGCCGGGCGCAGAGGGCGGCTGTGATGTCGGCGCAGACGCGGGAAAGGTCCTCCAGCGCGCTGATCGGCTCGGCGAAGGCGAGACGTTCGGCGAAGGGGCTGGGCGGCCGGCGGAAGGAAAGCGCCTCGGGCGCCTTGCCCAGCGCCTGGTCCAGGCGGCGCAGGGTTTCCGCGCCGAAGCGGCGGCCCAGCTCCCCGCGCGGCAGACGGGCGACCTGGCCGATGGTGCGCAGGCCCAGCCGCTCCAGCTGGGCGGCGGCGGCAGGGTCCAGCCGCAGGGCCGCCGGCGGCAGGGCGGCGAGCGCCTGCCCCTGCCCGCCTTCGGGACAGATCATCGCGCTGTCGCCATGGCGGGCCAGCGCCCAGGCCGCCCCGGCCGTGTCGGCGATCGCGCAGCGCACGGTGAGGCCGTTGGCCGCCAGACGGCGGCGGAAATCCGCCAGCAGGGCCCGCTCGCCGCCCCAGAGGTGGGAAAGGCCCGAGACGTCCAGGAAGAGTCCGTCCGGCGGATCGGCCGCCACGGCGGGCGAGAAGCGCACGCACCAGTCGACGAGCGCCGCCAGGGCCCGGGCGTCGGCCTCCGGCTCGGCCTCGGCCGTGGCGAGGTCGGGAACCAGGGCCGCGGCGTCGGCCGCCTTCTGGCCGGGGAAGAGGCCGAGCGCCGCGGCGGCTTCGTCCACGGCGCAGAGCCGGCGCGCGCCCCGGGCGGCTTCCACCAGGGCGAAGGGCGCGGCCTCAGGCGCGGCGGCGGACGGAGCCGCTGGCGGCGTCGGCTCCGTCGTCTTCTCGGGCGGCGGGTTGCGCCGGCGCCAGTTGTCGATCGCCCAGTTCGGCGACCAGGCGCAGAGGATGCGTCCCATCCTGGATCTCCGTTTCAAGATAGGCGTCCGGGCTTTCGAAGAGCCAGGCGCCGGGCCGTCCGCCCCGCGAGCGTTCCAGCGCCGCCCGGAAGCGCGGGGCGCCGAGGCCGAGGCGCCCCGGCGGCGGCTGGCTGGGGGCCGGAGCCACCGTCCAGCGGGTGGCCGCGGCCGAGCCGGTCAGCGCCCTGGCCTTGCCGCCGAAGGGCCGCCTGCGGATCAGGAAGCCGGTGGCCCGCCCCTTCTCGCAGGCCAGCTGCAGCCGCCGGCCGGCGACGAGATCGACCGCCTCGGCCTCTACGAAGACCGCCGCCACCCCGCGGGTGGAGAGCGCATCCTCGGCGGCGGCCAGCGCCTGGGCCTCGTCCGGGGTCCAGACCTCGATGGGCGCCCCGGGCAGGCCGAGCCCCAGGAGGCCGGGGACGTGCAGGTCGTCCCGGCGGACGATCCACACCGCCCGCCCCCGCGCCAGCAGCGGCCGGGCGAGCAGGGCGGCGAAGGCGGCCGGCGCGGCCGCGCTCTCGGCCTCCAGCCCCTCGCCCCCCAGTTCGTGCCAGCGGTTCAGGGGCAGGCCCCGTCCCCCCGGCAGGCAGCGGTCGACCCGCGGATCCCCCAGCGCCAGCGACTCGGAGTCTCCCCGCCCGCCCGCCTCGATGGCGGCGATCTTCGCGCGCACGGCGGCGAGGCGCCCGCTGCGAAAACCGGTCATGGCTTCAGGTCCTCCGTTCTCTTTTTGTTCTAGTCAGGAGTCCGAAAAAGTCAATCAACCCAGGATCGGTTCCCTTAGCGCCGCCAAGTCCACACGCCGTAGCCCCCTCCGGCCCTACGGGCCACCTCCCCCTCAACGAGGGGGAGGATCTGCTCAGCGGCTCTGGCCAGTTCAGTGCGAAAGATGCTCCCCCTTCCAGGGGGAGCTGTCGCGAAGCGACTGAGGGGGCTGCCGCCGTGCGGCCACACCGCCGATCAAGCCGGGCTTTAAAAGCTTCGCCGCCGATGCGATGGTCACCCCATGCTGCAGCCCTTCGGCGAACGGATCTGGATCACCGACGGCCCCGTCGCGACGGTGGCCGGCTTTCGCTATCCCACCCGGATGGCGGTGATCGCCCTGGCTTCGGGCAAGCTCTTCGTCTGGTCGCCGGTGGCGCTGACGCCGGAGCTGCGCCGGGCGACGGACGCCCTGGGAGAGGTGGCGCATCTGGTCGCCCCCAACGCCCTGCATCACCTCTTCCTCGCCGACTGGGCGGCGGCCTATCCGGGGGCCCGCCTGCACGGCGCGCCCGGCCTGGCCGCGCGCCGCAAGGACCTCGCCTTCGACGCCGAACTCGGCGCAGGCCCCGATCCCGCCTGGGCCGAAGACCTCGACCAGACGCTTTTCGCCGGCAACGCCATCACGACCGAGGCGGTCTTCTTCCATCGGCCCAGCCGCACGGCCATCTTCACCGACCTGCTGCAGCAGTTCCCGCCGGGCTGGTTCCGCGGCTGGCGGGCCGCGATCGCCCGCCTCGACCGGATGACCGGCGCCGAGCCGCAGGTGCCGCAGAAGTTCCGCCTGGCCTTCACCGATCGCGCCGCCGCCCGGCCGGCGCTGGCGCACATCCTGGCCTGGCCCGCCGAGCAGGTGCTGATGGCGCACGGCGAGCCGGTCCGGTCCGACGGCCAGGCCTTCCTCGCCCGCGCCTTCGCCTGGCTGAAGCCCTGAAGCGTGGTCCGAGAGGCGGCTACGGACGATATGCGCGTCGACAGGGACTCTGGAGCGGCGAGCTGATCCCGTCAGATCGCGCCGCGCTCTAGAACTCCGACCCGTCCTTGCGGCGGAAGCCGACGCCGTTGATCAGGCGCATGTCGATGTCGGGATAGTGGCAGTCGCTGGCGGCGGGGCGGCCGACGGCGATCAGGACGCAGTCCTCCTGGCTGCGGTTCTGCAGGACGTGGCCGTTGGCCTCGCCGGCCGGGAAGGCGGCGCAGTCGCCGGGGCCCATCGGGTGCTCGCCGTCGTCGTCCACCAGGACCGCCTGCCCCGAAAGCACGACCACGAACTCGTCCTCGCCCTCGTGCCAGTGACGCTGGGAGGACCAGGCGCCCGGCTTCAGCGTCACGTGGCTGACGCCGAACTCCGTCAAGCCGCCGGCGGGGCCGAGGCGGCGATTCCAGCGGCCCTGCACGGCCCCGGCATATTCGGGCGGATAGCCGGTGGCGTTCGTCTGGGGAATGGCGGAAAGGTCGAGCTTGGGCATGGGGGAAGCTTAAGCCCAGCGGCGATGCAGCGCTATCGGTCGCGAGGCGTTATGGGTGGCTGTAAGGAATCACGCAAACTGCGCCGGAACAGCCGGACAGGCCTGCGCGGGAATGGGATGCTGAGACGTTTCTTCGACTGGTGGCGGGGGGCCGACCTGGCCGAGCCCGAGGGGCCGGTGACGCCCCAGTCGGGGGCTGTGCCCTATCGCATGACCGACAAGGGCGTGCGCTTCCTGCTCGTCACCTCGCGCCGCACCGGACGCTGGCTGTTTCCCAAGGGCGGGCTGATGCCCGGTCTGGAGGCCTGGGACTCCGCGGCCCGGGAGGCCCTGGAGGAGGCCGGCGTCGAGGGCGTCGTCTCCTGCGAGGCGCTGGGCGCCTACCGCAGCGCGCGGGTTCGCGACGAGCGCAGCCAGATGATCGAGGTGACCCTCTATCCGCTGGAGGTCACCCGCCAGCTCGACCGCTGGCCCGAGAAGGCCCAACGCCGGCGCCGCTGGGCCGATATCGACGAGGCCTGCGCCATGGTGCGCGATCCCGACCTCGTCGCCATCCTCGAGACCGCCCAGGCGCGGATCGCCGCCCAGGGCGCCGCGTCCGGAAAGGCGAAGAAGGTCCGCGCCAAGGCCTAGGTGTTCAGGCCCGAGGTCAGGAGGCTGAGAGCCAGGTGCAGCGCCGCGGCCAGGAGGCCGGCCGCCGGCACGGTGATGACCCAGGCCGCCGCGATCCCCCAGGCGTGGCGGCGGCGGACCAGGCGGCGCTTCTCCCGCTTCTCGGCCTGTCCCGGATCGTCCCAGCCCTCGGTCATCAGGGCCGGATCGATCATCACCCCGCCGTTGGGCCGCCGCCGGATGCCGCGGTTGGTCAGCACCTCGCGCAGCAGGCCGACCCCGAAGATGCCGCCGATGGCGATGTGGGTGGAGGAGACCGGCAGGCCCAGCGTGGAGGCCACGAGCACGGTGATGGCGGCGGCCTGGGCCACGCAGTAGGCGCGCATGGCGTCCATCTTGGTGATCTTCTCGCCCACCGTGCGGATCAGGCGCGGCCCGAAGAGGGCCAGGCCCAGCGAGATGCCCACGGCGCCGATGGCCAGCACCCACAGCGGCAGCACCACGCTGCCGGGCGCCGAGGAGCCGGTCTGGGCGGCGCTGACGATGGCCGCCAGCGGGCCGACCGCATTGGCCACGTCGTTGGCCCCATGGGCGAAGGAGAGCAGGCCCGCGGCCAGGATGAGCGGCAGGACGAAGAGGCGGCTGACCTCCTTGCGCCGGTTCTCCATCAGGGCCGAGCGGCGCAGGACCCAGGGCCGGGCGAGCGCCCAACCCGCCGCAAAGAGGCCCAACGCCAGCGTCCAGACCACGCCGGCCGAGGGCGACCACACCCGCGAGAGCCCCTTGCTCGCCATGTAGAGGGTGAAGACGCCGCACATCAGGCCGATCAGCAGGGGCACCCAGAAGCGGGCGGCGGCGATGCGGTCCTCGCGGAACAGGATGGCCGCCTTGATCAGGGCCAGCAGGGCGGCGGCCACGACGCCGCCCATGACCGGGGAGATGACCCAGGAGAGCGCGATGGCGCCCAGGGTGGGCCAGGCCACGACGCCGAAGCCGGCGGCCGCTGCGCCCGCCCCCAGGACCGCCCCGACGATCGAATGGGTGGTGGAGACCGGCGCGCCCACCACCGTGGCCAGGTTGATCCAGACGGCGGCGGCGAAGAGGGCCGCGGTCATCACCAGGATGAAGTCCACCGCCCCCATGTCGGGGGGCGGGGTGATGATCCCCTTCGAGACGGTCGAGACCACCTCGCCGCCCGCCAGTATGGCCCCGGCCGCCTCGCAGACGGCGGCGATGACCAGCGCCCAGGCCATGGGCAGGGCCTTGCCGCCCACGGCCGGGCCCATGTTGTTGGCCACGTCGTTGGCCCCGATGTTCAGCGCCAGATAGCCGGCGACCAGGGCCCCGGCGATGGCGTAGACGGCCAGCGGCCCCTCGGCCACGACCTGGGTGGCGAACAGGGTGACGGCCACGAGGAACAGCACGGCGAGGCCCGGCAGAGCCACCGAGCGGGAGAGTTCTCCCGTGGCGGTCTGCAGGCGGGTGACCTTCTTGAGGTCCTTGTCGAGGGTCGTCTTGGCCACGGGCGTCCTTCGCTAATCATCCGTGGACGGCGCATTAGCACAGGGCGACGCGCCAGGCGGCGCCCTTTGGCGCGTCACGGCCCCGGCGCCGCTTTCGGCTTGCCAAGTCTGAGGCCGGCGCCGACAGTGGGCGAACACGGTTCAACGGATAGGTGTTCCATGCGCCTTGCGCTCATCACCCTCGCGGCCGCGGCCTTGCTGGCGACGCCCGCCGGCGCCCAGCAGACAGACGCCGCGCCCGACCCGGGCCCCACTGAGGTGACGGGGGTCGACGTCCCCGGCCAGGCCGAGCCGAAGGTCGAGGAAGACCCGACCATCTGCCGCAAGGTCGCGGTCACCGGCTCGCGCATCTCGACCCAGAAGGTCTGCAAGAAGCAGAGCGAGTGGGCCGTTCAGGCCAAGCGCCGCATCGGCGGCGGCGGCGACATCATTCAGACCGACTGCGGCGGCGGCTCCGGCTGCGAGATTCACCCCCTGCCCTCGACCTGACGGCTCCGCTCGCCCCCCATCCTGAGGTGCGAACAAGGCGAGCCACGAAGGACGCCGGGCGTCCGAGGGGCGTCAGCCGCGCACGATCCAGTCCGGCTCGGGCGTGACGGGGAAACGCACCGCGTCGATCTCCGTGCGGCCCTCCATCCAGGCCCTGGCGAGGCGATGGGCGCCGTCCATCAGCTGGCCCTCGGCGTTGAGGATGACCGGGTAGGCGAGGTTGGCGTTGAAGATCCGCCGGGCGTGCTCGGCCACCTCGCGGACGCTGGGCGTATGCCGACCCTGAAACCAGCAGTCGACCTCGAACTCGGCGATGTCGGCGATCGCGACCTTGGTCACCGGCAGATCGGCGGCCAGCGCCCAGAGGCGCGGCGTCCGCCAGTAGCCGCGCCCGCCGGGAACGGTGCGCGAGTGCTTTTCGTCGGGAGGACCGGCCATGGCGGCAGCGTCACCGGAACGCCGCCGCCTGGCAAGCCGGCCTTAGAAGCGCAGGGTCCGCGCCTCCTTCACGTGCGGCAGGGCCTGGATCTTCTTCATCAGCTCCTCGGTCGGCGTCTGGTCGACCCCGACGAGGGCGATGGCGTCGTCGCCGGCCGAGACGCGGCCGAGGTTGAAGGTGGCGATGTTCACGCCCGCCTCGGCCAGCAGCACGCCGAGCGCGCCGATGAAGCCCGGCTTATCCTCGTTGTTGACGTAGAGCATGGTGTCGCCGAAGGGCGCATCGAGATCCATGCCCTTGACCTCCACCACCCGCGGCGCGCCGGCCAGCACCGAGCCCGCGAAGGAGCGCTTGCCCTTTTCGGTCGTCACCGTGATGCGGATGAGGCTTTCGTAGATCGGCGACTCTTCCTGGTGCGATTCCGACAGGGTGATGCCGCGCTCCTTGGCCACGGCCGGGGCCGAGACCATGTTGACCGCGTCGCCCAGCATGGGCCGCAGCACGCCCGCCAGCGCCGCGGCCGTCAGCGGCTTGGCGTTCAGCTTGGAGACCTCGCCCTCATAGGCGATGTCGATGGCCTTGACCCCGAAGTCGACCATCTGGCCGGCGAACACGCCGAGCTTGCCGGCGAGCGCGATGAAGGGCGCCAGGCGCGGGGCCTCCTCGGCGGTGACCGAGGGGGAGTTCAGCGCATTGGTGACGGCGCCGGTGAGCAGATAGTCGCTCATCTGCTCGGCCACCTGCAGGGCGACGTTCTCCTGGGCCTCGGCGGTCGAGGCGCCCAGGTGCGGTGTGGCGATGAAGTTCTCGGCCCCGAAGAGGACGTTCTCCTTGGCCGGCTCCTCGACGAAGACGTCGAAGGCCGCGCCGCCGATGTGCCCTTCGTCCAGCAGCTTGCGCAGGGCGGCCTCGTCGACCAGCCCGCCGCGGGCGCAGTTGATGATCTTCACGCCCTTCTTGGTCTTGGCCAGGTTCTCGGCCGACAGGATGTTGCGGGTCTTGTCGGTCAGCGGGGTGTGCAGGGTGATGAAGTCGGCGCGGGCCAGCAGCTCGTCCAGCTCGACCTTCTCCACGCCCAGCTCGACGGCGCGTTCGGGCGACAGGAAGGGGTCGTAGGCCACCACCTTCATCTTCAGGCCGAGCGCCCGGTCGGCGACGATGGAGCCGATGTTGCCGGCGCCGATCAGGCCGAGCGTCTTGGCGTAGAGCTCCACGCCCATGAAGCGGTTCTTCTCCCACTTGCCGGCCTGGGTGGAGGCGTCGGCGGCGGGCAGCTGGCGGGCCAGGGCGAACATCATGGCGATGGCGTGTTCGGCCGTGGTGATCGAGTTGCCGAAGGGGGTGTTCATCACCACGATGCCGGCGGCGGTGGCGGCGGGGATGTCGACATTGTCGACGCCGATGCCGGCGCGGCCGATGACCTTCATCTTCTTGGCGGCGGCGATGACGTCCTTGTCGGCCTTGGTGGCCGAGCGAACGGCCAGGCCGTCATAGTCGCCGATGATCTTCAGCAGCTCGTCCTTGGTGAGGCCGGTCTTCACGTCGGCCTCGACGCCGCGTTGCTTGAAGATCTCGATGGCGGCGGGGCTCAGCTTGTCGGCGATGAGTACGCGGGGCATGGGCGGATTCTCTTCATCGGAGCCCCTCCCCCTTGCGGGGAGGGTTGAGGTGGGGGTGTCGGCGCTTCAGGCCGGTGTGGCGGAAGGCCCCCTCCACCGCTTCGCGGTCCCCCTCCCCCTCTCAAGGGGGAGCTGTCGCGAAGCGACTGAGGGGGTTTCTAGTGAGGTTCAGGCGGGCTGGAGGTCGGCGACCAGGGTCTCGAAGGCCCAGTCCAGCCAGGGCGTGACGGCCTCCAGGTCGGAGGTCTCGATCGTCGCGCCGCACCAGATGCGCAGGCCCGGAGGGGCGTCGCGGTAGCCGCCGATGTCGAGGGCCACGCCCTCCTTCTCCAGCGCCGAGGCCAGCTTCTTGGCGAAGTCGGCCTGGGCGTCGTCGGCGAGACCGGTGACGCGCGGGTCGGCCACCTTCAGGCAGACGGAGGTGTTGGAGCGGATCTGCGGGTCGGCGGCCAGGAACTCGACCCAGTCGCGCCGGGCGACCCAGTCGGCCAGGACGGCGAGGTTGGCGTCGGCCCGGCGCTTCATCTCGGCCAGGCCGCCGATGCGCTCGGCCCATTTCAGGGCGTCGAGGGCGTCCTCCACGCAGAGCATGGAGGGCGTGTTGATGGTCGCGCCCTCGAAGATCTCGAGATTGACCTTGCCGCCCTTGGTCATGCGGAAGAGCTTGGGCATCGGCCAGGCCGGGGCGTAGCTCTCCAGCCGGGCGACGGCGCGGGGCGACAGGATGAGGACGCCGTGCGCGGCCTCGCCGCCCAGGGCCTTCTGCCAGGAGAAGGTGACCACATCGAGCTTGGCCCAGGGCAGGTCCTGCGCAAAGGCGGCGCTGGTGGCGTCGCAGATGGTGACGCCCTCGCGGTCGTCGGCGATGAAGTCGCCGTTCGGCACGCGCACGCCCGAGGTGGTGCCGTTCCAGGTGAAGACCAGGTCGGCGTCCTTGCGGACCTTGGTCAGGTCCGGCAGTTCGCCATAGGGGGCCGACAGGACCTCGGCCTCGATCTTCAGCTGCTTGGTCACGTCGGTGACCCAGTCCTTGCCGAAGCTCTCGAAGGCCAGCAGCTGGACGGGGCGCGGGCCCAGCATCGACCACATGGCCATTTCCACCGCGCCGGTGTCGGAGCCGGGGACGATGCCGATCAGGAAGTCGTCGGGGACCTGCAGCACCTGGCGGGTGCGGTCGATGGCTTCCTTCAGCCGCGCCTTGCCCAGCTTGGAGCGGTGCGAGCGGCCGAGGACGGCGTTGGTGAGAATTTCGGGGGTCCATCCGGGGCGCTTGGCGCACGGGCCGGACGAAAACTCAGGGCGCGCCGGGCGGATGGCCGGCTTGGCGGTCGTGGTGGTCACTGCGATGTCTCCCATCCTTGCAGATGGGCAGCGCCCCGTTGGGAGGGCGTGGCCCGCGGCGCAAGAACGCCCATTTGCGCGGCAGTTCAAGCGAATTCTGCCGAAGGCGCGGTCAGCCGTGCGGGAGTGTGGCTATTCCGCCGCCTGCGCCGCCAAGGCCCGCCGGCGGCGGCTGGAGGCGAGCGTGCCCGCCGTCAGGCAGGCCAGGATGCCGAAGAAATCGATGTTGTTGATCACCACATAGGTGGCGTCGTGGGCCCGGTGGGTCACGAAATAGTAGGCCTGCAACGAGAACTGGACGGCCTGAAAGATCATCGCGCCCCCGAGCCACAGGCTCGTATAGCGAACAGCGATCAGCAGGAAGCCGACGGCGGCCAGCCCTTCGGTGAGCAGTCTCGCAATGAGCAAGCCACGCTCAGAAAGGAGGACGTCGCCGATGACGCTGACCACGGCGACTGTGACGATGACCGCCGCACCCAGGCGCTCAGGCATGCTGCCGCGCGCGTAAGCGAATGCGCTCACCGCGATCAAAAGGGTCCAGAGCGATGCCCACGCAATAAGGTATGCGGAGTCCGAAGTCATCGTTGCGCCTCTAACGGGAATTAGAGGCGCAACGAAGTTAAACTATTGCAATCAGCCGACGTCGCGCATCGCCGGGGCCGAACGGACCGGCTCCTGCGGCTTGTCGGGGCCGAAGAGCTTGGTGCGGATGCCGAGGCGGAGCTTGGCTTCGTTCAGTTCGCCGTGCACGCCGACCATGGCGGTGCGGGCTTCGCCGAGGGCCTTGATGGCCTCGACCAGCTTGGCGGCGGCCTCGTCGCCGAACACCGTCGACACGCCCACGTCCTTACGGGCCTTGAGCATCTCGGTCATCAGTTCGGTGGCTTCGACCATCGCTGCGTCCACCGCTTCTTCGGTGGCGAACAGCTTGTTGGCGACTCGCTGGGCGACAAACGCCTTTTCCATGGCAGGGACCCTCTGCTGCGTTAACGGAACGCTAACGAAGGTAAACGAAAAGTTAAGCTTCGCACCGCCGTGCAACTGCGACAAGTTCACGCACAAGTAGAACTCGCCCAAGAGGCGAACGCAGAAGCGAATGATTAGGACTATTCGCGTAGCACGGGCGTCCGACACCTCTTCGGACGGCTGATGGACGACCTGCGGGATTCCCACGGCGCACGGCACCAGGCGACCTTCCATGCGAAGGTCGCCGGGGTCGCGCTCGTCACCACGGTGGCCGTCCTGCTCGCCGCCTGCGCGACCTTCATGCTGCAGCAGTGGGCCGTCGCCCGCGAACAGGCGCGGGGCTCGGCCCAGGCCATGGTGGAGATGACCGCCGAAATGGCCGCGCCCGCCCTCCGGCGAGGCGATCTGGCCGCCGCCAACATCGCCGTGGAATCCCTCGGCCGCGCGCCCGGCGTCCTGTCCGTGCGCCTGGAGGACGCCCAGGGGCGCGCCGTGGCCACCTATGGCGAGCCCGCCGCCCCCGAGGTCGCCGCCCTGCCCGCCAGCGCCAACCTGGTCTGGAACGGCCATCGCATCGGCGAACTGACCGTCGAGACGACGGCGCCGGCGCTCGGCGCCATGCTGCCCCAGTTCCTCGCCCTGACCGGCGCCCTGTTCTTCGGGGGCGTGGGGGTGGCCCTCTTCCTGTCGCGGAGCCTGGCCCACCAGATCATCGCCCCGGTCCAGGCCCTGTCGGAGACCATGCGCCGCATCGCCGCCAGCGGCGAGTTCAAGCCCGCGCCGGCCGGCGGACGCGACGATCTGTTCGGCAGCCTCGCCGGCAGCTTCAACGACCTGCTGGCCCAGCTCGAGCGCCGGGAAGGCGAGCTCAAGCGCACCCTGGACGAGCTCGTCACCGCCCGCGACGCCGCCGATCAGGCCAATGTGCTGAAGTCGCAGTTCCTGGCCAATATGAGCCACGAGATCCGCACGCCGCTGAACGGGGTGCTGGCCATGGCCGACGTCATGGCGATGGACAAGCTGTCGGCCCGGCAGCGCAGCCGCCTGGAGGTGATCCGCCAGTCCGGGGGCCTGCTGCTCACCGTCATCAACGACGTGCTCGACATCTCCAAGATCGAAGCCGGCAAGCTCAGCCTGGCCGAGGACGATTTCGACCTGGAGGCGGTCGCCGAAGGGGCGCGGGCCTCCTACGCCGTCCTCGCCGCAGCGCGGGGCCTCGACTTCTCGGTCAGCGTCGAGGAGCGCGCCCGCGGCGTCTGGCGCGGCGACGCCGACCGGCTCCGCCAGATCCTGGGCAATCTGCTCTCCAACGCGGTCAAGTTCACCCTGACCGGCTCGGTCCACGCCCGCTTCGCCGTCGACGCGGACGGGGCCCTGGTGCTGACGGTGGCCGACACCGGCGTCGGCGTCGCCGCCGACAAGCTTCCGCAGCTGTTCGACAAGTTCACCCAGGCCGACTCCACCGCCACCCGCCGGTTCGGCGGCACGGGTCTTGGCCTGGCGATCTGCCGCGAGCTGGCGGTGATGATGGGCGGCGACATCGCCGTGGAGAGCCGCGAGGGCCTGGGCTCCACCTTCCGCGTGCGCCTGCCCCTGGCCCGCGGGGCCGCGCCGCGGGGATCGGCCGCCGACGCCCCCGCTCCGGCGGCCGATGGCGACGGGCGGCCGATGCGCCTGCTCGCCGCCGAGGACAATCCGACGAACCAGCAGGTGCTGGCCGCGGTCATGGCTTCTCTGGGCGTCGAGGTGGAGATCGTCGCCGACGGGGCCGCCGCCGTGGAGGCTTGGGAGCGCGGCGACTACGACCTGATCCTGATGGACATTCAGATGCCGGTCATGGACGGCATCACCGCCGCGCGCGAGATCCGCCGCCGCGAAGCCGCCGTCGGCCGGGGCGCGACGCCGATCGTGGCGCTGACGGCCAATGCGCTCAGCCATCAGGTGGCCGAATACCTGGCCGCCGGCATGGACGATCACGTGGCCAAGCCCATCGAGATCGCCAAGCTCTACGAGACCATCTGCACGGTCATGGCCCGCCGCGAGGCTGGCCCGCCGGCCGCGGCCCGCGCCTCCTGACCCCTCGGCGAAGCTGAACCGAAGACAACGGCCGGCTCAGGCGCGCGTCAGCGGCCGCCTGCTTTCCTTCCCCTCGAGCCGCCGGTCCCGGCGGACCTGACTGGAAGGAGTTTTCCGATGAAGTCCCTGCTGATCGCCCTTTCCGCCGGCGCCGCCCTGGCCGCGGGCCTCGCCACGACCGCCGCCGCCGCGCCGGGCCACGGCTACGACTACGGCTACGGCCATCCCGCCCCGGCCTACGGGCCGCAGCGGCCGGGCCCCGCCGCCCCGGCCTGGGTGTCGGTCGGCCAGCGCCAGGCCAACCTTCAGCAGCGGATCGAGTTCGGCCTGCGCACCGGCGCCCTGACCCGCAGCGAGGCCTATCGTCTGCGCGCCGAGCTGCAGTCGATCGAGCGGCTCGAACGGCGCTACCGCGCCGGCGGCCTCAACCGCTGGGAAATGGCCGATCTCGACCAGCGCATGGACGGGCTCAGCCGGCGCATCTTCGTCCAGAACCGCGACGACGACCGCCGCTACGGCCACGGCTATGGCTACGGCCACCGTCGCTAAGGTCTCCAGCGGCTCTCCTCCTCAGGCGAGAGGGAGGGCCGCGAGACCGCCTGGCGCCGCGCCGCAGGCGCAGGATAGGCGAACCACAATGCGCGCGAAGAGCACGAAGACGCCGGCGCCCTCCTGGTGTTCTTCGTGCTCTTGGCGGTTGTTTCGACCGGCCTCCGGCCGGGTTTAAAGCCGCAGGCGGCTCTCCATCACGGTCACCGCGCGGCCGCGCAGCACCACCCGGTCGCCGGCCCGTTCGCAGTCCAGGTCGCCGCCGCGGCCGGGATAGGCCTGGTGGAAGGCCAGGCGCGAACGGCCCAGCTTCTGCTCGAAGATCGGCGAGAGCATGCAGTGCAGCGAACCGGTGGCCGGATCCTCGGGGATTCCGGAGCCGGGGGCGAAGAAGCGGCTGACCACCGCATGGGGCGCGCCCGCCGGCGCCACGGCGCTGACCGCCACATTGCCCCGCCCTTGCGTCGCGGCGCTGGAGATCGCCTTCAGGGCCGCAAGGTCCGGCGTCACCGCCCGGACCGCCGCCTCGTCCTTCAGGATGGCGACCAGGAACGGCCCGGCCCAGACCTCCTCCGGCGCGACGCCCAGCGCCTCGGCGAGCCCGGCCGGCGTCTCGACGGGACGAACCTCGGCGCAGGGGAAATCCATGGCGTAGGCCTCGCCTTCCCGCGCCACGACGAGCGGGCCGGACAGGGTGTCGAAGGTCACTTCCGGCGCCGAAAGCCCCAGCTCGGCGATGAGCATGTGGGCCGAGGCCAGGGTGGCGTGGCCGCACAGCGGAACCTCCAGCGCCGGCGTGAACCAGCGCAGGCCGAAGCGGGACGGGTCCTCGGTCCGGCGCAGGAAGGCCGTTTCGGCCTGGTTGTTCTCGGCCGCCAGGGCCTGCATCCAGGCGTCCTCCGGCCAGGCGTCGACGGGTTCGAGCACACAGGCGGGATTGCCGCGGAACGGGGCCGAGGCGAAGGCGTCGATGGTCCACTGGCGCATGGCGGGCTCCTTCGGACAGAGGCGTGCGGAAGCGATGCGGGCGGCGAACCTATGCCCGCTTCAGACGCATTTACAGCACAGCTTTTCTGAACGCAGCTTCAGTCGAGGATGACCAGTTCCGGCCAGCGCGCCTTGGCCGCCTCGGCCGTGCGGCGGAAGCCGGCGGTCCGGCGCGTCGGATTGGGGCGCAGGCGCAGGGCGAACAGGTCCTCCAGCCCGAAGGGCGCGAAGATGGAGATCTCGCCGTCCGCCTCCAGGCGCGCGCCCACGGCGAACATGGTGGCGGTGAAGCGCGACAGGGCCTCGGCGCTGCCGGACAGAGGGGCGTAGGCCTCGCCGAACCTGTCTTCGAACCACAGGTGGACCCGGGCCTGGTTGCGCACCTCCACCATCTCGTCGAGCGGCGGGGGAAAGGCCGCCGCCACCCGTCGGATCACCACGTCCTCGGCCTCGTAGCTGAGATCGGCGGCGTCGAAATAGGCGAGGTCGTAGTCCTTCAGCCCGTAGTCGGGATCACGGCCGCTCAGGTGGTTGAGGGCCTTCTGGTAGATGGCGCCGGAGAAGATCATCCAGTCCGGCAGGCCAAGGTCGCGCGCCGTCTCCATCACCCCCATCAGGCTCGGCGCCTGGCGCAGGATGTCCGCCAGCCGGCGCTCCAGTCCGGCCCCGCTCAAGGCCGCAGGCTCCAGTTGTGGCCCAGCGGGCCGTGGCCGCCGCCCAGCCCCGGCGCATGGGCCATGGCCTCCTGCACATAGGCCCAGGCCTGGGCCGCCGCCTCGGTGAGGCTCAGGCCCTGAGCCAGGCCCGCCGCGCAGGCCGAGGCGAGGGTGCAGCCGGTGCCGTGGGTGTGCCGCGTCGCCTGCCGTTCGGCCTCGAAGGCCGTCTCGCCCTGCGGCGTCATCAGCAGGTCGACCACCCGCTCGCCCGGGACGTGGCCGCCCTTCATCAGCACCGCCCGGGCGCCCAGGGCCAGCAGGGCCTCGCCCGCCCGGCGCTGGCCGTCGGCGTCGGCCACCGGCAGGCCGGTCAGCACCTCGGCTTCCGGTGCATTGGGGGTCAGCAGGGCCGCACGGGGAACCATCAGCCGGCGCACGGCCTCCACCGCCGCGTCGGGCAGCAGGGCCGCGCCTCCCTTGGCCACCATGACCGGGTCGACCACTGCCGGCAGGTCCGCCGCCTCGTCGAGGATCTGCGCCACCGCCTCCACCATGGCTGCGTCGCCCAGCATGCCGGTCTTGAGCGCGTCGGCGCCGATGTCCGACAGCACGGCGCGCGCCTGGGCCTGGACGATGTCGACGGGGACGGGGTGGACGCCGGTGACGCCCAGGGTGTTCTGCACGGTCACCGCCGTGATCGCGGTGGCCGCATAGCCGCCCAGCATGGTCACGGACTTGATGTCGGCCTGGATCCCGGCGCCGCCGCCGGAATCGGAGCCGGCCAGGATCAGGACGCGGCCCTGGGATGCGGAGGTCGAGCTCATCGCCGCCTTCTTCCATATCCGAAGGGCCATGGCGAGCCGTCGGCGCGGCTTGCCCACAGGGCGCGCTCAAGCCAGGGTTCGCGGCATGGAAAGTTCTCGCCCGCGCCTCAAGGTCGCCCTCGTCACCGGCGCCGGCTCCGGCATCGGCCGGGCCTGCGCCCTTGCGCTCCACGCGGCCGGGTTCTCGGTCGTCCTCGCCGGCCGGCGGCGCGAGCCGCTGGAGGCCGCGGCGGCGGCCCTGCCGGCGGAGGAGGTCCTGGTCCATCCGGCGGACGTGAGCGACGAGGCCCAGGTGGCGGCCCTGTTCGCCGCGGTCAGGGCGCGCTTCGGCCGGCTGGATCTGCTGTTCAACAACGCCGGGACCGGCGCGCCGCCCGTCCCGCTCGAGGAGCTGTCGGCCAAGGCCTGGCGGCGGGTGGTCGAGGTGAACCTGACCGGCGCCTTCCTCTGCACCCAGGCCGCCTTCCGCCTGATGAAGGACCAGGATCCCCGCGGCGGGCGGATCATCAACAACGGCTCCATCTCGGCCCATTCGCCGAGGCCGCGCTCGGCCGCCTACACCGCCAGCAAGCACGCCATCACCGGCCTGACCAAGTCGACCAGCCTGGACGGCCGCGCCTACGACATCGCCTGCGGGCAGATCGACATCGGCAACGCCGCCACCGAGATGACGGCGGCCATGGCCGGCGGCGTCCCGCAGGCCGACGGCGCGCTGAAGCCCGAGCCGGTGATGGACGTGGCGCGGGTGGCCGAGGCGGTGGTCTTCATGGCCGGCCTGCCGCTCGAGGCCAATGTCCAGTTCATGACCGTGATGGCGACCAAGATGCCCTTCGTGGGCCGGGGCTAGCGGAGCGGCCTAGCGGGCCGCGGCGACAGCCGCCCAGACTTTCAGGGCCTGCAGGGTCTGGCCCACGTCGTGGACGCGCACCGCGGCGACGCCCGCCGCCGCGCCGGCCAGGGCGGCGGCGATGGAGCCGGGCGCCCGCGCCCGGGGATCCTGCGCCGCCGGCTCCAGGGCGGCGATGAAGCGCTTGCGGCTCGCCCCCAGCAGGACCGGAAAGCCCAGGGCGCAGACGGCGTCGAGGCGGGCCAGCAGGGCGAGGTTGTGGTCCAGCGTCTTGCCGAAGCCGATGCCCGGATCGAGCCAGATCCTCTCCCGCGCCACCCCGGCGGCCAGGGCGGCCTCGGCGCGTTCGGCGAGGAAGGCGCAGACCTCGGCCACCACGTCGTCGTAGCGGGGGGCGGCCTGCATGGTCGCCGGCTCCCCCTGCATGTGCATCAGCACCACTTCGCAGCCGAGTTCGGCGGCCAGACGGGCCGAGTCGGAGGCGTGGCGCAGGGCGGTGACGTCGTTCCAGATCGTCGCCCCGGCGGCCACGGCCGCGCGGGCGACCTGGGGCTTCATGGTGTCGATGGAGATGGGAACGGCGCTCTGCGCCCGGACGGCGGAGATGACCGGCAGGACGCGGGCGATCTCGGCCTCCGCGTCGACGGGCTGCGCGCCGGGCCGGGTGGATTCGCCGCCGATGTCGAGGATCTCGGCGCCATCGGCCAGCAGCCGCAGGGCGCCTTCCACGGCCGCCGCCGGGCCGGCGTGCCGTCCGCCGTCGGAGAAGCTGTCGGGGGTGACGTTCAGGACGCCCATGACGCGGGGCCGCGGAGGAGCGGGCGGCGGCGTCGGGCCGGCTTGTGCGCCCAAGACCTTATCCTTCAACGCTTTGCGGCGCCGAATCTATCGGCGCCGGGGGGCTTCTCGCCGGAGTGCGCAATTCGGGCGCCGAAGACCCGTCACACATGGCTATTAGGTTGTATGGAGGCGAAAGGGGCAAGTCGCTTGGGGGGATACAAGCGCCATGATCATCGACCCGATCCGCTATCTCAGACGCCGCCGCCGGCTTGTGCAGGAGGCGGAGGAGGAGGCGGCGTATCTGCGCCGGCGCTTCGGCCCGGACGCTCATCAGGCGGCGCTGGAAAAGCTCCAGCGCGCCGACCTCACCAGCTGGGGCAAGCGCGTGGTCTCCGAGGCCGCCCGGCGGCTGGAGGGAGCCTGAGGTCCAGGCCCCCTCCGCACGTCGCGTCGGCCTGAAAGATCAGGCCGGTTCGGCGCCCGGCTGGGGCGAGATCGGCACCGCCACGGCGGGGCCCAGGCTGCGCGGCTGGTCAGGCTCGTCGCGCTTGGGCGGCACGCCCTTCAGCACATTGACGATCTCCTCGCCGCTGAGCGTCTCGTACTCCAGCAGGGCCTTGGCCAGCTTGTGCAGGTCCTCGGCCTTCTCGGTCAGGATGCGATGGGCCTCGTCCCAGCCGGCCTGGACCAGGCGCTTGATCTCGGCGTCGATGATCCGCGAGGTCTCTTCCGAGACGTTCTGCGACCGCGCCACCGAGTGACCGAGGAAGACCTCGTCCTGGTTCTCGCCATAGGCCACGACGCCGAGCTGGTCGGAGAAGCCCCACTTGGTCACCATGGCCCGGGCCAGGCGCGTGGCCTGGTCGATGTCGGACGAGGCGCCGGAGGTGATCTTCTCCTTGCCGAAGATGATCTCCTCGGCCACCCGGCCGCCCATCATGATGGCCAGGCGCGAGGTCATCTGCTCGTAGGTCATGGACAGCTGGTCCCGTTCGGGCAGCTGCATGACCATGCCGAGCGCGCGGCCGCGGGGGATGATCGTCGCCTTGTGCACCGGATCGGTGGCCGGGACGCTCAGCGCCACCAGGGCGTGGCCGCCCTCGTGATAGGCGGTCAGGCGCTTCTCGTCCTCGGACATGGCCATGGACCGGCGCTCGGCGCCCATCATCACCTTGTCCTTGGCGTCTTCGAAGTCGCGCTGGGTGACCATGCGCCGGTTCTTCCGCGCGGCCATCAGGGCCGCCTCGTTGACCAGGTTGGCGAGATCGGCGCCGGAGAAGCCGGGCGTGCCGCGGGCGATGGTCTTGACGTCCACGTCGGCGGCTAGCGGCACGTTCTTCATGTGGACGCGCAGGATGCGCTCGCGGCCGTTGATGTCCGGATTGGGCACCACGACCTGGCGGTCGAAACGGCCGGGGCGCAGCAGGGCCGGGTCCAGCACGTCGGGACGGTTGGTGGAGGCGATGACGATGATGGCGTCGTTGGGATCGAAGCCGTCCATCTCCACCAGCAGCTGGTTCAGGGTCTGCTCGCGCTCGTCATTGCCGCCGCCGAGCCCTGCGCCGCGGTGGCGGCCGACGGCGTCGATCTCGTCGATGAAGATGATGCAGGGCGCGTTCTTCTTGGCCTGCTCGAACATGTCGCGCACGCGGCTGGCGCCGACGCCGACGAACATCTCCACGAAGTCCGAGCCCGAGATGTAGAAGAAGGGCACGCCCGCCTCGCCGGCCACGGCGCGGCCGAGCAGGGTCTTGCCCGTGCCGGGCGGGCCGACCATCAGGGCGCCCTTGGGGATCTTGCCGCCCAGGCGCTGGAACTTCTGCGGGTCCTTCAGGAAGTCGACGATCTCCGTCAGCTCCTCCTTGGCCTCGTCCACGCCGGCCACGTCGTCGAAGGTGACGCGGTTCTTGTTCTCGGTCAGCATGCGGGCCTTGGACTTGCCGAAGCCCATGGCCCCGCGCGCGCCCCCCTGCATCTGGCGCATGAAGAAGATCCACACCCCGATCAGCAGGAGGATGGGCAGGGCCTGGATCAGCACGCCCACGAGGGTGATGCCGCCGGCGGGCTTGACCGAGATATCGGCGCCCTGGGCCTCCAGCCGGTTGACCAGCTCGTCCTGATTGTTCGGCGTCACGGCGGTGTAGGACTTGCCGTCGGCGTCGCGCACCTCGACCATGGGGCCGCGGATGATCGCCGATTCCACCTGGCCGGAGTCGATGCGCGAAAGCAGCTGCGAGTAGGTGATCTCGCGCGCGCCGGCGGCCTGACCGCCGCCGCTCATCATGCTGTAGAGGCCGATCAGGACGACGACGATGACGCCCCAGATGGCCAGATTGCGCAGGTTCATGATGCTTCTTGATCCGTCTCGGGAAATTTCGGGTCTGGCCCCTAAGATAGGATGGCCTTTCCGGTTTCACCAGCAAGGGCGGCGCCAGAGCGACGGAGCGCCGCGCCCGGCGGCGCAAGGGAAAGCTTGGCCTTGAGGCGGCTCGGCCTCGCGCCGGCCGAAAAAGACGAAGGCCGCGCAGGCATGTCTGCGCGGCCTTGGCCGATCGGGTCGTGCGGTCGCCGCGGAAGGGCGGCGACGAAAGCCTTAGCGGGCGCGCTTGGGCCCGGCGATCAGGCCTTCGCGCTGGGCGCGCTTGCGGGCCAGCTTGCGGGCGCGGCGGACAGCCTCGGCCTTTTGACGGGCGCGCTTTTCCGACGGCTTTTCATAGTGCACGTGCCGCTTCATTTCGCGGAACGAGCCCTCGCGCTGCATCTTCTTCTTCAGCGCCTTGAGGGCCTGATCGACGTTGTTGTCGCGGACGAAAATCTGAACCAGGGGACTCTCTCCTGCCTTCCAGCCACTGCGCCGGCCAGCGCTTGGCGGCGGCGTTAGATCCAAAACCGATTAGCCCCGAAAGCAGCCGCCTTCGGAGCCGAGGGGCGCTCAGATAACAGATGGCGAAGCCGATGTCCACGCAAGACGGGCGGCCTTCGGCGGGCTAGACTTGCGCCCATGAGCGACGCCGACACCCCAACGGGTCCGCAGGGCGAGGACGCCGACGCCTGGGCCCGCGAGACCGAAGACCAGATCCTCTCCGCCGCCATTCCCCTGGCCGCGGCCGAAGGCTGGACCCGCCGCCTCGCCCGCCGGGCGGGGGCCGAGGCGGGCCTGTCCCCGGCCGAGACGGACCTGCTGCTGCCCAACGGGCCGGCCGATCTCGCCGCCCTGCTCTCGCGCCGCCACGACGCGCGGGCCATGACCCTGCTGGCGGGCCTCGATCCGACCTCCCTGAAGATCCGCGAGCGCATCCGCGCCGCCGTCGAGGCGCGGCTGGACGCCGCCGCCCTGGACGAGACCGCCACCCGCCGCTGCGCCGGCTTCCTCAGCCTGCCGCCCAACCTGCCGCTGGCCGGGCGCCTGGCCTGGGAGAGCGCCGACCGGCTCTGGCGCTGGGCCGGCGACACCGCCACCGACGAGAACCACTATTCGAAGCGGGCGATCCTGTCGGGCATCCTGACCGGCGCCCTGGCCATCCGGCTCTCGTCGGGCCGCGGCGCCTCGATGGAGTTCGTCGACCGCCGCATCGCCAATGTCATGACCTTCGAAAAGTGGAAGGCGACGACGAGGCTCCGCCCTTCGCTGGCCCTGAAGAGCGTGGCCGAGACCCTGGGCCGGCTGCGCTACGGGCCGGCGGCATGAGCCTGGCCGAGACCGAGGTCCTGTTCGTCAGCGGCGAGGACGACGCGATCGCTCCTGTCCGCCTGGAGCACCGGATGGACGAGGTGATGGTCGGGGGCGAGCCCGACCAGGCCTGCAACTACCTGGCCTACCGCTTCGAGCGCGACGGCGCGGCGCTCGCCGTGCGGGTCTATATGGACGAGGCCGACCGCGCCCTGCTCTCCCCGCCCGAGCCCGGCGGGGCGATGGCGGAGCCGACGCCCGCCGCCGAGCGCCTGCGCCAGGACGTCCTCTGCTATCTCGCCCGCCGCTTCCGGCTGATCGAGGAGTTGGGGGAGGCGGGCTACGAGCCCGTCTGGATCGCCAGCGAGGCCTGGCGCAGCCTGCTGGCCGCCACCGCCCGCCACTGAACGGATCGGATCAGACCCGGATATCCAGGAGCGAACCCGGCCGCAGGATGCGGGTCGGCGGCTCGGCCGGGGTCTCGGCCCGGACGGTCTGGACGCGCACGGTCTCGCGCGCCGGCTCCGGCGGCGCGGCGGCCTTGGCCGGCGCCTGAGCCTGGCCCATGGCCGCCTGGAAGAAGGCGCGCTGGGCGGCGGTCCGCGCCGCGCCCCCCGGGGCGGGCGTCGGGTGCGGCGGCGGCGTCTGCGGGCGGATGGGGTTCAAGGCGCGACTCTGGCGAAAGCGGGCGAAATGAGCGGTTTTCGCCCCAGAAGTGGCGCCCAGCCCCTGAATTTATGGTTAACGAGGTCTGAAGGCGGCTCAGCTGTTGGGAGCGCGCGGACCGGGCGGGTCCGCGTCGGCTGTCTCGGCGCCGACCGCTGATCCCTCTGTCTCCCCGGCGGCCTGCGCCGCCTCCTCTTGCACGCCGTCAGGCGTCGGCTTGGGCGGCGGGTCCGGCGGGGTCTTGCCCAGTTCGCGCGTCGCCGCCTCCAGCCGCTCCAGCGCGTAGTTGATTCCGCAGTTCAGGTGGTAGGGCGTGAGGAAGGTCGTGATGGAATTGGACGACCAGGTGTCGAACACGCCGGTCTCGATGTCGGCGTAGAGCTGACGCCGGCGCTCCTGCCGGCCATTCTTCACGGCCGTGTAGATGAGCTGGTAGTCGTTGCCCGCGAGCACGGTGTCCTTCAGCGAGGTCCGCGTGCCCTGGGCGAAGGTCGAGCCCGCCGAAAGCGCGTCCTTGGTCTGCTTGGGCGAAGCCAGGCCCGACAGGGTGCTGAAGAGCAGGGCGGCGATGGACAGTCCGCCGTCCCAGCGGTTCTCCTCCACGCTGGCCCCGACCAGGTAATTCTCGCAACTCGCATCGGACTGGGCGATCAGGCTGTGGGCCAGTTCGCGCCGCGCTTCCTTCGGCGCGCCGTCCGCGTCCACACGGGCGGCCAGGGCCGCGTCCGGAACCAGAGGCGGGCCGTTCAGCCGCTCGCCTCGGTCGTGGACGGGATAGGATTTAGGTCTTGGGTTTGCATCCGCAGCCTGGGCCGCGCATGCGCCCAGGCCGATCGCAGCCACCAGGCCCGCGCCAAGCCGATACCTCATGAGATCCCCGCCTCGACCTATGATTGAGATGCGGAGAGTTAGCGGCCTATGGTTTTCCGTCAAGTCCGAAGAACGGCGTTCTTCTACAGCCTCTGGAACATCACCAGGGCGTCCACCTCGCCATGGACCGGATGGTCGAAGGCGCCGGGCAGGCGGCCGACGATCTCGAAGCCCAGGCCCCGCCACAGGCGCACGGCGCGCTCATTGGTCGAGACCACGAAGTTGAACTGCATGGCGCGGAAGCCGCGGGCCCGGGCGTGGTCCAGCGCATGGGCGCACATGGCCCGCGCCACCCCGCGGCCGGCGGCGGCGCTCGCGGTCATGAAGCCGCAATTGGCCACATGCGCCCCGCCCCCCGGCTGGTTGGCGCGCAGATAGTAGGTGCCCAGGATCTCGCCGCCGCTTTCGGCCACGAAGGTCTCCCGGTCGGCCCCCAGCCAGTAGGCGATCGCCGCCTCGCGCGGCAGGTCGCGCGGCAGGGCGTAGGTCTCGCCCGCCCGGATGGTCGGCTCCAGGATCGCCCACACCGCATCGGCGTCGGCGGGCGTGGCGGGTCGGAGGGAAAGGTCGGGGCTCATCGCCTGCGGAGCTAAGGCGCCGGACGCCCGTCCGCCAGCCCCTCGCCCCTGCGGCCCGCTCTTTATCCGTGAGGATTGGCGAAGATCTCCTCCACCGCCAGGCCAAAGAGGGCGGCGATGCGGAAGGCGAGGTCGAGGGAGGGGTCGTGCTTCTCGGTCTCCAGCGCATTGACCGCCTGGCGCGACACGCCCAGCCGTTCGCCCAGCTGGCCTTGCGTCCACCCCCGTTCGGCGCGCAGCTCGCGCAGTCGGTTGCGCAAGGCCCCTAGACCCGGCTCGTGCGGACGAAGGGCGAGACCGCCCCATAGATCGCCCAGAAGAGGGGGAAGACCAGCCAGCCCGGCGCGTGCGGGGCGTTCGCATAGCTCTCGCCGAACCCCCAGGCGCTGAAGAGGGCGATGGCGCCGCCCGCCGCCAGGATGAAGCGCTTGGCCTCCACCGCGCGGACGAACTCGTCGCTGTCGCGCATCAGGGCGAGCAGCGCCCAGAGCTGCCCCGCCACCGGCGCGGCCACCGCGAGCGCCAGCACCCAGGCCGCCGTGGGCCCGATGTCGTCGAAGGCCCCGAAGATGGCGGCGATGTTCACCGCCACATAGCCGCCCCCGAAGGCGGCGATCCGGCGCACGTACCGGCGTTGACTGGCGTCCATGGGGTCCTCCGCAATGTCAGGTGAACCTGACATGGAGGGCGTGTCAGGTCAACCTGACAACTAGCTCCGCGCCAGTGCTCTTCGAGGCTGTTCGCCGAGCCTCGCGGCTAAATCCGGGAGCGGAGGCCAACTTAGGTCTGATGCAAGCTGAAAGACAAAGCCGCCGTGCGCGTCGATCTCAGCCACGGTTTCTCTGATTGCTGAGATAGTTTCAGTGACAACGGACCGGCCGGCCCATGAAAGCGGTTGCTTGGCCTGCGCCCGGTACACCCGTGGCGTCTGATCAACACGCCAGAGTTCACCCTCCGATGACCTCAACCACATGCTGTGGACGTAACGATTTCGACGAGGACGCAGGGTCTGGTCAATATAGTCGACTTCATCATGGATTAGCTCCGCCCAACCGCTCGGAAGTTCACGTGCGACTGCCCCTAAACGAATTGCACTAATCTGCGCCCGAAAGTCGAAGGCTTGGATCATCGCATTCGAGACATCGTCGTTAGGTGCTTGGAGAAGCGCGCCACACAGATTCACGATCTCCAACTCAAGACGCGCCCACGTGTTGCAGAGCCGGCCAACCCACTGAGCACACTCAACCAACAGCGGCTCGTCAAACTCAGGGTTGAACATGTCGGTCATAGCTGGCCTATCGCTTGCTAACGGCTGACCGCCTCCGCCCCTACTCCGCCTTCGCCAGCAACGCCTCCGCATCCTCCAGCGTCAGCGGCCCCGTGTGCTTGGCGAGGATCACGCCGTCCGCGCCCACGAGGTAGGTTTCCGGCACGCCGGTGACGCCGAACTCGATGCCGGCGGCGCCGTCGCGGTCGACGAGGCGGGCGGCGAAGGGGTCGCCCAGGCGCGTCAGGAAGGCCTGCGTCTGGGGCGGGGCGTCCTTGTAGGCGATCCCGACGATCCTCACGCCGCGGTCCTTGAGCGCCATCAGCGTCGGGTGCTCCACCTCGCAGGGCGCGCACCAGGAGGCGAAGAAGTTGACCAGCGCGACCTCGCCGCCCAGCGCCTCGCGCACCGGCGTGGGCGCGCCTTCGGCCAGGGTCGGCAGGGTGACTGCGGGCACGGGCCGGCCCACCAGGGCGTCGGGCTGGACCTGCGGATTGCGGTTCAGGGAATAGAGGCCGAAGAGCAGGCCCATGGCCACCAGGGCGACCAGCGGCAGGAGGGCGAGCCAGCGGCTCATGCGTCCTTCTCCCGCGCCGCCTCGCGCTCGGCGGCCTCGGCCGCCTCACTTTTTTCGGTGATCTGGCGCAGGGCCTCGGTCCGGCGGCGCCAGTGGCGGGCGTGGTTCAGCGAGCTTCCCACCATCAGGGCGAAGACCAGCGCGGTGATCGCGAAGGACGGCCAGACGAAGGCCGCATAGGCGCCGGCGTCGAGATCGAGCATCGCGTCAGGCCCTCGCGGCGCGGAGCGCCAGCGCCTCGGCCCGGCGGCGCCAGACCTCGCCCCGGATGCGGACGAGCCAGAGGGAGCCGAAGGCGGCCATATAGGCCAGGCCCATGAGCAGCAGGGGCCAGAGGAAGACCGGCGCCACCGTCGGCCCGTCGGCGCGGAAGACCGAGGCGCCCTGGTGCAGGCTGTTCCACCAGTCCACCGAGAACTTGACGATCGGCAGGTTGACCAGGCCGACCAGCGCCAGAATGGCGCCGGCGCGGGCCGCCTTGGCCTCGTCGTCCATGGCCGCGCGCAGGGCGATATAGGCCACATAGAAGAGGAAGAGGACGAGCACCGAGGTCATGCGCGCGTCCCACACCCACCAGGCCCCCCACATGGGCCGGCCCCAGAGCGAGCCGGTGGCCAGGGCCAGCAGGGTGAAGCCCGCCCCCAGCGGCGCGGCCGCCTGGGCCGCGGCGTCGGCCAGGGCATGGCGGAAGACCAGCGCCAGGAAGCTCGCGCCGCCCAGGCAGGCGTAGCAGAAGAGGCTCATCCAGGCGGCCGGCACATGGATGAACATGATCCGCACCGTGTCGCCCTGCTGGTAGTCCTCCGGCGCGGCGAAGCCGAGATAGAGGCCGGCGAGCGCCAGCGCGGCCGCGATCGCGCCGAACATGGGCGCGGCCCAGCGCGAAAAGGCCATGAACCGCTCGGGATTGGACAGGAAGGCCGGGGCCGGGATCATGGGGCCGCAATTAGCCCGGCCGCGCCCGCCCGAGCAAGAGACGCAGAAGCCGCAGTCGCCCGCCCGTTCGCGCCGGCTCCAGATCCGCCCCCACGCCTGCGACGTGGGAGAAGACCGCGACAAATCGGGCCGCCCCGTCTAGAAGGCGAGACATGACGGAACAGAAGAAAGGCTGGTTTCAGCGCCTGACCGACGGCCTGTCGCGCTCGTCGCGGCAGATGTCCGAGCAGGTGGTCTCCAGCTTCGTCAAACAGCCCCTCGACCAGGCCAAGCTGGACGAGCTGGAGGAGATGCTGATCGAGGCCGATCTGGGCCCCCGGTCGGCCGCCAGGATCACCCAGGCCTTCGCCGCCGAGCGCTTCGGCAAGAGCGTCGACGAGGCGGAGATCAAGGAGGCGCTGGCCCGCGCCATCGGCGACGAGCTCGCCCCCCGGCGCGGCGAGTTCGCGCCCCTTTCGGGTCCGAAGCCCTATGTCGTCCTGTTCATCGGCGTGAACGGATCGGGCAAGACGACCACGCTCGGCAAGATCGCCGTCGACCTCGTCCGCCGCGGGGCCAAGGTGCTGGTGGTGGCCGGCGACACCTTCCGCGCCGCCGCCGTCGAGCAGCTGTCGGTCTGGGCCGACCGGGCCGGCGCCGACTTCATGTCCCGCCCGACCGGCTCCGACGCCGCGGGCCTGGCCTTCGACGCCTATGAGCGCGCCCGGGCCGAGGCCTATGACGTGGTCCTCATCGACACCGCCGGGCGCCTGCAGAACAAGGCGGGCCTGATGGAGGAGCTCCTGAAGATCAACCGGGTGCTGAAGAAGATCGATCCCGAGGCCCCGCACGAGACCCTGCTGGTGCTGGACGCCACGGTGGGGCGCAACGCGCTCGCCCAGGAGAACATCTTCGGCAACCAGATCGGCGTCTCGGGCATCGTCATGACCAAGCTGGACGGCACGGCCCGCGGCGGCGTGCTGGTGCCGGTGGCCCAGGCCTCGGACAGCCCCATCAAGCTGATCGGCGTCGGCGAAGGCGTCGACGACCTGCAGCCCTTCGATCCCCGCGCCTTCGCCCGCTCCCTGGTCGGACTGGAGGACCAATGAGGCTGTCGCCCGGCGCCCACCGCGCCGTCCGCTTCACCGTCGACTATGGCGGGCTGATCGCCTTCCTGGTCGGCTTCTTCGCCTTCACCGGCCGCGACCTGGTGGCGGCCACCTGGTGGCTGGTGGGCGGCTCGGCCGTCTCCCTGCTGATCGGCCTGGCGCTGGAGCGGCGGATCGCCCCCATTCCGGCCATTTCCGGCGGGGCGGCCCTCTTCTTCGGGACCCTCACCCTGATCTTCCAGGACGAGACCTTCGTGAAGATCAAGCCGACCATCATGAACGCCATCTTCGGCGGCGTGCTGCTGGGGGCGCTGGCCTTCGGCAAGAGCCCGCTGAAGATGATGATCGGCTCGGCCCTCGCCATGCCCGACGAGGCCTGGCGCAAGCTGACGATCAACTACGGCCTCTACTTCCTGGCCGTCGCGGCCCTCAACGAGGTGGTCTGGCGCACCCAGTCCAACGAGGTCTGGGTCCTCTTCCGCATGCCCGGCCTGATGATCCTGGGGCTCGTCTTCTCCTTCGCCCAGGTTCCGCTGATGATGAAGCACATGCGCAAGGCCGAGGTCCCGCCCCCGCCGCCCGCCGACTGAGCCGGTCAGGCGGCGACCTGCCGCCCACGGATGTTCCGTCGTCAAAGCGACGCACAAGGACTGTAATCTCCCCCGTGACGTGAATCGGCGGGTGGGAGGCGGGCCCATGGCCAAGACCAAGAGCGATCAGGTCGCTGCGCCGGCGGGCGCCGCCGGCGCCCTCGACGATTCCCCCAGCCATCTGCTCCACCGGGCGCTGCAGGTCTCGCTCGACATCTATGCCGAGGAGTTCGGCGACGATCCCCTGACCCAGCGCCAGTACGCCGTGCTGGCCGCCGTTGAGGCGCAGGAGGGGCTGACCCAGACCGACCTCGTCCGCGCCACCGGCATCGACCGCTCGACCCTGGCCGACATGGCCGCGCGGATGATCGCCAAGGGTCTGCTGGCGCGCGAGCGCTCCACCGCCGACGCCCGGGCCAACGCCGTGCGCCTGACCGAGGCGGGCCGCGCCGCCCTGACCGCCGCCAAGCCGCGCATGGCGGCGGCCGACGCCCGGGTGCTCGGCCTGATCGGCGGCTCCAAGCGCGAAGCCTTCGTCGCCCAGCTGCGCCAGCTGGTCCAGGCCGGCGAGGCGGGCGAGGCGCCGGTCGAGCCCAAGGCGCCGAAGCCCGAAAAGGCCAAGGCCGACAAGCCCAAGAAGGCGAAGGCCGAAAAGAAGAAGAAGAAGGCCAAGAAGGCCGCCTGAGCCGCCTGAGCCGCCTGCGGCGTCAGGCGATGATGTCGGGCGTGAGCTGATCTTCCAGAGCGGCGATCTCGTCCTTCAGGGCGAGCTTCTTGCGCTTGAAACGCCCCAGCACGCCCAGGTTCGGCGTCGGCATGGCCGCCAGCGCCTGGACGACGACGTCCAGATCCGCGTGCTCCTGCCGCGCCTCGGCCAGGCGGGCCCGCAGCATTTCGTCCCGGTCGGGACTGTCGCCTGGTCCGAAGTCGTTCATCGCCACCCCCCATCCCGGCGCCTCAGCCGGAATGCTCAACATCTTCCGGTTTTGCGTCAGACCGGTAAAGGCGGCCTTATGCCCCCGCCTGGCGCAGGGCGCCGGCGAGCGCCGCCAGGGCCGTCTCCGGCGCCGGCGCGCCCCAGGCCCGCGCGGCGGCCTTCAGCGCCTCCAGGGTCGAGGCCCCGTCCCGCGATCCGCCGGCCTGCCGGTCCAGAGCCTCGAGCAGGATGCGCTCGGCCCGCAGCTCGGCGGCCTTGACCGTCTCGCGCAGATCTTCGCGGTCGGCCTCGGCCACTCCGAGGAGCGGCGGCTTAAGCGCCCGCCGCGCGGCCCGCAGGGGCTTCACCGCCGCGCTCTCCCACCGCCGCGCGAGGTCGGCGGCCTGCGCCAGCCGGTCGGGATCGCCGGCCTCGGCATAGACCGCCCACAGCAGGAAGGGCACGTTCTGGCCGTGGGCGTCCTGCAGCTCCAGCGCCGCGGCGCTGACGCCCTCCTGTCCGTAGATGGCCAGGGCCCACTCCCAGATCCCCATGGGCCTCAGTCCTCGCCCTGGATGGGCCCCACGTCGCGGCCCCAGCGCTTCACCGGCCGCCAGGAGAGGCCGAAGAGGTCCAGGCTGCGCCCCACCGACTGGTCGATCATCTCCTCGATGGTCAGCGGCTTGGCGTAGAAGGCCGGCAGGGGCGGGGCGATGACGGCGCCCATCTCGGCCAGCTTCACCATCGTGCGCAGGTGGCCCAGGTGCAGCGGCGTCTCGCGCACCATCAGCACCAGCGGCCGGCGCTCCTTCAGCGTCACGTCGGCGGCGCGGGTGAGCAGGGACGAGGTCACGCCGGTGGCGATCTCGCTCATCGTCCGCACCGAGCAGGGGGCGACGAGCATGCCGAGCGTCGGAAAGGAGCCCGAGGCGATGGCCGCGCCGACGTCGCCGGCCCGATAGGCCACATCGGCCCGGGCGTTGACCTCGGCGACCGTGGCGCCCGATTCCTGGGCAAGGGTCAGGGCCGCCGAGCGGCTGATCACCAGATGGCTCTCGACCCCCAGATCCCGGCAGGCGTCCAGCGCCCGCAGGCCGTAGGCCACGCCGCTGGCCCCCGTCAGTCCGATGACCAGCCGGGGCCGCTCGCCGGGCGTCCGGTCGATTTGCGACATTCCGCCCCACCCTCCGCTCAATCGCCCGGCGGTTACCGCGGGCCAACCATCACGCAATCATATTTGATCTGACACCTCCGCGTAGGGGGTGTTCAGTTGTCAGGTCCATAACACAGAGGAGGCGTACCTATGGCCGTCGACGCCCGCATCCGCGAGCTGGGATCCCGCCACGAGACTCTGGAAAAGGCGATCCAGGACGAAATGCGAAGCCCCGCTGGAAGCGATCT
The DNA here is from genome assembly GCF_013911965.1 of Phenylobacterium sp. Taxonomy (GTDB): domain Bacteria; phylum Pseudomonadota; class Alphaproteobacteria; order Caulobacterales; family Caulobacteraceae; genus Phenylobacterium. The sequence goes on along the minus strand of NZ_JACESE010000023.1, from coordinate 20,752 downwards.
CCGGGTCCAGGAAATGAAGCGCCGAAAGCTGCGCCTCAAGGAAGAGATGGAGACGCTTCGGCGTTCGACCCACTAGGTCCGGAAACGAACAAGGCCCGCGCGACGCGCGGGCCTTTCTCGTCACGGCGCAGCCTGCCAGGGACCGTTCAGTCCTCGTCGGCCTCGACCCCGGCTTGGGGCGCGTGCTCGGCGCCCTCATACTCGGGCTGGTCGGAATCCTCGACGAAGGCGCCGGTCTCGGAGGCCGGGCGAAGGGAAGGACCTTCGAAGCCCTCGGCCTTCAGCTTGTCGTCTTCCTTGGCCTTCTTCTCGGCCGCCTTGCGCACGACGGCGTCCAGCTCCAGCTGGCTGGCGAGACCCAGGGTCACCGGGTCGACCGGCTTGATGTTGGCCGAATTCCAGTGGGTGCGGTTGCGGATCTGGTCGATCGTCGCCTTGGTCGTGCCCAGGAGGCGCGCGATCTGGCTGTCCGGCACCTCCGGGTGGTTGCGCAGGAACCAGGCGATGGCGTCCGGCCGGTCCTGGCGGCGCGACACGGGCGTGTAGCGCGGCGCCTTCTTGGTCGGCTTCAGCAGCTCCGCATGGCGGCTCTTCTGGGCCTTCATGCGATAGGCGGCGTTCTTCTGCGCGGCGTCCAGCTCCTCGCGCGAGAGCTGGCCGTTGGCGATGGGATCGGCGCCGCGGATGTCGCGCGCCACCTCGCCGTCGGCGATGCCCCGGACCTCCAGCGGATGGAGGCCGCAGAAGTCGGCGATCTGCTCGAAGGTGAGCGAGGTGTTGTCGACCAGCCAGACGGCGGTCGCCTTGGGCATCAAGATGTCGGTCATGGCCGTACTCCAGAAACGACGGCGCCCGGCCTTTCGGCCGGGCGGTGTTCGATATTCCGTATAGGCGCGTTCTGCGGAAAAGGGAATGCTTCGCGCCAAAGGTGCGCCTGCACGTCCTGGTGATCCGAGGCGCCGGCGCCCGCGGGCGGCCCTCCTCCTGGAAGGAGAGCCCTCGGCCGCGCCCCGGCGCGGCGGCGCCTACCGTCCGCGGCTGTGGCCGCCCGGGCCCATGCCGCCGTGGCCCATCCCGCCGTGACCCATGCCGGGGCCCTTGCCCGGCCCCATGCCCGGTCCCATGCCGCGGCCCATGGGGCCGAGGGCGTCGAAGGCCTTCTGCTGGGCGGGCGTCAGCTGGGCGTAGAAGCGCTTGGTCGCCTCGGCGCGGCGGGCGAAGGCCTGCTGGCGCTCGGCCATGCGGGCGGCCATGGCGTCCAGCCGCTGGGGCGTGGTCATGCCGCGCATCTCGGCCATGTCCTTCCGGCGGTCCTGGCGGGCGCCTTCCGGCGGGGCCATGGCCGCGAGGAAGGCGTCCAGGGCCGGCTTCTGCTGCGGGGTGAGCTGCAGGACGGCGGTCATGCGCTCGGCCATGTGGGCGCCCATCTCGGCCGGATCCGGGCGCTGGCGACCTTCCATGGGCGGGCGCTGGCCCCCCGGGGCGGGCGGCTGCTGGGCCTGGGCGGCGGCGCCCAGCGCCAGGATCGCGACGGCGCCGCCGGCGGCGGCGAAGGTCTTGAAGGTTCTCATCAGGGTCTTCCTCGATTGCATGTCGCCCCTCTCGAGACCTTGCACGCGGGAGCCCGGGGATTCCGTCGCGGTCCCGACCCTGGGGCGCGAACGGGAAGCCTCAGGACAGCGCGTTGCGGCAGGCCGCGGCCATGGCCAGCGGGCCGAGGGCGGCGGCGGCGGCGGCGTAGGCGCCGAGCAGGGCGAAGCCTGCGCTCCAGGGCAGGCCGCCGGCGAAAGCCGCCAGGGCGCCGCCGCCGAAGATGACCGGCGGCACGAAGAGAGGCAGGACGATCACCGCCGTCAGCAGGCCGCCGCGGCGTGCGCCGAGGCTGAGCGCCGCCCCGATGCCGCCGGTGAAGGAAAAGGCGAGGCCGCCAAGCGCCGCGCAGGCCAGGACCAGCGGGGCGAGGCGGGGCTCCGCCCCGAGCGCGATGGCCGCCAGCGGCGCGGCGAGCGCCAGGGGCAGGCCCGTGGCCAGCCACTGGGCCAGGCACTTGGCGGCGCAGACGAGCTCCAGCGGGACCGCGGACAGGGTGAGCAGGTCGAGCGCCCCGTCCTCGAAGTCGCGCTCGAACAGGCGGTCCAGCGACAGGAGCGCGGCCAGCGCCAGGGCCACCCAGGCCGCGCCGGGCGCGACGGCGGCCAGCCGCTCGGGCTCCGAACCCACGGCGAGCGGCAGGAGGGTGGCGACGCCGGCGTAGAAGCCCACCGCCACCAGGGGGCCGCCGCCGCGGCCCCAGGCGAGCGCGGTCTCGCGGGCGAGCAGGACGGAGAGCCGGCTCATCGGCCGATCTCCACGCCGCGGGCCGGAATCGGCAGGGGATCGTGGACGGCGGCCAGGATCAGGCCGCCGCCGGCCAGGTGTTCGCCCATGATCTCGCCGAAGCGGGCCCGCCATTCGGCGTCCAGCGGGCTGAGCGGCTCGTCCAGCAGCCAGAGCGGCCGCGGCGCGGCGAGCAGCCGGGCGAGCGCCAGGCGCCGCTTCTGCCCCGCCGACAGCCGGCGGACCTCCAGGTCCAGCAGGCGGGCGAGCTCCAGCCGCTCGGCGGCCGCGGCCGCCGCGTCCTCGGTTCCGCCGGCGAAGCGGGTCCAGAAGGAAAGTTCGTCGCGGGCCGTGCGGCCGCTCTTCAGCCCGTCGAGATGACCCAGCAGATGCATGTGTTCGCGCGCCTCGGCCGGATCGAGCCCGCCGAAGCCGATGTCGCCGGAATCCGGCGCGATCAGGCCGGCGACGGCGCGCAGCAGACTCGTCTTGCCCGCGCCGTTGCGGCCGGTCAGGGCCACGGCCTCGCCGCGGTCAAACTTGAGAATAAGTCGCGAGAACAACTGACGCCCGCCGCGCGAGAGGGCCAGCGACTGGATCGAAACCTGGGTGATCACCCCGTCACCTTCACGAACAACTGGCCCGTCTGCAAAATGTCCCTGTCGCCGTCATGGACGAGGCTTTCGCGCGGGTCTATGACACGCGCGGCCGTCGCCACCCGAGGGGGCGTACGCGGCGCTGGGCTGGACGCTGTGGGTCCCTCCCGTTGAGCGCGCGATCCCGGGGGCGGTCGTTGGGCGGCCGTGAACAGAGAGAGGATCCTTTAGGATGGCGTCCATCGACAGCCTGAAGACCCGCCGCGAACTGACGGTGGGCGACAAGACCTACGTCTACTACAGCCTGAGCGCTGCGGAAGACGCCGGACTGACCGGAATTTCCAAGCTTCCCGTCTCGATGAAGGTTCTGCTGGAGAACCTGCTGCGCAACGAGGACGGCGTGTCGGTGGGCGAGGACGACCTGAAGGCCGTCGCCGCCTGGCTCGACAACAGGGGCGCCAAGGAGCACGAGATCAGCTTCCGCCCGGCCCGGGTCCTGATGCAGGACTTCACCGGCGTGCCCGCCGTGGTCGACCTGGCCGCCATGCGCGACGCCATGACCAAGCTCGGCGCCAACCCCGAGAAGATCAATCCGCTGAACCCCGTCGACCTGGTCATCGACCACTCTGTCATGGTCGACTACTTCGGCACGTCCAAGGCCTTCGGCGAGAACGTCGAGCGCGAGTACGAGCGCAATATCGAGCGCTACCGCTTCCTGCGCTGGGGCTCCTCGGCGTTCAACAACTTCCGCGTCGTGCCGCCCGGCACCGGCATCTGCCACCAGGTGAACCTGGAATACCTCGCCCAGACCGTCTGGACGAACGAGATCGACGGCTCGACCGTCGCCTATCCGGACACCGTGGTGGGCACCGATTCCCACACCACCATGGTCAACGGCCTGTCGGTCCTCGGCTGGGGCGTCGGCGGCATCGAGGCCGAGGCCGCCATGCTCGGCCAGCCGATCCCGATGCTGATCCCCGAGGTCATCGGCTTCCGGCTGAGCGGCAAGCTGCCGGAAGGCTCGACCGCCACCGACCTGGTGCTGACCGTCACCCAGATGCTCCGCAAGAAGGGCGTGGTCGGCAAGTTCGTCGAATTCTACGGCCCCGGCCTGGCGAACATGACCCTGGAAGACCAGGCGACCATCGCCAACATGGCCCCGGAATACGGCGCCACCTGCGGCTTCTTCCCGATCACCCGGGCGACCATCGACTATCTGGCCGCCACCGGCCGCGACGCCGACCGCGTCGCCCTGGTCGAGGCCTACGCCAAGGCCCAGGGCATGTGGCGCGAGGAGTCCGATCCGGACCCGGTGTTCACCGACACCCTCGAGCTCGACCTGTCCGAGGTCGTCCCCTCGCTCGCCGGGCCCAAGCGCCCGCAGGACCGCGTCCTGCTGACCAACGCCGCGGCGGAGTTCAAGGAAGCGCTCGCCAAGGACTTCGGCAAGGGCGAGTCCATGGGCGAGCGCGTGCCGGTGGCCGGTGAGAACTTCGACGTCGGCCACGGCGACGTGGTCATCGCCGCCATCACCTCCTGCACCAACACCTCCAACCCTTCGGTCCTGATCGCCGCCGGCCTGGTGGCCAAGAAGGCGGTGGAGAAGGGCCTGAAGGTGAAGCCCTGGGTGAAGACCTCGCTGGCCCCCGGCTCGCAGGTGGTCACCGACTATCTGAAGAGCGCGGGCCTGACCAAGTCGCTGGATGCGCTCGGCTTCAACCTGGTCGGCTACGGCTGCACCACCTGCATCGGCAATTCCGGCCCGCTGCCGGAGCCGATCTCCGAGGCGGTGCAGAAGGGCGACCTGGTGGCCTGCTCGGTGCTCTCGGGCAACCGCAACTTCGAAGGCCGCGTGAACCCCGACGTGCGCGCCAACTACCTGGCCTCGCCGCCGCTGGTGGTGGCCTATGCGCTCGCCGGCTCGATGCAGATCGACCTCGCCAACGACCCGATCGGCGAGGGCAAGGACGGCCAGCCCGTCTATCTGCGCGACATCTGGCCGACCAACGAGGAAGTCACCGCCCTGCAGCGCAAGCACGTGACGGACAAGATGTTCGCCACCCGCTACGCCGACGTCTTCAAGGGCGACAAGGCCTGGCAGGGCATCAAGGTGGCCGGCGGCCAGACCTACGCCTGGGACATGGGCTCCACCTACGTCCAGAACCCGCCCTACTTCGAGGGCATGGGCATGGAGCCGGCCCCGGTCACCGACATCGTCGAGGCCCGCATCCTGGGCGTCTTCGGCGACTCCATCACCACCGACCACATCAGCCCGGCCGGCTCGATCAAGCTGACCTCGCCCGCCGGCGAGTATCTGCGCGAGCATCAGGTGCCGCAGTCGGAGTTCAACTCCTACGGCGCGCGCCGCGGCAACCATGAAGTCATGATGCGCGGCACCTTCGCCAACATCCGGATCCGCAACAAGCTGACCCCGGAGATCGAAGGCGGCGTCACCAAGCACTTCCCCACCGGCGAGGTCATGTCGATCTACGACGCGGCCATGCGCTACCAGGCCGAAGGCCGCCCGCTGGTGGTCTTCGCCGGCAAGGAATACGGCACCGGCTCCTCGCGCGACTGGGCGGCCAAGGGCACCAAGCTCCTGGGCGTCCGCGCGGTGATCGCCGAGAGCTTCGAGCGGATCCACCGCTCGAACCTGGTCGGCATGGGCGTGCTGCCGCTGCAGTTCACCCAGGAAGGCTGGCAGAAGCTCGGCCTGACCGGCGAGGAGATCGTCTCGATCCGCGGCCTGCAGGACCTGTCGCCCCGCAAGCAGCTGACCGTCGAGCTCTACCGCGCCGGCGACGGCCGCGTGGCCCGCTTCCCGGTCCGCTGCCGCATCGATACGCCGACCGAGCTCGAGTACTTCAAGAACGGCGGCGTGCTGAACTACGTGCTGCGCAACCTGGCGGCCCAGGACTGAGCCGCCGCACCTGCGGGTTGAACGGGGGCCGCGGCGATCGTCGCGGCCCCTTTTCATTGAGGGACCCTGAAAACGCTCGGAAACGGCGCTTATGTCGCTTATCGCTCACACGTTGTTGAGACGCGCAAAGCCGGCAAGTCCGCTTTATTGCGCGCGCATGATCCGCGCCGCCTTCGCCGCCCTTTGCCTGCTCGCGACCCCGGTCGCCGCCGCCGCGGCCAAGCCGCCGGTGATCGTCGAGGTCTATACCGCCCAGGGCTGCGCCGCCTGCGCGGAGGCCAACGCCTTCGTCAATGAACTGGCCGACCGTCCCGGGGTGGTGACGCTGACCTTCGCGGTCGACTACTGGGACTATCTGGGCTGGGCCGACACCTTCGCCCAGCCGGAGTTCGCCGAACGGCAGCGGGCCTATCTGAACCAGCTCTCCCTGCGCGAGCCCTACACGCCGCAGATCGTCATCAACGGCGCCCTGGAGACCTCGGCCGCCGAGGCCGACAAGGCCGAGGCGCTGCTGGACGAGGCGCTGCGCAGCCGGCCGCCGGCGCCGGACATCCAGTTTATCGGCCCGCGCCGGGTGGACGTGGGTTCCGGCCCCGCACCCCGCGGGGGCGGCGAGGTCTGGCTGGTGCGCTACGATCCGCGCCCGCGCGAGGTGCAGGTCAGGAAGGGCGAGAACAAGGGCCAGACGCTGGAGCAGCGCAACGTGGTGCGCCAGATCGTCCGCCTGGGCGCCTGGCGCGGCCGGCCGACGGCCTATGCGGTGCCCGAGGCGCCGGAGGACGGGTTGCAGACGCTCGTCATCGTCCAGGCGGCCAAGGGCGGCCGCATCCTGGGCGCCAAGCCCCGCGAGACCATGCTCGCCCGCCCCTGAGGGGTGCGGGGTCTTTCCAGGACTCTTCTTTCCGTCATTCCCGGCCTTGCGCCGGGAATCCCCTGTGACGCTCGCGGCCGCCCTCGACAGGGATGCGCGCCACAAGGGCGAGCATGACGCGACGGGCCCGCAGCCGTCCCGAGGAACGCGCACGAAAAAGGCCCGCGCGGTGGAGTGGGGCAGGGGTCCGCGCGGGCCTTCTCAGGGGAAGGGGAATGACGCCGGCTGACCGAGGCCCGGAGTCCCAGGGGGGCTGGGGGGGCTGTTCAGGATCCGGAACCACGTGGTCCCGATCAACCGACGCTCTCAATATCGAAGCCCAAACAGGCGGGCGCTGGACCGAAATAAGGTCTTTTCGCGGCGTGTCGGCGGGGGCTTTTCGCGGCCGCGGCGCTGCAAACACCCCTCGCATTCGCCGCCGGTTTGAGTCACGCTCGCGGCGATGGCCATCGATCCGTCCGCCAACGATCCGCACGCGCCGGGCCGGCAGGCCGGTCCCATCTTCTTCCATCGCCGCGAGTTCGAGCGCCTGCTCAGCCTCTATGGCCGCATGGTCGCCGCCGGCGAGTGGCGGGACTATTCCATCGAACCGGGCCGCGAGGCGTGCGCCTTCTCCGTCTTTCGCCGCGCCTCCGAAGCGCCCCTCTACCGCATCGAGAAGCGCCCGGCGCTGTCGCGGCGCCAGGGCGCCTGGGCCGTCATCGGCCAGGGCGGCATGGTCCTGCGCCGGGGGCACGAACTCGACCAGGTGCTGCGCTTCTTCGACAAGGGCCGCTTCAAGGTCGTGGACTAGGCCGGCAGCACCACGACGCCGTCCTCGTCGGCGTACAGGCGATCGCCGGGCGTGAAGATCACGCCGCCGAAGGCGACGATCACGTCGGTCTCCCCCTGGTCCCGGCGCACGCTGCGCAGCGGCATGGTCCCGAGCGCCTTGACGCCCAGGTCGAGCGTGGCGAGGACGGCCGCGTCGCGCACCGCGCCGTGGACCACCACGCCCGCCCAGCCGTTCTTCACCGCGCCCTCGGCGATCATGTCGCCCACCAGGGCGCAGTTCAGCGAGCCGCCGCCGTCGACCACCAGGACGGCCCCCTCGCCCGGGGCGGCCAGCACGGCCTTCACCTTGGAATTGTCCTCGTGGCAGCGCACCGTCCGGATCGGCCCGGAGAAGGCCCGCCGTCCCCCGAGGTCGCGCATCTGCAGACGCAGGACCTGGGCCGCGCCCTCGTTCGCGTCGGAGAGATCGGCGGTGGAGATGGCGGACATGGGGCTTCCCTCGGGCTGGCGGCGTTCGCCCCGCTCATATCGGGCGCGGGCATGATCTTCCAGGGCCTTGCCATGCCGGCGCCTGCGGGAGGAAACTGAGGCCCGCCGCCGCGCCATTGGGCGGCATACCATTTCATAGAGACCGCGGACGGCGAACGAGCTGCGGCTTCATATTTCAAGGGAAGAGACCGCATGGCCGAAGAGACCATCTCGCTGGGCGCGCGCCTGGCCCAGCTCGCCGCCGAAAAGCCCGAGGCGCCCGCCGTCTCCTGCGGGGACGAGACGCGGACCTATGGCGAATTCCATCGCCGGACCAACCGCATCGCCCGCGGCCTGCAGGCCCTGGGGGTGAAGCACGGCGACCTCGTGACCCTCGGCCTGCCCAACAGCATCGGCTTCGTCGAGGCCTGCTGGGCGCTGTGGAAGATCGGCGCCACGCCGCAGCCGGTCTCCTTCCGCCTCCCGAAGGCCGAGCTCGAGGCGATCATGGAGCTGGCCCGGACGCCGATCGTCATCGCCGCCTTCGACCACGCCATCGACCGGCCGCTGGTGGGCGTCGAGGCGATCGCGGCGAAGTCCGACGACGACAGCGACCTGCCCGACGCCATTGCGCCCGTCTCCAAGGCGCCGACCAGCGGCGGTTCGACGGGACGGCCCAAGCTGATCCTGTCGGGCCAGCCCGGCGTGACGGTGAAGGAGATCCCCGAGGTCGGCGGCTGGCAGCTGCGCTCGGACTCCATCGCCCTCCTGCCGGCGCCGCTCTATCACAACGCCGGCTTCGGCATGATGATGTCGGCCATGAACATGGGCGCCCACCTGGTGGTGATGCCGAGGTTCGATCCCGAAAAGACCCTGGCCGAGATCGAGCGATGGAAGGCCACCTGGATCTACATGGTGCCGACCATGATGAACCGGATCTGGCATCTGCCCGAGGAAACGCGGGGTCGTTACGACCTCTCCTCCCTGCAGACCCTCTGGCACCTGGCCGCGCCGTGCCCGCCCTGGCTGAAGGAGGCCTTCATCCACTGGCTAGGCGGCGAGGTGATCCAGGAGCTCTACGCCGGCACCGAAGCCCAGGCCTCCACCGTCATTTCCGGGACCGAGTGGCTCGCCCATCGCGGCTCGGTGGGCAAGGTGCGCATGGGCGAGATGGTCGCCATGAGCGAGGACGGAAAGCCGCTGCCCCCCGGCGAGGTGGGCGAGATCTACATGCGCCGGCCGGAAGGCGCGCCGCCGAGCTACCGCTATGTCGGCGCCACGGCCAAGACCCTGCCCGGCGGCTGGGAAAGCCTGGGCGACATCGGCTGGTTCGACGAGGACGGCTATCTCTATCTGGCCGACCGGCGCACCGACATGATCCTGGTGGGCGGCTCCAACGTCTATCCGGCCGAGATCGAGGCGGCGCTCGAAGAGTTCGAGAGCGTGCAGTCCTGCGCCGTCATCGGCATTCCCGACGACGACCTGGGCAACAAGATCCACGCCATCGTCCAGGTGAGCCGGCCGACCACGGAAGACGAGCTGCGCGCCCACCTGGCCGGGCGCCTCGTCACCTACAAGCAGCCGCGCACCTACGAGTTCGTGGACGAGCCCCTGCGCGACGACGCCGGCAAGGTCCGCCGCTCGGCCCTGCGCGAGGCGCGGATCGCCGCGCTCAAGGCCGAGCCGGCCTGAGGGCGAGGGCGGCTTGGGGGGCGGGCAGGCGGCAGGCCCCCTCCGGCCCTCCGGGCCACCTCCCCCTCGCTGAGGGGGAGGATCTGCGCAGCGGTTTTGGCGAGCGCCGTGCGAAGATGCTCCCCCTGCCAGGGGGAGCTGTCGCGAAGCGACTGAGGGGGTCTCAGGCGCCCTCTAGTCCGCCAGCTTGACCAGCATCTTGCCGGTGTTGGCGCCCTCCATCAGGCCGATCAGGGCCTTGGGCGCGGACGCGATGCCGTCCATCACCGTCTCCTGGTACTTGATCTTGCCCTCGCGCAGCCAGCCGGCCATGTCGCGCTGGAAGTCGGGCTGCAGGTGCATGAAGTCCGTGCCGACGAAGCCGCGCAGCATCACCCGCGAATAGATGATGTTAGAAAGATTGCGCACCGGCGCCTGGCCCTCGTTATAGCCCGAGATCATGCCGCAGACCGGGATGCGGCCCAGCGTGTTCATGCGGCGCAGGGCGGCCTCCAGGTGCTCGCCGCCGACATTCTCGAAATAGACGTCGATCCCCTTGGGCGTCGCCTCTTCCAGGGCCTGGCGGATGGCTTGCGTCTTGTAGTTGATCACCGCGTCCAGCCCGACCTCGTCGCGCAGCCAGGCGGCCTTGTCCTCCGAGCCCGTGGAGCCGACCACGTAGCAGTTCTTGATCTTGGCGATCTGGGCGGCGACCGAGCCCACCGCGCCGGCGGCGGTGGAGACGAAGACCTGCTCGCCCTCCTTCAGCGCCCCGATGAAGAGGATGCCGCCATAGGCCGTGAAGCCGGTCATGCCGAGCGCGTGCATGTGGACGGTGAGCGGCAGGCCCTCGGCCGGCGTCAGCTTCGACAGGCCCTTGCCGTCGGAGACGAAGTACTCGCGGAAGCCCAGCCGGTTGGAGACCAGGTCGCCGACGGCGAAGTCGCCGTGCTTGGACTGGACGACGCGGCCCAGCGCCCCGCCCATCATGGCCTCGTTCAGCTCCTGGCCGGCCGTCAGGCGCGGGCGCATGGCCGGGTCGACCGACATGTAGAGGTTCTGGACCAGCACCTGGCCGTCGGCCGCGTCGGGGACGTTGGTCTCGACGATCTGGAATTCGTCCTCGCGCGGCATGCCGCTGGGGCGCTGAACGAGGTGGACTTCGCGGCTGACGGGCATGTGGCCCTCCCTTTGTGGTTCTGAATGGGCGAAAAGAATGCGGCGGACCATGGACCGGGCCGATCGGGGGCTTCAACCCTGACGCAGGGGAAGGATGAAGCGATGGCCGACCGGGTCAAGGTGGACGAGGCGACGGTGACGGCCCTGGTGGCCGACCAGTTTCCGCAGTGGGCGCGCCTGCCCGTGACCCGTGTGCGGCCCGGGGGCTGGGACAACCGCACCTTCCGCCTGGGCGCCGATCTGCTGGTCCGCATGCCGGCCGCGGCCCACTACATCGCCCAGGTGGAGAAGGAGCAAACCTGGCTCCCCCGACTGGCGCCGGGCCTGCCCCTGCCGATCCCGGCGCCGGTCGCGGTGGGGGCGCCGGGCCAGGGCTATCCCTTCCCCTGGTCGATCTGCGCCTGGATCGAGGGGGAAACGGTCGCCGCCGCCGAAGACCTCGACCATGCGCGGCTCGCCCAGGACCTGGCCGGCTTCCTCCTGGCCCTGCACGCCATCGACGCCTCAGACGGCCCCGCAGCCGGCCCGCACAACTTCCACCGGGGCGGCGATCCGGCGATCTATGACGGTCAGACCCGTGCGGCGGTGGCGACCCTCCGCGACCAGATCGACGGCGCCGCGGCCCTGGCCCTGTGGGACGCCGCCCTCGCCACGCGCTGGGAGCGCCCGCCGGTCTGGATCCACGGGGACGTGGCGCCGGGCAATCTGCTGGTCCGGGACGGCCGGCTGGCCGCCGTGATCGACTTCGGGACCTGCGGGGTGGGCGATCCGGCCTGCGACCTGGCTTTCGCCTGGACCGTCCTGGATGAGACCGCCCGCGGGACCTTCCGCCAGCGCCTCGCCCTGGACGACGCCTGCTGGCTCAGGGGGCAGGCCTGGGCGCTCTGGAAGGCGCTGATCGTCGTCGCCGGCGCCCCGGGCGTCCACGCCCATGAACGCGACCTGCACCTGCGGGGGCTGCAGCGGCTGGGGGTGATGTAGGGCCGGCGGCCGCCCCCTCAGATCACGTCGCCCCAGTCCAGGCGGCGGGCGCGCGCATAGGCCGCCTTGTCGCGGCGGGGGACGAAGCGTTGCTCCAACGCGCCGGTCTCCACGCACAGCTTCAGGTCGACGCCGGGCTTGGCCTGGCGCGGGGGGCTGAGCACCCGGGCTTCGAAGGGCGTCACCGCGACGGTGGCCCGCGCGGCGGCGATCCAGATGAACTTCTCGTCCTCGAAAGGGGCCTCGGCGCCCTTGGCGATGCGGTGGTCGCGGGAGCGGGGCAGGCGCTGGACGAAGTGGCACCAGTCCGGCGGCGTCAGCGGACAGGCCTGCGCATGGGGGCAGGGGCCGGCCAGGGTCGCGCCGGCGGCGATCAGGCGCGCACGGGCCGCCAGGATGCGCTCATAGCCGGCCGGCGTGCCCGGCTCGACCAGGACCAGCAGCCCCTGGCAGGCCGCCCAGAGCCGGTCGATGAGGGCCCCTTGGGCGGTCGGCGCGATCTCGGCCAGGGCGTAGCTCGCCACGACGAGGTCCGCGGCCGGCAGCGCCTCTGCGCCGGTCAGGTCCGCCTGGCGGAAGGCGGCGCCGGCGAGAACGCCCTCGCCCGCCGCCGCAAGCTCGCGGGCGAGGGCGAGGAAGGGCGGGCTCGCATCGAGCAGGGTGGCGCTCTTCAGCGAGCCCCAGGTCTCGACCGCCGCCCAGCTCGCCGTGCCGGGACCCGCGCCGGCGTCCAGCAGGGTCGTGGGCGCGAAGTCGGGCGCCGCCTCGGCCGTCGCCGCGAAGACGGCCATGTCGGCGGCGTAGGTGGCCGGCAGGCGGGCCAGGGCATAGGCGAGCGCGTCGTCGGCCCCCAGAACCACCCCGGCCGAACCCGCCCCGCCGCGATAGGCGCGGGAGACCCTGTCGGCCCGGGCCGCGAGGTCGCGGCGGGAGACGCCCTCCAGCCGCGCCTCCAGCGCCGCGCGCAGACGCCCGGGTAGGTCGGGCGTCAAACCTGGACGCGGTTCTTGACGAGATCGTCCACCACCGCCGGATCGGCCAGGGTGGAGGTGTCGCCGAGCTGGTCGGTCTGGTTCTCGGCGATCTTGCGCAGGATGCGGCGCATGATCTTGCCCGAGCGCGTCTTGGGCAGGGCCGGGGCGAACTGCAGGGCGTCCAGGGCCGCGAAGGGGCCGATCTCGCGACGCACCCAGCCCTTGATGTCGGCGGCCAGGATGTCGGTCACGGTCGCGTCGGCCTTCAGGGTCACGAAGGCGTAGATGCCCTGGCCCTTGATGTCGTGCGGGAAGCCGACCACGGCGGCCTCGACGACGGCCTCGTGCTCGTCCAGCGCGCTCTCGATCTCGGCCGTGCCGATCCGGTGGCCGGAGACGTTGATGACGTCGTCCACCCGCCCGGTGATCCAGTAGTAGCCGTCCTCATCCCGGCGGCAGCCGTCGCCGGTGAAGTACTTCCCGGGATAGGTGGTGAAGTAGGTCTGGATGAACCGCTCATGGTCGCCATAGACGGTGCGCATCTGGCCCGGCCAGGAGTCGATCAGGCAGAGATTGCCGCTGGTCGCGCCCTCCAGCACCTGGCCTTCGGCGTCCACCAGCTGCGGCTTGACCCCCGGCAGGGGCTTGGTGGCCGAGCCGGGCTTGAGCGCCGTGGCCCCGGGCAGGGGCGAGATCAGGCAGGCGCCGGTCTCGGTCTGCCACCAGGTGTCCACCACCGGACAGCGGCCCTCGCCCACCACGCGGTGGTACCAGAGCCAGGCCTCGTGGTTGATCGGCTCGCCCACCGAGCCGAGCAGGCGCAGCGAGGCGCGGCTCGTCCGCTTCACCGGCTCGTCGCCGTCGCGCATCAGGGCGCGGATGGCCGTCGGCGCGGTGTAGAAGATCTCCACCTTGTGCTTGTCGATCACCTGCCAGAAGCGGGAATTGTCGGGCCAGGTGGGCACGCCCTCGAACATCACCGTGGTCGCGGCGTTGGCGAGCGGCCCATAGACCACATAGGAGTGGCCGGTGACCCAGCCCACGTCGGCCGTGCACCAGAAGACCTCGCCCGGCCGGTAGTCGAAGACGAGCTCGTGGGTGTGCGACGCCCAGGTCAGATAGCCGCCGGTGGTGTGCAGCACGCCCTTGGGCTTCCCCGTCGAGCCGGAGGTGTAGAGGATGAAGAGCGGATCCTCGGCGTTCATCGGCTCCGGATCGCAGGCGTCGGAGACGGTCTTCTTCAGGTCGGAATAGAAGGCGTCGCGGCCTTCCACCATGTTGACCTCGGCCTTGGTGCGGCGGACGACGATGACGTCTTTGACGTCCGGGCAGGACTTCAGCGCCTGGTCCACATTGGCCTTCAGCGGCACGGTCTTGCCGCCGCGCACGCCCTCGTCGGCGGTGATGACGATGCGGGAGTCGCAGTCCTGGATGCGGCCGGCCAGGCTGTCGGGGGAGAAGCCGCCGAAGACCACCGAGTGGACGGCGCCGATGCGCGAACAGGCCAGCATGGCCACGGCCGCAGCCGGGATCATCGGCAGGTAGATGGTGACGCGGTCGCCCTTCTTGACGCCTTTGGCCTTGAGCACATTGGCCATGCGGCAGACCTGCTTGTGCAGTTCGCCATAGGTGATGGCGTTGCTCACCTCCGGATCGTCGCTCTCCCAGATGATGGCCGTCTGGTCGGCCCGCTCGGGCAGATGCCGGTCCAGGCAGTTGACGCTGACGTTCAGCTCGCCGTCGGCGAACCACCTGATGCGGAAGTCGTCCCGGTTGAAGGAGACGTCCTTCACCTGGGTGAAGGGCTTGGACCAGGTCAGCCGGCCGGCCACCTCCCGCCAATAGCCTTCGGGATCTTCCTCGACCCGCCGGCAGGCGGCCTCATAGCCGGCGGCGTCCATGCGCGCCCGCTTGGCCCAGGCCTCGGGGACCGGAAAAACCTCCACCTCGCTCACGGCGCTGCTCCCTTGTTCAAGCTTTGGCCGGGAGTATGCGGAGGCGGGGCGGCGAGGCAAGCCGCGGGCAGGACGAATCCCGCCGCGAAAGGGTCGGGCCTACGGCTGCTCGCCGGTCTGGCGGTCGGAGGTGGCGCGGCGGTCGATGCAGAAGCCGCCTTCGCCGTGCTTGCCGGGCGAGGCGATGCGGCCCTCCTCGGCCTTGTGGACGAACTGCTCGGCCACCAGCCAGGCCTTCACGGGCCGGAGCGTGGCCAGGCAGCCGCCGATGACGGCGGGGAAGACCACGGCCAGCTGCAGCCAGACGGGCGGGTTGGCGGCGATGGCCCACCAGGCCCAGGCGGCGACGACGATCACGCCCACGCCGCTCATGACGAAGAAGGCCGGGCCGTCGGCGGGGTCGGCGAAACCGTAGTCCAGGCCGCAGACCTCGCACTTGTCCGCCAGGCCGAGGAAGCCCGCGAACAGCTTGCCCTGGCCGCAGCGCGGGCATCGGCACTTGAGGCCGGCTTCCAGGCTCGAAGGCGAATTGTAGCTTGTCATGCGCCCGATATGGTCCCGATCGCCGGGGCGCGCAAACCGTGCGGCCCTCAGTAGGGCGCTTTCGCCACGAGTTCGGCCTCCGCGGCGCAGGCGCCGGCGTCCGCCAGCCCCCTGGCGCGGGCGGCGACGACCTCCGCCCGGGCGGCTTCGAAATCGGCGCGGAAGTCGGGGCTGGCATGCAGGGCGGCGACCAGGGCCGCGGCGTTGGTGCGGCCGGCCTCCACCGCGCTCGGCGAATGGACGCCGCAGACGACCCGGCTCTCGCCGAAGGCGCGGCCGCGGGCGAGAATCTCGGCGGACCGCTCGGGCGCCATCTCCGCCAGGATCAGCGCGTTGACGAAGCCCCAGGTGGCGTGGCCGGACGGATAGTCGGGGCTTTCGTCCAGCTCGCGGCTGCGGTCGACGCAGATGGCGCCCGCGTCGCGCAGATAGGGGCGGGGCCGCTTGAAGACGTCCTTCACCGCCGCCACCTGGGCGCCGAGCTGCAGGCCGACCTTGGACATCAGCAGGTTCAGGCGCGGCGCGGTCTGGGGCGACAGGTCGGCGCCCAGCGCGCAGGCGAAGTTCTCCATCATGGCGGCCGGCGCGGTCGGCACGTCGTTCTGGGCGAGCGCCCAGCGCGGCGAGCCCTCAAGGGCGCGGGTCGCCTGGAAGACGGCGCGGTCGGCGGCGTCGCGCGGCGTTCCCTCGGCCGGCGGCGGGGGCAGGATGTCGGCGGCCCGCGGCAGGGTCTGGGCGTCCAGATAGCCCGAAGGCCGCGCCTGTTCCTGGGCGATGGCCGCGCAGGCCAGGCTGAGCGCGGCCGCAGCCGCGAGCGCGATGGCAGATCTCATGACGTTCCCCCCGTCTGTCCGTCGGCCCGATCATGGCGCGATCCCGGGCCAGGAAAAAAGGCCCCGCCGAAGCGGGGCCTTCCTTGTCTTTCTCAGGCCTTCTTTTCGAAGAGCTTGTTCCAGCGCCGGCGCTCGCGGGCCTTCCAGCCGCCGCGGTGGAAGGCGTCCGAGGCGATCAGCGGGACCACCGTGGTGGCCTCGGCGAAGACCATCTGTTCCCAGGTGACGTCCACCTTGCCCCAGGAGCAGGCCTCCTGAAGGGTCGAGGACGAGCAGGCGCCGTCGCGCACGTCGGCCACCGTGATCTGGATGGCGTACTTGTGCATGTCGACTTCCTGCCCAAGGATCTCGGCGCAGACCACCGTGTCCTGGGCGAAGTTCTTCGGCACGCCGCCGCCGACCATGAACAGGCCCGTGGTGCCCGCCGCGATCTTGATGTCGGTCAGCTCGCGGAAGTCGGCGATGGAATCGATCGTCATGTAGGGCTTGCCGGCCTTCATGCGGTCCACCTGGTGCTTGACCAGGCCGAAGCCGGCCGAAGAGTCGGTGAAGGCCGGGCAGAAGATCGGCACGCCCTCGCGATAGGCCACCTCGATCAGGCTGTCGGGCTTCTTGGCGTTCCCGGCGGCCAGCCACTTGCCCATCTCGTAGATGAACTCGCGCGAGGAATAGGGCCGCGGCTCCAGCGAATCCGCGATCTCCTTGATCGTGGCGTCGCAGGTCTGCAGGTCTTCCTCGTCGATATAGGTGTCGTAGATGCGGTCGATATAGAGGGCGCGCAGGTCGCGGTCGTCGACCTGGTCCTTGGCCTGGTAGTGCTTGAAGCCCAGGGCTTCGAAGAAATCCATGTCGACGATGGAGGCGCCGGTCGAGACGATGGCGTCGATCAGGCCGTACTTCACCATGTCGCGGTAGATGTGCATGCAGCCGCCGGCGCTGGTCGAGCCGGCCAGCGTCAGCCAGGTGGAGCAGCCGGGATCTTCCAGCGCCATGGAGAAGATGTCGGCCGCGCGCGCGGTGTCGCGGCTGGTGAAGCTCATCTGACGCATGGCGTCGATGATCGGACGGGCGTCGTACTGGTCGATGGCCACGTGCTCGACGGTGGTCGAGAGCAGCTCGGCCTTGCGATTGGACTGCGGGGCAGCGTTCATTCTCTGAAATCCCTAGAGCTTGAGCGCCCGTCCAATAGGTGAAGGGACGCGGCCGGGACGGAGCGACCGGCCGCGCCTTGAGGGGTCACGCGGGTGAACGCGCCTAGCGCCTGCGGCGTTTCTTGCCGCGGGCGCGCGACAGCTTGACGACGTTCTGGCTTTCCGGCCGCGGCAGGGGGATCGACCGCGGGGCCAGGCCGAACAGCGAGGCCATGGGCGGGTCATTGACCACCACGGTCTCGGTGTCGCCGAAGCCGTTGAAGCGGGTGTTCATCGCCACGCCGTAGGCGCCCAGCATGCCGATCTCGACATAGTCGCCTTCGCGCACGTCCTCGGGCAGCCAGAAGGGACCTGGCATGTGGTCGAGGGAGTCGCAGGTCGGGCCGTAGAAGCGGTAGGGCTTCAGCGGGCCTTCGACCTCGCGGGTCGCGCCGTCCGCCTCGCGGCGGATCAGCTTCACCGGGAAGGGCCACTTGGTGTGGGTGGCGTCGAACAGGCTGCCGTAGGAGCCGTCGTTCAGATAGAGGGCGTCGCCCTTGCGCAGCTCCACCGTGGTCAGAACGGAGGAGGATTCCGCGACGAGCGCCCGGCCGGGCTCGCACCACAGCTCGGTCGTCTCGTGGACCATCATCTCGGAGAAGCCCCGGTCGATGGAGGCGATGTAGTCCGACAGCGACGGCGGGATCATGCCCGGATAGATGGACGGGAAGCCGCCGCCGACATCCACCACGTCGGCGAAGACGCCGGCGCGGACGAGCGCGCGGGAGGCCTGCGTCATCGCCGCCTGGAAGGCGGTCGGCCGCATGCACTGGCTGCCCACGTGGAAGGAGACGCCCATCAGCTCGTTGGTGGCGCGGCGCGCCGCCAGCAGCAGCTCCGGCGCCTCGAAGGCGTCGACCCCGAACTTGCCGGCGAGGGAATAGGCCGCGCCCTCGGCGGCCACGCCCAGGCGCACGATCAGGTTCAGGTCGGTCGCCTGACCCGTCGCGTCGAGGATCTTGGCCAGCTCCTCATGGGTGTCGAGGGCGAAGGTCCGCACGCCGTGATCGAAATAGGCGGCCGAGATCGCCCGGCGGCTCTTCACCGGGTGCATGAAGGCCATGCGCGCGCCCGGCACGAGCTGGGAGACCAGCTCGACCTCGGGCAGGCTCGCCACGTCGAAGGACCGCACGCCGTTCGCCGCGAGGGTTTCGAGGACCCACGGCGAAGGATTGGCCTTCACGGCGTAGAAGACGTCGCCTTTGAAATTTTCCTGGAACCAGCGGGCCGCTAGGGCCACGGCGCCCGGTCGCGCAAATGCGACAGGACGCTCCGGTGACCGCTCACGGACCAGGTCCAGGGGCGTATGGTACGTATGCACCTCACGCAACCCCCAACAGATTGTTGAACCCAATCCGGCGTTAGCAGCGCTTAGGACAACGGGGTCCGCCGGAGCGCTGCGAGATAGTGGCATATGCTCCCGATGTAAACCCCGGCCGGCCAAGACTTTTCGGCGCAGGCCGCGAGGCTGGACCCCCGGGCCTGGGCCGTGTCATGAAACGGTCGCGGGGCTCGGCGAACAGTCGCCTGACATGAGTCCCGCTTTCGTACGCCTGGGGATAGGCCGCCATCGATGACTGACGCCGCCGTCCTGTCGGTGCGCCAAGTGTCCAAGAGTTTCGGGTCCCGCCGGGCGCTGGACACCGTCTCCCTGGATGTGGCGCGCGGCGAGATGATCGCCCTGATCGGCCCCTCGGGCTCGGGCAAGTCGACTCTTCTTCGCGCCATCAGCGGTCTCGCCCCCATCGACAGGGGGCCGGGCCGCATCGACGCGTTCGGCGGCCAGGTGCAGGCCGAGGGCCGGGTGGACCGCAACGTGCGCAAGACGCGCATCCGCGTCGGCATGATCTTCCAGCAGTTCAACCTGGTGGGCCGCCTGACCCTGTTCACCAATGTCGCCCTCGGCTCGCTGGGCCGCATCGGCTTCCTGCGCGGCCTGCTCGGCCTGTGGCCGGCGGAAACCAAGCAGGCGGCCATGGCCGCGCTCGCCCGGGTGGGCGTGGCCGAATACGCCGGCCAGCGGGCGGGCACCCTCTCCGGCGGCCAGCAGCAGCGCGGCGCCATCGCCCGCGCGCTCGTCCAGAAGGCCAAGATCATCCTGGCCGACGAACCGGTCGCCTCCCTCGACCCCGTCTCGGCGCGCCGGGTCATGGAGATCCTGCGCGACCTCAACCGCACCGACGGGCTGACCCTGATCGTCACCCTGCACCAGGTGGACTACGCCCTGCGCTACTGCGACCGGGTGGTGGCGCTGAAGGCCGGCAAGGTCGTCTATGACGGCCCGGCCCAGGGCCTGACCCGCAAACAGCTCATCGACATCTACGGCCCCGAATTCGAAGACGTCTTCTGGGAAGGAGCCCCGCAATGATCCGCCGCAGCTTCCTCGCCGCCGGCCTGGCCGCCTCGCTCGCGCTCGCCGGCTGCGGCCAGCAGTCCGACACCACGGAAGGCGCCACGCCGGACGTGATCAACTTCTCCATCCTGGCGACGGAGAACTCCACCAGCCTGGAGACCTTCTGGAAGCCGATCCTGGCGGACATGGAGGAGGAGATCGGCATTCCGGTGAAGCCCTTCTACGGCTCCAACTACACCGCCCTGATCGAGGCCCTGCGCTTTGGCCAGACCGATGTGGGCTGGTTCTCCAACCTGTCGGGCCTGGAGGCGGTCCGCCGGGCCGACGCCGAGGTCTTCGCCCGCACCTTCGATCCCTCGGGCGAGGACGGCTACCGCTCGATCCTGATCGTGCCGGCCAGTTCGGACCTGACGCTGGAAGACGTGCTCAAGTGCGACCGGAGCCTCGACTTCGGCATCGGCGACGCCAAGTCGACCTCGGGCACGCTGGCGCCCATGACCTATCTGTTCGCCCCGCGCGGCATCGAGCCCGAGACCTGCTTCGCCCAGGTGCGGGCGGCCAACCACCAGGCCAACCTCTTCGCCGTCGCCAACGGCGTGCTGGACGTGGCGACCAACAATTCCACGGCGCTGCGCCTGCAGCGCGAGCGCGACGAACAGAACCGCCAGAACGGCCAGCCCACCGTGGCCGACAAGGTCCGGGTGATCTGGGAGTCGCCCAAGCTGCCGGAAGACCCCATCGTCTGGCGCAAGGACCTCGATCCGGCGGTGAAGGAGAAGATCCGCCAGTTCTTCCTCACCTACGGCAAGGGCGACACGCCCGAGGCGGCGCGTGAGCGCGAACTGCTCTCGGCCATCTCCATCGGCGGCTTCCTGCCCGCCGACGCCACCCACCTGATCCCCGTGCGCGAGATGGAGGCCACCGAGGAGCTGCTGGCCGCCCGCAACAGCGGCGATCAGGCGGCCATCGCCGCCGCCCAGGCCAAGCTCGACGGGATCGTCGCCGAGCGCGAGGCGGTGGAGTCCCGCGCCGGCGAAGCCGTCGGGGGCGAACCGGCCCCTGGCGACGCCGCGCCGGCCCGGCCCTGAGCCCTCAAGGGACGCCCGCCCCCGTGACCGACGCCGCGCC
>NZ_JACESE010000022.1 GCF_013911965.1 Phenylobacterium sp. | reverse complement strand
GGCCCAGGGCGCCGGCCAGCCCGCCGCCCGCACGCGCCTCCTGGGGCGGGCCTTCGGGGGGCGGGCCGGCCGCGGCGCGGGCGGCGGGCTGGCCGGCGCCCTGGGCCGTCGTCGGGCTGGAAAACCTGCGGCTGTAGTGGAAGCCCCAGCGCAGCTCCTCGGTGTCGTGGCGGGCGAAGTTGACCGCGCGGTTGTCGATGCGGATCAGCTGGCCGGTCGCGTCGCGGACGAAGCGGTCGGGGAAGGCGGCCTCGATCTCGGCCGTGGCGGCCGGGAATGACGCGATCTCGTCGGTCAGGCGCTGGCGCGTATAGTCGGCGCGGAGCATCAGGTCGATGTCGTCCAGGGGCTTCAGCGTCAGGCCGAGCTTCAGGACCTGGCGGTTGTCGGCCGAGAGGTTCGGGTTCCCGCCGGAGATCTGCGTCACCTCCACCGTCTCGCCGCGGGTGAAGTCGAAGACGCGCACGCCGGGCGTCACCGTCTCCGGCGCGCCGAGCTGGGAGACGGTGGGGGCGCCGTCCTCGTCGGTGACCGAGGCGATCAGGCGCACCGCATCGACGGGCGACCAGGTCAGGCCGCCGCCGACCGTGGTCAGGGTCCCGAAGTCCGACAGCTCGCGCACCTCGCCGTTCAGATTGGCGGAGACCTTGCCGATCAGGCCGAGCACGCCCTCGCCGCCGTCCAGCAAGGGGGCGTCGAGGTTGAGCTGGGCGCGGCCCAGGTCGCGGCCAAGGTCGGTGTCGCGGGTGACGCCGGCGCGGAAGGACTCGCCCTCCAGCTTCAGGGTCGAGGCGCCCAGCGTCAGGGCCGCGTTGACCTCGCCCGCCGGCAGGTCGAAGAGGCCGCCGTTCAGCAGGGCCTCGATGTCGGCCGAGGTGGTGGTGGAGCGCGACTGGGTCGGCGCCTGGGCTGCGCCGGTCGCGTCATAGGCCACCTCCGTCAGGCTGCGGCTCGTCTCCCGGTCGGCGTTGGCGGTCAGCGACCAGCGCCAGCCGGAGACCGCCCCGTTCACCGCCCCGCCCAGGTGGGCGGTGCTGGCGTCGTTCATCCGGCGCAGGGGATCGAGCTCGCCGGCGGCGAGGTACGGGTTGTCCGAGGGGCCGAGCCGGCTCTCGGTGTCGCTGGTCTCGAAGGCGGCGTTCAGGCTGGCGGAGACGCCCTCGGCCAGGGGCCGGGCGTAGACGGCGTTGACCTCCAGGCTGCGGCTGGCGGGCGACAGGGTGCGCAGGGCGCCGTCCTGCCCGTCGGTGCGCGCCACGTCGCGCTCGCTCTCCAGCAGGGAGGAGGCGCTCTCCAGCTCGATGTTCACCTGCGTGCGGGAATCGCCGGCCAGGCGCAGGATCTGGCCCTCCAGCTCCTGGGTCGACTGGCCGCCGGCGGTGGGCGCGCTCCAGTCGGTCTCGGCCGTGACGGCGTTGAAGCGCCTGCGCAGGACGAAGTTCACCACCCGCTGGTCGGCCGGATAGCCGTACCGCAGGGAGACCTCCTCCGGCAGGACCTCGACCCGCAGGATGGCTTCCGGCGGGATGTCGCGCACCTCGCGGAAGGAGGAGACGCGCACCCCGTTCAGCAGCACCACGGGCCGGCCGCCGCCGCGGCCCCGGCCGCTGGAGACCTGCGGTCCGAGCGCCGCCAGCAGCTCCTCCACCGAACTGACGCCCAAGGCGCGGATTTCGGCGGGATCGAGCGTGACTTCCGGCACAGCCTCGCCGACCACCGAGCCGGGCAGCACCCGCTGCCCCGAGGCGGTGACCACCAGCTCGCGCACCTCGTAGCCTTCCTCGTCGAGCGCAGGGTCGAGCGCGGGATCGTCCGCCGGTTCGGGGATCGTCTGGGCGCTGGCGAGCGCCACGCACGAGAGGGCGATCGCCGTACCGGTGAGGAGACTTGTCACGAAGGTCATGGAGGGAAGCCGCGGTCCGTTACGCAAAGGGAGGCGCCGTCACAGGCGCCGCAACGCGCATCTCGCGCTGCAGGACTTCAACGGCTCTCTCGTGCGACTCCGTCGCAGGACCTTCGGGCGAATTTGCGGCCCGCCCGCGCGCGCCCTCAGGCGATGGCGTAGAAGAGCAGGGCGACGCCGGTGAAGACGTAGGCCACCCAGGTCAGCGTGACGCCGATGGCGCGGGGGAACGAGGTCCCGCCGCTGCGCGACAGGCCCACGGCGTGGAAGACGCGCCCGGCGAAGAGCAGCAGGCCCGCCAGGTGGACCGCCAGGGGCGGCGCCTCGACCAGCGCCAGGACGACGATGGCGATCAGGCCGGCCGGCACATACTCCGTGGCGTTGCCGAAGGCGCGGATGGCCTGGGCCAGCTCCGGAATGCCCTCGTCGCCGAAGGCCACCTTGTGGCGCTGGCGCTGGCGCACCACCAGCAGGGAGAGGATCAGCAGGAGGAAGAGGTGGAGCCCCGTCCAGAGCGCCGCGGCGTGGCCCGACGTGATCAGATTCATGGAGACTCCCCCTCAGATACGCCCCCCGGCGCGGCGCGCAGTTGGCGCGCAAACGCCTGCGAGGGCAAGGGGCCGCGGTTGCGCCCATCGGCCGCGCCATGGACTTGGCCGCCGCATCGGCCCACATGCGGCTTCCCGCGCCCATGCTGGAGGTTCCCCATGCCCGCCGCCCTGCCGCTGTCGCACGTTCTGCTGGCGCTGGCCGTGGTCGCCGTCTGGGGGACCAATTTCGTGGTCATCAAGCACGCCCTGGCCGATCTGCCGCCGCTCGCGTTTGCGACCCTGCGCTTCGCCTTCGTGGTCTTCCCGGCGGTCTTCTTCCTGCCCCGGCCCAAGGTCCTGTGGCGGCGCCTGGCGGCCTATGGCGTGCTGATCGGCGCCGGCCAGTTCGGCCTGCTCTACATCGCCATGAACGGCCTCATCTCGCCGGGCCTCGCCTCGCTCGTGGTGCAGGTGCAGGTCTTCTTCACCATCGGCCTGGCCATGGCCGCGGCGGGGGAGAAGGTCCGGCCCTTCCAGGTCTTCGCCCTGCTGCTCGCCACCGCCGGCGTCGGCGTGATCCTGGCCCATACGGACGGGAGCGCCACGACGCCGCTCGGTCTCCTCCTCGTCCTGCTGGCCGCGCTCGGCTGGGCCGGCGGCAACCATGTGGCCAGGCTGAGCGGGCGGGTGAACATGCTGGCCTATGTCACCTGGGCGAGCCTCTTCTCCGTGCCGCCCCTGCTCGTCCTCTCGCTCGTCCTGGAGGGCTGGCCGGCGATCCGCGCCGGGATCGAGGGGGCGAGCCCGGCCACCTGGGCGGCGGTCGCCTGGCAGTCGGCCGGCAACAGCCTCTTCGGCTACGCCGCCTGGGGCTGGCTCCTGGCGCGGCATCCGGCGGCGACCATCACGCCGATGGCCATGCTGGTCCCGGTCTTCGGCATGGGCGCCTCGGCCCTGCTGCTGGCCGAGCCCATGCCGCCGTGGAAGATCATCGCCGCGGCGCTGGTCCTGGCGGGCCTGGCGGTCAACCTCCTCTGGCCCATCGTCGCCGCCCGCCGTCTGCCCCCGCCGGCGGCGTGACCCCGCGCGCAGCGCCAGAAGTAATAGGACACGAAGAACATAAAGGGCGCAAAGGACACGAAGGCGCCCGCCGCTTTGCCTTTGTGTCCTTGGCTTTCTTTGTGCCCTTTGTGACCGCTTTTCTTACGGCGCCTCCGGCGCGCAGGATCTCGCAGGTCAGCCCTTCAGCGCCGGCAGGCCGAGGCTCGCCCAGCGTTCGGTGACGCGGGCGACCGTCTCGGCGTCCATGTCCAGCTTCTCGCCCCACTCGCGATGGGTCTCCGGCGGCCACTTGTTGGTGGCGTCGAGGCCGATCTTGGAGCCCAGGCCGCTCTCCGGCGAGGCGAAGTCCAGATAGTCGATCGGGGTGTTCTCCACGACCGTGATGTCCCGCGCCGGGTCCATGCGGGTGGACAGCGCCCACATCACGTCCTTCCAGTCGCGGGCGTCGATGTCGTCGTCTACGACGATCACCCACTTGGTGTACATGAACTGCCGAAGATAGCTCCAGACGCCCATCATCACGCGCTTGGCGTGGCCCGGATAGGCCTTCTTCATCGAGACGACGGCGATGCGGTAGGAGCAGCCCTCCGGCGGCAGCCAGAAGTCGACGATCTCCGGGAACTGCTGGCGGATCAGCGGGATGAAGACCTCGTTCAGGGCCTCGCCCAGCACGCTCGGCTCGTCCGGCGGCCGGCCGGTGAAGGTGGTCAGATAGATGGGATCGCGCCGCATGGTGATGGCGCTGACCTGGAAGACCGGGAACTTCTCGACGGAGTTGTAGTAGCCGGTGTGGTCGCCGTAGGGCCCCTCGTCGGCGTACTCGTCCAGCAGGACGTGACCCTCCAGGACGATCTCGGCCTCGGCCGGCACCATCAGCGGCACGGTCTTGGCGGGGACCAGCTCGGCCTTGGCGCCGCGCATCAGGCCGGCGAACTGGTATTCGGAAAGCGTGTCGGGCACCGGCGTCACCGCCGCCAGTATCGTCCCCGGGTCGGCGCCCAGGACGGCGCAGGCGGGCAGGGGCTCCGGGCGGCCGGCCGCCTTCCAGCGCCGGTGGTGCTGCGCCCCGCCGCGATGGGCCAGCCAGCGCATGATGGTGCGGTCCTTGCCCAGCACCTGCATCCGGTAGATGCCGAGGTTGTAGTCGTCCTCCCGATCGGCCGAGGGGCCCTTGGTCACCACCAGCGGCCAGGTGATCAGCGGCGCGGGCTCGCCGGGCCAGCAGGTCTGGATCGGCAGTTTGGCGAGGTCGATCTGATCGCCGGTCAGCACTACCTCCTGCACCGGCGCCTTCTTCACCGTCGCCGGCCGCATGGACATCACCGTCTTGGCCAGCGGCAGCATCTCGAAGGCGTCCTTCAGCCCCCGCGGCGGTTCGGGGCTGCGCAGGAAGGCCAGCAGTTCGCCCACCTCGCGCAGGTCGGCCGCCGTCGTCCGCTCGCGGCCCTCCAGGGTCACGCCCATGGCCACGCGTTTGACGGTGCCGAACAGATTGACGAGGCAGGGCATGGACGAGCGCTCGCCGTCGGCCCGGATCACGTTCTCGAACAGCACCGCCGGTCCGCCCGCCTGCAGCAGGCGGCGGTGGATCTCGGTCATCTCCAGCACGGTGGAGACGGGCGCGCTGACCCGAACCAACTCGCCGGCCGCCTCCAGCCTGGCGATGAACTCCCGCAGCGACCGATAGGCCATGACCCCTCCCTGGAAACCTGGTGCGCAGGACTAGGGCGCAGGGAGGCGGCTGTCACGCTTTCCGCATCGGAACCGCGGCGCTAGACTCCGCCGCCATGAAGCGCCTGGACCTCGACGACCTGCCGCCGAAGATCGCCCACCTGCTCGCCAGCGTGGAGGAGGACGAGGAACTCATCCTCGTCCAGGGCGGCGCCCTGGTGGCGCGCCTGCGCGGGGGCGCCCCGATCCCCGTCCAGCCGGCCCAAGAGCCCGAGCCGTACAACAACGAGCGCGCCGCAGAGATCTTTGAACAGTTCCGCAACGCCATCGAGGAAGACTTCTAGCGCCTCGCCGACCGCGGGCGACCGGCGGCGGGCGCGGGCATCGGCCTCTGCACGATTGTTTCAGGATTGGCGTTCATGTTGCGCACGCACGCCAACCCGAACGGCCGGTCGTCATGAGTTCGCCCACTCCCAAGCCCGCCCCCTGTCAGGGCTGCCGCAATGGCGATCAGACCGACTTCCGGCTCGCCATGGCCTTCCAGCCCATCGTCGATGTGCGGACGGGTCAGCCCTTCGCCTACGAGGCGCTGGTGCGCGGGCCGGAGGGGCAGTCGGCCGCCAGCGTCCTGTCGCAGGTCACCGAGGCGAACCGCTACGCCTTCGACCAGGCCTGCCGCGTCGCCGCCATCGAGTGCGCGGTCCGGGCCGGCATTCTCGACGGACCGGCCAGGCTGTCGATCAACTTCCTGCCCAACGCCGTCTATTCGCCCATGGCCTGCATCCAGCTGACCTTGAAGACGGCGGCGGCCACGGGCCTGCCCACCGAGCGGCTGATCTTCGAGTTCACCGAAAACGAGCAGATGGCCGATCCGGCGCATGTGGCCAACATCGTCGAGAACTACAGGCGGATGGGCTTCGGCACGGCGCTCGACGACTTCGGCGCCGGCCATGCGGGCCTGAACCTGCTGGCGAAGTTCCGGACCGACCTGATCAAGCTGGACATGGAGCTGATCCGGGACCTGGACCAGAGCCTGCCGCGTCGGACCATCGTCGCCGCGGTGGTCAAGATGTGCGCCGAGCTGGGCGTGACGGTGATCGCCGAAGGCATCGAGACCGCGGGCGAACTCGACGCGCTGCGGGTCATGGGCGTGCGATACATCCAGGGCTATCTGCTGGCGAAGCCGCACTTCATGGGCCTGCCGGCCTTCCAGCTTCCTCCGCCCGAGGCGCGCGCGGCCAGCGCCTGAGGCGGCCGGCGCGGCGCCTTCCGCTCGCCCGACTTCCTCCCCATCTCTCTTCCACCCGCCGGATCTGCGAGGGGCCGACAGAGCTCCCGCCGGCCGGGTCGGTCACTAGGGAGACGATCATGTTCAAGCTTTTGCCGGCCGCGCTCGCCGCGGCCCTCTTCGCCGCGCCGGCCCTCGCCGCGCCGGTGACCCAGACGGCGCCCGGCGTCGCCAAAATCCACGTCGGCGAACTCGACCCCGTCAACCCCGCCGACGCGAAGCGGCTCGAGCGCCGGGCCAAGGAAGCCGCCTTCATCGCCTGCGGCGGCCATGAGGGCAGCGTCCGGACGATGAAGCAGGTGGTGAAGCGCTCGGACTGCTACGCCGAGACCCTGGCGCAGGCCCGGGCCCAGGTCGGCGTCACGCGCATGGCCGCGCGCTGAGACTTCGGGGCTCCGGCGTCTCCGCCGGGGCCCGCGGGGTCCCGTCAGTAAGCCAGCGCCACGCCGTCCTTGCGCATCTCGGTGGCCGCCGCATAGCGGCCGGGCCAGCGCTCGATGGCCTGATAGCCGCCGAAGCCGCCGTCCGAGGGGCCGAGCTTCCAGCCCATGGCCGCGAGCGCCTCCTGCGTCGCCCGGGGCACGCCGGTCTCCAGGTGCAGGGTTCCCGTTCCGGGGATCACCTCTCCGGTGGGCTCCGATCCGCCGACATGATGCCAGCGTGGGCTGTCGCCCGCCTCCTGCACGGCGAGGTCGAAATCGACCATGTTGGAGATGATCTGGGCCTGGCCCTGCGGCTGCATGTCCCCGCCCATGACGCCGAAGGCGAGCCAGGGTTCGCCGCCCCGCGTCGCGAAACCCGGAATGATGGTCTGGAAGGGCCGCTTGCCCGGCGCATAGACATTGGGATGGCCGTCGGTCAGGGCGAAGAGCTCGCCGCGATCCTGCAGCATGAAGCCCAGGCCGTCAGGCGCCAGGCCAGAGCCCATGCCGCGATAGTTGGACTGGATGATCGAAACCATCATCCCGTCGGCATCCGAGGTGCAGAAATAGGTGGTGTCGCCGCGGCTCGGCGCCTGGCCGGGATAGAGGGTCTGCAGGATCGAATTCGGGCGGATCAGCTTCGCACGCTCGGCGGCGTAGGCCTTGGAGACCAGCCAGTCGGCGGGCACGTCATAGAAGGCCGGATCGGCGTAGTAGCGGGCGCGGTCCTCGAAGGCGAGGCGCTTGGCCTCGACCCCATGGTGGATGGCGGCGGCCGACTGGAAGCCCATGCCGCGGATGTCGAACCGCTCCATGATGTTGAGGATCTGCAGGGTGGCCAGGCCCTGGCTGTTCGGCGCCAGGCCATAGACGTCCACGCCGCGATAGTTCGTCTGGTGCGGCCTGGTCCACTCGGCGTGGTGGGCCGCCAGATCGGCCTTGGTCATCCAGCCGCCGATGCGGCGGAAGTACCGCTCGATGGTCTCGGCGATCTCGCCCTCGTAGAAGGCGTCGCGGCCCCCCTCGGCGATCAGGCCGTAGGTGCGGGCCAGCGCCGGGTTCCTGAAGATCTCCCCTTCCTTGGGCGTCGCGCCGTCCGGCGCCCAGACGGACTTGAAGTTGTCCACCTCCTCGATGCCCTGGCCGGGCTTGGTGAAGTTGGCGTGGCTGCGGGCCAGATAGTAGGCGACGTTCTGGCTGACCGGCGCGCCTTCGCTGGCGTGGGCGATGGCCGGCGCGAACAGGCTCTTCCACGGCAGCTTGCCGTAGCGCTGGTGCAGCGCCCACCAGGCGTCGACCGTACCCGGCACGCTGACCGAGACGGCGCCGTAGGACGGGATCATGCCGTTTTTCGCCCGGGCGCGGACCGTCTCCAGCGAAAGGCCCTTGGGGCTGCGGCCGGAGCCGTTCAGGCCCACGACCTGCTTGGTCTTCGGGTCCCACAGCATGACGAAGCAGTCGCCGCCGATGCCGCAGGCGATGGGCTCGGCATAGCCCAGCACCGCATTGGCCGCGACAGCGGCGTCCACCGCCGAGCCGCCGGCGCGCAGGATGTCGATGGCCGCGAGCGTCGCCAGCGGATGGGCCGTCGCCGCCGCGCCGTGCGTCCCCCAGGCCGCGCTGCGGCTGGCGAAGGTGGCGCCGTCGATCCGGTCTCCCGGACCCACGTCGGGCCGGTCGCGATTGGGCGTCGCCTCGCGCGTCTGGCCGGCCGCCTCGCCGGCGATCAGCGCGCCTGGCAGGGCGGCGGGCAGGGCGGCCAGAAAGGTGCGGCGACGCATGGGCGGGCTCCGGATCAGCGACGTAACAGGGGCGTCACTATAGGCGGAGGTTTCGGCCTCACGGCAAGGTCCACACCGCCGTCTTCTTGACCTCCATGTCCTCCAGCTCGCGCGTCGTGGGGACCTGGTATTCGGCCAGCTTGTCGAGACCTTCGCGCGGGAAGTAGCTGCGCCCGGGGTCGCCGATCAGCACGGTGGCGCCCGCCTGCCGGGCCGCGCCCAGCCAGGCCAGGACGCGGGCGGCCAGCGGCTTTTCGTAGCAGATGTCGCCGGCCAGAATGACCTCGACGGGCGGCGGCGGGGCGTCCAGCAGGTCGGCGTCGGTGAAGTCGCAGACGACACCGTTCGCCTCGGCGTTCACCGCCAGGGCCGCGCCGCAGAAGGGGTCGATGTCGGCCGCCAGCACATGCGCGGCGCCGGCCTTGGCCGCGGCGATGGCGACGATGCCCGAGCCCGACGCGAAGTCGACGACGCGCCTTCCGGCGACGATCTGCGGATGGTCGAGAATGTAACGCGCCAGGGCCTGGCCGCCGGCCCAGGCGAAGGCCCAGAAGGGCGGCGGCAGGCCGATCTGCTCCAGCGCCTCCTCCGTCATCCGCCAGATCGGCGTGATCTCGTCGGCCAGGCGCAGGGTGAGTTCGGGCGTGTGCGGCGGCGTCTGCAGGCGGGTGTTGGCCAGGATGAAGGCGCGCCGGCCCTCAGGGGTCTGTTCGATCACGCCGCGCTCCATCGGTCTTCGCCGACTGCTGCTGGCGAAGTTCGGGGCCCCACGCAAGCGCAAGATGGATCAGGCCGGGACCGCGGTCGGCTGACCCTTGGAGGCGGCCTTCTTCAGCACCGCGAAGTAGCTCGGCGCCGTTTCCATCCGCTCGGTCACGCCCTTGGCCCGCAGCAGCCGGTGCGCCCTGGGCAGGCTGTAGCAGGGCAGGTGCATGAACATGTGATGTTCGCAGTGATAGTTCACCCAGTAGGGGGCGATCAGGGCCCGCTCGACCAGGTTGGCCGTAGTCGTTCGGGCGTGGCGCAGGGGGTCGGGCTCGTCCTTGGCCACGCAGGCGTGCTCGGCGATGTTGCGCAGGCGGGTGATCACCTGCAGCCAGGTCGCCTGGGGCAGCAGCCACAACACGAACCAGGCCCACCACAGGCCGAAGGGCGCCGTTAGGGCGATGGTCGCTACGGCTCCGGCCAGGAAGCGGCGCTTGCGGCGGACCTCCTCCAGGACGATGGGCAGGACCGGCTCGCCGGCCTTGCGCGCCTTCAGCCGGGCGCGGAAATCGCCGAAGCGCTGCTTGAACCAGGTCTGTCCGGTCAGGTCGCGGACGATCTTCCGCCGCAGCGAGGTGCGCGTGATCGGGAAGGGCGCCGAGAGCACCAGGTCCGGATCCTCGGCCTGCTGCGCGAACTTGTGGTGGGTCAGGTGATAGGGCCGGTAGCGCGAGAGCCCGCCGCTGGTCAGCCATTCCCCGGCCCAGTCGTTGACCTTCAGGTTCTTGTGCAGGGCGCCGTGGGCGGCGTCGTGCATCAGGATGGCGAGGCCGAGTTGCCGGCCGCCGATGATCATCACCGCGAAGGGAATGGTGATCGGCCAGACGACGGCCACGGCGGCCGCCGCGAAGATCACCGCCCAGGCGTGGGCGATCAGGGCCAGGCCCTTCCAGCTCGACCGCGTCGACAGGCCCGCCCACTCGTCGGGGGTGAAGAAGGTCTTCGGATCGATGCGCGCTGCCACGGCCATGGCGGCGATCATGCCATGAAAAGCGGCGCCTCGGTAGGATGACGCCGCGTCACCGTTGCGGGAGATCGGCGGCGAGCGCGCGGAGCGCCGCCTCGCTGGCCGCGTCGGCCGGATAGAAGAACTCGATCCGCAGGTCCTCGGCCGCCGTGTCGTGCGGCGCGCCGAACTGGGCGACCGTGGAGACAAGGTCGAGCGACAGGGAGTCTGTCCGAACCTGCAGGATGAGCGCCGCGCCGATCGGGCCGGCCGCATGCAGCCGCGCGCCTTCCGTGCTCAAGGCGGACAGGGCGGCGATGGTCGCATCCAGTTCGGCGCGCATCGGCCCGGGCGGCGCCCGCCAGGCCTCGGCCTGGGCCAGCGCCAGAAAGTGGACGGCGAGCTGCGGCCAGTTGGCGACCGCGCCGCGGAAGGCCGCGCTGCCGGCGGCGGCGCGGATCAGGCTGACGGCGGGGTCGAGGCTGCCCTCGCCGATCAGGGCGCCGAAGAGGGCCGCCGCCGGCGCATTGGCCGACAGCGGTCGCCAGGCGCGATCGACGGCGAAGGCGGGGAAGGGTTCGTGGGCGGCCAGCGCCAGGTCCGTCACGCGCCGCACCATGGCCGCGGCCTCGTCGCCGAAGGCATGCTCCCCATGAGCCGGGGCGAAGCCGGCCGCCAGCAGGAGGGCGTTCTCGTCCTTCAGCGTGAGATCGAGGGCGCGGGCGAGGCGTCCGACCATGTCCCGCGACGGCCGCGTCCGGCCGGTTTCCAGGAAGGAGACGTGGCGCTGGGAGACCTCGGCGGCGAGGGCGAGGCCGAGCTGCGAAAGCCCGCGCTGACGGCGCAGGCGGCCCAGCATGGCGGGGAAGTCGGCCAGCGACCGAAGCGGAGCGGCGGCGATCTGCGAAATGGCGAAACCCTCCTGGCGTCCCATGCCCCCGAGCCGCCGGTCCGACCTTGCCACTCCAGCCGCAGTCCCCTCAACGACCTGCCAGGTAGTCGCCGCCCCTAGAATAGCCCCTGCGGCCCGGTCCAGGCGCCGGCGGCCAGGGCCAGGAAGAGGGCCAGCCCGGCCAGGGGGTTCGACCTGAAGAGGGCGAGCGCGCCCGCAGGGTCCTCCAGCCGAACCTTGGCCGCCTGGTTCGACAGGTGCAGGCCGAAGAGCGCGGCCGGCGGCAGGAAGAGGGGGCCCAGGCCGCCGGCCCAGGCGGTGGCGAGGACGAGCACGAAGCAGACGACGTAGAAGATCAGCACGCCCTTGGCGGTGTTCTCGCCCAGCCGGCGGACAGAGGACTTCACGCCGGCCAGCGCATCGTCCTCCAGATCCTGGATCGCGTAGATCGTGTCGTAGCCCAGGGTCCAGAAGATGCCGCTGGCGTAGAGCAGCAGGGCCGGCCATTGCAGGCCGCCCGTCACCGCGGCGAAGCCCAGCAGGGCGCCCCAGTTGAAGGTCAGGCCCAGCCAGGCCTGCGGCCACCAGGTGATCCGCTTCATGAACGGATAGGCCGCCACCAGCGCCAGGGAGCCGGCGCCCAGCGCGATGGCCGCCGGCGGCATGAAGAGCAGGATGGCCAGCGAGACGAGGCAGCAGCCGATGACGAAGGCCCAGGCCTGCTTGACGCTGATCTGACCCGACGGGATCGGCCGTCCGGCGGTGCGCGAGACCTTGGCGTCGAAGTCCCGGTCGACAATGTCGTTATAGGCGCAGCCCGCCGCCCGCATCAGGGCGGCGCCGACGAAGAAGGCCAGCAGCCATCGCCAGTCCGGCAGGCGTCCCTCCATGGCGCCGGCGAGCGCGATCCCCTGCCAGCCGGGCAGCATCAGCAGCCAGATTCCGGTGGGCCGGTCGAAGCGGCCGAGCTTCAGCCAGGGGCGCAGCGCGGCCGGGGCGCGGCGATCGACCCAGTTGGCGGGGGCGGCGTCGGGCAGGTGGGCGGTCATGGGCCTCCTCCTAGAGCGTCACGCGACCGGATGGAATGAGATCGCCGTTCCGGAGTCTTCGTCCACCCCTGTTTCGGCCGACGACCGGCTCCCGCCTGACGGAACGGGCTCTGGAAGATCGTGTCTTCGGCGCCTCACTGAGAGGCCGTCATAGAACCGTGTTCAACGCCTGGTTGACGATGAATCGCGCGCCGCATAGCTTCCCCCCACTTCACGCCGCGACCCAGAGAAGGAGGGGCCGAATGACAACGCCGTCTGCTGCGCACCTCCGCCATCGACTCTGCGTCGCCGTATCCCGGACATAGGTCACACCTAGACCCGAGACCTCCGAGGGACCGGCGCCTTTCCCCAGGCTCCCGCCCGAAGGATTCTCTCGTGTTCGTCCGCTTGCGCCGGGACGTTCGACCCCGGCCCCCCTCTCCGACTCCGCATTTTCCGCACAGGCGCACGTCCGCCTGCGCCTGCGCCGTCTCGCCGCCTTCGGCGTGCGGCGTCCAGCCTGGGCTGATCCCATGACCGATGCGATTTTCGACGATGAAGACGACGGCCCCGGCCGCTCCCGGCCTCTGGGCAACCTGCAGGTCATCGGCTTCATGTGGCGTCACTGGATGGTGGACAGGCCGCGGTTCGCCGCCGCCGTCGTCCTCTTCCTGATCGGCACCGCCGCCGACCTTTCCATCCCCTGGGCGTCGGGCGCCCTGATCGACGCCGTCTCCGCGCCGGAGCGGGTGAGCGACGCCGCCTGGACCGCCTGGGCGGCGCTCTCGGCCCTGTACCTCGTCTTCTACGGCGTCCGGACCACGGGCTTCCGCATCCTCAACGGCTTCTATGCGCGGATCATGGAGCGCATCGTCACCCAGGGCTTCGAGCGGGTTCAGGCCTTCTCGTCCGACTGGCACGCCTCGAACTATGCCGGGGCGACGGTGCGCAAGGTCTCGCGGGCCATGTGGGGCTATGACAGCGCCTCGGACGCCCTGCTGCTGATGCTGATGCCGACCCTGATCGTGCTGTTCGGCCTGGCCATCTCGATGGCCGTGCGCTGGCCGCTGGCGGGCCTCTTCACGGCGACGATCGTCATCATCTTCGCCGCCTACAACGTGATCACCGCCACCTACTATGTGCGGCCGGTGAACCTGGTCTCCAACGCGCTCGATTCGCGCATCGGCGCCTCGCTCGCCGACGCCATCGGGGCCAACCCGACGGTGAAGGCCTTCGGGGCCGAGGCGCGGGAGGCCGAGCGCTTCGCGGGCGTCGCGGCGACCTGGCGCACGGCGGTCATCCGCACCTGGAACCGCTTCAACATCGTCGGCATGGGCCAGAACCTCCTGCTGGTCATCCTGCAGGCCGGGCTGACCGGCATGCTGGTCTGGTCGTGGGCGCGCGGCGAGGCGAGCGCAGGCGACGTCGCCTTCGCCATCACCTCCTTCATGCTGATGGCGGGCTACCTGCGGAACTTCGGCGAGATCACCCGCATGCTGCAGAAGGGCCTCGACGATCTGCTGGACGTGGCGGTCTACATGCGCACCGAGCCGCAACTCGCCGACAAGCCCGGCGCCCCGCCGTTCCGCGGGGAGCAGGGGGCGGTGGTCTTCGACCGCGTCACCTTCGGCTATGGCGGACAGGAGGAGAAGCTCTATCGCGACTTCAGCCTGGCCATCGCGCCGGGCGAGCGGATCGCGCTCGTGGGTCCCACCGGCTCGGGCAAGTCCACCTTCGTCAAGCTGCTGCAGCGCCTGCACGACCTGGACGGCGGCCGCATCCTGATCGACGGCCAGGATATCGCGTACGTGACGCAGGGCTCCCTGCGCCGCGCCATCGCGGTGGTGCCGCAGGATCCGTCGCTCTTCCACCGGACGATCGGCGAGAACATCGCCTACGCCCGGCCGGACGCGACGGCCGAGGAGGTGTCGCTCGCCGCCCGCCGGGCCCGCGCGCACGACTTCATCAGCCGCCTGCCCCAGGGTTACGGCACCCTGGTCGGCGAGCGGGGCGTGAAGCTGTCGGGCGGGGAGCGGCAGCGGGTGGCCATCGCCCGCGCCTTCCTGGCCGACGCGCCGATCCTGGTGCTCGACGAGGCCACCTCCTCCCTGGACGTGGAGACCGAACGTCAGGTTCAGGCGGCGACGGAGGAGCTGATGGTGGGGCGCACCACCATCGTCATCGCCCACCGCCTGTCGACCATCCGCAGCGCCGACCGGATCCTGGTCTTCGACCGCGGCCGGATCGTCGAGGAGGGCCGCCATGGGGAGCTGATCGCCCGCGGCGGCGCCTATGCCCGCCTGCACGCGGTGTCCGAAGCCGCCGAATGACCGTGAAGAGACGAGACCGATGACCGAGCACTACGAAGACGCCGACGAAACCAGCCAGCGGTCCCTGTCCAACCGCAAGGTCCTGGGCTTCATCGCCCGGTTCTGGCTGCGGCGGCCGGGGCTCTTCTGGACCTCCGTGGCCCTGACGCTGGTCTCCATCGGCTTCGATCTGGCCCTGCCCTGGGCGGCGGGCCGGCTGATGGACGCCGTCACGGGGGGGCCGGGCGGCGCCGGGATCGCCTGGCGCGCCTGGGCGATCTTCGTCGGCGTCTTCCTGGCCTTCACGGTGATCCGGAACCTGGCCTTCCGGTTCTGGAATCCCATGGCGGCGGCCAACATGAAGGAGATGACCGACGAGGCCTTCGCCCGGGTCCAGGGCTTCTCCGCCGACTGGCACGCCAACACCTTCGCCGGATCGACCGTGCGGCGGCTGTCGCGCGGCATGTGGGGCTACGACATGGTCTCCGATGCGGTGATCCTGTGGCTGGGACCGGCGGTGATCATCCTGGTCGGCCTGTCGGTGATGATGATCGCCCGCTGGCCCGCCGTCGGGCTCTTCTCCCTGGCGGTGGTGGTCATCTATGTCGTCTCCAACATCTGGCTCACCCAGACCTATGTCCGTCCGGCCAACCTGAAGTCGGTGGCGCTGGACTCCCGCATCGGCGGCGCCCTGGCCGATTCCATCACGTCGAACCCGACGGTGAAGGCCTTCGGCGCCGAGGCGCGCGAGGAGGCGCGCATCGGCGGCGTGACGAGCCTCTGGCGTCAGCTGACGGTGGTCACCTGGACCCGCTTCATCAATGTCTGGCTGTGGCACCAGCTGCTGCTGGTCGGTCTTCAGGCGGGACTCACGGGCCTCCTCCTGCGGGAGTGGGCGCAGGGCCGCGCCAGCGCCGGCGACGTGGTCTTCGTCATCACGGCCTTCCTGCTGATGAGCGGCTACCTGCGCAACATCGGCGAGAACATCCGCATGCTGCAGAAGGGTCTCGACGACGTGGAGGACGTGGCGCGCTACGCCGAAATGGCGCCCGAGGTGGCCGATCCGCAGGACGCCTCGCCGTTCCGGGGCGAGCGCGGCGAGATCGCCTTCGACCGCGTCACCTTCGGCTATGCCGGCGCCGAGCGGCCGCTCTACCAGGACTTCACCCTGATCGTCGCCCCGGGCGAACGGGTGGCCCTGGTGGGCGCGACGGGGGCGGGCAAGTCGACCTTCGTCAAGCTGCTCCAGCGGCTCTACGACGTGCAGTCCGGCCGGATCCTCATCGACGGCCAGGACGTGTCCAAGGTCTCGCAGGGCTCGCTGCGCCGGGCCATCGCCGTCGTACCCCAGGACCCGGCGCTCTTCCACCGGACGATCGGCGAGAACATCGCCTACGCCCGGCCGGACGCGACGGCCGCGGAGATCGCTCTGGCCGCCCGCCGCGCGCGGGCCCACGACTTCATCATGCGCCTGCCCCGGGGTTACGAGACCCTGGTCGGCGAGCGGGGGGTGAAGCTGTCGGGCGGCGAACGCCAGCGGGTGGCCATCGCCCGCGCCTTCCTGGCCGATGCGCCGATCCTGGTGCTCGACGAGGCCACCTCCTCTCTCGACGTGGAGACCGAGCGCCAGGTCCAGGCGGCCATGGAGGAGCTGATGGCCGGCCGCACGACCATCGTCATCGCCCACCGGCTGTCGACCATCCGCGGCGCGGACCGGATCCTCGTCTTCGAGGGCGGCCGGATCGTCGAGGAGGGTCGCCACGCAGACCTGGTGGCCAAGGGCGGCGCCTATGCTCGACTGCATGCGGTGACGGAGGGGGCGATCTGAGGCCCTCCCGCGCCCGGCGCAGGTGACTCGTCCTCTCCCCGGGGCGATAGTCGGATCCGTGGCGTCCGGGGGGAGGGCCGAATGACCTATGCCGAGAAGGTCGTCCAGTGGCTGCGCGAACGCCTCGCGCGGGACCCGCCGCTGAGCGAGCCCAGGCAGTTGAACCTCGCCCTGCGTGTCCTGGCCCTGTGGCGCGCGGCGATGATCGTCGAGTCGTTCGTCCGCCATCATGGCCGCCAGGTGCTGCAGGGCCCCTTCGCCGGCATGGCCTATGTGGAGGGGGCCACCGAAGGCGCGCTCCTGCCCCGTCTGATCGGCTCCTACGAGAGCGAGCTCCACCCGCACCTGCTCGACATGGTGGCCAGCGGTCTCGAGGCGGTGATCGATGTGGGCTGCGCCGAGGGCTATTACGCCGTGGGGCTCGCCCGCCTGGCGCCGACCTGTCGGGTGTACGCGTTCGATTCCGACCCCAAGGCGCGCGAGGCCTGCGGCCGGATGGCGGCGCTGAACGGCGTCGCCGAGCGGGTGGAGGTGGGCTCCGAACTGCGGCCGGAGGATCTCGAGCGGCTGGCGGGTCCGCGCCGTCTCGTCTTCGTGGACATCGAAGGCGCCGAGGATGAGCTGCTGCGTCCGGACCTCGCCCCGGCGCTCGCCCACAGCCACCTGATCGTCGAGGCGCACGAGGTGTACCGCCCCGGAGTGGCCGACCGGCTGACCGAGCGGTTTGCGCCCACCCACCATGTCGAACGCGTGACGCTGGGCCCGAAGGCGGCGGACCTGCCCGCCTGGCTGAAGGCGTCCAACCACCTCGACCAGCTGCTCGCCGTCTGGGAGTGGCGCCTTGGGCCGACGCCCTGGCTGATCATGCGGCCGAGGCTTCCCGGCTGACGGCGTCGGCCAGGGCCGGCGCCAGGGCCCCCGTGGGCGCCACGGCCACGCCCGAAAGCCCGAGCCAGCGCGCCATCAGCGCCAGTTCGCCGGCGAGCCGCGAAGGCGTCTCGGCCGTGGCGTGCGGCTCGTCGTGGGCGGCCAAGACCCGCAGGACGCCGGCCTTGCGGTCGGCCTTCAGGTCCACGCGCGCGGTGATCGCCTCGTCCTCCAGGAAGGGCAGGACGTAGTAGCCGTGGGTCCGCTTCTCGGCCGGGGTGTAGATCTCCAGCCGCACGCGAACGCCGAACAGCCGCTCGGTCCGCTCCCGGAACCAGATCAGGTTGTCGAAGGGCGAGAGGAGGGCCGCGCCCGCCACCTTCCGCGGCCGACGCGCCTGCGGGTCGATCCAGGCCGGCTGATCCCAGCCGCGCACCTCCACGGGCGCGAGCCCGCCGGCCTCCGCCAGCTCCGCGATCCGGGCCCTCGTCTCGGCCGGTCCCATGCGGAAATAGTCCCGCAGGTCGCGCTCGGTCGCCACGCCCAGGGCGCGGGCGGCGATGCGGATCAGCTCGCGCTGCGCCGCGTCGCGATCGGGCGTCGGCGCGCCGTGGACCGCCGCCGGCAGCACCTTCTCCGGCAGGCCGTAGACCCGCTCGAAGGTCCCGCGCCGGGTTGCCGTGGTCAGCCGGCCCGACCAGAAGAGGCACTCGGCCGCCCGCTTGGCCTCGCTCCACCCCCACCAGCCGCCGGGCCCCTTGGCGCCGACCTCCAGTTCGGAGGCCGAGAGCGGACCGCGGGCTTCGATCTCGGCCAGCGCCTTCTCGAGCAGGGCCGGATGTTCCCGCAGAAAACGCGCGACGCCCTTCCAGATGCCGACTCCTTCGGCCGCATCGGCCATGCGCCAGCGCAGCAGGGGCTGGACGGCGAGGGGCAGGAGGGAGGCTTCGTGCGCCCAGTACTCGAAGAGGGCCGGCTTGCGGCC
This sequence comes from Phenylobacterium sp., assembly GCF_013911965.1. GTDB lineage: Bacteria > Pseudomonadota > Alphaproteobacteria > Caulobacterales > Caulobacteraceae > Phenylobacterium. Next base: position 41,417 of record NZ_JACESE010000022.1, on the reverse strand, counting down.
CCAGGCCAGCGTCTCCAGCGCCTCGCGCGGATAGGCGCCCAGGCGGGAGAAGAAGGGCAGGTAATGGGTCCGCGAGACGACGTTGACCGAGTCGATCTGCACCACGCCCAGCCGGTCGATCGTCTGGAGCAGGTGGCGGCGCGTGGGCTCGGCCGGCCGCGGCCGGCCGAAGCCCTGCGCGGCGAGCGCGATCCGGCGGGCCTGGGCGGCGGAGAGGCGTTCGGCGGGCCGGCTCACGCGTGGTCGAGCACGGGCTTGGGCTGATAGGGCGCCTCCAGGGCCTTCACCTCGTCCTCGGTCAGGGCGATCTCCGTCGCCGCGATCGCCTCCTCCAGGTGATGCAGCTTAGACGCGCCGACGATGGGGGCGGTGATGGCCGGGTTCTTCAGCACCCAGGCCAGGGCCACCTGGGTGTTGGAGACGCCGCGGGCCCTGGCGATCGCCTCCACCGCGTCGACGACCGCGAAGTCGGCGTCGCGATAGTAGAGGCGCGGGGCGAATTCGTCGGTGCGGGCGCGTTCGGTGTTCCCCTCGCCCGGTTTCGCCCGGCCGCCGGCGAGGAAGCCGCGGGCCAGCGGCGACCAGGGGATGACGCCGATCCCCTCGGCCTTGCAGAGGGGCAGCATCTCCCGCTCCTCCTCGCGATAGACGAGGTTGTACTGCGGCTGCATGGAGGCGAAACGCACCCAGCCGTTGGCCTCGCTGACCGCGAGCATCTTGGCGAACTGCCAAGCGTACATCGACGAGGCGCCGATGTAGCGGGCCTTGCCGGCCTTCACCACGTCGTTCAGCGCCTCCAGCGTCTCCTCGATGGGCGTCTCGTAGTCGAAGCGGTGGATCTGGTAGAGGTCGACATAGTCGGTCCCCAGCCGCTGCAGGCTGGCGTCGATCTGGTCCATGATGTGCTTGCGCGACAGGCCCTTGTCGTTCGGGCCCTTGCCCATGGGCAGGCAGACCTTCGTGGCGATCACCACCTCCTCGCGGCGGGCGAACTCCTTCAGCCAGCGGCCGGTGACATGCTCGCTCTCGCCGAGCGAGTAGACATTGGCCGTGTCGAAGAAGTTGACCCCCTTCTCGACGGCGGTCTGGAAGAAGGGCCTGGCCTCGTCCATCTCGAGGATCCAGGGCCGCCAGCTCTTGGCGCCGTAGGTCATGCAGCCCAGGCACAGGCGCGACACCTTCAGGCCGGTCTTCCCGAGGCGGACATAATCCATGGCGAGCTCCTTCTCCCGAAGGGGTCAGCAGAACACGCCGTGAACGTTGCACGCAACCATGGGCGCGCGGCTCAGCGGCAGAGGCGCCCGTCGGTGAGTGCGGCGATCTCGAAGCGGAAGAGGACCTCGGGGTCGGGCGGCGCGACGTCGTCGGCGATCTCCGGCGGCGCCAGGGTTCGGACCAGATGGCGCATCACGGCCAGCCGCGCGGACTTCTTGTGATCGGCCTTCACGCAGGTCCAGGGCGCCACGGCGGTGTCGGTGCGCCGCAGCATCTCGTCGCGGGCGGCGGTGTAGTCGTCCCAGCGGGGTTGGGCGAATTCGTCCAGGGGGCTGGACTTCAGCACCTTCAGCGGCTCGCTCTTGCGTTCCGCCAGGCGTTCGGCCTGCTCGGACTTGCTGACGTCGAGCCAGAGCTTCACCAGCCGCACGCCGGCGCCGACCAGCATTTCCTCGAACAGCGGAACCTCGCGCAGGAAGTCCTCCTGCTCCTCGGGGGTCGAGAACCCCATCACGCGTTCGACGCCGGCGCGGTTGTACCAGGAGCGGTTGAAGATCACGAACTGGCCGCCGGACGGCAGATAGGGCGTGTAGCGCTGGAAATACCACTGGGTCCGCTCGATGTCGGACGGCTTGGACAGCGCCACGACGCGAGTCGCGCGCACCGACATGTGCTCGGTGATCCGGTGGATCGTGCCGTCCTTGCCGGCGGCGTCGCGGCCCTCGAAGATCACCAGGACCTTCTCCCCGGCGGCCATGGCGTGCTGCTGCAGGCGGACCAGGGCCAGCTGCAGCTTCGGCAGGGCTTCGTCGTAGGGAAGGTCGGACGTGTGCGTCTTGCTCATGGATCAAACCTCGCCCGTCCAACGCGCCGGCGCCAGAGGCGGATGCGAAGGGCCGCGGCGGGCGCTAGAAGTCTCGCATGATCCGCCTCTTCGTGACCCACGACCTCGCCCCCGGCGCGCGGCTCGGCCTCGACCCCGACCCGAGCCGCTATCTGGCCGCCGTCATGCGCCGGGCGGCGGGCGACGAGGTCGTGGTCTTCAACGGCCGCGACGGCGAGTGGCGGGCGGTCGTGGCCGAGGTCGGCAAGCGGGCCGTGACGCTGGCGGTCGCCGAGCCGCTTCGCCCTCAGGCCGCGGGCCCCGACCTCGATCTCATCGTCGCCATCGTCAAGCGCACGCGCCTGGAGACGATCGTCGAAAAGGCCGCCGAACTGGGCGCCCGGCGCGTTCGCCTGGTGGTGACCGAGCGGACCAACGCCGAGCATGCGCGCCTGCCGCGCCTGCAGGCGATCGCCGTCGAGGCGGCCGAGCAGACGGGGCGAATCGACGTTCCGGAGGTGGTCGAAGCCGTGAAGCTGCGCGCCCTGCTGGCCGCCTGGGATGCGCCGCGACGCCTGCTGTTCTGCGACGAAGCGGGCGACGCCGCCCCCGTTCTGGACGCTCTGAAGGACCAGCCGGCAGGCCCCTGGGCGGTGCTGATCGGACCCGAGGGCGGCTTCTCGCCCGCCGAGCGGGAAGCCTTGCGCGGCCAGGGTTTCGCCGTCCCGGCGACGCTCGGGCCCCGCATCCTGCGCGCCGATACGGCGGCGATCAGCGCCCTGACTCTGTGGCAGGCGGCCTGCGGCGACTGGCGCGCTTGAACCTGTCCGTCGGGCGGGCCATTGCGCATCGTCATCGTTGCGCCCACTTCAGCGAACGGCGTAAAGATCGCCGCCGCTCGGGACGTCGCCCGTGGCGAAGCTTGTTTGACGGGCTGGGGAGAGAATCATGGCCGACGTCATGTGCGACGACCGTCCCTTGGTGTTCGATGATCTGGTGGCCTGGTTCGCCGACGGCGCCAAGCCAAAGGCCGACTGGCGCATAGGCGCCGAGCACGAGAAGTTTCCCTTCCGCCTGGCCGACCGGTCGCCGGTCGCCTACGACGGCGAGGCGGGCATCCACGCTCTGCTCACGGGCCTCATGCGCTTCGGCTGGAAGGGCGTGTTCGAGGGCGAGACCCTCATCGGCCTGGAGCGCAACGGCGCCAATGTCAGCCTGGAGCCGGGCGGGCAGTTCGAGCTCTCCGGCGCGCCGCTGAACGACCTGCACGAGATCTGCGACGAGACCGGCGTCCACCTGTCGGAGGTCAAGACTGTCGCCGACGAACTGGGCCTCGGCTTCCTGGGCCTGGGCTTCACGCCCGACTGGACCCGCGAGCAGATCCCGGTCATGCCCAAGGGCCGCTACAGGATCATGCGCGCCTACATGCCCAAGGTCGGCAAGCTCGGCCTGGACATGATGTTCCGCACCTGCACGGTGCAGGTGAACCTGGACTTCGGCTCCGAGGCCGACATGGTCAAGAAGTTCCGGACCAGCCTCGCTCTGCAGCCGATCGCCACGGCGCTGTTCGCCAATTCGCCGTTCACGGAAGGCCGGCCGAACGGCTTCCTTTCGGCCCGCGCCAACGTCTGGACCGACACCGACGCCGACCGCACCGGCATGCTCGACTTCGTCTTCAAGGACGGCTTCGGGTTCGAGACCTATGCGGCCTACGCCCTCGACGTGCCCATGTATTTCGTCAAGCGCGGCGAGACCTATGTCGACGTGGCCGGCCGCTCGTTCCGCGACTTCATGGACGGCCGCCTGCCCGAGCTGCCGGGCGAGCGTCCGACGATCAAGGACTGGGCCGACCACGTCACCACCATCTTCCCGGAAGTGCGCCTGAAGAAGTACCTGGAGATGCGCGGCGCCGACGCCGGGCCCTGGAGCCGCCTCTGCGCCCTGCCGGCGCTTTGGACCGGGGTGCTCTACGAGGACTCCGCGCTCGATGCGGCCTGGGATCTCTGCAAGGACTGGTCGGTGGAGAGCCATGAAGGCCTGCGCGCCCAGGTGGCCCGGTCCGGCCTGAAGGCCCAGGTCGGCGGACGCACGGTCCAGGAGATCGCCCGCGACATGCTGGCCATCGCCCACGACGGCCTGAAGGCGCGCAACCGCCTGAGCGGCGGCCTGGTCGACGAGACCAACTACCTGGCCGACCTCGAGGAGATCGTCGAGACGGGCATGACCCCGGCCGAACGCCTCCTGCAGCTCTACGAGGGCCCCTGGAACCGGGACATGGCCAAGGTCTACGACGCCATGGCCTTCTAGGGCCGGCGGCTGTCCGCCGGCTTTGGCCGCCTTTGTCAGGGAAGTGACGCAAGCCGGAGGTACAGCGGGCGCATGATCCGCGCTCCGCTTCTGTTCTCCGCCCTCGCCGCCGTGCTGACGCCCGGCCTCGCCCACGCCCACGGCGGCCATGACCACGCCGCCGGCATGGTGGCGGTTCCGGCCGATACGCCCGCCGCCGCGGCCGCCGACCCGGGGCGCAGAACCTGGCTGGCCGGCGACCACCACGTCCACAGCCGCTACAGCGTCGGCTGGACGCCCGATCCGCTCGGAGGGCCGCCCAAGCCGGAGATCGCCGGCGACGCCATCTATCCCATCCCGACCAACGCCGCGATGGCGCACAGGTTCGGCCTCTCCTGGATGGTCTCCACCGACCACGGCGGTCCGAACCACTCCAAGGTCAATCGTGACCTGGCCTATCCTGAGCTTCTGCGTTCGCGCGCCGAGGTGCCGGAGCTGATCCAGTTCTACGGCATGGAGCTCGACACGCCCGGCGCCGATCACTCCAGCCTCATCATCCCGCACACGCCGCAGGAACGCGACGTGCTCGAGCATATCGAGAGCCGCTTCGCCAAGCATGAGCCCTGGCCGGCCGACCCCGCCTGGGACACCGAGCCCCGGATGCTCGAGGCGCTGCGGCATATGCGTGAGATCGACGCGCCGCCGGTGGTGATCGCCAACCATCCGTCCCGCTCGGCGAAGGGGCCGAGCCAGTGGGGACACGACCGCCCCGGCGAACTGCGCGACTGGAACGACACCGCGCCCAAGGTCGCCATCGGCATGGAGGGCGCGCCCGGCCACCAGGCCTCGGCCCTGCAGCCGGACGGTTCGATCGATCCGGAAGGCGCCCGGGGCGGCTATCGGAACAGTCCGACCCTGGGCGGCTTCGACCAGATGACCGCGCGCCTCGGGGGCTTCTGGGATTCCATGCTCGGGGAGGGCCGCCGCTGGTGGGTCACCTCCACCTCCGATTCGCACCGCCACTACACCGAGGGCGGCAGCGACTTCTGGCCGGGCGAGTATTCGAAGACCTATGTGAAGGCGGTCCGCACCCACGCCGACATCCTCGACGGCCTTCGCAACGGCCGCGTCTTCGTGACCACCGGCGACCTGATCTCCGAACTCGACGTGACGGCGCAGTCCGGCTCGGCCCGCGCCGAGATCGGCGGAGTGCTGCCTGTGGCGAAGGACGGGTCGGTCACCCTCACGCTGCGCCTGCGGGACCCGGCCGCGCCCAACGCGGCGGGCCGGACGCCCGAAGTGGGCCGGATCGACCTGATCGTCGGCGAGGTCACGGGCCCCGCGGCCGATCGGGAAAGCGCCGCCAATCCCACGACGCGGGTCGAGACGCGTCTGGGTCCCGCCCAGTGGCGCCGGGACGGCGAGGAGATCACGGCCACCTACGTTCTCGAGGGCCTCGCCCGCGATTCCTATGTCCGCGTCCGCGGGACCAGCGGCGCGGAGGACGAGCCGCAGCCCGATCCGCCCGGCGAGGACCCGTGGTCGGACCTGTGGTTCTACGCCAACCCCATCTTCATCGACGTGGCGCCTGCGGGGCTCTGAGCCGGCGCCGGATCAGGGCTCGGGATTGCCCACGTTCGGCGGCCAGTGCGGCTTCTGGCTCGTACCGTCGCCGGCGTCGGTGTGCTGGACGATCTCGTCGACCTCCCGGCGGTCGGACGCGTCCCGCGCCGGGTCGTCCTTCACGGCGTAGATCTCGACCTTGTCGGGATAGAAGGCGAGCCGCCCGGTGATCCGCTCCATGGCGGGATAGGGCTCCTCATAGGTCCAGACGGCGTTCTCGGCGAATTCGCCGTTCATCATCAGGGTGTAGTAGGCCGCCTCGCCCTTGTAGGGGCAGTGCGTCACCCGCTCGGTGCGGGAGAAGTACTCCATCGAGACGTCCTCCCGCGGGAAGTAGACCACCGGCGGCAGGTCGGCCTCCTTCAGGATCAGCGCATCGTCGGTGTCGGCGATCACATGGCCCATGAACATGGCGCGCATCCGCGTGCCTGCGCGGGCGATGTCGATCGGGTGGTCGGGTCCGGGCGTCTTCATGGGAAACCTCCTGTCGAGGGCCAAACGCGTCAGGCGAGGTCCTGGCTCCCGTTCCTCGCCCGTTGGACGAGCCTTGCTTGTCTCTACGCCGAACGCGTGATCTTCTCCCCGGCTTGGCGGCCCGGCTGGGCGAAATCGACCTTGGGCCAAGGCCCAACGCACTCAAGCGGAAGACCTTCATACATGAATATCGTCGTCGTCCTGGGCGTGATCATCACGCTGGTGACCGGCGCTCCGGTGTTGATGCAGCTGCTGCGCAACCACCCGAGGGGCCTGATCGTCCTGTTCTTCGCCGAGATGTGGGAGCGCTTCTCCTACTACGGGATGCGGGCGATCCTCATCTTCTACCTGACCCAGCATCTGCTCTTCGACGACGACGTCGCCAACGCCCAGTACGGCTCCTACACCTCGCTGGTCTATCTGCTGCCGCTGATCGGCGGCATTCTCGCCGACCGCTATCTCGGCACCCGCAAGGCGGTGGCCTTCGGCGCCCTGCTCCTGGTCGCCGGCCACCTGACCATGGCCTTCGAAGGCGAGCCCACGCGTGAAATCCTGACCTATGGCGGACAGGCCTACGAGGTGGTCGCCGAGGGCCGGATGGACGGTCGCGAGGTGCGTATCCAGGTCGGCGACAGCGCCTACGAATTCGGTCCCGCGGAAGGCGGCGGCCTTCAGATCGCGGGCCTGCCCGCCGATGCGGGCCTGCCGGCTGTCCTTCCGGCCGGCAGCTACGAGATGGAGAAGGTCGCCGACCCGGTGGGCGTGAACGTCTTCTACCTGGCCGTTTCGCTCATCATCCTGGGGGTCGGCTTCCTGAAGCCGAACATCTCGACCATCGTGGGTCAGCTCTATGCCCAGGGCGACCCGCGGCGGGATTCCGGCTTCACCCTCTACTATTACGGCATCAATCTCGGCGCCTTCTGGGCCTCGGTGCTCTGCGGCCTGCTCGGCCAGCACTTCGGCTGGGGCTGGGGCTTCGGCCTCGCCGGGATCGGCATGGCGCTGGGCTTCGTGGTCTTCGTGCTCGGCAAGCCTCTGCTGGAGGGCAATGGCGAGCCGCCCGATCCGGAACTGCTGAAGCGCCCGGTCGCCGGTCCCGTCAATCGCGAATGGCTGATCTATCTGGCGACCATCCCGGCCCTGGGCGTCGTCTGGTGGCTTGTCCAGAACAACGCCATCGTCGGCGTGGCGCTGATCGGCGCCATCGTGATCTCGCTCGGCATCATCGCCTATGTGATCATCCAGGTCTGCAAGACCACCGTCGAGCGTCAGCGCATGGGGCTCGCTACGGTGCTGATCTTCGGCGCCGTCGTCTTCTGGACCCTCTTCGAGCAGGCCGGCACCTCGCTGAACCTCTTCGCCGCCCGGAACGTGGATCTGTCGATCACCAGCCAGGCGACCACCTTCCTCGGCATGCCCATGGGCACGCCCGAGCAGCTCGCCGCGGCCGGAGTCTCCACCGACAACTGGTGGGGCTGGATCAATTCGGGGATCGCCGCGGCCCAGGTGCAGTCGTTCAACGCCGGCTTCATCCTGATCTTCGCGCCGATCTTCGCGGCCCTGTGGGCGGCGCTCGGCCGCCGCAACCTCGATCCCAATCCGACGCTGAAGTTCGGCCTGGGCCTCCTGCAGGCGGGGCTCGGCTTCATGGTCGTGGTCTGGAGCGCGGGCCTCGCCGACGCCAGCTTCCGCGTGCCGCTGATGGTGCTGGGCCTGCTCTACCTGCTCCACACCACCGGCGAGCTCTTTCTCTCGCCCGTCGGCCTGTCGGAAATCACCAAGCTGTCGCTGAGCTCGGTGGTGTCCTTCATGATGGCGGTCTGGTTCCTGTCGAGTTCCATCGCCCAGTTTGTGGGCGGCATCATTGCGGGCTTCGCCGGCACCGAGACCGTGGGCGGCCAGGTGCTCGATCCCGCCGCGGCGCTGCGCAGCTCCATCGAGGTCTTCGCCATGCTCGGCTACTGGGGGATGGGCGCCGGCGTCGTCTTCATCGTGCTCAGCTTCTTCATCAAGGGCTGGGCGCACGGGGTGAAGGAGGGCCACGGTCCGCAGCCCGAGCCGATCGCCCCGGTTCTCGACGGCGAGCGGCAGGCGGTGAACCCGCAGACCCTGCGCGACGACCGCAAATCCTGAACCGGTCGGACCTTGCGGACATGAAGAAGGGCCCGGGATCGCTCCCGGGCCCTATTTTCGTCCGGCGTGCGCTCAGCCGCCCAGGGTCTTGCTGATGCGCAGGCGGTACATCTTGCCGAACTGGATGTCCCGATCCTCGACATAGGCGATCGGCGAGGTGTCCCGGGGGCCGGCATAGACGGTGCGCGTGCGGCGCAGGCCACGCTCGGTGACGTTGGGAATCTCGAACCGGATCACCCAGTCGGGCCGCGGCTTCCACTCCGCATAGGGGACGACGAAGGTCTTCAGCTTGGTCGTGGAGATCTCGTCGAACCGGTAGTAGGTCTCCCGCCAGCCGCCGAACACGTCGACGCCCCAGTTGGCCTTCCACTGCGGCAGGTCCTGGCTGAAATGGGCCTCCCATTCGAGCGGCCGCAGGCCGGAGATCTCGCGATCCTCACCAGTGGTCGGGTCCTCGACCTCCGAGGCGCGCCAGGTGGCCTCGCCCCGCAGCTGCGCGCCCTTCATCCCCAGCCGGTCGAAGGGCAGGGTGAGGGTGAGCGCCAGTTCCTCGCGCACGCCATCGCCGATGTTCGCCGGCGCATCGTAGATCTCTCCGGTCGGCAGGCGCACAGGAGCGCGGTCGGCCACGTCGGTGATCTCCGCCCGACGGACCGTCACCACGAAGGCGCCGCCGGTCCAGAAGCGGCGCTCGATCGCCGCCTCGGCGATCCACTCCTGCTCCGGGTTCAGGTCGGGGTTGCCGGCGGTCAGCACGCCGGTGTTCAGCGAGGAGGAGGCGACGAAGTCGTCGAAGTCCAATTGGCCGACGCTGCGCTCGATCCGCAGGCGAAGCTGGGTCTTGTCGTCCTGGGCCCAGGTGAGGCCGACACGCGGCTTGACGAACTGCAGCGACTTCTCGAGCGCCACGTCGCCTTCGGAAGAGATGTCCGACGCCTCGCCCCGCAGGCCCGCGTCGACGGTCAGCCGCCGCGTCGCCCGCCACGTCGCCTTGCCGAACACCTCGCCGCGCAGCTCCTCGACGCGCACATTGGCGGCGGGCAGGGCGACCGGCGCGCCGTTCAGGGCGAAGCGGGTCGCGCTGTCGAGGGTGTTGAGCGCGCTCTCGCCGCCCACCTCCCAGGACAGGGCCTCGTTCTGGCGGAAGCGCAGCACGGCCCGGCCGATCGTCTCGGTCGTGTCGCTGTCGAGGGTGAAGTCGTAGAGGTCGGTCAGATCGTCGAAGGCCGATTCGTAGGTCTCGTCCGCCGTCTGGCGCAGGCCGATCAGCTCCAGGCTCGTCCGCGCCCCGAGCGGCCGCGTGTAGCTGAGGCCCAGCTCGGTCTCGGTCAGGTCGTTCTCGTCGTGGGTCACCTCCTTGAGGGGCCCGCCGAAGTTCACCTCGTCGTACTCGAAGTGGTCCATGAAGAACCGGCCGTTGACGCGGAGCCGTCCGCCCAGGACGGGATGCTCCACCGCCCCGGTGAGCGCCCCGTTCGTCCCCAGGCCCTCGGAGTCGACGAAGGTGACGATGAGCGGGGCGCCGGCGTCGTTCACCCGCACCCGCGGACCTTCGCCTGCGCCGTCGTCCGGCCCCTGACCCCCGACGAACCCGGCCTCCCAGGCGGTGTCGCCCACGCGGCCGGAGCCCTCGACGCGCAGGCCCAGAACGTTCCGGCCGTCATAGATCTGCCGGTCGGCCAGGGCGATCAGGCCCTGGGCGGAATTGGTGCGGGTGCGGATCAGGTTGGCCATGACCGACTTGCCCTGCATGTCGATGCCGGGCGCCCCGCCGCGGATCAGGTCGATGCGCTCGACCTGGCTCGCCGGAATGCGGCGGAGGATCTCCTCCAGGTCGTCGGACTTGGAGACCGGGCGGCGGCCGTTGATCAGCACGTTGCCGGCCGCGCCCTCGAATCCGCGCACGTCGTCGCCGACGTCGAGGGCGAAGCCGGGCAGCCGCTCCACCATCTCCAGGGCCGTCGTCGGCTGCGCATCGGCGAAGAAGGCGGGCGGATAGCTGATGACGCCCCGCCCGTTCGGCTCGGGCGCCGCGACCAGCGGCGTCGCCTCCTGGGCGAAGACCGTCGAGGCGTAGGCGAGCGGGCTCGCCGCGGCGAGCGCGGCGACGGCGCGAATGATCATGTAACGTTCCCTCCGGACGTCACATGATCCAAGCTGGGCTTCAGGGACCAGTTAAATCCCTGACATATTTCCGGTCGGCGAAGGCCGGTCGGTCAGAGATTCGTGCCGCCGACGGTCAGGCCGGTGATCTTCAGCGACGGCTGGCCGACGCCCACGGGCACGCTCTGCCCGGACTTCCCGCACACGCCGACGCCGGGATCGAAGTCGAAGTCGTCGCCGATCATGGTCACCCGGGTCAGGGCCGAAGGGCCGTCGCCGATCAGGGTGGCGCCCTTGACCGGCGTGGTCAGCCGGCCGTCCTCGATCAGATAGGCCTCGGTGCACTGGAAGACGAACTTGCCGTTGGTGATGTCCACCTGGCCGCCGCCGAAATTGGCGCAGTAGAGGCCGCGCTTGGTCGAGGCGATCATCTCCGCCCGCGGGGTCGAGCCGCCTTCCATCGCCGTGTTCGTCATCCGCGGCATGGGCAGGTGGGCGTAGGACTGGCGCCGGCCGTTGCCGGTGGCCGCGTGGCCCATCAGCCGCGCGCTCATCCGGTCGTGCATGTAGCCGACGAGGATCCCGTCCTCGATCAGGACGGTGCGTTCGGTGGGCGTGCCTTCGTCGTCGACGGTGAGCGAGCCGCGGCGGCCGGCCAGGGCGCCGTCGTCGAAGACGGTGACGCCGGGCGCGGCCACCCGCTGGCCGATCTTGCCGGAGAAGGCCGAGGTGCCCTTGCGGTTGAAGTCGCCCTCCAGCCCGTGGCCGACCGCCTCGTGCAGCAGCACGCCGTTCCAGCCGGGGCCGAGGACCACGTCCATCTCGCCCGCCGGGCAGGCGACGGCCTCCAGATTGACCAGGGCCTGGCGGAGGGCTTCCTCGCCCTGTTCGCGCCACGCCTCCGGCGAGATCCAGGTTTCGAAGCCGGCGCGGCCGCCGGCGCCGGCGAAGCCCACCTCGCGCCGGCCGTCCTTCTCCACGGTCACCTGGATGTTGATGCGGCTGAGCGGCCGCACGTCGCGGATCAGGCGGCCGTCCGCGCGCAGGATTTCGACGATCCGCCGCTCGCCCGTCAGGCTGGCCATCACCTGCACCACGCGCGGATCGCGGGCGCGGGCCCAGGCGTCGATCTCCTGCAGCAGGGCCACCTTGTCGGCGAAGTCGGGCGAGGCGAGCGGATCGTCCTCGCCGTAGAACCTGGCGTTGGTCGCCCGCGGCGGTTCGGCCGCGACGCCCTCGTAGCCGCGCTTGGCCAGCGCCGCGGAGTCCGCCGCCCGGCGGAGGGCGGCCTCGGAAATCTCGCTCGAATGGGCGTAGCCCGCGGTCTCGCCGGCCACCACGCGCAGGCCGAAGCCCTCGGTGGAATCATAGGCCGCGGACTTCAGCCGCCCGTCGTCGAACAGGAACGACTCGCTTTCCGAACGTTCGGCGAAGATCTCGCCGTCGTCGGCCCCCGACAGCGCCTCGCCCAGGATCTCGCGGGCCCGCTCGGGCGCGACGCCGCAGGAGTCGAGGATGGAGGGCGCAGAGGCGTGGGCGTTCATGAGAACCTCGCTTTGGGACTGGCCTCCACACATAGGAAGTTCGGGTCCCGGCGTCACCCGCCGGGCGCCTGCGCCGGCCCATGCGTCATATGGTCCCGCACCCGCCACCGGCCTATGGCGGCCCTGAGGCCCTCAACTGCCTTGGCAAGCTCTGGGAGAGCGCGTATGCACGCCCGCTGAGGGCCTTGGCGGCGAACGTATCTCGCTGCGTAAGCCTCGTTTCAGTCGGGGGACGGCGACCAAGCGTTCGTCAGGACGCCCGTCCGGCCAAAGAGACCGAGGGGACATGAAGTCGAGCTTGCAGGGGATGCGGACGTTGGCGGCGGGGGCCGCGGCGGTCGCGATGACGGCGTTTTGCAGCGCCCAGGCCATGGCCCAGGAGGTGCTGGGCCAACCGACGCCGAAGGGTATCGGTCTTCAGCCGGCCGCCGCGCCGCTGAAGGAATCGGCGATCTTCTTCCACAACGGCATCCTCATGCCGATCATCACGGCGATCACGCTGTTCGTGGCCGCCCTGCTGGTCTGGGTGATCGTGCGCTACAACCGCCGCGCCAATCCCGTGCCGGCGAAGTTCAGCCACAACACGGTGGTCGAGGTGATCTGGACGCTGGTCCCGGTCCTGATCCTCGTCTTCATCGCCATCTTCTCGTTCCGGCTGCTGTTCCAGTACAACGACATGCCGCGCCCCGACCTGACGGTTAAGGCGGTCGGCTATCAGTGGTACTGGGGCTACGAATATCCCGACCACGAGGTCGGCGAGTTCATCTCCAACATGCTGCCGGAAGACGAGGCGCAGGCTGCGGGCGTGCCCTATCGCCTGGCCGCCACCGAGCCGATGGTGGTTCCGGTGGGCAAGACGGTGCGGGTGCTGGTCACCGGCGCCGACGTGATCCACGCCTTCGCCCTGCCGGCGTTCGGCCTGAAGATCGACGCCATTCCCGGCCGCGTGAACGAGACCTGGTTCCGCGCCGAGAAGGAAGGCGTCTACTACGGCCAGTGCTCGGAGCTCTGCGGCGTCGACCACGCCTTCATGCCGATCGAGATCCGGGTGGTGAGCCAGCCGGAGTTCGAGGCCTGGGTGGCCGGCAAGGGCGGCAATCCGGCGGGTCTCGCCGCCACCACGGCGGTTGAGGCCACGGCCCCGGCCGCCAATGAAGCCACGGTTGATGCGGCCGCCGAGGGCGAAGCCGCCGCCGAAGAGGGCGCCGAGGCTGCGGCGCCGCAAGAGACCGCCGCGCCGGCCGACGCGGCGGCCGCGAACTGATCCAGGGGTAGAGTAAGATGGCTCACGCCGCCGCACACGGTCACGACGACCACGATCACAAGCCGGGTTTCTTCACCCGCTGGTTCCTTTCCACGAACCACAAGGACATCGGCACGCTCTACCTGCTGTTCGCCATCATGGCGGGCATCGTCGGGGGCGCGCTTTCGGGCCTGATCCGCTGGGAGCTGGCCGAGCCGGGCCTGCAGGTCTTCGTGGAGGGTTCGCTGCTCGACCAGCTTCAGATCATCGAGGCCACCAAGCACGGCTATAACGTCGTGGTCACGGCCCACGCCCTGGTCATGATCTTCTTCATGGTCATGCCGGCCATGATCGGCGGGTTCGGCAACTGGTTCGTTCCGATCATGATCGGCGCGCCGGACATGGCCTTCCCGCGGATGAACAACATCTCCTTCTGGCTGCTGGTGGCGGCCTGGGTGCTGCTGCTCTGCTCGATGTTCGTCGACGGCGGTCCCGGCCGCGGTTTCGGCGGCGGCTGGACGATCTACCCGCCGCTGTCCACCACGGGCCACACCGGCCCGGCCATGGACCTGGCCATCCTGTCGCTGCACGTGGCGGGCGCCAGCTCGATCCTCGGCGCGATCAACTTCATCACCACCATCTTCAACATGCGCGCGCCGGGCATGACCCTGCACCGCATGCCGCTGTTCGCCTGGGCGGTGCTGATCACGGCCTTCCTGCTGCTGCTGTCGCTGCCGGTGCTCGCCGGCGCCATCACCATGCTGCTGACCGACCGCAACTTCGGCACCAGCTTCTTCAATCCCGCCGGCGGCGGCGATCCGGTGATGTTCCAGCACCTGTTCTGGTTCTTCGGCCACCCCGAGGTCTACATCCTGATCCTGCCGGGCTTCGGCATCATCAGCCACATCGTGGCGACCTTCTCGCGCAAGCCGGTGTTCGGTTACCTGGCCATGGCCTACGCCATGGTGGCCATCGGCTTCGTCGGCTTCATCGTGTGGGCGCACCACATGTACACGGTCGGCATGAACATCAATCTGCGCGCCTACTTCGTGGCCGCGACGATGGTCATCGCCGTGCCGACGGGCGTGAAGATCTTCTCCTGGATCGCGACCATGTGGGGCGGGTCGATCAGCTTCAAGACGCCCATGCTGTGGGCGATCGGCTTCATCTTCCTGTTCACCGTCGGCGGCGTGACGGGCGTGGTCCTGGCGAACGCCGGCATCGACTACAGCCTGCACGACACCTACTACGTGGTGGCCCACTTCCACTACGTGCTGTCGCTCGGCGCCGTGTTCGCCATCTTCGCGGGCTTCTACTACTGGTTCGAGAAGATGTTCGGCGTGAAGTACCGCGAATGGGCCGGCGCGCTGCACTTCTGGATCACGTTCGTCGGCGTGAACCTGATCTTCTTCCCGCAGCACTTCCTCGGCCTGCAGGGCATGCCCCGCCGCTATGTGGACTATCCGGAGGCCTACACCTACTGGAACCACATCTCGTCGATCGGCTACGCCATCACCGCGGTCGGCGTCCTGGTCTTCCTGCTGATCCTGCTGGAGGCGGCCATCATGCGCCGCAAGGCCGAGGCCAATCCGTGGGGCGAGGGCGCTACGACCCTGGAATGGACGCTGCCTTCGCCGCCGCCGTTCCACCAGTTCAACGAACCGCCGGTCATCAAGGGCGACAGCCACCACTGACCGGTCGGCCCGGAGGAACAGACGAGGGCGCGGATCGGTCACAGCCGAACCGCGCCCTTCGCCGTTGTCGGGGCCAGTTTTAGGAGTATGTCTTGGCGACCATGACGAGCGCCATCACCACGAGCCGAGCCCCCGCGCGCTGGCAGGACTATGTCCAGCTGCTGAAGCCGCGGGTGATGTCGCTGGTGGTGTTCACCGCCCTGACCGGCCTCGTCTGCGCGGGCCAGCCGATCCATCCGCTGCTGGGCGCGGTGGCCGTGCTTTGCATCGCCGTGGGCGCGGGCGCCTCGGGCGCGCTGAACATGTGGTACGACGCCGACATCGACGCCCGCATGCGCCGCACGCGCGGCCGGCCGGTGCCCGCCGGGCGCGTCCAGGGCGCCGACGCGCTGGGCCTTGGCGTCACGCTCTCCCTGCTCTCGGTGATGTTCATGGGGATCGCCCTGAACTGGCTGGCGGCGGGCCTGCTCGCCTTCACAATCTTCTTCTACGCCGTCGTCTACACCATGTGGCTCAAGCGCTGGACGGCGCAGAACATCGTCATCGGCGGGCTGGCCGGCGCTCTGCCGCCGGTGATCGGCTGGGCGGCCGCGACGGGCTCTGTTCCGCTGAACGCCTGGCTGCTGTGCGCCATCATCTTCATGTGGACCCCGCCCCACTTCTGGGCGCTCTCGCTCTACACCAGCGAGGACTACGAAAAGGCCGGGGTGCCGATGATGCCGGTGGTGGCCGGCGCGGCCTCCACCCGGCGCCAGATCTTCATCTACAGCCTGCTGTTCGTTCCGCTGTGCCTCGCGCCCGCGGCCACGGGCCTGGGCGGCGCGGTCTATCTCGGCGTCGCCGGCCTCGGCGGTCTCGCCTTCCTGGCGCTGGCCTGGAAGGTCCGCCGCAGCTCCGCCGGGGACAGCGCCGATCCCCGCAACGACGGACGCCTCTATGACGTCAAGGCCGGGGCGAAGGACGCGCGCAACCTGTTCGCCTTCTCCATCCTCTACCTGACCCTGCTCTTCGCCACCCTGCTGGCCGAGAAGCTGCTGGACCTGCCGGGCCTGCCGGTCCTGATCCACGGAGGCGGCGCATGAGTGAGCGCGACGACGATCCTCAAGCCGTCGAGCATCCGCAGGACGGCGCCCCCACCGGGCCGAGCCCGGAAGAGTTCCGCGCCCGCCGCGGCCGCAACGTCGCCCTCGCCATCGGCCTCGTCGTGTTCGCCGTCCTCGTCTTCCTCGTCACCGTCGTCCGGCTGGGAGCCAATGTCCTCGACCGACCCCTCTGACGCCGCGCCGCAGCCGCGGCGCAAGATGAGCAACACGAAGCTCGCCCTGATCTGCAGCGGCGTCTTCGTCGGCATGGTGGGGCTCGCCTTCGCCTCGGTGCCGCTCTACGACGCCTTCTGCCGTGTCACCGGCTTCGACGGCACCGTCAGCCGGGCCGAGGCCGCGCCGACGCGGGTCCTCGACAAGACCCTCAACATCCGCTTCGACACCAATGTGCGCGATCTGCCCTGGACCTTCCGCTCCGAGCAGGTGGCCCAGAAGGTGAAGATCGGCGAGACGGGTCTGGCCTTCTTCGACGTC
This sequence comes from Phenylobacterium sp., assembly GCF_013911965.1. Lineage (GTDB taxonomy): Bacteria > Pseudomonadota > Alphaproteobacteria > Caulobacterales > Caulobacteraceae > Phenylobacterium. The sequence goes on along the minus strand of NZ_JACESE010000022.1, from coordinate 24,702 downwards.
ACCAACAACGGCGACGCGCCGATCACCGGCCGGGCCGTCTACAACGTGGTGCCCGAATCGGCCGGGCCCTACTTCCGCAAGCTCGAGTGCTTCTGCTTCTCGGACCAGACGATCGCGCCCGGCGAGACCATCAAGTTCCCGATGGTCTACTTCGTCGATCCCGAATACGCCGAGGACTTCGAGACGAAGAACAAGCCCGAGATCACCCTGTCCTACACCTTCTTCCCGGCGGACGAGGACGCCCAGCCCCAGCAGAGCGCCAAGGCGCCCGCTGCGCCGGGCGCTTCGACGCTTGGCGGATCGTGACGGGCGGCGCTATAGGACCAGCGAGACAGAGCGACCGGCGGAGAGACCCAAGCAGGGCCGGCGCTTTCGAGAATATGAGGGGTTAGGACCGAAATGGCCCAAGCAGGCGTCAAGCACGACTACCACCTGGTCAATCCGAGCCCGTGGCCGCTGTTGGCCTCGATCGGCGCGACCATCATGGCCATCGGTCTGGTGACCTGGTGGAAGGGGCTCTTCGGGCTTCCCGCCGGCACCTGGTGGCTGTTCGCCGCCGGCTTCGTGATGGTCACGGCCGTCGCCGCGGCCTGGTGGATCGACGTCACCAAGGAGGCCAACGCCGGCGACCATACGCCGGTCGTCGATATCGGCCTGCGCTACGGCATGATCCTGTTCATCGCCTCGGAGGTGATGTTCTTCGTCGCCTGGTTCTGGATCTTCTTCGAGATGGCGCTCTTCCACGAGCACCGCACCCTCTCGACCCTGGAAGAGGTCCGCACCGCCTGGGCCACCTGGCCGCCGCAGGGCATCGAGACCGTGCCGGCCTGGAACCTGCCCCTGGTCAACACCCTGATCCTGCTGCTCTCCGGCACCACGGTCACCTGGGCGCACCACGCCCTGCAGCAGGGCGACCGCAAGGGCGCGCAGTGGGGCCTGATCCTGACGGTCGGCCTCGGCGCCCTGTTCACCGCCATCCAGGCCTATGAGTACCATCACATCCTGTCGCACCAGTACTTCTACTCGGATGCGGCGATGAACTCCGGCCTCTACGGCTCGGCCTTCTTCATGGCCACCGGCTTCCACGGCTTCCACGTGTTGATCGGGACCATCTTCCTGCTGGTCTGCCTGATCCGCCTGATGAACGGCGGCTTCACGCCCCAGAAGCACTTCGGCTTCGAGGCCGCCGCCTGGTACTGGCACTTCGTGGACGTGGTCTGGCTCTTCCTGTTCGCCTTCATCTACGTCGTCTTCGGCGGCGCCGGCGGACACTAGTCGCGGTGGCGGGGCCCAACCCGATCCTGTCGGGCCTCGCCGGCCGCTGCCCCAACTGCGGGGACGGCCACCTGTTCGAGGGTTTCCTGCGGGTCTCTCCCCGCTGCGAAGCCTGCGGCTTCGATCTGGCGAAGGCCGACTCCGGCGACGGTCCGGCGGTCTTCGTCATCCTCATCGCCGGCTTTCTGATCGCCTTTGCGGCGCTGTTCGTGGAACTGGCCTATACGCCGCCGATCTGGCTTCACCTGATCCTGTGGCTTCCCCTCACGGTCATCGTCTCGGTGGCGCTGCTGCGCCCGCTGAAGGGGGCGATGCTGGGGGCCCAGTTCGGCCACAAGGCCTCCGAAGCCCGCTCGGATGACTGAGGCCAAGGCCCCCGACCGCTTCCCCGTCGGCCTGACGATCGCCACCGCGATCGCCTTCGCCATCCTCTGCGCCCTCGGCGTCTGGCAGGTCCAGCGCCTGGCCTGGAAGACCGAACTCCTGCGCCAGATCGAAACCCGCTCCACCGCCCCGCCGGCGGCGCTCGAGCGTGTCCTGGCCCGGGCGGAAGGCGAAGACCTCGGCTTCTACCGGGTGCAGGTCGTCTGCCCGGGGCTCGACACCGCGCCCTTCCTCCAGCTCTACGCGCTCAAGGACGGCCAGGCCGGCTCGCGCCTGATCTCGGCCTGTCCTTTGGGGGCGGGCCCCTATGGCGCCATTCTCGTCGACCGCGGCTTCGTCCCCGACACGGTTTCGGCCCGCCCGCCCGTCGCCGACGCGGGGCGCCGCGTGGAGGTCGTGGGCCTGCTGCGGGAACCCGAGCCCGGCAACTTCGTGACCCCCGACAACCGGCCCGGCGAGAACCAGTGGTTCTCCCGCGACGTCGCCGCCATGGCTCAGGCGCTCGGCGCCCGCGACCCCGCGCCGGTCTTCCTGCTGGCCGAGACGCCGACCAATCCGGACTTCCCCGCGCTCCAACCGGCGCCGCTTCCGGGGGAGATTCCCAATCGCCACCTGGAATACGCCCTGACCTGGTTCGGCCTTGCGGGCGCCCTGATCGCCGTCTATGCCGCCATGCTCTGGCGCAGATGGAAGAGTTGATGCGGTACGTCTCCACCCGGGGTGAGGCCCCGGCGGTCGGCTTTGTGGATGCGGTCCTCTCGGGCCTGGCCCCCGATGGCGGCCTCTATGTGCCGGAGACCTGGCCGAGCTTCAGCCGCGAGGAAATCGCGGGCTTCCGCGGCAAGCCCTACGCCCACGTCGCCGCCGAGGTGCTGGCGCGCTTCGCCGGCGAGGAGATCGCCCGCGACGTCGTCGACACGATGTGCGCCGAGGCCTACGCCACCTTCGCCCACGCCGCCGTCGTGCCGCTGGTGCAGATCGCGCCCGACGCCTTCCTGGCCGAGCTCTTCCATGGGCCGAGCCTGGCCTTCAAGGACGTGGCGATGCAGCTGCTCGCCCGCCTCTACGAACACATCCTGGCGGGGCAGAACCGCACCCAGACCATTCTCTGCGCCACCTCGGGCGACACGGGCGGCGCGGCGGTCGAGGCCTTCCGCGGCCGTGACCATGTGCGCGTCTGCGTGCTGTTCCCCGAGGGCCGCATTTCGGAGGTCCAGCGGCGCTTCATGACGACGGCCGCCGAGCCGAACGTCCGCTGCGTGTCTGTCCAGGGCACCTTCGACGACTGCCAGGCCATCGTGAAGGCGGCCTTCCAGGACAAGAGCCTGCGCCAGGCGGTCGACCTGACCGGCGTCAACTCGATCAACTTCGCCCGCATCGTGGCGCAGAGCGTCTACTACTTCACGACGGCCGTGGCGCTCGGGGCGCCGGAGCGCCCGGTCTCCTTCAGCGTGCCGTCGGGCAATTTCGGCGACGCCTTCGCCGGCTTCGTGGCGCGCCAGATGGGCCTTCCGATCGCCCGCATCGTCGTGGCCACCAACAGCAACGACATCCTGGCCCGCGCCTTCGAGGAGGGCCGCTACGCCCGTGGCGACGTCGCCGCGACCCAGAGCCCGGCCATGGACATCCAGTCGGCCTCCAACTTCGAGCGCCTCTATTTCGAGGCCGTCCGCCGCGAGGCCCTCGAGACGGCGCGGGCCTTCACCGCCTTCAATGAGGCGGGCCGCATCGACATCCCGCCCCAGGCCCACGCCTTCATGCGCGAGCTCTTCGCCGGCGTGGCGGTGAGCGAGGACGAGACCACCCGCACCCTGGTGGCGACGCTGAACGAGACCGGCGAACTGATCGATCCCCACACCGCCGTGGGCGCGGCCGCCATGCGCCGCGCCGGCCCGGTGGAGGCGCCGATGGTGGTGCTGTCCACCGCTCATGCGGCCAAGTTCCCCGAGGCGGTCTCGGCGGCCACGGGCGTCACGCCCGGCCTGCCGCGCTGGGCCCAGAGCCTCGCCGATCAGCCCGAGCGGTTCGATCGGCTGCCGGCCGACGCCGAGGCCATCAAGGCCTGCGTGCGCGCCTTCGCCGAGAGCTGAGGCTTGGCCTCGGTCCACACGCTGTCCAACGGCGTCCGCGTCGTCTGCGACCCGATCCCGGGCCTGGAGACGTCGGCTCTCAGCGTCGTCGCCGGCCGCGGCGCCCGTTTCGAGCCCGCCGACCGCTCCGGCTGGTCTCACCTGCTCGAGCACATGGTGTTCAAGGGCGCGGGCGAGCGCTCGGCCAAGGCCATCGTCGAGGCGATCGAGGGCGAGGGCGGCCAGATCAACGCCGCCACCGGCTACGAGCGGACGAGCTATCAGGTGCGCTGCCTGGCCGACGGCCTCGACCTCGGCTCGGCCGTGCTGGCGGACCTGATCCTGCGCCCGCGCCTGGAGGCCGACGAACTCGTCCGCGAGAAGCAGGTGATCGGCCAGGAGATCGCCGAAGTCGCCGACACGCCCGACGACCTCGTCTTCGAGCTGGCCCAGGAGGCCGCCTTCGCCGGCCAGCCCCTTGGCCGCTCCATCCTGGGCACGACGGCCAGCATCGGAACGGCCACGCCAGAGGCGCTGTCGGACTGGCGCGATCAGCTCTACGCCCCCGACGCCCTGGTGATCAGCGCCGCGGGCGCGGTGGACGAGGCGACTCTGCTGCGGCTGGCCGAACGGGACTTCGCCGCCGCCCGTCCCGCCGCCGCCGCGCCGCAGGCGCCGGAGGCTCGCTTCGCCGGCGGGCAGGTGGTCACCGCGCGAAAGCTGGAACAGGCCAACCTCGTCTTCCTGCTGCCGGCGGTGGGCGTGAAGGATCCGGACTATTTCGCCCTGCGCCTCTTCGCCGAGATCCTCGGCGGCGGCATGGCCTCGCGCCTTTTCCAGGAGGCGCGCGAACGGCGCGGTCTCGCCTACGCCATCGACGCCTACAGCGAGACCTATGCCGACCAGGGCGTGCTGGGCGTGTTCGCCGGCTGCGCGGCGGAAGACGCCGAGGAGCTGGCCAAGGTGGCGGCGGGCGAGATCGCCGGCCTGGCGTCCAGCGTCACCGACGGCGAACTGGCCCGCGCCAAGGCGCAGCTGAAGGGCTCCATGTTCATGGGCCGGGAATCGCCCCTGGGCCGCGCCGAACAGGCCGCCGCCCAGCTGCTGCTGTTCGACCGCCTCATCCCGCCCGTCGAACTGGCGCAAGGGGTGGATGGGGTCGAGCCCGCCGATCTGCGGCGCCTCTCGGACGCCATGCTCGCGCCCGGACGGGCCGTGGTCTCGGTGCTGGGCCCCCGCCGGGCCGGCGCCGCGGCCGGCGCTTTCCACCAGACGCTGTTCGGCCGCGCTTGACGGCGCGGCCATTCGCAGCCGCAATTCCTCCATGGCTTTGCTCGACTGGATGGCGTCCGAAGGCGGACTGAAGGTGGACGGCGACGGCGTCGTCCTGCGCCCGCCGCGGACGGGCGACTATGCCGAATGGCGCGATCTGCGGGCCCGCTCCCGCGCCTTCCTCCAGCCGTGGGAGCCGACCTGGCCGGCCGACGACCTCACCCGCGCGGCCTTTCGCCGCCGCCTGGCCGCCTACGCCCGCGACCGGGAGGCGGGGACCGCCTACTCCTTCTTCGTCCTGCGGGAGGAGGACGGCGCCCTGACCGGCGGCATCACCCTGTCCAACATCCGCCGCGGCGTCGCCCAGATGGGAACGGTGGGCTACTGGTGCGGAGAACCCTATGCCCGCCGCGGCCTGACCCTGGCCGCCGCCCGGGCCCTCAGCCGCTTCGCCTTCGAGACGCTCGGCCTGCACCGGCTGGAGGCGGCCTGCCTGCCTCACAACGCCGCGTCACGCCGCCTGCTGGCCAAGGCGGGCTTCGAGGAGGAGGGCTTCGCCAAGGCTTATCTGAAAATTAACGGCGTTTGGCGAGATCATGTCCTGTTCGCGCTCATCTCGCCTCGTCCGGAGGCGGGGCGGGCGGACGAACTCGTTTCCGTTTAGGCCGGCCGCCCGCGGCGCCGGCGCCGCACGAGGCCATGCCAAGCGATCGCTGGATCTGGGACGCGACAACCACCCTGGAGGCCTTGGGCGCGGCTGACGTCGTCCTGTGGCACTGGGAGCCGGAGCGCGACCGCCTGCGGCTCACCGGCGCCTCGCGCGCCCTGGGGCTTGGCCCCCTCGCGCCGGAATGCTCCTCGGCGGCCATGCGCGCCCTCGCCCTGCCGCAGGACCGGGCGCGAGCCGAGGAAATCCTCCGCACCCAGGATCCCGGGACGGAGATCGCCGTCCGGCTGCGCATGCGCGGCGGCGGCGTCTGTATCTGGCGCGGCGTCTGGCTGGAGGAGGGGCTCCGGGCCGCCGGCGTGGTCGCGGCCGAGACCAAGTTCGCCGCCTCCGATCTCGACCACCTGACCGGCCTCCTGGACCGCAAGAGCTTCATCCAGCGGGCCCGGGAGCATCTGCAGCTTCCGGGCGGCCACGAGCTCGTCGTGGCGGACCTCGACCGCCTGCGCCGCCTGAACGAGGCGCTGGGCCACGAGCGCGCCGACCTGGTCCTGGCGGCCCTCGGCTCACGCCTGGCGGCGGCCTTCCCGCCGGGCGTCCTTCTGGCGCGGGTGGGAGAGGACGAGTTCGGCGTGCTTGCGCCTTCGGGAGAGGTGGAGGCCGCCGAGGTCCTGCGCGCCGCCCTGGAACGCCCCCTGCGCGTCGCCGGCTTCGACATCCATCCGACCCTCTCGATCGGCGCCGTGAAGGCGACGGGCGGCTCCGAAGCGCCCGAGGCGGCCGAACTCCTGCGGCGGGCCGAGCTGGCCGTCGAGGCGGCCAAGAACGGCGGCCGCGGCGGCGCGGCCGCCTATGGCCGCAGCCTGGAAAGCGACGGCCTGTCGCGCTTGGCCCTGGAAGGGGACCTGCGCGGCGCCATCGGGCGCGGCGAGCTGATGCCCTTCTACCAGCCCATCGTGCGCCTCTCGACCGGCGCGCTGTCGGGCTTCGAGGCGCTGGTGCGCTGGCGCCATCCGCGGCGGGGCCTGCTCACGCCCGACCAGTTCCTGCCGCTGTGCGAGGAAATGGGTCTGATGAGCGCGCTCGGGGCCCACATGATGCACGAGGCGGCCCGCCAGCTCGCCACCTGGCGCCGCAACCACCGCGCCGCCGGCGAACTGACCGTCGCCGTCAATCTGTCGACCGGCGAGATCGACCGGCCCGACCTCGTCTCGGACGTGGTGAAGATCCTGGCCGACACCGGCCTGCCGGCCGGCGCCCTGAAGCTGGAGGTCACCGAGAGCGACGTCATGCGCGATCCGGACCGGGCGGCCGTCATCCTGCGCAGCCTGCGCCAGGCCGGCGCCGCGCTCGCCCTGGACGACTTCGGCACCGGCTTCTCGTCGCTCTCCTATCTCACGCGCCTGCCCTTCGACACGCTGAAGATCGACCGCTATTTCGTGCGCACCATGGCCACCGACGAAGGCTCGGCCAAGATCGTCTCCTCGGTCGTCAAGCTGGGCCAGGACCTGGCGCTGGAGGTGGTGGCCGAAGGCGTCGAGAACGCCGGCATGGCCCGCCAGCTGCTGTCCCTCGGCTGCGACTACGGCCAGGGTTTCGGCTACGCCCCGGCGCTTTCGCCCCAGGAGGCGGAGGTCTATCTCAACGAGAGCTATGTGGACGGCGCCGCTCCGGTGAAGGCCCGCGGCTGACGCAACCGGCGCCGGCGTCGCCGCGCAGGGGGTCTGCTCATGCTGCCGCTCGACCACGTCGCCTTCGCCGCCGCCGACCTGGACGCGCTCGCTCGCACCTGGGCGATGCTGGGCTTCACGGTCTCTCCCAGGGGCGCCTACACCTCGCCCGACGACGCCGAGGCGCGCTGGCCATGCCGATGCGTCTTCCTATCCAGCGGCTGGCTCGATCTTCACGAGGCGCAGGGGCTCCCGCCCAATCAGGCGCGCGGACCCAACGGTCTCCTCTATCGCGCCGACGATCTCGCGGCGGCGCGCGACAGCCTTGCCGCCGAAGAGCCCCGGGCGGGGGAGTTTCGTCTCGAACGCTGCTGGGATGACGAGGCGGCGACCGTAGCCAGGTTCGTCTACTTCACGCTTCGCATGCGCCGGGCGCCCGTCGGCCTGGCGGTGATCGCCCATCTGGATGGGGACCGCGACATCCATCCGGACTGGCGCATCCACGCCAATGGCGCCCTGGCGCTCGCGCAGATCGTATTCGACCAGGGCGACCCCCCACCCACGCGTGGCGGCTCAGGGCTCGACCCGGACACGATCGTCCGCGTTCCGGAAGCCGCCTTCGCCGAGCGCTACGGCGCCGGGAGTTCGCGCGGAGCGGCCTTGGTGTTCCACGTCGGGAGCCTCGCCCAGGCGGAGAGCGTCCTCGCCGCCGGAGGCGTTGAACATTCTCACCTGGGCGACGCGCTGATCGTGCCTTGGCGCGGGGATCTGTCCTGCGCGGTGGAGTTCCGGACCGCCGGCCCCTAGGCGCTGCCTGCTGCGGCGGTCAGGAGGCTGGGATCGATGCCGAGCTTGGCGAGCGCCTGGGACCACTTGTGGTCATGGTCGTCGCCGAACAGCAGGGACTCGTCCGGCGGGCAGGTGAGCCAGACATTGTCCCGGATCTCCTGCTCCAGCTGGCCGGCGCCCCAGCCGGCATAGCCGAGCGCCATGAAGCACCGGCGGGGCCCCTCGCCGGCGGCGAGCAGCTCGAGCACCTCGCGCGTGGCGGTCAGGGCCAGGCCGTCGGCCACGGGCAGGCTGCCGTCGTTGCGATAGTCGTCGGTGTGGAGCACGAACCCGCGCTCCCGTTCGACCGGGCCGCCGATCAGGACCGGCTCCTCCAGGACCGGCGCCGCGCCGTGTTCGATGTCGAGCCGCTCCAGCAGGTCGCCCAGATGAAGGCCGTCCACGGGCCGGTTCACCGCCAGGCCCATGGCGTGCTCCTCGTCATGGGCGCAGACCAGGACGACCGCGCGCTCGAAGCGGGGATCGCCGATGCCGGGCATGGCGATGAGCAGCTGACCCGAGAGGTAGCCGTCGGCGGGATCGTGGCTGGGATCCGACTTGCCCATGCCCCTTAGTTTGAGGCGGAACGCGGCGCTTTCAAGACGTCATGCGTTGGGGGATGGAAGCGGCCCGTCCGTGGGCTATCTCTTCGCACAGGGCCGCATGCGGCGGCCGAACAGGAGCACGCCCATGAGCATCAAGGTCGGCGACAAGCTGCCCAGCGTCACCCTCACCCAGGCGACGGCCGACGGCCCCAAGCCGGTCTCGTCGGACGACTTCTTCGCGGGCAAGACCGTCGCGCTCTTTGCGGTCCCCGGCGCCTTCACCCCCACCTGCTCGGCGCGGCACCTGCCGGGCTTCGTCGACAAGGCCGACGAGATCAAGGGCAAGGGCGTCGACGTCATCGCCTGCCTGTCCGTGAACGACGCCTTCGTCATGAAGGCCTGGGGCGAGGCCCAGTCGGTGGGCGAGGACATCGTCATGCTGGCCGACGGCAGCGGCGACTTCACCAAGGCCGTGGGCCTGGAGATGGACGCGCGCAAGTTCGGCATGGGCGAGCGCTCGCAGCGCTACTCCATGATCGTCGAGGACGGCGTGGTGAAGTCGCTGAACGTCGAGGAACCCGGGGAATTCAAGGTCTCCTCCGCCGACTATCTGGTGGCCCAGCTCTAGGCGCTGCGGGCCTCGCGGAAGCTTGAGAGGAACAGGGCCGGGCGGCGAGCCGTTCGGCCTTGCGTCCCCTTGAAGCTGGAGCCGCCCATGGCCCGTTACGACGATCTCTCCGCCCTGTTCATCAACTGCAGCCTCAAGCCCTCGCGCCTGCCGTCGAACACCCAGGGCCTGATGGATGTGTCGATCGGGGTGATGGCGGCGAACGGGGTCAAGGTGGAGACGGTCCGCGCCGCCGACCTCGAGATCCCGCCCGGCGTCCAGCCCGACATGCGCGAGCACGGCTTCGCCAACGACGCCTGGCCTGACCTGCAGAAGAAGGTGATGGCGGCGGACATCCTGGTGATCGGAACGCCGATCTGGCTGGGCGACAAGTCCTCCGTCTGCACCCGCGTGGTCGAGCGGCTCTACGGCTATTCCGGCAAGCTGAACGACAAGGGGCAGTACGACTATTACGGCCGCGTCGGCGGCTGCATCGTCACGGGCAACGAGGACGGGGCCAAGCACTGCGGCATGAACATCCTCTATTCGCTGCAGCACATCGGCTTCGCCATCCCGCCCCAGGCCGACGCCGGCTGGGTGGGGGAGGCGGGGCCTAGTCCCTCCTACTGCGACGAGGGCTCCGGCGGGCCGCAGAACGACTTCACCCAGAGAAACACCACCTTCGCAGCCTGGAACCTGATGCACTTCGCCCGCATGTTGAAGGATGCGGGCGGGGTGCCGGCGCACGGCAACCTGCCGCAGGCCTGGAAGGACGGGGCCAGGTTCGACCACCCCAACCCAGAGTACCGATAAAGGCCAGGAGAGGAGCCGCCATGCCGGGGGTGAGGTTCGAATTCGAGAACGCCGCGGGGCGGCGCCTGTCCGGCGTGCTGGAGACGGGTCCGAGGCCGCCGCGGGCCTTCGCCGTCTTCGCCCACTGCTTCACCTGCGACAAGCGCTCCCACGCCGCCGTTCGCGTCAGCCGGGCCCTGGCCGAGCGCGGGATCGGCGTCCTGCGCTTCGACTTCACCGGCCTGGGCGAAAGCGAGGGCGACTTCGGCGGCGGCCTCTCCAGCGACGTGGCGGACATCGTCGCCGCGGTCGAGGCCATGGGCGCGGCCGGGCACGAGGTCCAGATCCTCATCGGCCATTCCTTCGGGGGCGCCGCCGTGCTCGCCGCCGCGGGCCGCTGCGACAGCGTGCGCGCCGTGGCGGTGATCAACGCCCCGGCGGACGCCGAACACGTCCTGAAGCACATCGAGGGCGACCTGGACGGCGAAGGCCGCGTCCCGGTCGAGGTGGCCGGCCGGCGCTTCGAACTGGGCGCAGGCTTTGTTCGCGACCTCTCGGGCCACGATCAGAAGGCCCGCATCGCCCGCCTGCATCGCGCCCTGCTCATCCTGCATGCGCCGCGCGACGAGGTGGTGGGGATCGACAACGCCACCGAGATCTTCATCGCCGCGCGCCATCCGAAGAGCTTCGTCTCCCTCGACGACGCCGATCATCTGCTCACCGAGCGGGCGGACTCCGACTATGCGGCCGGGGTGATCGCGGCGTGGGCGGAGCGCTATGTGGAGGCCGAGGCGCCCACAGCCGCGCCGCGCGCGCCCGACGCCGTGCGCGTGGAAGAGACGGGCGGCGGAAAGTTCCAGGTCGAGGTGCAGGCCGGGCCCGCCCGCTTCCTGGCCGACGAGCCAGTGGAGGTGGGCGGCCTCGATTCCGGTCCCAGTCCCTATGATCTTCTGGGGGCGGCGCTGGGCGCCTGCACGGCGATGACCTGCCGCCTCTATGCCGACCGCAAGGGGTGGCCGCTCGATCGCGTGACGGTGGAGGTGAGCCATACGGCGCGCACGGCGCAGACCAAGGACCGCTTCAGACGCGAGGTGGGCCTTGAAGGCGACCTCGACGCCGAGCAGCGCCAGCGCCTGATCGAGATCGCCGAGAAGTGCCCCGTCCACCGCACCCTGACCGAGGGGGCGGAGGTGGCGACCGAGGCTCGCGCCGAGCCCGCGCCCGTCGTCGCGGCGACGGACGCCGGCGAGCACTTCGACCGCATGACCGAGGCCTGCGCCGACGACGATCCCTCCACGCCGTGCCCGGATCCGGCCGGCGCCTGACCCCGGTTGACCTGACGCGGCGGCAGGCCGTCAACTCCCCGCCAGACCAGGGAGAAAGCGCCATGAAGTTCTACAATTCGGTGGGTCCGAACCCGCACGTCGTCCGCATGTTCATGGCCGAGAAGGGCCTCGACATCCCGGTCCAGCAGATCGACCTGATGAAGGGCGAGAACCGCCAGCCGCCCTATGCGGAGAAGATCAACACGGCCGGCCAGATGCCGGCCCTGGAGCTCGACGACGGCACGACCGTCTGCGAGATTACGGCCATCTGCGAGTATCTGGAGGAGATCCAGCCCGAGCCGGTGCTGATCGGCGCCACGCCCAAGGAACGGGCCGAGACGCGCATGTGGACGCGCCGCATCGACCTCAACATCGTCGAGCCCCTGACGAACGGCTTCCGCGCCGCCGAGGGCCGGCCGCTGTTCGAGAGCCGCTTCCGTCTGGTCCGCGCCGAGGCGGCGGAGGACCTGAAGGCCATCGCCAAGGACAAGATCCTGTGGCTGGACGGCCAGATGGACGGGCGCATCTTCGTCTGCGGCGACCGCTTCAGCCTCGCCGACATCCTGCTCTACTGCTTCCTGGCCTTCGGCGCCCAGGTGGGGCAGCCCCTGCCGGCCGAGGCCAAGTGGCTGCCCGTCTGGTTCGCCAAGGTGAAGGAACGGCCGAGCGCCTCGGTCTAGGATTCGGCCGGGACGATCTCGCTGAGCGTCGGGCCGATCTCGTCATGCAGGACGAGGTCGGCGAAATCGTCCTGGTCCGTCGGCTCACGATTGACGATGGCGAGCGCCGCGCCCCGCCGCTTGGCGAGGATCGGAAAGTCGGCCGCCGGATAGACGACGAGCGAGGACCCCAGCACCAGGAAGAGGTCGCAGGCGAGCGTCGCGGCCCGGGCGCGCAGCATTTCCCGTTCGGGCATGGACTGGCCGAAGGAGATGGTGGCGGTCTTCACCAGGTCGCCGCATTCCCGGCAGGTGGGGATCTCGTCGGTCGCCTCGAAGGCGCGCTTCAGGTCGTCCAGCTCGTGCCGCGTCTCGCACGAGAGGCACTTGGCGTAGCTGGCGTTGCCGTGCAGCTCGATCACCCTGTCGGCGGGCACGCCGGAATCCTGATGCAGGTTGTCGACGTTCTGGGTGATCACCGCCCCGACCTTTCCCCGCGCGGCGAGGCGGGCGACGGCGTAGTGGCCGGCGTTGGGCGACCGCCCCGTCCAGCCGGCGCGGCCGGAAAAGGCGCGCGTCCAGGCCTCGCGGCGCTTCTCCTCGCTGGCGATGAAGTCCTGGAAGTAGATGGGCTTCATCCTGCTCCACACGCCGCCGGGGCTGCGGAAGTCCGGAATGCCCGATTCGGTGGAGATCCCGGCGCCGGTGAAGACGGTGATGTTGGCGGCCTGATCGATCAGGCGGGCGAGTTCCTGGCGAGGGCTCATGCGGCGGCGTCCTCCGTCTTCGCAGCCTGGTCGGGACCCGGCGGTCCCCGGCCGTCAATGCCGAGGCGCCGTGCGGCGATCCCGATGGTCGGTCCCTGGATGATGCTGGATGCCAGGACGACGAAAAAGACGATATTGAACATGGTCTGGGCGTTCTCCACCCCGGCGACGATGCCGAAGGTGGCCAGCACGATGGGCACGGCGCCGCGCAGCCCCGCCCACGAGACGAACAGCTTGGCCCGCCAGTCGAAGGCGCGGAACGGCGCCAGGCTGACAAAGACGCTGAGCGGCCGGGCGATCAGCATCAGCACCGCGGTGATCGCCAGCCCGTCCAGCGCCACGGCCGGCAGCTGGTGGGGGAAGACGAGCAGGCCGAGCGTGAGGAACATCACCACCTGGGCGAGCCAGGCCAGGCCGTCCTGGAACTGGGAGACCTGACGGCGGTTCGGATAGTCCCGGTTGCCGGCCACGACCCCGGCCAGATAGGCGGCCAGGAAGCCGGAGCCGCCCAGGCTGCCGGCCAGGCCGAAGGCCAGCAGGGCCGCGGCCACCGACACCACCAGGAACAGCCCCCCCTGCCGCAGCCGCGCCCGCTTCAGGATGACGGTGAAGGCGTAGCCGGCGCCGGCGCCGAAGAGGGCGCCGAGAATCATCTGCAGGGCGAATTCCGGCAGGAAGGAGAGCAGGGGCGTCGCCGGCGCGGCGATGAGGGCCAGCGCGGCGCCGACGAGGAAGATGGCCATGGGGTCGTTCGAGCCGCTCTCCAGCTCGATGAGGCTGAGCACGTCCTCGCGCAGCTTCGTCTCCTGGGTGCGCAGCACGGCGAAGACGGCGGCCGCGTCCGTGGAGGCGATGACGCCGCCCAGCAGGAAGCCCTGGAGGATGCTGAAGTCGAGCAGGAGCACGGCGGCCACGGTGACGACCGCCGTGCTGATCAGCACCCCCAGCGTGGCCAGGACAAGGGCGGGGGAGAGCACCGGCCGCACCGCCTTCCACGGCGTGTCGAGGCCGCCGGAAAAGAGGATGAAGATCAGGCAGGCGACGCCGATCGTCTGGGCGGCCTGGTAGTCGGCGAAGCCGATGCCGCCGGGGCCGTCCGATCCGGCGAGCATGCCGAGCGCCAGGAAGCCGATCAGGGCCGGGACGCCAAACCGGCTGGACAGGGTCCCGGCGAGCACGGTCGCCAGGAGCAGCAGGCCGGTGACCAGCAGGAAGACTTCGGGCGAGGCGTCGAGCATGGGGTTCTAAGTCGCCAATCCCCACGCCCGCCGCAAGGTCACGCCTGTTCTATTCGACCGGCTTTGCGCGATAGGAGGCCTCGTCCAGTTCGCCTTCCCACTTGGCGACGGTCACGGCGACGGCGAGGTCGGAGGTGTTGTTGGCCACCGTCCGCGTCATGTCCAGCAGCCGGTCGAAGGGCAGGACAAAGCCGACCACGAGCGCCGTCTGCTCGGGCGTCACCCCGATGGAGGTCAGCACCGCCGCCAGCATGAAGAGGGAGGCCGACGGAATAGGCGCCGTGCCGACGGCCACCAGCACGGTGGTCACGCCCGCCAGCAGCAGCTGGGCGGGCGTCAGGTCCAGTCCGAAGGCCTGGGCCGCGAACATGGTGAGCAGGCCGATATAGAGGGCGGTGCCGTCCATGGAGACGGTGGTGCCGATCGGCAGGGCGGTGGAGGCCACCGTATGGCTGACCCCCAGGTTCTTCTCGGCGACACGCATGGCCACCGGCAGGGTGGCCGCCGAGGAGGAGGTGGAGAAGGCCACCATCACCGCATCGGGAATGTCGCGGAAGAAGGGCCAGATCGGCAGCTTGGCCAGCAGGCGCAGCATGCCGCCGTGGATCAGCAGCACCTGTACGGCGCAGCCGACCACCAGGGCGGCCGCCAGCAGGAAGATGTGGACGAAGACCTCGAGCCCCGCCGTGCCCATCACCCAGGCCATGAGGGCGAACACGCCGAACGGCGCCACCTCCATGACCAGCTTGGTGATGTAGAGGATGACCTCGACCCCGTCCGCGAAGAGATCCGCCAGCCTTTGGCCCCGCTCGCCGATGGCCAGGATGCCGGCGCCCACCAGGATGGCGAAGAAGATGACACCCAGGATGTCGCCCGTCGCCAGGGCCTCGATGGGGTTCAGCGGCACGATGCCCAGCAACTGCTCGCTGACCGGCGGGGCGCTTCCCACCGCCTGAGGGGTCACGCCGGCGAAATCGACCCCTGCGCCAGGCTGGAACAAGGTCGAGAACAGCATGCCGACGCAGACGGCGATGGCGGTGGTGCAGAAGTAGAGCAGGATGGTCTTGCCGCCGATGGAGCCCAGTCGGCGCGGATCGCCCATGCCGGCGACGCCGGAGACGATGGAGACGAAGACCAGCGGCACCACGATCATCCGGATCAGGCGGATGAACAGGTCGCCCAGCCATTTGATGGCGGTGGCGTTCTCCCCCAGCAGCAGGCCCACGATCGCCCCCAGGACGAGGGCCAGGAAGATCCGTTTCCAGAGAACGACGTCGAACCACCAGCGCTGGACGAAATTGCGTTTGGCGGGCGTCTCGGCGCCGGCGGGCGGGGGCGAATCGGTCATGCGACTCTCATGCACTCTAAAGCCGCATCGGGCGGCGGTTTGCGGCGCAGGTTAGGGAGGTTCCGCCCCCGCGCCAATCAATCTCGCCGCAGTGGTCGCCGGCCGGGCCGGGCACAAGCGCCCGGGCGGCCGCCCTCCGGGCGCATCTCCTTCCCGCCGGAGGGCGCCCATCGGCTGGGCGCCGGGGGCGTCCGGGCGCCTAGGGCGCAGGCGGCGCGTGGCGGCGCACCGCCACCGTTATTACGAAAGTTGACGAACGTAATACTGCTCCCAGCATGGGCCCATGACCTTGGAACAGATTTCCCAGCTCGCGCGGCTGAGCGTCAGCCTGCCGGCCGAACTCCTGGCCCAGCTGGACGACATGGTGGCCGAGCGCGGCCTGCCCAGCCGCTCGCAGATGATCGCCGAACTGATCCGGCACGAACTGGCCGAGCACAGCGAGGCGCAGGGCGACGCCGTTCTCGCCGGCACCATCACCCTGATCTACCGCGCCGAGAGCGGGCGGGTCCGCCAGGCGCTCGCCCAGGCGCAGGTCGCCTTCCTCAAGGAGGTGATCTCGTCCCAGCATGTCTTCCTGGAGGACGACCAGTCGCTGGAAGTGCTTCTGGTCCAGGGGCCGGCGGCGCGGCTGCACCAGCTCTGCGACGAACTGCGGCGCATCCGCGGCGTCCACCAGATCCGCCTCGTGACGACGCGTTCGCTCCTGCCGCCGCTGCATGCGCACGGCCGGGCCGGCGAGGCCCGCGCAGGGGGCGCGTGACATGACGACGAACACGGCTGATCCCTACGGCGCCCAGGCCCATGCGCGGGCCATGGCCGGCACGAAGGTGGAGTCCATGCCCACCCTGCCGCCGTGGGAGGCTGAGGCCCTGCCCGCGGGCGTGGCGCCGCAGGACATGCTGTGGGCCGAGACGATCGCCCCCGGCGGCTACGGCGCCAAGCGGCTGTCGCGCGGCGCGCGCGTGCGGCTGACCGACCTGCAGGGCGACGCCTGCGCGTCCGTCCTGGTCTTCAACGCCGAATGCCCGGTCGAGCGCCTGAACGTGGCCGACACGGTCAAGGTGCAGTGGAACGCCTATCTGGGCGAAGGCCGGCTGCTGCTGTCGGACATGGGCCGGGTTCTGATGAGCCTGGTGGAGGACGGCGCGGCCACGCACGACGCCTTCTGCGGCGCCTCCAACCGCGCCTCCAACGCCCGCAAGTACGGCGAGGGCGACAACTGGGGGCCGCACCCCAACGCCCGCGACCGCTTCGCCCTCGCCGTCGCCAAGTTCGGCCTCGGCCGCAAGGACATCCACCCCTGCATCAACCTGTTCAAGGGCGTCCGAATCGCCTCCGACGGGGCGGTGGAGCCGCACGTCGGACCCTTCGCGCCCGGCCGGACGGTCACCCTGCGCGCCGAGATGGAGGTCATCCTCGTCCTGGCCAACTGCCCGCACGTGGCCGACCCGCGTCCCGACTACCGCGTCACGCCGCTGCGCGTGGACGCCTGGCGCGGACCGGTGACGGCCGAGGACGATCCGGTCCGCAATGCGACGCCGGAGGGCCGGCGCGCCTTCCTGAACGTCGAAGACTACTACCGTCGATAGGGGTGCCCGACATGACCGACGCCGCCTTGGCGGGCCTGCCGCCCCGCATCGTCCTCGACGAGGTCGTCCCCGCCCGCGCCCCCTGGGACCATCTGGTGCGCAGGGGCGAGGTGCTGCGCATCGTCGACCTGGAGGGCAACCAGGCCGTCGACTTCCTGATGTACTCGGCCGCCGACGACGCCGAGCGCTACAGCGCCCAGGACACCATCGCCGCCCAGGGCAACATCTTCCTGAAGACGGGGTCGGTGCTGCTGTCCAACGAGGGCAATCCCATGGCCACGGTGCTCGGCACCTCGGTGGCCTATCACGACACCATCGGCGGGGCCTGCTCGTGCGAGAGCAACACGCTGCGTTACGGCCACCACACCAAGAGCCAGCACGCCTGCGTGGAGAACTTCCTGCAGGCCAACGGCCGCCACGGCCGCGGCAAGCGCGACATGGTCTCCAACATCAACTGGTTCATGAACGTGCCGGTGGAGGCCGACGGGGCGCTCGGCATCGTCGACGGCATCTCCGCGCCCGGCCTCTATGTCGATATCCGCGCCGAGATGGACCTGGTGGCGGTGGTCTCCAACTGCCCGCAGATCAACAACCCCTGCAACGGCTTCGATCCGACGCCCGTGCGCATGATCATCGCCGCCTGAGACGAGTTTCCGCGTGTTCAAGAAGGTTCTCGTCGCCAACCGCGGCGCCATCGCCTGCCGGATCATCCGCACCCTGAAGTCCATGGGGGTGGGTTCGGTGGCGGTCTTCTCCGACGCCGACGCCGGCTCGCTGCATGTCAGCCAGGCCGACGAGGCCGTGCGCCTGGGCCCGGCGCCGGCGGCCGAGAGCTATCTGAAGGTCGAGGCCATCCTGGCGGCGGCGAAGGCGACGGGGGCGGAGGCCATCCACCCCGGCTATGGCTTCCTTTCGGAGAACGTCGCCTTCGCCGAGGCCTGCGAGATGGCGGGGATCGCCTTCATCGGACCGACGCCGGCCAACATCCGCGCCTTCGGCCTCAAGCATACGGCCCGGGACCTGGCCCAGGCCCACGGTGTGCCCCTGGCGCCGGGAACCGACCTGCTGACGGACGCCGGGGCGGCCCTGTCGGCCGCGCGCGACATCGGCTTCCCGGTGATCCTCAAGGCCACCGCCGGCGGCGGCGGCATCGGCATGCGGGTCTGCGAGGACGAGGCGGCCGTGGCCGAGGCCTTCGCCCAGGTGACGCGGCTGGCCGGCTCCAACTTCTCCGACGGCGGCGTCTTCCTGGAGCGCTATGTCCGCCGCGCAAGGCACATCGAGGTGCAGGTCTTCGGCGACGGAACAGGCCGCGTCGTCGCGCTCGGCGAGCGCGACTGCTCGCTCCAGCGCCGCAACCAGAAGGTCGTCGAGGAGACGCCGGCGCCTCTGCTGCCGACGGCCACGCGCGAGGCGCTGATCGCCGCCGCGACCCGGCTCGCCCAGGCGGCCCGCTACCGCTCGGCGGGCACGGTGGAGTTCCTCTACGACGCAGAGCGCGACGACTTCTTCTTCCTGGAGGTGAACACGCGCCTGCAGGTGGAGCACGGGGTCACCGAGCAGGTGACCGGGGTCGACCTCGTCGAATGGATGATCCGCGGCGCAGCCGGCGACTACGGCTTCCTCGACGGTTTCGAAGCCCGGCCGCGCGGGGCCTCCATCCAGGCCCGCCTCTATGCCGAGGATCCCGGCCAGGACTACCGGCCATCCTCCGGCGTGCTGACGCAGGTGCGCTTCCCGGCGGACGCGAGGGCCGATGCGTGGGTCGCGGACGGCACCGAGGTCTCGGCCTGGTACGACCCCCTGCTCGCCAAGCTGATCGTCACCGCGCCGGACCGTGCCGCCGCCGTCGCCGCCCTCCAGGCCGCCCTGGACGAGACCCGGCTCGCAGGTCTCGAGACCAATGTCGAATGGCTGCGGCAGGTGGCCCGCAGCGAGCCGTTCGTCTCAGGACAGGTCTCCACCCGCGCGCTTTCCGAAATCCCGTTCGCGCCGCAGACGATCCGCGTGCTGAGCGGCGGCCCGGCGACGACGGTCCAGGACTATCCCGGCCGGCAGGGCTATTGGGACGTGGGCGTGCCGCCGTCCGGACCGATGGACGCCTTCTCGTTCCGGCTCGGCAACCGGCTGCTCGGCAACGCCGAGACGGCCGCCGGCCTGGAGATCACGGCGCTGGGGCCGACGCTCCTCTTCAACCGCGCCGCCACGGCCTGCCTGGCCGGCGCCGAGCTGGAGGCCAGTCTCGACGGCGTCCCCGTCCAGCCCTACGCCCCCTTCCATATCGGCGAGGGCCAGACCCTGAAGCTCGGCCGCGTGAAAGGGGCGGGCCTGCGCGCCTATCTTCTGCTGAAGGGCGGGCTCGATGTGCCGGCCTATCTCGGCAGCCGGTCCAGCTTCACCCTCGGCGGCTTCGGCGGCCATGCCGGCCGGACGCTGGCGGCCGGCGACGTGCTGCGGATCGCAGACGGCGAGACCGGTCCGGCGCGTCCGCCGCTGAAGCCGGAGGAACGTCCCAGCCTCGCCAGGGCCTGGACGATCCGCGTGCTGGCAGGTCCCCACGGCGCCCCGGACTTCTTCACGCAGGACGATGTGGCGATGATCGCCAGCGCGCAGTGGCGCGTGCACTACAACTCCAACCGCACCGGCGTGCGCCTGATCGGGCCCAAGCCGGAATGGGCGCGGCGCGACGGCGGGGAGGCCGGCCTGCACCCGTCCAACATCCACGACAACGCCTACGCTATCGGCGCGGTGGACTTCACCGGCGACATGCCGATCATCCTGGGACCCGACGGTCCCTCCCTCGGCGGCTTCGTCTGTCCCTTCGTCATCATCCAGGCCGACCTCTGGAAGGCCGGCCAGCTCGCGCCCGGCGACACGGTGCGCTTCGCGGTGGTGAGCGACGAAGAGGCCGTCGCCGCGGAGAAGGCGCAGGACGCTCTCGTCGCCGGGGCGCCCGCAATTCCGCTGCCTGCGCCCGCGCGCAAGATCGAGAGCCCGATCCTCGGGATCATCGAGGCCGAAGGCCACCGGCCGCGCGCCGTCTATCGCCGCCAGGGCGACCGCCATCTTCTGGTGGAATACGGCCCGATCGTCCTCGACCTGGAGCTCCGCCTGCGCATCCACGCCCTGATGCTGGAGCTGCAGGCCATCGCCCTGCCGGGCGTCATCGACATCACGCCCGGCATCCGCTCCCTGCAGGTCCACTATGACAGCCGGGTGCTGTCGCAGGCCGAGCTGCTGCGCGCCCTGACCGAGGCCGAGGACCGGCTGGGCGGCCTGGACGATTTCGAGATCCCCTCGCGCGTGGTCCACCTGCCGCTGTCGTGGAAGGACCCGGCGATCTACGAGACCATCGACAAGTACATGGCCTCGGTGCGCGACGACGCCCCCTGGTGCCCGGACAACATCGAGTTCATCCGCCGCATCAACGGGCTGGCCAGCGAGGACGACGTCCACCGCATCGTCTTTGACGCCCGCTACCTCGTCATGGGCCTGGGCGACGTCTATCTCGGCGCGCCGGTGGCCACGCCGATCGATCCGCGCCACCGTCTGGTGACCACCAAGTACAATCCGGCCCGAACCTGGACGCCGCCCAATGTGGTGGGCATCGGCGGGGCCTATATGTGCATCTACGGCATGGAGGGGCCGGGCGGCTATCAGCTCTTCGGCCGCACCATCCAGGTCTGGAACACCTACCGGCAGACGAACGCCTTCACCGAGGGCAAGCCCTGGCTGCTGCGCTTCTTCGACCAGATCCGCTTCTTTCCCGTCAGCCATGAGGAGCTGACCGAGTGGCGGCGGGACTTCCCCCTGGGCCGCCGCGAGATCGAGATCGATCAGGAGACCTTCCGCCTGGCCGACTACCGCGCCTTCCTGGCCGACAACGCCGCCAGCATCGCAGCCTTCCAGGGGACGCGGCAGGCCGCCTTCGACGCCGAGAGGGCCGAGTGGGAGCGCAGGGGCGAGTTCGCCCGCGCCGAGGCCCTGACCAGCGCCGCGGAGGACGCCGCCGAGCCCGAGGAGATCGTCGTCCCCGACGGCGCCGAACTGGTCGAGGCGCCGCTGGGCGGCAGCGTCTGGAAGATGCTCGTCCAGCCCGGAGACGTGGTGGAGAAGGGCGCCGTCATCGCCGTGATCGAGGCCATGAAGACCGAATGCGACGTGCCCAGCCCCGCCGCCGGCGTCGTCCGTCAGGTCTACGCCCAGGAGCGGCAGGCCATCGCGCCGGGCGCGCCGATGATCGCCCTCGAGCCGGCCTGAGGGAGACCACAGCCATGGACCGCCTCTCCGTCGCCGCCATCGCCGCCGAGGTCCGCGCCGGACGCCGATCGGCGCAGGACGTGGCCCGTGACAGCCTCGCGCGGATCGCCGCCTTCGACGCCGTCCAGCCCCAGGCCTGGATTGACCGTCCGAGGGCGGAGGACGTGCTGGCCGCCGCCCGCGCCGTCGACGCCCGGATCGCGGCGGGCGAGGACCTGCCGCTGGCCGGCGTCCCCTTCGCGGTGAAGGACAATATCGATGTCGCCGGCCTGCCGACCACGGCCGGCTGCCCGGCCTTCGCCTATCGGCCCGAGACCGACGCCACGGTGGTCGCCCGCCTCCTCGCCGCCGGGGCGGTGATGATGGGCAAGACCAATCTCGACCAGTTCGCCACCGGGCTCGTGGGCACGCGCACGCCCTATGGGAGTCCCGCCTGCGTCTTCAACCGCGACTATGTCAGCGGCGGCTCGAGCTCGGGCAGCGCCGTGGCGGTGGGGGCGGGCCTCGTCGCCTTCGCGCTCGGTACCGACACCGCCGGATCGGGCCGCGTGCCGGCGGCCTTCAACGGCCTGGTCGGCTGGAAGCCCACCAAGGGGCGGTGGAGCACCAGCGGCCTCGTGCCCGCCTGCCGCTCGCTGGACTGCATCACCGTCTTCACCGCCGACGCCGCCGATGCGGCCCTTGTCGACGCCGTCGCCTCGGGCTTCGATTCCGCCGACCCCTATTCGCGCCGCGAACAGGCCGGACGCGCCCGGTTCGGCGAGACCTGGCGCCTGGCCGTCCCGCGGCTGGATCAGCTGCAGTTCTTCGGCGACGAGGCCGCCGCCCGCTTCTACGACGACGCCATCGCAAGGCTTGCCGCCGCCGGCGCGACGCTCGTCGAGGTGGACATCGCTCCCCTGCTCGAGGCGGCCCAGCTCCTCTACGCCGGCCCCTGGGTCGCCGAGCGCGCCGCCGCCATCGAGGACCTGCTGCGGACGAGGCCGGGCGCCGTCCATCCCGTGGTCCGGGCCATCGTCCAGGGCGGCTTCGCCGTCTCCGGCGTGGAGACCTTCAAGGGGATCTACGCCCTGCAGGCCCACGCCCGCGCCGCCGAGGCGATCTGGGAGGCCGCCGACGTCCTGGTCCTGCCGACCGCCCCGACCATCTACCGGATCGCCGAGCTCCTGGCCGAGCCCTATGCGCTGAACGCCAATCTCGGCCTCTACACCAACTTCGTGAACCTGCTGGACATGAGCGCCGTGGCCGTGCCCGCCGGCTACCGCGACAACGGAACCGGCTTCGGCGTCACCCTGGTCGGTCCGGCCTTCGCCGACGCCGCCCTGCTCGACCTCGCGCGCCGCTATGAGGAGATCCGCGCCATGCCCGCCACGCCCGACCTGGATACGGACGGCAAGCCCCAGACCGTGAAGCTCTCCGTCGTCGGCGCCCATCTCGCCGGAATGCCGCTGCACTGGCAGCTTACCTCGCGCGAGGCGCGGCTGGTCTCGCGCACCCGCACCGCGCCGGCCTACCGCCTCTACGCCATGGCCGAGACGACGCCGCCCAAGCCGGCCCTGATCCATGTGGGCGAAGGCGAGGGGGCGGCGATCGAGGTGGAGGTCTACGAACTCGGCATGGCCGCCTTCGGCAGTTTCACCGCCGAAGTGCCCGCCCCGCTCGCCATCGGCACGGTGACGCTGGAGGACGGGACGACCGTGAAGGGCTTCGTCGCCGAGCCCCGGGCGCTCGACGGCGCCCGCGACGTCACCGCGTTCGGCGGCTGGCGCGGCTATATCGCCAGCCTGGGCTGAGGCGGTCTGCGCCGACCCTAGTGCCGGAAGACCCGCACGCCGGTGAAGGCCATGGTCAGCCCGGCCTCGTCGGCGGCGGCGATGACCTCCTCGTCGCGGATCGAGCCGCCCGGCTGGATGACCGCCGTGGCGCCGGCCTCGGCCGCCTGGATCAGGCCGTCGGCGAAGGGGAAGAAGGCGTCGGAGGCGCAGGCCGATCCCTTGGCGAGCGACTCCGGCAGGCCGGCGGCTTCGGCGGCCTCGGCCGCGCGGATGGCGGCGATGCGGGCCGAATCCTTGCGGTTCATCTGGCCGGCGCCGATGCCGGCGGTCTGACCGCCCTTGGCGTAGACGATGGCGTTGGACTTCACGTGCTTGGCCACGGTGAAGGCGAACAGCATGTCGCGCAGCTCGGCCTCGGTGGGCTGGCGCTTCGTCACGATCTTCAGGTCGGCGGCGGTGATGTGGGCCGTGTCGCGGCCCTGAACCAGGAAGCCGCCGGCCACCTGGCGCCAGGTGACGCCGGCCGCCTTCGGGTCCGGCAGGCCGCCGGTGACCAGCAGGCGCAGGTCCTTCTTCTTCTTGAAGATCTCGACGGCCTCGTCGTCCGCCTCGGGGGCGACCACCACCTCGGTGAAGATCTTCACGATCTCGCGGGCGGCCGCGGCGTCGAGGCGGCGGTTCACCGCCACGATGCCGCCGAAGGCCGAGACCGGATCGCACTGCAGGGCGCGTTGATAAGCCTGCGCCAGATCCTCGCCCAGGGCCACGCCGCAGGGGTTGGCGTGTTTGATGATGGTCACGGCCGCGCTGGCGGCGGGGTCGAACTCGGCGACCAGTTCGATGGCCGCGTCGGTGTCGGCGATGTTGTTGTAGGAGAGCGCCTTGCCCTGCAGCTGGGTCGCCGTCGCCACGCCGGGGCGGTTCGAGCCGTCGCGGTAGAAGGCCGCGGCCTGATGCGGATTCTCGCCATAGCGCATGGTCTGGACGAGTTCGCCGGCGAAGGCGCGGCGGCGCGGCGCCTCTTCGGCCAGTTCCTTGGCGAACCACTGCGAGATGGCCGCGTCATAGGCCGCCGTGCGGGCATAGGCGCGGGCGGCGAGCGTCCTGCGCAGGGGGAGCGAGGTGGCGCCGTCGGCCTTCAGAGCGGCGATCACCTCTTCCAGGTCGGCGCGCTCGGTGCAGACGGCGACATAGCCGTGGTTCTTGGCGGCCGAGCGGATCATGGCCGGTCCGCCGATGTCGATGTTCTCGACGCAAGAGGCGAAGTCGCCGCCGGCGGCCACCGTCTGCTCGAAGGGGTAGAGAGTGACGTAGACGATATCGATGGGGCCGATGCCGTGCTCGGCCATGGCCTTGGCGTGATCTGCGGCGTCGCGCACCCCCAGCAGGCCGCCATGCACCACCGGGTGCAGAGTCTTCACCCGCCCGTCCATCATCTCCGGAAAGCCGGTCAGGTCGGCGACGTCCTTCACCGCCAGGCCGGCCGCGGCGATGGCCGCCTTGGTGCCGCCGGTGGAGACCAGCTCCACGCCCATCTCGGCCAGGGCCTTTGCGGCTTCGACCAGCCCCGTCTTGTCGGAGACCGACAGCAGGGCGCGGACGGGTTTGACGGCGTCGGGGGCGGGCGGGAAG
>NZ_JACESE010000021.1 GCF_013911965.1 Phenylobacterium sp. | reverse complement strand
CTCAGGTCGTAGCGCGCCATCTCAAGCTCCTTTCGGAAGCCTTGAATCAGCGTCGCCCTCAACCAGCAAGCTTTATGGGTTCAGAACCTAGGCCCTATTCGGCGGCGAGAGTCTCGCCGGCGCCGGATGTCCAGGCTTCGAGGTCGGCCAGGGCGCGTTCGCCCATCAGGCGCTTCTTGTTGCGCCCCCGCTCCTTGGCCCCCAGCCGGCGGCCCTCGCCATCGCGCTTGGGCGCTTCCAGGGGCGGGAAGAGGCCGTAATTGATGTTCATGGGCTGGAAGGAGCCGGCGCCCGCGTCGAGATGGCCGCCGGTGATGTGGTTGATGAGAGCGCCCAGCGCCGTGGTCTCCGGCGGCGCTTCCAGCGGACGGCCAAGCCGTTCGGCGGCGGCGAAACGGCCCGCGAGAAGTCCCACCGCCGCGCTCTCCACATAGCCCTCGACACCGGTCACCTGGCCGGCGAAGCGCAGGCGTGGGGCCGCCTTCAGCCGCAGAGAGCGGTCGAGCAGGCGCGGCGAGTTGATGAAGGTGTTGCGGTGCAGACCGCCGAGGCGGGCGAAGACCGCCTTTTCCAGTCCGGGGATCATCCGGAAGATCTCGGTCTGGGCGCCGTGTTTCAGCTTGGTCTGGAAGCCCACCATGTTCCACAGCGTGCCGAGCGCATTGTCCTGGCGCAGCTGAACGACGGCGTAGGGCTTGTCGTCGGGCCGGTGGGCGTTGGTCAGGCCGACCGGCTTCATGGGCCCGTGGCGCAGAGTCTCGCGACCGCGTTCGGCCATCACCTCGATCGGCAGGCAGCCGTCGAAATAGGGGACGTGCTCCCAGTCCTTGAATTCGGACTTGGGCCCGGCCAGCAGGGCGTCGATGAAGGCCTCGTACTGGTCCTTGTCCATCGGGCAGTTGATGTAGGCGGCTGCGTCGCCGCCGGGGCCCGGCTTGTCGTAGCGCGACTGGCGCCAGGCCACGTCCATGTTCACCGAGTCCAGATGGACGATCGGCGCGATGGCGTCGAAGAAGGAGAGCTGCCCTTCGCCCGTCAGGTCGAGGATCGCCTGCGACAGGGCCGGCGAGGTGAGGGGGCCGGTGGAGACGATGACGCTGTCCCAGTCCTCGGGCGGCAGGCCGGCGATCTCGCCGCGCTCGACCGTCACGTTCGGATGGGCCAGAAGCCTGGCCGTCACGGCGTCGGAGAAGCCTTCGCGGTCCACCGCCAGGGCGCCCCCGGCGGGCACCTGGTGCGCATCGCCCGAGGCCATGATGATCGAATCCAGCCGCCGCATCTCGGCGTGCAGCAGGCCCACCGCATTGCCGGCCCAGTCGTCGGCGCGGAAGGAGTTGGAGCAGACCAGTTCGGCCAGCTTGTCTGTCTGGTGGGCGTCGGTGCCGCGGACCGGGCGCATCTCGTGCAGGATCACCGGGACGCCGGCCTGGGCGATCTGCCAGGCGGCCTCCGAACCGGCCAGGCCGCCGCCGACCACATGAATGGGTTTCGTGCTCATGCGCGTCCCATTAGCAACGATCGGTCAACTTCGCGAGCCGGGCCTTGCGGCGCAGCTATGCGGGCGCCTAGTTTCCCATGGGACGCGCGGCGGCTCCAGGCGTTGTATGGCCTGCCGTTGCGCGCTGGGAGCTGACATGACCACCTTTTCGTCGGGCGACGCCGCCTTCGAAGGCTTCAGGCTGACGCGGGAGAATCCCCGTGTGGTCCTGGCCTGGAGCATTTTCCATTTCGTCGTTTCTTCCATCGGCGCCGTCGTGCTGATCGCCTTTGGCGGCGACGCCATGACGCAGCTGGCCGAGCAGCCTGAGGCTGCGCCGGGCGAGATGACGGCGCTGCTCCGGGAGATGGCTCCGGCCTACATGATCCTGGCGCCGCTCGGCCTGGCGACCATGTCGGCCATCGCCGCGGCGGTCTACCGACTGCAGCTGCGTCCGCAGGAGGGCGGCTTCGGCCACCTCCGCTTCGGCGCCGACGAGATCCGTCTCGTCCTTCTGACGCTGATCTACTACGTCCTGGCCGTCATCGGACTGGTCGGTCTGATCCTCCTGGCCGGGGTCATTGCGGGCGTGGTCGCCGCCGTCGCGCCCGACGCCCAGGCGCCGGCGGCCTGGGCCACCCTGCTGTTCTGCGGCGGCCTTATCATCTACGCCCTGGTGCGCCTCTCCCTGGCGCCGGTCCTGACCTTCCAGGAGCGGCGACTGGTCGTGTTCGGCTCCTGGAGTCTCACGCGCGGTCATTTCTGGCGGCTATTGGGCGCCTACGTCCTGGCCGGGCTCACCATCGCGGTGGTGACCCTCCTGACCACGGTGATCTTCGCCGCCGTCCTGGGCATCATCTCCGTGACCATGGGCCGGGGACTGGAGGGGGTCGGCGCGGTCTTCCAGCCGGACTTCAGCTCGATCAGCGCCTATGTCACCGTCGAGACCTTCATCTATCTGGTGGTCACCGCCGTGCTGAACGCCATCTACTATCCGGTCATCCTCTCGCCGCAGGTGGTGGCCTACCGCGCCTTCCGGACCCCGGAGCCCGCACCGCCCTACGAAGGCGGCGCGGGCATCTAGGCTAGGCCGCCGCGCTCGGGCGGGCGCTGACGCGCTCGCGCCAGGCGGCGAGGTTGGCGTGGTTCGGATCCAGCTCCAGCCCGATCCAGGTGGCGAAGTCCACGGTCGAGAGGGCGCAGATGTCGGCCATGGTGTAGTCGTGGCCGGCGATGAAGTCGCGGCAGGCGAGCTCCCGGTCGAGCCATTTCTGGGCGTTGGCGTAGGCCTCGCGATTGGACTCGCCGAAGTCCTTGTACTGGGTCAGCAGTTTGGCCGTGTACGGATGGGCGTGGCGCCAGTAGTTCCCCACCGGCGACATCAGCACGAACTCGATCCGCCGGATCCACATGTCGACGTGGGCCTTTTCGAGCGCCGTCTTGCCGAACAGCGGCGGCTCGGGCTGCGTCTCCTCGAAATAACGGCAGATGGCCACGGTCTCCGAAATGGTGGCGCCGCAGTCGAGCTCCAGGGTGGGGATCTGGCCCAGTGAATTCTTCGCCCGATAGTCGGGCGACTTGTGCTCCCGCTTCATCATGTCGACCGGCGTCTCAGGCAGGTCGATACCCTTCTCGGCGAGAAAGATGCGCACGCGGCGGGGGTTCGGCGCCGGCATGGGCGCGCCGTAAAGGATCATCTCGGACTCCAAATCGCATAAACGAATGGAGCCGAGGCTATTTCGAACAGGCTGTCGCGGAAACCCTGACCTAACGTCAGCCGAGCTCGGGCAAGCGGCGGGCGAGGCTGTCGCGGACCGTGTCCTCCCACGCGCTCGGCCAGGTCGCGCCGCGGGCCGCCGCAAGGCGTCGCGCCCGGCGGCGAGGCTGCCGGTCAGCCAGACCGAGCCCATCCGCGGATCGTCGCGCAGGACGAGGCAGAGCTCCCCCAAGAGGGCGGACTGCGCGGGCGTCATCGGTGAATCGACGACGCCCCTGGCCATGTCAGGCGCTCTTCCGCCGCGCTTGCCGCCGCTCGGCATGGCGGTCGAGCAGCTCTTTCAGGTAGCGCCCCGTCCAGCTGGCGGGATTGTCCGCCACCTTCTCCGGCGTGCCGACGGCCACGATCTCGCCGCCGCCGTCGCCTCCTTCCGGGCCGAAGTCCAGCAGCCAGTCGGCCGTCTTGATGACGTCGAGGTTGTGCTCGATCACCACCACCGTATTGCCCTGGTCCACCAGCTCATGGAGCACTTCCAGCAGCTTCTGGATATCCTCGAAGTGCAGGCCGGTGGTCGGCTCGTCGAGGATGTAGAGGGTCCGGCCCGTGGCGCGCCGCGACAGCTCCTTCGACAGCTTCACCCGCTGGGCCTCGCCGCCGGAAAGCGTCGTCGCCTGCTGGCCGACCTTCACATAGCCCAGGCCGACGCGCTTGAGCGTCTCCATCTTGTCGCGCACCGGCGGCACGGCCTTGAAGAAGTCGGCCGCCTCCTCGACGGTCATGTCCAGCACATCGGCGATGGACTTGCCCTTGAAGAGGATGTCGAGGGTCTCGCGGTTGTAGCGCTTGCCCTTGCAGACGTCGCAGGTGACGTAGACGTCCGGCAGGAAGTGCATCTCGATCTTGATGACGCCGTCGCCCTGACAGGCCTCGCAGCGGCCGCCCTTGACGTTGAACGAGAAGCGGCCCGGGCCATAGCCCCGCGCCTTGGACTCCGGAAGGCCGGCGAACCAGTCGCGGATCGGCTGGAACGCCCCGGTATAGGTGGCCGGGTTCGACCGCGGCGTGCGCCCGATCGGCGACTGGTCGATGTCGATGACCTTGTCGAAGTTCTCCAGCCCTTCGATCCGCTCGTGCGGGGCCGGGGCGTCGCTGGCGTTGTGCAGACGGCGGGCCGCGGCCTTGTAGAGGGTCTCGATGGTGAAGGTCGACTTGCCGCCGCCGGAAACGCCGGTGATGCAGGTGAAGGTCCCCACGGGGATCTCGCCCGTCACGCCCTTCAGGTTGTTGCCGCTGGCGCCGACGATGCGCACGACCTTCTTCTTGGAGATCGGCCGCCGGTCCTGCGGCACGGCGATCTCGCGCGCGCCGGAGAGATACTGGCCGGTGACGCTCTTCGGATTGGCGATGATCTCCTGCGGCGTGCCTTCGGCGACGATCGTGCCGCCGTGGACGCCGGCCGCCGGCCCCATGTCGATGACGTAGTCGGCGGTAAGGATCGCCTCCTCGTCGTGCTCCACCACCAGCACCGAATTGCCGAGATCGCGCAGTCCTCGCAGGCTGTTCAGCAGACGGGTGTTGTCGCGCTGGTGCAGGCCGATGGAGGGCTCGTCGAGGACGTAGAGAACCCCGGTCAGGCCCGAGCCGATCTGGCTGGCCAGGCGGATGCGCTGGCTCTCGCCGCCCGACAGCGTGCCCGAGGACCGCGACAGGTTGAGGTAGTTGAGGCCGACGTCGACCAGGAAGCGCAGGCGGTCGTTGATCTCCTTCAGGATCCGCCGGGCGATCTCCATCTGCTTGTCGCTCAGCACCTGCTCGAGCGAGGCGAACCAGTCGCGGGCGTGCTGGATGGACAGGCGGGAGATCTCGCCGATGTGGCGGCCGTCGATCTTCACCGCCAGCGCCTCGGGCTTCAGGCGGTAGCCCTCGCAGGCCTCGCAGGGCGTCTCGGACTGGTAGCGGCCCAGTTCCTCGCGCACCCAGGCGGAGTCGGTCTCGCGCCAGCGCCGCTCCAGGTTCGGCAGCACGCCCTCGAAGGTCTTGTTGACCTCGTACTTGCGGGCGTTGTCGTCGTAGACGAAGTGGATCTTCTGGCCCTTGGAGCCGTGCAGCACCACGTTCTTGGCCTCGTCCGACAACTTCCACCACGGCTCGTCCATGGAGAAGCCGTAGTGGCGCGAAAGCGCCTGCAGCGTCTGGGTGTAGAGGGGCGAGGGACCCTTGGCCCAGGGCGCGACGGCGCCCTTGTGCAGCGACTTTTCCTTGTCGGGCACGACCAGGTCGGCGTCGAAGGCGAGCTTGGCGCCCAGGCCGTCGCACACCGGGCAGGCGCCGAAGGGATTGTTGAACGAGAAGAGCCGCGGCTCGATCTCGCTGATCGTGAAGCCGGAGACCGGGCAGGCGAACTTCTCGGAGAAGATGATCCGCTTCGGCTCGGTCTCGCCCTCGGCCACGTCCGCCCATTCGGCCACCGCGATGCCGTCGGCCAGGCGCAGGGCGGTTTCCAGGCTGTCGGCGTAGCGGCTTTCCTGCTCGCCGCGGGTGACCAGCCGGTCCACGACGATGTCGATGTCGTGCTTGAACTTCTTGTCGAGGGCGGGCGCGTCCTCGATCGGATAGAACTCGCCGTCGATCTTCAGCCGCTGAAAGCCCGCCTTCTGCCACTCGGCGATTTCCTTGCGGTACTCGCCCTTGCGGCCGCGCACCACGGGCGCCAGCAGATAGAGGCGCGTCCCGTCGGGCAGGGCCGTCAGCTTGTCGACCATCTGGCTGACGGTCTGGCTCTCGATGGGCAGGCCCGTCGCCGGCGAATAGGGCACGCCGACGCGCGCCCACATCAGGCGCATGTAGTCGTGGATTTCGGTCACCGTGCCGACGGTGGAGCGCGGATTGCGGCTGGTGGTCTTCTGCTCGATCGAGATGGCCGGCGAGAGGCCTTCGATCAGGTCCACGTCGGGCTTGCCCATCAGCTCCAGGAACTGGCGGGCATAGGCCGACAGGCTCTCCACATAGCGGCGCTGGCCCTCGGCATAGATGGTGTCGAAGGCGAGCGAACTCTTGCCCGAGCCGGACAGGCCGGTCAGCACCACCAGCTCCCCGCGGGGAATATCGACGCTGACGTCCTTCAGATTGTGCTCGCGCGCGCCGCGCACGCGGATGAAGTTCAGCTGATCGGCCATGTTGTCCTGGAAGTCCTGGGGAGGGGGCGGGTTCCCCCTCCGCTCGATCCTTATTTAGTGCGCGGACTCACAGATAACACAAGAACAAGAGGGGAACAAAGCCGCGGCGTCAGCGCGTCGACTTCGCCTGGGCCTCGCCGAACACGCGCAGGGCGTTGCCGCCCCAGAACTTGTTCAGGTCCTCCTGGGTGAAGCCGGCCGCGACCAGCCGCGCGGTCAGGGCGGGGTAGTCGGTCACGTCGTCCAGGCCGGCGATGCCGCCGCCGCCGTCGAAGTCGCCGGAGAGACCGACATGGTCGATGCCGGCGACCTCCACCGCGTGCAGGATGTGCTGCATGAGGTCGTCGAGATCGGCGCGCGGCACGGGGTATCTGGCGTCGATGGCCCGCCGTTCGGCCATGTAGGCTTCGCGCACCGCCTGGGTCTGCGGCTGGCCGGCGTACTTCTGCGACAGGGCCGCGAGGGCCGCGCGGCGTTCCGGGATGTCCGGCTGGTCGGTCATGTAGCCGGAAAAGGCGTTGATCTGGATGACGCCGCCCTTGGCCGCCAGTTTGCGCAGCAGGTCGTCGGGGATGTTCCGCGGATGGTCGTAGACCGCCTTCACCCCGGAGTGCGACAGGATGATCGGCGCCGTGGACAGGTCCAGCATCTGGTCGAGCACGGCGTCGGAGGCGTGGCTGGCGTCCAGCAGGACGCCGAGCGCGTTGGCCCGGGCGACGAATTGCTTGCCCTTGGCGCTCAGGCCGTTGAACTCCGGCCCCTTCGGATCGGTGGCGGAATCGGCCAGGTCGTTGTTGGCGAAGTGGACGGGCCCCATCATGCGGACGCCGAGCTTATAGAAGGCGTCCATCAGGGTCAGGTCGCCGGCGACGGGCGCGCCGTTCTCCATGCTGATGAAGACGAACTTCTTGCCGGCCGCATTGGCCGCGGCGGCCTCCTGCGGGGTGGTCACAAGGGCGAAGTGCTCGTGCTCGCGCGCCACCATCTCGTGGATTTCGGTCAGGCGGACCAGGGCGTGGTCGCGGGCGGCGACATCGGCCTCCGGACCCCGGGCGCGCTGGGGGGTGAACACCACGAAGACGCCGCCGTCGACGCCGCCCTCGACCATGCGCGGATAGTCGACCTGGGTGCCGTCGGCCTCGTGCTCGTGCCGGTCCATGATGCTCCAGCCGGGCAGGGCGAAGTTGGCCGGGGTGTCGAAATGGGTGTCGAGCACCACAGCCTTTTCGTGCATCGCCTTCGGGTCGGCGGCCGGCGTCTGGGCCAAGGCGGCGGTGGCGGCGGTGGCCAGAAGCCCCGCCAGCAGGAGGGAATGGATCTTCACGGAAAGCGCCCCAAGGAAGGAATGAGAGCTCAGGTTAGGGCCAGCCGCAGCGCGAGCGCAACGACCGCGCCGGCGTTCGGAGCGATGATTTGCCTCCCGCGGGCCGCCCGCCTAGATAAGGGTCACACGAAGACAGGAGCCACGATCATGCGCATCGCGACGGACGCCCGCACCGCCCCGAACGCCCACGTCGCCATGGCCTCCTCGCATGTCCGCCCCCTTCGTCACCCTGGACGGTCTTTCCTGCCGCACGCCTGACGGCCGGCCGCTCTTCGACAACCTGACCCTGAGCCTCGCCGACGAACGAACCGGCCTCGTGGGCCGCAACGGCGTGGGCAAGTCGACCCTCATCCGCACCATCCTCGGCGAGCAGGCGCCGGCCGCAGGAACGGTCACCGTGGCAGGCCGCATGGGCGTGCTGCGCCAGGTGGTCGAGCCGCCGGCCGGCGCCTCTGCGGCGGACCTGATGGGGCTCGCCCCGGCGCTGGATCGGCTCGCCCGGATCGAGGCGGGCCATGGCGATGAGGCCGATTTCGTGGAGGCCGACTGGGACTTGCCCGCGGCGCTGGAGGCGGCCCTCGCCCGGGTGGGGCTGGCGGGCCTCGATCCGTCGCGGCCGGCCTGCACGCTCAGCGGCGGCGAGGCGACCCGGGCGGCTCTGGCCGGCCTGCTCGTCCAGGAGCCGGACCTCCTGATTCTCGACGAGCCGACCAACAATCTGGACGCCGCCGCCCGCGAGGGCGTGGCCCAGGTGCTGGCGAACTGGCGCGGCGGCGCCCTCGTGGTCAGCCACGACCGCAACCTGCTGCGCCGCGTGGACCGCATCGTCGAACTCTCCAGCCTCGGCGCGCGCATCTACGGCGGCGGCTACGACCTCTATGCCGAGCGGCGGGCGCAGGAGACCGCCGCCGCCGAGCACGCGCTTGAGGACGCCGAGAAGGCGCTGGCCCGCACGGCCCGCGACAGCCAGTCGGCCCGCGAACGGCAGGCGCGGCGGGATTCGGCGGGCCGGAAGTTCGCCGCCAGGCGCTCGGAGCCCAAGATCCTGCTGGGCGCCATGGCCGAGCGGGCGGAGAACACCGGCGCCCGGCTGAACCGCCTGGCCGAGCGGCGGCAGGCCGAGGCCGAGACCGACCGCGCCGAAGCCCAGGCCCGTGTGGAGCGGGTGCGCGCCCTGACCTTCGACCTGCCCAGCGCGGGCCTGCCGCCCGGCCGGAAGGTGCTGTCGGTCGAGGGCCTGAGAATCGATCTGCCGGACGGGCGTCGCCTGTTCGACAAGCTCGATTTCCGGATCGACGGACCGGAGCGGATCGCCCTGACCGGACCGAACGGGGCGGGCAAGTCCACCCTTCTGCGCGTGATCGTCGGGGCGCAGGCCCCAGAGGCCGGAGAGGCGCGCCTGCACGTGCCGACAGCGGTGTTCGATCAGCGGACGTCGATCCTGAAGCCGGAGGAGACCCTGCTGCAGGCCTTCCGGCGGCTCAACCCTGAGGCCGACCGCAATGCGGCCCAGGCGGCGCTGGCGCGCTTCCTGTTCCGCAACACAGCCGCCGAACGGACGGTGGAGACCTTGAGCGGGGGCGAGCGGCTGCGTGCGGCTCTGGCCTGCGTGCTGACGGGCGGGGAACCGCCGCAACTGCTCATTCTCGACGAGCCCAGCAACCACCTCGACCTCGACTCGCTCGCCGCGGTCGAGGCGGCGCTGCGCGGCTATGACGGCGCCCTGCTGATCGTCAGCCACGACCGCGATTTCCTGGCGGGCGTAGGCGTCGAGCGGGAGATCGCCCTCTAGCCCCGGCTGACGACGCGAAACACCCCGTTGGCCCGGGCGCACGGGTGGCCGTCGGCGGTGACGAAGGCCTGGGCGAAGCAGAGGGTGGAGCCGGGCTTCACGAAGGTGGTCTCGAAGGCCAGCCACTGGCCGATCTGGGCCGAGGCCAGGAAATCAAGGCTGAGGTTCACCGTCACCAGTGAGCGATCGCCGCCGACCCCGTGGGCGCAGGTCAGGCCCATGGCGTTGTCGGCGAGCGCCATCAGCAGTCCCCCGTGGACGAAGCCGCGGCCGTTGGCGTGGGCGGGCCGCGCCTGCAGGCCCAGGATGACGGCCTCCTCCGTGCGGCGGACGAAGATCGGCTCCCAGGGCTCGGTGAGCGGGCTCCTCCGGTCATGCGGGACGAATCCGTCGGGCGGGGCGATATCGGTCTGCATCGCCTGCCCTCACGCCGCCAGCCGGGCGAGGTTCTCGAGCGTCAGCACGCAGGCCTCGGCGGCCTCTGCGCCCTTCACCCGGAAGTGGCTGTGGAAAAAGTCCTGGTGGACCGCGTGCTCATGGAAGTGGTGGGGCGTGAGGACGACGGAGAAGATCGGCGTCTCGGTGGCCAGCTGCACCTGCATGAGGGCGGCGATCACCGTCTCGGCGACGAAGTCGTGGCGATAGACGCCGCCGTCGACCACGAAGCCGGCCGCCACGACGGCGGCGTAGCGTCCGGTGCGGGCGAGGCTCTGGGCGTGCAGCGGAATCTCGAAGGCGCCGGGCACCTCGAAACGGTCGATCTGATGGGCGGCGAAGCCCTTCTGCGCCATGGCGTCGAGAAAGCCGGCATGGGCTTCGTCGACGATCTCGCGATGCCAGAGCGACTGGACGAAGGCGATGCGGGCGGCGCGGTAGGCGCCGTTGGCGGTGGGCAGTTCGTAGGCGGCTTGGGTCATGGTCTTTCCCTGGGCGGGTTTCGAAAACCACGACTCAGGGGATCGCCAGCGCTCACGCGGACTCAGACTCCGCCCGTGCGCCAGCGGTTCTCATAACCGGACTATGACCGTCGGCCCCGGGATCGCACCGGGTCTGCTCGTCCCTGGAGCCGCAAGGCCCCAGGCGCCCGCGGGCTCGTCCCGGCGGAAGCCGGGCATTACCGCCGGTGGGGAGTTTCACCCCGCCCTGAGAACGCAGATCGCCGGAACGGCCCGGCGACGGCCGAAGCTTATGCCCGAGGCGCGCGCTTAAACAAGTGTTTGGATGCTCAGGCGCGCTGGTTCAGCGTGATCGCGCTGGCCGCGCGGTTCGCCGTCTGGGCGGACTGGGGACCATAGCCGACGCTCTGGCCGCGCTGGCTGGCGACTTCGTCGGCGATGGCCTTCACCAGGCCCTCTGTGATCGTCTTGGCCGCCTCGATCGCGCGCCCCTGGCGTGCGAGCACCGCGTCGAAGGCCTCGGTCGCCCGGACCAGGCGTGTCCGCTGAGCAAGCGAGGCGGCCGCAACCAGGCCTGGATCGGCCCGCACGCGGGCGGATTCGTGCCGATAGACATTGGCCAGGCGCGTCGTCTCCTCCAGGTCGGCGGCGGCGTCCTGGGGACGGCCTTCCTCGAAGCTCTGGGCGCTGCGGGCGACCAGCTCGGTCAGGCGCCCGGTGAGGATGATCAGTTGTTCGACGCGGTCCTGCGCGTCGGAGGCGGCGATCGCCATGACGGTTACTCCTGTTCCAGGCCCTGCAGCTTCAGCATTTCACGCGCCACCGTATCGGCGATCCCGACGCCCCCGGACTTCGTCGTCTCCCTGGCGAAGGCCTCGGTCAGGAACGACCGGAACATGGCTTCGCCCTGGCCGCCGCCGAAGGGGGCGGAGGTGTCTGTGGCGGTGAACATCTGCTGCATCATGATGCTGAGAAAGGAGGCTTCGAACTCCTGGGCCGTCTTCTCGATCTGGCCGCGCTTGGCGAGGTCGGCGGCCGTCGTGCCGGCGGCCGGCGCGGCCGTAATGGGGGCGGCGAGGGCGGAGAGGGCGCTCATCACATCACCTCGATGTCGGCCTGCAGGGCGCCGGCGGCCTTGATGGTCTGCAGGATGGAGATCATGTCGCGCGGCGTGACGCCGAGGGCGTTCAGCCCGGAGACCAGATTGGACAGCGAGGCGCCGCTCTGGACGGTGAGGAACTGCTTGCCCTTCTCTTCCTCGACGCTCACCTCGCTCTGCGGCACCACGGCGGTCTCGCCGCGGC
Source organism: Phenylobacterium sp. (assembly GCF_013911965.1). Lineage (GTDB taxonomy): Bacteria > Pseudomonadota > Alphaproteobacteria > Caulobacterales > Caulobacteraceae > Phenylobacterium. The sequence continues at coordinate 48,409 of NZ_JACESE010000021.1, read as the reverse complement.
TGAAGGGCGCCGGCTGGCTGACGGCGGGGCTCTCCTGGACCTTGATGGTCAGGTTGCCCTGGGCGATGGCGACGGTTGAGATGCGAACATTCTCGCCCATCACGATGACGCCCGAAACCTCGTCGATCACCACCTTGGCCGGGGCGTCGGGATTGACCGACAGATTCTCGACCTGGGCCATGAAGCTCGTCATGTCCTGGCCGGCGGGCGGCCGGACGGCGACGACGGTGGGGTTCTGGGCGTAAGCCGTGCCGGGATAGGCGCGATTGACCGCCTCGGCGATGCGGCGCGCGGTGGTGAAGTCGGGATTGCGCAGGGTCATGCGCATCTGGCCCATCGAGGCGAGCTGGAAGCCCAGCTCCCGCTCCACCAGGGCGCCGCCGGCGATCCGGCCGGCGGTCGGCACGCCCTTCGAGATCGAGGAGCCGGAAGCGCCAGAGGCCGAGACCGAGCCGGTCTGCACCGTGCCCTGCGCCACCGCATAGGCCTCGCCGTCGGCGCCCAGCAGAGGCGTGACCAGCAGGGTGCCGCCCTGCAGGCTCTTGGCGTCGCCCATGGCCGAGACGGTGGCGTCGATGGGCGAGCCGGCCGCGGCGAAGGCGGGCAGGCGGGCGGTGACCATGACGGCCGCCACGTTCTTGGTGTTCAGGTTGGCGTCGCGGGTGTTGACCCCCAGGCGCTCGAGCATGGCTTCCAGGCTCTGGCGGGTGAAGGGCGCGTTACGCAGGGAGTCGCCGGTGCCGTTCAGGCCGACCACGATGCCGTAGCCGACCAGCATGTTCTCGCGGACGCCTTCGAACTCGACGATGTCCTTGATGCGCGAAGCCGCCAGGGTCGGGCCGGCGAAGAGGCTGGCGGCGACCAGGACGGCGCTGAACAGTCGGACGGGGCGAAGCATGGGCGACCTGCGGACGGCGTGAGAACTCGCTGAGCCCTATGCGATGGTCGTGCCAGCGCGCGGCGTCGCGAAAACTGCAAATGAATCAGCGAAAGAGGCCGCGGCGGGGTCTGCGGGAAGCGACCCTGTGCAGATTTTGCCCGGCATTAACCATACCCTAAGCGGGGCGACGGAGAGTGCCGGCCAAGGTTCCTTCGAGTGATGTGGGGCGCATGAAGATCAGTGGTGCTGGCGGCCCGGGCGCCGCATCCGGCGCAGGCCGGGCCAAGGGGGCGAGCGGCGGGGAGGGCTTCCGCCTTCCGGGCGCCGGCGCAGCCTCGCCCGCCGCCTCCGCCGGGCAGGCGACGGGGGTGGCCGGGGTCGCCGGCCTGGGCGCGCTGCTGGCCTTGCAGGAGACCGGCGGACCTCTCGAACGCCGTCGGCGGGCGGTGAGCCGCGCCGGACGTCTTCTCGATGTTCTCGATGAAGTGAAGGCCGCGCTTCTTGGTGGCGACCTCTCCCTCGTGCAGATGGAGCGCCTGAGCCGGGCGATCCGGGAGGAGCGGCAACAGACCGACGATGCGCGACTGGAGGGCGTTTTGGACGAAATCGAAACCCGCGCCGCCGTCGAACTCGCCAAGCTGGAGATGGCGCGCGAGGCTTCGCGACCGCAGGTTGGTGAGTCGCGTTGAATGATCCGGCGGTTCTGCTATACAGCCGCCTCCCAAGTTCCGGGAACTAGTCCAGGGGCGTGAGGTAACGAGAATGACAGCCGCAGTCTTGGCTAAACAGGATTCTTATCGTCCGTCTGAAGACGAAGAATTCATGAACGAGCGCCAGCTCGAGTACTTCCGGCAAAAGCTGTTGACATGGAAGGAAGAGATTTTGCGGGAATCCCGCGAGACTCTCTCCCATCTCCAGAACGAGACTGAGAACCTGCCAGACGATGTCGATCGCGCCTGGTCGGCCACTGATCGGGCTCTGGAACTTCGCACTCGCGACCGGCAGCGCAAGCTGATCTCCAAGATCGACGAAGCGCTCCGCCGGATCGAAGACGGGAGCTACGGCTACTGCGAAGAGACCGGGGAGCCGATCGGCCTGGCGCGGCTCGAAGCGCGGCCCATCGCCACCCTGAGCCTGGAGGCGCAGGAGCGGCACGAGCGCCGCGAGCGGGTCCATCGGGACGAATAGAGCGAGACTTCGCCACGGGCGGGCCGGGATGCCGGACCCGCCCGTGGCGTTTCCGGGCTCAGGTCACGCGGCTGGCGGCTCGGGGAGCCTCGTCATCGTCGCCGTGGGCCAGGCGTTGCTGAATGGTCGGCAGGATGTCTTCCACGGTCTCCGCGACGGCGTAGCTCGTCAGGAAGTCCTCCGGCGTCAGGCGTGCGGCGACCGTATGCGCCAGCAGCTCGAACAGCGGATTCCAGAAGCCGTCGGGGCTGTAGAAGACCACCGGCTTGCGGTGCAGTTCGAGCCGGCGCCAGGAGAGGAGCTCGATCACCTCCTCCAGGGTGCCGATGCCGCCGGGCAGGACCACGAAGGCGTCCGACCTCTCGAACATGATCTGCTTCCGCTCGTGCATGGAGCGGACGACGATGGTCTTGACCACGTCCAGGGCGCGTTCGCGGCCGGTGAGGAATTGGGGGATGACGCCCAGCACGTCGCCGCCGGCCTCGTGGGCGGCCCGGGCGCAGGCGCCCATCAGTCCCACGCCGCCGCCGCCATAGACGAGACGCAGCCCGGCGCGGGCCAGGGTGCGGCCGAACGCCCCGGCGTCGGACAGGAACCGCGGATCGGCGGCGTCGGATGAGCCGCAGAAGACGCAGACGGACTCGATGCGATCGGGCGAGGCGCCCATGTGTGGACTATCTCCGGACGAAGGACGGAATCGCGCGTGCGTCGCGCGGAATCTGTCTAGCTAGGACCTGACGTGACACGATTCAACCCGACGCACCTCGCCGCCGCCCTGGGCCTCGCCGCGCTTGCGGCCTGCAGCGATCCGGCGCCTCAGGAGCCGGCGGCCGGTCGGGAGACCGCCGGCCGAACAGGCTATGTCGAAGCGCCTCGGGCCGTCTCGCTCACGGCGACGCCGGCCGGACTGCGCCTGGTGGGCCGGGCGGCGCCGGGCGCCCGCGTGCGGCTGGCCTCTCCGGAGGGCGAGGCCCGCTTCGCCGACGCCAACGGCGAAGGCGTTTTCGTGATCGACCTTCCGGCCGCCGACGCGCCCCGCATCTACGGCCTTTCCATGATGCTCGAGGAGCGTCTGGTGCAGGCGCAGGGTTACCTTCTCATCCTGCCGGAGCCTCGCCTGGTGCTGCTGCGCGCCGGCGCCGGCGCCGTGGTTCACGCCCCGAGCGGCGAGGGCCCGAAGATTCTCGCCTTCGACTATGACGCAGAGGGCGGGGCGGTGGTCTCCGGAGTCGCTCCGGCCGGCGCCAGCCTGGCGGCGCAGATCGACGGCCGGCCGGCCGCGACCAACGGCCGGGTCGGCGAGGATGGGCGGTTCAGCCTTCCCTTCGGCGCGCCGGTTTCGGCGGGCGAGCATCGGATCGCCGTCCAGGGCGACGGGTTCGAAGCCGAGGCCCGCGTCCAGGTCACGCCCGGCGAGGATCCGCAGAGCGGCGCCTTCCGGACGGTGACCACCGCCTATGGACAGAGGATCGACTGGCTGACCCCCGGCGGCGGCCTGCAGTCGACCCTTCTGCTGGATTGAGATCGTGACGCCGCACGGCTTGGCGCGGGGCCGCACGCAGCCGGCTGGCGCAAAGGATGGGCCGGGGGAGGGCTTCCGCTTCTGGCGGGCCATGGCCGACCTCGGCCGGCTGGTCGGACGTTCCGGCGCGCCGCAGCTTCGCCTGCGGATCACCCTGGCCGTTCTGCTGGTGCTGGCGGGAAAGGTGGCGGCCGTCCTCGCCCCGGTCGCGCTGGGGGAGGCCATCAACCGTCTGGCGGCCGCCGCCGCCGCCGCCGCCGTCGGGGCCGGCTTTCTCGGCCTGGCGATCGGCTTCGCCGGCCTTCGCCTGCTCGCCGCCTGCGCGCCCTACGCCCGGGACGCCGTGTTCACCGCCGTCTCGCAGGCGACCATGGCGACCGCGGCGGTGGAGGGCTTCGGCCACGCCGTCGGACTGTCGCTGGACTTTCACCAGAGCAAGCAGACCGGCGCCCTGGCCAGACTGATCGAGCGTGGCGCCCGATCCACCGACTTCCTGATCCGCAGCGTGGTCTTCAATCTCGGCCCGACCGCGGTGGAGCTGGCGCTCGCCGCCACCGTGATGTTCTTGCGCCTGGACTGGCGTTTCGCCGCCACGGCGCTGGCCACGGTGGTGATCTATGCCGTGGTCACCTTCAGGATCACGGACTGGCGTCTGGCCCATCGGCGGGCGCTGAACGAAGCCGATTCCCGCGCCGCCGGCGTGTCCGTCGACGCCCTGCTGAACTTCGAGACGGTGAAGACCTTCGGGGCCGAGGGGCGGACGGTCGGGGTGTACCGCTCGGCGTTGGGCGACTATGTCGGCGCGGCCGTGAAGGCGAACCATTCGCTCAACCTGCTCAACGCGGCCCAGGCGGTGATCCTCAACCTCGGCCTGGCCGTCATGACGGTGCTGGCGGGGCTGGAGGTGGCGGCCGGGCGGATGCAGATCGGCGACGTCACCATGGCCATTCTGCTGCTCACCGGCATCTATGCGCCGCTGAACATGCTGGGCTTCAACTATCGGGAGATCCGGCAGGCCTTCATCGACATGGAGCAGTTGGTCGCCCTGACCAGCCGGACCCCCGACATCGTGGACGCGGCGGACGCCCAGGACCTGCCGCCGGCCTCGGGCGCTGGGGCGCGACTGGCGTTCGAGGATGTCTCCTTCCGCCACGACGCCCGCAGCCACGGCCTGTCGCAGGTCAGCTTCACGGCCGAGCCGGGGACGACGGTGGCCCTGGTCGGCCCCTCCGGCGCGGGGAAGACCACCGCCGTTCGCCTGGCGCTTCGCCTCATCGATCCGCAGCAGGGCTGCGTGCGGCTGGACGGGGTCGATCTGCGGAAGGTCCGGCAGGCCAGCCTGAGGCGCGCGGTCGCGCTGGTGCCTCAGGACGTGGCGCTGTTCAACGACACGCTCCGGGCCAATATCGGCTTCGCTCGGCCCGATGCGGACGAGGCGGCGGTGCGCGCCGCCGCGGAGATGGCCGAGCTCGGCCCCTTTATCGACAGTCTGCCGGAGGGGCTCGACACCCTGGTGGGCGAGCGGGGCCTGAAGCTCTCCGGCGGTGAGCGCCAGCGGGTGGGCATCGCCCGGGCCCTGCTCGCCGACCCGCGGCTGCTGATCCTGGACGAGGCGACCAGCGCGCTCGACGGTCCGACCGAGGAGGCGATCCAGGCCACGCTGCGCAAGGTGCGGGCCGGCCGTACGACGATGGTCATCGCCCACCGCCTTTCGACCATCGTCGACGCCGACCTGATCCTCGTCCTGCGTCGCGGCCGCATCGTCGAGCGCGGGCCTCACGCCGAACTGCTGGCCGCGGGCGGCGAGTACGCGGCGCTCTGGCGGCGGCAGACGCGAGCCCGCTAGCGCCTATTCCGCCGCCCGGGGCAGGTGCGGTTCGTCATTGGCCGCCCCACCGCCGCCGCCCCGTCCGAAGCGGTGACGCAGATGGCCGAAGCCGCGCCGCATCCGGGCGCCATAGACCTTCGGCGCGGCCAGCATGACCGGCGTCAGCACGAGCGTCAGGAGCGTGGCGAAGGAGAGCCCCCAGACGACGGCGGCCGACAGCTGGACCCACCATTCCGAACCCGGCGCGCGATATTCCACATGGCCGCTGCGGAAGTTCGGGTGCAGCTGGAACATCAGAGGCAGCAGGCCGACCACGGTCACCACCGTCGTCAGGATGACCGGGCGGAAGCGCTGGGCGGCCGCGCGGATCGCCGCGTCGTCGGCGGCGTAGCCCGAGCGGCGGAGCTGGTAGAAGGTGTCGACCAGCACGATGTTGTGGCCCACGACCACGCCCGCCAGCGCCACGATGCCGGTCCCGAGCATGATCACCGACACATAGTCGAAGGTGCCCAGGAAATTCACCTGCACGCCCAGCAGCACGCCGACCGTCGACAGCGCCACGGCCGACAGGGTGACCAGCACGCCGTAGAAGCTGTTGAACTGCCAGAGGAGGATGACGCCCATCAGGAAGAGCGAGACCGCCATGGCGACGATGAAGAACTGAGCCGCCTCCTGGCCTTCCTCGTCGGCGCCGCTGAACTTCCAGCGGACGTCGGGATCGATCGGCGCTTCCTCCAGCCAGGGCCGAAGCTCGGCGATCTTCTGGTTGGCGGCCACGCCCTCGACCGCGTTGGCCTGCACCACCACAAGCCGTTGGCCGTCGCGGCGCTGGATGGTGGTCACCTGCTGAGCCGGCACCTGCTTGATGAAGTAGCTCGCCGGCACCGGGCCGAGCGCCGTGGAGATCTTGAGGTTGTCGAAGGCGGCCATGTTCCGCGCCTCCGGCGGGAAGCGCACGCGGATGTCGAGTTCGTCCTCGGCGTCGTCGGGGCGGAAGCGGCCCACCAGGACCCCGTTGGTGACGAACTGGATGGCCTGTCCGACAGACAGCACGTCGACGCCGTAGCGGCCGGCGGCCTCGCGATCCACGGCCAGGTTCAGCTCGATGCCGGGCGAGGTGCGGTTGTCCTCCAGTTCGAAGAGCTGCGGATCGGAGGCGAGCTTCGTCTTGACCAGTTCGGCGGCCGCGTTGAGGGCGGCCGGATCGTGACTGCGCAGCTCCACCTGCACGTCCTTGCCCACCGGCGGGCCGCCCTGGGGTTCGCGCACCTCGATCAGGACGCCGGGCACGTCCACCAGCCGGCGCCGGATCTCGCCCACGATGTCGGCGCCGCGCAGGCCGAGTTCCTTGCGCTCCTCGAAATCGACGAAGTCGATCTGCAGCCGCCCGACCGTGTCGTTGGGCGGCCCGCCGCCGCCGCCGCCGGGGCTGGTGGCGCCGGAGCGGGTGTAGATGGAGTTGATCCCCTTCACGTCCATCAGGCGGTTCTCCACCTGCCGGACCAGGACGTCGTGGGCCTCGGGCGAGAGGTTGCCGCGGGCCTTCACATAGACCTGCGCCCACTCCGGATCCTCCTCGAGGAAGAACTCGGTGCGGTGCGGACTCATGGCGAACCAGGCGACGATGGCCACCACCACCAGCAGGGAGGCGGCGAAGGTGCGTGTCGGCGCGTGGCTGAGCGCCCAGAGGGAGCGGGCGTACCAGCCCATGAAGCCCGACATGTCGCGCGGATCGCCGCGCTCGGACTTTTCGATCTCGGCCAGATGATGCTCGTCGACGCCGGCCTCGCGGCCGAAGATGGAGCCGAGCGCCGGCGTGAAGATCAGGGCCACGAAGATGGACGCGCCCAGGACGTACATCAGCGTCAAGGGCAGGAAGCTCATGAACTTCCCGGGAATGGAGTTCCAGAACATGAACGGCAGGAAGGCGCAGAGCGTCGTCAGCGTGCCGTTCAGCACGGGGAAGAACATCCGCTTGCCCGCCGCGGCGAAGGCCTCTTCCTTGGGCAGGCCCTCGGCCATCTTCCGGTCGGCGTACTCCACCACCACGATGCCGCCGTCCACGAGGATGCCCACGGCCAGGACAAGGCCGAACATCACCATCTGGTTGAGGGTCACGCCCGAGGCGTTGAGCATCAGGAAGGCGATCATGAAGCAGGCGGGGATGGCTGCGCCCACCATCAGCCCCTGCCGGATGCCCAGGCTGTAGACGATGATCATCATCACCAGGACGGTGGCGATCAGCAGGCCGGATTCCAGAACCACCAGGGTGCGGTGGATGAAATCGCTCTGGTCGAAGGTGTAGGAGACCTTGACCGTCTCGGGCCAGCGCTCCTGCTCTTCGGCCACCACCTCCCGGACCGCCTCGACCGTGTTGAGGATGTTGGCGCCGCTGCGTTTGGCGACCTCCAGCGAGAAGGCCGGCTCGCCGTTGAAGCGGGTGATGTAGTTCGCTTCCTTGAACGTCCGCCGCACGTCGCCGATGTCGCCGACCGTGATCACCCGGTCGCCGTTCTTCTTGATCGGCAGCTCCAGGATGTCCGACGGCTCCTCGACCACGCCGGGAACCTTGACGGCGAACTGGCCGGCCCCGGAGCGCAGGTTGCCAGCCGGGACCAGCTGGTTGTTGCGTCCGATCACCTGGGCCAGCTCGCCGGTGGTGACGTTGTAGGCCTCCATCCGCAGGGGATCGATGGTGACCTCGAGCAGCTCCTCGCGGCCGCCGGTCAATTCGACCTCCAGGACGCCGGCCGTGCCTTCCAGCCGCTCCTGAAGCGTGCGGGCGATCCCATAGAGTTCGCGCTCGGGCGCGGCGCCCGACAGCACGATGCCGATGATCGGCTCGCCGCTGAAATTGGCCTCCTCGATGATCGGCTCCTCGGCGTCGGGCGGGAACCGTCCGCGCGCCAGGTCGACCTTGGCGCGAACCTCGGCCAGCGCCTTGTCCTTGTCGAAGTCGGCGTCGAACTCGAGATTGACGATGGCCATGCCCTGGCGGGCCGCCGAGTTCATCTCCTTCAGGCCCTCGATGGCCTGCAGCTCCACCTCCAGCGGCTTGACCAGCAGCCGTTCGGAATCCTCGGGGCTCACGCCGGGGTAGGGGACGATGACCGCCACGAAGGGGAAGTCGATGTCCGGATTGGCCTCCCGAGGCATGGCGAGATAGGCGAAAAAGCCGAAGATGGAGGCGATGAGGGCGACCCCCAGCACGACCTTTCTTCGCTTGATGGCGCCGTCGATGAGCGGACCGATCATTGTCTCATGCTCTCCTGATCCCAGTCCCTAGCGGGCCTGGGCGACGCGGACGGTCTGCCCCTGGTCGACATAGGCCTGGCCGGCGGTGATCAGGCGGATGTCGCCCGTCAGCCCGCGCACCCAGGCGCCTTCGGCCGTCTCCTCCATCACCTGGACCGGCGCAAAGCGAACGACGTCGCCCTGCGTCACGTGACGGACGCCCTGCCGCCCCTCGGCGTCGAGCACCAGGGCGGAGGGGGGAATGAGGTGGGCGGGACCCGACGCCGTGGTCACCCGCACATCGGCCGAGAGACCCGAACGCACGGCGTAGTTCGGATTGCGCGCCGTGACTTCCAGCCGGTAGGTGCGCGTCTGCGGATCGGCGTCGCGCGCCACGTATCGGACCTGGCCTTGCAGGCTCTCGCCGGAGACCAGGGTGGCCACCGCGGGCTCGCCGATCCGGATCCGCCCGGCCTGGGTCTCGGGCACGTCGCCGACGATCAGCAGCGGGTCGAGTTCGATCATCGTGCCGCAGGCCTGGCCCGGGGACAGGTAGGTCCCGATCTCGGCCTCCCGCCGGTCGAAGACGCCGGTGAAGGGGGCCCGGATGTTGACCTGTTCCAGGGCGATCTCGGCCTGGCGCACGGCCGCGGCGGCGGCGTCGAGGTTGGCCTGGTCCTGAAGGACCTGCGTCTCGGAGCGGTAGCCCTTCTCGGCCAGCGCCGCGGAGGCCTTGCGCTGCAGCTCGCGCGAGCGCATGGCGGCCCGCGCCTGGTCCAGGGTGGCCTGGCGCGCGTCGACCGACAGGCGGCAGAGGACGGCGCCCTTCTGCACCACGGCGCCTTCCCGCGCGGGGGTCTGTTCCACGACGCCGGCGGTCTCCGAGCGGACGACCACGGCGCGGGCCGCTTCGGTGCGGCCGCGAAGCACCACGGCGTAGGGGCGGACCGCCTCGGGCACGAGCTTCACCTGGACGGTCGGCACGTTCGTCGTCTTCGAAGCCGCGGCCTGCGCCGGCTCGGCCTCGCCGCCGAAGATCGACCGGATGGCGAAGTAGGCGACGAGCAGCCCGACGACCACGATAATGAAGATATGAGACGACTTCAGTCGCATGTGCGTTTCCCCGGCCCCATCCGCGGCTGGAAAGCGCGGTACGGTCACATCCCAGTGTTCGCTGGACACCGGCGGTTGTGCTGCGGCGAGGGTTCCTTCGCAAATGAAATCGCGGAAAGGATGCCCGAAGGTTGGGGACTGTGCCTGGCGATCCTCAGCTTCCGGCATAGATTTGCAGGCGACCGAGCCGGCCGCAGCGGCCGCCGCCCCACGAGATCCTCAGGAGACTGCCCGTGAGATACCTCCACACCATGGTCCGCGTTCGCGATCTGGACGAGTCGCTCGCCTTCTACTGCGACAAGCTCGGCCTGAAGGAAGTGTCGCGGATGGAGAACGAGGCCGGCCGCTTCACCCTCGTCTTTCTCTGCGCTCCGGGCGACGAGGCCGCGGCGAAGGAGAAGCGCGCGCCGACCGTCGAGCTGACCTACAACTGGGACCCTGAGGACTATCAGGGCGGCCGCAACTTCGGCCACCTGGCCTATGCCGTGGACGACATCTACGCCGCCTGCCAGCGCCTGATGGACGGCGGGGTGACCATCAACCGGCCCCCGCGCGACGGCCGCATGGCCTTCGTCCGCTCGCCCGACGGCATCTCCGTGGAGCTGCTGCAGGCCGGTCCGGCGCTCGCGCCGGCCGAGCCGTGGGCCTCCATGGCCAATACGGGCACCTGGTGATGAGGAGCCCGGAACTGACCCTCAACGACGGCCGTAGAATGCCGCAACTCGGCCTCGGGGTCTGGCGGACCCCCGCAGACGAGACCGCCAGGGTCGTGGCGACGGCGCTCTCTGCGGGCTACCGCGCCGTCGACACGGCGGCCGTCTATGGCAACGAGGCCGGCGTGGGCGAGGGGATTCGCGCCTCCGGCCTGCCGCGCGGGGAGGTCTTCGTCACCACCAAGCTGTGGAACGAGAGCCAGGGCTACGACCGCGCCCTGCGGGCCTTCGACAAGAGCCTCGAGCGGCTCGGGCTCGACCATGTCGATCTCTACCTGATCCATTGGCCCTGCCCGCAGCAGGATATCTTCGTCGAATCATGGAAGGCGCTCGTCCGCCTGCGGGAGGAGGGACGCGCCGGCTCGATCGGGGTCTCCAACTTTCGGGTCGGGGATCTGGAGCGGATCATCGGCGAAACCGGCGTGACGCCCGCGGTCAACCAGATCGAGCTGCATCCGCGGTTTTCGCAGGCCGGACTGCGCGAGGCCCACGCGCGGCTCGGCGTCCTGACCGAGTCCTGGAGCCCGCTCGGCCAGGGCCAACTGCTGGACGAGCCGGTCCTGACGCGGCTGGCCGAAAGGCACGGCAAGACACCCGCGCAGATCATCCTGCGCTGGCACGTTCAGCTCGGCCTGCTCGTCATCCCGAAATCGGTGAACCCGCAGCGCATCGCCCAGAATCTGGATGTCTTCGACTTCGAACTGGACGAGGCGGAGATGGCCGCCGTCGCCAGCCTCGACGTCGAGGACGGCCGCATCGGCCCCGATCCGGCGGAGTTCGGCTGATCGTCGCCCTGGCGGCGGCGCGGCGGCGATTCGGACACTGGAGGCGGGCGATTCGCCCCGGTCCCGACTCGGCCGCGCCGCGAGCGTGTCCTGACGCATGCGGTTGCGCCGATCCGTGACGATCCGGCGTGGGGAGGGCGGCTTGCTTGTGGGACGGAGGCCCCGAAGGTCCTTGGTGCGGTGGCTCCCCGAGCAGGACTCGAACCTGCGACAAGTCGGTTAACAGCCGACTGCTCTACCAACTGAGCTATCGGGGATCAGCACCGTAGGGCGGCGCGTATACGCTGGCCTCGCCCCCAACGCAACCCTCCGTTCCCGGCTTTCCACAGCCCCCGGCGCCGGGGGCGAAAAAAGAGCCCGGCCGAAGCCGGGCTTGAGAAGGTCGGTGATGGTGGGGTGTCTTCAAGGAAGACGTGATGAGGGTCGGCGGTTATGGTTAAGCGTCCCTTAACGCGATGCTCCGCAGTGGCGGCCAGGTCGCCTGAGGCGCCGCCCGGGTGCTCGCGCGATCATCACGCCTGCGGCGAGGCGGCGGTTCAAGAAAACGGCAGGAACTGTTCGGGCTTTGTCGGGAGGCGGATAGACGAACACCTGGGACAGAACTAGGTAGATCGACGCCGGGGACGATCGTTCGGCGAGCGGGGCGGGTGAATGCGTCTATTCGAGCGGAACCTGCTCCTGGGCTACGGCCTGGCGATCGTGACCGCAACGGTGGCGCTCTATGTGCGCTTCGCGACGGACGACCTGCTGCCGCCGGGCTTTCCCTACCTGACCTTTTTTCCGGCGGTGATCGTCACCGCATTCGTCGCCGGACTGTGGCCAGGCATCGTCTGCGCCGTCCTGTCCGGCCTGGCGGCGTGGTGGTTCTTCATTCCGCCGGCCGGGTTCGCGATCACCGGCGCCGGCGCCGTGACCTTGATCTTTTACGCCTTCGTGGTCGGCGTCGACATCGCCCTGATCGAGGTGATGCGGCGGGCGATGGCCAAGCTGCAGGCCGAACAGGAGCTGACCGCCCGGCTCTATGACCAGCAGCGCGTGATGTTCCAGGAACTGCAGCACCGCGTCGCCAACAACATGACCTTCGTCGCCTCGCTCCTGCAGCTGAAGCGCCATGGCGCGACGCCCGAAGCGGTCCAGGCGCTGGACGAGGCGCATGACCGGCTGATCACCATGTCCCAGGTCCACCGGCGCCTCTACGATCCGCAGGCCATGGAGATGAGCCTGGGGGACTGCCTCTCCGCCCTCTGCGAGGACCTGGTGCACGCCGTCGGCGCGAAGGACGTGGTCTGGGAGGTTCGGGCGCAGGACGTGCAGATCGACACCACGCGTCTGGTCACCCTGTCGCTGCTGGTCGCGGAGGTGGTCACCAACGCCCTCAAGCACGCGTTCAAGGGGCGCGACGGCGGCAGGATCGTCGTCACCCTCGAACAGGCTGCGGGCGAAGCCGACGCCGTTCTCGAGGTGCGCGACGACGGGCCGGGCTTTCCGGGCGAACCCGCCTCGCCGGGGGCCAGGAGCCTCGGCTTCGGCATCATGCGCAGCCTGGCCGCCCAGCTCGGCGGCCGCCTGGAATTCCCCAGGGGCGAGGGCGGCGTGGTGCGGCTGAGCTTTCCCTGCGGCTGAACGTCAGACGACGGATCAAGGGCTTGAGCGCCCTTCCGCCGGGCTCGACAACCGGCCTGGCGATGGAGGCTGGCCGCCGCGCCGTGTCACGCCTGCGACACGTCGGGGTGCGACACCGCCACACGCCGGGCAGAGACAGCCGGCGAGGTTCCAGGCGTAGGGGCGAGACATGCGGCTCACCGGCGCGATCCTGGCGATGGCGGGCGTGGCGCTCGCCGGCTGCGGGGGCGAGGCGAAGGTCGCCGACGGCGACTGGCGCGGTCAGATGAAGGAAGTGCGCATGGCGGTGCGCGGGTCGGAGGACGACCCGATGATCACCCGGCGCCTCAACGGCTACAAAACCTATATCGGACGGGCGACCGGCCTGCCGGTGAAGCTGTTCGAGAGCTCCGACTACAACGGCACGATCCAGGCGCTCTCCAGCGGGCAGGTCGACATCGCCACCATGGCGGGCGGCAGCTACGCCAATGTGGACGCCCAGATCGGCGAACTCGCCGCGCCGATCCTCACCGTCCGCCAGGCCGAGGGGGAGACCGGCTACTATTCCGCCCTGCTGGTGAAGGCCGACAGCCCCTACCGGTCCATCCAGGACCTGAAGGGCCGCACCCTCGGCTATGTCGATTTCAACTCGACATCGGGCTACCTCTTCCCCCGCTCGGTGATGCGCGATCAGGGCATCGATCCGGACGCCTTCTTCGGCAAGTCGAGCTTCGCCGGCGGCCACACCCAGGCGGTCATGGCCCTGGAGAACGGCCAGTTCGACGCCACCATCATCCAGGCGGGCGGCGGCGATCCGGAGCACGGTTTCACGACCGGCGCGCATTACACCATGGCCCGGCGCGGCCTGGTCGACCTGGAAGACTTCCGCATCATCTGGACCGCCGGGCCCATCCCCAACACCTCGGTGGTGCTTCGCACCGATCGGCCGCAGCCCTTCATCGACGCGGTGCGGGGCGCGATGGCGGCCCTGCCGTACGACGATCCCGACACCTGGCGCGACATCGGCCAGCCGGACGGCGCCACCTTCACGGCCGTGACGCGGGACCACTACGCCAAGATCATCCAGTTGCGGGCGGAAGACATCGCCGCGCGCCGCAATGGGGCCCGCCCGTGAAGCGTCTGCTGCTCGCAATCGCCGCGCTGCTGGCCAGCGCCGCTCAGGCCCAGACGCCGGGCGCGCCGCTGCGCATCGCCCAGCTGTCGGAGACGACCGCGCCCTGCCGGCCGCTCGCCGCCGGCGACCCGCCAGGCCAGCGCGCCTATCATCGCCTGCTGGGCGAGCGGCTGGGCGTCACGACTCAGACCTGCGCCTTCGCCGACCGCGCCGCCGCCGCCCAGGCCCTGGCCCGGGGGCAGGTGGACATCGCCGTGCTGGATGGCGAGGCCTATCGGCCGGTGGCCGGAGAGGTCCGCGCCGTCATGACGGTTCGCCCGCGCGGCCAGCTGACGCGCCTGCCGATCGTGCTTTCGGTGGCGAAGGATTCGCCGGCCCGGACCCTCGCCGATCTTCGCGGGGCGGATCTGGTCTTTGGCGGCCGGATGAAGGCGCATCTGGATGCGCCGCGGCGGGCCCTGGCCGACTACGGCGCGCCGGAGAGCTTCTTCGGGGAGGCCCTGGTGGCCGCCGACTACGAGGAGGCCGCGGCGCGCCTGCGCTCGGGCGAGGCTGCGGCCATGGCCCTGCACGCCGGCGCCTGGCAGCGTCTCTGCCGCGGCAACGCGCCCGGAGAGGACCTGTGCGACGACCTTCGGGTCGTGTGGCGCGCTCGTCCGCTCGCGGACCTCGCCCTGGCCGTCCGCAGGGACATGCCCGACGAGCGGCGCTTCCGCCTGATCGGCGTCCATGTGGCCATGCACCTGGAGGCGCCCGAGGCCTTCGCCTGGGCTGCGGCCTTCGTGCCCGAGGCCGAGGAGTTCGAGCCGACAGAGGCCGAGGCCCTGGTCCGTCAGGGCGCAGGCGTCGAATGACCGTCGGCGTGGTCGAGGCGTTCGAGCGCGACCGCCGCCGCCTGCTGATGCGGCAGCGCGCCGAGGCGGCCATCGGCCTGGCCATATTCTCGATCCTGCTGGCGGTGTCGTTCCAGCGCAGTCAGTTCTTCGGCTCCGACCTGGGCGGCGACCCGCTGGGCCGCATCGGCGACTTCCTCGACCGGATGATCCCCGACCTGCGCGCCGAGGCTCTGTTCGAGGGACGGCGCACGCAGGGGTCGCTGGCCTCCTGGTTCTACGCCCTGCCGCTCTGGCTGCGGGCCGCGTGGCAGACGGTGGAGATGGCGATCCTGGCGACCGGCTTCGGGGCCGTGCTGGCGCTCTTCGCCTCGTTCCTGGCCGCGCAGAACCTCATGCCCTTCGCCCCGGTCCGCTTCATCGTGCGGCGGGCCCTGGAGGCGATCCGGACCCTGCCCGACCTGATCATGGCCCTGATCCTGGTGGCGGCCTTCGGCGTCGGGCCGCTGGCTGGCGTGCTGACCCTGGCCATCTCCACGCTCGGAGGCCTCGGAAAGCTTTTCGCCGAGATCAACGAGGAGATCGATCCGCGCCAGCTCGAGGCCCTCACCGCCAGCGGCGCAGGCCCGGTGAAGAAGATCCGCTACGGCGTCCTGCCCCAGGTGCTGCCCAACTACGCCTCCTATGCGCTGATCCGGCTGGAAGGGAATCTGGCCGGCGCGGCGGCGCTCGGCATCGTCGGGGCAGGGGGCATCGGGCTCGAGCTGCAGCGGGCGATCACCTACACCGAGTTCGACACCTACCTGGCCATCCTGATGATCATCATCGGCATGATCTTCGTCATCGACCTGGTCTCCGAGGCCGTGCGGCATCGGCTGATCGGGCTGGAGAAGGCGTGATGGCCGGCGCGACCGTCGAACAGGCCCGGGCGATCGCGCCGGAAGTGCTGCGCCCCGCCTGGCGGCGCCGCGCGAGGGGGCTGGTCTTCACGGTCGCGGCCCTGGCCGCCTTCCTGGCCATGGCGATCGATCTGCAGCTCGCGCCCGGGGCCTTCATGTCGGGCTTCGGCAAGCTCGGCCGGTTCCTCGGCGAGATGGTCCCGCCCAGCTCGGGCGGGCAGTTCGTCCGGATACTGAAGGCTCTGGCCGAGACCTTCGCCATGGCCTTCGCCGGGACGGCGATCGCGGCCCTGGTCGCCCTGCCGCTGGGCGTGCTTGGGGCCAAGACGGTCGTCTCCCACGGCGTGCTCCACTTCCTTTTCCGGCGCTTCCTGGATGTGTTCCGCGGGGTGCCTGCGCTCGTCTGGGCGCTGATCCTGGTCTCCGCCTTCGGGCTCGGCCCCTTCGCCGGCGTGGTGGCCCTGGCGCTGGCCGACATCCCGAACCTCGCCAAGCTGTTCTCGGAAGCCCTGGAAAACACCGACGGCAGGCCGCTGGAAGGCGTCCGCTCGGCCGGCGCCTCGCCGCTGAACGTCATGCGCTACGGTCTGGCGCCGCAGTTCGCGCCCGTGGCCACCAGCCAGACCCTGTTCTTTCTGGAGGGCAACTTCCGCAATGCCGGCGTGCTCGGCATCGTCGGCGCGGGCGGGGTGGGCTTCGAGCTGGAGGAGCGGATCCGCATCTTCGCCTTCGACCAGGCCGCCTTCATCATCCTGCTCTACATGGTCGCGGTCGCCGCCCTGGACAGCCTCTCGCGCTGGCTGCGCAACCGCCTGGCCTAGTCGCCGGTCGGGTAGGGCCGATAGAGTCCGGCCGGCGCGTCGACCGGGGCGGAACTGGCCAGCTCCACCGTCGCCGCGCCCCAGGCGCTGGCGTGCGCCAGAGCCGCCTCCATCGCCGCGCCGGCGCGCAGCGCGTCCAGAAGGCCGGCGGCGAAGACATCGCCGGCTCCGGTGGAATCCAGGGCCCGCGCAGGCGGCGGCGCGGCGAACAGCTCGTTGCGTCCGTCATGGGCGCGTGCGCCGTCCGCCCCATAGGTGACCACGACCCAGGTGAGGCGCGGGCCGAGGGCCGCCCGCGCGGCCTCGAAGGGTGCGGCGAGAATGCCCCGCGGAAGATCGTCGGCCGAACAGACGACGACATCGGCTGGGCCGTCATAGCCGGGCGCCGGCCAGTGCAGCACCACGGGGCCGGCGGAGCGCGCCGCCCAGGCCGCGGCGCCCGGATAGGGCGTGCGCACATAGACGCCCTCCGGCGTCAGGTCGGACCGCTGGTCCGGAGTAGGGAGAGGCGGCGGCGCGGGCAGGGGGCTCGCCGCATCCAGGCCCATGACCACCCGCTCGCCGTCAGGATCGATCAGGAGGAGCGTCATGCGGCTCTCGCCGGCCCGGCGGACCACCAGGTCGACGTCCAGGCCAGCCTCCCGGGCGCGGGCGAGGACGTCGTCGCCGCCGGCGTCCGCCGCGACCGCGCTGGCCACGGCCACCCGATGTCCGGCCTTGCGCAACGCCACCCCGGCATTGGCCGCGCCGCCGCCGAGCCTTGGCTCAAGCCGTCCGCCCAGGGTGCGGCCGATCACGCGGCCGCCGCGCTGAATCGGCGCCGAGAGCCAGACCGGCCGGTCCAGGGCCAGGGCGCCGATCACCAGGAATTCCGCCACGGGTCACCTCCGCGCAGCTAGCTAGGCGACCGCCGTGACGGCGGCGAGACAGCGCGGGTGCGCCTCTGCGACAAATCCCTTGTTGGTTCAGGACCTTGCCGGAATTTGCGTCACGTCCGGGTCACCGCTTGCCCCTAGGCTTCCAGGATCGAGCCAAGCGGGACCTGGAGGCAGGATGCTGGAGCTGCGCGACGTGACCAAGCGGTTTGGGGAGGTCAGCGCCGTCGACGGCGTCTCCCTGCGCTGCGACCGCGGGGAATTCATCGGAATCATCGGCCGCTCCGGGGCCGGCAAGTCCACCCTGCTGCGCCTTATCAATCGTCTCGCCGAGCCCAGCTCCGGTCAGCTGCTCTGGGACGGACAGGATGTCGGCGCCCTGAAGGGCCGTCCCCTGCGCCAGTGGCGCCGCCGCTGCGCCATGATCTTCCAGCAGTTCAACCTGTGTCCGCGGCTGGACGTCGTGACGAACGTCCTGGTCGGCGTGCTAGCTGAGCGTCCGCTTTCCACCTCGCTCCTGAAGATCTTCCCGGCCGAGGATCGCGCCCGCGCCATTCTCGAGCTCGACCGCCTCGACATGGCGCAGGCTGCGCTGCAACGCGCCGCCACCCTGTCCGGGGGCCAGCAGCAGCGGGTCGCGATCGCCCGGGCCATGCTGCAGGAGCCCGACATCCTGCTGGCCGACGAGCCCGTCGCCTCCCTCGATCCGATCAACGCCGAGGTGGTGATGGACGCCCTCCAGGACGTCTGCCGCCAGCGAGGCATTCCCGTGATCGTCAATCTTCACAGTCTGGATATCGCCCGCCGCTACTGCACGCGGGTCATCGGCATGTCCAAGGGCAAGGTGGTCTATGACGGCGCGCCCTCGGGCCTGACGCCCGAGGTGGTGGACCGGATCTACGGCTCGCGGAACGGCCGGCAGGGCTTTGCGACCCCGGTGGTGGCCGCCGCCTGATGAGTCTGAAGCTTTCCACCCGGCCGCTGGAGCCGGGCTACCGGTACTTCGAGCGTTTCGTTCCCCCGGCCGAGCCCGCGGGCCGGCCCAAGGGGCCCGAGCCGCACATCAGCGCCGAGGCGCAGGTCCACGACAGCATCCTCGGCCCCTGGTGCCGGGTCGGCGCGCGCACCAGCCTGTCCGAGACGGCGATGGGCGCCTACAGCTACATCGTCAACGATTCCAGCGCCGCCTATGCGGAGATCGGCAAGTTCTGCTCGATCGCCCGCGACGTGCGGATCAATCCGGGCAACCATCCCACCTGGAAGGCGGCGCAGCATCACTTCAGCTACCGCGCCGTGTCCTACGAGATGGGCGAGAGCGACGACGAGGACTTCTTCGAGTGGCGCCGCTCTCATCGGGTGACCCTCGGCCACGACGTCTGGCTGGGCCACGGGGTCACCATCCTGCCGGGCGTGACCGTCGGCACGGGCTCGGTCGTCGGCGCCGGCGCCGTCGTCTCGAAGGACGTGGCGCCCTTCACCATTGTGGGCGGCGTGCCGTCCAAGCCGATCCGAGAGCGCTTCCCCAAGGCGGTGCAGGACGGCATCCTCGCCATCGCCTGGTGGGACTGGGAACATGAACGGCTCGCCGACGCCCTTGCAGACTTCCGCGCCCTCGACGCCGACGCCTTCGTCGAGAAGTACGTCTGAGGCGGGGCTCCTTGTGCTGGTCGTCGGCCCGTCCGGCGTCGGCAAGGACACCCTGATGGACGGCGCCCGCGCAGCCCTGGCCGACGATCCCAGGGTTGTTTTCGTCCGCCGTGAGATCACCCGTCCGGCCGAGGCCGGCGGCGAGGATCATCTCGAGGTCGACGAGACGGAGTTCGGTCGGCGGGAGGCGGCCGGGGACTACGCCCTCTCATGGCGCGCCCATGGTCTCTGCTACGGAGTCCCCGCCGACATCCTCCCCCAACTGGCGGCCGGCCGACGGGTGGTGGCCAACGTCTCCCGCGGCGTCTTGGACGAGGCTCGCCGCAGATTCGGCGCGATGCGGGTGATCTCGGTCACCGCGCCGCCGGAGGATCTGCGGCGGCGCCTGCAGTCGCGCGGCCGGGAGACCGCAGCCGAGATCGCCGACCGCATCGCCCGGGCGAGCGCCTACAGCGTGGTGGGGGACGATGTCGTGGAGTTATCCAACGGCGGGTCACGAGAAGCCGGCGTAATGGCTATGATAAGGGCCATCACGACCTGATCCTTTGGGCTGATCCTGAGGCGCGGCTCTGATAGCAGGGCGCGCCTCCCGCCGCTTTCGGATACTCGCCCGTGGTCGACTCGCTCCAGCCCGCCCTGACGAACCTGCTCACGCCGGCCATCCTCTTCTTCCTGCTCGGTTTCGGCGCGGGCTGGTTCAAGTCGGATCTCGCCGTGCCCGAAGGCGCGGCCAAGACGCTGGCGCTGGTCCTGATGCTCTCCATCGGCTTCAAGGGCGGGGTCGAGGCCGCGCGGGCGGGCCTCAGCGCCGACTTCATGAGGGCCGCGGGCCTTGGCCTTGCGCTGAGCTTCGGCATCCCCGTCATCGCCTTCGGCGTGCTGCGGCTCATCAGCCGCCTCGATCGGACGACGGCGGCCGCCACGGCGGCCCACTACGGATCGGTCTCCATCGTCACCTTCGTGGCCGGGACGGAGTTCCTCAGGGTCAGCGGCGTGCCCTTCGGCGGCTACATGGTCGCGGTCGTGGCCTTGATGGAGACGCCGGCCATCCTGTCGGCCCTGATCCTGGCCGGCGGCGGGGCGCCCGGCCGCCAGGGGCTGCGGAGCGAGCTGTTTCGCGAGGTCGCGCTCAACGGCTCGGTGGTGCTCCTGATCGGCGCCTTCCTCGTCGGCCTGCTGACCGGCGACGCCGGCATGGCCAAGATGGAGGTCTTCGTCGGACCGGTCTTCCAGGGCGTGCTGGTGCTCTTCCTGCTCGACATGGGCCTCGTCGCCGCGCGACGGCTCAGCGCCGCCCGGTCGCTGACCTTGCCGCTGGTGGGCTTCGCCCTGGTCATGCCGCTCGTGTCTTCGGCCCTGGCCCTGACTCTGGCGCTGATCCTCGGACTGGCCCCCGGCAATGCGGCCGTGCTGGCGATCCTGGCCGCCAGCGCCTCCTATATCGCCGTGCCTGCGGCCATGCGCATCGCGCTTCCGGACGCCGATCCCGGGGTCTATCTGACGCTCTCCCTGGCCGTGACCTTCCCCTTCAACCTCGTCTTCGGCGTTCCGCTCTACGCCGCCGCGGCGCAGGCCTTCATCGGGTGAGCCCATGCAACTGACGCGACGCAAGAAGCTGGAGATCGTGATTGAAGCGCCGGTGCTGAGGCGGGTGGAGGCCTTCCTGAGCGAGGCCGGCGTGCGTGGCTGGACCGTCCTGCCGAGCCTGGCCGGCGCGGGCGACAGCGGGGAATGGCGCAGCGGCGACTTCACGCCGGGCCAGGAAAAGCGCCTGATCCTGGCGCTCGTCTCCAGCGAGGCGGCCGAAAAGGTGCTGGCGCGCCTGGCCGACTTCTTCGCCGACTATCCCGGGGTGGTCGCGGTGTCTGATGTGGAAGTGCTGCGCGGCGAGAAGTTCTAGCGACAATCGGCGCTGTAATCGTCTGGCCACATCGGCGGGCGGCTCCAGGCGCGGCAGTCTTCGAAAAAACGGAGACCTGCTATGGCCTATCTCGTTCGCGGCCTGGACAGCCGACTGTTCCAGCCCCTCTTCGGGCTCAGCGACGCCGAGCTCACCGCCCGAGGCGTCGTCCGCCAGGAGGTGGACGCGCCTGTCGGCTATCCCTGCCGGATCAGCCTCGCGGACGCGCCTGCGGGGGCCACGGTCCTGCTGCTGAACCATGTCCACCAGCCGGCGGACACGCCCTATCGCGCCAGCCACGCCATCTTCGTGGAGGAGGGGGTGATCGAGACGGCGGAGGTGAGGGACGAGATCCCGCCCGTTCTTTCCCGCCGGCCGTTCATCTCCCTGCGCGCCTTCGATGCGCAGGGGATGATGGTCGATGCGGACCTCTGTCCAGGCGCTGATCTGGATGCGCCGGTCCGGCGCCTGCTCGGCCTGCCTGGCGTCGCCTATCTGCAGGCGCACTTCGCCGCACGCGGCTGCTATGCCGCGCGCATAGAACGCGCCTAGGCCGGGCTCGCCGCCGCCTGAGCCGAGAAGCCGAAACGCTGCATCACCTCGAAGGGGGCGTCACGATCGGCTTGGCGGTAGATGGCGACGCCGTCGAAGCGATGCGGTCCGCTGACATAGGCGAAGAGCTGGCGCAGAGCGTCCAGCACGCGCTCACGCAGGGAATCGTCGTCGATCCTGTTGGTCAGCGTCATGTGGAAGCGGAAGTCTTCGAAGATGTAGGGATAGCCCCACTGCAGCATGCGCGCGTCCTGGGCGGGCGTCAGGTCCGCCTTGCGCCGCCGGGCGATGTCGAACTCGGAGAGCGGGGCCCGGAAGGGGTCGAATTCCTTCACGCAGGCCGCGGCGAAGGCGCTCATCTCGGGACAGGGCGCGTCCAGCCGGAAAGCCAGGAAGCGCCCCAGCGCCTGCGGCGAGATCGCGGCCGTGAAGGGCGAGCGGCCCTTCGCAAAACCCTCGGCGAAGTCCAGCAACTCGACCTCGCGCCGCCCCTCGGCCAGTTCGAACGGCGCCTTCAGAGTCGCGTGGAAGCCGTAGCCGCGCGGGCTGGCGGTGAGGGCGTCGAGATCGACATCGGCCAGGCCGGGCATGTCCGGGCGTGCGCAACTGGTCTTGCGATGCGGGTCGCGGCCGAGCCAGGCGCAGGCCAGGTTCCAGAGCTGCCCCTGCGGATCGGGCGCGTAGTAGACGGCGTAGCGGGCGCTCATGCCACCCGCGCGCCCTGACGCCAGACCTCGACCGGCGCCGGCCAGCCGCCGCTGCGTCGCGACACGCGGACGAGATCGGCGCGCTGCCCCGCCGCGAGCTCGCCGCGGTCGGTCAGGCCGACGCTGCGCGCGGGGCCGGAGGCGACGGTGGCGATCGCCCGCTGCGGCGTCCAGCCCAGGTCGTCGATCAGCATGAAGGCGGAGCGGATCATGGAGAGCGGCACATAGTCGGAGGCGAGGATGTCGAGCGCGTCGGCCTGGGCGGCCTCGCGCGCCGACAGATTGCCCGAATGCGAGCCGCCGCGCACGAAGTTCGGCGCGCCCATGGCGACGAACATGCCGTATTCGCGCGCCTTGCGGGCGGCGGGCAACGTCACCGGAAACTCGGCGATGACGCAGCCGTCGTCCTGCGCCTCGTCGACATGTTCCAGCGTCTCGTCGTCGTGGGCGGCCAGCGGCAGGCCGTACTCGCGGGCGAAGGCCACCACCTTGCGGCGGTTGTCATAGGCGACGCCGGGATCGCGGCCGGCGTGACGGCGGGCCATGATCTCCTCGATCTCCTCGGCCGAACGGCCGGCGGCGACCAGGCGCTCGTGCATCCGTTCGACGTTCGCCGTCTGACGCTGGCCCGGCGTGTGGTCCATGATCGACAGCAGCTTGAGCCGCGGATTGTCGGCGTGCGGCTCCAGGAGGTTGAGCAGCTCCGGATTGGTCACCTCGCAGCGCAGGTGCAGCAGGTGATCGGCGCGCAGGGCGCCGTCCTTCTGCGCCTGGTCCACGCCGGCGATCATGGGCCCGAGCGCGTCCTTCCGGTCCAGTCCGTCCTTGCGGCCGTGCAGGCTGAGCGAGTCGAAGACCGTGGTGATCCCCGCCGTCACGCACTGGCCGTCGTGGGCCAGCGCCGCGCCATAGGCGTCCCAAAGGGCGCCGGGCCTCGGCTGATAGTGCTTTTCCAGATTGTCGGTGTGGATATCCACCAGCCCCGGGATCAGCACGTCGCCGCGCCAGTCCAGGGCCGCGGCGGACGGCGCGCTCTTGGGCTCCACGGCGGCGATGGTTTCGCCCCGGACGATCACTTCGGCGGCGATCTGGCCCTCCGGCGTCACCACCTGATCGGAGAAGATGCGGGTCTCGGTCATGGTCCTCAGGCCGCCGCCTTGAATTGGGAGACTTCGAACAGTCGCGTGGCGACCGCGTCGCGGACGTCGTGGTCATGGAAGATGCCGATCATGGCCGCGCCTTCGGAGAGCGCCTCCTGGATCAGGCGGACCACGATCGCGCGGTTCTCCGCGTCCAGCGAGGCCGTCGGCTCGTCCAGCAGCATCACCGGATACTTGCGGATGAAGCTGCGGGCGATGTTCACCCGCTGCTGCTCGCCGCCGGAGAAGGTGGCCGGCGGCAGGTCCCAGTGGGCCTCGGGCAGGCGCAGCGCCGAGAGCAGGGCGCAGGCGCGCTCGCGGGCCTGCGCCTCGGCCACGCCGTTCTCCAGCAGAGGCTCCATGACGAGCTGCAGGGTGGGGATGCGCGGGATGACCCGCAGGAACTGGCTCACATAGCCCAGGGTGCGCCGGCGCACGTCCAGCACCTCGTGCGGGCTGGCCCGGGTGATGTCCACATACTGTCCGTCGTGCAGCACGCGCACCGCGCCCTGGGTGGGCAGGTAGTTGCCGAAGATGGAGCGCATCAGGGTGGACTTGCCCACGCCCGACTCCCCGGCGAGCACGACGCATTCGCCGCCGGCCACCTCCAGCTTCAGGTCCTGGAAGACCGGGATGACGGCGGACTCGGCGTTGTGGAGGACGAAGGTCTTGGCCAGGTCCTCGACGATGATCAGCGGCTGGTCGGTCATGGCTCTAGATCTGCAGGACGGAGGAGACGAGGAGCTGGGTGTAGGGATGCTGGGGATCGTCCAGCACCTGGTCGGTCAGGCCGGTTTCGACCACGAGGCCGCTCTTCATCACCATCAGCCGGTCGGCCATCAGGCGGGCGACGGCCATGTCATGGGTGACGATGATGACGGCCAGGCCGAGGTCTCGGACCAGTTCGCGCAGCAGGTCGAGCAGGCGGGCCTGAACCGAGACGTCCAGGCCGCCGGTGGGCTCGTCCATGAACACCAGGCGGGGGCCGTGGATCAGGTTGCGGGCCACCTGGATGCGCTGCTGCATGCCGCCGGAGAAGTTGCGCGGCTTGTCGTCGATGCGGCGGGTGTCCAGCTCGACGCGATCCAGCCAGTCGATGGTCGCCTGGCGCATTTTGCCGTAGTGGCGCTGGCCGAGATTCATCAGCGGCTCGGCGACATTGGCGCCGCCGGAGACGCGCATGCGCAGGCCGTCGCGCGGGTTCTGGTGCACGAAGCCCCATTCCTCGCGCTGCATCCGCCGACGGTCCGGCTCGGACAGGCCATAGATGTCGGTCAGGCCGAAGCGCCGGGTGTCGAAGCGCACCTGGCCCGAGGTCGGCGTCAGCTTGCCCGACATGCAGTTGAGCAGGGTGGTCTTGCCTGAACCGCTCTCGCCGACCACGCCCAGCACTTCGCCGGGCCGCAGCTCGAAGGAGACGTCGCGGCAGCCCAGCACATGGCCGTACCACTTGGTCAGGCCCTCGACGCTCAGCAGCGGCGCGGGCTGGATGCGTCCGGGAATGGCGTTCATTGGGCAGGTTCCTTGGTCGCGGCGTCCTGGTCCAGCGCATGGCCGGCCATGGGACCGGCGTGGCCGGCTTCGCGGCGTTCGGCGCAGTAGTGGCTGTCGGAGCAGACGAACATCTTGGCCCCGGCGTCGTCGAGGATGACCTCGTCCAGGTAGGAGTCCTCGGCGCCGCAGAGGGCGCAGGTCTCCTCCCAGGTCTGGGTCTCGAAGGGATAGTCCTCGAAATCCAGGCTGCGGACCCGGGTGAAGGGCGGCACCGCATAGATGCGCTTCTCGCGTCCGGCGCCGAACAGCATGATGGCTTCGTTCTGCGCCATCTTCGGATTGTCGAACTTCGGGATGGGCGAGGGCGACATCAGGTAGCGCTCCTCGACCATCACCGGATAGCCGGCCGTGGCGGCGATCCGTCCGTAGGCGGAGACGTTCTCGTAGAGCGAAACGTACTGCAGGCCATACTCCTCGTAGGCGTGCATGGCCCGCGTCTCGGTCTCCCGCGGCTCCAGGCCCCGCAGGGGTTCCGGCTGCGGCACCTGGTAGACCAGCACCTGGCCTTCCTTCAGCGGCTTCTCCGGGATGCGGTGCCGCGTCTGGATGATGGTGGCCTCGCCCGTGTCCTCCGTGGTGGCCACGTCGGCCACCTTGGCGAAGAAGTGACGGATGGAGACGGCGTTGGTGGTGTCGTCGGCGCCCTGGTCGATGCACTTGTAGACGTCGTCCGGGCCGATGATCGCCGCCGTCAGCTGGATGCCGCCCGTGCCCCAGCCGTAGGGCACCGGCATCTCGCGCGAACCGAAGGGCACCTGATAGCCGGGGATGGCCAGGGCCTTCAGGATCGAGCGGCGGATCATCCGCTTCGTCTGTTCGTCCAGATAGGCATAGTTGTAGTAGCGCTCGGGGGCGTTGCCGCGAGCCTCGGGGGCGGTCGTCATTCGGCGGCTTCCTTCAGGGCGGCGCGGCGCTCGAAGTGCTCCTTGCGGAGCCGGCGGATCAGCTGCAGGTCGGCCTGGAAGTCCACGTAGTGCGGCAGCTTCAGGTGCTGCACGAAGCCCGAGGCCTCCACATTGTCGGAGTGGTAGAGGACGAATTCCTCGTCCTGCACCGGCGCATCGGCCTGTTCGCCCACCTCGCGGTGGCGCAGCGCCCGGTCGACGATGGCCATGCTCATCGCCTTGCGCTCGCAGTGGCCGAAGGTCAGGCCATAGCCGCGGGTGTACTGCGGCGGGCGCTCCGCCGAGCCGGCGAAGCCCGACAGCATGGTGCACTCGGTGACCGTCATCTCGCCGATCTCGATGGGGAAGCCCAGCTCGTCGGGCACGAACTCCACGGCCACTTCGCCCATGCGGATCTCGCCGCAGAGCGGATGGGTGGAGCCCCAGCCGCGCTGGGAGGAATAGGCGAGGCTGAGCAGGAAGCCCTCGTCGCCGCGGGCGAGCGCCTGCAGGCGCTGGTCGCGGTCGGCCGGGAACTTCATCGGCTGGCGGGTCAGGTCGTAGGGCTCCTGGTCCTCGGCTGTCCGCTCGTCATGCTCCAGCAGGTCCTCGTGCCGGAACACCGAGGCGATGTTCGGCATCGGATAGGTCTGGGGCTCCTCGGCCTGCGGCGCGGGCGCCGGCGGGGCGACGCCGTCGGCGGCGAGCTGAAAGTCCAGCAGGCGGTGGGTGTAGTCGAAGGTCGGGCCCAGCACCTGGCCGCCCGGAATGTCCTTGAAGGCGGCCGAGACCCGCCGGCGCACGGCCATCTGCTCGGTCTCCACCGGCAGGGTGGCGCCGAAGCGGGGCAGGGTGGTGCGGTAGGCGCGCAGCAGGAAGATGGCTTCCGGCAGGTCGCCGCGGGCCTGCTTGATGGCCAGGGCGGCGAGGTCGCGGTCGTAGCAGGAGCCCTCGCTCATCACCCGGTCGACGGCCAGCGACATCTGCTCGCGGATCTGGGCGACGGTCAGCTCGGGCACGCTCGTATCGCCCCGGCGATCCTCGGCGAGCCACTGGTGGGCGTGGGTGATCGCCTTCTCGCCGCCTTTGACGGACACATAGGCCATGATCAGTCTCCCTTGGTCTGGGCGGAGGTGGTGCGCGGCAGCGCGATCAGCCGGTCGCCGGCGACCAGCATCACGTCGACGCCGAACTGGAACTGCGCCTGGTTGGTCTCGAGCTGCGCCCAGAAGTCGGCCGGCAGGCCTGCGGGCGCGATGTCTGTGGTGGTGCGGATGCCCGGGCCGCTCAGCGTCACCGTCGGACCGCCCTCCAGGGCCTGGACCTGCAGGATCACCGTGGTCGAACGGTCCGGATACTTGGCGTCGCCCTGATTGAAGGCCGAGAGGGCCGGCGCGGCGGCCATGTCGGTCACGATGGCGAAGTCCGCCTGGCCGGCCTCGCCGGTCAGCGGACAGCCGCAGTGGAAGCGCAGCCAGGACTCCGCCTCGGTCTCGCGCAGGGCCGGATCGAGCCAGACCGGCGTCTCGAAATCGAAGAGCGTGAGGGCGACCGCGCCGGCCGCGCGGGAGAGGCCGTGCGGCGCGGCGGCGGCGAAGCCGAGCTGGGCCACGCGGCCGGGCCGGGCGACGGACTCCATCACTTCCCGGAAGACGGCCTGGCTGTCGCGGACCGGGTCGGCGAAGCCCGGCGCGATGCGGCTGAGGTCGAGGGCGGCGGCGGTCATTGCGGGCCTCGCGTGCGGACCATGGTGAAGAAGTCGACCTTGGTGGCAGCTGCCTTGCGGGCGGCGGTCTCGCGCCGCTCCGTCTGGGCCTGGGCGAGCTTGTCGATCACTGCGCCTTCCACCGCGCCGCGCAGGGCGGGGGCCTGCATCATGGCGTCGAGACAGGCCGCCAGTTCGGCGTGCCGGCGATCGCGGCCGGCGACGTAGCCGACTCCGGTCTCGCCGCTCTCCAGGCGGACCGCGGCCCGGGTCACCGTCATCTCGCCCACGTTGAAAGCGTCGCCGGCGCCGCCCATGCGGCCACGGACGAGGACGAGCCCCGTCTCGGGCGCGCGAAGGGCCGAATAGGCCGGACGCTGGGGCAGGGCGTCCCAGGCGGCGGCCACCTCGTCGGGGCGCGCCTTGGCCAGGACGGACAACCAGTGGCGGCGGTCTTCGTTCACCGCAAGCTCGACCGGTTCAACCGGCATATCTCACCTCGACAACCAAGCAAAATGTTGTATTCGTCTTATGTATTGGGTATTCGAAGAGCGAATTCGCGACAACACGGCAAGTATGAAACTTATTTTACAGCAGTAAAACTTGTCTAGGACAGCCCGCTAACACTGATGTCGAGGTGCTGAAATGCCAGGTGGAATGCCGCTTTGGCGCGAGATCGCGCAGTCGCTGGAACAGCGCATCCGGTCGCGCGAACTGGTTCCCGGAGACAAGCTGCCGACGGAGTACGAGCTCTCGCGGCAGTTCATGGTCAACCGCCATACGGTTCGCCGCGCCCTGTCGGACCTGCAGGAGAAGGGGATCGTGGAGTCGACCCAGGGGCGGGGGAGCTTCGTGCGCCGGCCCACGCGCCCGGCCCAGCTGAAGCGGCGGCCGCGCTTCACCGAAGGCGTGCGAAACGGCGGCCGCGAGCCGGCGACCAAGATCATCAAGCTTGAGGTTCGGCCGGCCGACACCCGCGTCGCCGCCGCCCTGGAGCTGAAGATCGGCGCGCCGATCATCTTCATGGAGCGCCACCGGTTCGTGGACGGCGAGCCGACGGCCCTCGGGATCCACCACTTCAGCTTCGAGCGGTTCCCCACCTTCATCGAGATGTACAAGGTGCGCGGCACCATCACCCAGACCCTGCGCGACAGCGGCGTGCCCGACTACACGCGCCGCCGCACGGCCATCTCGGCGCGGCTGCCGACGCCTCAGGAGTCGGAGCTGCTGCGCATCCCGCGTCACGTGCCCCTGATGGTTCACCGCTATCTCAACGTCGACGGTCTCGGCCGTCCGCTGGAGTTCGGCGAGTCCCGCTCGACCAACGAGGTCGAGATCGTCTTCCCAGAGCCGGGGCGCGACGGCGGCGGCTTCTAGTTCGGATCGGAGAAGAGCGTGGAACTGGCGTTTCGAAACGCCCGCATCGTGGCGGGCGACGAGGAGTTCACCGGCAGCCTGCTGGTGCGGGACGGGACGATCGCGGCGGTGGACCGCGGGCGCGGCGGCGTCGGCGAGGACCTGGAAGGCGACGTCCTGATGCCGGGCGTCATCGACCTGCACACCGACAGCCTGGAGAAGCACTACTTCCCGCGGCCGAACATCGACTGGAACCCCGTCTCGGCCGCCGTCACGCACGACGGCTGCTGCCTCTCGGTCGGGGTGACGACCATCTACGACTCCATGTCGCTGGGATCATTCAACGCCTCGGCGGCCCGGGGTGACGACAATCTCCGCAAGCTGGTCGACGGCCTCGATCTGGCCCGCCGCGAGGGCATGCTGAAGGGCGATCACAGGCTGCACTGGCGCTGCGAGACGACGGCCGATGATCTGCGCGAGCGTCTGGACGGCCTGGCCGACCATCCCATGGCCGCGCTGTTCTCGCTGATGGACCACACGCCCGGACAGCGGCAGTACCGGAATCTCGAGAAGCACTTGGCCAACTGGCAGGCGAACGGGATGAGCGCGGAGGCCGCTCAGGAGCGCCTGGCCTGGGCCCGCGAGCGCCAGGCGCGCAATGCGGTCCAAAATCGCCGCTTCGTCGCCGAGGTGGCGCGGGCCCGCGGCGCCCCCCTGGCGAGCCACGACGACGAGGATGTCGCCCATGTGGACGAGGCGGCCGAACTGGGGGCGACGATCGCCGAGTTCCCCGTGACCGCCGAGGCGGCGCGCCGCTCGCGTGAGCACGGCATGGTCATCGTGATGGGCGGACCCAACCTGATCCGCGGCGGCTCCTATTCCGGCAACGTCCCCGCCGCCGAACTGGCCGAGGCCGAGCTGCTGGACGCCTTCGCCTCCGACTACGTGCCGCGCAGCCTCATCGAATGCGCCTTCGCCCTCACCGACGAGCGCTTCGGCTGGAGCCTGCCGAGGGCCGCAGCCCTGGTGACCTCTGCGCCGGCCGAGGCGGCGCGGCTCGACGACCGCGGCGTCATCGCGCCCGGACTGCGGGCGGACCTGCTGCGCGTGAAGGTGGCCGGGGGCCTGCCTCTGGTCCGGGGCGTGTGGACCGAGGGCCGCCGGGCGGCCTGAGGCCATGCGCATCGTCACCCTCAACACGTGGAAGAACGAGGGCGACTATGCGCGGCGCCTGGGGCTGATGGCGCGCGGGCTCCAGGCGCTGGGGCCTGACGTCGTCTGTCTGCAGGAGTGCTTCGCCGCGCAAGGGTTCGACACCGCCTGTGCGCTGGGCAAGGCGCTGGGCCTGTTTGTGGCCGCTCAGCCCGCGCGATCGAAGATCCGACCTCACGCCGGCCGCCCGACCCTGAGCACCTCGGGTCTCGCCATCCTCAGCCGCTGGGCGGCGGCGGGCGAGGAGCGGCTGGCGCTGGCCTCGGACCCGCGCGACGGCGAGCGGATCGCCCAGCGGCTGGACCTCGTCACGCCGGCCGGAGACCTGCGCCTGCTCAACCTGCACCTGACGCACCTGCGCGGCCCGGAAGGCGACCGGCTGCGTCGGCGCCAGCTGGAGGATGCGCTCGCCTGGGCCGGCGAGGGGCATGGCGGGAGCCTTGTCGTGACGGGCGACCTGAACGCCGGTTCCCGTGAGCCGGCTCTACAGGCGCTGGGGCCGGCCCTCGACCACGACATGCCGCCGACCCTGCTGGGCCCGCGTGAGGGCGCCGACGCAGATGGCCGCCCCGCCATCGACCACGCCGTGCTGGCGCGGCCTGTGGGCTGGCGCGTGACCGGCCGCGCCCGCGTGCTGGACGGCGTGGACTCCGAAGGCTGGCGCGCCAGCGACCACGCTGGCGTCATGCTGGACCTGGCCGAGCTTTAGACGCCTCCCGCTCCGCCGGAAAAGAAAAGCGCCCCGTGCGATGCAGGGGCGCCCAAGGGGCGGTCCGTCGCCGGACCGCCCGCAGGTGAGGGGATGATCAGAAGTTGGCGCGGACGCCGAAGAGGAATTTCCGGCCGAAGCTCTCGACCTCGTACGGCCGATCCTCGGAGCCCTGGTAGCGGATGCCCTTCTCGTCGGTGAGGTTGTTGGCGTCCATGAAGATCGAGACGAAGTCGTTGACCTGATAGCGCGCCGAGAAGTCCAGGCGCGTGGTCTCGTCCCAGTAGAGGTTCGAATTGGCCGCCGAGCCCGAGGGGAACACCTCGTCCAGCCAGTCGGTGCGGTACTGGTAGGTCAGGCGGCTCGAGAGACCGTACTTCTCGTAGAAGAGGGTGGCGCCGACGATCCGGTCGGACGTGCCCGGGAACTCGACGGTCGAACCGTCCGGCGTCTCGAACTCGCCCTTGGTGAAGGAGATGCTGCCCTGGAAGCCGAGGCCCGAGAAGGCGCCGGGCAGGAACTCCCAGGGGTGGTAGTAGACCAACTCGACGCCCGACAGGTGGCCGTCGCCGCCGTTCTGCGTGGAGTCGAGCACGTAGCCGGTGCGATCAGCGCCATCGAAGTCATAGCTGTCGTCGGTGATGACCTGGCTGGCGTCGAAGAGGACGTCCTTGACCTCGCGGTGGTAGGCGTTGACCGCCAGCAGGGCGGCGGGGGCGAAGTACCATTCCGCCGACAGGTCGAGGCCATAGGCGGTTTCAGGCTTCAGGGTCGGGTTGCCGCCGGACACGGTCTGGCTGGTGTCGTTCACCGAGACCGAGGCGCGCATGTCGGCCAGGGACGGACGCGCGGCGCCGGAGATGAAGGCGGCCCGGAGCTTCAGTTCGTCGGAATAGTCGAAGTTGTAGTGCAGGCTCGGGAAGACGAAGGTCTCCTCGCTCGAGAAGGAGATCGGGGTCAGTTTCGAGCCCACCACGGCCACGCCGTCGGTCTCCACCTCGGTCCGCTCGACGCGCAGGCCGGCGATCAGAGACTGGCGGTCCCAGGCCCAGCGGTTCTGCGCATAGCCGGCCAGGACCTTCTCATCGACCGTGTTCCCGGCCCGCGGGTCATTAGCGTAGACGGGGTAGTTGGCGCCGTTGGCGTTGGCCGCCCGCGCCGCGTCCATGATGGCGAGCATCTGGTCCGACATGGCCGGGTTGTGGATGTAGTTCGCCGTAAAGCCGAGGTCGAACGGGTCGAGCCAGGCGTTGTCGGTGACGAAGGCGAAGGGCGTCCAGGGCAGGCCGAGCTGCTGGGCGATCGTACGGATGTTGAAGGCGGAGCTGGACACGACCGTCCCGTCGGGACGCACCAGGGCCGTCGTCTCGCTGTGCTGGCTGCGGTCGTCGTACTGGAAGCCGGCGCTGAACTTGGAGTCGAGGCCGAAGCTCGTCCAGTCGCGCGCCACGTCGAACTTCGCCGTGTAGGCCTCGGTCTCGATCATGGAGCTGAATTCGCTGGCGAACTCGTTGGTGAACGACAGCTGGTTCAGGTTGGTGCGCTGCGGACCGCGGGTGACGGCGCCGCCGTTCAGGACAGTGTCGAACAGGGTCGCCTGCACATAGCCGCCCGGCTCGGCGTTCACGTCCAGGGTCATCGAGGGCAGCAGCAGCGCCGTGGTCGCGTTCGGCTTGCCCGAGCCCGTGGCGGTCTGCTGGGCGGTGGTGGGCGTGTTCGTGTTGAATTCGGTGGTGGTGTAGGCGAGGTGCCAGTCCACGTCCCAGCCGCCGAAGCGGTGCTGGCCGTTGAGGTCGGTGAAGGACACGCCGTTGGAATAGATGCCGTCCTCGAACGAGGCCACCACCGGCACGCCGACCAGTTCGGCGGTGTCGAAGTTGCGCGTGCCCGAGAAGGCGTTGGCGTAGTAGAAGGTGTACTGGTTACGCTCTTCGAAGTCGTTGAACTCGGTGTTCAGGTGGCTCAGCGTCAGGCGCAGGTCGTCCGACGGCGCGTATTCGATCTTTCCGGAGTAGGATTCGGTCTGCCGGGTGATGATGTACTTGGCGATTCGCATCTGGGTCACGCCGATGTTGTCGAAGCGCGGCTCGGCGTTGTTCGTGTGTTGCTCGAACTCGTAGTGCGAGCCGGCCACGGTCAGCCCCCAGGTTCCATCCGACCAGCCGAGCCGGCCTGAATACTGCTTCACCGGACCGTCGCCGTTGTCGACGAAGCCCCCGCCAGCGTCGAACGAACCGTGCAGGCCCGTCTCGCTCAGCGGCGAATAGGTGAGGATGTTGACGCGGCCGGCCAGCGCCTCGGCCGGCATGGAGGGCAGCAGGGTTTTGTTCAGCTCGACCTGGTCGATCTGCACGGCCGGGACGGAGTCGAAGCGGAAGATGCGGTCTTCGGCGCCCAGCACGTTGACGCCGTCGAGGGCGACCGTGGTCCAGCGGGTCGGCGCGCCGCGGATCTGGATGTAGCGCTCCTGGCCCTGGTCGCGCTGGACGCCGACGCCGGGCAGGCGGGCCAGCGCGCCCGCGGCCGTGGCGTCGGGGAAGCGGCCGATGGTGTCGGAGGCGATGACGTTGACGATGTTGTCGGAGGCGCGCTGGATTTCCAGCGACTTCTCGATCGAGTCACGGATCGGGGTGGCCGTGACGACCAGCTCGGAAACCGTGGCGTCCTGGGCGGCGGCCTGGCCGCCGGCGGCGGCGAGAATGGGCAGGGAGGCCGAAAGGGCCAGGATGGCGCGGCGACTGCGGACGGCGGAACGGCCCCCCGCGCGGCGGTGATTGGATGACATGGTCCGTCCCCCTTTGTTGCTGTGATCAGCGGACGGGAGCCTCGATTAGGCTCGGGGGGTGTCATCCATTCGGTGTTTTAGTGATGTGTCGGTGTAGCGGCCGCGACTTGTCGAATAGACAGGGCGCGAGGGCGGGCCCGGCCCGTGGACCGGACCCGCAGAAACTAGACCTCAACCGTGAAGCTTCTTGGCGGCCTCGGCGATCTTCTTGCCCTGATAGCGTGCGCCGGCGAGTTCGTTCTCGCTGGGCTGGCGGGACCCGTCGCCGCCGGCGATGGTGGTGGCGCCGTAGGGGCTGCCGCCGGTCACCTCGTCCAGGCGCATCTGGCCCTGGAAGCCATAGTCCAGACCGACGACCACCATGCCGAAGTGGAGCAGGTTGCCGATGATCGAGAAGAGCGTCGTCTCCTGACCGCCGTGCTGGGTGGCCGTGGAGGTGAAGGCGCCGCCGACCTTGCCGTTCAGCGCGCCCCTGGCCCACAGCCCGCCCGCCTGGTCGAGGAAGTTGGCCATCTGCGAGGCCATGCGGCCGAACCGCGTGCCGACGCCGATGATGATGGCGTCATAGTCGGCCAGTTCCTCGATCTTGGCGATCGGGGCCTCCTGGTCGAGCTTGTAGTGCGACGCCTTGGCCACCTCGTCGGGCACGAGTTCGGGAACGCGCTTGAGGTCGACCTGGACGCCCGCTTCGCGCGCGCCCTCGGCGACGGCCTTGGCCATGGTTTCGATGTGGCCATAGGACGAATAGTAGAGGACCAGAACCTTCGTCATGTCGCTGTCTCCTGTCGGTGAGAGGGGGAGGGGACGCGGCCTCAGGCCGCGTCCACCAGAACCAGTTCGGAGTCTTCCAGGGCGGTGATCCGCAGGACGCCCTCGTCGGTGATCGCCGCGCCGTCGCGGGCCTCCAGCGAGACGCCGTTCACCTCCACCCGGCCGGCCGCCGGGACGAGATAGGCGTGGCGGGAGGGATCGAGCGCGTATTCGGTCGTCTCGCCGGCCTTCAGCGTGGCCCCCAGCACGCGGGCGTCGGTGCGGATCGGCAGGGCCTCGCCGTCGTCCTCATAGCCGCTGGCCAGGGTGACGAAACGTCCGGAACGGTCCCCCTTGGGGAAGGGCTTGGCCCCCCAGGACGGCGCGCCGCCGTAGCGGGTGGGCTCGATCCAGATCTGGAAGATGCGGGTGGTTTCCGGCTCGAGGTTGTACTCGGCGTGGCGCACGCCCGAGCCCGCGCTCATCACCTGCACGTCGCCGGCGACGGTGCGGCCCTTGTTGCCCAGGCTGTCCTGGTGGGTGATCGCCCCGTCGCGGACATAGGTGATGATCTCCATGTCGGCGTGCGGGTGGGGCGGGAATCCGGAGTTCGGCGCGATCTCGTCATCGTTCCAGACCCTCAGGGCGCCCCAGTTCATGCGGCTGGGGTCGTGATAGCCGGCGAAGGAGAAATGGTGCCGGGCCTTGAGCCAGCCGTGGTCGGCGCCGCCCAGGCTGTCGAACTGTCTGCGTTCAATCATCTTTCCACCTCCGCGCCGCCCTCGGCGCGCTTGCTTGAGGTGAAGATAGGCGACAGGATCGGCGCATAAATGGAAACATCGGAAACTCATTGTTTCGGAAACTGACATGCCGCGCCTGCCCGACATGGAGGCCCTGGGGGTCTTCGCCCGTGTCGTCGAACTCCGCTCCTTCGCCGCGGCGGCCGAGGACCTGAAGCTTTCCAAGGCCACGGTCTCCAAAGCCGTCGGCCGGTTGGAAACGCGGCTCGGGGCCCGCCTGTTCAACCGCACGTCCCGCCGTCTGGCCCTGACCGAGACGGGCGCCCAGCTCGCCGAACGCGCGCGGCGGCTGCTCGCCGACGCCGAGGCGGCGGAGGACGACATCCTGGCCCGCTCGGCTCAGCCGCGCGGCCTGGTGCGTCTGGCCGCGCCCATGTCCTTCGGTCTCATCGAGCTGGCGCCGATCCTGCCGGACTTCCTGGCGCAGTATCCGGAGGTCTCGATCGACCTCCACATGAGCGACGACAAGGTCGATCTGGTGGGCATGGGCTTCGATCTCGCCCTGCGCATCGCCGACCTGCCGGATTCCTCCCTGGTGGCCCGGCGGATCCGGACGGTGGAGCGGATGGTGGTGGCCGCGCCAGCCTATCTGGAGCGGCATGGACGGCCGACCCACCCCAGCCACCTCGCCGAGCACGCCTGCCTGGGCTACGCCTATCTGCCCACGCCGGAAACCTGGCGGTTCTCCGGTCCCGGGGGAGAGCAGGTCGCCGTCCGCCCCGCCGGGCCCTTGCGCGCCAACAATGCCGAGGCCCTGCTGCCGGCCCTCGAGGCCGGGCTCGGCCTGGCCGTGCAACCGGACTTCATCGTTCGCGATTGTCTGGCGAAGGGGCGGCTGACGGCCGTGCTTCCCGAATGGCGCAGCCCGCCCATCGCGCTTCATCTGGTGTCGCCGCCGGGCGGACCGCGGCCTGTTCGCATCACCGCCCTGGCGGACTATCTGGTGCGCAGGCTCGGAGGCGGCAAAGCCCGTTGAGTCGCCGTCTGTTCCGTGGCCTGGATGGGGTCTTGCCGCCGCGGTTCCGGTCCGGTCTTCAGAGGGGATGATGGGCAGGTTTCGTTTCGTCGCACGGCTTTCGGCGGCCGTCCTGGCGCTTGGCGGCCTCGCAGCCTGCGGGACGATCTCGCGGGTCCCGCTGGACGCCCCGCCGGCGGACACGCGGCCGAAATCTCCGCTCGACGTCTTCCGGTTCTCGGCCACCGACGAGCCGGCGGGCGAGGCCTTCCTGGAGCGCTGGCGGGCCGAGCGGCTGGCGCACGGGCGCGAGGGCGTGACCGGCCTGGCCATCTCCGCGGGCGGCGCCAACGGCGCCTATGGGGCGGGGGTGCTGATCGGCTGGACGGAGGCGGGCGACCGTCCGGCGTTCGACGTCGTCACGGGCGTCAGCACGGGCGCCCTGATCGCGCCGTTCGCCT
The DNA here is from genome assembly GCF_013911965.1 of Phenylobacterium sp. GTDB lineage: Bacteria > Pseudomonadota > Alphaproteobacteria > Caulobacterales > Caulobacteraceae > Phenylobacterium. The sequence continues at coordinate 11,865 of NZ_JACESE010000021.1, read as the reverse complement.
TCCTTGGCCCGGACTGGGACGACGAGCTTCGCGCCGCCTACACCGATGAGGACGCTGCGCGGCTCACCGACGGGCGCTGGGCCATCTTCGTGCGGCCGGCCCTGTTCGGCGGCCAGTCGCTGCGCGACCTGATCGGCAAGTATGTGGATGCTCGCCTGCTGGCGGCCATCGCCCGCGAGCACCAGACGGGCCGGCGTCTGCTGGTGGCGACCACCGACCTGGACGCCCAGGAGACCATCGTCTGGGACATGGGCGCGATCGCCCTCGCCGGACAGACGCCAGGCTATGAGGAGACCGCCGTCACGCTCTTTCAGACCGTGCTGGTGGCCTCGGCCAGCATCCCCGGGGTGTTTCCGCCGGTCATGGTCGACGCCGACGGCGCCGAGGGCGGACGGATGGAGATGCACGTGGACGGCGGCGTGACCACGCCCTTCGTCCTGGCGCCCGCGGCCATGTCCTTCTGGGAGCCGGACGGCGTGATGCGGCCCGAGGACCTCTTCGTCATCGTCAATGGCGAGCTGGAGCCGAGCTATGGCGTCACCCGGGGCGCGACGCTGCCGATCCTGATGCGCAGCTTCGACACCATGTCCAAGGCCGACCTGCGGGCCCATCTCGCCGCCAGCCAGGCCTTCGCCCAGCGGAACGGGGCGAGCCTGCGCTATGCGGCGATTCCGCCGGCGCTCGGCGCCGACAGCCTGGCGTTCGACAGGGAGTCGATGGAGCGGCTGCTGGAGGCCGGCCGCGCCGCCGGCGCCGAAGGCCGCGCCTTCGAGCCGGTGGCGCAGCTGCGGGGGCCTCGCTCCGCGCGATCGCCGCCGGTCGACTAGGCGGCGCTGGAGACCGGCTTGGCCGCGGGCGCGTCGCCCTGAGCGGGTTGAGCCAGACGGACGCTGCGGCCTTCGAAGACCGCGCCGGTCTCCATGGCGAGCTGCTCGTGGGCGATGTCGCCCTCGATGTGCGCCGTCCCGAAAAGACGCACCTGCCGCGCCTTGAGGGGACCCTTCACGTGCCCGCGGATTTCGGCCACCACGGCGACGACAGAACCCTCGATCCGGCCCTTGGGGCCCAGGCAGAGCTTGCCGACGCGGATGTCTCCGCGCACCAGGCCGTCGATCTGCAGCTCGGCTTCGCCGGCGAGATTGCCCTGAATGCACATCCCTTCGGCGATCAGGGACGCCGGTCGCGGCTTGGCGGCCGGCGCCGGCGTCGGCGCCGTTCGGGCCGGAGTCGGCTCGTCCAGGGTCACGGGACGGGCGGGCGGCTTGGGGGTCTTCTCAAACATGGCGGCGTCTCACCTCGGTACGGTCGCCCGAGTGGTTGCAAGCGCCGGGCCGCCGGTCAGTCTCCCGCCAGGGCCCCGCGCACCAGCCGAGCGTAAAGCCGTTCCTCAATGCCGCGCGGACGCGACAGTCCCAACCGCTCCAGGGCTTCACGAGTGAGTGAGCCCGTGCGGCCCGCCGTCACGCCCTTCCAGGCGAGGGCGGCCAGGTCGGCTTTGGAGGCGGCCGCCGCCTTGATCTTCTGCAGGGCCGGCGCCAGCGCCTGCTCGACCGGCGTCATCTCGCCGCCGAATGGAAAGGCCGGCAGGTCGCCCGCGGCCTGGAAGGCGTTCAGGCGGGCCGCCAGGGCCTCGGGCCGGTTGTCGGCGGCGTGGGAGGGCAGGCGGTGGCTGTTCGGCAGCTTGCCGGCGCTCTTGGCCTGGCCGACCAGTTCGTCATGGAAGCGGGCGTCGGCGACGTTCAGCATGGCGGCGATCACCGTCTCGTCCCGCGCCCCGCGCAGATCGGCGACGCCATACTCCGTCACCACGATGTCGCGCAGGTGCCGTGGAATGGTGGTGTGGCCATAGGACCAGCGGATGTTGCTCTCCGGCCCCTCCCGTCCCGTGCGGCTGGCCGGCAGGGTCATGATCGAGCGGGCCTCGGGCAGGGCGAAGGCCTGGGCCACGAAGTTGTACTGGCCGCCGACGCCGCTGACCACGCGGCCGTCCTCCAGGCCGTCCGAGGCCACTGAGCCCATGAGGGTGGCCACCATGGCGTTGTTGACGAACCGCGCCTTCTTGCGGCCGGCCACGCGCTGCTCATGGTCGGGGCCGAACAGCTCGTTGACGAAGCCCACCTCGCGCATCTGGAATTTGGCCCGCTCCTCCATCGGCATGTCGCGCAGGGCGGCGTAGAAGTCCCGCGGGGCCAGGAAAAAGGCGGCGTGCAGCACCGCCCCGTCCACCTCCCGCTTCAGGATTCCGGCGCGATAGAGCTCGAGAAAGGCGTCAACGAACATCTCGGTCGCGCCATAGAGGCCTTCTTCGAACGGCTGCGTGTGCCGTTCCAGCCGATCGTCGGGCGGCAGCAGGGCCGCCAGGATCTCAGCGAACCGCCCCGGCCGCCTGTGGCGCATGATCAGGGCGTGCGCGACGGCATGGCCCATGGAGCCGATGCCGATCTCCAGCGTGCCGCCGTCCGGGATCAGGCTCGCGACGTGGAAACCCATGGCGTAGTGGACGAGGCTGACCGGCTGCTTGGGAGGCCCGGGCAGGGGGAACTCCACCTCCGGGCTTTCCAGCATCCAGGCGAAGGCCTCGGGGGCAAGCTCGGCGGGCCCCGGCATATAGGGCAGCTCCGCATTCACCTGGCCGGCCAGCAGAACCGCGCTGCGCCCCTCCGCCTTGGCCTTCAGCAGCTCAAGGGTGATGTCGGTGTTGCAGGAGAGGCTGTAGGCGCCCCGGCGCTCGTCCATTGCGACCAGCTGCGCCACCACGTTGCAGCCTCGGTCGATCAGATAGCGGCTGGCGTGGGTGTAGTTGGCCGAGATGTAGCTCTGCTGCACCTCCGCATCGTTCAGCCAGACGCCGGCCTGCAGGAAGAACTCGTCGACCTCGACGTTTGGCGGCAGGCCCCCGGCCTTCAGCGCCTGGGCGTAGGCCAGCTCCGGATATCCGCCCAGGGTGCGTTCCAGGATCGGGCCCAGGAAGCGCTTCTCCAGCAGGGTCGACGGCTTGGGCGGAGTCAGCGTCAGGGCCGTGAAGATGCGCAGCGACACGCCGCGGTCCGTCGCCGCGCGAGCGTAGAGGGCGTTGGCGATGTGGTTGGCCTTGCCCAGCCCGAGCGGCAGGCCCAGCACGATGTGGCCGTCCAGCCGCTCGACGATCGCCTGGGCGACGGCGTCGGGATCCGCCAGGCGGCGGGGCGCCTCGCTCACGTCAGCCGGTCCCAGCCCGGATCGGGCGCGAAACGCTCGCCCTGGGTGCGGGCCAGCGCCTCCATCCTCGCCTTCAGGGCCGCCGGATCGTGCGTGCGGGCGTAGTGGATCGGGCCGCCGCGGAAGGGGGCGAAGCCGGCGCCGAAGATCATGGCGCCGTCCGCCACGTCCTCGTCCTCCACGACGCCCTTGCGCAGGCATTCGAGGCAGGCGTCGATCATCGGCAGGATGAGGCGGTCGGTCATCTCCTGGGTGGGCTTGGCGAAGGACCTGGCCTTGACCGGCTCATTGCCCTTCCACTCGTAAATCCCTTTGCCGGTCTTGCGGCCGAGCTCGCCGCGGTCGACCCTGCCGCGCAGGGTGTCCGGGGGCACGGGCAGGGGCTTATCGAGATTGGCCTTCAGGCTGTCGGCGACGGCGATGCCGATGTCGAGGCCCACCTGGTCGGCCAGCGTCGCCGGCCCCATGGGCATGCCGAAGGCCTCGGCGGCCGCGTCGATGGTCTCGGGCGCATGGCCCTCCTGCATCATGACCATGGCTTCGAGCATGTAGGGCGTCAGCGCACGGTTCACGAGGAAGCCGGGCGCGCTCTTCACCGGCGCCGGCAGACGGTCGATCTGGCCCAGGAAGGCCTTGGCCACGTCGAGGGTCTCGTCGCTGACGCCCTCGTGGGTGACCAGCTCGACGAGCTGCATCCGGGAGACCGGATTGAAGAAGTGGACGCCGATCAGGCGCTCGGGCCTATGCAGCCCCTCGGCCAGGGCTTCGAGGCGGATGGAGGAGGTGTTGGTGGCCAGCACCGCGCCCGGCTTCATCTTCGGTTCGAGGCCGGCATAGATTTTCTTCTTCAGATCAAGCTTTTCCGGCGCAGCCTCGATGATCAGGTCGGCGTGGCGCACGCCTTCGCCCTTCACGTCCGGGATCAGGCGGTCCAGGGCGTCGCGGGTCTTGGCGCTGTCGTGGCCGAGCTTGGGATAGAGTTCGGCGGCCCGGCCGACGGCCATGGCGATGATCTCCGGCTTCAGGTCGGCCAGGGTCACGCGCAGGCCGTGCCAGGCGGCCCAGGCGGCGATATCCCCGCCCATGGCGCCGGCGCCGATGACGTGCAGGTGTCGAGGTTTCGCAACGGAATCTGAGACTTCGGTGATCTTCTTCATCTTTTCACGGAGGAAGAAGACGCGGATCAGGTTCTGCGCCGTGTCAGTCGCCATCAGCCGCGCAAAGGAGGCGACCTCGGCCTTGCGCATGGCCTTCGGATCGTCGCCGTGACGTTCCCAAAGGTCGACCAGGGCGCCGGGCGCCGGATAGTGCTCGGGCGGCGCCTGCCTGGCCGCCTGGCCGCGCATGCGGTCGGCCACGGCGCGGCGGGGCAGGTCGGCGCTGAAAAGGCGCTCGGTGACCTGGCTGCGCAGGCGGTTGAGCGGCTTGACCTTCGGCTTCAGCTCCCCGTCGGCGACGGCCTTCACCGCCGTCCGCACATGACGTTCCTCGGTGACGGCGTCGACCAAGCCCAGCGCCTTCGCCTGACCCGGCCGCATGGTCTTGCCCGTCAGCATCATCTGCATGCCTTCGAGCGGGTCGATGAGGTCGAGCAGGCGGGCCGTGCCGCCGAGCCCCGGGTGCAGGCCGAGCTGCACCTCCGGAAAGCCGAGCCGCGCTTCGTCGCCCGCCAGGATCCGATGGTCGCAGGCCAGGGCGATCTCCAGCCCGCCGCCCAGCGCGTAGCCATGGATGACCGCCACGGTGGGGGCGGTCAGCGCCGCCAGACGGTCGACCACCTGATGGGCGCGGCCCATGCGCTGTTCGATCTCCGCAGGATCGCGGGCGCCGACGAAGGCCTTCACGTCGGCCCCGGCGAAGAATCCGCTCGCCTTGGCCGAGCGGATGACCAGGGCGCGCGGCGGATCCTGCTCCACCTCGGCGAGGACCTGGTCGAGTTCCTCCAGCACCTCTTCGGAGATGGTGTTGGCGCTCGCCTCTGGCTGGTCGGCGATCAGCCAGCCGATCCCGTCGGCGTCGCGCGACAGGCGCCAGTTCCTCCAGCGGCCGGCGCGCCCGTCGTCGGGGCCGAGCTCCATCTGCCGCGATTTCAACGTCTTCCAGACGATACCTGTCATCGGTTCCTCCCTCAGACCGCCTGGATCAACATGGCGCCGCCCTGGCCGCCGCCGATGCATTCGGTGGCCACGCCTCGCGGCTGCGACAGCCGGCGCATGGCGTTGACCAGATGCAGGACGATCCGCGCCCCGCTGGCGCCGACCGGATGGCCAAGGCCGATGGCGCCGCCGTCCACGTTCAGCCGCTCGCGGTCGATCTGGCCGAAGTCGCCCTCCAGTCCCAGAACCTCCCGGCGGAATTCGTCATCGTCCCAGGCCCGCAGGCAGGCCAGCACCTGGGCGGCGAAGGCCTCGTTCAGCTCCCAGATCGGGACGTCGGAGAGGGTCATGTCGTGGGCGCGCAGCAGCGGCGTGGCGCACATGACGGGGCCCAGACCCATGACCCGCGGATCGAGGGCGGCCCAGCGGCTGTCGACGATCTCGGCCAGCGGCGTCAGGCCGTGTTCCTTCACCGCCTCCTCCGAGGCGAGGATCACCCAGGTCGCGCCGTCGGTGATCTGAGACGAATTGCCGGCCGTCACCTTGCCCCAGGGCGGCTCGAAGGCCGGCTTCAGCTTGGCGAGCTTGTCGGGGCTGGAATCCGGCCGGACGCCATCGTCCTTGTCGTAGAGTTCGCCATCGGGCGCGAAGGCGGGCTCCAGCTCCCCCTCGAACCATCCTTCGCGCTGGGCGCGGGCGGTGCGCAGCTGGCTCTCGGAGGCGTAGACGTCGGCCTCATGCCGCGAGATGTCGAAGACCTGGGCCAGCACCTCGGCCGTCTGGCCCATGTTGAGGTCGGTGATGGGGTCGGTGAGCCCGCGTTCCAGGCCGATGACCGGCGACAGGAACTCCGCCCTGAACCCCAGCGCCGCCTTGGCCCGCGCCATGGGGCTGCGCGCGCCGTTCAGCTCGGCGAACCATTCGGTGGCGCTCTGACGCAGGACGAGCGGGGCGTGGCTGAGCGATTCCGCCCCGCCGGCCAGGATCAGGTCGGCCGTGCCGTCCTGGATGTAGCGGAAGGCGGTGTCGATCGACTGCATGCCCGAGCCGCAGTTGATCTGCACCGTGAAGGCCACCATGGCCTCGCCCATGCCGAGCCGCAGGGCCGCCACGCGGGCCGGATTCATCTCGTCGGCCACCACGTTCACGCAGCCCAGGATCACCTGGTCGAAGGCGTCGGGCGCGAATGGCTGGCGCAGGAGGAGAGGGCGGCCGCACTGCACGGCCAGGTCCACAGGCGTGAAGGGGCCGGGCTTGCCGCGCGCCTTGATGAAGGGCGTGCGGGCGCCGTCGACGATATAGACCGGCCGGCTCATTCGGCGGCCTCGGCATGGGCGCGTCCCGCGGGGATGGCGCGGCCGGTGAGTTCTTCAGGCGAGAAGTCGTCGACGGCCACCACCTTGGCCACGGCGGCGTCCGCTTCCAGAAGGCGCTCGTGATCGGCCTTGCTGATCAGGCCCTGATCCCAGGCGTCCTTCGGATCGCGGATCCGCAGCTTCTTGAGACGATCGCGGATCGGCTGCGTCTCCACGACGAGCTCCAGCGCCCGCTCGAGCTCGGCCACCGCGTCATCCCCGCCGCCGATGTAGACGTCCTCGGTCAGGCGATCGCGGGTGGCGGAGGGCTCCATGATGAGCCGCGCGCACTGCCGGGTGACGCGGTCGCTCGGACCGCGCCGTACGACCCCGAAGGGAAGGACGAAGATCTGCAGCAGCCAGGCGACGGGCCGGCTGGGGAAGTTGTCCAGGATCTCCTTCATCCTGCGCTCGATGGTCAGGAAGCCGTCCTGCATGATCCATTCGACCAGCGGCAGGTCCGCTTCCTGGCGGCCGTCCTCTTCCCAGCGCTTGAGCACCGCGCAGAGCATGTAGAGCTCGGACAGGATGTCGCCGAAGCGGGCCGACAGCATCTCCCTGCGCTTCAGGGAGCCGCCGATGGTCAACAGGGCCGCGTCGGAGGCCAGGGCGAAGCTGGCCGCATACCGGCTGAGCTTGCGGTAGTAGCGCCGCGTCGGGCCCGTCTCCGGCGCCGGGCCCAGCATGCCGTCGCTCCAGGAGCGGACGAAGGCGTTCTTCGCCGTCCGCAGGATGTGGCCCGCATGGGCCCAGACGGCGACGTCGAACGCTTCGAGGCCCCTCTTCGTGTCCTCGTCCGCCAGGGCCTCCATCTCCTTCAGGATGAAGGGGTGGGCGCGGATGGCGCCCTGGCCGAAGACGATCAGGCTGCGGGTCAGGATGTTGGCGCCCTCCACCGTGATGCCGACCGGCACCGAGCGGTAGAAGTTGCCCATGTAGTTCTTCGGCCCGTCGATCACCGCCTTGCCCGCATGGACGTCCATGGCGTCGTTGGCGGCGATGCGCATGCGTTCGGTGGCGCCGTTCTTCATGATCGCGGACACGACCGACGGATGGTGGCCGAGGGCGAGGCCGGCGCAGGTGAAGCGGCGGGCGGCGTCGAGCTGGTAGGCGTTGGCCGCGATGCGGGCGAGCCGCTCCTGGACGCCTTCGAACTCGCCGATCGGGATGCGGAACTGGGTGCGCACCCGCGCATAGGCGCCGGTCGTCCTTGCCGCCATCGCCGCGCCGGCGGCCGAAAGCGAGGGGAGGGAGATGCCCCGGCCGGCGGCCAGCGCCGCGTTCAGCATCATCCAGCCTTTGCCGATCTGCTCGCGCCCGCCGAGAATGGCGTCCAGCGGCACGAAGACGTCGTTTCCCCAGTTCGGCCCGTTCTGGAAGGCCTGCATGGAGGGCAGGTGCCGCCGGCCGATCTCCACGCCCTTCGTGTCGGTCGGAACCAGCACCACGGTGATGCCCAGGTCCTCGCCTCCGCCGAGCAGACCCTCGGGATCCTTCACCTTCACGGCCAGGCCGAGCACGGTGCAGATGGGGCCGAGGGTGATGTAGCGCTTGTGCCAGTTCAGCCGCAGGCCCAGCACCTTCCGCCCGTCGCGCTCCTCTTCGCAGACGACCCCGGTGTCGGTCATGGCCGCGGCGTCCGAGCCGGCCTCGGGACTGGTCAGTCCGAAGGCGGGGATTTCGCGTCCGTCGGCGAGACGCGGCAGCCAGTGCTGCTTCTGCTCGTCCGTGCCGAACTGCAGGAGAAGCTCGCCCGGGCCCAGGGAGTTGGGCACCATCACCGTGACGGCGGCCGTCACGGAACGGGTGGAGATCTTCCGCACCACTTCGGAGTGTGCGTAAGGGGTGAAGCCCAAACCGCCGAATTCCTTGGGGATGATCATCCCGAAGAAGCGCTCGCGCTTGATGAAGTCCCAGGCCTCCGCCGGCAGGTCGCGCTCTTCCCAGGTGATCTTCCAGTCGTCGAGCATGGCGCACAGCTGCTCGACCGGCCCGTCGATGAAGGCCCGCTCCTCGGGCGTCAGCTTGGCCGGCGGGATGTCCAGGAACTGGGACCAGTCCGGATCGCCCGTGAACAGGGCCGCATCCCACCAGACGTCGCCGGCGGCGATGGCCTCGGCCTCGGTGTCGGACATCTCGGGCAGGACGCCCTTGGCCATGTGGTAGATGGGCCGCGTGACAAAGTCGCGGCGCAAGGATGACCCGGCCATGCAACACCTCTTTTGTTCGGCTTCCTCCGCCCAACGCCTTCAGAGGCCTTTGGGTCCATAGATTCCGGTCAGATCGACGTGAGCTTGGCCTTGAGACAGATCAGGGCGGAAAATCTGCGGCCAAGCTCGAACGGCGCGGCCTTGGGCGTGTTCCCTCTCGCACAGATTGAGAGAGGAGAGTCCCGGATGGCCATCCGCCCTGAACAGACCGAAGTGGAAGCCCAGGACCAGGCCGAGACCCTGGACGAGGACAATGTCATCGGCGCCGGCGACGACGTGCCGCCGGCCGAGATGCGCACCTTCGAGAACATTCCCGACGTGCGGGACGAGACGTCCGCCCAGGGGGACGCCGACGACGACGCCGGCCTGATCGCCGAGCAACTCGACGACGAGGAGATCGTCGCGCTCGAGCGCGAGGGACTCGACGGCTTCTCGGTGACCGGCGACGACGATCCGCCGGTCCGGGCCGCAGAGCGCGGGGCGCCCGTGGCGGAAGACGAGGACGAGGTTTCCCTGCTCGACGCCGGCGACATGGACCAGGCGCCGGGAACCGACCGCGCCGACATCGCCCGCTACGAGTCCAGCCGGGTCAGCGACGAGGATCTGGACGATCTCGGTTATGGCGAGGGCGAGGAGAAGGCTTAAGGGGCGGACCGGAGTGGGCGGCCGCCTGCGGACGTGACAATCTCCGCCGCCCGACCATCCGACCAGGAGGCCGACGACTTGCCGTCCCCACCGCACGAAACCGCCGCGCCCGGCTCGCAGCTGGAGCGCCTGCTGGCCCTCGCCGTCGAGCCGGACCCCGTCCGCACCGCCGTCGTTCATCCCGTGGACGAGCTGTCCCTCTCCGGCGCGGTGGAGGCCGCAGCGGCGCACCTGATCGTGCCGGTCCTCGTGGGGCCGCAGGCGCGGATCCGCAAAGCGGCCGAAGGGGCCGGCCTCGACATCTCGGACTTCGAGGTCGTCGACGCGCCCCACAGCCACGCCGCCGCCGCGCGGGCCTGCGAACTGGCGCGCGACGGACAGGTTTCCGCCATCATGAAAGGCGCGCTCCACACCGACGAGTTGCTGGAGGCGGCCGTCAGCGCGGCCTGCGGCCTGCGAACCGACCGGCGCATGAGCCACGTCTTCATCCTGGACGTGCCGACCTATCCCAAGCCGCTGCTCGTGTCGGACGCGGCGATCAACATCGCCCCGGATCTCGCGACCAAGGCCGACATCGTCCAGAACGCCATCGACTGCGCGCGCGCCATGAAGGTCGATCGGCCGAAGGTGGCCATCCTGGCCGCGGTGGAAACCGTGAACCCGAAGATGGCCGCAACCCTCGATGCGGCGGCCCTGTGCAAGATGGCTGACCGGCGCCAGATCGTCGGCGGCGTGCTGGACGGCCCGCTCGCCTTCGACAACGCCATTTCCAAGGAGGCGGCGCAGACCAAGCACATCGTCTCCGAGGTCGCCGGCGACGCCGACATCCTGATCGTGCCCGACATCGAGTCCGGCAACATGCTGGCCAAGCAGCTCTTCTACCTGGCCCGCGCCCAGTCGGCCGGCATCGTCATGGGCGCGAAGGTGCCGATCATGCTGACCAGCCGCTCCGACGGCGTCCTCTCGCGGCTCGCCTCCTGCGCAGTGGCCCTTCTGGTGGCCCAGGCTGAACGCTCGAAGCCGGCCAAATGAGCCGCCGGATTCTCGTCCTCAACGCCGGGTCCTCGAGCCTGAAATTCGGCGTCTACGCCCTCGGATCGGAGCGGACGCCGCGCCTTCAGCTGAACGGCGCCGTCACACGTCTGCCCCATCAGCCGCATCTGCGGATCACCGACGCGTCCGGCGCGGTCCTCGCCGACGAGGCCTGGGCGTCCGCAGATGGTTCGGTGGAGGCCGCCCTCACGCGCCTGCTGCGTCTGTTCGCCGACTCCGGCGAAGCGCCCGACGTCGTGGGGCACCGTATCGTGCATGGCGGCCTGGCGTTCCGCGGGCCCGCGCGGCTGGACGACGCCGCCCTGGAACAGCTCCGCAGTCTCTGTCCCCTGGCGCCGCTGCATCAGCCGTTCAATCTGCAGGCGGTGGCCGCCGCCCGCGCGGCCTTTCCGGACGCCGTCCAGGTCGGCGCCTTCGACACCGCCTTCCACGCCGATCAGCCGAGGCTGGCGCGACTCTACGCCCTGCCGCGCGCACTGACGGAGGAGGGCGTCCTGGCCTACGGCTTCCATGGCCTGTCCTACGACTACATCGCGGGAACCCTGCGTGAGCGCCACGGCCCGTCGGCGGGCGGGCGCGTCATCGTCGCCCATCTGGGCAGCGGGGTCTCGCTCTGCGCTCTGTCGGAGGGGAAGAGCCGCGCCACCACCATGGGCTTCTCCGCCCTGGACGGTCCGCCCATGGGCACCCGCTCGGGATCGCTGGATCCGGGCGTGCTCCTCTACCTGATGGAAGCCAGGGGATTCTCCGCCGCCGATCTGACGGACCTGCTCTACCGCCGTTCCGGACTGCTGGGCGTGTCGGGAGAGAGCGGCGATGTTCAGGTCCTGCTGGACAGCGAGCGGCCGGAGGCCCGGGAGGCGCTCGACCTGTTCGCCTATCGCGTCGCCGAGGAGATCGGCCGCCTGGCCGCCGATCTGGGCGGGGTCGACCGCATCGTCTTCACGGCGGGCGTGGGCGAGAACGCGCCGGCGGTGCGCGCCGAGGTGCTGCGCCGCTGCGCCTGGCTGGGCTGCGACCTCGACGAGGCGGCCAATGCGGCCGGCGCGGGGGTCGTCAGCAGGCCGGGATCGGGGGTCGTGGCCGAGGTGATCGCCACGGACGAACAGATCGTCCTGGCCCGGGCGGCCGCGAGCCTGCTCGACTGACGCTCGCACAAACGAAAAAGGGCCGGAGGCGCTGGCGTCGCCTCCGGCCTTTCCGCGGGTCAGGTCCGGTCTAGGTTCTGAACCCATAAAGCTTGCTGGTTGAGGGCGACGCTGATTCAAGGCTTCCGAAAGGAGCTTGAGATGGCGCGCTACGACCTGA
>NZ_JACESE010000020.1 GCF_013911965.1 Phenylobacterium sp. | reverse complement strand
CTCTACATGCCCGCCGCCAACGCCCGGGCGATCGAGAAGGCCAAGGACCTCGACTGCGACGTGGTCATCCTCGACCTGGAGGACGCCGTCGCTCCGGACCTGAAGGCCGAGGCGCGGGAGGCCGCCTGCGCCGCCGTGCGCGCGGGCGGTTTCGGCCGCCGCGAGGTGGTGATCCGCGTCAACGCCCTGTCCACCGAGTGGGGGAAGGCCGACCTCGCCGCCGCCGCCGGCGCGCGGCCGGACGCCGTGCTGGCGCCCAAGGTCGACGGGCCCGGCGACCTGGCCGCCTACGCCGCAGCCCTGCCGCCGGAGACCGCCCTCTGGGCCATGGTCGAGACCTGCGCCGTCCTCTTCGGCCTGGACGCGCTCGGCGCCGCGGCCGCGGAGAACCGCCTGACCACCCTCGTCGTCGGGACCAACGACCTGGCCAAGGAGATGCGCTGCCGGCCCGAGGTGGAGCGCACGCCGCTGCTGGGGCCCCTCTCCCTCATGGTCGCGGCCGCCCGCGCCCACGGGCTCGCCATTCTCGACGGCGTCTATAACGAGATCGAGGACGACCAGGGCCTGGCCCGGCAGTGCGCGCAAGGCGCGGCCTTCGGCTTCGACGGCAAGACCCTGATCCATCCGCGCCAGATCGAGACGGCCAACCGCGCCTTTTCGCCGGCGCCCGAAGAGGTGGAGTGGTCGCGCAAGGTGGTCGAGGCCTTTGATTCGCCTGAAAATACCGATAGGGGCGTGATCCGGGTCGAAGGCCGGATGGTCGAGCGTCTGCACCTTGGCGAGGCGCGCCGCCTCCTCGCCGTGGCCCAGGCCATCGCCGCCGACTGAGCCGCCGCCGGACCGCAGACTTCAGGAGCCGCACGCCGCATGGGACTTCTTGCTCGACCCGCCCGGAGCCTGGTCCTGCCCCTCCTCCTGGCCGCCGCCGGCGGCGCGGCCGCACAGGAGAACGATCCCATCGGCGCGCTGCTGGCCAATCCGCCGGCCCCGCCGGCCGAGTCGAGCCCGACGCCGGCGCCTGAGTCCGCCCCGGCCGGGGCCGTGAGCGGCGCGCCCGCGCTCGACCCGCCGCCGCAGCCGGAGCCGCCGGTGGCCGCCGCCCGCCCCTCGAACCCGGCGCCTCAGCCGCCGCCGCCGCGCGTGGCCGACCGCTCGGCGCCGACCATCGCCTCGAACCCCGTCTTCCTCGACGAACGCGACCGCCTGGGGAGCGGGCTGACCGCCGAGGAACGCAGCTACGAGGCGCGCATGCGAGCCTCCTACGAATCGGCGCAGGGGCTGCAGGGCCCGCTGGACGGCAGCTGGGCCCTGGTCACCTCGGGCGGCGTGGAGCTCTACGCCCTGCGCTTCGTCGACCGCGGCTCCGGCCCGCTGGAAGGCGCCTGGCGCGACACCCGCAGGCCCGGCGCCCTGGACGGCTCAGGCTTCCTGGACGACGTCGATCGCCAGGGAACCCAGGTCACCCTGCGCTTCTCGCCGCGACGCGGCGCGCCGCCCAGCGTGGCCACCCTGTCGGCGGCCGGCGACGGCGCCTGGACGGGGCAGCTGATCGAGGACAGCGTTCCGCGGAACGTGGTGCTGCGCCGCCGGTAACCCGCGACTGCAACCATTTGTCGCATCTCCCGCGACCTCCCGCCCCAGGCCGCCAGCTGAGGCGGGAAGACCTTATTTCTCAAGCAATTGAGCCGTCCGGAGCAGGCCGTCCGGCGCCGTCGCCGCGCTGCGCCCGCCGGGGCGAGCGACAACCTTAAGTTTTGGGAAAGCCCGTCAGGGAAGAGGCTTGGCGCGTCCGTTCGCGACCGAGGCCCCGATGACCATCTCCCAGCGCATCCACCTCATCCTGCTCATTCCCATCCTCGCCCTCCTCCTCACCGCCGGCGTCATCGTCGAGCAGAGCTGGGCGAGCCTGCACGCCAGCGTGCGCGTCATGGCCGAGATCGACGGCGCCACGGCGGCCGGCCGCCTGATCCACGAGCTGCAGGCCGAGCGCGGCCTGTCCAATCTGAGCCTGAAGGCCGGCGTCCTGTCGCCGGCCCTGGCCGAACAGCGGCGCAAGGTCGACGCGGCGGCCGTCGCCTATGACGAGGCCGAGCGCCGGTTCGGCGGGGCGGCGGCGACGCCCCTGGGCCGCGCCCTGAAAGCCTTGCCCGAACTGCGCCAGCAGGTGGACGGCCTGAACGCCCAGCCGGCCGGCGTCCTGGCCGCCTACAGCGCGATCATCGGGTCCGGCCTGGACGCCCTCCACGAGATCGGGGGCGACGCCGCCCGCGAGAACGCCGAGCTCGGCCGAACCTTCCGCGCCTATTCGGCCCTCCTCCTGGCCAAGGAGATGGCCGGCCAGGAACGTGCGCTCGGCGCCGGCGCCCTGGCGGCCGGGGAGGTCGAGGGCGCCAAGGCGAGGCTGTCCTTCCTGCAGGGGGAGGAGGCCGGCGCCGTGCGCGCGATCCAGATCAACGCCGACGAGGCCCTGAACACGCGGTGGTCCGGCTTCGAGAATTCGCCGGCCAACCGGACTTTCGTCGACATGCGCGCCGCCTTCCTCCAGGGGGGCGAAGGTCTGTCGGGCGAGGCCTGGTTCGACGCCGCCTCGGCGCGCATCGAAGCCCTCCACGACCTCGAGAACCTGGTCGCCCGGATGGCCCACGACGAGGCCGCCGCGGCCGTGGCCGGCCATCGCGTGATGCTTGCGGCCATCGCGGCCGGCGTGCTGGCCATCCTCGCCGGGGCGATCATCATGGGCCTGCGGGTGAGCCGATCCATCATCCGCCCGCTCGACAGCCTGACCCGCGACACGGGCCGTCTCACCGAGGGCGACACCGACCTGGCGCTCGCCCATGCGGGCCGGCGGGACGAGATCGGGGCCATGACCAAGGCCCTGGCCCACTTCCGGGACGTGATCGTCGCCAAGCGCCAGGCCGACGCCGAGCTGGCCGCCGCCGAAGAGGCCGCCGAACGGGCCCGCAAGGAGGCCGAGGCCCGGGCCCTGGCCAGCGAGCGGACCCTGGTGGTCGACAGCATCGGCGAGGCCATGCGCCGCCTGGCCGCGGGCGACCTGACCTTCCGGCTGACCGGCGACCTGCCGGAGGCCTACGCCCAGCTCGCCGCCGACTTCAACGGCGCCATGGACCAGGTCGGCGCCATGATGGCCGCGATCAGCGAACTGGCCCACACCCTGCGCGCCAGTTCCGACGAGCTGAGCCGCGCCTCCGACGACCTGTCCCGCCGCACTGAGACCCAGGCCGCCAGCCTGGAGGAATCGGCCGCCGCCCTCGAGGAGACCGCGCAATCGGTGCGCAAGACGGCCCAGGGCGTCCACGCCGCCCGCGAGGTGATCGGCCAGGCCTCCGGCGCCTCGCACGCCACGCGGCAGGTGGTGGCCGATGCGGTCGAGGCCATGGCCCGCATCGAGGGCTCGGCGGGCCGCATCTCGACCATCATCGGCGTGATCGACGAGATCGCCTTTCAGACCAATCTCCTGGCCCTGAACGCCGGGGTCGAGGCGGCGCGGGCGGGCGAGGCGGGCAAGGGCTTCGCCGTCGTCGCCTCCGAAGTCCGGGCCCTCGCCCAGCGCTCGGCCGACGCGGCCAAGGAGATCAAGGCCCTGATCAGCGAGTCGTCGCGCAACGTCGGCGAGGGGGTGGAGCTGGTCCAGCGGACGGGCGGCGCGATCGAGGACATCGCCGGCCAGGTGGGCGACATCGACCGCCTCGTGGCCGAGATCGCCGCCTCCGCCGAGGAGCAGGCCCGCGCCCTGGCCCTCGTCAGCGAAAGCGTCAGCCAGATGGACGGGGTGACCCAGCGCAACGCCGCCATGTCGGAAGAGAGCGCGGCGGCCAGCCAGTCGGTCAGCACCGAGGCCGACCGCCTGACCCAGATGGTCGGCCGCTTCAAGCTGGCGTCCGCGGCCGCCCCCGCCGCCGCGAACCGCCGCGCGGCCTGAGCCCTAGAGGCCGAGGGCGGCGCGGGCGGCGGCCATGGCCCGGTCGAGCGCCCCGGCGTCGTAGGGCGCGGCCTGGCCGCGGCCCCAGACCGGGTCGGGCCAGGCGGCGTCGTCGGCCCGGCGGCCGACCACATGGACGTGCAGCTGCGGCGTGACATTGCCCAGCGCCCCGACGTTCAGCTTCTCCACCGGCCGGCCCAGGGCCTGGCCCACGGCGCGGACGGCCGCGCCGGCGCGCAGGATCTCGCCCATCAGCTGTTCCGGCGCGCCGGCCGGCAGGTCCTCCATCTCGCGATAGGCGCCGCCGCGCGGGATCAGAACGATCCAGGCGTAGCGGGCGTCGGCCTGCAGGCGGGCGTGGCACAGGGCGAGCTCGCCCAGTTCGTGCGAGGTGGCGAGGAAGGCGGGGTCGAGGCCGGTCATGGGCTGAGCTAGCGCGACCCGCGCAGGCTGAGCAACCGGTGGCGCCTTGCCGCAGGGGCGCGCCATGGGCTACGGGACCGGCCACATCGTCTCGCCATCTCTATGAGGAGCGCCCTCCCATGACCACGAAGCCCCCCGTCCGCGTGGCGGTCACCGGCGCGGCCGGCAATATCGGCTACGCCCTGCTCTTCCGCATCGCCTCGGGCGAGATGCTGGGCAAGGACCAGCCGGTCATCCTGCAGCTCCTCGAAATCCCCACCGAAGGCGCCCAGAAGGCGCTCAAGGGCGTGGCCATGGAGCTGGACGACTGCGCCTTCCCGCTGCTGCAGGACATGGTTCTGACCGACGACCCGAAGGTCGCCTTCAAGGACGCCAACTGGTGCCTGCTGGTCGGCTCCAAGCCGCGCGGCCCGGGCATGGAGCGCGCCGACCTCCTGAAGGACAACGGCAAGATCTTCATCGCCCAGGGCCAGGCGATCGACGCCGTGGCCGCCGACGACGCCCGCATCGCCGTGGTCGGCAACCCCTGCAACACCAACTGCATGATCGCCGCCAGCCAGGCCAAGCGCCTGACGCCCGACCGCTTCACCGCCATGGTCCGCCTGGACGAGAACCGCGGCCGCGCCCAACTGGCCAAGAAGGCCGGGGTGTCGATCAACGAGGTCAGCGACCTCTTCATCTACGGCAACCACAGCCCGACCATGTTCGCCGACTTCACCCACGCCAAGATCGGCGGCAAGGCGGCCGCTGACGTGATCGGCGACGAGGCCTGGCTGAAGAACGACTACCTGCCCACCGTCGGCAAGCGCGGCGCGGCCATCATCGAAGCCCGCGGCCAGAGCTCGGCGGCCTCGGCGGCCAACGCCCTGATCGACCACGTCCGCGACCTGGCCACCCCGGGCAAGATCCACTCGGTCGCCGTCAACAGCGAGGGCCGCTACGGCTTCGCCGAGGGCGTCTGGGCCGGCATGCCGGTGAAGTCCACGGCGAACGGCTACGAGGTCGTCACCTCCTACGAGATGGACGACTTCGCCAAGTCCAAGATCGCCGCCACCAACGAGGAGCTGGTCGGCGAGCGCGAGACCGTGAAGGACATGCTGGGCTAAGCCCCGCCGTCATCGCGCGCCTATCGGAGGGCGGTCCCGGCGACGGGGCCGCCCTCTCGCGTTTCGGCTCAAGGCCAGAGCGGCCAGGGGGCGGCCGGCGCTTCGGGCGCGACAGGCGCGGGCGGCGGCTCGGGCGGCGGCCCGGCGGCGAAGGGCGGGACCCCGTCGGCCAGCGCCTGCAGCTCGGCGATCCGGGCGTCATAGACGCCGGCCACGGCTTCCGGCGCATCGAAGGCCGCATCCTCCCGCGCGCGCAGCCAGCGGCGCTGCTGCCGCTCCAGCCGCCAGGCGGGCACGCCGGCATCCAGCGCACGGCGGTAGGCGGCCTCCAGCCGGCGATCGGCCTCGGCCAGGCCCGGATCGGCGCAGACCATCAGCTCGGCCCGGCTGCGGGCGTAGCGGCAGTCGAAGCTGGGCGGGGCGACATTGTTGGCCGGAATCCGCAGGGCGGGCGGCTCGCGCTCGTGCGGCGGCTCGACGGCCCCGGGATCGGGCTCCGGATCGGCCTGGGCGAGGTCGAGGACCGGACCCTCGGGCGCGGCGGCGGCCATGTCGGGCGGCAGCACCTCCAGGGGCTCGCCCGAGGACTCGGGAATCGGCGCCGGCGCGACCTCGGCGATCTCGATGTCGAGCGCCGTCTCGGAGCGGAGCTTCGGCGGACCGCCGTTCACCGCCAGCGCCGCCGACAGCCCGACCACGGCGGCCAGGGCGACGCCGCCCCCGATCCACAGGGCCGGCGGGACTCTGGGCCGCGCAGGGGCGGGATCGCGGGGCGGCAGGACGAGATCGTCCGGCTCGGTCGGGGGGTTCGGGTCCTGGCTCATGGCGGGGCTCGAAGGCGGGGTTTCGTATCCGATATCGACAAGCCTCCCACCTTACGCCTGAATTGCGGCTGAACGATGCGAAGACGCGCTGGGGAGGCGCAGGGACAGGTGAATTTTAAGGTCGAGGCCGGATCGCCGGCGGCGGAGAAGCTTGGCCCCACCCTGGAGACGGCGCGCCTCGTCCTGCGGCCCCCGACCATGGCCGATTTCGAGCCCTGGTGCGCCTTCTCCGCCGACGAGGAGGCCGCCCGCTACATCGGCGGCGTCGGGACGCCGCCGCAGGTCTGGCGCTCGATGATGACCATGGCCGGCGCCTGGGCGCTGGAGGGCTTCTCCATGTTCTCCGTCATCGAGAAGGAGAGCGGGCGCTGGGTGGGGCGGCTCGGACCCTGGCGGCCGCACGGCTGGCCCGGCACGGAGGTCGGCTGGGGCGTCGTGCGCGACTGCTGGGGCCGCGGCTACGCCACCGAGGGGGCGACCGCCGCCATCGACTGGGCCTTCGACCATCTGGGCTGGACCGAGGTGATCCACACCATCGAGCCCGCCAATGTGAACTCCCAGGCCGTGGCCCGGCGGCTCGGCTCGTCCATCCTGCGCCAGGCCCGGCTGCCGCCGCCCATGGACGTCGAGGTCGACGTCTGGGGCCAGAGCCGCGAGGACTGGAAGCGCCGCCGGGCCGGATAGGCCTCAGTACCAGCCCGCCTCGCGCAGGGCCTTGGCGTAGGTGCGGCTGACGGGGACCTGGGCGCCGTCCTTCAGCGTCAGCGTCGCCCGCCCGTCGCCGCGCTTGACGTCGGTGAGCGCCGCCCGCGCCACCCACCAGGAGCGGTGGACCTGGGCGCCCTCCAGCCCGTCCAGCTCGGCCACGGCGTCGGCCAGGCGCATGAGGATCAGGTCCTGCCCCCTGGAGGTGTGCAGGCGCAGATAGTGGTCCTCGGCCTCGACGGCCCACAGATCGGCGCCGCGCAGCCGCAGGGGCAGGCGTTCCAGGAACTTCACCGGCTTCGGCGGCGAAGGCGCGGCGGCGGCCAGGGCCAGTGCGGTCCGCTGCCGCTCCACCAGGGTGTTCAGCGCCGTCATCACCAGGGCGACCATGAGGACCGGAACGAAGAGCACGGGCAGGCGCGAGAGCGGCAGGTCGCCCCCCAGGATCAGCCGCGACCCCAGCCAGACCACGACGGTGAAGGGCGCCGACATGGCCAGGCTGGCCAGGAGCCCGTTCAGCCACAGCCGCCGCGCCGGCCCCGGCGGGTCGCCGCGCGGGAAGAACAGCCGGGCGACGGCGCCGCCCATCACCGTCCCCGCCGCCATCAGTCCGAGCCAGTAGGCCAGGCGCCGCCACAGCGGGATCTCCAGCGTTCCGAAGGCGCCCGACAGGGCCAGGAACAGGCCGACGGCCATGGCGAGGGCGAAGCCCCGCAGCCAGCCCGACATGCCGTCATAGGGGCCGAACCGCCAGGGCCGGGCGGCGGTCGGCGCTTCGCCGGCGGCGGGCCCCTGCGCTTCACGAACGGCGCGCGTCACTTGGCGCAAACGCCCTGGCCGCCCGCCCATCCCGTCCGCATCCCTCGGCCGACAGACACGCGGCCCGCCGGCCGCACCGAGCCTTGGGAGATAACGGATGTCGCTGGCTTCGCAAACGCCCCCCGCCCCCGCCCGTGGCGGGTTCCTCAAAGGGTTCGCCCTCTCGATGGGCGTCGTCGCCCTGATCCTGGCCGCGGCGATGGGCGGCGCCCTGGACGACATTGCGGGCGCCGCCGCGCAGGCCCGGCCGCACGCTCCCGACCTCGCCCGGCTGACGCAGCTTCCGCCGGTGATCCAGGTCCACCTCTACACCGCGCTCGCCGCCCTGGCGCTGGGCGGGGTGCTGATGGCCGTGCGCAAGGGCCGCGCCTTCCACCGCGTCGCCGGCTGGGTCTGGGTCGCGCTGGTCTCGGTGACGGCCGGCTCGACCCTCTTCATCACCAGCCTGAACCACGGGAGCTGGTCGTTCATCCACCTGTTCACCGGCTGGACCCTGATCATCCTGCCCCTGGCGGTCCTGTGGGCCCGGCGGCGCGAGGTGGCGCGCCATCGGCGGGCCATGATGGGCCTCTTCTACGGCGGCTTCGCGATCAACCTGATCATCGCCTTCATCCCCGGGCGGACGATGTGGAGCCTGTTCTTCGGATAGAAGGGCATGCCTTCCCCCGCGGCGCCGCCGAATGCGGGGGAAAAAGCCTCCCGCCCCCGGTTGCCACGCTGAAATGCGGCTCCTATAAGCGCCAGAACCCGCCGGCTGGGCGGGACGATTTCAGCGACAACATCGCGGCCTCATGAACATCCACGAGCATCAAGCCAAAGCCGTCCTCGCAGAGTTCGGCGTGGCGGTTCCGCGCGGCTACGCCGCCTTCTCCGTCGACGAAGCGGCCCAGGCCGCCGAGAAGCTGGGAGGCCCGGTCTGGGTCGTGAAGTCCCAGATCCACGCCGGCGGCCGCGGCAAGGGCCGCTTCGAGGGGCTGGGCCCCGACGCCAAGGGCGGGGTGCGGGTGGTCAAGTCCGCCGCCGACGTCAAGGCGAACGCGCAGGAGATGCTCGGCCGGGTGCTCGTCACCCACCAGACCGGGCCCAAGGGCAAGCAGGTCAACCGCCTCTATATCGAGGAAGGCGCGGCCATCGCCCGCGAGCTCTACCTCTCCCTGCTGGTGGACCGCGAGACGAGCCGGGTCTCGGTCGTCGCCTCCACCGAGGGCGGCATGGACATCGAGGAGGTCGCCGCCTCCACGCCGGAGAAGATCGTCTCCTTCTCGATCGACCCGGCCACCGGCGTCTTCCCGCACCACGGCCGCACGCTCGCCAAGTCGCTGGGCCTGACCGGCGGCCTGGCCAAGGAAGCCGCGACCCTGCTTTCGCAGCTCTATGCGGCCTTCCTGGCCAAGGACATGGAGATGCTCGAGATCAACCCGCTGATCGTCACCGAGGACGATCACCTGCGGGTGCTGGACGCCAAGGTCAGCTTCGACGGCAACGCCCTCTTCCGCCATCCCGACATCGTCGAGCTGCGCGACACCAGCGAAGAGGACGACAAGGAGATCGAGGCGTCGAAGTACGACCTCTCCTACATCGCCCTCGACGGCGAGATCGGCTGCATGGTCAACGGCGCCGGCCTGGCCATGGCGACCATGGACATCATCAAGCTCTACGGCGCCGAGCCGGCCAACTTCCTCGACGTGGGCGGCGGCGCCAGCAAGGAGAAGGTCACCGCGGCCTTCAAGATCATCACCGCCGACCCGAACGTGAAGGGCATCCTCGTCAACATCTTCGGCGGCATCATGCGCTGCGACATCATCGCCGAGGGCGTGGTCGAGGCCGTCAAGGAAGTGGGCCTGAAGGTGCCGCTGGTCGTCCGCCTGGAAGGCACCAATGTCGAGCTCGGCAAGAAGATCATCGCCGAGAGCGGCCTGAACGTCGTGTCCGCCAACGACCTGTCGGATGGCGCCGAAAAGATCGTCAAGGCCGTTCGGGGGGCCGCGTAATGTCCATCCTCATCGGAAAAGAAACCCGCGTCATCTGCCAGGGCATCACCGGCAGCCAGGGCACCTTCCACTCCGAACAGGCCATCGCCTACGGCACCAAGATGGTCGGCGGCGTCACCCCGGGTAAGGGCGGCACGACCCATATCGGCCTGCCGGTGTTCGACACCGTCGCCGAGGCGGTCCAGGAGACCGGCGCCGAGGCCAGCGTGATCTACGTCCCGCCGCCGTTCGCCGCCGACTCCATCCTGGAGGCCATCCAGGCCGAGATCCCCCTGATCATCTGCATCACCGAGGGCATCCCGGTGGCCGACATGGTCAAGGTCAAGCGCGCCCTGTCCGGCTCCAAGTCGCGGCTGATCGGCCCGAACTGCCCCGGCGTGCTGACGCCCGACGAGTGCAAGATCGGCATCATGCCGGGAAATATCTTCAAGCGCGGCTCGGTGGGTGTTGTCTCCCGGTCGGGGACGCTTACCTACGAAGCCGTGTTCCAGACCACCCAGGTGGGCTTGGGCCAGACCACGGCCGTCGGCATCGGCGGCGACCCGGTCAAGGGCACCGAGTTCATCGACGTGCTTCAGATGTTCCTCGACGACGACGAAACCGAGTCGATCATCATGATCGGTGAAATCGGCGGGTCGGCCGAAGAGGCTGCGGCGGAATTCATCAAGAATTCACCGAAGAAGAAGCCTATGGTCGGGTTCATCGCGGGACGCACCGCCCCTCCCGGGCGGCGGATGGGTCACGCGGGCGCGATCATTTCGGGCGGCAAGGGCGGCGCCGAGGACAAGATCGCTGCGATGGAGGCCGCGGGCATCCGCGTCTCGCCGTCGCCGGCGAAGCTTGGCGAGACCCTGCTCGAAGTGCTCAAGGGCGCCTAAGAGGCAAATTTTAAGCGTATGGCGGTCCGCCGTCGGCTCCTCTCACCAAGAAGCTCCGCGGACCGTCTGGAAGCGGAACGATGGCGGACGACGCAGGTCTGATCAACGAGGTGCTCGCCGAGACCTCTTTCCTCTATGGCGGCAATCTCGCCTTCGTGGAGGACCTCTACGCCCGGTGGGCGGAGAACCCCAACTCGGTCGAGGCCTCGTGGCGGGCCTTCTTCGCCTCGCTCCACGACCGCGCCGACGAGATCAAGCGCGGCGCCGGTCAGCCCGGCTGGACCAAGGCGCCGACGCCCGGCCCGCGGCCCGACTGGCTCTCGGCCATCGACGGCCTCTGGCCGGCGGTCGAGGCCAAGCTCGAAAAGAAGGTCGCCGACCGGGCCCCGGCGGCCTCGACCGACACGGTCCGCGCCGCCACGCTCGATTCCCTGCGCGCCATCATGATGATCCGGGCCTACCGGATGCGCGGCCACCTGCGGGCCAATCTCGACCCGCTGGGCATCGCCATCGTGCCCGGCGACGCCTCCGAGCTCGACCCGGCGACCTACGGCTTCACCGAGGCCGACTACGACCGCCCGATCTTCCTCGACTATGTGCTGGGCCTGGAGACCGCGACCCTTCGCGAGATCCTCGACATCCTGCGCCGCACCTACTGCGGCGACGTGGGCGTCCAGTACATGCACATCTCCGATCCCGCCCAGAAGGCCTGGCTGCAGGAGCGGATCGAGGGCCGCGACAAGGAGATCGCCTTCACCAATGAAGGCAAGGTCGCCATCCTGAAGAAGCTGATCGAGGCCGAGGGCTTCGAACGCTTCCTGCACAAGCGCTTCCCCGGCACCAAGCGGTTCGGCCTGGACGGCGGCGAGGCCATGGTCCCGGCGCTGGAGCAGATCATCAAGCGCGGCGGCGCTCTGGGCGTGCGCGACATCGTGCTCGGCATGCCCCACCGCGGCCGCCTGAACGTGCTCGCCGCCGTGATGGGCAAGCCCTATCACGTGATCTTCCACGAGTTCCAGGGCGGCTCGTCCACCCCGTCGGACATCGAAGGCTCCGGCGACGTGAAGTACCATCTGGGCGCTTCGTCGGACCGCAGCTTCGACGACAACAGCGTCCACCTGTCGCTGACCGCCAATCCCAGCCACCTGGAAATCGTCAACCCGGTGGTGATCGGCAAGACGCGGGCCAAGCAGGCCTTCACCCTGCGCGAGAACCCCGACGCCGGCCGCGGCCATGTCCTGCCCCTGCTGCTGCACGGGGACGCGGCGTTCGCCGGCCAGGGCGTGGTGGCCGAGTGCTTCGCCCTGTCGGGCCTGAAGGGCTACGGCGTCGGCGGCACCATCCACTTCATCGTCAACAATCAGATCGGCTTCACGACCAGCCCAAAGAACAGCCGCTCCTCGCCCTATCCGTCGGACGTGGCGCTGATGGTCGAGGCGCCGATCTTCCACGTGAACGGCGACGATCCGGAAGCCGTCGTCTTCGCCGCCAAGGTGGCCACCGAGTTCCGCCAGCAGTTCGGGCGCGACGTGGTCATCGACATGTTCTGCTATCGCCGGTTCGGTCACAACGAGGGCGACGACCCGACGATGACCCAGCCCCTGATGTACGCCAAGATCAAGGGCCACCCGTCGACCCGCGAGCTCTACGCCAGCCGCCTGATCAACGAGGGCGTGGTCACCGCCGCCGATGTGGACGCCTGGGTCGACGAGTTCGCCGACTTCCTCGACAAGGAGTTCGAGGCCGGCAAGGAGTACAAGGCCAACAAGGCCGACTGGCTCGACGGCAAGTGGGCGGGCCTGACCCTGCCCACCACCGAGGACCGCCGCGGCGACACGGCCGTGCCGCTGCAGAAGCTGCTCGACCTCGGCCGCAAGATCACCGCCATTCCCGAAACGGTCACGCCGCACAAGACGGTGGCCCGCGTCCTGCAGACCCGCCGCGACGCCATCGAGAGCGGCGAGGGCCTGGACTGGGCCACGGCCGAGCACCTGGCCTTCGCCAGCCTGCTCGACCAGGGCTATCCGGTGCGCCTGTCGGGCCAGGACTCGGTCCGCGGCACCTTCAGCCAGCGCCATTCGGCGATCATCGACCAGAAGACCGAGGAGCCCTACTTCCCGCTCCGCAACCTCTCGCCGACCCAGGCCCACTTCGAGGTGCTGGACTCCGCCCTGTCGGAAGAGGCGGTGCTGGGCTTCGAATACGGCTTCTCCCTGGCCGATCCGCGGACGCTGACCCTGTGGGAAGCCCAGTTCGGCGACTTCACCAACGGCGCCCAGGTGGTCATCGACCAGTTCATCTCCTCGGGCGAACGCAAGTGGCTGCGGATGAGCGGCCTCGTCATGCTCCTGCCGCACGGCTACGAGGGCCAGGGGCCGGAGCACTCCTCGGCTCGCCTGGAGCGCTTCCTACAGTCCTGCGCCGAGGACAATATGCAGGTGGCCAACTGCACCACCCCGGCCAACTACTTCCACATCCTGCGCCGCCAGCTCCTGCGCGAGTTCCGCAAGCCCCTGGTGCTGATGACGCCCAAGAGCCTGCTGCGCCACAAGAAGGCGGTCTCGCGCCTGACGGACCTGTCGGAGGGCTCGTCCTTCCACCGGGTGCTGCTGGACGACGCCGAGCGCGGCGAGCACACGACGGTCGCGCTCAAGGGCGACGATGCGATCCGCCGGGTCATCCTCTGCTCCGGCAAGGTCTATTACGACCTGCTCGACGCGCGCGAGGAGAAGGGCGTCGACGACGTCTACATCCTGCGCCTGGAACAGTTCTATCCGTGGCCGGTTAAGTCCCTCTCCAACGAGCTGAAGCGGTTCAAGAACGCCGAGCTGGTCTGGTGCCAGGAAGAGCCCAAGAACATGGGCGGCTGGACCTTCGTCGACCCCTGGCTCGAACTGACCCTGGAGCGCCTGGACGTGAAGGCCAAGCGCGCCCGCTATGTCGGCCGCCCGGCCTCGGCCTCCACGGCCGCGGGCCTGATGAGCCGCCACCTGGCCGAGCTCAAGGCCTTCCTCCAAGACGCCTTCGCCTGAGGCGCCTCAAACCCCAACTCGCTGAATAAGAACAGGAAACTTTCGTAATGGCCGACATCATGACGCCCGCCCTGGGCGAGTCCGTCACCGAGGCGACGGTGGCGCGCTGGACCAAGAAGGCCGGCGAGGCCGTGCGCAAGGATGAGATCCTTGTGGAACTTGAGACCGACAAGGTGAGCCTGGAAGTGGCCGCGCCGTCGGACGGCGTGCTGTCGGAGATCCTCGCCGGCGAGGGCGACACGGTCGAGCCCGGCACGGTGCTGGGCAAGCTGTCGGAGGGCGCCGCTGCGGCGCCGGCCAGGAGCGAGCCGAAGGCGGAAGCTCCGAAGGCCGAAGCGCCCAAGCCCACCGAAGCCCCGAAGCCCGCCCCTGCGCCGGCCGCCGAGGCGCGGCCCGCCGCGCCGTCGGCCCAGCGCGTGGCGGCCGAGAACAATCTCGACCTCTCCAAGGTCGCCGGCTCCGGCAAAGACGGCCGCGTCACCAAGGGCGACGCTCTGGCTGCCCTGGAGGCCCGCGCCAGCGCGCCGGCCGCGGCGCCCGCGCCGGCCGCCCCGCGCGAGCTGCATGAGCGCGAGGAGCGGGTCCGCATGACCCGCCTGCGCCAGACCATCGCCCGGCGCCTGAAGGAGGCGCAGAACTCCGCGGCCATGCTGACCACCTTCAACGAGGTGGACATGAGCGCGGTCATGGCTCTGCGCTCGGAATACAAGGACGTCTTCGAGAAGCGCCACGGCGTGCGCCTGGGCTTCATGTCCTTCTTCGTGAAGGCCTGCATCGCGGCCCTGAAGCAGGTGCCCGACGTCAACGCCGAGATCGAAGGCCAGGACATCATCTACAAGAACCACTACGACATCGGCGTCGCCGTCGGCACCGAGAAGGGCCTGGTGGTTCCGGTGGTTCGCGACGCCGACCAGCTCAGCCTGGCGGGCGTGGAGAAGGCGATCGGCGACCTGGGCAAGAAGGCCCGCGACGGCCAGCTGGCCCTCGAGGACCTGCAGGGCGGCACCTTCACCATCTCGAACGGCGGGGTCTACGGCTCGCTGATGTCGACGCCGATCCTCAACGCGCCGCAGTCGGGCATCCTGGGCATGCACAAGATCCAGGAGCGTCCGATGGTGGTGAAGGGCCAGGTGGTGGTCCGTCCGATGATGTATCTGGCGCTGTCCTACGATCACCGCGTGGTCGACGGCCAGGGCGCGGTGACCTTCCTGGTGAAGGTCAAGGAAGCCATCGAAGACCCGCAGCGCCTGCTGCTCGACCTGTAAAACGCCCCTGGGGCGACCGGCCGTGCGCGCCGGACGAAATGGGCCGTTCGCGGCGCTGCGACGAGCAGCGTCCGCCTTCGGCGTCCGTCCGGCCCCCGCGCGGCGAAAAGAGGATCAAGCCATGTCCCAATACGACGTCGTCATCATCGGGGGCGGCCCCGGCGGCTACAACGCGGCCATCCGCGCCGGCCAGCTGGGTCTCTCGGTCGCCTGCGTGGAGAAGCGCGAGACCCTGGGCGGCACCTGCCTGAACGTCGGCTGCATGCCCTCCAAGGCCCTGCTGCACGCCTCCGAACTCTATGAGGCCGCCGTCGGCAAGGAATTCGAGACCCTGGGCATCGAGGTGAAGCCCAAGCTCAACCTCGTCCAGATGATGAAGCAGAAGGCCGACTCCGTGGCCCAGCTCACCAAGGGGATCGAGTTCCTGTTCAAGAAGAACAAGGTCGACTGGGTGAAGGGCGCGGGCCGCATCGCAGGCCCGGGCAAGGTGGAGGTCACCGGCGCCGACGGACAGGTCCAGACGCTGGAGGCCAAGAACATCGTCATCGCCACCGGCTCGGAGCCGACCCCCCTGCCGGGCGTGGAGATCGACCAGAAGCGGATCGTCGACTCCACCGGCGCGCTCTCCCTCCCCGAAGTGCCGAAGAAGCTGATCGTGGTCGGCGCCGGCATCATCGGCCTGGAGCTGGGTTCGGTCTGGCGGCGCCTGGGCGCGGAAGTGACGGTGGTGGAGTTCCTGGACCGCATCACGCCCGGCATGGACGTCGAGACGGCCAAGACCTTCCAGCGGTCGCTGACCAAGCAGGGCATCGTCTTCAAGCTGGGCGCCAAGGTGACCGGCGCGGCCACGTCCAAGTCCGGCGTCAAGCTGACCGTCGAGCCGGTGGCCGGCGGCGAGGCCGAGACGCTGGAGGCCGACTACGTCCTCGTGGCCATCGGCCGCCGCCCCTACACCGATGGGCTCGGTCTCGAGAGCGTCGGGATTACCCCCGACAAGCGCGGCTTCATCGAGACCGACCACTTCAGGACCAGCGCCCCGGGCGTCTGGGCCATCGGCGACGCCATCCATGGCCCGATGCTGGCCCACAAGGCCGAGGAAGACGCCGTGGCCTGCATCGAGATCATCGCCGGCAAGTACGGCCACGTGGACTACAATCTGGTCCCCAGCGTGGTCTACACGGCCCCGGAAGTGGCCTGGGTCGGCAAGACCGAGGAGCAGCTGAAGGCGGCGGGCGTGGCCTATAAGGTCGGGAAGTTCCCCTTCACCGCCAACAGCCGCGCCAAGATCAACCACGAGACGGACGGCTTTGCGAAAGTCCTCGCCGACGCCAGGACCGACGAGATCCTCGGCGTCCACATCGTCGGGCCCCAGGCCGGCGAGATGATCGGCGAATACTGCGTGGCCATGGCCTTCAAGGCCGCCAGCGAGGATGTCGCCCGCACCTGCCACCCCCACCCGACCCGCTCCGAGGCCGGCCGCCAGGCCGCCATGGGCGTGGAAGGCTGGACCATGCAGGCCTGATCGCCTCAGGCGGCCCGTCCGGCCTCGCCGGGCGCGCCGCCCGAGGACTATTCCGTCTCGGCCGGGCGCACGGCGATCAGCCGGCCCTCGGCGATCTTCACCTCGGGCACGGTTTCCCGCGTGAAGGGCAGCCACCAGCTGGCGCCGGCCGGAGGCTGGATTTCCAAGAGGTCCCCGGCGCCGAAATCCTGGACGGCCTTCACCTTGCCCAGGACCTCGCCCTGCGCCGTCTCCACCGAAAGGCCGAGGAGGTCGGCGAGGTAGAACTCGTCCTCTTCCGGCGGAGGCAGGCTGTCGCGGGTGATGAACAGGCGCAGGCCGCGCAGGGCCTCGGCCTCTTCGCGGGTGGCGACCTCCTTGGCGCGGGCGACGAGGCCGCCCTTCACCGGGCGGGCGCCCGAGAGGGTCAGCGCCGGCTGGCCGTCATCGCGCAGCAGGGTCCCGTAACCCGGCAGGGCCATGGGATCCTCAGTGAAGGTGGTGATGCGGATCTCGCCGCGCACCCCGAAGGCGCCGGCCACGCGGGCCACCTGGATCAGCCGTTCGCTCATGGGGGCTCCCCGATCGGGACCTGAAACGCAAACCGCGCGCCGGAACCTCAAGGCCCCGACGCGCGGCGATCGTCTGGAGACGCCGGAGGGCCTCAGCCTTCCTTGGCGGTCGCGTCGTCCGCGGCCTCGGCGGCCGGCTCCTGGGCGGCTTCCTCGGCGGCCGGTTCGGCGGCGGCTTCCGGAGCGGCTTCGGCGGCCGGGGCTTCCTCGGCGGCGGGCTCTTCAGCCGGAGCGGCGGCCGCGGCGGCCTCAGCCTCGGCGCGATCGGCCTCGCGCTGGGCGCGCTCCTCGGCGCGTTCCTTGGCCTTGCGGCCCGGCTCGGCCTTCTGCGGGTTGTTGCCGTGCTCCCACTTCACCAGGCCTTCCTGCGACAGGAAGCGGGCGACGCGGTCGGTCGGCTGGGCGCCCTTCTTGATCCACTCCTGGATGCGCTCGACCTTCAGGGTGACGCGGGTCGGGTCGTCCTTCTTCAGCAGCGGGTTGTAGGCGCCGACCTTCTCGATGAAGCGGCCGTCGCGGGGCGAGCGGCTGTCGGCGACCACGATGTGGTAGTAGGGGCGCTTCTTGGCGCCGCCACGGGCGAGACGGATCTTGAGCATGGGACTTCCTTGTAAGCTCTAGGATTTCTTGAAGGGGTTGAAGCCGGGCGGCAGGGATCCGCCGCCGAGGCCGGGAAGCTTGGGCGCGCCGCCGCCGCTTCCGAAACTGGGGCCGCCGAGGCCGGCCAGCTTGGCCTGGGCCTCCTCGATCTCGGCCTGGGAGGGCATGGGCATCTTGCCGCCGCCCATGGCCTTCAGCCGGGCCATGTCGGCCCCGCCGCCGCCGGTCAGCATGCCGGCCATCTTGGCGAAGCCCTTGCCGCCGTCGCGGCTCATCATCTTGAAGGCGTCGGCCATCTGGCGGTGCTGCTTCAAGAGCCGGTTGACGTCAGCCACGTCCACGCCCGCGCCCTTGGCGATGCGCCGCTTGCGCGAGGCCTGCAGGATGTCGGGCTTCTTGCGCTCGGCCTTGGTCATGGACGAGATGATCGCCGCCTGACGGTCGAGCGTCTTGTCCGAGACATTGGCCTCGGCCATCTGCTTCTTGATCTTCTGGACGCCCGGCAGGAAGCCCATCAGGCCCTCCATGCCGCCCATCTTCTTCATCTGGGCGAGCTGCTCGGCCATCATGTCCAGGTCGAACTGGCCCTTGGCCAGCTTCTTGGCCATGGCCTCGGCCTTGGCCTGGTCGAAGTCCTGGGCGGCCTTCTCCACCAGGGCGACCACGTCGCCCTGGCCCAGAATGCGGCCGGCCACGCGGCGGGCGTCGAAGGCGTCGAGCCCGTCGATCTTCTCCGAGACGCCGAGGAACTTGATCGGCAGCCCGGTGACCGCCCGCATGGACAGCGCCGCGCCGCCGCGGCCGTCGCCGTCGGCCCGCGTCAGCACCAGGCCGGTCAGGGGCAGGCGTTCGTGGAAGGCCTTGGCCGTGCGCACCGCGTCCTGGCCGGTCAGCGCATCGGCCACCAGCAGGGTCTCGTGCGGCGTGGCGATCTTCGCGATCTCGGCCGCCTCGGCCATCATGGCCTCGTCCAGCGTCGTGCGGCCGGCGGTGTCGAGGATCAGGACGTCATAGCCCTGCAGCTTGGCCGCCGACAGGGCGCGCCGGGCGATGTCGGGCGCCGACTGGCCGGCCACGATGGGCAGGCTGTCGACGCCGGCCTGCTGGGCGAGCGTAGCCAGCTGCTCCATGGCCGCGGGCCGGCGGGTGTCGAGGGAGGCGAGCAGCACCTTCTTGCGCTCGCGGCCCAGCCGATAGGCCAGACGGCCGGCGGTGGTCGTCTTACCCGAGCCCTGCAGGCCGGCCATCATCATGACGGTGGGCGGGTTGCGCGAGAGGGCGAGCCCTTCGACGTCTTCGCCGCCCAGCATCTCCACCAGGCCGTCATAGGTGATCTTGATCACCTGGTCGGTGGGTCGGACCGAGCGCAGCACCTCCTCGCCGGTGGCGCGCTCCTTGGCCTTGGCGATGAATTCGCGCACGACGGGCAGGGCCACGTCGGCCTCGAGCAGGGCGATGCGGACCTCGCGCAGCGCCTCGTCGATATCCTTCTCGGACAGCACGCCGTGGCCCGACAGACGGTCGAATACCCCGGAAAGCCGCTCTGAAAGTGCGTCGAACATTAGTGCTCCCATGGCGCGACAGGGTCACGCCGGCTCGATTTTCCGTTTCCAGGGCTCCCGGCAAGCCGGGAACCCAGGGGCCCAAACGCGATCGACCCCCGTGGACGATCACGTCGACGGGGGGCCTCGCCGTCCTCGTCCCATATGGTGATGGGGGTCGTGACGGTGGAGGGCGCTGACCGAGGTTGCGCCGGAAGTGGGCGCTTATGCGCCTGTGGATGGATCAGGTCAAGATTTCAGGGCCGCGGGCCAAGGCCCGGCTGCGGGCGAGGCGGGTCGTATAGGGGATGATGAAGTCCAGAAAGGCGCGCACGATCGGCGCGCTGCGCAGGTCCGAGCGCGTGATCAGCCACAGCTCAGGCTGTCGCGGCAGGTCGGGCACGAAGGCCAGGATGAGGTCTGGCTCGTCGTAGAGGTCGATCAGCGGCGCGGCCCCCACGCCGAGCCCGCTGCGGACGGCCGAGATCAGATTGCCCAGATGGTTCGAGCGGCAGGCCACCTCCGCCAGGGGCGCCTGCTCGCGCATCCAGGCGAGGATCGGCATCTGGGCGAGCGCGCCCGTCCCGCCGACCAGACGGTGTGACGCCAGGTCCTGCGGACCGGCCGGAACGCCATGCTCCGCAGCATAGGCGCGGCTGCACACCACGCCGAAGGGGAGGTCCAGAAGCTTGCGCGAGACGAGGTCGGAATCTTCCAGGGTGGTGGCGCTGCGGATCGCCACGTCGGCTTCGCCGCCGGCGATGTCCAGCAACTCACGCCCCGCGATCAGCTCCACCGCAACGCCGGGGTAGAGGGTACGGAACTCGGTCAGGGCCGGGATGACGAGATTGTCGGCGACCAGATCGACACTGGTCACACGAAGCACGCCCGAAAGTTCGCGCGTCAGCGCCTGGGCTTGGCGCATCACGCCATCGACCTCGACCGACACCCGCTCGGCCTGGGCCAGCAGGCGTGTCCCCGCCCAGGTCAGGCGGCTTCCCGTCTGGCTGCGTTCGACGAGTTGCAGGCCGAGCGCCGCCTCGAGCGCCTCGAGCCGTCGCACGACCGTCGTCTGGTTGACCTGAAGCTCGCTCGCCGCGGCCGCGGCGCTGCCGTGGCGGGCGACCGCAAGGAAGGCGCGCAGATCGTTCCAGTCGAACATGGCGAGAGACCCTGCAGGAATGCAGAACCGTCCAGCGCCCGTCTGCATTGTGGCGCTGTCCACCCTCCCGTAATCCCCGCCGCCGAGCAAGGGAGGAACCATGACCCACACGCTTGAAACCGAAGGCGATCCGGCCACGGCCCGATGGCCGCTGCTGTTCTACGCCGCCGCGACGATCTACATCCTGATCGGCGTCACCTGGGGCCTGGCGATGAGCGTGACGCACGACTTCACCACATCGCCGGCCCACGCCCACCTGAACCTGATCGGCTGGGTCAGCCAGGCCCTGATGGGGGCGTTCTACGCCACGCTCGGCCGTCGTTCGCCCGGCTGGATGCCGGCGGCCAACTTCGTGCTCACCAATGTCGGCGTGGTCTGCATGATCTCGGCCATGACCCTGATGTTCAGGGGCGTGCTGACGATGGAGGAGATCAAGCCCCTGTTCGCGATCGGCGGACCGGGCGTGCTGCTGGGCTTTGCGGTCTTCGCCTGCGCCGTGTTCACCGCCCTGGCGCGGAGCCTCGGCGTCCGCCGCGCGGCTCCCCTGGCGTCGGCCGCTTGAGGGCGGTCGCACCACCACACACCCCCTCAGCCGCCTTCGGCGGCAGCTCCCCCTGGAAGGGGTGAGCATCTTGGCGCCGAGCTTTCGGCAACCGCTGAGCAGATCCTCCCCCTCCTCGAGGGGGAGGTGACCCGGAGGGCCGGAGGGGGTTCACCCCCCGGCCCGTCCGATCACGTGACCGGGAAGCCCTTGTCGCTCAGATAGGCGCCGACATCGGCGTCGCGGCCGCGGAAGGCGCGGTAGGCTTCGGCCTGATCGACCGTGTCGCCGACCGAGAGGATGTGGTCGACCATCCGCTTGGCGACGCCTTCGTCGTACATGCCGCCCGGCGACTCCTTGAAGGCTTCGGCGGCGTCCTGCGACAGCACCTCGGCCCAGAGGTAGGAGTAGTAGCCGGCCGAATAGCCGTCCGAGGCGAAGACGTGGGCGAACTGCGGCGTGCGGTGGCGCATGGGCAGTTCGGCCGGCATGCCGAGCTTGGCCAGCTCCTCGCGTTCGAAGGCGTCGGGATCGATGTCCGCGTCGCCGGCCAGGTGCAGCTTCATGTCGATCAGCGCCGAGGCGAGATACTCGGTGACGTCGAAGCCCTGGCGGAAGGTCGAGGCCCGCTCGATCTTCTTCGCCAGTTCCTCGGGCATGGACTCGCCCGTCTCGTGGTGCAGGGCGAAGCGGCTCAGCACCTGGCGGGTCGGCAGCCACGCCTCGTTCACTTGGCTCGGGAACTCCACATAGTCGCGCGGCACGCTGGTGCCGGCGAGCGAGGGGTAGGTGACGTTCGAGAGCAGGCCGTGGATGGCGTGGCCGAACTCGTGGAACAGGGTCGTGGCGTCGTCCCAGGAGATCAGCACCGGCTCGCCCGGCGCGGGCTTCACGAAGTTGGAGTTGTTGGAGACGATCGGCGTGATCGGCCCGTCCAGCTTCTGCTGGCTGCGATAGGCGTTCATCCAGGCGCCCGACCGCTTGCCCGCCCGCGCATAGGGATCGAAGTAGAAGAGGCCGAGATGGCCGCCGCCCCGCTTCACCTCCCAGACGCGGACGTCGGGGTGCTGCACCGGGACGTTGGCCACCGGCGTGAAGCTCATGCCGTAGACCTCGCCGGCGGCCCAGAACATGCCGTCCACCAGCTTGTCGAGCTGCAGATAGGCCTTCACCTCGTTCATATCGAGGTCGTAGCGGTCCGCCCGCACCTTCTCGGCGTAGTAGCGGTAGTCCCAGGGCTCGATCTTCACGCCGGCCTTCTCGGCGTCGGCGATGGCCTGCATCTCGGCCACCTCCTCGTGGACGCGGGCCACGGCCGAGGGCCAGACGCGCATCATCAGCTCCATGGCCGCCTCCGGCGTCTTGGCCACGGCCGCCTCCAGCCGCCAGTGGGCGTGGGTCGGATAGCCCAGCAGCCGGGCGCGTTCGGCCCGCAGCTTCAGGATCTTCTGGATGACGCCGTTGTTGTCGTGGGCGTCGCCATTGTCCCCGCGGCTGTAATAGGTGCGCCAGACCTTCTCGCGCAGGTCGCGGCGCTGCGAATAGGTCAGGAAGGGGTCCATGGAGGACCGGGTGTTGAGGATGGCGTACTCGCCCGGACGGCCCCGCTCCTCGGCCGCCGCGGCCGCGGCCGAACGCACGTCGTCGGGCAGGCCGCGCAGCTCGGCCTCGGTCTTCAGATAGAGGACATAGTCCGTCTCGTCGGCCAGCAGGTTCTGGCTGAAGGTGGTGAAGGCCTGGGCCAGTTCGCCGTTGATCTCCGCCACGCGCGCCTTGGCGGCGGGATCGAGCTTGGCGCCGGCGCGGACGAAGCGGTTCCAGTGCCGCCAGGCCAGGCGCGACTGCTCGGGATTGAGACCGGCGGCCTCGCGGCCCTCATAGACGGCCTCGATGCGCTGGAAGAGCTTGGCGTTCTGCAGGATGGCGTCGCCATGGGCGGCCATCTTCGGCGCCATGGCCGTCTCGATCTCGCGCACTTCGGGCGTCGACAGGGTGCTGCCCCACACGCCGTAGATCGTCTCCACCCGATCCAGGACCGCGCCGGAGCGCTCCAGGGCCACGATGGTGTTCTCGAAGGTGGGCGGCGCGGGGTTGTTCGCGATCGCCTCGATCTCCTTCAGGTGCTGGGCCATGCCGGCCTCCAGCGCCGGGGCGAAGTCGGCGACCACCACCTTGTCGAAGGGCGGCACGCCGCCATAGGGCCCGGTCCAGGGCGCCAGCAGGGGCGCGCCGTCGGCGGCGAGGGCGGGGAGCGGAAGGGCGGCGGCGCCCACGAGGGCGGTGGAGGCGGCCAGGAAGGTGCGGCGATCCATGGGTACTCCGAGGATGAGGGTTGGCCGGGACCTTAGGCGCCGCTTGCCGGAACGTCACATGACAGGCTCGTAATGTTACGTCCGATCGCGCCCCGCCGGCGCGCCCGCCCTAGCCGTCGGCCGTCGCGCCCGCTAAAGGCCGTCCATGGCCATCGGCGTCTTCGATTCCGGAGTGGGCGGCCTGACCGTCCACCGCAAGCTGGTCCGGCGCTTTCCGGGCGCGGACTTCGTCTATCTGGCCGACCAGGCCAACGCCCCCTATGGCGGCAGGCCCGGCGAGGAGATCGTCGAGCTGACCCGGGCCGGATGCGACCGGCTGTTCGCCGAGGGCTGCGACCTGGTGGTCCTGGCCTGCAACACCGCCTCGGCCATCGCGCTCCGCCGCCTGCAGCAGACCTGGCTGCCCGGCCGCCGTCGGGAGCTGGGCCGGCCGGTCAATGTGCTGGGCATCATCGTGCCCACCATCGAGGCGGCCACCGGCCTGCCCTGGGAACACGAGGCCGAGCGCCGCGGCGACAAGGTCGAGAAGCTGGACATCCTGGCCGTCTTCGCCACTCCGGCGACGGCGAAGAGCCGCGTCTACGAGATCGAGATCGACAAGCGCCGGCAGGACGTGGCCGTCTTCGTCGAGCCCTGCCCCGAGCTCGCCGGCATGATCGAGGGCAATGCCGGCGCCGTGCAGTTGGCCGCGGCCATCGAGACCCATGTGGGCCAGATCACCGCCCGCATCGGCCGCCCGCCCGACCGCGCCATCCTGGGCTGCACCCACTACGAGATCGTCGCCGACATGTTCCGTGCGGCGCTGAAGCCCGGCACGCCGCTGATCCACCAGCCCGACGCCACGGCCGAGGCGCTCGCCGCCTATCTCGCGCGCCACCCGGAATACGAGGCGGGGTCGAGCGGCCTGAGGCGCTTCCTCACCACCGGCAAACCCGGCGCCCAGCACGAGCTGGTCGAGACCTTCTGGGAAGCCCCGCTGAGCTTCGAACGGGCCTGACCCCCGGTCCGTCGGCTGGCGCGTCCGGGCTGATCGGCCGAAAAAACAAGCGCTTATCTCAATACGACCGCCCCCGTTGCGTCGAGCGAACGGCCGCTTGATAATGGGGAGAGGCGGCCGCGGCCGGCCGCCGCCGTTCGAATTTCCGGTATGTCGGATGAGCCGAAACATACCGTGTTTACGAATAGATGCGCCGGCGCCCCTGCGACGCCGCCAAGGAGGACGACATGGCTTGGGATTTTGAGACCGACCCCGAATTCCAGAAGAAGCTCGACTGGATCGAGGAGTTCATGCGCGAGGAGGTCGAGCCGCTCAGCCACCTCGGCATGGCCGCCCACGGCCCGCTGGGCCGCGAGAAGTTCATCAAGCCGCTGCAGCAGAAGGTGAAGGAGCAGGGCCTGTGGGCCTGCCACCTCGGCCCCGAGCTCGGCGGCCAGGGCTTCGGCCAGCTCAAGCTCGCCCTGATGAACGAGAAGCTGGGCCGCAATTCCATCGCCCCCACCGTCTTCGGCTGCCAGGCGCCCGACACCGGCAACGCCGAGATCATCGCCCACTACGGCACCGAAGAGCAGAAGAAGCGCTGGCTCCAGCCGCTGCTGGACGGCGAGATCCGCTCGGCCTTCTCCATGTCCGAGCCCACCGGCGGGTCGGACCCCCTGACCTTCCAGACCCGCGCGGTCCAGGACGGCAGGGACTGGATCATCAACGGCGAGAAGTGGTTCTCCACCAACGCCCGCTATTCCAAGCTGCTGGTGGTCTACGCCATCACCGATCCGGACGCGAAGGACCCCTATAAGCGCACCTCCATCTTCCTGGTGCCCACCGACACGCCCGGCGTGGAGATCATCCGCAACGTGGCCGTCGGCGGCGGCGGCGAGATCGGCGGCGGGACCGAGGGCTATGTCCGCTACAACAACGTCCGCGTCGGGCCCGAGGCCCTGCTGGGCGACCGCGGCGCGGCCTTCGTCATCGCTCAGGTCCGCCTGGGCGGCGGCCGGGTGCACCACGCCATGCGCACCGTCGGCGCCTGCCGTCATGCGCTGGACCTGATGTGCCAGCGGGCGGTCTCGCGCACCACCCGCGACGGGCGCCTGGCCGACCTGCAGATGGTGCAGGAGCAGATCGCCGATTCCTGGATCGCGGTGGAGAGCTTCCGCCTGCTCGTCCTGCGCACCGCCTGGCTGATCGACAAGCACAAGGACTACAACAAGGTCCGCAAGGACATCGCCGCCATCAAGGTGGCCATGCCCAAGGTCTATAACGACGTGGCCACCAAGGCCGCTCACCTGCACGGAGCGCTGGGCGTCTCCAACGAGATGCCCTTCATGCGGATGGTCACCTCATCGCTGGTCATGGGCATCGCCGACGGGCCGACCGAGGTGCACAAGGTCACGCTCGCCAAGCAGCTCCTCAAGGACTACCGGCCCGAGAACGACCTCTTCCCGAGCTACCACATCCCGCGCCTGCAGGAGGAGGCCAAGGCCAAGTACGCCAAGGAGCTGGAGGAGCTGAAGGAAGGCTACGCCAAGCTGAAGGCCGAACGTCAGAAGGCCGAGGCCTGATCGCGACGGGGGCCGCGGCGGTCATCCCGCCGCGGCCCGCCGTTCGAACGGGCCGGCGCCGGCTTCAGTCGGTCGCTTCCGCCGCGATCCAGGCCTCGATCCGCGCCTCCAGGAGGTCGAGCGGCAGGGCGCCGGCCAGGAGCACGGCGTCGTGGAAGCGGCGGATGTCGAAGGCCTCCCCCAGCTCCGCCCTCGCCTGCTCGCGCAGCTCGACGATCTTCAGCTCGCCCACCTTGTAGGCCAGGGCCTGGCCCGGCCAGGAGACGTAGCGGGCCAGCTCCACCTCGATGTTCAGCGGCGACAGGGCGGTGTTCTCCGCAAAGCAGGCGCGCGCCTGATCGAGGCTCCAGCGCTTCCAGTGCAGGCCCGTGTCGGCCACCAGCCGGCAGGCGCGCCACATCTCGTAGGAGAGGCGGCCGAACCGCTCGTAAGGATCGCGGTAGACGCCCATCTCCCCGCCCAGCTTTTCCGCATAGAGCCCCCAGCCCTCGACGAAGGCGCTCATGCCCGCCTGCCGGCGGAAGTCCGGGACCGCCTCCAGCTCCTGGGCCAGCGCGATCTGCAGGTGATGGCCGGGAACGGCCTCGTGCAGGG
Source organism: Phenylobacterium sp. (assembly GCF_013911965.1). Classification (GTDB taxonomy): domain Bacteria; phylum Pseudomonadota; class Alphaproteobacteria; order Caulobacterales; family Caulobacteraceae; genus Phenylobacterium. The sequence goes on along the minus strand of NZ_JACESE010000020.1, from coordinate 33,976 downwards.
TCAGGGCCGGCAGTTCGTAGAGCGGCCGCTGATCCAGCGCCGAGGTGTTGACGAGGTAGGTCCCGGCCACGCCCCGCTCCGGATCGCCCTGCAGGTAGCGGCCGGTCGTGTAGCCGGCCTCGATCTGGGCGGGCACGGGGCGGACGCCGTAGGGCAGGCGCGGCAGGGTGGCGAACCAGGCCGGCAGCTCGCCGTCGATCCGCTTGGCGATCTCCGAGGCCTTCTCCAGCAGGGCCTCCCGGCTCTGGGCGTGGAACTTCGGGTCGGCCCGCAGGCTGGCGATGAAGGCCGCGAGGTCGCCCTCGAAGCCGACCTCGTCCTTGATGGCGACCATCTCGCCGCGGATGCGCGCGACCTCCGACAGGCCGATCTGGTGGATCTCCTCGGGGGTGAGGTCGGTGGTGGTGTGGCGGCGCACCTCGGCGGCGTAGAACCGCGCGCCGTCGGGCAGGTCGCGGGCGGCCAGGCCGTCGCGGGCGGCGGGCAGATACTCGGTCTCCAGGAAGGCGGCGAACTCGGCCTGGGCCTGGCGCAGTTCGGCGACGGCGGCGATCCCACGCGCCCTCGCCTGCGCCTTCTCCTGCGCTGACAACGCATCAGGCAGGCGGTCGAAGGGGGCGAGGGCGGCGTCGCCTTCGACGGGGGCGGCGGCCATTTCGCGCGCCTGGGCGAGCACCGGCTCCACGGTGGTCCGCGGCTGGACGAAGCCGCTGGCCACCCCGCGGCGCGCATTGGCGATGTGGTCGCGCCAGAAGCCGGGCGCGGCCTCCAGCCGGGCGATCCAGGCCGCCACATCGGCGCGGCTGGTCATCGGCGCGCGGTGGGGCAGGTAGACGAAGGTGGTGTGGAAGCCGCCGTCCGAGGAAAAGGGCATGCGGGCGATGTCGAAGGCGAGCTGCTCGCGCTCGGCGGCGATCAGCCAGGAAAGGACGTCGCGGTTCAGCCGCGCCTCAGGGTCGAGACCGGCCGCCGGCAGGGCCTCCAGCCGCCGCTGCAGGTCCGCCAGGGTCTGCGCCCGCCGCGCATCGGCCGCCGGCGTCACGTCGGGCAGGCGGGCCAGCGCCTCGCGGTCCTCCGGCGGCGCCGACCACAGGGGATCGCTCCAGGCCTGGAAGGCGTCGTAGTCGGCGATCACCGTCGCCAGGTCGTCGGCCCGGGCGGGCGCGGACAGGGCGAGGAGGCCGGCCAGCAGGGCGGCGAAGAGGATGCGCATCGGCGGTTCCGGAGATTGCGGGGCCGCCACCTTAGCCCCGCCGCGCCGGGGGAGGCGAGCCGCGCCTCCGCCTATTCCGCCGGCTCGGCCCCGGGCGCCAGGCGCTCGGCCAGGCGGATCAGGTACTGGCCGTATTCGCCCTTGGCCTGGGACCGGCCGAGGTCGGCCAGCTGCTCGCGGTCGATGAAGCCCTTGGAATAGGCCACTTCCTCGATGCAGCCGATGCGCAGGCCCTGGCGCAGCTCGAGCGTGCGGATCAGCTCGCCCGCCTGGATCAGGCTGTCGTGGGTGCCGGTGTCGAGCCAGGCGAAGCCGCGGCCCAGCAGCTCGACATGGAGCTGGCCGGCCTCGAGATAGACCTCGTTCAGCGCGGTGATCTCCAGCTCGCCGCGATGGGAGGGCTTCAGCGTCTTGGCGTATTCGCTGGCCTTGCCGTCATAGAAGTAGAGCCCGGTGACGGCGAAGTTGGACTTGGGCTCGGCGGGCTTCTCCTCGATGCCGAGCACCTTGCCGCCCTCGCCCAGCTCGACCACGCCATAGCGTTCCGGGTCGTTGACCGGATAGCCGAAGACGGTGGCGCCTTCGGTCCGCTGGTCGGCCGAGCGCAGCATCTGCGAGAAGTTCTGGCCGAAGAAGATGTTGTCGCCCAGCACCATGATGCTGGGCTCGCCGGCCACGAAATCCTCGCCCAGCAGATAGGCCTGGGCCAGGCCCTCCGGCCGGGGCTGGACGACATATTCGAACCGCACCCCGAGCTGCGAGCCGTCGCCCAGCAGGCGCTTGAAGCCGGCCTGGTCCTCCGGGGTGGTGATGATCAGGATCTCGCGCACGCCGGCCAGCAGCAGGACCGACAGCGGATAGTAGATCATCGGCTTGTCGTAGATGGGCAGGAGCTGCTTGGAGACCGCCAGCGTCAGCGGGTGCAGCCGGGTGCCGGACCCGCCGGCCAGGATGATGCCGCGCCTCATGCGTGGACCTCTTCTGCGGACAGTTCCGCGATGATGTCGGCCAGCGCCTCGCGCCAGGGCCGGGGCGTGACGCCGAAGACCTCGGTCAGCCGGGCGGTGTCCAGCGTCCCGCGCGCCGGCCGGGCGGCCGGCCGCGGGAAGGCCGAGGTGGGAATGGGTTCGGCGGCGCGCGCGCCGGCGCCCAGGGACAGGTCGAAGACCGCCTGGGCGAGGCCGCGCCAGGTGGTCTCGCCGCCATTGGCGAAGTGCAGCAGGCCGAAGACCGGGTCGCCGGCCTGGGCCGCCGCCCAGCGGGGGGCCGCCGTGAGGATGAAGCCCGCCAGGTCGGCGGCGGCGGTGGGGCGGCCGAACTGGTCGTCGACGACGCGCACCGGCGCCTCGCCCGCCGCCAGCCGGCGCATGGTCTTGACGAAGTTCTGGCCGTGGGCGGAGACCACCCAGGAGGTGCGGATCACGCAGGCCCGCGCGCACGCCGACAGCACGGCGGCCTCGCCGGCCAGCTTGCTCGCGCCATAGACGTTCAGCGGTCCCGTGGCGTCGCCCTCCAGATAGGGCGCGCCCTTGTCGCCTGCGAAGACGTAGTCGGTGGAGATGTGGACCAGGGCCGCCCCCACATGGTCGCAGGCCTGGGCCATGGCGCCCGGCGCATCGGCGTTCACCGCCTGGGCGAGCTCGGCTTCGGTCTCGGCCCGGTCGACGGCGGTGTAGGCCGCGGCGTTGATGACGAGGTCGGGCCGATGCGCCTCGACGGCCGCGGCCGCGGCGCGGGGATCGGAGAGGTCGGCCTCGCCGCGCGACAGCACGGTCAGGGCGAGGTCGCAGCCCTGCGCCTGGCGGGTCAGTTCGCGCGCGAGCTGGCCGCTCGCCCCGAATTGCAGGACGCGCAGGCTCATCCCTGGGCCAGACCCAGGCGCTCCGAATGGAAGCCCTTCTCGCGGATCGTCTGCCACCAGTCACGGTTCTCCACGTACCAGCGGACGGTCTCGGCCAGGCCCTGATCCAGCGGGGTCGAGGGCGCCCAGCCCAGCTCCGCCTTCAGCTTGGCCGCGTCGATGGCGTAGCGGAAGTCGTGGCCCGGCCGGTCGGCGACGAAGGTGATCTTCTCCGCATGGGGGGTGTTGGCCGGGGCGACCTTGTCCAGTTCGGCGCAGAGGATCTTCACGATCTCCAGATTGCGGTGATCGGAGTCGCCGCCGATGCAGTAGGTCTCGCCCAGCCGGCCCTTGGCCAGCACCAGCAGCAGGGCCTCGGCGTGGTCGTCCACGTGCAGCCAGTCGCGCACCTGCCGGCCGTCGCCATAGACGGGGATGGTCTTGCCCTCCATGGCCCGCACGATGACCGTGGGGATCAGCTTCTCGGGAAACTGGTAGGGACCGTAATTGTTGGCGCAGTTGGTGATGACCACCGGGAAGCCGTAGGTCCGCCCCCAGGCGCGCACCAGGTGGTCGGCGCCGGCCTTGCTGGCCGAATAGGGCGAGTTGGGGTCGTAGGGGGTCTCTTCGGTGAAGGCGCCGTCCTCGCCCAGCGCCCCGAACACCTCGTCGGTGGAGACGTGATGGAAGCGGAAGGCGGCCTTCCGCTCGGCCGGCAGGCCGCTCCAGTAGGCCCGCGCCGCCTCCAGCAGCACGGCCGTGCCCAGGACGTTGGAGCGCACGAAGGCCAGCGGGCCGTCGATGGCCCGGTCGTTGTGGCTTTCGGCCGCCAGGTGCATGACCGCGTCGGGCTGGTGGCGGGCGAAGATCTCGGCCATCCGCGGCGCGTCGCAGATGTCGGCCTCCTCGAAGGCGTAGGCCGGCGAACCCGCCACCGAAGCCACGTTTTCCAGGTTGGCGGAGTAGGACAGGACGTCGAGGTTGACCACCTCGTGGCCGTCGGCGACGGCCTTGCGCACAACGGCCGAGCCGATGAAGCCCGCGCCGCCCGTGATCAGAATCTTCATAAGAACCTTCGTCGACGGACCGGCTCTCCTCCGGTCCCCTGGTCTCTCGTGTTACGCCTCATACAGCGAAATGCGGCGGGCTCAAGACGCGCGGCGGCCCCGCCGGCGGCGCACCCTCTGCTTGTGGCCGCCCGGTCGCGCTCCTAGACTGGCCTCAAGGCTTGGCCCGCCAAGGGCTGGCGCGGGCGTGATGCGTCGCCACGACGGGGATCAGCAGTGGAAGCGTCGAACGAGGCGGCCGGGCCCGAAGCATCGCCGTCGCGGAGCGGCAAGGCCGCGCAGCAGGATCTGACCTCCGGGCCGATCGGCAAGACGCTGATCCTCTTCACCCTGCCGGTGCTCGGGTCCAACGTCCTCCACTCGCTGAACGGCACGGCCAACGCCGCCTGGGTCAGCCACGTCCTGGGACCGGCGGCCCTGACCGCCACCTCCAACGCCAACAACATCCTCTTCCTGATGCTCGGCGCGGTCTTCGGCGTCAGCATGGCCGCCAACCTGATGATCGCCCAGAGCGTGGGGGCCCGGGACATGGCCAAGGCCAAGACCGTGGTCGGCACCAGCACCCTCTTCTTCCTGGCGCTGTCCCTCAGCGTCGGGATCGGCGGCTTCCTGATGACGCCCGCCGTCCTCGACGCCATGGGCACGCCGGCCGACGCGCGGCGCGACGCGGTCACCTATCTGCGGGTGATCTTCGCGGCCATGCCGTTCATGTACTTCTTCTCCTTCGTGATGATGGCCATGCGCGGGGCGGGCGATTCCAAGACGCCCTTCTACTTCTCGCTGGCCGCCGTCGGCCTGGACATCGTCCTGAACCCGATCCTGATCACCGGCTTCGGACCGGCGCCGCGGCTGGGGATCGGCGGTTCGGCGGCCGCCACCCTGATCAGCCAGACGGTCGTGCTCTTCGCCATGATCGCCCACCTCTACCGTTCGGGCAGCGTGCTGGTGCTGTCGGCGGCGGAGTGGCGGCGCATGCGGCCCGACCTCGCCGTGCTGAAGACGCTGCTGGTCAAGGGCATGCCCATGGCCATGCACATGCTGGTGGTCTCCGGGGCGGCGGTGGTGATGATCAGCTACGTCAACGCCTATGGCTCCCAGACCGCGGCCGCCTACGGCGCGGCCCTGCAGCTCTGGACCTACGTCCAGATGCCGGCCATGGCCCTGGGCGCGGCCGTCTCCTCCATGGCCGCCCAGAATGTCGGCGCCGGGCGCATGGACCGGGTAGATCGCGTCGCCGTGCTGGGGGCGCTCTTCGCCGTCGCCTTCACCGGCCTGCCGGTCCTGCTGATCTACGCCATCGAGCCCATCGCCCTGCTGCTCTTCCTGCCGCCGGGCAGCCCCTCGGCGCCCATCGCCATGCACATCAATGCGATCGCCCTCTGGGGCTTCATCCCGTTCGGCGTGGCCTTCGTCTTCGCCGGCGTCGTGCGGGCCACCGGCGCGGTGATCGCCCCGCTGCTGGCCATGGTCGTCTCCCTGTGGGTGGTGCGCATCCCCTTCGCCCACCTGCTGACGCCGGCCTGGGGCGCCGACGCGGTCTGGTGGAGCTTCCCCCTGGGCAGCTTCATCACCCTCGTCCTCGCGGGCGGCTACTACCTCTGGGGCGGCTGGCGGACCTCCAGCCTGATGCCCGCCCCGCCGCGGGGCGCGGCGCCCGACACCGGCCAGGCCACGCCCGCCGTGGCCCCAGCCGCGCGCGTCGACTGAGCGCCGCCAGCCCCGCTCATCCCGCCTTCAGCAGAAGCGGGATGACAGCGCCGCCTTGTGCGCGATAAGCCGGGCGGCATTCATCCAAACCATAATCCGGGAAGGGACATGAGCATTAAGGGCAAGGCCTACATCATGGGCGCCTACGAGCATCCGCTCCGCGACGCGCCCGACAAGTCCACCCCGCAGATCCACGCCGAGTGCGCCAAGGGCGCCTTGGAGGATGCGGGCCTCACCAAGGACGACGTGGACGGCTATTTCTGCGCCGGCGACGCGCCCGGCTTCGGCGGCATGTCCATGATCGACTATATGGGCCTGCGCAACGTCCGCCACATGGACTCCACCGAGACCGGCGGCTCCTCCTACATCCTGCATGTGGGCCACGCGGCCCAGGCGATCGCCGAGGGCAAGTGCAAGGTGGCGCTGATCACGCTGGCCGGCCGTCCGCGCCAGGGCCAGTTCGGCGGCTTCGGCGGGGGCGCCCGTCCCGGCAAGCTCTCCGACGGCCCGCCCGAGGCCGGCTTCGAGAACATCTACGGCGGCACCACGCACAACACCTATGCGATGTGCGCCAAGCGCCACATGTACGAGTACGGCACCACCTCGGAGCAGCTCGCCTGGATCAAGGTGGCCGCCAGCCACCACGCCCAGTGGAACGAGCACGCCATGCTGCGCGACGTGGTCACGGTCGAGGACGTGCTGAACTCGCCGATGATCGCCGACCCGCTGCACCGCCTGGACTGCTGCGTCGTCTCCGACGGCGGCGGCGCCCTGATCGTCACCAGCCCCGAGATCGCCAGGAGCCTGAACCGGCCCAAGGTGAAGATCCTCGGCGCCGGCGAGAGCCCCAAGGGGCCCATGGGCGGCCATGACCTGGACCTGACCCATTCGGGCGCCCTGTGGTCCGGGCCCATCGCCTTCGAGGAGGCGGGCGTGAAGCCGGCCGACATGAAGTACGCCTCGATCTACGACAGCTTCACCATCACCGTGCTGATGCAGCTCGAGGACCTGGGCTTCTGCGAGAAGGGCCAGGGCGGCAAGTTCGTCGCCGACGGCAACCTGATCTCCGGCGTCGGCAAGCTGCCCTTCAACACGGACGGCGGCGGTCTCTGCAACAACCACCCCACCAACCGCGGCGGCATCACCAAGGTGATCGAGGCGGTCCGCCAGCTGCGCGGCGAAGCCCACCCCAAGGTCCAGGTCGCCAATTGCGACCTCGCCATCGCCCACGGCACGGGCGGGTCGCTCGGCACCCGCCACGGCTCGGCCACCCTCATCATGGAACGGGAGTAGGTCCCATGAGCGACACCAAAACCGCCCCCGAAGCTCAGGCGCGCAAGATCCCGGCCCCGCCGGTGACCATCGAGTCCAAGCCCTTCTGGGATGCGGCCGCCGAGGGCCGCTTCCTGATCAAGCGCTGCAATGCCTGCGGCAAGGCGCACTGGTATCCCCGCGCCATCTGCCCGATCTGCTTCTCCGAGGACACGGTGTGGGAGGAAAGCCCCGGCGAGGGCGAGATCTACACCTTCTCGGTCATGCGCCGCTCGCCCACCGGCCCCTACGCCATCGGCTATGTGACGCTGGCCGAGGGCCCGGCCGTGCTGACCAACTTCGTCGACTGCGACTTCGACGCGCTCGAAATCGGCCAGAAGGTGAAGGTGAAGTTCCAGGAGACCGAGGGCGGCCCGCCCGTGCCGGTCTTCAGCCCGGTCTAAGCGCCGCCGCAGGCGCCGCTAAGAGGGACACGAAGGTCACGAAGAGTGCGAAGGACACGAAGGGGGGCGACCCGGCTCTTCGTGTTCTTTGCATCCCTTCGTGTCCTTTGTGTCCCTGCTTTTTCAAACAGCGCTGCGCGCGGTCGAGCCTTCGGCCCGGCCGGCGCTCGACAGGGCCGAGCCGGCCATGCGTCTATGGGCCAAAGTTCCGGAGTCGCCGCCTCTTGCCCCTCTCGCCGCTGCGCCTGCTCGCCCCGCTCCTCGCCGCCCTGGCGCTTGTCGCCTGCCAGGAGGGGCCGAGCCGCCCGGCCTGCCCCGCGGGCGAGACCTGCCTGGAGTTCGGCAACAACACCGAGCCGGCGACGCTCGACCCCCAGCAATCCAACCTGATCGACGAGTTCCAGGTCATCGGCGACCTGAACGTCGGCCTGACCACCGATGCGCCCGACGGCGCGCCGATCCCGGCCCTGGCCGAACGGTGGGAGACGAGCGCCGACGGCCTCGTCTGGACCTTCCATCTGCGCGAGGCGAAGTGGTCCGACGGGACGCCGATCACGGCCGAGGACTTCGTCTTCTCCTACCGGCGCATCCTCGCGCCCGAGACGGCCTCGATCTACGCCTATCTCGTCACGCTTCTGAAGAACGGGGCGGCGGTGAACGCCGGCGAGGCCGCGCCCGAGACGCTGGGCGCCCGGGCGCTCGGCCCCCGCACCCTGGAGCTGACGCTCGAACATCCCGCCCCGTACCTGCCCGAACTGCTCAAGCACCTCTCCTTCTTCCCCGTGCCCCGGCATGTGGTGGCCGAGAAGGGGGACGCCTGGGTGCGGCCCGGGACCTATGTGAGCAGCGGGCCCTACCAGCTCGTCTCCTGGCGGCTGGGCGAATACATCGAGGTGGCGAAGAACCCTCACTTCTGGGACGCCGAGGCGGTCTGCGTCGACCGCATCCGCTACTATCCGACGCCCGACCAGGTGACCGCCGAACGCCGCGTGGCCGCCGGCGAGCTCGACATCAACACCGGCTTCCAGTCCAACCGGCTGTCGCGCATCGAAGAGGCCATGCCGGGCTATGCGCGCACGCACATCTCGCTGGCCACCTCCTACCTCTCCTTCAACACCCGGGACGTGGCGGCCTTCCGCGATCCCCGGGTGCGCAAGGCGCTCTCGGCGGCCATCGACCGCGAGTTCATCGCCGAGAAGCTCCTGCGCGCCGGCCAGGTTCCGGCCTTCGCCTTCGTGCCGCCGGGCACGGCCAACTATGTCGAGGACGGTCCGACCACGAGCTTCGCGGACATGGGATTCGAGGCCCGCCAGGACCTCGCGCGGCGCCTGCTGGCGGAGGCCGGCTACACGCCCGAACGCCCCCTCAAGATCGAGATCAAGACCGGCAACACGCCCGACACCACCCTGATCATCCAGGCGATCCAGGCCGACTGGCAGGCGATCGGCGTCGACGTGGCCCTGGTCCAGAACGAAGGCCAGATCGCCTTCGCCGCCTATCGCATGCGCGACTTCGAGGTCGGCGCCATGAGCTGGTACGCCGACTACAACGACCCGCTGACCTTCCTGGAACTGCTGAAGTCCGACACCGGTCCGCAGAACTACGGCGACTATTCCAACCCGCGCTACGACGCCCTGCTGGCCGCCGCCAACGCCCAGCCCGACCTCGAAGCCCGCGCCCGCCTGCTCGCCCAGGCCGAGGCGCTCATGCTGTCGGAGGACGCGCTCGCCCCCATCTACTTCGTGGTCAACAAGGCCCTGGTGAACCCCCGCGTCACCGGCTGGGTCGACAACATCGCCAACTTCCACCGCGCGCGCTGGCTGTGCGTGAAGGGGGCGGGATAACCCCCTCCGGCCCTCCGGGCCACCTCCCCCTCGATGAGGGGGAGGATCGGCTCGGCAGTCGCCGCAAGCTCTGTGCGACGAGATGCTCCCCCTTCCAGGGGGAGCTGCCGCCGAAGGCGGCTGAGGGGGTCTGCTGCCGCGCAAAGCAAGTCTCACGCACGCAGGACCTCACCCGCCCGTCCACACCCGCTTCAGCTCCTCGACCAGAAGATCGGCCTGCTTCGGCTCGGTCAGCCGGGAGCGGGCGAGATGGGCGAAGCGGGGCTCCTCCAGGCGGGCGGCATATTCGCGTTTGCGGCGATGGTAGGTGTTCCAGGACCAGCGGATGGGATGGTCGCGTCGGAGCCACATCGAGAAGGTCTCGCGGTTGCCTGTGCCGGGCCAGAGCTCCTTGCGATCGACCGCTCGAACGAAGGATCGCCAGATCACCCGGCGCATGACCACATGGCGAGGATAATCCAGCCAGACCACGTGCGTGGCCCGCTCCCAGACCCTGTCGCGGACGGAGGAATAGTTTCCGGCCAGAACCCAGGCGGCCTGCACGATCGCCGCCTCGACCCGGCGGGCGAACTCCGGCCGGTCGGTTTCGTTCAGGGCGACCCAGCCGGGCTGATGATTGATGGCGTCCAGCTCGATCTGCGGCAGGTCGAGCGCGCGCGCCAGCCGCCCGGCGAGCGTCGTCTTTCCGGAGCCCGAGGTTCCGACGACAGCGATACGCACAGCCCTATTCCGGCGCCGTGCGCGGCTGGACTTCGCCGAAGACCTCCTCGGTCTGTTCGCCCAGGCGCGGGGGGTGGCGGCGGATGTTGGCCGGCGTCTTCTCGAAGCGCACCGGCGGGCGGACGGTCTTGTAGGGGCCGATGTGCGGGTGGTCGTAGCGCTCGAAGAGGCCGACGGCTTCGATGTGCGGATCGCTTTCCAGGTCCTCGAAGCGGTTGGTCTTCTGCACCGGGATCGACAGGCCCTTGAGCAGGTCCAGCCACTCGGCCGTCGTCCGCGTGGCGGTCACCTCCTCGACCAGGCCGTAGAGCTCGCGGGTGTGCTTGGCCCGCTGGGCGTAGTCGGAGAAGCGCGGATCCTTGGCCACCGTCTCGCCCCAGCCGGCGACCTCGAAGAACTGGTCCCACTGCCGGTCGGTATAGGGCAGCAGTCCGATATAGCCGTCCTTGGTGCGGAACGGCTTGCGGTTGGGATTGGTCACCCGCTGATAGGTCCACTGGCCGGTCGGCGGCTCGTAGGCGTGGTCGTAGAGGTTCTCGACCAGGTTGAAGCTGGTCACGCATTCCAGCATCGGCACCTCCACGAACTGGCCCTCGCCGGTCTTCTGGCGGTGGAACAGAGCGGCGGTCAGGGCCTGGGCCATGAAGAGGCCCGAGACCTTGTCGGCCACCAGCGTCGGCAGGATGCGCGGCGTCTCGTTCCCGTCGGTCCGCGGCAGGAGGTCGGCCAGGCCCGAGGCCGACTGGATCAGGTCGTCATAGGCCGGCTCGCCCGCATAGGGACCGTCCGAGCCGTAGCCGGCGGCGTGCACATAGATGACGTCGGGCCGGATCGCCTTCACCGCCTCGTAGTCGAGGCCCAGACGCTTGAGCCCCTCATATCGGATGGAGGCGGCGAAGACGTCGCAGCTGGCGATCAGGGCCTCGAGCCTGGGCCGCAGATCAGGATCGCGCAGGTTCGCCAGGACCGAGCGCTTGTTGCGGTTGATGGTCAGGAAGATGGGGCCCAAGTCCCGCGGCGCGCCTTCGGGCGTATGGCCGGCCCAGCGCATGATGTCGCCGCCGTCGCCGCGGCCCGAACCGGGATCCTCCAGCTTGATCACGTCGGCGCCCTGATCGGCCAGGATCTGGGTCGCATAGGCGCCGAAGACGACGCTGGTCAGGTCGAGGATGCGAACGCCGGCCAGGGGACCCGTCGCCTCGCTCGCCAGTTGCTTGCCTTCCGCCACGGACGCTCTCCCTTATGGATTTTCACCGGTTATGCTGCCGGAAAGAGACCGCGCCAAGCGACGAACCGGCAAGAAACAGAGGGAGCGCCCGTGGATTTCGCCCTGTCCGACGAGCATCGCATGCTCAAGGAGCTGACCGCCCGGTTCGTGCGCGACGAGCTGACGCCGCTGGAGGCCGGCGTCCTGGCTCGCGAGGCCGAGGGGAAGGGCCTCTACCTGGCCCCCGAAGAGCACGCCCGGCTCGACGAGGTGTCCAAGTCGCTCGGTCTCTGGGGCCTGGATGCCCCCGAGGACGTCGGCGGCTCGGACCTGCCCTACGTGGCCATGGTCGGCGTCGGCGAGGAGATGGGCCGCACCGTCGTCCCCTACACCCTGCCGCCGGACAGCCCGAACCTGCGCATGCTGATGGCGACGGTGAACGAGCGCCAGCGCGAGGCCTACCTGGCGCCCTATGTGCGCGGCGAGACCGTCTCGGCCATCGGCATCTCCGAACCCGGCGCCGGCGCCGATCCCGCGGCCATGACCACCAGGGCCGTGCGCGACGGGGACGACTGGATCATCAACGGCCGCAAGATCTGGATCACCCGGGCGGCCGACGCCGACTTCACCATCCTGATGGCCGTGACCGACGCGGAGAAGAAGGCCCGCGGCGGCATCTCCGCCTTCCTGGTGGACCGCGACGCCCCGGGCTTCAACGTCCTGCGGCGCATCCCGATGATCGGCGGGCAGTACACCTACGAGGTGGCCCTGGACGACTGCCGGGTCGAGGGCTGGAAGCTGCTCGGCCAGGAGGGCGCCGGCTTCGCCCCCATGCAGATCCGCTTAGGCACCCGGCGGATCGAGATGGCCGCCTGGTCCATCGGCATGGCCCAGCGGGCGCTGGACATGATGGTCGAGTACGCGCCCCAGCGAACCACCTTCGGCGCGCCGCTTTCGGAGCGTCAGGCGATCCAGTGGTGGGTGGCGGATGCGGCGACCCGCATCCACGCCGCCCGGCTGATGACCTATGACTGCGCCTGGAAGCTCGACCAGGGCCGCGACGTCCGGGTGGAGATCTCCATGATCAAGGCCTACGCCACCGAGATGGCGTGGGAGGTGGTCGACCACGCCATGCAGACCTTCGGCGCCATGGGCATGACCAAGGAGCTGCCCCTGCAGCTCATGGCCTCGCGCCTGCGGACCATGCGCATCTATGACGGCCCCACCGAAGTGCATAAGTGGGTGGTGGCGAGAAACCTTCTGGGGACCCGGCGATGACCAAATCCGACCATCTGGTGGTGAGCGTTCAGGATCATGTGGCGACGCTGGTCTTCCACCGCCCGCCGGCCAACCACGTCTCGGTGGAGCTGGTCGCCGACCTGGCCGACACGCTGCTGGCCTTCGATCGCGATCCGGCCGTGCGCGCCACCGTGCTCGCCAGCGAAGGCAAGCCCTTCTGCGCCGGCGCCGACCTCGCCTCGCCGACCGGCATCGGCGGGTCGGGCATGGGCGGGGTCTCCGAGCTCTACGACCAGGCCGTCCGCCTCTTCTCGGTGGAGAAGCCCATCGTCGCCGCCGTCCAGGGCGCCGCGGTCGGCGCAGGGCTCGGCCTGGCCCTGGTCGCCGACTTCCGCGTCGCCTCGCCCGATGCGCGCTTTTCGGCCAACTTCGTCAAGCTCGGCTTCCATCCGGGCTTCGGCCTGACGCACACCCTGCCGCGGGTGGTGGGCGCGCAGCGGGCCGACCTGATGTTCCTGACCGGCCGGCGGGTGCGGGCTGAGGAGGCGCTGGCCTGGGGCCTTGTGGACGAGCTGGTTCCGGGCGAGGAACTGCGCCAGTCGGCCTTCGCCCTCGCCGCCGAACTGGCGGAGAACGCCCCCCTCGCCGTGGTCGCCACCCGCAAGACCCTGCGCGGCAAGCTGGCCGAGGCGGTGCGTGCGGCCACCGCTCACGAGCACGGTCAACAGACCGTCCTGCGGGCCACCGAGGACTTCGCCGAGGGGGTGCGGGCCGTCGCCGAGCGCCGTCCCGGCCGGTTCAAGGGCCGGTAGGCCTCAGGCGGCCTTGGGCCTGCGGCGCACGCGGGCGAGACGGCGGAGCCGACGCCAGAAGCGGGTCTTCTCCGGTTCGGGATAGGGCTGCAGATTGCGCACGAAGTCCTCGGCGCAGGCCTTCCACGAGAAGGTCTCGGCGAAGGCGCGGACGGCCTTGCGGTCGAGCGCCAGGGCCTCCAGGCAGGCCTCCTTCAGCCCCTCGGTGGCCGAAGCCGCCAGGGCGCCGGCGCCCGAGCCGGGGATGATGTCGATCGGCCCCGGCGCCGGATAGGCCGCCACCGGCGTGCCCGAGGCCATGGCCTCCAGAATGACGAGGCCGAAGGTGTCGGTGAGCGAGGGGAAGACGAAGACGTCGGCGCAGGCGAAGTGGGCCGACAGCTCCTCGCCGAACTTGGAGCCGGTGAAGACGGCGTCGCGGTAACGCTCGGCCAGCTCGTCCTTCTGCGGTCCGTCGCCGACGACCACCTTGGTGCCCGGCAGGTCGAGGTGCAGGAAGGCCTCGATGTTCTTCTCCACGGCGACGCGGCCGACATAGAGGAAGATCGGCTTGGGCAGGTGGGCGAAGATGTCCTTCTCGTCCTCGCGCCTCGGGCGGAAGACCTCGGTATCGACGCCGCGCGACCAGGACGAGATGTTGCGGAAGCCGTGGCGGGTCAGCTCGTCGCGCATGGTGGGCGTCGCCACCATCAGCCGTCCCGACGGGCGGTGGAACCAGCGCATATAGGTGTAGCCCACCGACAGGGGCACGGGCAGGCGGGCCGAGACATATTCCGGGAAGCGGGTGTGGTAGCTGGTGGTGAAGGGCAGCTTCCATTCCACGCAGATGCGCCGCGCCGCCAGGCCGATCGGGCCTTCCGTGGCGATGTGGATGGCTTCCGGCTCGAAGGCCTTGAAGCGCTCCTGCACCGGCTCGTAGGCGGCGATGGCCACCTTGATCTCGGGATAGGTGGGTAGGGGCAGGGTCTTGAACTGGTCGGGGCGGATCACCTCCACCTCGTGGCCCAGCTCGCGCAGCTCCTTGACCACGCGGGTCAGGGTGCGGACCACGCCGTTGACCTGCGGCTCCCAGGCGTCGGTCGCCAGCAGGATGCGCATGGGCCGCTGCACGTCGTCGGCGGCCGCCTGGGCGGGCTCCCACATGCGCTGGGCGGGCGACCGGGCCGGCGGCGCGGCGGCGGGCGGCGGTTCGGGCGCGCGGGCGGCCGGTCCGGCCAGGCCGGGATCGGTGGCCTTGGCCTGGGCCCAGGCGAAGAAGGCGCCGAGCAGGGCTTCGCGGGTGGGGAAGTGGCGGTAGACGGTCCGCTCGCCCACGCCGGCGTCCTTGGCCACGTCGGCGAAGGAGAGCTCGTCCATGGGGCTGGATTCCAGCCGGCGCCCCACCGCCTGCAGGATCTGATCGCGGGTGACCGCCTTCTGGCGGTCGCGGGCGTTGGCGGCGGGTTCGTCGCCCGGCGCATCGCCGGGAAGATCGGAGTCGTCTTCGCTCATGACAGTCCCACTGTCACGAGTTTCGGGGCAAGTCAACGCAAGGCTGCGGCCGAACGCCTCAGGCCGCGGCCGGCTCCGGCAGGCGTTCGGCGTCGGCGTCCCGCGGCAGGCTGCGCACCGCCGACCAGGAGCGCAGCTTGGCCCACTCCAGGATCTCCAGCCGGCCGTCCATATGCTCGACCAGGGCGGTGCAGCTCTCCACCCAGTCACCGTCGTTGATATAGAGGATGTCCTCGATCTGGCGCATCTCGGCCTTGTGGATGTGGCCGCAGATGACGCCGTCCACGCCGCGGCGACGGGCCTCCTCGGCCACGGCCCCCTCGAAGTCCTCGATGAACTGCAGGGCGTTCTTCACGCGCGTCTTCAGATAGGCCGACAGGCTCCAGTAGCCGAAGCCCATGCGGCGCCGCACACGGTTGAACAGGGTGTTGGCCGCCAGCAGGCCGCGGTAGCTCCAGTCGCCCAGGAAGGCCAGCCACTTGGCGTGCTGCACGACGCCGTCGAACTCGTCCCCGTGCGTCACCAGATAGCGCCGGCCGTCGGCGCCTTCGTGGATCGCGTCCCGCGCCACCACGACCCCGCCGAAGTGGATGCCGCAGAAATCGCGCACCCGATCGTCATGGTTGCCGGGAACATAGATGACGTTCACGCCCTTCCGGGCCATGCGCAGGATCTTCTGCACCACGTCGTTATGGGCCTGCGGCCAGTACCAGCCGCTCTTCATCTTCCAGCCGTCGACTATATCGCCGACCAGATACAACGTGTCGCACTCGATATGCCGGATGAAATCCAGCAACATCTCCGCCTGGCAGCCGCGGGTGCCGAGATGTACGTCCGAGATGAAGACCGTTCGATAACGGCGGATTCCCAAATCACCCACTGGACGCCTCCAGAACGGCCCCAACTGTGCGTCGGGTAGGCTGATTGCGTGTCGCTTTGATGAAACCGCACTGCAACACTGGCGCCGCAGCATAGCTCGCCATATGTCAGCCGAACTTTGATCGGATCATCCCGCCCACCGATGGACGCCCGCACCTATCCCGCCAAGGAGACTCCGAAGTCTCGCCGCACCCGCGCCCGCATTCTGGACGCGGCCATGCGCCTGTTCGCCGACATCGGCTATCACGCGGCCACCAACGCCATGATCGCCGAGGCGGCCAACCTGACGCGCGGGGCGATGCTCTATCACTTCTCCAGCCGCGAGGAGCTGGTGGAGGCGGCGGTGGCCCATATCGAGGTGGAGCGCGCGCGCCTGTTCGAGCAGGCCGCCTCGACCCCGGCCGCGCCGGGGGTGGACGCCGCCGAACACGCCATCGACGCCTACTGGTCGCTTCTGCACGAGACGCCGTTCGTGGCCTTCGCCGAACTGGAGGCCGCCGCGCGCACCGATCCCATGCTGCGCACGCGCCTGGCCAACGCGCAGAGCGCCTTCGACCGCAACCAGGTCGGCGAACGCTTCCTGGCCCTCGCCCAGGCCGGCAGCGACCCGCGCTTCCAGACCAGCCGCGACCTGGGCCGGTTCCTGCTGGAGGGCCTGGCCCGCGGGGCCATGACCTATGACGAGGAGGCGCGAAAGCAGCGCCTGCTCGCCGTCGTCAAGCGCGCCGTCCGCGCCCTGAACCGCAAGGGCGAAGCCCAGGACCTCTGGGTCGACTGAGGCCGACCGGCCGCTGCCGCACGCCAGGCCGGGGCTTGCCTCGGACGGCCGGCTCGTCTTTCTGGGTCCGACGCGCCGCGACAAGACGGCGGGCAGACAAGTCGAGGACCCAGGACCCCCATGACCGAAACCGCCGCCAAGCCCTGGCCTGTCGTCTCCATCGCGGAGGCCCATGCTCAGCTCACCGCGCCCGGACAGCGCTTCGAACTGGACGAGGCGGTGATCGACGGCGTGCCGACCAAGGTCTGGAAGAACGCCCCGCCCACCCTGCGCGACGTGCTGCTCAACGGCCGCGCCTTCGGCGAGCGCGAATTCCTGGTCTATGAGGACGACCGCGCCAGCTTCGAGGCCTTCACCCGCGCGGTCGTCACGCTCGCCCACCGGCTGCAGGCCGACGGGGTGAAGAAGGGCGACCGCGTGGCCGTGGTCATGCGCAACCTGCCCGAATGGCCCGTCGCCTTCTTCGCCGCGGCCATCGTCGGCGCCGTGGTCACGCCTCTGAACGCCTGGTGGACCGGGCCGGAGCTGGAGTTCGGCCTGGCCGATTCCGGCGCCAAGGTCGCCCTGGTGGACGACGAGCGGCTGGAACGGATCCTGGCCCATCTGGACGCCTGTCCCGATCTCGCCCGCATCTATGTCACCCGCGCGAGTGCGCTGCCCGCCGATGACCGCCTCGCCCGGCTGGAGGACGTCATCGGCCCGGTGAACGGCTGGAAGACCCTGGCCGACCAACCCCTGCCCGATGTGGACCTCGCCCCCGACGATCTGGCGACCATCTTCTACACCTCCGGCACGACCGGACGGCCGAAGGGCGCGCTGGGCACCCACCGCAACCTGACGGCCAACATCATGGCCTCGGCCTGCGCCGCGGCCCGCGGCTTCCTGCGCCGGGGCGAGCCGGTCCCCGAGCAGGATCCGCACAAGCTGCCCCAGCGGGTCTATCTGCTGGTGGTGCCGATGTTCCACGTCACCGGCTGCAACGCCACGCTCTCGCCGGCGATCAATTCGGGCGCCAAGCTGGTCCTGATGCGCAAGTGGGAGCCGGTGGAGGCCATGGGCCTGATCGAGCGCGAGCGGGTCACCAACACCGGCGGCGTGCCGACCATCGCCTGGCAGCTGATCGAGCATCCGGCCCGCAAGGATTTCGATCTCTCGTCGCTGACCACCGTGGCCTATGGCGGCGCGCCCTCGGCGCCCGATCTGGTGCGCAAGATCGTCGAGACCTTCCCCGGCTCGGCCCCGTCCAACGGCTGGGGCATGACCGAGACCTCGGCCACCTGCACCACCAATATCGGCAAGGATTACGAGCACCGCCCCGACAGCTGCGGCGTCGCCCCGCCGCCCTGCGAGCTGAAGATCGTCGATCCCGCGGACGGGGTCACCGTCCTGCCCCCCGGCCGGGTGGGCGAGCTGTGGGCCAAGGGCCCCAACATCGTCAAAGGCTACTGGAACCGGCCCGAGGCCACGGCCGAGACCTTCGTGGACGGCTGGGTGCGCACCGGCGATCTCGCCCGGCTGGACGAGGAGGGCTTCTGCTTCATCGTCGACCGGGCCAAGGACATGCTGATCCGCGGCGGCGAGAACATCTACTGCGTCGAGGTGGA
This sequence comes from Phenylobacterium sp., assembly GCF_013911965.1. GTDB lineage: Bacteria > Pseudomonadota > Alphaproteobacteria > Caulobacterales > Caulobacteraceae > Phenylobacterium. The sequence goes on along the minus strand of NZ_JACESE010000020.1, from coordinate 15,860 downwards.
GAACGTCCTCTACGACCATCCCGACGTGATGGACGCGGCCCTGATCGGCCTGCCCCACCGCACCCTGGGCGAGGAGCCGGCCGCCGTCGTCCATCTGCGCCCCGGCGGCGCGGCCACCGAGGACGAGCTGCGCGCCTTCGTCCGCGAGCGGCTGGCGGCCTTCAAGGTCCCGGTGAAGGTGGCCTTCTGGCCCGAGACCCTGCCGCGCAACGCCAACGGCAAGATCATGAAATCCGAGCTGAAGACCGCCTTCGAGGAGACTGCGGCGAGCTGAACCATTGGTCGGGACCGTCCGGTCCCCTACATGGCAGGCAAGAGCTCCGGCGAGACCGAAGGTATCTGAATGACCCATCCGCCCCGCCCGGCCAATGCGCCGGTCCCCGTCGCCGTCCCGGCCGCGGACTCCCTCCAGGGCGCCATTTCGCCCATCGAGGACATCATCGAGGACGCCCGCAACGGGCGGCCCTACATCCTGGTGGACGCCGAGGACCGGGAGAACGAGGGCGACGTCATCATTCCGGCCCAGTTCGCCACGCCCGAGCAGATCAACTTCATGGCCCGCCACGCCCGCGGCCTGATCTGCCTGTCCATCACCGCCGAGCGGGCCCGGACCCTGCGCCTGCCGCCGATGACGGCGGACAACGCCTCGGGCCACGGCACCGCCTTCACCGTCTCCATCGAGGCCCGCGAAGGGGTGACCACCGGCATCTCCGCCCACGACCGCGCCCACACCATCGCCGTGGCGGTGGACCCGACCAAGGGCCCGGACGACATCGTCTCCCCCGGCCACGTCTTTCCGCTCGTCGCCAAGGCCGGCGGCGTGCTGGTCCGCGCGGGCCACACCGAGGCGGCCGTCGACATCTCCCGTCTGGCCGGCCTCAACCCCGCCGGCGTGATCTGCGAGATCATGAAGGACGACGGGACCATGGCCCGCCTGCCGGACCTGGTCGCCTTCGCCCAGACCCATGGCTTGAAGATCGGCACCATCGCCGACCTGATCGCCTACCGCCGCCGCACCGAGCGGCAGGTGGAGCGGGTTCTGGAGACGCCCTTCGAAAGCGCCCATGGCGGACGCTTCCGCATGATCGTCTACCGCAACATCCTCGACCGCACCGAGCATGTGGTCCTGACGCGCGGCCGCATCGAGCCGGACCGGCCGACCCTGGTGCGCATGCACCGCGTGGACTTCGCCGCCGACGTGCTGGGCCAGGCGGGGGGCCGCAAGGACCTGGCGCCGCGGGCGCTGGAGGCTCTGGCGGCCCATGACGGCGCAGCCGTCGGCGTCTTCATCCGCGATTCCGACCCGGCCTGGCTCTCCAACCGCTACGGTGAAGGCGCCGCGCCGCGGGAGGCCGACGTGCTGCGCGACTACGGCATCGGCGCCCAGATCCTGCTGGACCTGGGCGTGCGCGACCTCGAGCTGCTGACGAATTCCCAGACCGTGCTGCCGGGCTTCGCCGGCTACGGCCTGCGCATCCTGGGCCGCCGGGCCCTGGTCTGAGGCGGCGATCCCCCTCCGGCCCTTCGGGCCACCTCCCCCTCCGAGAGGGGGAGGATCTGCTCAGCGGATTTGGCAAGCGGGGCGCGAAAGATGCTCCCCCTTCCAGGGGGAGCTGTCACCGAAGGTGACTGAGGGGGTCTACGGCCTTAGGCCGGCGGGGTCGGGGGCTCGCCGTGGAGCACCTCGGCGCCCTTGAAGGAACGCGTCTCCGGCTTGGGCAGGCCGTTCTTCTCGATGTCGGCCTTCAGCTCTTCCTTGCGCGCCTTCATCCGCTCGCCAAGCTCGGCCATGTCCACGTCGGTCTTGCGGCACTGGGCGAACATGCCTTCCTTGGGCTGCTCCTCCTCCTTGACGTGGTGCTTGATCTCTTCCGACAGCACCGAGACCTTGGCGTCGTAGAAGGCGTCGTCGGGATCGCCGGCCATCAGCTCGGCCATCAGCACCTTGGCGCCGTCGTGCTCCACATAGCCTTCGTCGAGGATGTCGTCTTCGATCTTGCCCCGGAAGGTGGGGTAGAAGATCTCTTCCTCGAGCAGGGTGTGGATCGTCAGCTCGGTGCAGATCTGTTCCACCAGCTTGACCTTCCGGGCCTTGGTGGAGGCCTTCTCGAACTGTTCGAACAGCTCCTCCACCTCGCGGTGGTCGGCCTTGAGCAGCATGATCGCGTCGGTCTTCTCGGACTTCGCCACGGCGTGTCTCCAGATTGGTGTGCGTCTTGGCCGAACAACGCGCCGTGCTGACGTTTGGATGCTTGGTCGGGTGGGCGACTCCCTCCGGCATTGCCAAGCCCGCGGGGTTTCGGCCAATCTGGGAAAAAGCGGCGTCGCCCACCTCGGCCTCGCCCCGTTCGCGCCATTTCACCGCGGCCCCGCGCCGCCGCCCATTTCGATCACGACCTCTTTTCCCAGACCTGTTTCCCAAGACCTTTTCCCGAGACCTCTTTCCATGACCGAGATCATCGTCCCGCGGCAGTTCCGCGGCCCCCCGATCACCGCCAATGGCGGCTATATCTGCGGCGTCCTGGCCAAGGCGGTCGGCGGCAAGGGCAGCGCCATGCTGCGTTCGGGCGTGCCGCTCGACACGCCGGTGCGCCTGGAGGCGGACGGCGCGGGCGGCGTCTCGGCCCTGGGCGCCGAGGGCCAGGTTCTGGGCGTGGCCAAGCCGGCGTCGGACGAGCAGATCCCGACGCCGCCGCCTTCGCCCGGCGTCGAGGCCGCCCGCCTGGCGGCCGCCGCCTCGCCGTTCGCCAGCCGGTCGCTGCACCGCGGCTGCTTCTCCTGCTGCATCGAGCGCGAGCAGGGCGAGGGGCTGGGCGTCCATGTCGGCCAGCTGCCGGGCGCCGAGCCTGGCGTCTGCGTCGGCCTTTGGACGCCGCACGCCAATTTCGCCGAGGCCGACGGGACCGTGCCCGACGAGATCACCTGGGCCGCGCTCGACTGCTCGGGCTCGATGGCCTGGTGGATCAAGACCGGCTCGCCCGTGGGCCTTCTGGGCACCATGGCCGGCGAGGTGCTGGAAAAGCCCAAGGCCGGCGAGACCTATGTGGTCATGGCCTGGGCGCGCGAGAACGAGGGCCGGAAGTTCTTCTCCGGCGTCGCCCTCTATGATGCGGCGGGCAAGGTCGTGGCGCAGAGCGGCCAGATCTGGATCGGCCGCCCGCCGGGCGCGCCGGCGCCGGCGCCCCTGACCTCGGCCGCCGCGGGCTGACCTCTCCCCCGCGCGGGCCCCGCCCCTGCCGCTCGGCGAGGGGGGCGGGGCTTGCCGGGCGCGCCGAAACGGGGCTTGTGGGGCGCAGGGCACGGGAGGATGCGGTGGAAGGCCTCGACGCCACCTTCATCTGGCTGGACTACGCCGCCGTCTTCGTCTTCGGCGCTTCCGGCGCCCTGGCCGCGGCCCGACGCAAGCACGACATCGTCACCTTCACCTTCTTCGCCGCCGTCACCGGCGTGGGCGGCGGCACCCTGCGCGACCTGCTGATCGACGCCCCGGTCTTCTGGGTGGTGCGGCCGCAGTACCTGCTGGCGGCGCTGGCCGCGGCCGTGGCGGTCTGGGCCTTCGGCGCGGGCAAGGCGCGGCTCGCCATACTCGGCTGGCTCGACGCCCTGGGCCTCGCCGCCTACGCCATCGTCGGCGCGGCCAAGGCCCTGGCCTTCGGGGTCCCGGCCGGGGCGGCCGTGGTCATGGGGGTGCTGACGGCCACTTTCGGCGGGGTGCTGCGCGACGTCCTGGCCGAGGAGCCCTCGGTGCTGCTCAAGCGCGAGATCTATGTCTCAGCGGCCCTGGTGGGCGCGGCGGTCTTCGTGGCGGCCCAGGCCCTGGGCGCGCCGGAACTGCCGGCCAGCCTGGGCGGCTTCCTGGCCGCCTTCACCGTCCGCGCCGGGGCGATCCTCTTCGGCTGGTCCCTGCCGGGCTTTCCGGGCCGCACGCCGACCGACGACGAGGGTTGAAGGCGAAGCCGCGCGGGTCGCCTCAGACGCCGGCGTACCACGCATAGCCCCGGTCCTCCCAGAAGCCGCCCTGGCCGCCTCGGAAGGCCTCGAAGCTCTCCACCGCCTCGATCCGCATGACGTACTTGGCGTGTTTGTAGCCGAGCTGGCGCTCCACCCGCAGGCGCACGGGCGCGCCGTACCTCACCGGCAGGGGCGCGCCGTTCATGTCGTAGGCCAGGATGGTCTGGGGATGGAAGGCGTCCACCAGATCGATGCTCTCATAGTAGCGCCCCGTCTCGCCCGGGGCGTTGGGGTCGAGGGTGTCGGCGCAGTGGAAGATCAGGTACCTGGCCTGCGGGCGCAGGCCCGCCTCCTCCAGCAGGGCCGCGAGCCGCGCGCCCGTCCACTGGCCGATGGAGCTCCAGCCCTCGACGCAGTCGTGGCGGGTGATCTGGGTGCGCGCCGGCCGGGCGCGCAGGTCCGACAGGCTGAGCGACAGGGGCCGCTCCACCAGGCCGTCGATGATCAGCCGCCAGCTCTCGAAGCCCTCCGCCGCCAGGGCCTTATAGGCGGGATCGCCGGGATTGGTCGTGCCGTTGGCGCGGAAGTCGTCGGAGATGTCCTTGGGCTCGAACTCCTTGGCCAGGGAGGTGCGCGACAGCAGGGCCCTCTGCGTCGCCAGGGTCAGGTCCTCGGCCCTGGCCAGCGTCGCCTGCACGGCCTCGCTGCGGTTCAGCCGGTCGCAGCCGGCCAGGACCAGGCCCATCAGGCTGGCGCCCGCGCCGGACAGCAGGCGGCGTCGGTTGGCGGTCATCGCGCCTCTCCCTTCCGGATGGCGTAGCGGCCGGTGATCATGGACCGCAGATTGTTGAGGGGTCCCGAGGCGAGCACCATGAAGAGGTGCACGGCCACGAAGAGGACGATCAGGACGGCGCTGATGAAGTGGATCGTCCGGGCCGACTGCCGCCCGCCGAACACCTCGAACACCAGGTGGGTGACCGCGTTGAACCCCGGCGACATGGCCAGGCCCGTCGCCAGCATCAGCGGCAGAAGGACGAAGATCACCACGAGGTAGCTCAGCTTCTGCAGGGTGTTGTAGCGCGCCGCCCGTTCGTCCCTGGGAAAGCGCAGCCGGGAGTGGTCCTTGACCTCGTCCCACAGGTGGCGCGGGGCGAGCTCGGCCCGCCGGGGCGCCAGATCGCGACGGACGTGGCCGCCGGCGAAGCCCGCCGCGAGATAGACGAGCCCGTTCAGCACGAACAGCCAGGCGAAGAAGAAGTGCCATCGCCGCCCGTCGGCGAGCGAACGGTAGCTGGGGAGGGTGGCCCACGACGGAAAGCCGCGCCTCTGGCCGTCGGAATAGCCGAACACGCCGGTGGTCTCGATCCGCACCGGGCCGATCTTGGTGACGCCCGCCAGCTCGCCGCCCCGGCGCTCCGCCGTCATGGCGACCCACGGCCGGTCGAAGTCCGACTTGGCCCCCCAGTACAGCGCCGGATGGGCGTTGAAGATCTGCAGGCCCGAGCCCAGCAGGAAGAAGAGCGCGGCGACATTGATCCAGTGGGTCAGGCGCACGAGCAGGCTGTGGCGGCGGATCAGGACCCGGCCGGCGGCCGGCGCCGCGGGGGCGTTTGGCGATGCGTCCATGGAGCTCTCCCTCGCCGGCTTCTTCGCCGCCTGCGCCCGCAAGGTTACGCGCCCTGATCAAATCGAGGGAACAGGGCCCGGCCCGCGCACGCTCCGAAAGGTACGCAACCGAAGGAGCGAAAGATGGCCGAAAAGCAGCCTGTCGACCGCAACGCCCAGGCGCGCGCCGAACCCATGCGCACGCCGGTGGAAAACCCGCCGCCCGAAAAGCCCGTCCGCAGCCAGGAGGAGATGGTCGAGCGCACCGGCCGTGCGCCGGAGGTGACCGGCGAGACCGAACCGGACCCGAAGACCTCGGGCCAATAGGCCGCGCGACCCGCCCCGGGCGTTGCCGCCCGGGCGCGGGCGCCCGTAAGGTCCGCCCCGCCCCTGTTCGGGCGGGAGGGACGCGCATGGTCTGGCGAGACGGCATCGAGGTCTGGGTCGGCGGGGTCAACACCTGGGAGTGCGATGAGATGGGCCATCTCAACGTGCGCCACTGGGTGGCCAAGTCGATCGAGGCCCTGGGCGGGCTGGCCGCCGCGCTCGGCATGGAAGGCGCCTTCGCCGCCCAGGCCAAGTCGACCCTGCTGGTCCGCGAGCAGCACATCCGGTTCCTGCGCGAAGCCAAGCCCGGCGCGGCGCTGTCGGCCCGCGGCGGCGTGCTGGCCATGGGCGAGGCCGACGCCGTCCTGCTCATCGTCATCCAGCATCCGGACGGAACGCCGGCGGCGACCTTCCGCACCGTGGTGCGCCACGCCACCGCCGACGGGTCGGTGGTCTTCCCCTGGCCGCGCCGCATCCTGGCCGCCGCCGAGACGCTGAGGATCGATCCGCCGGACTTCGCCGCGCCGCGGTCCATACGGCTGGACCCCGTGACGGCGACCGCGGCCGGGGCCGCCGAGGCCGAGCGGCTCGGCCTGAAGCGTATCGGCCTCGGCATGATCGGGGCGCCCGATGTGGACGCCTTCGGCCGTATGCGGCCGGAGATCTTCATGGGCAGGATTTCCGACGGCATTCTCCATCTGCTCGGCGCCGACCGCGGGCTCTCGAACGGCGAGGGCGAACAGGGCCCACGCATCGGCGGGGCGGCGCTGGAATACCGCCTCGTCCATTTCGGCTGGCCGCGCGCCGGCGACCGCTTCGAGCTGCGCTCGGCCACCGCCCATGTGGAAGAGCGCTACCGCCTGCTGCGCCACTGGTTCATCGACCCAGCCACCGGCCGGGCCTGGGGCAGCGCCGAGAACGTCGCGGTCGGCTTCGACCTGGACGCCCGCAAGGTGGTCAAGCTGTCGCCCGAGGCCGTGGCGGCCCTGCAGGCGACGACGGTCCGGGAGATGTCCCTCTAGGCCTTCAGCTCCGGCGCCGAAAAGCCGCGGACGTTCTCGTCGATCGCCTGGGCCAGGCTCAGCAGGCGGGCGTCGCCCCCGTGCGGGCCGATGAGCTGGACGCCCACCGGCAGGCCGTCGGCCGCGGCGCCGGCCGGCACGGTGGTCACCGGCAGCAGGCAGGCGGTGGCGAGCGCGATCCAGCCCAGCATGGTGACGTAGGGAACCGTCTCGCCGGTGGAGAGGGTCAGCTTTCGGGCGGCGAAGCCCTTGTGGTCGTGCGGAAAGGCGGTCACGGGGGCGACGGGGGCGAGAATGGCGTCGAACCCGCCCAGCGCGCCCTCCATCTCCTGGCGCAGGCGGGCGCGCACGGCGTCGGCGGCCAGCCATTCGCGATGGCGGGCGGTGTAGGCCAGCGCCGTGGTCGCCCAGGAGAAGGGATCGGCCCCGGCCGCCTTGGCCATCCTGGCGGGCCCCCGCAGCAGCTCCAGGCGGCGCAGCTCCTTCTCGGGCATGTCGGCGCCGATGATCGAACCCAGCAGCACCATATAGGCCTCGAGCAGGGTCTCCACGTCCACCGGCGGGGAAACCGCCTCCACGGTCGCCCCGGCGGCGGCGAGCTCGCCGGCGAAGGCCTCGATGACCCGGCGCACCTGCGGATCGAGGGGCAGGCCCGGCGCCTCCAGCCACAGGCCGATCTTCACCTTGGCCAGGTCGGCGGGCGGCGCCTTGGGGGAGACGCCCCCATCGCAGATCACCGACAGCAGCAGACGCAGGTCCCGCGCCGAGCGCGCCATCGGCCCCACCACATTGAGGTCCGGCTCCTGCCATGAGCCCGGCTTGGGCGGCACATGGCCATGCTGGGGCACGAGGCCCCAGGTCGGCTTGTGCGAGAAGACGCCGCAGAAGTGGGCCGGCACGCGCAGGGAGCCGCCGATGTCGGAGCCGATCTCCAGCGGCGTGACCCGGGCGGCCAGGGCCGCCGCCGCCCCGCCCGACGATCCGCCCGGCGTCCGCGTCGGGTCCCAAGGATTGTTCGTCGTCCCGTAGAGCGCGTTGAAGCTCTGCCAGTCGCCGGCCATGACCGGGACATTGGTCTTGCCCCAGACGACCGCTCCGGCCCGGCGGGCGTGGCCGACCACGGTGGCGTCCTCGGCCTTGCGGCGGCGGAACGCCTCCAGCCCGGCCGAGGCCGGCATGCCGATGACGTCGAGCGTGTCCTTGACGGTCATGGGCAGGCCGGCCAGCGGCCCCAGCTGGACGTCGTTGGCCCGGTGGTCGTCGATCGCCCTGGCCCGTTCCAGGGCCCGCTCCAGGTCGGCGGCGACGACGGCGTTCAGGGTCTTGTGCGTCTGCTCGTGGCGGGCGAGGGCCATCTTCAGGAGCTCGACCGCGCTCACCCGGCGCGCGGCCAGGAGGGTGAGCTGGCCGCTGGCGTCGAGATCGAGCAGGTCGAGATCGGGGCTCATCGGCGGCTCCTCAGACCCAGCACGTCGACCATGTCGTAGGCGCCGGGCGGCTGGCGCACGGCCCAGAGCGCCGCCTCCACCGCCCCGCGGGCGAAGAGGCCGCGGTCGCGGGCCGAGTGCGACAGGGTCAGGATCTCGTCCTGCGCCGCGAAGAGCACCGAATGCTCGCCGATGATGCCGCCGCCGCGCTGGACGGAGAAGCCGATCTCCCCGGCCGGCCGCTCGCCGGTGATCCCGTCGCGCACGCGCCGGGCCACCTCCGCCAGGGCCACGCCCCGCCCGCGGGCCGCGGCCTCGCCGAGCATCAGGGCGGTGCCGGAGGGGGCGTCCACCTTGCGGCGGTGGTGGGCCTCCACGACCTCGATGTCGTAGTCGGCCGCCGGCAGGGCGCGCGCCGCCTGCTCGACGAGGCCGAGCAGCATGTTGACGCCCAGCGAGAAGTTGCCGGCCCGCACGATGGGGATGGTCTTCGCCGCCGCGTCGATGGCGGCGATCTGGTCCTCGTCGAAGCCGGTGGAGCCGATGACCAGCGCCACCTCGCCGCGGGCCGCGCAGGCCCGCGCCAGGTCGGCGGAGGCCGCCGGCGTCGAGAAGTCGATGACCGCCTGGGCGGCGGCGAGCGCCTGGTCGCGCTCGACCACGCCCTCCCCTTCGGCGCCGGGACGGTCGAAGCGGGCGAAGACCTCGCAGTCGTCGCGAAGGTCCACGGCGGCGGCGACGGCCCGGCCCATGCGGCCCAGGGCGCCGGCGACGGCGATGCGGATGGGGGCGGTCAGGGCGGATCTCCCGGGCGAGCTGGACACCGACCTGGAATGTCGCGCGCCGCCGAGCGAGGTCAAGCGAAAGGCCTGCGGGGGGCCCGTCGCGGCGCGTCCGCACCGTGTACGGACTGTGGCGCCAAAGTCGCGCTCGACGACAGCGGCGGCTCGGCGGCCATCGGCGCTTGTCGGGGCCGGCGAGGCTTGTTACTGCGAATTATTCGCATGCGCGATCGACGCGGCGGGCGTCAGGCTCGCCGGAGGGGATATGATGAACTTCAAACTGAGCTTGCTCGCGGGCGTCGCGCTCCTGGGCTTTGCGGGCGTGGCGAACGCCCAGACCGACACCACCGTCCAGGGCGTCGTGGTCACGGGCCGCTATACGGTCGACGAGGAGATCGACACCGCGACCGGGCTTGGCCTGTCGGTCCGGGAGACGCCGCAGTCGGTGACCGTCATCACCCAGCAGCGGATCCGGGACCAGAACCTGACGACCATCGCCGATGTCGTGCGCAACACCGCCGGCGTCTCGGTGGTCGAGGTCGACGACGTGCGCAACGTCTTCAATGCGCGCGGTTTCGAGATCAAGAACTACCAGATCGACAGCGTTCCCCTGTCCTGGAGCCTGGCCGGGGATTCCGGCGAGACGATCGTCGACATGTCCATCTATGAGCGCGTGGAGATCGTGCGCGGCGCCACCGGCCTGCTGACCGGCGCCGGCGACCCGTCCGCCTCCATCAATCTGGTGCGCAAGCACGCCGACGCCCGCGACTTCCAGGGCGCCCTGACGGCGGCCCTGGGCAGCTGGGACAAGCGCCTGATCGAGGCCGACGTGTCCGGCGCGGCGAACGGCGGCGCGATCCGCGGCCGTCTGGTCGCCAAGTACGAGAACCGCGACACCTATTTCGACCGGCAGAACACCGAAAAGCACGTCTTCTACGGCGTCGCCGAGGCCGACCTGACCGAGTCCACCCTGCTGCGCGTCGGCGCCAGCCGGCAGGACACGGCGCCGAACGCCGCCTTCTGGGGCGCGCTGCCGACCTTCTACACCGACGGCGGCCGCACCGACCTGCCGGTCTCGACCAACACGGCCGCCGACTGGGCCTATTGGGACACGACCAACACCAACTATTTCGCCAATCTGGCGCACACCTTCGCCAACGGCTGGAACGTCTCGTTCAACTACAACCGCCTGATCAACGAGCAGGATTCCCAGCTCTTCTACGTCTATGGCGCGATCGACCGCGCCACCGGGGCGGGCGCGGCGACCTGGCCCTACAAGAGCGTCGGCGAGACGACGCAGGACAGCTTCGACGTCCAGCTGCACGGCGACTTCCCGCTGTTCGGCCGCGCGCACGAGTTCACCCTGGGCGCCCTGCACAGCAAGCAGGAGTCCGACGTCGTCAACTTCGCCGCCGGCGGCCCCAACGCCTTCCTGCCGCTGACCAGCCTCTACGCCTTCGACGGAAACTTCCCGAAGCCGGACTTCGCCACCACGCCGACGCTCTACACCGACAACGAGACCGAGCAGACCGGCGTCTTCGCGGCCACCCGGCTCAACCTCACCGACGCGCTGAAGGTGATCGGCGGCGTGCGCCTCTCGAGCTGGGAACGCAGCGGGATCAACGGCGGCGCGCCCGACAACTACAAGGCCGACGACGTCACCATCCCCTATTTCGGGGTGCTCTACGACCTGACCCCGTCGCACCGCCTCTACGGCAGCTACACCGAGATCTTCCAGCCGCAGAACCTGCGCGACATCAACGCCCAGGTGCTCGAGCCGATCACCGGCAAGGCCTATGAGATCGGGCTGAAGAGCGCCTATCTGAACGACGCCCTGCAGTCGACGGTGGCCGTCTTCAAGATCCAGCAGGACGGCGTCGGCCAGGCCACCGGCCAGATGGTGCCCGGCTCCACCCCGCCCGAGCAGGCCTACGCCCCGGCCGACGGCGCCGAGAGCGCCGGCTTCGAGGTCGAACTCGTCGGCCGCCTGCGGCCCAACTGGGACCTGAGCGCCAGCTACGCCCAGTTCGAGGTCGAGGACGCCACGGGGGCGGAGGTCAACACCGACCAGCCGCGCAAGAGCTTCGCCCTCTTCACCACCTACCGGTTCGAAGGCCCGCTGGAGGGCCTGAGCCTCGGCGGCGGGGTCACCTGGCGCGACACCATCTATTCCCTGGCCGCCAATCCGGTGAGCGGGGCGCAGGAGCGGATCGAGCAGGACGCCTTCGCCCTGGTCAATCTGATGGCCCGCTACGACGTGACCGACGCCGTCACCGTGCAGGTCAATGTCGATAACCTGTTCGACGAGACCTATTACAGCCAGATCAGCTACTTCAGCCAGTACCGCTACGGCGCGCCGCGCAACGTCACGGCGTCCCTGACCTACCGGTTCTAGGGACTCCGACAGAGGGCGGGCCGCCTCGGCGAGGCGGCCCTAGCCCCTGCGGACCCGCCGGCCGAAGGGCCAGTCCGTCACCCCGCCGGCGAACAGGGCCCACCAGACGATCACCGGCTGAAACGCCAGCCGCGGCCCGTGATAGGGCCACCACGCCCCGGCGCCGCCGGCCGCCACCGCGTCCAGGGCGTGCTTGATGTTCGCCGGATAGACGCACACCGCATAGAGGGCCAGCCCCACCGCCGCCGCCCGCCGCAGCCGCGGAACCGCGCCCAGAGCCCCCGCCCCTGCGATCTCCGCCACCCCCGTCGCCGCGATCACGGCCTGCGGCCACGGAACCCAGCCCGGCGTGATCCCGAGGAACGGCGCCGGGTAGGCGAGGTGCAGGACGCCGGCGGCGAGGTAGGCGGCGGCCAGGATGAGGCGGAGGACGAGGCGGGAGGTTTCGAGGGTCATTGGGCGTAGCGCTCGTCGCCGGGAGCGGCGGCCGAGGTGGCGGCAACACCCGCCCTGCAAAACGGTACCTTCAGGGAATGGTCGAATGACTTGACCTGCTACCCGCCCACTGGGCGTGAGCCATCGGCGGGAGGCGCAGTCGCGGTTCCGTCCGCCGCCTCGTTGGCTTCTGGGGCAATCGCCAGTGCCTTGACCCAGAAGCCAGGCGGCACTGGTAGCCGATGGTGTCGACAGGCCACCAGAACGACCGGCCAGAACCCCTCCGCGAAGGCCGACAGCCCGTCCAAATGCTCTGCGACCCGATCAGCAGCGCTATTCACAATGTCGAACAGTGCGGCACCGTCGCCGTCTATAGGCAAGTCGGCAATAGCATAGCCATGAGCCGCGTCATTTACATAGAGGTGCGTCTCGCTGGTGTGGTCCGGGGACCAAAGCTGCATGGTGCAATGCCCCAAGTCCTTGGCGACCATCTCGCTCAGCATCGCCAATTCGGCAGTTAAACCCAATAGCCTAGCCCAAAGCGCGAGGGTAGGGATGAGGATCGACCCTTTTGTCATCTCCTCGAACTCATCGTCGCTCCTGCCACGCGGATGTTCGACAAGATCGCGATAGTCGCTCGATGTCAGAGGGTACCGCGCGCGGGCGCGGACTGCGTAACTGAGCCGACCGATGAGGTGTTCGATCCAATTGCGAATTGGCCCGCCATCGGCGCCCGTCACCAAGGCCGCCTGCAGGAAGATGGCGATGTCGATCGTCTGATCGTCGCGCACAGGCAGCAGAAGCCCCGCGTTGTTTTCGATCATCGCATAGCCGGCCTTCAGGACGGCGAGGCAGTGGGCCTCGAAGTGCTCTTTGGCCTTGCCCTCGGCCCGCTGACTCATGAACTTGAGCCAGATCGCCAGAAGGCCGATCCGGCCCAGCATGTCGAAGAGCGCGAGGTTCAAGTCGATGGCGTCGCTGCTGCGCACGGCCGCCGACACTCCGTCCTCGATCAGCGCAGCCGGAATAATCTTGCGCTCAAGCAGTTCAGCGGCCGCTTTGATGTGGAGGTCCGCGATCTGGCCAACGGCGTTCAGTAGCGCCTTGCCGTCCTTGGAGGTGGGCTTGGCGATGCCGCGACGAAGTTCCCAGGCGTAGAGCAACGCCAACTCTGTCGCGCGATAGGCCGCTTCGACATTGCCAGCGCTGCGGGCCCAGACAAACAGAATCCAAGCGCACAGGCTGAGCTGGCGGGCGCTCAGGACCCGCGCCTTGGCGTTGGCGCGCCCAGCTGACAACAGCTGGTTCGCCACCTTCCGGAAGTGCTGGTAGGAGACGTCCGGCTCATCGACCAGCGCCACCGCCTTGCGAAATCCGCTCCGCATTGCCTCAGGCAGCACCTGCTCGCGCAGCAAACCTTCCAGCAGCAGGTCGGCGATGCGGCCGCCGTTCCACTCCTCATAGCTGACACGGGCGGTGGTGTTGTTGGTCATGTAGCCGGCGACGACGTCGCGGATGTCCTCGCGAATCTCGCCACCGAAACAGAGGCAGATGACCACCTTGGCGTCGCGGTACTTCGGCGGAACCCGGTTCGGCAGATAACTGTCGCGGATTTCGTCCAGGGACGGGCGAAGGGCCTGGTCCTGCGGCCCGTTCCACTCGGTTCGCGACAGGTTTCCCGCCTTCAGGGAGAAAAGGTAGAGGATTTCCTCGCCTTCGACCTTGCGGACCGCGGCGATATCGACCCCGCGCTGCTGGGTGCCCCGGCGGGGGCGCGAGATCACGTTGTAGCCGAGTTCGGTTAGCAGGTCGGGCAGGATGGCGTCGAGTTCTGCGCGTTCTTTCAGCGAGGCTAGGTAATCGACGATCAGCAGTCTCATTGCGGCCTCGCCTCTCCGCGGAAACGGACCAGCATCAGCTGCAGACCGATGGGATCGAGCATGTCGAGGCGCGGCAGAGTCATCGTGACCGAATGCGTGCCGAGCTCCATCTCCATGGGGCGCCGGGGGCCTCCATCGAGGTCCTCCACGTAGCTCAGGGACCGGGTGCCGTAGAGCAAGGTCGAGTGACGTACGAGGTTGAAGAACACCGATTGGGCGCGCGCCGCCTTGTGGGCCGCTTGCATCTGATCGACGTGGTGCAGGTGTTGGATGCGCCGGTGCTGATCCGACGGGGTGAGTTCCGGGATGGCAGGCATGGCTTTGAGGGCGTTGAGATAGCGCTCGTTCTCACCCAGCGCAGCGTTCACCCACGGCTTGGCGGGATCGTCCTTGGGCAGATCCGCGAGGGTTTCACGCATCTCCGGATAGTTGCGCAGCATCGGGTACGCCAGAAGCCCCGCCACGTTGCGGGCCGTCACTTGGTCGCACACCCCCAGGATCGCCACCAACAAGCCGGTCGCCAGATGCGGTTGTAACATGAACCAGCCGACGGCCTTTCGTGCGAGATAGCCAAGCTCCACGGGCGTTTTCGGAAGGCCGGGCCGATCCACAGCCAGAGCGGCCTCATCGCGCTCCTGGCACCGCAGCACCTCGGTCAGGGCGAACCCCAGGGCCGGCTTGGCGGCAAGAAGCCAACTGACGATCCAGGCGCTCAGACGCTCCGATGGCCCCGAGAGGATCGCGTCCCAGACCGAGTTGAACGCGGTGGCTTTAAGCGTCCCCTGGTTCTTGACGAGCAGGTCTGCCAGGAATTGCAGGGCAGCATCGCCCTGACCGGCGTCGATCACAGCCTTCAGGCCCATATCGAGCTCGTTGGTGGTGCCCTTGTGCTCGGGATTGAGGTCTAGCAACGCCTGCAACAGCGCGGTTGCGACTTCAGGGCGCGTTGCGGCCGCGTGGGCCCACAGAACATGTGCAGCGCGATTGAGCGTACCGTCGCCGCGGCCGGATAGGGCCGCATTCAAGGACGTCAGCACCAAGTCGTTTTCGACGGGCGGCTCCGGGCTCGCGACCGACATCAGTGCTTCAACGCCATTGGCGCAGAGCATGTCGTTCTCGCCAGCGCCCAGGGCTTGCCCGATCGCGACGACGGACGCTGTCCGCGAGTCGAGATCAGGATCGGCCATCCGAGCCAAAGCGCTGAGCGCGCTGGCCCTCAGAAGCGGGTCATCCCGTTCCAGGAATGGCCTGACCCTGTGAGGGTCGCCGATAGCCTCCAACGCGAACACCAGCTGAGCCTTCGCTTGGCTGTCGTCGGCGTTGGCGGCGAAGATGACGGCTTCAGCTCGGGCAAGGTCTTTGCGCAGCCATTCCCGCAAGGCGCCGTTGGGCTGGTTGGCCGCCAAGTCCTCGCCCCCAAGCTTCACGAGCTGATCGACCGCGGCCAGCATGCGCGGAACCGGAACGTCCAGGCTCGGAATGGCCTCGTTGAAGAACTGCTGGACGTTGAAGAAGTCGTGCCCTCCGACCGCACCGACGTCGCCGTTCTCGATCAGCGACAGCAGATCCAACTTCTGATTGCCGGCCATCGCGCCGGCCCGGCGGCCTACGTCCCGGAACTGGCTGTAGTCGGCCAGGTCGAAGTAGCGAACGATCCTCTCGAGCAGCTCGCCGGCTTCGAACCAAGCGACCAGTTGCTCATCAGTAGGCGGCGCCGCATTGCGCGTCCGGCGGCCGCGCGGCGTTGGAGACATGGCGCCAAACCAATCCTGCGGTTGAGTCCTGCGGCCTAGCCTGTCTTGCCAAGCTTCAACTGTCCATTCGCACCGCCGCCTCTTCGCTCCAAATTTCGCTACGGCAAGTTGCAGCAAGCGGACCCTCCCAAGTCCGCCAACGAGCCTATTCAGCCCCGCCGGCCGTGCCCCCACGGCCACGCTTCCCGTCCAACGCCCCAACGCCCGCAATTCCTACTCCCCCGCACGGTTCTTGCAGTTGTGGCGCGGGGTTCGGGTCGGTAGGTTGCGCGCCTTCCACTC
>NZ_JACESE010000002.1 GCF_013911965.1 Phenylobacterium sp. | reverse complement strand
CCGCTGCACAGCCCATTGCTTCAACCGCGCGCATGCGCAAAACAACCGCCCGGCTCTAATCCCAGCTGGGGGAAGGCTGGGGGTCAGGTCAGTGGGTGTAAAAGGAACGCCGACGATGTTGACCTGATGCGCGCGCAAAAGTGCTTGGAAATTGAAGTAGCAAGGATCATCGACGAGAACGGTATCGTTAGGCCGCAATAGAAGGCGACATATTAGGTCGATCGCCTGCGTTCCCGAGGCAGTCAGCATTATCTGATCCGCCGTCGCCGTGATGCCTTCATCGGTGAACCGGCTGAGTAGTAGGCGACGCAGGGCGAGCGAACCGCGTGTGCTCCCATAATCGGACAGCAGCGTATCGTCAGCACGGCTGAGCGCCCTCAGTCCTCTGCGAAGCGCGGCATTTGGCATCCAGTCGGAAGGGAGCCACCCACAGCCAGGCTTGAGCACGGACGAATCAGCATCAAGTGACTGCTTGGATACCCAAAATGGATCGACATCGCGCTCGCGCGACGGTCCCATCTCTGCCAAGGCCATCGGTGGCAGGTGAGCGCCGGTTACAAAGAAGCCCGAACCTCGCCGGGCACGGATAACCCCTTCCGCTTCCAGCCGATCATAAGCCTCGACGACGGTGGAGGGGGAAACGCCCATCGTTTCAGCGAAGCGGCGAACCGATGGCAAGCGATCCCCCGGCCCGAGCGCCCTGTTCGCGATCTTGGTGCGAACGGCGTTCATCAGCACTTCTGTCCGCGTTCCCATACCGCTCAATCCAGCTCTGCCACACAACTGTGTGGCTTAGTTTACCAATACAATTCGTCATAATTGTATCTGACTGTTCCTTCCAGCACCAGAGCTGAACGGCTATTTCGGGAGGTCAGGAAAGCGAGGATTTATGGAACGAACGACTGCGGGTTGGGGCAGCGGCCTCTTAGGCGTCATCATATTCAGTGGGTCGCTGCCGGCCACGCGCGTTGCAGTCGCGGACTTTTCGCCGATGTTTCTGACCTCCGCGCGGGCAGTAATCGCCGCGTTACTCGGCGCGGTGTTCCTGTTCGCCCTTCGCCAGACACGGCCGGAACGACATGACATCTTTCCGCTTACATTGGTGGCGATTGGCGGTGTCGTCGGCTTTCCACTTCTGACGGCGCTGGCGCTTCAGCATATCACCGCCGCCCATTCTATCGTCTTCATCGGACTGCTCCCGCTCGCGACCGCGATCTTTGGCGTGCTACGCGGAGGCGAGCGGCCAAAGCCCGCTTTCTGGTTGTTTTCTGTTGCCGGGGCGGCGGCGGTCGCCGGCTTTGCACTCTATGGAAGCAATGAAGGAACGCTGACGGGCGACCTGCTCATGATCGCGGCCATTCTTGTCTGCGGCATGGGCTATGCGGAAGGGGCGATACTTTCGCGCCGTCTTGGCGGCTGGCAGGTTATCTCATGGGCGTTGTTGCTGTCGTTGCCGATCATGGCCGCAATCGCGCTGCTCACCCTGCCTCATACGTGGAGCAATGTCGGCGTTCCGGCGTGGATCGGCCTCGCCTACGTTTCGATCTTCAGCATGATGGTCGGCTTCATATTCTGGTATCGGGGCCTTGCGCTTGGCGGCATCGCGGGCGTCGGCCAGTTGCAGCTTCTCCAGCCCTTTTTCGGATTTCTGCAGGCAGCGATCTTCCTCGGCGAGCCGATCGCCTGGACCATGATCGCGTCAACCGTGATCGTTGTCGGGTGCGTAGCGGGTGCCAAGCGCTTTGCCTGAAGATGCGATGCGCCTAGCGCGATCCTGGCCGCGTTCGCGCGAACAGGCCGACAAGGCGCGTCAGTTCCTTTTCGTCCAGGCTGGCGTAGCCGATCCGAAACGCCTCCGGCGCGCTCGCGGCGTCGAGCGCGAACTGCAAACCGGGCGTTACCGCCAGACCCGAGCGATGGGCGTTGGCTGCCCATGTTTCGGCGCTGAGACCGGCCCGCAGCCTGAGCCAGATGGCAAGGCCGCCAGCGGGAACGTCGAAAGTCACGTCATCGCCGAGCCTGTCGATCAATTCCCCCGCAAGATGGTCTCGCCGAGACTGATAGATGCGGCGGGCCTTGCGAGCGTGCCGGCGCAGCGTCCCGTCCTCGATCAGACTCGCGAGCGCCTGTTCGAGCGGCAGATCGCCCTGCCGGTCGATGGCTTCGCGGCGATAGGCCATACGAGCGAGCAGGTCTGGTCGCGCCGTCACATATCCAGCGCGGACGGCCGGAGCGAGCAGCTTGGAAAGTGAGCCGACATAGATGACGGGCAACTCCGCCTCGGCGCGTCCCGCCAGCGGCAGGACGGGACGACCGTCGAAGCGGTATTCGTGATCGTAGTCGTCCTCGACAATCGTCAGCCCGCGACGGCGCGCGACATCGAGCAGCTTCAGCCTGCGGCCCGCGCCTAGCGTCACCGTGGTCGGATATTGATGATGGGGCGTGACATAGACCGCCTTCAGCGAAGGCTCCCGGTCGGCAATACGCTCAAGACCCGTCACGTCGATTCCTTGGGCATCGGTGGGCACGCCGACCACCTTTGCTCCCGCCGCGCGGAAAGCCGCCCAGGCGAGCGGATAACCCGGCTGCTCCACCGCAATGGCTTCTCCTGGTTCGATGATTGCGGAGGCGGCGAGGAACAGTCCCATCTGGCTCCCGCGCGTCACCAGCAGATCGGCCGGGGAAACTGTCAGACCCCGCTCAACCCCGAGATAATCTGCGAGGGCTGTGCGCAGAGTAAGCGCGCCGCGCGGATCGCCATAGCCCCCGTCCGACAGGAAGGCGGGCGCGGAGAGCGCACGACGGAACGCCCGCGCCAGCTCGGCGCGTGGCATGAGCCTGGAATCCGGTGCGCCGTCCGATACACGCAGCGGCGGCGGCGCGTTCTTTCCTGTCTCCACGGTCTTGGCTGGAACGCGATTGCGCCTCCTGCCGCGAGTCGGTGCGATGTCCGGCAGGTCGCGCGCGACAAACGTGCCGCGCGACGGCTCGGATACGAGCCAGCCCTGCATGGTCAATTCTTGATAGGCCGCATCGACCGTGTTGCGGTGAAGTCCGAGGTTCCGCGCCATTGTGCGCGTGCCTGGCAAGGCATCGCCAGGCTTCAGGCGACCGCGCTCGATCTCACGGATGAGGGTCGTAGCAAGGTTGAGGAAAACCGGCTGTCCGCCGTCTTCCGTCAACTCGATCGAGATGTCGCCACGCTTTCCCAAACCGGCCTACCCACTTTCGACAAACCGGCACTCCTGAATAGGCCGGATAGAAGCTATTGCATGGGAGGAAGGCCGGCGCAATCGCGCCGAGGCCGAGAGAGAAGGAACGAAGCATGGCCGAGAAAGCAGTGTTCTATCACGCCGGATGTTCAGTGTGCGTCGATGCCGAGCAGCGATTTGCCGGTGCCCTCGACAAGAGCCTCTATGACGTCGAGGTCGTCCACCTTGGCGAGAGCAAGGGCCGCATCGATGAAGCCGAGCAAGCCGGCGTGAAATCTGTTCCCGCGCTCGTCATCGCCGGAGCTGTCTATCATATCAATCACGGTGCCGATCTTTCGGCGCTGCGCTGACCGCCATGTCGAGGGGAGCCCCCGCCATGCTGAAAACGGCGGTCGCCATCCGGCATGTTCATTTCGAGGATCTCGGAACCTTCGAGGCCGTGCTTACGGCCGCTGGCTACAGGATTCACTATTACGATCTCGGCGTGCATGACCTTTGGACGCTCGACCCCCCGCTTGCCGATCTGCTCGTCGTGCTCGGCGGCCCGGTGGGGGTATATGAGACGGACGCCTATCCGTTCCTGGCCGAAGAACGGCAGATACTAGAAGCACGGTTGGACGCGGATCGTCCGACCCTGGGCATCTGCCTTGGCGCGCAGCAGATCGCGGCGACGCTCGGCGCGAAGGTCGCGCCGAGCGGAATCAAGGAAATCGGCTTTTCGGAGCTGACCCTGACCGATGCCGGGCGGGTTGGGCCGCTCAGGCATCTGGAAGGCGTCTCCGTGCTGCACTGGCACGGCGACGCCTTCCAAACCCCCGAAGACGCCGAGAATCTCGCAACGACGGCGCTTTGCGCGACGCAGGGCTTCGCGCGCGGCCGGAACGTCCTCGGCCTCCAGTTTCATCCCGAGGTGGACGCCTGCGCCGGCATCGAACGCTGGCTGGTCGGCCACGCCGCCGAGCTGGCGTCGGCGGGCGTCGATCCGCGCGCCTTGCGCGAGGATGCCCAGCGGTTCGGCCCGGCCTTGCGCGACGCGGCGCGCAAGATGCTGACCGAATGGTTGCAGGGGCTGGCGCAATGACAGCAGCGGTCGACAGCGAACTCGCCATCGCCATCGGGCAGGAAGCAAGACGGCAGCAGGATCATATCGAGCTGATCGCGTCGGAGAACATCGTCAGCGCGCAAGTGCGGGCCGCGCAAGGCTCGATCCTCACCAACAAATATGCCGAGGGCTATCCCGGCCGCCGCTACTATGGCGGCTGCGAGGCGGTCGATAGGGTCGAGCAGCTCGCCATCGACCGGGCCGGCAGGCTGTTCAGAGCGGCCCATGCCAATGTGCAACCCCATTCGGGCGCGAACGCCAACATCGCTGTCCTGTTCGCGCTGCTCGATCCGGGCGACCGGATCATGGGGCTCGATCTCGCCTGCGGCGGCCACCTGACGCACGGATCGCCCGTCAGCCTGTCGGGACGGTGGTTCGAGGTCGCACCTTACAGCGTGCGCGAGGATGACGAACGGATCGACTATGACGAGTTGGACCGTCTTGCCCGTGACGCCAGGCCGCGCCTGATCTTCGCTGGCGGCTCCGCCTATCCGCGCGAGATCGACTTCGCGCGCATGCGCGCCATCGCCGACGCGGCCGGCGCTTGGCTGGTCGCGGACGTGGCGCACTATGCCGGGCTGATCGCTGCCGGGCTCTATCCCAACCCCGTGCCTCATGCGCATGTCGTCACCTCCACCACGCACAAGACGCTCAGGGGACCGCGCGGCGGGCTGATCCTCACCAACGATGCGGCGCTGGCGAAGAAGATCGACAAGGCCGTGTTTCCCGGCACGCAGGGCGGCCCGCTCATGCACGTCATCGCCGCGAAGGCCGTGAGCTTCCATGAAGCGCTTCAACCTGCGTTCGGCGACTATGCCCGCGCCGTTGTCGCCAATGCACAGGCGCTGGGCGACGTGCTCATGGCGGGCGGACTGCGCCTCGTCACCGGCGGCACCGACTGTCATCTCCTGCTGGTCGATCTCCAGCCTTTCGGCGTCACCGGCAAGGCGGCGGTCGAAGCTCTCGAACGCTTCGGTCTGACCGCCAACAAGAATGCCGTTCCGTTCGACCCGCTGCCGCCGACCGTCACCTCCGGTATCCGCCTCGGCACGCCCGCCGCGACCTCGCGCGGATTCGACGAAGCGGCCTTTCGCGAAGTCGGCGCGCTGATTCTGGAGGTGCTTGGCGCGCTTCGCGCCGGGCACGAGCCCGGCCCGTCGGTGCGCGACCGGGTTCGCCGGCTAACCGACGCCTGGCCGATTGATGGAGGGACGGATGGCTGATGTCGCCGCCAATCTCGCAGTCGTCCGGCAGAAGATCGCCGACGCCGCAGCGCGGTCGGAACGCTCGCCGGACGCGGTGCGCTTCGTCCTCGTGACGAAGACCGTGGCGGCTGAACGGGTGCTGGAAGCCGTCCGCGCGGGCGCGACCGACCTCGGCGAGAACAAGGTGCAGGAGGGGCGCAGGAAGGCGGAAGCCCTGACCGGCGAGCCTATCCGCTGGACGATGATCGGTCATCTCCAGAGCAACAAGGTGAAGGATGCGCTGCGCTTCGCGCGCGAGGTGCAGTCGCTCGATCGTCTCTCTCTGGCGACCGCGCTCGAAAAACGGCTCCAGCTTCTCGGGCATGGCCTCGACGTGCTGGTGCAGGTCAACACATCGGGCGAAGCCAGCAAATATGGCCTTTCACCCGAGGACGTGCCTGCGTTCCTGCGGGAATTGCACGCCTTCGACGCGCTGCGCCCCAAGGGCTTCATGACGCTTGCCACCTTCACGCCCGATGAGGCGGAGGTGCGTCGCTGTTTCCGCCTGCTGCGCGGCATACGAGATCGCGCGCTGGTGGAAGCTCCGCAGGGTGCGAAACTTGCCGACCTCTCGATGGGCATGTCGGGCGATTACGCCTGGGCGATCGAGGAAGGCGCTACCATCGTCCGGGTCGGCCAAGCGGTGTTCGGTGCCCGGCCGCTTCCCGATTCCCATTACTGGCCGGGCGCGGCAGGGACGGCCTGATGCTGGTCATCTCAATTCAGAGCCAGGTCGTCCACGGCCATGTCGGCAACAGCGCCGCAGTCTATCCCATGCAGGCCGAAGGCGTGACGGTGGCGGCCGTTCCCACCGCATTGCTTTCCAATCATCCCCACTATTCGACGATGCGGGGCACGGTGCTGGACGCCGGGCTGGTGGCGGACCTGCTGCGCGGAGTCGAGGAACGTGGGCTGGTCGAGCGCGCAACGGTGCTGCTGACCGGCTATCTCGGCTCGCCGACGATTGCCGGGCATGTGGCGCGGTTCGTCGCGACCGCCCGGAAGCACAATCCAAACCTCGTCTATCTCTGCGATCCCGTCATGGGCGATGACGACCTCGGCGTCTTCGTCGCGGACGGTTTGACGGACATATTCCGCGACCAACTCGTTCCGCTCGCCTCGATCGTCACGCCCAACCAGTTCGAGCTGGAGCTTCTGGCCGGGACGAAGGCGCGCGACACGGCGGGGCTTCTAACGGCCAGCGATGGGATAGCGCACGGCGGGCGACCGGCAGTGATCGCAACCGGATGCACGCTCGCCGATACGCCGGCCGGCCAGGTCGAGACGGTTCTTTGCGCGAATGGACTGATGACGCGCATCGCCACACCGCGCCTGCCGATCCGCCCATGCGGGACGGGCGACCTCCTGAGCGGCCTTGTCGCCGCTCATGTGGCGAAGGGCACCGATGTTGAAACCGCGCTGCGCCGCGCTGTCGAAGGCACATACCGGGTGCTGGAGCGCACACTGCAGGCCGGCGCGGATGAGATGTGTCTTTCCCCGATGGCGGCGCAAGTTGCCACGCAACCCGATTGACGGAACCCATGAACGGCTTCGATTTTGACTCCTGCTTCGCCGAAACGCTGCAAAACCTGCGACGCGAGGGGCGCTATCGTGTCTTCGCCGATCTTGAACGGGATTCGCATAGCGGCGTCCATGCCTATGACCACCGCACAGGCCGACGCGTCACGGTCTGGTGCTCCAACGACTATCTGGCGATGGGCGCTCATCCCGATGTCATCCGCGCGGCAGGTGCCGCGCTGGAACGATATGGCGCGGGCGCGGGCGGCACGCGCAACATCTCCGGGACGACCCATGAGCATGTTCTGCTCGAAGGAGAGCTGGCGGACCTGCACCGCAAGGAATCCGCCTTGCTGTTCACGTCCGGCTATGTGGCGAACGACGCCGCCCTGTCATCGCTCGGCCGCTTTCTGCCCGGCTGCGTGATCTTTTCGGACGAACTCAATCATGCGTCGATGATCGAGGGCATCCGCCACTCAGGCGCCGACAAGCGGATATTCAGGCACAACGACTGGCGCGACCTCGAACGGCAGATCGCTTCCGTCTGCAAATACCGGCCCAAGATCATATGTTTCGAGAGCTGCTATTCCATGGATGGCGATTTCGCTCCCATGGAAGCGATCTGCGATGTCGCGCGACGGCACGGCGCGTTCACCTATGTCGATGAAGTCCATGCGGTCGGCCTCTATGGCGCGCGTGGGGCCGGCGTGGCGGAGCGCGATGGCCTGCTCGACCGCATCGACATGTTCCAGGGCACGCTCAGTAAGGGCTTCGGAGCCATCGGCGGCTATATCGCCGGCAGTCGCGATGCGGTCGATTTCGTCCGCAGCCACGCTCCCGGCTTCATTTTCTCCACCGCTCTGCCGCCCTCGGTCGTTTCCGGCATTCGCGCGGCGCTGGATCAACTGAAGGAAGACGGTTCCGCGCGCGCTGCCCTCGCAAGACGCGCGGCCTCCCTCAAGGCAAAGATGCTCGCGAACGGCATCCCGGTCCTGCCGAGTCCAAGCCATATATTGCCGGTCATGATCGGCGACGCGGCGCTCGCGAAAGCGATCACCGACCGGCTCATGGCCGAGGATGGAATCTACATTCAGCCGATCAACTATCCGACCGTGCCGCGCGGAACTGAACGGTTGCGGATCACGCCGACGCCGCTGCACACCGACGAGGACGAGGACACCTTGATCGCGGCGCTGGTCTCGGCGCGTGGAGCCTTTCCCCGCTGGACGGAACTGACGGCGGCTGCGCAACCCGACATCCACGTTTCCATGCGGGAGAACGCCGATGCGATCTCGTGAGGGTATGGGAACGCCGCAGCTTGAATACGCTCCCGCCACCGGGCCGATGCCGGTTTCATCGGCTGCGCCCGAAGTCGGTCTGTCCAGGGCCGCCACGCTGCTGTTCGCACTCGCCGCCGGACTCAGCGTTGCGAACACCTACTACGCCCAACCGTTACTCGACACGATGGCGCGGGATTTCGCGATTGCCCCAGCGACCATCGGCCTTGTCGTGACGCTCACGCAAGTCGGCTATGGCCTCGGGCTGATTTTCATTGTTCCGCTCGGCGATATTGTCGATCGCCGCCGATTGATAGCCGGCCAGAGCCTTCTCTCGGTGATCGCCCTCGTTTCCATTGCGCTGGCTGGATCAGCAGGGATGCTGTTCGCCAGTCTGGCGGCGATGGGCCTGATGGCGGTCGTCATTCAAATCCTCGTCGCCTTCGCGGCAACCCTCGCACCCCCCGAAAAGCGCGGTGCAACTGTCGGCATCGTAACGAGCGGCATCGTGATCGGCATTCTCGGAGCCCGGTTCGTTGCCGGACTGGTCGCCGATCTCGGAGGGTGGCGAGCCGTCTATATGACCTCCGCCGTCCTGACGCTCGCCATGGTGCTGCTCCTGCTGCGCGCCCTTCCTTCGGGCCGGCCATCGGTCAGCACAGATAGCTATCTCGCGATCCTGCGTTCCACGCCGATCCTGTTCCTGCAAGACCGGATACTTCTCGTTCGCGGCCTCCTGGCGTTACTTGTCTTCGCCGCGTTCAGCACGCTCTGGACGGCATTGGTGTTGCCGCTCAGTGCCGCGCCTTTTTCCTACTCGCACACGCAGATCGGTCTGTTCGGTCTGGTCGGCATGACCGGAGCGCTCGCAGCGACTGGCGCGGGCAGGCTCGCGGATCGAGGGCTTGGTCAGTGGACCAGCGGCATATCGCTCCTGCTGCTGCTGGCGTCATGGGGGCTGATCGCGCTGCTCCCTTGCTCAATCCCGATCTTCCTTATCGGCATCGTCCTTCTCGACCTCGCGGTGCAGGCGGTCCACGTCACCAATCAGAGCATTATCTTCAACCGCCACCCGGAAGCGCGCAGTCGCCTCGTCGGCGGCTACATGGTGTTTTATTCCATCGGAAGCGCGACCGGAGCGATAGCCTCCACCATGGCCTATGCCTTCGCGGGCTGGCCCGGCGTTTCGGCTTTGGGGGTGGCGTTTAGCGCCGCCGCCCTCCTGATATGGGCAGCGAGCCGCCGCCTGCCGATCGGTTAGGCCGGTGTCCGATGCGCAGGCGGCGACAATCACCACCGTTGATCGACCGCCAACAGGGAGTGCCGACCTCGCTGGGGTCGCGCATTCCTATGACATCGCTCATCCAAGCGCTTGCCGTCGCCCAATATCTGAACTTTCGTCACGCCGCCAACGCGCTCGGCGTGGCGCAATCCAGTGTCAGCGCGCGCGTGAAGGCGCTGGAGGAAGACCTTGGCATCCTCCTGTTCGAGCGCCATGCGCGGGGCGTCCGGCTGACCGAGGCCGGCCGGCATTTCGTCGCGCGGGTGACGACCGGGATTGACCATCTCGACCATGCCGTCAGGACCGCCGGCATGGTCGCGCGCGGCGAACACGGCAGCTTGCGCGTCGGCATCCATGCCCTGATCCCCGGCAGCTTTCTCGCCAACCTGCTTGAGCGATACCGCGAACGACATCCGGGCATCGAGGTCGAGATCGCCGAGGGCACGGCCCGCGATAGCGTCATGCAGCTTCGCGCCGACCAGCTCGACGTGACATTCGTGGCAGGCACGCCCGAGTTTCCCGACTGCCATTCCCGGCGGATATGGAGCGAACGGCTGCTGGCCGCGCTGCCGTCACGCCATCCGCTCGCCGAGGGAGCAGGCGTCACCTGGGCCGATCTGGCGGGTGACACCTTCATCGTCCGGCACGGCGGCACCGGACCCCAAGTGCATGACCACATCGTCAAGCGCCTGGCGGGCAGATGCGCGAACCTGTCCATCCTGCGCTTCGATGTCGAACGCGGCACGCTGCTGTCCATGGTCGCGCAGGGCTACGGCGTCACCATCGTCGGCGAAGCGACAGCGCCGATGAACGCGCCCGGCGTGACTTTCGTGCCGATCCTCGACGAGTTGGAACCGCTTCCGTTCTCCGCAATCTGGTCGCCGCACAACCGTAGCCCTGCGCTCCGAAGCCTTCTCGACCTTGCAGGCGAGATGAGTCGATCAGGCTAGGCAATCTGATTTCCCGGCGACTCGTCGGCCTAGTGACCATCGCAACCCATCCTATTTGCCGCCGATAGTATCCGGCAGTCCTCCCGCATCGCCTTTCCTGTTGCCCGTCCCGATTTTGCCTACTCTCTGATCGGCTCCGTCTCTTTTACCGATTGGAGCCTGCATTGCGCGGATGCCGAATCCTTTGGGGTCAGATCGCCGTAGTTTTCACCATCGTTTTGGTGATGACGTGGGCAGCGACGCAATGGGTAGCGTTCCGCCTCGGCTTTCAGCCCCAACTCGGCAATCCGTGGTTCGAGCTGGCCGGCCTGCCGGTCTATTACCCGCCGGCTTTCTTCTGGTGGTGGTTTTCGTTCGACGCCTATGCGCCCGCGATCTTCATGGAGGGTGCGGCCATTGCCACGTCTGGCGGCTTCATCGCCATCGCCGCCGCCATCTTCATGTCGATCATCCGGGCGCGGGAGGCGCGCAACGTCGCCACCTACGGATCGGCGCGATGGGCCGCAGATCGCGAAATCCGCGCCGCCGGACTGCTCGGCCCCGATGGCGTCGTGCTCGGCAAGCACGAACGCGACTATCTGCGCCATGACGGCCCCGAGCACGTCCTATGCTTCGCCCCGACCCGCAGCGGCAAAGGCGTCGGTCTGGTTGTGCCGACGCTGCTGACCTGGCCGGGAAGCTGCATCGTCCACGACATCAAAGGAGAGAACTGGACGTTGACGGCCGGCTTCCGCGCAAAGCACGGCCGCGTCCTGCTGTTCGATCCGACCAACGTGAAATCCTCCGCCTACAATCCGCTGCTGGAGGTGCGGCAGGGCGAATGGGAAGTCCGCGACGTGCAGAACATCGCGGATATTCTGGTCGATCCAGAAGGCAGCCTCGACAAGCGCAACCATTGGGAAAAGACCAGCCATAGCCTGCTGGTCGGCGCAATCCTGCATGTCCTCTACGCGGAGAAGGACAAGACCCTGGCGGGCGTCGCCAACTTCCTGTCCGACCCTCGCCGGCCGGTCGAGGCAACCTTGCGGGCCATGATGGATACGCCGCATCTCGGCGAGGCGGGCGTTCATCCCGTCATCGCGTCATCTGCCCGCGAGCTGTTGAACAAATCCGAGAACGAACGGTCGGGCGTGTTGAGCACCGCCATGTCCTTTCTCGGCCTCTACCGCGATCCAGTGGTGGCGCGGGTAACGGCACGATGCGACTGGCGCATTGCCGATCTGGTCGGCAACCGCCGACCCGTCACGCTCTACCTTGTCGTGCCGCCGTCCGACATAAACCGCACCAAACCGCTCATCCGCCTGATCCTCAACCAGATCGGCAGACGACTGACCGAGGAATTGCATACGTCCGGCAAACGCCATCGCTTGCTTTTGATGCTGGACGAGTTTCCCGCGCTCGGCAGGTTGGATTTTTTCGAGTCCGCCTTGGCTTTCATGGCGGGCTACGGCCTCAAGGGTTTCCTGATCGCGCAAAGCCTCAACCAGATCGAGCGCGCCTATGGGCCGAACAACGCGATCCTCGACAACTGCCATGTCCGCGTCAGCTTTGCCACGAACGACGAGCGCACGGCCAAGCGGGTGAGCGACGCGCTCGGCACCGCAACCGAGTTGCGCGATTCCACCAACTACGCCGGCCATCGCCTCGCGCCATGGTTGGGGCATTTGATGGTGTCGCGCCAGGAGACCGCCCGGCCGTTGATGACGCCCGGCGAGATCATGCAGCTTCCGCCCACCGAAGAAATCGTCATGGTCGCGGGCACGCCGCCGATCCGCGCGACCAAAGCCCGCTACTACGAGGACACGCGGTTCAAGGAACGCATCCTGACCCCGCCCGATCCGGCGGACGATCCCGCCGCACACCCGTCATCCGACGATTGGTCGAGCCGCGTGGTCGCGGCGGCCGGCCGTTCCGCGACGAGCGACGCCAGCGCGGCCGAGGGCGATCCGGCCAACGCCGGCATCCGCCGCGAGCCGGAATTGCCCGAGCATGAGGAAATCGTCGCCCCGCCACCGCCCGAACAGGAGTTCGAGTTTCTGGACGATGAGCCGGACGTTGACGCAGCCAAGGCCCGCGCCATGCGCCAGCGCATGAGGATGGTGGCGCGGCAGGTCGCCCTGAATCCCGACGACGGAATCGAACTGTAAGGACACGCCCATGCCAACCCGAACCCGCCTGAATCTCTATTTCGACCCCGCGCTCATGCCGCAGATCGAGACACTGGCGCTGCGCCGCAAGGTCTCGAAATCCGCCATCGTGGAGGCTGCTGTCATGTCTTACCTGTCCGGCGATTCCACCGACCAGCTTGAGGCAGCCATGTCGCGCCGCCTGGACAGGCTCGGCCGCCAGATCGACACGCTCGACCTGGATCTCGCCGTGCTCGGCGAGACGGTCGCGCAGTTCATCCATTTCTGGCTGACCATCACGCCGCCGCTTTCAGGAACCGCACAATCCGCCGCCCGCACAAAAGGCGCGGAACGCTTTGAGGGCTTCATGCAGACCCTCGGCCGGCGTCTGGCGACGGGCGACAGGTTCCTCAAAGAGCTGTCGCGAGACATCGACTCACTCCGCGACGATTCAACGCCGGATCAGTCCGAGATCAACGGCGATCAAGCGTAAGTATTCAGACCCATCCCATTTGCCGCCGATGGCCGCCGATGCCCGCACGCACTTAGATACTTGTTGAACCGGCCCGTTTTCGGCCTCTCTTAATCGACCCCGATCCGGGGATCGCCTGTCGCGTCCCCGCCAGCAACCGGGGCCGACATGACTACCAACCACCACAGAGCGGAAGCCATCACACGCGGCGCGCGCATGTTGCGCACCGCGCTCGGCCCAGCCATTGCCCGGCTTCTCGAAGACCCGGCCGTGGTCGAGGTCATGTTGAACCCGGACGGCCGCCTTTGGGTGGACCGGCTGTCCGAAGGGCTGGCCGACACGGGCGAGCGCCTGTCCGCCGCCGATGGCGAACGCATCGTGCGGCTGGTCGCGCACCACGTCGGCGCGGAGGTTCATCCGCGTAGCCCCCGCGTCTCGGCCGAACTGCCGGATACCGGCGAGCGGTTCGAGGGGCTGTTGCCGCCCGTGGTCGCCGCGCCGGCCTTCGCCATTCGCAAGCCGGCTGTCGCGGTGTTCACGCTCGACGATTACGTCGCCGCCGGCATCATGACCGCCGATCACGCGACGACGCTGCGCGCGGCCGTCACCTCCCGCGCCAACATCCTCGTTGCTGGCGGCACCAGCACGGGCAAGACGACGCTTACCAACGCGCTGCTCGCCGAGGTGGCGAAGACGGCGGATCGCGTCGTCATCATCGAGGACACGCGCGAACTGCAATGCGCCGCGCCCAACCTCGTCGCCATGCGGACGAAGGATGGCGTCGCCACGCTTTCCGATCTGGTCCGCTCGTCGCTGCGCCTGCGCCCCGACCGCATCCCCATCGGCGAGGTGCGCGGTTCCGAAGCCCTCGACCTGCTCAAAGCCTGGGGAACAGGACACCCCGGCGGCATCGGCACCATCCATGCCGGCACCGGCATCGGCGCGCTCCGTCGCCTTGAACAGCTCATTCAAGAGGCTGTCGTCACCGTCCCGCGCGCACTGATCGCCGAGACCATCGACCTTGTTGCCGTCCTGTCCGGGCGCGGCTCCGCGCGCCGGCTGGCCGAACTCGCCCGCGTCGAAGGGCTGGGGCCGGACGGCGACTACCGCATCACCCCCGCAATCCCCACCAGCACAGGAGAAACTTCATGATCCGCACCCTTCCGCGCGGCTATCGCAGCATGGCGACCGCTGCATCCACCCTTGCCATCAGCCTCATGCTCGCTCCGGCCGCTCATGCGTCCGGCTCGTCGATGCCGTGGGAAGCGCCTCTCCAAAGCATCCTCCAGTCCATTGAGGGGCCGGTCGCCAAGATCATCGCCGTCATCATCATTATCGTGACCGGCCTGACGCTGGCCTTCGGCGACACCAGCGGCGGCTTCCGTCGGTTGATTCAGATCGTGTTCGGCCTGTCCATCGCGTTCGCCGCATCGAGCTTCTTCCTGTCGTTCTTTTCGTTCGGCGGCGGGGCGCTCATCTGATGGCCGGCGCTTTCGAGCAACTTGACGCGGTGTCGGGATTTTCGGTCCCGGTCCATCGGGCACTGACCGAGCATATCCTGCTCGGCGGCGCACCGCGCGCCATCGCCATCATGAACGGCACGCTGGCCGGGGCCGTGGGCCTCGGCCTGCGCCTCTGGCTGGTCGGCCTCGCCATATGGGCCATCGGCCACTTCGCGGCCGTATGGGCGGCGAAGCGCGACCCTCTCTTTGTCGAGGTCGGGCGGCGGCATCTCCGCATCCCCGGCCATCTGGCGGTGTGAGGGCGCGGCCATGATGAACCTTGCCGAATACCGCCGCACCGCCAGCCGCCTTGCTGACTATCTGCCCTGGGCCGCACTGGTCGGCTCCGGCGTCGTGTTGAACAAGGACGGCTCGTTCCAGCGCACCGCGAAGTTTCGCGGTCCTGATCTGGATTCCGCCGTCGCAGCCGAGCTGGTCGCCGTCGCCGGCCGCATCAACAATGCCCTGCGCCGTCTCGGCTCCGGCTGGAGCATCTTCGTCGAGGCGCAGCGCAGCGAAGCTGCGACCTATCCCGACAGCACCTTTCCCGATCCCGCGTCGGCGCTCGTCGATGCCGAGCGGAAAGCCGGTTTCGAGGAAGCGGGCACGCATTTCGTGTCAGACTACTTGCTGACCTTCCTCTATCTGCCGCCGGTCGAGGAAGCCGCTCGCGCGGAAACCTGGCTCTACGAGGGCCGGGAGCAATCCGGCGTCGATCCGTGGGAAGCCCTGCGCGGCTTCGCGGATCGCACCGACCGCGTTCTGGCGCTGCTCGATGGTTTCATGCCGGAATGCCGCTGGCTCGATGACGCCGGCACGCTGACCTACCTCCATTCTACCGTCTCGACCAACCGGCATCGCGTTCGCGTGCCCGAGGTGCCGATGCACCTCGACGCGCTGCTGGCCGACCAGCCGTTGACCGGCGGGCTGGAGCCGCGCCTTGGCAGCGCGCATCTGCGCGTCCTGACCATCGTGGGATTCCCCACCGCCACGACGCCCGGCCTGCTGGACGACATGAACCGGCTGCCATTCCCTTATCGCTGGAGCACGCGCGCGATCCTGCTCGACAAGACGGACGCGACGCGGCTGCTCACCAAGATCAGGCGGCAATGGTTCGCCAAGCGCAAGTCCATAGCGGCGATTCTGAAAGAGGTGATGACTAACGAGGCGTCCGCGCTTGTGGACACCGATGCCGCCAACAAGGCGCTCGACGCCGACATGGCCCTGCAGGAACTCGGCGCGGACGTGGCGGGCATGGCCTACGTCACGGCGACCGTCACCGTTTGGGACGCCGATCCCCGCATAGCCGACGAGAAGTTGCGGCTGGTCGAGAAGGTCATCCAGGGCCGCGACTTCACCGCCATGGCCGAGACGGTCAACGCGGTGGATGCATGGCTCGGCAGCCTGCCCGGACACGCTTATGCGAACGTCCGGCAGCCGCCCATCAGCACATTGAATCTCGCCCACATGATCCCGCTGTCGGCGGTGTGGGCGGGGCCGGAACGGGACGAGCATTTCGGCGACGCTCCATTGCTTTACGCCAGGACCGAAGGCTCAACCCCGTTCCGGTTTTCCCTTCACGTCGGCGACGTGGGCCACACCCTCGTCGTCGGCCCGACCGGCGCGGGCAAGTCCGTGCTGCTCGCGCTCATGGCCTTGCAGTTCCGCCGCTACGCAGATGCCCAGGTCTTTGCCTTCGATTTCGGCGGCTCGATCCGGGCGGCGGCGCTCGCCATGGGCGGCGACTGGCACGACCTCGGCGGCGGATTGACCGAAGGGTCCGACGCTTCCGTCTCGCTCCAGCCGCTCGCTCGTATCCACGACACCTATGAACGCGCCTGGGCGGCGGACTGGATCGCCGCCATCCTCATGCGCGAAGGCATGACGATCACGCCGGAGGTGAAGGAGCATATCTGGACGGCGCTGACTTCGCTGGCGTCAGCGCCGGTCGGGGAACGCACCATCACCGGCCTTGCGGTCCTGCTGCAATCCAACGACCTCAAGCAAGCGCTTCGGCCTTACTGCGTCGGCGGTGCCCATGGCCGGTTGCTCGACGCCGAAACCGAACATCTCGGCGTGGCGGACGTGCAGGCGTTCGAGATCGAGGGGCTCGTCGGGACCGGCGCGGCTCCGGCCGTCCTGTCCTACCTGTTCCATCGCATCGGCGACCGGCTCGATGGGCGGCCCACGCTGCTCATCATCGACGAGGGCTGGCTTGCCCTGGACGACGAGGGATTCGCCGGCCAGCTCCGCGAATGGCTGAAAACGCTGCGCAAGAAGAACGCCAGCGTCATCTTCGCCACGCAAAGCCTGTCCGACATTGACGGCAGCAACATCGCACCCGCCATCATCGAGAGCTGCCCGACGCGGCTCTTGCTGCCGAACGAACGCGCCATCGAGCCGCAGATCACGGCCATCTATCGCCGTTTCGGCCTCAATGACCGGCAGATCGAAATCCTCGCGCGGGCGACGCCCAAACGCGACTACTACTGCCAAAGCCGCAGGGGCAACCGGCTGTTCGAGCTTGGCCTGTCCGAAGTCGGTCTCGCGCTCTGCGCCGCATCCGCCAAATCCGACCAGACCCGCATCGCCGAACTCGTCGCCGAGCATGGAAGCAACGGCTTCCTCGTCGCCTGGCTGCGCGAGCGCGGCGTCGATTGGGCGGCCGACCTGATCCCCAACCTCACCAACATCACCCCTCGTTCCGAAAAGGAGGCCTGACTATGACCATTCGCCGTTTCCGCTCGCGTCCCATCCTGATGGCAGCGACCATGCTCGCTGCGCCCATCGTCCTGTCGCCCATGCTGGCGAGTCCGGCCCGTGCGCAATGGGTCGTCTATGACCCGACCAACTACGTTCAGAACGTGCTCACGGCCGCGCGCACGCTGGAGCAGATCAACAACCAGATTCAGAGCCTCCAGAACGAGGCGACGATGCTCATCAACCAGGCCCGTAATCTCGCGAGCCTGCCATATTCCTCACTCCAGCAGCTCCAGCAGAACGTCCAACGCACGCAGCAGCTTTTGAGCCAGGCGCAGAACATCGCCTTCGACGTGCAGCGCATCGACCAGGCGTTCCAGCAGCAATACGGCAAAGTCTCGCTGTCGGCCACCGATCAGCAGCTCATCGCCGATGCCCGCTCGCGCTGGGAGAACACGGTCGGCGGCTTGCAGGACGCCATGCGCGTGCAGGCAGGCGCGGTCGGCAATATCGACAGCAACCGCGCCGAGATGGCCGCGCTTGTCGGCCAGAGCCAGGGCGCAACCGGCGCGCTGCAAGCCACGCAGGCCGGCAACCAGCTTCTCGCGCTCCAGTCGCAGCAGCTTTCCGACCTGATCGCCTTGCTCGCCGCCAACGGCCGGGCCGGTGCATTGACGGAAGCCGAGCGCGCAGCCGCCGCCGAACAAGGCCGAGAGCAGCGCCGCCGGTTTCTCACGCCGGGCACCGGCTACCAGCCGGGCAACGCGCAGATGTTCAACAACGGCAACAACTGACGGGAGGGTCGCCATGGACGGCAAGATGCTGGCCCGGCTCGGGGTCGTGGTGTTCGTCGCCATCGCCGTCACGGCGACCGCTATCGACATGGCACGGGAGGACGAACCGCCCGCGCCGCGTTCCGCGCCAGCCCTCCAGCCGCCGCCCGACCCGCTGCGCGCAACCCTGCGCCGCTGCCAGCAGCTCGGCGAAGCCGCCGCCAGCGATGCCGAATGCCTCGCCGCCTGGGCCGAAAGCAGGGACCGTTTCCTCGGCCGTGATCGCCGGGAGGCGCGCTGACCATGGGGAACACAGGCGTCATCGACAATTTTCTCGGCGTATTCACCTCATACATCGACAGCGGTTTCGGCCTGCTCGGCGGCGAGGTGGCCTTCATCGCCACCACGCTCATCGTCATCGACGTGACGCTCGCCGCGCTCTTTTGGGCCTGGGGCGCGGATGACGACATCATCGCGCGGCTGGTGAAGAAGACGCTGTTCGTCGGCGTCTTCGCCTACATCATCTCCAACTGGAACAACCTCGCGCGTATCGTCTTTGAGAGCTTCGCCGGCCTCGGCCTCATGGCGTCGGGCACCAGCTTTTCCGTTACCGATCTGATGCGGCCGGGCCGCGTGGCGCAGACCGGCCTCGAAGCTGGCCGCCCGCTGCTCGATTCCATTTCCGACCTGATGGGCTGGATCGCCTTTTTCGAGAACTTCATCCAGATCGCGTGCCTGCTGTTCGCCTGGGCGTTGGTCGTTCTCGCCTTCTTCATCCTCGCCATCCAGCTTTTCGTCACCCTGATCGAGTTCAAGCTGACGACGCTCGCCGGCTTCGTGCTGATCCCCTTCGGCTTGTTCGGCAAGACCGCGTTCATGGCCGAGAAGGTCTTGGGGAACGTCGTCTCGTCCGGCATCAAGGTTCTGGTGCTCGCCGT
Source organism: Phenylobacterium sp. (assembly GCF_013911965.1). Taxonomy (GTDB): domain Bacteria; phylum Pseudomonadota; class Alphaproteobacteria; order Caulobacterales; family Caulobacteraceae; genus Phenylobacterium. The sequence goes on along the minus strand of NZ_JACESE010000002.1, from coordinate 331,127 downwards.
TATCATCGGCATCGGCAGCACCTTGTTTTCGCAGTTCACTGCCGGCTTCGGCGGCCAGACGCCGAGCATCGACGACGCCATGGCAATCGTGCTCGCCGCGCTGTCGCTGCTCGGCCTCGGCATCTTCGGCCCCGGCATCGCCAACGGCATCGTCTCGGGCGGCCCGCAGCTCGGCGCGGGCGCAGCCGTGGGAACCGGCCTTGCGGTCGGCGGCGCGGCCGTCGCTGCCGGCGGTGGGGCCATGCTCGCCGCGAAGGGCGGAGCTGCCGCCCTGTCCGGCGGGGCCGCGGCCGTCCGCGGAGGCGCGGCGACCGCGGGCGCGGCGACCGCAGCCTATAGCCTCGGCTCGCTCGGCCAGAGCGGGGCGGCAGGCGTCGCCTCCGGCCTTGGCGGCGTCGCACGCGCCGCAGGCTCGGCGGCAATCTCTCCGCTCAAACGTGCTGCCGCGCGCGCCAGCGAATCCGTCAAGTCCAGCTTCTCCGCTGGCGCGCGGGCAGGTTTCGGCGCGACCGGCGGCACCTCCACCATGGGAACGGTCGGCGGTGCGAGCGCCGATCCCGCCGCCGCGCCATCCGGCCCCAGCGGCAGCCCTCCGGCCTGGGCGCAGCGGATGCGGCGCTCGCGGGCCATGAACCACGGCGCCACCATGGTCGCCCATGCGGTGCGCTCTGGCGACAGCCACGGCTCCGGTTCCTCCGTCAACCTTTCCGAAAGTGACCGCTCATGAACATCTTCAAACGACCATCGACCCACTACGGCAAATCGCCGGAACCCGAGACGCCCTATCAGAAGGCCGCGCAGGCATGGGACGAGCGCATCGGCTCGGCCCGCGTACAGGCGAAGAACTGGCGCTATATGGCGTTCGGCTCGCTGATCCTGTCGGCCGGCTTCGCGTCGGCGCTGGTCTGGCAGTCGGCGCGCGGGACCGTGGTGCCCTGGGTGGTGCAGGTCGATAATCTCGGCCAGGCGCAAACCGTCGCGCCCGCGAACGCCGATTACCGGCCGACCGATCCGCAGATCGCGTTTCACCTCGGCCGCTTCATCGAGCAGGTCCGCGCGATCCCGGCCGACGCGATCATTGTCCGCCAGAACTGGCTTCGCGCCTACGAGTGGACCACGGATCGCGGCGCGGCGGCGCTCAACGACTACGCCCGCGCCAATGATCCCTTCGCCAAGGTCGGCCGCCAACAGGTCGCCGTCGAGGTCTCGAGCGTCATTCGGGCATCCCCGAACAGCTTCCGCGTCGCCTGGACCGAACGCCACTACGAAAACGGCCAGCTTTCCACCACCGAGCGATGGACCGCGATCCTGACCATCGTGATCCAGCCCCCGCGCGACACCGAGCGCTTGCGCGCCAATCCGCTCGGCATCTACGTCAACGCAGTTTCATGGTCGCGGGAGATGAGCCAATGAGGACGATCACCCGCACTCCCACAATTGCGGCCGTGCTGCTTTCGGCGACCATGCTGGCCGGCTGCGCCACCAACCGGCCGCAATGGAGCTACGACGCCGAGGTGCCGCCGCTGCCGACCGTGCAGGCGGCTGTCACCGATGAAACGCCCCGGCCGTTGCATGTGCCCCCGGCCTGGACCGTCGCTCGTGGAGGACAAGCCGCCGGCACGCCGACCGGCCGCGTCGAGAACGCCAATGCCGCTGCCCGCGTCGAGCCGCGCCGGGAAGGCTACTACAACGCCATCCAGATATATCCGTGGAGCGAAGGCGCGCTCTATCAGGTCTATGCCGCAGTCGGCCAGATCACCACCATTGCACTGGAGCCGGGCGAGAGCCTGACCGGGGCGGGGCCGATCGCGGCCGGCGACACCGCCCGATGGGTGATCGGTGACACCGTGAGCGGCAGCGGCGCGACCCGCCGCGTCCATATCCTCGTCAAGCCGACGCGCCCGGACATTTCCACCAACCTTGTCGTTACCACCGACCGCCGCACCTACATGATCGAGCTGCGCGCTCGCGAAGCCCTCTACATGCCGGCCGTCGCCTGGGCCTATCCCGCGCCACCAGCCGGCCAGCGCCAGACGGTCCCGACCGCCCCGATCATCCCGGCCGAAACCGCGCGGAACTATCGTTACGGCCTGACCGGAGACAGCCCGCCATGGCGGCCGGTCTCCGTCTTCGACGATGGCCGCCGCGTCTATGTCGTCTTCCCGGCCGGCATCGTGCAGGGCGAGATGCCGCCCATCTTCGTGCTCGGCTCCGATGGTGAGCCGCAGATTGTCAACAGCCGCATCCACCAGAACATCCTGATCGTGGATCGCCTGTTCGGCGCGGCCGAGCTGCGCCTTGGCAGCGGCAACCGCCAGCAGACGGTCAGGATCGTGCGCGTGAACCCCACTCAAGCCACTGCCGATCAATCCGACCGAGTGACCGGAGACTCCTCCTCATGACAGACGACACCATCACGGACACCGCCGCGCCCATGCGCCTACGTGCCGAACCGCCCCGCGTCACCCGCCTGTCGCGGAAGATGCTCGCAGGCGTCGGAGCCGTTGCCTTGCTCGGCATCGGCGGTGCGCTCATCTATGCCCTCCAGACCCGCGATGCGGGACCGGGCGGGGAAGAACTCTATTCGACCGAGAACCGGCCCACGGCGGACGGCTTGTCCGGCCTGCCGCGCGACTATACCGGCCCGGTCCTGGGGCCGGCATTACCGGGAGACCTCGGCCGCCCGATCCTCGACGCGCAGAACCGGGGCCAGCCGGTTGCGCCGCCTGTCGTGGCGACGCCCGCCGTCGATCCAGCGGAGCAGCGCCGTCTTGCCGAGGAAGAAGCCGCGCGCCTCAGCCGCGTCTTTTTCCAGACCGCGCCCGGCACGGGGACGGCAACCGGCATCGCTACGCCCGGCCTTGCCGGTCTCGGCCTCGCCGGCCAGCCTGGCGCTACGGGGACGCAGGACCGGCACACGGCGTTCCTCAATGGGCCGGTAGAACGGCGGACGGTCGCGCCGGATCGCGTCACGCCGCCGGCATCGCCCTATATCCTTCAAGCCGGGGCGGTGATCCCGGCGGCGCTCATCACCGGCATCCGTTCCGACCTTCCGGGCCAGATCACAGCGCAAGTCACCGAGAACGTCTATGACAGTCCGACCGGCTCGCTGCTCCTGATCCCGCAGGGCACGCGCATCATCGGCCAATACGATGATGGCGTGACCTTCGGCCAGCGCAGGGTGTTGCTGGTGTGGAATCGCCTGATCCTGCCGGGCGGCCGTTCCATCGTCCTGGAGCGCCTTCCGGGCGCGGACGCTTCCGGTTACGCCGGCCTTGAGGATGGTGTCGATTATCATTGGTGGGATCTGATGAAGGCGGCAGGGCTGTCCACGCTGCTGGCAGTCGGGACGGAGCTGGCGACCAGCGACGAGGACCGGCTGATCCGCGCCATCCGCGACGGTGCGCAGGATACCGTCAACCAAGCGGGCCAGCAGATCGTCCAGCGTCAGTTGCAGGTCGCGCCGACGCTCACGATCCGCCCCGGCTTCCCGGTCAGGATCATCGTCACCCGCGACCTTGTGTTCGAGCCGGCAGGAGGCTGACCATGACCAAGCTGAAACTCGGCCCGCTGCCCGACGACAAGCCCATAAAGGTGACGGTGGAACTGCCCGCGCCGCTTCACCGTGATCTGGTCGCCTATGCCGAGGTGCTGGCCCGCGAGAGCGGCCAGCCCGCCGCCGATCCCGTCAGGCTGATCGTGCCCATGCTTGAACGCTTCATCGCCACAGATCGCGGTTTCGCCAAGGCACGGCGAGCCGCAAGCTAAGTCCATCTTGGCGGTAGGGGTGCCGCCAGCGCACAGGCGCGAATGCGGCACGCTACAGCCCGCCGATCCCCCTCCATGGTTCGCTTAATTCCGGGGCCTTGAGCGCCCCGGAATCCACCAGAATCAAGGAGGATTCCATGTGCACAAAGCGCCGCCGCGCCCGCAAAGGGCGACCGCGACAGCCGGTCCCCGAGACACTTCCCGACGATCTTTTCGACTATGCCGACGAACCCGCGCCGGACGGCAGGGAACGCCGCCGGTCGCCGCTACGCATCGTCGATGTGGAGACGCTGCCCGTCATCGACGACTGGCCGGAGAAGGTGCCGATCACCGAGGTCGAGCTTGAAATCTTCGAGCGGTATTTCGGCGACGTGCTCGACCGCTTGTTCGGCCCCATAGACGCCGATCCCGACAATCAGGGCTTGTCACTGTTAACACCTGATGGTAATAGTAAGCCATGAGCGAGGATCGTGACCCGAGCCTCGACACGCTTCTGGACCTCGACGGACAGGTGCTCGTTGTCGATCCCGAGGGCGGCCATTGGGTGAAGTTCATCGTCACCCGCATTCCGGCATCGACGGAGAAGCCGCACGGCCTCGATTACTCGCTCACGCTTCACGGGCCTTCGGGCGAACGGCTGGTCGGCTTCGATAACGCCCATCCGGTCCGCCGAGGCAGGCACGGCGAGCCGATGGACCATCGGCACCGGTTCCAGACCGTGAAGCTCTACGCCTACGAAGACGCGGCCACGCTGCTGGCCGACTTCTGGCGGGCGGTGGACGCGGTTTTGAAGGAGCGAGGCGTAACATGACCACCCTGAAAGTCGGGATTGCCGACTACGAAGAAATGAAGGCCCGCACCATGCAGATTGCCAAGGGTGAGGAAAAGCCCGCACCCGGCGATCCGAAGGTGTGGTTCACATCCACGGAATCCTTCGCGCAAATCCTCTCCAGCGGGAACCGCGAGTTGCTGCGCGTCATCGACGAGCAGTCGCCCGGCTCGCTGGAGGAACTGTCGCGGATCACCGGACGGACGAAGCCCAGCCTCTCCCGAACCCTCAAGACGATGGCGAGCTACGGCCTGATCCGCATGGACCCCGGCGAAGGGCAGAAGGTCGTGCCCAAGGTGCTGCATGACCGGGTGGAGCTGGAATTGCCCTTGCTCGAACGCCGTGCGGCGAAAGGAGACCGGCCATGAATATGCAAAGCCCCCATGTCGCCCTGCGCGCCGCCCTCTACCTGCGCGTCTCGACGGCGCGGCAGGCCGAGCATGACGTGTCGATCCCCGACCAGAAGCGCCAGGGCGAGGCGTATTGCCAGGAACGCGGCTACCAGCTCGTCGAGACCTTCATTGAGCCGGGCGCGTCGGCCACCAACGACAAGCGCCCCGAGTTCCAGCGTATGATCGAAGCCGCCACGGCCAAGCCAGCGCCGTTCGACGTGGTGGTGGTCCACAGCTTTTCGCGCTTCTTCCGCGACGAGTTCGAGATGGAATTTTATTACCGGAAGCTGGCGAAGAACGGCGTGAAGCTGGTTTCGATCACGCAGGAGCTTGGCGACGATCCGATCCACGACATGATGCGGCGGATCATGTCCCTGTTCGACGAATACCAGTCCAAAGAGAACGCCAAGCATGTCTTGCGCGCCTTGAAGGAGAACGCCCGGCAAGGCTTCTGGAACGGCTCGCTTCCGCCCATAGGCTACCGCGTCGTCGACGCCGAGCAGCGCGGCGCGAAGATGAAGAAGAAGCTGGAGATCGACCCGCTGCACGCCGACACCGTGCGGCTGGTCTTCCGCCTTGCATCGGAAGGCGACGGCACGTCCGGCCCCATGGGCGTCAAGAACATCGTCAGCTACCTGAACAGGAACCGCATGTTCACCCGGAGCGGCGGGCGTTGGGGCATTGGCCAGCTTCACCGCATCCTGACCCGCCGCACTTATATCGGCGAGCATCGGTTCAATCGCCGCTCCAAAAAGGGCGAGGTGAAACCCGAGGAAGAGGTCGTCACCGTCGCGGTGCCGCCGCTGATCGACCTTGAGATATTCGAGGCCGTGCAGAGCCGCTTGCAGGCCAACAATCCGAAGGTGACGCCGCCGCGCGTCGTCAGTGGCCCGAACCTGCTCACGGGCATCTGCCATTGCGGCAACTGCGGCGGGGCCATGACGCTGCGCACCGGCAAGAACGGCCGCTACCGCTACTACGCCTGCTCGATCCGGGCGCGGCAGGGCGATACCGGCTGCAAGGGCCGGGCGATCCCGATGGACAAGCTCGACAGCATGGTGGTCAGCCATATCGAGGAACGGCTGCTCGACCCCGAGCGGATCGAAGAAGTCCTCGCCTCGTTGCTCGACCGCCGGCAGGAGAGCGTCGAGCGGCGCGGCCAGCACATCGCAGAGTTGAACCATCGAGCGGCCGAGGCCGACATGCGCCTAAAGCGGCTCTATGACGCCATCGAGGCCGGTTCGCTCGATCCGGCCGAGTCCGCCCTTGGCGAGCGGATCGCGGGCCTGACCGCGCTACGGGACCAGGCGCGGGCCGACGCCGAAAGGACCGAGGCCATGCTGAAAAGTTCGGCCCACCAGGGCCTCACAGGGACGGCCGTGCGGGAACTGGCGAGCGAAGCCCGCACCCGGCTTCGGCTCGGAGAGGGCGGCTATCGGCGGGAACACGTCCGGGCCTTCGCCCAGCGTGTCGAGGTCGCGGACGACGAAATCCGCATCATGGGATCGAAGAACACCCTGTTGCGGACGCTGGTAGCCGCGAAAGGAGGGAAATCGGCGGGAATCGGCGTTCCCGGTTTTATACCGAAGTGGCGGACGGGGTGGGATTCGAACCCACGGTGGGCGTGAACCCACGGCGGTTTTCAAGACCGCTGCCTTAAACCACTCGGCCACCCGTCCGGAGCGGGGGCTATAGCAGGGGAGGGGGCGCGGCTCCAACGGACATGCGGCCGCCGGTCGCATCCGGCTTAACCTCGTCTCAAATCCTGTGGCTTCACACTCCGCTAAGGATGATGGAGCCGCGCCTCATGCGCGGTCCGCGGAGCAGCGGAGATGGGGATGCAGATCGCCGATCCGGCGCGGACGTTTCGAGCCGCCGCCGTTCTGAGCCTCGCCGCCCTGACGCTCGCCGCCTGCGCCGCGCCGACCCCGCGCCTGGCCACCCGCCTGCCCGAGGCCGGGGGAGCCAAGCCGCCGTCGGGCGCCGGCGGCCGCTACAAGGTGGGAAAGCCCTATCAGGTGGGGGGCGTCTGGTACGTGCCGAAGGAGGACCCGAACTACAACCGGGTCGGCATCGCCTCCTGGTACGGTCCCCAGTTCCACAACAAGGCCACGGCCAACGGCGAAACCTTCGACATGAACGCCATGACGGCGGCCCATACGACCCTGCCTCTGCCGAGCCTGGTGGAGGTCACCAACCTGGAGAACGGCCGAAAGGTCATCGTGCGGGTCAATGACCGCGGCCCCTTCGTCGGCGACCGCATCATCGACCTGTCGAAGGCCGCGGCCCGCGAGCTCGACTTCGAACGCAAGGGGCTGGCCAGGGTGCGCGTGCGCTATGTCGGGCGCGCGCCGCTCGGAGGCGGCGGCGACCTCGGCGTACGGACCGCGGCCGCCGAACCTGCGCCCGCCCTGCCGGCCGCCCCCATACCCTACAGCCAACTGGCCCGGGCCACGCCGACGCCCGCGCCCGCCGCCGCACCGCCCGTCGCCCCCCCTGCGCCGCCGGCCGCCGCAGCCCCGCCGGCGGCGAGCGCCTACCTTCCGCCGCCGGGCGCCTACCGGGTTCAGGCCGCGGCCTTTGGCGACCGTCTGCGGGCCGAACGCGCTCTGGACCTTCTGGCCGGGTCCGGGGAGGCGGTGATCGAGCCGGTCGAGACCGGCGCCGGCACGCTCTATCGCGTCATGCTCAACGTGTCCGGCGACGAGGGACGGGCCTGGGCGATCCGCGACCAGGTGGCCAGCGTCGGATTCGCCGACGCCCGCGTCATCCACCCCTACTGACGCCGTTCCCGGCGAAGGGCTCTGGACACGCACGGCGAACCGGCCAATTTGGGCGGCGTGAAACGCGGGCGCTTCATCACGTTCGAAGGCGGCGAAGGGGGCGGCAAGTCGACCCAGCTCCGCCGCCTGGCCGAACGGCTCGGCGACGCCGGGCATGACGTGATCGCCACCCGCGAACCGGGCGGCTCTCCCGGGGCCGAAGCGATCCGCGCCCTGCTGGTCCAGGGCGAGGCCGACCGCTGGTCCCCTGTGACCGAGACCCTCCTGATGTACGCCGCCCGGCGCGACCACATCGAACGCGTGATCGCACCGGGCCTCGCGCGCGGAGCCTGGGTGCTCTGCGACCGCTACGCCGACTCCACCCGCGCCTATCAGGGCGCCGGGGGCGGGACCGACCCCGCCCTGATCGCGGCGCTGGAAGCCCATGTGCTGGCCGGCGTGACTCCCGACCTGACGCTGATCCTCGACCTGCCGCCGGAGGTCGGGCTAGCCCGCGCCGCAGCCCGGGCCGGCGCGGAGACGCGGTTCGAGTCCAAGGGGCTCGCCTTCCATACGAAGCTTCGGGAAGGCTTCCTCGGCATCGCCGCGGCCGAGCCCAACCGCTGCGAGATCATCGACGCCACGGCGCCGCTGGAGGCGGTGGAGGCGGCCGTCTGGGCGGCGGCGCGCCGCCGGCTGGGACTGTCGGACCATGGCTGAGGCCGAGCTGCCGCATCCGCGCGACGTCTTCCGCCTGATCGGCCATGAGGGCCCCGAGCACGCCTTCGAGGACGCCTATGGTCGCGGCCGGCTGCACCACGCCTGGCTGCTGACCGGGCCCGAGGGGACGGGCAAGGCGACCTTCGCCTATCGCGCGGCGCGGCGCCTTCTGGGCGCGCCCCACGCCAAGTCCTACGGGGTCCTCGGCAGCGATCCGGAGCATCCCGTCAGCCGGCAGGTGTCGGCGCGCTCCCATCCCGACCTGCTGGTCATCGAGCGGATGGGCGAGGACGGCAAGATGCGGAAGTCGATCCCGGTCGACGAGGCGCGCAAGCTGGCGGACTTCTTCGCCAAGTCGCCGGCCTCTGCGCCGCACCGGGTGGCGATCATCGATCCGGCCGACGACCTGAACGTCAACGCCGCCAACGCCGTCCTGAAGACGCTGGAGGAGCCGCCGCCGCGGGGGGTGATCTTCCTCGTCTCGCATGCGCCCGGCCGGCTTCTTTCGACCATCCGCTCCCGATGCCGGCGGCTGCTGTTCCGGCCGCTCGGCCTGGAGGCGACCGCAGCCTTCGTGCGCGACCACACGAGCGCCAATCCGGAAGAGGCCCTTCGGCTGGCCCGGATGTCCGGGGAGGCGCCGGGGCGGGCCCTGGCGCTCGCCGCCGGCTCCGCGATCGCCCTCGACGATGCGGCGCGGGAGATCCTGCTGAGGCTTCCGGACCTGGATGAGGCCGCCGCGCTCGCCTTGACCGATCGGTTCCGAGGCGGGGAGGGGGCGGCCAATTTCAGCCTCTTCCTCGAACGCCTGGCCGAGCGGGTGCACGAGATGGCGCGCGAGCGGGCGAGCGCCCGGATCGGCGGCCTTGATCCCTGGGCCCAGGCGTGGGAGAGGCTGACCGCCCTACCGCGCGAGGTCGAGGCGCTCAATCTCGACCGCGCCGACGCCCTGTTCACGGCGCTTCGCGACCTGCGGATCGCCGCCCGCGCCTGATCCGCCGTCGCCTTCATGCTCATCGACAGTCACGTCAACCTGCACGCCCCCCAGTTCGACGAGGACCGCCAGGCGGTGATCGACCGCGCCCGGGCGGCCGGCATCGCCCTGATGGTCAATATCAGCGACAAGGTCTCCGGCTTCTCCGCCGTGCGCGCCGTCGCCGACGCTCCCGACATCTGGTGCACCGTGGGGACCCATCCCCATGAGGCCAAGGAGAACCCGGACCTGTCGGCGCAGACCCTGGTCGAGCTGGCCGGCGATCCCAAGGTCGTCGGCATCGGCGAGACGGGGCTCGACTTCCACTACGACCTCAGCCCGCGCGACATCCAGGCCCGCGTCTTCCGCGCCCACGTCGCCGCCGCCCGCGAGACCGGCCTGCCGCTCGTGGTCCATACGCGCGAGGCCGACGAGATGATGGGCGACATCCTGGAGGAGGAGTTCGAACGCGGCCCCTTCCGGATGCTGATGCACTGCTACACCAGCGGCGCCGAACTGGCGCGCCGGGCCGCGGCGCTGGGCGCCTGGTTCTCCGTCTCGGGCATCGCCACCTTCAAGGCCGCGGACGACGTGCGCGCCGTCATCGCCGACATGCCGGGCGAGCGGATCATCGTCGAGACCGACTGCCCCTATCTCGCGCCGGTTCCCCATCGCGGCCGCCGCAACGAGCCGGCCTATCTGCCCCACGTGCTGGCCAAGCTGGCGGAGATCCGCGGCTGGTCGCTCCCCGAGGCCGAGCGCCGGACGGAGGCCGCCTTCTTCGCCCTCTTCGACCGGATCCCGCGCCCGTGACCGGCGTCCTGGAGTTCACCATTCTGGGCAGCGGATCCTCCGGCGGCGTGCCGCGGGCCGACGGCGACTGGGGCGTGTGCGACCCGGACGAACCCCGCAACCATCGCAGCCGCTGCTCCATGCTCGTGCGGCGCAAGGCCGCAGACCCCGACGCGGCGGTGACCACGGCCCTGGTGGACACCTCGCCGGACCTGCGCCTGCAGACGGCCGCGGCCGGCGTGAAGCGTCTCGACGCCATCCTGCTGACCCACGACCACGCCGACCAGGTGCATGGCATCGACGACGTGCGCGCCTTCTTCATCCGCCAGCGCGCGGAGATTCCCTGCTACATGGACGCCGCGACCTGGGGGACCATGTCGCGCCGCTTCGACTACATCTTCGAAGGGCAGGGGGGCTATCCCGCCATCTGCCGGCATCAGCCGCTTCCGCCGCTCGGCCGGCCGTTCGAGGTCTCCGGCCCATCCGGCGCCATCCCCGTGACGACCTTCGACCAGGACCATGGGGCGATCCGCAGCGTCGGCTACCGGTTCGGCGGCGTGGCCTATTCCAGCGACCTCGTCGATCTGCCCGAGGACGCGTTCGCCATGCTGGCCGACCTCGACGTCTGGATCGTCGACGCCCTCCGCTGGCGGCCGCACCCGACCCACGCCCATGTGGAGCGGACCCTGGCCTGGATCGAGCGCCTGAAGCCGCGGCGCGCCATCCTGACCAACCTGCATATCGACCTCGACTATCGCGACTTGGCCGGCCGCCTGCCCCCGGGCGTGGAACCCGCCTATGACGGGCTTCGCTTTGAACATGAATTGGCCGACGCTTTTCTTTGATATGACAGATGCTTAGGCTCGGCTTTCTCGCATCTCGAAACGGGACCGCCATGCGGGCCATCCTCGAAGCCATGGCCAGGGGCGAACTCGCCGCCGAGCCGCGGATCGTGGTCAGCAACAATCGGCAGGCGCCAGCCCTGGCTCACGCCGCCGCCCTGGGCGTGCCGACGGCCTGGATCCCGACCAAGGACGATCCGGCCGCCGCCGACGTCGCCCTGACCCAGGCCATGTCAGCCGCCGGCGTCGAGCTCGTCGTGCTCTCCGGCTACCTGCGCAAGCTGGGGCCGGTCTTCCTCGAGCGATTCCGCGGCCGCGTCCTGAACATCCATCCCGGTCCCCTGCCGGCCTTCGGAGGGCAGGGGATGTACGGCCGTCGCGTGCATGAGGCGGTGATCGCGTCCGGCGTCGCCGAGAGCGGAGCGGTCATTCATCTGGTCGACGGCGAATACGACCAGGGCCCCGAGATCGCCCGCATCAGCGCGCCAGTTCTGCCGGGCGACACCGCCGAAACCCTGGAGGCGCGGATCACCGCCCTCGAGCCGGACTTCTATGTCCGCACCCTGCAGGAGATCGCCGAGGGGCGGCGGCGACTGCCGGTCGTCTGAGATTTCGCGGAACGGCACTTCGCAGAACGGCATTCATCTGGCCTTAAGCGACAGCGCGGCAATTTCCGTCGACTCAGGGGAGCGACTCATGACTGCAACGGCCGCCAAGATCCCAGACCGCCTGCATATCAGCCCGGCGAAAGCGCTGGATCTGCTGGCCGGCGAGATCGCGATGGCCTGCAATGCGTCGCAGCATCTCGACGACACGCTCGGCCGGCTCCTCGACCTGATCAGCCCCGAGGAGCGGCTGAAGGTCATGCCCGACCTGCATACGATCGATCTGCTCAACCAGCACCTGACGGCCCTGGCCAATTTCGCGCGCGACCTGGGACTCCAGGCCAGCGAGGAGGAGGCCGTCGACCTCACTTCGGCGCTCAGCCACATCACCCTCGGCGACGTGGTCAAGCGGATCGAAGGGGCCGCCACCGGCCTGGACCTCGGCCCCCTCCATGACGACGACGGGGATCTGGACCTCTTCTGATCCCTCAAGGTCGCCCCGTCTGTCGTACAGGACCTTGACGGCGTCCGCTCTGAACCGCGACCAATGGCGCAGGTTCAGTTGGGGGCATTCATGCGACTTCAGCATCTCGCCGTCGGCATCCTCGCCGGCGCCCTGGTCATCGCCGCGCCGGCGGCGGCGCAGAACACCGACGTGCGGGGCAAGTGGTCGGTCCAGGCCGACGGCCGCACCTGCACCATCGATCTGACCGGCGACAGCATGTTCGGCGCTTTCCGCGCCTCGTCCTTCGGCTGCAGCGGCGATCTCTTCTCGGTCAACCGCTACAACATCCGCGGGTCGCAGATCGTCCTCCTCGGCATCGGCGACAAGGAACTCGCCGTGCTCAACGCCCGCGGCGACGAACTGACCGGAAGGACCACCTCCGGATCGTCGGTCTATATGCGCCGCGCCGGCGCGCCGCCGATCGTCGCAAGCCAGCCGTTCGGCGGCTGGGGGAGCGGCGCGAACGGGGGGCGCAACTGCATCACCTATGGCAGCCAGAACCGCTGCGCGACGAGCTTCGAGATGCAGACTCCGGCCGCCGGCTCCTATGTCCAGACTCTCACCAATCTGAATGTCCGCAGGGGCGCGAGCCTCAGCCAGCCGGTGATCGGCACGCTCGGCCCGAACGCCTGCCTGCGGGTCAATGAATGCCGGAACACCTCCGAAGGCGTCTGGTGCGAAGTCGAACGGAATGGCGAGCTCGGCTACATCGTGAAGTTCTTCAAGCCCCCGAACGGCCAATCGGAACTGATGACCTTCGCCAACAGCTGCCGCTAAGTCGCCCGGTTGCGCCCCGGCAGGCCCGGGGCGGCCGCAAGCCGGCGATGACACTCGTATTTCCGATAATCTATCTTAGGCGATAAACGCTACGACGACTGTGCGGCTCGCGCCGTCGCCGTAGCGGCCTCTCCTGGCGCATCACGAACTTCGGCAGCTTGGCCGTGGGAACGAAGCTCAGCGGCTTCGGTTCTCGGAGTCTGATGATCCGGGGCTCCTCATGACCGCCGACGCCGCCGAGGCTCCTGCGCCTCGCGTCTACTACGCTTACGCCCCGGCCTGGGGCGACCTTTGCCGCGCGCTCGCCGACCTGGATCGGATTTCAGGGCTGGGCTTTGACAGCCTCCTGATCTCGCCGCCGTTTGCGAGCGGCTTGGAGGACGCCGTGTTCCGCCCGGTCGATCATGACCGTTCGGTCTTCGCCGACGAGCCCTCCACCGACGCCGTCCTCTCTCGGCTGGCGGCCGCCGCCGGCGATCTTGGACTGCGCCTGCTGATCGATCTCGATCTCCAGCGGTTCGACGCGCAGCATCCGCTGGCCCAGTCCCATCCGGACGCCTTCGCTCTCCATCGCCGCAGCGCCGAGGACGGCGCGGTCGATCCGCGGCGCCCCGGACCGCCCCAGGGCGTCGCCTTGGCGCGGCTGTCGGATCCGGCGTCCGCCGGGATGATTCTCGATTTCTTCAGCGCCCGCACCGAACGCTGGTTCGGCCACGGGCTGGCGGGACTGCGGCTGGTCGGGCTGGACTCCGCGCCGCCGGACTTCTGGCGCGACGCCATCACGCGGTTCCGCGCTCAGCGGCCGGACATTCTGATCATCGCCGACACGCCCGGACTGCCCCGGCCGGCGGTCCAGGCCCTGGCCGGCTGCGGCGTGGATCACATCATCTCCTCCAGCGCGTGGTGGAACGGCCGTGACCGCTGGCTGGCGGAAGAGCACGAGGCCCTCCGCACCGTCGCCCCCCTTCTTGGCCAGCCCGAAGCGCCCTACGCCCCTCGCCTGGCGGCCCGGTTGCGCGGCGAGACCGATCTCCGCGCCGCCTATGGCCGGGCGCTGATGGTGGCCACGGCCGTCGGCGCCGGCCTGATCGTGCCGATGGGGTTCGAGCATGGAGACCGCGCGCCCCTGAGCCGCCGCACCCCGGTAGGCCACGGCCCCCTGGATCTGACCGACGAAGTCCGGGCGGCCAACATGCTGGCCGCCGAACTCGGGGCGTTCGACGGCGAGATGCGCCTGCTGAGCGGAGCCGCATCGGAGGTCTCGGCCCTGCTGCGCGTCACCGCGCCGGATGTGCGGCACGCCGAGGCTGGCCTGCTGGCCCTGATCAACACCCGCCTGGACGCCGAAAGCGAGGTCCGTCCCTCCGACTTCATCGGCGGGGCCGACGCGGCCTTCGCCCCCTTTCAGCGCCTGGACGGCAAGGGCGAGCCGTACGCCCCGCTCGGCCCCGGCGAGGTGCGCCTGCTCGGCGCCGGCCGGGCCCAGCCGATCCGGCAACAGCCCCGAGGCGGGCGGCAGGCCGCCAAAACCGCGGCGCGCCAGCCGCGCCTGAGGGTGGAGCAGGTCTCGCCCGCCGTCGATGGCGGCGCCCTCCCCGTCAAGCGCGTCATCGGCGACCGGGTGGCGGTGACGGCCGACATCTATGCCGACGGCCACGAGGTCCTGGCCGCTGAACTGCGCTGGCGGGCCGTCGACGAGAGCGAGTGGCGCGCCACGCCCATGGCGCCGGCGGAGAACGACGTCTGGAGCGGCGCCTTTCCCCTGGAGCGACTCGGCCGCCACCAGTTCCAGATCGAGGCCTGGCTGGACCGCTTCGGGTCCTACCGCCGCGACCTCGGCAAGAAGTGGGAGGCCGGAGTCGCCCAGGCGGTCGACTTCGAGGAGGGCCGCCGCCTGATCGTCGACGCCGCGAAGCGGACCGAGGGCGAGGCTCAGGCCCAGCTGAGCGAGATCGCCGCGAGCCTGAAGGGGGCGGAGCCCGCCGCGGCCGCCGAGCGGCTGCTCGCGGCTGAGACGCGCGATCTGATGGCTGCGGCCGACGACCGGCCGTTCGCGCAGCGGAGCGAGACCCAGTGCCTCGACGCCGAGCGGCGGTCCGCCCAGTTCGCCAGCTGGTACGAGCTCTTCCCGCGGTCCCAGACCGACGACCCCGCACGCCACGGGACGTTCGACGATGTGATCGCCCGGCTGCCGGACATCCGGGAGATGGGGTTCGACGTCCTCTACTTCCCGCCGATCCATCCGATCGGAGCCAAGCATCGCAAGGGCCGCAACAACAGCCTGACCCCGGAGGCCGGCGATCCTGGCAGTCCCTACGCCATCGGCTCGCCCGACGGCGGCCACGACGCCATCCACCCGGAACTCGGCGATTTCGAGGACTTCCGTCGTCTGGTGGCCGCCGCCCGCGACCACGGTCTGGAGATCGCGCTCGACTTCGCCATCCAGTGCTCGCCCGACCATCCCTGGGTGAAGGCCCATCCCGGCTGGTTCGACTGGCGGCCGGACGGGACGATCAAATACGCCGAGAACCCGCCCAAGAAGTACCAGGACATCGTCAACGTCGACTTCTACAAGGACGAGGCGATCCCCGACCTCTGGATCGCCCTGCGCGACGTGGTCCTGCTGTGGGTGCGCGAAGGCGTCCGCACCTTCCGGGTCGACAACCCCCACACCAAGCCCTTCGCCTTCTGGGAGTGGATGATCCGCGAGGTCCGCCTCGCCTATCCGGACGTGATCTTCCTGTCGGAAGCCTTCACCCGGCCCAAGGTGATGTACCGCCTGGCGAAAATCGGATTCTCGCAGTCCTACACCTACTTCACCTGGCGCCACAGCAAGGCCGAGTTCATCGAATACCTGACCGAGCTGACGCAGGGGCCGCCGAAGGACTTCTTCCGCCCCCACTTCTTCGTCAACACGCCGGACATCAACCCCTACTTCCTTCAGACCTCGGGCCGGGCCGGCTTCCTGATCCGCGCGGCGCTGGCGGCGACGCTGTCGGGGCTCTGGGGCGTCTATTCCGGCTTCGAGCTCCTCGAGTCCGAGCCCGTCCCCGGCAAGGAGGAGTACAAGGACTCCGAGAAGTACGAGATCCGCGTCCGCGACTGGAACGCGCCCGGATCGATCGTGCCGGAGATCACCCAGCTCAACCGGCTGCGCAAGGGCCACCCCGCCCTCCAGACGCACCTGAACGTCCGCTTCCTGCCGGCCAGCGACGACAACATCCTCTTCTACGCCAAGCCCTCCCCCGACGGGCGCGACATGGTGCTGGTGGCGGTCAATCTTGACCCGCACGCCGGGCATGGCGCAGACGTGGAACTGCCCTTCTGGCTGCTCGGCATCTCCGATCACGGCGAAGCCCGTATCGAGGATCTGCTGAGCGGCCAGGCCTTCATCGCCCACGGCAAGTGGCGGCGGATCGATCTCGATCCCGGCCGGCCCTACGCCATCTGGCGGATGGAGGCCGCCCAATGAGCGCCCTCCCCTTATTCGACCTGCAACTCGACCCCGCCAGCGATCCGCTCTGGTACAAGGACGCGATCATCTACCAGCTGCACGTGAAGTCCTTCTTCGACGCCAACGACGATGGCGTCGGCGACTTCGCCGGCCTGTGCGAAAAGCTGGACTACATCGCCAGCCTCGGCGTCACCGCGGTCTGGCTCCTTCCCTTCTACCCCTCCCCCCGCCGGGACGACGGCTACGACATCGCCGACTATCGGGGCGTCCATCCGGAGTACGGGACCTTCGAGGACGTGAAGCGCTTCATCGACGAGGCGCACGCCCGCGGCATGCGGGTGATCACCGAGCTGGTCATCAATCACACGTCCGACCAGCACCCCTGGTTCCAGGCGGCGCGGCGCGCCCCGACGGGTTCGCCCGAGCGCGACTTCTACGTCTGGTCGGACACCGACGCGAAGTATGACGGCACGCGGATCATCTTCTGCGACACCGAGACCTCCAACTGGACCTGGGACCCGGTGGCCGGCGCCTATTACTGGCACCGCTTCTATTCCCACCAGCCGGACCTGAACTTCGACAACCCGACCGTCCTCGAAGAGGTGCTGGCCACGCTCAGCTACTGGATGGAGGCCGGCATCGACGGCCTGCGCCTGGACGCCATTCCCTACCTCATCGAGCGCGAGGGCACGAACAACGAGAACCTGCCCGAGACCCACGAGGTCCTGAAGAAGATCCGCGCCCATCTCGACGCCAACTTCGAGGGTCGCATGCTGCTCGCCGAGGCCAACCAGTGGCCGGAGGACACCCAGCTCTATTTCGGCGACGGCGACGAGTGCAACATGGCCTTCCACTTCCCGCTGATGCCGCGGATGTACATGGCCATCGCGCAGGAAGACCGCTTCCCCATCACCGACATCATGCGGCAGACCCCGGACATTCCGGAGAACTGCCAGTGGGCCATCTTCCTGAGGAACCATGACGAGCTGACGCTCGAAATGGTCACAAACAAGGAGCGCGACTACCTCTGGAGCGTCTACGCCGCCGACCGGCGGGCGCGCATCAATCTGGGCATCCGCCGCCGGCTTGCGCCGCTCATGGAGCGGGATCGCAGGCGCGTCGAACTGATGAACTGCCTGCTGCTGACCATGCCGGGCACGCCGGTCCTCTACTACGGCGACGAGATCGGCATGGGCGACAACATCTATCTCGGCGATCGCGACGGCGTGCGCACGCCCATGCAGTGGTCGCCCGACCGCAACGGCGGCTTCTCCAAGGCCGATCCGGCGAGCCTCGTGCTGCCGACGGTCATGGATCCGCTCTACGGCTTCCAGGCGGTGAACGTCGAAGCCCAGAGCCGCGACAGCCATTCGCTGCTGAACTGGGTGCGGCGGATGCTGGCGGTGCGCAAGCGCCATACGGCCTTCGGTCGGGGGACCCTGCGCTTCCTGCGGCCGCACAACCGCAAGGTCCTGGCCTATCTGCGGGAGCATGAGGGCGAGGTCATCCTCTGCGTCGCCAATCTCTCCCGCACGGCCCAGGCCGTGGAGCTCGACCTGTCGGAGTTCGCCGGATGGGTGCCCATGGAGATGACCGGCGCCAATCCCTTCCCGCCCATCGGCCAGCTCACCTATCTGCTCACCCTGCCTCCCTACGGCTTCCACTGGTTCGAGCTGTGCGAGCGGACTGAAGGCCCGACCTGGAGCACGGCGCCGGCGGGGGCGCCGCTGGAGCAGCACACCTTCGTCCTGCGCGAAGGACTCACCGGCCTTCTCTCGCCCGCCCACCGTCCGGTCCTGGAGCGCGAGGTGCTGCCCGCCTGGATTCCGGCCCGCCGCTGGTTCCAGGGCAAGGACGGGGCCTTCGAGAGCGTGCGGGTGCTCGGCTTCTCTCCCCTTCCCGGCGGAGCCGACCTGATGCTCGCCGAGGCGGAGGTGACGACCTCCTCCGGGACGGCCGTCTATCAGCTCCCGCTGGCCGTGGCCTGGGAGGACGAGGTTTCGGATCCCTATGTCCACAACCTCGCCCTGGCGCGCGTGCGCCGAGGCGCGCGGGTCGGCGAACTGACGGACGGGTTCGCCACCGCCGACTTCGTGCGCGGCGTCCTGGAGGGCTTCCGCACGGGCGCCCGCCTGATGTCGCCCTTCGGCGAACTGGAGTTCGACGCCGCGCCGATCGACCTTCCCCCCGACGCCGAGATCGAATGGTCCGCCGCAGAGCAGAGCAACAGCTCGGCCATCATCGGCCGCAGCGTCGTGCTGAAGCTGCTGCGCAAGGTCACCCCGGGCATCCACCCGGAGGCGGAGATGACCCGCCTGCTCACCGAGCGCGGCTTTCCCCACGTTCCGCCCCTGCTGGGCGAGGTTCGGCGCGTGGCCCCCGGCGGCGAGCCGCGTACGCTGATGGTCGCCCAGGGCTTCGTCTACAGCCAGGGCGACGGCTGGACCTGGACCCTGGAATACCTCCAGCGGGTCGTCGACGATCTCGTGCTGGCCGCCGACACCGACGAGCCGACGGAGTTCGCGACCTATGCGGGCTTCGCCGAGACGCTCGGCCGCAGCCTGGCTGAGATGCACGCCGTGCTCGCCCAGCCCACCGACGATGCGGCGTTCGCGCCCGAGCGCGTGGACGTCGCCATGGCGCGAGGCTGGGCCGCCAGCGTCGTCGCTCAACTGGACGGCGCACTGAGCGCCCTGGAGTCCGGCGCGGCGGGCTCCGAGGATCCGGACCTGACCGCCCTGGCGTCGGCCCTGGTCGCCCGCCGGCAGAAGGCCATCGCCGTGATCCAGCGCTTCGCCGCCGCCGCCGAAGGGGGGGTGGCGACTCGGGTCCACGGCGACCTCCACCTCGGCCAGATCCTGGTCACCGGCAGCGAAGTGAAGTTCATCGACTTCGAAGGCGAGCCGGCCAAGCCGCTCGAGATCCGCCGGGCCAAGGCCAGCCCCTTGCGCGATGTCGCCGGCATGGTCCGCTCGTTCGACTACGCCGCGGCGACGGCCGCGATCGCCGCCAGCACCGTCGCCGAAGGTGTCGAGGCCCGCGGGGCGGAGATGGTGGCTCAGTTCCGCGAAGTGGCGACCCGCCGATTCCTGGCGGCCTATGACGAGGTGGCCGGCGGCTATTCGCCGGAACTGCTCGACCTCTTCCTGATCGAGAAGGCCGCCTACGAGATCACCTACGAAGCCGCCAACCGGCCCGCCTGGATCGGGACGCCGATGCGCGGCCTTGCGGAGATCCTCGACAGACTTCTGGGAGCCTGACGACCATGGACGATTCCGGCCGCGGCCTCACCGACGCCATGACCGCCGCCCTTCTGGAGGGGCGGCTGACCGATCCGTTCGCCTTCCTGGGCCCGCAGGGCGAGGGCGACCAGCGATTCCTGCGGACCTTCCAGCCAGGCGCCGAAGGGGTCGAACTGCTGACCGAGGGGGAGTCTCCCCGCCGGCTCGAAGCGGCGGCGCCCGGCCTCTTCGTCGGCCCCCTGCCCGCCGGCGGCGCCTACCGTCTGCGGATCACCTGGCCCGGCGGCGGGGTCCAGGAGACCGAGGACCCCTACGCCTTCGGCCTCCTCCTCGGGGACATGGACCTGCACCTCTTCGCCGAAGGCTCCCACTGGCGCCTGGCCCAGGAACTGGGCGCGCGCCCCCGCGAACTGGAGGGCGTGCCGGGCGTGGGCTTCTCCGTCTGGGCGCCCAACGCCCGCCGCGTGTCGGTGGTCGGCGACTTCAACAGCTGGGACGGCCGGCGCCATCCCATGCGCCTGCGGCACGCGGCGGGCGTCTGGGAGCTCTTCGTGCCCCGGCTGGGCGCCGGCGAGCGCTACAAGTTCGAGATCGTCGGTCCGGACGGCGTCCTGCTGCCGCTGAAAGCCGATCCCCTGGCCCGGATGACCGAGGCCCCGCCAGCCACCAGTTCGATCGTGGCGCCCAACTGGGACTTCGCCTGGAGCGACGACGAATGGATGGCGCGCCGCGCCGCCAGGCAGGCGAAGGACGCGCCGATCTCCGTCTACGAGGTGCACGCCGCCTCCTGGCTGCGGCCCGACGGACGGCCCGAGGGCAGCCTCGACTGGGACGGCCTGGCCGAGCGCCTCGTGCCCTATGTGGCCGACATGGGCTTCACCCATGTGGAGCTCCTGCCGATCATGGAGCATCCGTTCGGCGGATCCTGGGGCTATCAGCCGCTGTCGCAGTTCGCCCCCAGCGCCCGCTTCGGCTCGCCCGAGGGCCTGGCGCGCTTCGTCGACGCCTGTCACCGCGCGGGGATCGGCGTCATCTTCGATTGGGTCCCGGCCCACTTCCCGACCGACGCCCATGGGCTCGCGCAGTTCGACGGAACCCATCTCTACGAGCATTCCGATCCGCGCGAGGGCTTCCACCAGGACTGGAACACCCTGATCTACAACCTTGGAAGACGTGAGGTTTCCGGGTTTCTGATCGCCAGCGCTCTCTACTGGCTCGAGACCTTCCACGTCGACGGCCTGCGCGTCGACGCCGTCGCCTCGATGCTCTACCGCGACTACAGCCGCTCGGCCGGCGAGTGGGTGCCCAATGTGCACGGCGGGCGCGAGAACCTCGAATCCATCGCCTTCCTCAAGCAGCTCAACGAGGTTGTGGCGAGCCGATGCCCGGGCGCGGTCATGGTGGCCGAAGAGTCCACAGCCTGGCCCGGCGTCTCGGCGCCGACGCACGAGGGCGGCCTTGGCTTCCACTACAAGTGGAACATGGGCTGGATGCACGACACGCTGAGCTTCATGGCCCGCGATCCGATCCACCGGGCGTGGCACCCGCACGAGCTCACCTTCGGACTGCTCTACGCCTTCACCGAACGCTTCGTCCTGCCGCTGTCCCATGACGAAGTGGTGCACGGGAAGGGTTCGCTGCTGGGGAAGAT
The DNA here is from genome assembly GCF_013911965.1 of Phenylobacterium sp. Classification (GTDB taxonomy): domain Bacteria; phylum Pseudomonadota; class Alphaproteobacteria; order Caulobacterales; family Caulobacteraceae; genus Phenylobacterium. Next base: position 309,815 of record NZ_JACESE010000002.1, on the reverse strand, counting down.
GCCGGGCGATCCGTGGCGGCGCTTCGCCAATCTGCGCGCCTATTTCGCCTTCATGTGGACCCATCCGGGCAAGAAGCTGCTTTTCATGGGGGGCGAGATCGCCCAGCCCAGCGAGTGGAACCACGACGCCGAGATCCCCTGGGACCTGCTCGAGCAGGCCGAGCACGCGGGAATCCAGAAGCTCGTCCGCGACCTGAACCGGATCTATCAGGACCATCCCGCCCTGCACCGCCTCGATGCGGCGGCCGAGGGCTTCGCGTGGCTGACCGTCGATGGCGCCGCCAGCATCTTCGCCTATCTCCGCCGCGGCGGCGGGGAGGACGCCCCCGTCATCGTGGTCCTGAACCTGACGCCCGAGCCGCGCCGGGAATACGAGATCGGCGCGCCCGAGGCCGGTCTGTGGCGCGAAATCTTCAACAGCGACGCCGAACGCTATGGCGGCGGGAACATCGGCAACGGCGGGGAAGTTCACGCTGACGACGCGCCCGGCCAGGGCCAGCCCCACAGCCTCCGCCTGACCCTGCCCCCCCTGGGCGCCATCATCCTGCGACACGAAGGAGTCCGTGCTTGAACCCTCTGCCTGAGCGGCTGGAGCCTGGTCACCCCTACCCGCTCGGCGCCAATTTCGACGGCCTCGGCATCAATTTCGCAGTCTTTTCCGCCCATGCCGAGCGGATTGACCTGTGCATCTTCGACGCCGCAGGTCGGCGGGAGATCGCCCGCTACGAGCTGCCGGAATGGACCGACGAGGTCTGGCACGGCTACCTGCCCGACGCCAAGCCGGGCCTGCTCTACGGCTACAGGGCCCACGGCGCCTATGCGCCGCAGGAGGGCCACAGGTTCAATCCGAACAAGCTGCTGATCGACCCCTACGCCCGGGGGCTGCATGGCGACCTGCGGTGGACCGACGCGCTCTTCGGCTACCGGGTCCATTCGCCGCGCGCCGACCTCACCTTCGACCGCCGCGACAGCGCCCCGGCCATGCCCAAGTCGATGGTCACAGCCGACCCGTTCGACTGGCGCGGCGACATACGCCCGCGCACGCCCTGGGCGGACACGGTGATCTACGAGTGCCATGTGCGCGGCCTGACCATGCTGCTGGAGGAGGTGCTGCCCCCCGCCCGCGGCACCTTCGCCGCCCTCACCCACCCCAAGGTGATCGACCACCTGAAGCGGCTCGGGGTGACCGCCGTCGAGCTGCTGCCGGTCCACGCCTATGTCCAGGACCGCATCCTGCAGGAGAAGGGGCTGGCCAACTACTGGGGCTACAACACCCTCAACTTCTTCACGCCCGAAGCGCGCTACCTCTCGAGCGGCGACCAGAACGAGCTTCGGATGGCCGTACGCCGCCTCCACGCCGCGGGGCTCGAGGTCATCCTGGACGTCGTCTTCAACCACACCGCCGAGGGCAGCGAGCGCGGCCCCACCCTCTCTTTCCGCGGCCTGGACAACGCCAGCTATTACCGGCTCGTCGACGATGATCCCCGCTACTGCGTCAACGACACCGGCACGGGCAACACCCTCGACTTCTCCAGTCCGCGGGTGATCCAGCTCGTCGCCGATTCCCTGCGCTACTGGGCCACGTCCTACGGGGTGGACGGCTTCCGCTTCGACCTCGGCGTGACGCTGGGGCGCGAGCGTTACGGCTTCGATCCCGGCGCGGGCTTCTTCGACGTGTTGCGCCAGGACCCGCTGCTGCAGGGCCTGAAGCTGATCTCCGAGCCGTGGGACATCGGCCCCGGCGGCTACCAGCTCGGCCATCATCCGCCAGGCTTCGCCGAGTGGAACGACCGATACCGCGACGGCGTGCGCCGGTACTGGCGCGGCGATCCGGGCATGCGGCCGGACCTCGCCAACCGCCTGTCGGGATCCGGCGACCTCTTCGACCGGCGCGCCCGGCGGCCCTGGGCCTCCATCAACTATCTGGCGTCGCACGACGGCTACACCCTGGCCGATGTGGTCTCCTACGAGGAGCGGCACAACGAGGCCAACGGCGAGGACAATCAGGACGGCCACGGGGAGAACTACTCCCGCAACTGGGGCTTCGAAGGCCCCACGGCCGACCCCGAGATCCAGTCCGTCCGCGCCCGCGTCACCCGCTCGATGCTGATGACCCTCTTCGCCTCCTCCGGCACGCCCATGCTGCTCGGCGGGGACGAGTTCGGCCGCAGCCAGGGCGGCAACAACAACGCCTACTGCCAGGACAACGAAACGTCCTGGATCGACTGGCGGATGGTGGAGTCCCCCGAGGGCGAAGCGCTGGCCGCCTTCGTCGCCAAGCTCGTCGGCCTGCGCAAGGCGCACGAGGTCCTGCGGCCCAAGCAGTTCCTGCATGGCCAGAACGAGTACGCGCCCGAGGTCCTGGACGTGGACTGGTTCGACGAACACGGCCGTCGGATCGCCCCCGCAGACTGGGACAATCCTGACGGCAGCGCGCTCGCCATGCGCCGGGCCCTGCCCCGGCCCGATGGCCGCATCGAGCTGGTCACCCTGCTCTTCAACGCATCGGACACGGCGATCACCTTCCATCTGCCCGAGCCCGTCGGTGCGGCCCGCATCCTCGCCGACAGCGCCCAGCCCGACGCGCCGGAGACGCCGGTCGCCGGAACACGGGTCGAGGTGGCCGCGCACGGGGCGTGCCTGATCGCCTCGGCGATGGAGTCGGGCCTGGCCGGCGGCCGCTGCGCTCACGAACTCCCCTTCGGCGCGACCCTGGTGGAGGAGAACCGCACCCGCTTCCGGCTCTGGGCGCCGGGCGTCGATGAGGTCACGCTCGAGGTGGACGGTCTTCCGCCCGTCCCCATGGACGGCGATGCGGAGGGCTGGTTCGAGGCCGAGGCCCCCTGCGGGGCGGGGGCGCGCTATCGCTATCGTGTCGCGCCCGACCTCGCCGTCCCCGATCCGGCCTCACGGCGGCAGGCCGGCGACGTCCACGATGCGAGCCAGGTCGTCGATCCGGGGGCCTATGTCTGGCGCTCCACGGACTGGACCGGCCGGCGCTGGGAAGAGGCGGTGATCTACGAGGTCCATGTGGGTCTGATGGGCGGCTTCCGCGGCGTGGCGGAGCGGCTGCCTGAGCTGAAGAACCTCGGCTTCACGGCCATCGAACTGATGCCGATCGCCGACTTCCCGGGCCAGCGGAACTGGGGCTATGACGGCGTCCTGCCCTTCGCCCCCGATACGGCCTACGGCGCCCCCGAGGACCTCAAGTCGCTGATCGACCAGGCGCACGAGCTCGGGCTGATGGTGTTCCTGGACGTGGTCTACAACCACTTCGGCCCGGACGGGAACTACCTGCCGACCTACGCCCCGCAGTTCTTCCGCAACGACCTCAAGACCCCCTGGGGTTCGGCGATCGACTTCCGCCGCCCCGAAGTGCGGCGGTTCTTCACGGAGAACGCCATCTACTGGGTCACCGAGTACCAGTTCGACGGCCTGAGGTTCGACGCCGTCCACGCCATCTCGGAACGGGACTGGCTGGAGGAGGTGGCGTCGGCCGTGCGCAGCGCCGCCGGGCCGAAGCGCCGCGTCCATCTGATCCTGGAGAATGACGACAACATCGCCCAGCTGCTCGACCGCCCGTACAACGGCCAGTGGAACGACGACGCCCATCACGTGCTGCACGTCCTGCTCACCGGCGAGCGCGAGGGCTATTACGAAAGCTATGCCGAGAACACGGCCCAGGGCCTGGCCCGGGCGCTCTGCGAGGGCTTTGTCTTCCAGGGCGAGTCCGCCGCTCACACCGGCGAGCCCCGCGGCACGCCGAGCGGCCACCTGCCGCCCACCGCCTTCGTCAACTTCCTGCAGAACCACGACCAGATCGGCAATCGCGCCCTGGGCGAGCGGCTGATCCGCCTGACCGATCCGGCGCGGCTGCGGGCGGCGACCGCGCTCGTCCTGCTGGCCCCGCAGGTCCCCCTCGTCTTCATGGGCGAGGAGACCGGAAGCCGGAGCCCCTTCCTCTACTTCACCCACCACGGACCGGAGCTGGCCGAAGCGGTTCGCGAGGGACGCCGGAGCGAGTTCGCCAGCTTCGCCGCCTTCGCCGACCCCGCCGCCCGCAAGCGCATACCCGACCCCAATGCGGTCGAAACCTTCGAGGCCTCCCGGCCGGAGCCGGGGCCGGACGCCGAGGACTGGCGCGAACTCTACGCCGATCTTCTGCGGCTGCGCGCCCGCGACATCGCTCCGCGGCTGCGCGGCGCCCGCTGCGAATACAGCGAAACCCTGGGCGAGGAGGCCGTCCGCGCCTCGTGGAAGCTGGGCGACGGCTCTCGCCTGACGCTGGCGCTGAACCTCGGGGACGCTCCGGTGGAGCTTCGCAACCGCCCGCTTCGCGTCCCCTTCGCCGTCATCGGCCATGAGGACGAGCTGGAGGACGAACTGCCGGCTGCGACCCTGGCCGCCTGGCTGGAGCCCCGCCGATGACGGGCGCGGAGCTCAGCGCCCTGGCGGCCGAAGCCGGCCTGCACGAGCGCTGGGAGGATGTCCACGGCCGCACGCAGCGGGTTCGCCCGGACACCCTGCGCGCCGTTCTCGCGGCCATGGATCTGCCGGCCGCCGACGAGGCGCAGGCGCGGGAGAGCCGGGAGGCGCTGCGGCGCCGCCAGACCCGGGCGGCCCGGGACTTCCTGATCCTGGAGGCGGGCGCCCGTCTGGACCTGGCCGACCTCGGAGCGGCGCGGGGAAGGCTGCGCTATGAGGACGGCCGCACCGTCGAACTCGCGTCCGGCGCCGGGACGATCGTCGACGTCCCCGGGCGTCATCAGCTGGAGATCGGCGAACGGACCATGCGTCTCGCGGTGACGCCGCCCCGGGCGTTCGGCATGGCCGACGCCGCGCCTGGAGAACGCCTCTGGGGCGCCACGGCTCAGATCTACGCCCTGCGGGAGGCCTCCGGCTCAGGCTTCGGCGATTTCGCGGCGCTCGCCTCTGCGGCGGCCGCGCTGGGAAAGGTCGGCGCTTCGGCCCTCGCAGTCAGCCCGGTGCACGCGCTGTTCGCGGCAGACCCGAGCCGCTTCAGTCCCTACGGCCCCTCGAGCCGGCTGTTCCTCAACGTCCTCTACGCCGACCCCGCCCGTTTCGGCGTCGAGGAGAGCGGCCCGGCCTCGCCGGACGATCTGATCGACTGGCCGGCGGCGTCCGAACGGCGGATCGCCGCCTTGCGCCAGGCCCATTCACGGTTCGCCGAAGCCGGCGATGCGGTCTTGGCGGACTTCGCGCAGTTCCGGCAGGACGGCGGCGCCGACCTGGAGCGGCACGCCCTTTTCGAGGCCCTGCATGGCCATTTCTTCGCCAAGGACGGCGCCCGGGGTTGGGCCGATTGGCCACAGGCCTACCACGACCCCAGCGGGTCGGCGGCGCGCGCCTTCGCCCAGGCCCATACGGGCGAGATCGAGTTCCACCTGTTCCTGCAGTGGCTCGCCGAACGCAGCCTGTCTTCGGCGCAGTCGGAAGCCAGGTCGGCCGGGATGGGAATAGGCCTCATCACCGATGTCGCGGTGGGGATGGACCCGGGCGGCAGCCATGCCTGGTCGAGGCCGCAGGACCTGCTGACCGGGGTCAATGTGGGCGCGCCACCGGACGCCTTCCAGGCGCGCGGCCAGGACTGGGGCGTCACCGCCTTCTCGCCGGCCGCCCTGGCGCAGACGAACTATGCGGGCTTTCTGGCCACCCTTCGCTCGGCGATGCGCCACGCCGGCGGCGTGCGCATCGACCACATTCTGGGCTTGCGGCGGCTGTGGCTCGTGCCGCACGGCGCGTCGCCGACCGAAGGCGTCTATCTCAACTATCCGCTCTCGGATCTCCTGCGCCTGATCGCGCTGGAAAGCTGGCGCGAGCGCGCCGTGGTGATCGGCGAAGACCTCGGCACCGTTCCGCCCGGCTTCCGTGACGAACTGCGTTCGCGACGCATCATGGGCATGGGCGTCCTGCTGTTCGAGCGGGAGGCGGACGGCGGCTTCCGGCCGCCTGACGACTGGCCGCAGGAGACCTGCGCCATGACCACGACCCACGACCTGCCCCCGATCGCCGGATGGTGGGGCGAGCGGGACATAGATGTCCGGCGATCACTGGACGCTGCGCCGCCCGAGGCTGCGGATGAGGCCCGCCAGGAGCGGGCGGCGGATCGGCGGCGCCTTTGGACGGCGGCGCGCCGCGCGGGCTGCGCCGCCGGCGACGCACCGGACAAGGACACCCCTGCGGCGGCGGTCTCCGCGGCGGTCGCCTATGTCGCCGCCACGCCCTGCGATCTCGCCCTGATCCCCTTGGAGGATCTCCTCGCGCTCGAAGACCAGGTCAACGTGCCGGGCACGGTGGACGAACAGCCGAACTGGCGCCGCCGCCTGGCAGGTCCGTTGCGAGACCTGCTCGCCGCGCCGGCCGTCCGCGCGCGGCTGGAAGACCTGCGGACGAGGCGGCCCGGATGAAGGTGTCGGCCACCTATCGCATCCAGTTCCACGCCGGCTTCACCTTCGCCGATGCGGCTGAGCTGGCGGGCTATCTCGAAGCCCTCGGCGTCACCCACCTTTACGCCTCGCCGATCGCCGAGGCGCGAAGCGGCTCCATGCACGGATACGACGTGGTCGATCCCAGCCGGATCAGCGAGGCGCTCGGCGGAGAACAGGGCTTCCGCGACATGGCCGCCGCCTTGCGGGCGCGGCGGATCGGCGTCGTTCTGGACATCGTTCCCAACCACATGGCCGTCGGCGGCGCTGACAACGCCTGGTGGCAGGACATTCTGGAGAACGGGCCGGAAAGCCCCTTCGCCCGGCACTTCGACATCGACTGGACGCCGGCGGACCCCGCCCTCCAGGGCAAGGTGCTCGCCCCGTTCCTGGGGCGGCCCTATGGCGAGGCGCTCAGCGGCGGCGATCTCCGGCTGAAGGTGGACGACCGGGGGCTCGCCGTCTGGGCCCACGATCATCACCGCTTCCCTCTCCGCCCCGCCGACGTCCAAGCCCTGCGCGGCGGCGACCTCTCCGCCTACGACGCGCGGACGCCCGAAGGCCAGGCGCGCCTCCACGAGCTCCTCGAGCGCCAGCACTACCGGCTCGCCTGGTGGCGTACGGCGGGCGACGAGATCAACTGGCGGCGCTTCTTCGACATCACCGAACTGGCGGGCCTGCGGATCGAGCGCGACGAGGTGTTCGAGGCGGTCCACGCCCTGCCCCTGCGCCTCTATGCCGAGGGCCTGATCGACGGGCTGCGCGTCGACCATGTGGACGGCCTCGCCGATCCTGGCGCCTACCTCCGCAAGCTGCGCGCCCGGCTCGATGCGCTCGCCGCCGAACGCCCGAACCGCGACGGCCCAGCCTATCTGGTCGTCGAGAAGATCCTGGCGCCGGACGAGCCGCTGCCGCCGGACTGGCCCTGCGACGGCACGAGCGGATACGACTTCCTGAACGAGGTGTCGGCGCTGATCCATGAGCCCTCCGGGGCCGAACCGCTGGGCCAGCTCTGGGCGGCCATCGCCGGCCGGTCGCCCGACTTCGAAGACGAGGAGCGCAGGGCCCGCGCAGAGATCCTCCAGCAGGGCTTCGCCGGTCAGCTGGCGACGACCGCGCGAAACCTGTCGCGCCTGGCCCGCTGCGACTTGGCCACCCGCGACCTGACGGAGGAGAGCCTGCGGCGGGCTCTGCAGGCGCTGCTGGCCGGCTTCCCGGCCTATCGCACCTATGCCCGCGGCGAGGCGGCTGGGGAGGCGGATCTCGAGATCCTGAGGCGAGCCGAGGCGGCCGCGCTCCGGACGACGGCCATGGCCGATCGCCCCGCCCTGCTCCAGATCCTGGCCTGGCTCCGCGGCCAGGGGCCGGGGCCGCTGGAGCGCCGCAAGGAAGCCCTGCAGGCCCTGCAGGCCCTGCAGCAGCTCAGCGCGCCGGTGGCGGCCAAGTCGGTGGAGGACACCGCCTTCTATCGCTACGGCCGGCTGATTTCGCGGAATGATGTCGGCTGCGATCCTGCGCGCCTGGGGGATGGGCCGGAGGCGTTCCATGCGGCGATGGCCCGCCGGGCCGCCAAATGGCCGCGCAGCATGCTGGCCACCGCCACCCACGACCACAAACGCGGCGAGGATGTCCGGGCGCGCCTGGCCGTGCTCAGCGAGCGGCCGCACCTCTGGACCCTGCACGTCCGAAACTGGCTCGCCGATCTTCCCGATCACGTGGATCCTGGCGACGTCTATCAGGGTCTTCAGACCCTGGTCGGCGCCTGGCCGCCCGAGCTCGACCCGCAGGATGACGAGGGCGTCGCCGCCTTCGGCGAACGGGTGGGACGCTGGCAGGTCAAGGCTCTGCGCGAGGCCAAGCTGCGCACCTCCTGGCTGGCCCCGGACGAGGCGTACGAGACGCGCTGCCGCGAAGAGACCGTCGGCCGCCTCGACGACCGCGCCTTCCGCGAGCAGCTGCATGGCTTCGTCGAGCGTATCGCCCCCGGCGGAGCCCTCAACGGCTTAGCGCAGGCCCTGCTGCGTTGCGCTGCCCCCGGCGTCCCCGACACCTATCAGGGCTGCGAGTTCTGGGATTTCAGCCTCGTCGATCCCGACAACCGGCGGCCCGTCGACTACGCCCTCCGCATGGCGGCTCTGGCCTCCGGCGCGCCGGCGGCGCGTCTTGTGGAGGCGTGGCGCACCGGAGCGATCAAGCAGCATGTGATCGCGCGCACATTGTCGCTGCGCCGGCTCAGGCCGGGCCTGTTCTCCGACGCCGCCTACCGTCCGATAGGGGCGAGCGGCCTGCGGTCCGGCTCCGTCCTCGCCTTCGAGCGCGGTGGTCCGGAAGGGCCGCTCCTGGTCGCCTGCGCCATTCGCGCGGCGGCCGCCCTGGAGGGCGCATCCGGCCCCACCCTGAGCTCCGCGTGGTGGAACGGGACGGAGCTTGCGGCGACGGCGAGCCCCACGGGGCGATGGGTGAACCGCCTGACCGGCGAAGTCCTCGCCGGCGACGGCGCCCTGGCGGCCCAGAACCTGTTCGCCACCCTGCCGGTGGCGCTGCTCACAGCCGACTAGGGTCGGACCTGCGCCGGTTGGCGCGCCGGATCGAACCGTTGGCGAAGCTGCGGTCCGAAGAGCACGCTCAGGCCCGCCCAGGCCAGCAGCGGCGCGGCGTAGCAGGCCGCGCAGTGCGGAGCGCCCCCAACTGCGCCGCAGATCACCCCATAGATCTCGGCGGTCTCGCGCGCATGCAGCCAGGCCAGTTCGAGACTGATCCCGGCTCCGGCCAGGAGGGATGAGCCCAACAGCAGCCGCATGTCGAAGGCGGCGGCGGGGGACGGCTTGGCGGGCATGACGGCGACTCCGGACTTGGGGGCGGCGGCCCCGTGTCGCATGGGATGCCGGCCCCGCGTCCGGGCGGCCTTGAGATGGATCAAAGCCACCATCCGTGGCGCAGCGCACAGGGAGCGAAGTCTTTCGCACCGAGTCGCTGGGGAACATGAATCAAATCGCCGCCGAGCAGGATCGGGCGCCGCTCGATGCGCTTCTGCTCTTCGCCTTCACAGGGCTCTGCGCCCTGGGGGCGATCTTCGCGACGGCCTTCACGGACGATCGCCTCTTCCGCTTTCACGGCTATGTCCTGATCGCAGCCTTCACCATCGCCTTCTCGGTGATGAGCGTCGGCCTGTCGTCGGGCCGCTTCCGTGCGCCGCAGGACCGTTACGCCGACGGCGTCGTCCGGGCGGGCGTCATCGCCACCATGTTCTGGGCCGTGGTCGGTCTGCTGGTGGGCGTGGTCATCGCCGCGCAGCTCTCCTGGCCGAACCTGCTCTACTTTCCGGAACACGGCTGGCTGAACTTCGGCCGCCTGCGTCCCCTGCACACCTCGGGCGTCATCTTCGCCTTCGGCGGCAACGCGCTGATCGCCACCTCATTCTATGTCGTGCAGCGCACGACGAAGGCGCGGCTGGCCGGCGGCGCCTGGCCCTGGTTCGTCTTCTGGGGCTACCAGCTCTTCATCGTGCTGGCCGCCACCGGCTACCTGGCCGGCATCACCCAGAGCCGTGAGTACGCCGAGCCGGAATGGTACGTCGACCTCTGGCTGACCGTCGTGTGGGTGGCCTACCTGCTCGTCTTCCTGGGCACGCTCTGGAAGCGGAAGGAACCCCACATCTATGTGGCCAACTGGTTCTATCTCGCCTTCATCGTGACCATCGCCCTGCTGCACGTGGTCAACAACCTGGCCATGCCGGTGGGCGGGCTGCATCACCGCAGCTATTCGCTGTTCGCCGGGGTGCAGGATGCGCTGACCCAGTGGTGGTACGGCCACAACGCCGTGGGCTTCTTCCTGACCGCCGGCTTCCTGGGGATGATGTACTACTTCGTGCCCAAGCGCGCGGAGCGGCCGGTCTATTCCTACCGCCTGTCCATCGTCCACTTCTGGTCGCTGATCTTCATCTACATCTGGGCGGGCCCGCACCACCTGCACTACACGGCCCTGCCGCAATGGGCCCAGACGCTGGGCATGACCTTCTCGGTGATGCTGTGGATGCCGTCCTGGGGCGGCATGATCAACGGCCTGATGACGCTGTCGGGGGCCTGGGACAAGCTGCGCACCGACCCGGTGATCCGGATGATGGTGGTGGCCATCGCCTTCTACGGCATGTCGACCTTCGAGGGTCCGCTCATGTCCATCCGGGCGGTGAACTCGCTGTCCCACTACACCGACTGGACCATCGGCCACGTGCATTCCGGCGCGCTCGGCTGGGTCGGCTTCATCAGCTTCGGCGCGGTCTACTGCCTGGTGCCCTGGCTGTGGAAGAAGGAGCGGCTGTACTCGAACAACCTGGTCGAGTGGCACTTCTGGATCGCGACCACCGGCATCCTTCTCTACATCTGCGCGATGTGGGTCTCCGGCATCATGGAAGGCCTGATGTGGCGCGAGTACACGCCGCAAGGCTTCCTGGCCAACTCCTTCGTCGAGACGGTCTCGGCCAAGCATATCGAGAACATCATCCGCACGCTCGGGGGCCTCATGTACCTCTCCGGCGCGGTGATCATGTCCTACAACCTGTGGCGTACCGTCCGGCAGCCGAGCATCGCCTCGGAAGCCGCGACGCCCGCCCCTGCGCTGATCGCAGCCGAGTAAGGGGGCTCCCATGCAGATCTGGAACAAGCACGGCGTCCTGGAGCGGCGCTCCCTGCTCCTCACCGTCGCCATCCTGGTCGTCGTCTCCATCGGCGGCCTGGTGGAGATCGCGCCGCTCTTCTACCTGGAGAGCACCATCGAGGAGGTGGAGGGCGTGCGCCCCTATACGCCCCTCGAACTGGCCGGGCGCGACATCTACATCCGCGAAGGCTGCTACACCTGCCACTCGCAGATGGTCCGCCCCCTGCGCGACGAGGTGGAACGCTACGGCCACTACAGCCTCGCCGCCGAGAGCATGTACGACCACCCCTTCCAGTGGGGCTCCAAGCGCACGGGGCCGGATCTGGCGCGGGTGGGCGGCAAGTACTCCGACGCCTGGCACCGCGACCACCTGATCGACCCCCGCTCGGTCGTTCCGGAGTCGGTCATGCCCCCCTACGCCTTCCTGGCCGACCGGGAGCTGGAGTACCGCGACATGCAGGCCAAGGTCGCCGCCATGACCAAGGTCGGCGTGCCCTACACCCAGGCCATGATCGACAACGCCGCGGCCGACCTCCAGGCCCAGGCCGATCCCTTCGCCCCGGGCCGCGACCTGAAGGCCCGCTACGGCGACAAGGTCCAGCAGCGCGACTTCGACGGCAATCCGTCCAAGGTGACGGAGATGGACGCCCTCGTGGCCTATCTCCAGATGCTGGGCACCCTCGTCGACTTCTCGACCTACGAGGCCGAGGAGAGCCTGCGATGAGCGGCCTGACCTACGAAACGGTGGCCCAGTTCGCCCAGCAGGGCGGGACCCTCTACTTCGCCGCCATCTTCGCCGGAGGCGTGCTCTACGCCCTCTGGCCGCGCAACGGCGAGACCTTCCGCCGCGCCGCGCAACTGCCCCTTGAGAATGATGAGGACCATGATGTCCAAGCGTGAGGCCGACGAGGTCACCGGTGTCGAGACCACGGGCCATGAGTGGGACGGCATCAAGGAACTGGACAACCCGCTGCCGCGCTGGTGGCTCTACATCTTCTGGGCGACCGTCGTCTTCTCGGCGGTCTACTGGGTGCTCATGCCCGCCTGGCCGGGTATCAGCGGCTACACCAAGGGGACCCGCGGCCATTCCGACCGCGCCCAGGTGGCCCAGCAGCTCGAGGCTCTGAAGGACCTGCGCGGGGCCGAGGCGGCCCGTCTGACGCGCGCCAGCCTGCAGGAGATCGAGTCCGATCCTGAGCTGCAGGAATATGCCCTGACCGTCGGCCAGTCGGTCTTCGGCGACAACTGCGCCACCTGCCACGGCACCGGCGGCGCGGGCGCCAAGGGCTATCCGAACCTGCGCGACGACGTCTGGCTCTGGGGCGGAAGCCTGGACGAGATCCACCACACGCTTCAGGTGGGCGTCCGTTCCGATCACCCGGAGGCGCGCTTCTCCCAGATGCCCGCCTTCGGCCGCGACCAGATGCTCAATGCGGGCCAGATCAGCGACCTGACCGAGTACGTCGTCCGGCTCTCGGGCCGGGAGGCCGACGCCGCGGCGGTCGGCCGCGCGGCGCCGATCTTCGCCGAACAGTGCGCCTCGTGCCACGGTCTGACGGGCCAGGGCGACAAGGCCCAGGGCGCGCCGAACCTGACCGACGCCGAGTGGCTCTACGGCTCCTCGCGCGAGGAGATCCGCACCCAGATCTGGTCTGGCCGCAACGGCGTCATGCCCGCCTGGTCCGGCCGATTCGACCCTGAGACGCTGAAGGCGCTGGCCGTGTACGTCCACGCCAACGCCGGGGGCCAGTGAGGTCTTCCATGACCACGGTGATCGACCGCACCAAGGCCGAGCCGTCGAAGCCCGCGCACGCCGCGCCGGTTTCGGCGGCCGCCAAGGCCCGCCAGAAGGGCGGGCCGGACGGCGGGCTCTACAAGCGCCGCACGCCCATCTACCCGAAGCTGGTCCATGGCCGGTGGCGGACGATCAAGTGGGCGCTGCTGATCCTGACGCTCACCATCTACTACGTCACGCCCTGGATCCGCTGGGACCGCCCCGGCGACCTGCCGGACCAGGCCGTGCTCGTCGATTTCACCGGGCGGCGCTTCTACTTCTTCTTCATCCAGCTCTGGCCGCAGGAGGTCTACTTCATCACCGGCTTGCTGGTGATGGCGGCCCTGGCGCTCTTCCTGGTCACCGCCCTCTTCGGGCGGCTGTGGTGCGGCTACGCCTGTCCGCAGACCGTCTGGACCGACCTCTACATCTATATCGAGCGGCTGTTCGAGGGCGACCGCAACGCCCGCATGAAGCTCGACGCCTCGCCCTGGTCCTTCGACAAGGCCTGGCGGAAGTTCGGCAAGCACGCCGCCTGGATCGCCGTGGCCTTCGGCACGGGCGGCGCCTGGATCTTCTATTTCCACGACGCGCCGACCCTGATCCGCGACTTCTGGGTCGGCCAGGCGCCGGTCAGCGCCTACCTCTCCTGCGCCATCCTGACCTTCACCACCTATGCGCTCGCCGGGACGATGCGCGAGCAGGTCTGCACCTACATGTGCCCCTGGCCCCGGATCCAGGGCGCCATGCTCGACGAGCATTCGCTGCAGGTGACCTACCGCTTCGACCGGGGCGAACCGCGCGGCCCGCACAAGAAGGGCGCGACCTGGGAAGGCCGCGGCGACTGCGTCGACTGCCACGCCTGCGTCGTGGTCTGTCCGATGGGCATTGACATCCGTAACGGACCGCAGCTGGAGTGCATCAATTGCGGCCTCTGCATCGACGCCTGCGACGACATCATGGGCAAGGTCGGGCGGCCCAAGGGGCTCATCGCCTACGACACCGACTCCGCCGTCGCCGCGCGGTCCAGGAGCGAAAAGCCGGTCTACAAGCTGGTCCGGTCGCGCACGATCTACTACGCGGTGGCTCTCGTCCTCGTCGCCGCCGTGATGGCCTGGGGCTTCTCGGTCCGCACCCCGCTCGACATGCACGTGCTGCGGGACCGCAACCCCACCTTCGTGCGCCTGCACGACGGGGCGATCCGCAACGGCTACACGCTGAAGATCGCCAACCGGACCTTCGAGCCGATGACCGCCCGGATCAGCTTCTCCGGCGTGGCGGGCGTGACCCTCAAGACGCCCGGCGAGGACGCGACCCCGGGCCCCATCTCGGTGACGGTCGAGCCGAACCAGGTGCGCGCCGTCCGGGTCCTGGTCACTGCGCCGGCCTCGGCCTTGCCGTCTGAGAACATGCCCGCCGCCTTCCGCATCGAGGCCGGCGACCGCGTGTCCGATGTCTCCACCACCTTCCTGTCCGGAGCGGCGAACGCCCGATGAGCCTCATGGAACCGACCCGCGAATTCCGCATCACAGGCTGGCACGTGCTGGCCGGGATGGTGGCCTTCTTCGGCGTCATCATCGCCGTGAACGCCGTCTTCCTGACGGTCGCCCTGCGCAGCTACCCCGGCGAGGTCTCGGTCACGCCCTATGAGGACGGCCTGGCCTATAACAGCCGTCTCGCCCAGCAGGCGGCGCAGAAGAAGCTCGGCTGGCGGGCCGCCGCCACCGTCGAGGACGGCGCGGTTCTGGTCGAGATCGCCGACCGCCAGGGCGCGCCCGTGACCGAGCTGAAGCTCTCCGGCCATCTCCAGCGCCCGGCGACCGAAGCCGGCCGGATCGAGATGGCCTTCTCGGAGGTCAGCCCCGGCCGCTACCGCGCTGCGGTTCCGGCGGAAACCGGCGCCTGGGACCTCTGGGTCCAGGGCCACGACCAGGAAGGACGGCTCTTCGAAGCCGAACGGCGGCTGACATGGCGCTGACCCACGACACCCTCTCCGCGGCCCCCGACTTCTCGGCTTTCGTCCGCAAGGACCAGAGCGGCGGGGCCTCCCTCGATCTGCTGGTGAAGGGCGCCCGCTGCGCGGGCTGCATGGCCAAGATCGAGAAGAGCCTGGCCGAGCTGCCCGACGTGGCCAGCGCCCGCCTCAACCTGACGGAGGGGCGGCTGTCCGTCCGCTTCCGGGGCGGCCGCGGCGACGCCGGCCGGGTGATCATGACGCTCGATCGGCTCGGCTATCCGGCCACGCCCTTCGATCCCGGACAGGCGGCCAAGGCGCACGATCAGGAGAGCCGCCGTCTGGTGCTGGCCCTGGCCGTCGCCGCCTTCGGCGCCGGCAACGCCATGATGTTTTCGGTCCCGGTCTGGGCCGGCCTGTTCGGGCAGGAGCTGGGCCCGGCCACCCGGAACCTGATGCTCTGGCTGTCGGCCCTCGTGGCCACGCCCTGCGCGCTCTATGCCGGCATGCCCTTCTTCGAGTCCGCCTGGCGGTCGCTGAAGGCGGGCCGCGCCAACATGGACGTGCCGATCTCCATCGGCGTCGTCCTCACCCTGTTCATCAGCTTCGTCGAGACCATACTGCATGGGCGCGACGCCTATTTCGACGCCGCCGTTTCGCTGCTCTTCCTGCTGCTCATCGGCCGCTGGCTGGATCACCGTCTGCGCGCCCGCGCCCGCAGCGCGGCGGCCGACCTTCTGGCCCTCCAGGCGCCCAGCGCCACCGTGGTGGGACCCGACGGGGCGGAACGCGTCAAACCGCTCGGCGACATCGCCGTCGGCGAGCGCGTGCTGGTCCGTCCAGGCGACCGCATCCCTGTCGACGGCTTTGTCGAGGACGGCGTCTCCGAGCTCGACAACGCCCTGCTGACGGGAGAGACCGCGCCCGTCCCGGTCCGGCCTGGCGACACCTGCCGCGCCGGCGCGGTGAACCTGTCCGGCTCGCTTCGCCTGCTCACCCTGGCGCGGTCCGAGGATTCCGCCGTCGCCGCCATCGCCCGGCTGGTGGAGGCCGGCGCCCAGACCAAGTCCCTCTATGTACGGCTGGCCGACAAGGCTGCCGCCGTCTACGTGCCCGTCGTCCACACCCTGGCGGCCCTGACCTTCGCCGGCGGCTGGGCGCTGGGCCTTGGTCCGCGCGAAGCCCTGCTGCGCGCGGTCGCCGTCCTGATCATCACCTGCCCGTGCGCCCTGGGCCTGGCCGTGCCCGCCGTGCAGATCACCGCCTCGGCCCGGCTGTTCCGCAAGGGCGTTCTGGTCAAGTCCGGCGCCGCGCTCGAACGGCTGGCGGAGGTGGAGCACGTGGTCTTCGACAAGACCGGCGTGCTGACCGAAGGGCGGCCGCGGCTGATCGACCCCTGCCCCACGACCCTCAAGCTCGCCGCGCCCCTGGCCCGGGCCTCGGCCCATCCCCTCGCCCGGGCGCTGGCGGCCGAGGCCGGCCGCAGCGGCCCACGGGCCACCGAGGTGCGGGAAATCGCCGGCCAGGGCGTGGAGGGCCTGATCGACGGCCGCCGCGCCCGCCTCGGCCGCGCCAGCTTCGTGGGCGTCGAAGGGCGGGCCGGGGGCGAGACCGAGCTGTGGTTCGGCTTCGACGGCGACACCAAGGTCCGCTTCCGCTTCTCCGATCACCTGCGGGCGGACGCCGCCGAGGCGGTCGCCCAGCTCCGCGCCCTCGGCCTGAGCGTCGAAGTGCTGTCGGGCGACCTGCCGGGGCCGGTGGAGCGGGCGGCGACCGCCGCCGGCATCCAAGCCTGGCGCGCCGGCCTGTCGCCCGAGGACAAGGCCTCCGCCATCGAGGCCCATGCCGCAGCAGGCCGCAAGGTGCTGATGGTCGGCGACGGCCTGAACGACGCCGCCGCGCTCGCCAAGGCGCACGCCGCCATGGCTCCCGGGGCCGCGCTGGACGCCACCCAGAACGCCGCCGATCTCGTCTTCTCTGGCGAGGGGCTGCTGATCGTGGCCGAGTCCATCGTCATCGCCCGCGCCGCCCGCCGCCGCGCGCTCGAGAACTTCGGCTTCTCGGCTCTCTACAACGTGGTGGCCGCGCCGGCGGCCATGCTGGGCTTCGTCAACCCGCTGGTGGCGGCGCTCGCCATGTCGGGCTCCTCGCTCGTGGTCACCCTCAACGCGCTGCGCATGCACGCGGTCGGGAGGTCCTGATGGACATCGTCCTCTTCCTGGCGCCGATCTCACTGCTGCTGGGCCTGGCGGGCCTCGGCGCCTTCTGGTGGACCCTGCGCTCCGGCCAGTATGACGACCCGCTCGGCGACTCCTCGCGCATCCTCATGGACGACGCCGACGACAAGATCGCCTGACGCCAGGACATGGCGCGATCCCGGGGACTTGGATCGCGCCACGCTCCAGCTTCCCTGTCGGCGCCCGGTTCCTCCGACGACCGGCGTCCACTCGTCGGAAGGGCGCTTCAGCGCGGCTTCAGCACCACCTTCACGCAGCCATCCTCCTTGTCCCGGAACTTGCGGTACATTTCCGGTCCTCGGGCCAGGGATTCCACGTGGGTGACGATGACCGCCGGGTCGATCTCCTCGTTCTCGATCCGCTGCAGGAGCTCCTTGGCCCAGCGCTGGACGTGGGTCTGTCCCGTCCGGATGGTCAGGGCCTTGTTCATGAGCGCGCCGAGCGGGATCATGTTGGCCAGTCCGCCATAGACGCCGGCGATGGAGACGGTTCCGCCGACCTGGCAGGCCATGATGGCCTCGCGCACGGCGGTCGGCCGCTCGGTCTCCATCTTCAGGCCGGTCATGACCCGGTCGATCATCTCGAGCGCCGGCGTCGGTCCGTGCGCCTCCATGCCGACGGCGTCGATGCACTTCTCGGGCCCTTCACCCCTGGTCATCTCGTTGAGCTGGGCCAGCACATTGACCTGGCTGCGGTCGATGGTCTCGGCGCCGCCTTCCTGGGCCATGACGAGCCGTTCGGGCACGTCGTCGATGGCGATCACGCGCTCTGCGCCCAGCATCCGCGCCGCGCGCAGGGCGAACTGACCGACCGGGCCGCAGCCCCAGACCGCCACGGTGTCGGTCGGCTGGATGTCGCACTGCCAGGCCGCCTGCCAGCCGGTCGGGAAGATGTCGCCCAGGAAGAGCAGGGTTTCGTCGGAGGGGCCTTCGGGCACCTTGATCAGGGTGGTGTCGGCATAGGGCACGCGCAGATACTCCGCCTGCCCGCCCGCATAGCCGCCGGTGATGTGCGAATAGCCGAAGATCCCGGCCGTGTGGTGCCCGAAGAAGGCGTCGCCGAGGGCCGCGTTGCGGTTGGTGCGCCGGCAGACGGAGTAGTTCCCCTTCCGGCACTGCTCGCATTCGCCGCAGACGATGGTGAAGGGAACGACAACCCGATCGCCGACCTTCAGGCCGCCGCCGGAGCCGTTGGCCTCCTTGCCGACGTCGACGATGCGGCCCATCATTTCGTGGCCCATGACGTCGCCCTTGCACATGGTGGGGACCAGCCCGTCCCACAGGTGCAGGTCCGAGCCGCATATGGCGCAGCTCGTCACCTCGACGATGGCGTCCCGCGGCGCCTCGATGATCGGGTCAGGCACCTCCTCGCAGCGGAGGTCCTTCTTGCCCTGCCAGCACAGCGCCTTCATCAGCGGTCTCCCGTTTCGCAGTTGCGTTGGACATGGCTGAGACGGGCGCCGGCGAGGATGTCGAGGACGGTGACCGCCAGGACGAAACCCAGTGCGCTCCGCGCTGCTCCGCGGCGGGGATTGCGGTGGTTGTCCAGCGCCTTCAGCACGGCGATGTCGAAGAGGTCGAAGGCCGTCCGGGCCCACAGGGTCGAGGTCCGCGTCGGGTCGGAGACCAGCCGCAGCCCCGTGGCCAGTTCGCGCAGTCCGAAGAGCGCCATCACCGTCGCCGGCCCCGCCTTGAGCCCGACCTTCCGCGCCGTCGTGCGCGGAAACAGCAGCCCGCAGACCCCCAGCCCCACGGCGGTCATCCCGATGGCCCCGGAAAGGGTGGACGACAGGGCCGGCCGCGCCCGCACGCGGTCGGTGGCCAGCGTGATGCGCTTGCCCCCCGGTGCGGTGAAGGTCACGCTCGGCGCACGTTCGGCGCTGGCGAAGGGCCCGCGACGGTCGAAGGCGGCGCGGGTCTTTCTGAAAACAGCCGCGCCTGCGGCCAGGCCGTTCGGACGGCCGTGAGATGGTTGGTCTGCTAGCGACACCGGAAACTCCCCAGGAACAGATCAACCACGAACCGGGGAGCCCACGCGGTCGTTCCAGCTTCGCCGCAACGATCGCCGCAGGGACGAGGATCGCGGCCCGCGCCGGGGCTGAACTGCGCACCGGCTGAGCCGTTAGAGCCGTCAGCAAGGTTGAGGACGGACGTGAAAAATCTCCTGGTTGCATGCCTGGCCGGCGTCGCGCTGGCGGGTGCGGGCTCCACAGGGACCCGGCCCGGACGACCTCTCAGGTGAGCGGGGGCGTCCTGAAGGCTGGCCTGGTCCAGGGCCCGGACGTGGAGGCTGATCGGGCCATCATTCTCCGGCTCGCCCGCCAGCTGGACGCGCAGGCGGCGTTTCAGACGGGCGAGGCTCACCAGCTGGTCGCCGCCCTGGAGAAGGGCCAGATCCATGTCATCGGCGGCGGCCTCCCGGCCGCCACGCCGTTCAAGTCGCACCTGGGCCTGTCGCGGCCCGCCGGACGCCTCAGCGGCTCTCCGGAGGGCGAGGAGCGCGTCCTGGCCGTGCGGGCGGGAGAGAACGGTTTCCTGCTGGCCCTCGACCGGGCCATCTCCGCCGAGACGCGCGGGCGCGGCCAATGACCGAACCGGCTCCGAACCTTCCGTCAGACGTTCAAGAGGCGATGCGAACGGCCGGACGGCTGGCGTGGATCAGCCTGGGCTTCCAGTTGTCGATCGTGACCGTCCTCGCCCTCGTCATGGGCGGCAGCCAGGCCCTGCGGACCGCCTGGATCGAAGACATGCTCAGCCTGTTGCCGCCGGTGGCCTTCCTGATCGCCATGAAGCTGGAGCGGAAACCCGCCACGCGGCGCTTCCCCTTCGGCTTTCAGCGCGCCAACTCCCTGGCCTTCCTGATCGCCGCAACGGCTCTGACCGCCATGGGCGCGCTGATGGTCTACGAGTCGGCCATGACCCTGGCCAAGGGCGAGCACCCGACGATCGGATCGGTGAGGTGGTTCGGGCAGGAGGTCTGGCTCGGCTGGCCGATGATGGCCGCACTCGCCTATTCGGTGATCCCGCCGGTGATCCTCGGCCGCATGAAACTGCCCCTGGCGCGGAAGATCGCCGACAAGGTGCTGCACACCGACGCGCTGATGAACAAGGCCGACTGGCAGACCGGGCTGGCCGCCATACTGGGCATCGGCGGCGTCGCCTTCGGTCTCTGGTGGGCCGATGCAGTGGCCGCGGGCTTCATCGCCCTGTCGATCCTGCGCGACGGCGTCAACGCCATGCGGGTGGCGATCGTCGAACTGACCGACGGGGCGCCCCGCAAGCTGGACAGCGCCGAGGTGGACCCGCTGGTGGATCAGATCACCGAACGCCTGCGCCGTCAGCACGGCGACGTGGCGGTTCAGGTTCGCGAGACCGGCCGCTACATGCGGGCCGTGGTCGGGCCGCCCGACACGCCGCATCTCCCCGAAGAGCACGCCAGGGCGCTCGTGGGCGACGACGAGGGGTGGCGGCTGATAGAGGTGGCGATCGAGGACCGTCGGTCGCGGCGCGACGCCTAGATCGTCGTCCCGCGGCGGGCGCCGCCGCCCGGCCGCCCGCGCGCAGCGGGGGTCGGCGGCGGGCCCGATCCGAGACGATCAGCCGTTGACCGCGTCCTTCAGGGCCTTGGCCGGCTGGAAGGAGACCTTCTTGGAGGCGGCGATCTGCACCGTCTCGCCGGTCTGCGGGTTGCGGCCTTGCCGGGCGGGCTTGTTCTGCACCTTGAACTTGCCGAAGCCCGGAAGGGACACTTCCTCGCCGCGCACGGCCGCATCGCGGATCGCGGCGAAGACGCCGTCGACGATCTGCTTGGCCTGCGCCTTGGTCAGCTTCTCATCGGCGGCTGCGACGCGGTCGATCAGGTCGGAGGTGTTCATGGATGGCTCCAGGTTGAGAATCGGCTTTCGACACTGCCAAGGGCGGAAGCGGGTGTCACGCCTGCAAATGGGTTGAAATCCGGGTAACCAAAGGATTTTCGCCCCTTTCGCAGCCGGAATCCGGGGCGCCGGCTCCCACTGTGCCGAATTGAGCCGGCCAGAACTGTCCCTTGCTTCGCTCGTCAACCGCCGCCGGAGTTCAGACCATGCCCCAGCCACCGGAGCCGCCCGCCAATCGCGAGCAACTCGCCGCCCCCTCCTATCGGCTGGCCGCTTTGGATCAGGAGTTCCTGCTGGGCGACTCCATGCGGGGCGTCCGCTTCCTGCTCGAGTTCGCCAAGGCCGACGAGGCGCTGCGGCGGTGGGGCGTGCTGTCGACCATCGTGGTGTTCGGCAGCGCCCGCGTCTCGGAGGACGGTCCCGGCGAGGCCGGCCGCTGGTATGGGATCGCCCGCGCCTTCGGCCGCCTGGCCTCCGAGCGCGGCGGCGCCCTGGTCGACGGCGAAGCGGGCCGGCACAATGTGATCGCCACCGGGGGCGGCCCCGGGATCATGGAAGCGGCCAATCGCGGGGCTTTCGAAGCCGGCGCGCCGTCCATCGGATTCAACATCACCCTGCCGCACGAGCAGGCGCCGAACCCCTATTCCACCCCCGATCTCACCTTCCGCTTCCACTACTTCGCCATGCGCAAGATGCACCTGGCGATGCGGGCCAGCGCGCTGGTGATCTTTCCAGGCGGTTTCGGGACCCTGGACGAATTCTTCGAACTGCTGACCTTGCGCCAGACCCACAAGAGCCCGCCCATACCGATCTGCCTGGTGGACGAGGCCTACTGGCGCGAGGTGGTGAACTTCGAGACCCTTGTGCGTCACGGGATGATCGCGCCGGAGGATCTGCACCTCTTCGGCTTTGCGGAGGACGCCGAGTCGATCTGGCGGACTCTGGAGGAAAACGGGCTGGCGGCGGTGGCCTGAACGGCCGAGCGAGGCCATAGTCGCGCCATTCTTTCGCCGCACCCTGACCAAGTCCGATTCTGGGGGACTTCCATGCGTCGCACCTGCCTCGCCCTCTTGTCCGGCTTCCTGCTCCTCGCCGCTGGCGCTCCCGCAG
This sequence comes from Phenylobacterium sp., assembly GCF_013911965.1. Taxonomy (GTDB): domain Bacteria; phylum Pseudomonadota; class Alphaproteobacteria; order Caulobacterales; family Caulobacteraceae; genus Phenylobacterium. Next base: position 287,767 of record NZ_JACESE010000002.1, on the reverse strand, counting down.
CCGCCGACCGCACGCGGCCGCAGCCTTCGGCCACCGTCAGCGTCACTCTGAGCGAGGAGCTGCGCGAAAAGGCGGTCTCCACCTACGGCCTGGCGGAAATCGAAGCCCTGGCCGAGGAGCTGGAAGGCGACGTCGCCCGCGAACTCTCCCGCACCGGCGTGATGATCGGCGGCCGGGTGGAGCTCGTGCTCGAGGACGCCAAGCCCAACCGCCCGACGCGCAAGGAGATGTCGGACAGGCCCGGCCTGTCCTTCCGCAGCTTCTCGGTGGGCGGCGCCCGCATCACGGGCCGGACGGTGAGCTTCGATGGCAAGGTCACGCCGATCCGCTACGACTGGTACGCCACCGACATCACCGACGCGCGTCACGGTTCGGTCTGGGCCGACGCCGAACGCACCTTCGACAGCTTCGCCCGGCGGCTCAGCCGCGGCCAGCTCTACGCCCTGCGCTGATCACGGCTTGCGCCGGCTCGCCCGCCGCAGTCTGATCGGCCGCGTTCTGCGCCGTATTCCCGGAAAGAGTGCCCATGTCCGCTGATCGCCGTTCGAGCCTGACCCTCGCGGCGCTCGCCGCCCCCTGCCTGCCGCTCGCCGGGCTCGGCCTGCCGCTCGTGGTGTACCTGCCGGAGTTCTACGCCAACGAGCTTGGTCTGAACCTCTCGGCCGTGGGCACGGCCTTCATGGGCGTCCGTCTCCTGGACATCGCCTTCGACCCCTTCATCGGCGGGGTGATGGACAAGACGCGCACCCGCCTGGGCCGCTTCCGCCTCTGGTTCGCCATCAGCGCGCCGATCCTGATGCTGGCGGCCTACATGCTGTTCATGGCCCAGCCGGGCGTCGGCGTCGGCGTCGGCTATCTGTGGCTGTGGCTGCTGGTGGTCTATGCGGGCTTCTCCATCGCGACGCTCGCCCACCTCTCCTGGGGCTCGGTTCTGTCGCCCGGCTACGACGAACGGTCCCGCATCTACGCCTGGTGGCAGGGCGGCAATGTTGTGGGGATGATCCTCGTGCTCACCCTGCCCCCGCTGCTCGGCCTGCTGGGCGTCCCCAGCCACGCCATCGGCGTCGAGGCCATGGGCTGGTTCATCATCCTGCTCTTGCCGCTGACCATGGGCCTCGCCCTCCTGAAGGTGCCGGAGCCCATCCTGACGACGCCGCCGCACCGCTCGGGCTTCAAGGAGTATCTTCAGCTCTTCCGCCGCGACAGCGTGCGCCGCCTGCTGGCCGCCGACCTGGCCATCGGCACGGGCCCGGCGATCACCGGGGCCCTGTTCTTCTTCTTCTTCGAGCGCGTGAAGGGCTTCGACAAGGCCGAGGCCGGCAGCCTGCTGCTCGTCTATTTCATCGGGGGCCTGATCGGCGGCCCGCTGTGGACGCGACTGGCCTACCGGACGGGCAAGCACAGGGCGCTGGCCATCGCCACGGTCTTCTACGCCATCGTCACCGCCGGCGCCCTGGTCATCCCGCCGGGCAATTGGCCGGTGGCCGCCCTGCTCATGTTCCTCATCGGCCTGCCCTTCTCCGCCGGTCCCTTCCTGCTGCGGGCGATGATGGCCGATGTCGGCGACGAGGAGCGCCTGGCGACGGGCGCCGACCGCACGGGCCTGCTCTATGCGCTGCTCAGCGGAACGGTGAAGATCGGCTCCGCAGCAGCCGTGGGCGTCACCTATGTCGGCCTCGACCTGATCGGCTTCAACGCCCGCACGGCGGACTCCGGCTCAGGTCTCGTGGGTCTCCAGATCATGTTCCTGGCCGTACCCGCCGCCCTGTCGCTGATCGCCGGCTGGATCGTGCTCAACTATCCCCTGACCGCCGAACGTCATGCCGAGATCCGCAGCGCCCTGGACGAGCGCGACCTTGCCGAAGCCGCACCGGAATTCGGCGCAGAGCCCAAGACCGCCGAGGAGATCCATGCCGTCGCCCGCCCCGCCGAATGACCTGCCGCCGCTCGCGCGGCTGCTCGAGATCATGGCGCGGCTGCGCGATCCGGAGACCGGCTGTCCCTGGGATCTGGAACAGACCTTCGCCACCATCGCCCCCTATACGGTGGAGGAGGCCTATGAGGTCGCCGACGCCATCGAACGCGGCGATCTGGCCGACCTGAAGGAGGAGCTCGGGGACCTGCTGCTGCAGGTGGTCTTCCACTCACGGATCGCCGAGGAACAGGGGGCGTTCGGCTTCGAGGACGTGGCCCGCGCCATCAACGACAAGATGATCCGCCGCCACCCCCACGTCTTCGGCGACGCCAGCTTCGCCTCGGGAGAGGAGCAGACCGCCGCCTGGGAGGCCATGAAGGCGCAGGAGCGCGCCGGCAAGGGCCGCGACCAGAGCCTGCTCGACGACGTCCCGCGGGGGCTGCCGGCCCTGACCCGCGCCGTCAAGCTGACCAAGCGGGCCGCCCGGGTGGGCTTCGACTGGCCCAATACCGCCTTCGTCCTGGAGAAGCTCCGCGAGGAGATCGCGGAGATGGAGGCCGAGATCGAGGCGCGGGATCACGACGCCCTGCGGGGGGAACTTGGCGACGTGCTGTTCGTCATCGCCAATCTCGCGCGAAAGCTCGACATCGAGCCGGAGGACGCCCTGCGCTCGAGCAATGCGAAGTTCGTGCGCCGCTTCCGCTTCATCGAACAGGCCCTGGCCGAGCGCGGGCGAACGCCCGACCAGTCCGACCTGGAGGAGATGGACGCCTTCTGGGACGCCGCCAAGGCCGCTGAGCGCAGCTAGATCTCGCCGCTGCGCTCGACGCCGGTGAGGACCGCCTGCGGGAAGAGCTGCTCGAACTGCCCGAGCGCCTTGGGGCTCAAACGGACCGCCATGCGAACCGCCCCATCGTCGCCCGTCTCGCGCTCGACCACCCGGCCGTTGCGGTAGAGCCAGGCGATGGCCGCGCCCTCCCCCGGCGGCAGACGCGCTTCGATGGGCGGCGCCTCGTCGACGAGGCCGGCCACGGTGCGCAGCAGTTCGTCCAGCCCTTCGCCGCTGACCGCGGAGACCAGCAGGGCCGGCGGATGGGCCCGCCGGGCGTCGCCCTCCAGCAGTTCGCGATCCTCGGCGGGCACCAGGTCGACCTTGTTCCAGACCTCCAGCACGCGGCGCTCGTCCATGTCCACGCCCAGGCGCTCGAGCACCTCGCGCACGTCGGCGGCTTCGGCGTCGCTGTCGGGACTTGCGATGTCGCGCACGTGCAGGATGACGTCGGCCTCGCGCACCTCTTCCAGGGTCGCGCGGAAGGCTTCCACCAGTTCGTGCGGCAGGTCGGAGATGAAGCCCACCGTGTCCGACAGGATGGCCGGCCGGCCGTCGGGGAGGTTCAGCATCCGCAAGGTCGGGTCGAGGGTGGCGAAGAGCATGTCCTCGGCCATGACCTCGGCCTGGGTCAGGCGGTTGAAAAGGGTCGACTTGCCGGCGTTCGTATAGCCGACCAGCGCCACGACCGGATAGGGCCTGCGCTTTCGCGCCGAACGCTGCAGGGTGCGCGTGCGGCGCACCTCCACCAGCTCCTTCTTCAGTCGCCCGATCTTTTCCGCCAGCAGCCGGCGGTCGGTTTCGATCTGAGTCTCGCCGGGGCCGCCCATGACGCCGAAGCCGCCGCGCTGGCGTTCCAGGTGGGTCCAGGTGCGGACCAGGCGCGAGCGCTCGTAGGAGAGCCTGGCGAGCTCGACCTGAAGGCGGCCCTCGCGCGTGCGGGCCCGGCGGGCGAAGATCTCCAGGATCAGCCCGGTCCGGTCGATGACCTTGACCTTCCAGGCCTTTTCCAGGTTGCGCTGCTGGACCGGCGTCAGGCTGTCGTCGACGACGGCGACGGACGCGTCGGCCGCCTCGCAGATCGCGCCGATCTCCTCGACCTTGCCCTTGCCGAACAGGGTGGCGGGCGTGCGCTTGCGCAGCGGGGCGATGAGCGCCTCGCGGACCTGCAGATCGAGCGCGAGGGCGAGGCCGGCGGCCTCTTCCAGACGGGCCTCGGAGGCGCGGGAGGAGTCCCGCCCCTCATGCTCGGGATGGATGATGACGGCGCCTTGGACCGGCGCCTCACGGTCTATGGACTTGGAACTCAATCGTTCTCGTCTTCCGCCGGCTCATACAGCTGAACGGGCTGGGCCGGCATGATGGTGGAGATGGCGTGCTTGTAGACCAGCTGCGACTGGCCATCGCGACGGAGCAGAACGCAGAAGTTGTCGAACCAGCTGACCACGCCCTGCAGCTTGACGCCGTTGACGAGGAAGATGGTCAGGGGGGTCTTGGCCTTGCGGACGCTGTTGAGGAAGGTGTCCTGCAGGTTCTGTTTCTTGTCGCTCATGGCTATTCCGCCTTTTCTCCAACGAAGGGGCCACGCGCCCCCACACACAGTCTCGAAGCTAGTCCAACGGCGCGCGCACGCGCAATCGCCGTCCCGTCAGACGGCGGTGTTTTTCGCCCGCTGGATATAGAGAGCCCGGAGCCGTTTCGCCACCGGACCGGGAAGGCCCTCCCCGACCGGCTTGCCGTCGACCTGGACGACCGGCAGGACGAGCGAGCCCGCGCCAGTGATGAAGGCCTCCCGGGCCTCGACCGCCTCGGCGGGGCTGAAGGGCTTCTCGCTGACCGTCAGGCCCGCCTCGCGAATGACCTCCAACAGGGTCAGGCGGGTGACGCCGCGCAGGATGTTGGCGTTGGTGTCGCGCGTGCGCAGCACGCCGTCCCGGTCGAGGATCCAGGCGTTGGACGAGGCGCCCTCCGTCACCAGCCCCATCTCGTCCACGAACCAGGCCTCGGCCGCCCCCCGCTCCTTGGCCGCTTGTTTGGCGAGCACATTGGGCAGCAGGCCGACCGTCTTGATGTCGCAGCGGCCCCAGCGGTTCTCCGGCGTGGTGATCACCGAGACCCCCTTGGCGGCCTTGGCCTCCGCCGCGGCGTGGTCGACAGCCTTGGCGGTCACCACCACAGCCGGGCTGACCGGCGCCGTCGGGAAGGCGTGGTCGCGCGGCGCCACGCCGCGGCTGACCTGCAGATAGACCATGCCGTTGCGGATCCGGTTGCGGCGCAGGACCTCGCGAAGGACGACCGTGAGCGCGCCGCGGCTCATGGGTTCGGGTATGCGCAGTTCGCCGAGCGAGCGCGACAGGCGGGCGAAGTGCCCTTCGGCATCGGCAAGCTTGCCGTCGAACACGGCCCAGACCTCGTAGACCGCATCGGCGAGCTGGTAGCCCCGGTCTTCGATGTGCACGGCGGCCTCGGCGTGCGGTGTGTAGCGGCCGTTCACATAGGCGATGCGACCCATGACTATTCCACGCCCTCCTCGAGCGCACGGGCTCCGGAGAGGCCCAGGGACTTCAGCTTGCGGTGCAGGGCCGACCGCTCCATGCCGATGAAGGCGGCGGTCCGCGAGATATTGCCTGAGAAGCGCATCATCTGCGCGCTCAGATACTCGCGCTCGAAGGTCTCGCGCGCCTCGCGCAGCGGCAGGGCGATGATCTTGTCCGCGCCGAGCAAGCCGCCGCTTTCGCCGGGCGGCTGATCGGTGGGGATCATGTCGGCGGTGATCGGCTCGGACGGATCGCCGGCCGAGAGGATCAGCATCCGCTCCACCACATTGCGCAACTGGCGCATGTTGCCAGGCCAGGTGCGCACCTGGAGCGCGGCGATGGCGTCCTCGGCGAGGACGCGTCGCGACATGCCGCTCGCCTCGCAGATCCGCTCGATGAAGTTCTCCACCAGCTCCGGAATGTCCTCGCGCCGCTCGGCCACGCCGGGCACGGCCACGGGCACCACGTTCAGGCGATGAAACAGGTCCTCGCGGAACCGCCCCTCGGCGATCTCCTCGCGCAGATTGCGCGAGGTGGACGAGATCACCCGCACATCGACCTGCACGTCAGCGTCGCCGTTCACGCGCCGGAAGCGCTGCTCGACCAGGACCCGCAGGATGCGGCTCTGCGTCTCGCGCGGCATGTCGGCCACTTCGTCCAGGTAGAGCGTGCCGCCGTGGGCGCGTTCGAAGACGCCGATCTTGCTCGGCCGTCCGCCGTCGCCCTCGACGCCGAACAGCTCCACGTCCATCCGCTCCGGCGTCATGCCCGCGGCGCTGATGGCGACGAACTCGGCCCGCGCGCGCGGGCTGCCTTCGTGGATCAGGCGCGCGACCGTCTCCTTGCCCGAGCCGGGCGGGCCGGAGATCAGCACGCGGCTGTTGGCGGCCGCCAGCTTGGCGATCATCTGGCGCAGATGCTGGGCGGCCATCGACTTGCCGATCAGCCCTTCGGGCATGATGGCCTGGGTGCGCAGGTGACGGTTCTCCCGCCGCAGGTTGGCCGCCTCCAGGGCGCGGTCGACGACCAGCAGCAGCCGGTCGGACTTGAACGGCTTCTCCAGGAAGTCGTAGGCGCCGCGCTTGATGGCGCTGACCGCCGTCTCGATATTGCCGTGGCCGGAGATCATCACGACCGGGAGGTCCGGATCGAGGGTCTTGACCAGGTCGAGCAGCTCCAGCCCGTCCATGCCGCCGCCCTGCATCCAGATGTCGAGGATCAGGATGGCCGGACGCCGCGCGCGGATGGCGGCCAGGGCCGATTCCGAATCCGAGGCCGTGCGCACCTCATAGCCTTCGTCGGCGAGAATTCCGGCCACAAGCTCGCGGATATCGGCCTCGTCGTCGACAACCAGAACGTCAGCCGCCATGGGCTTCTCCTTCCACAAGCAGTTCGGACTTGGGCCCGGGCGCCTCGGGGCGCGCCTTGACCGGCAGTTTCAGAATCGCGCGCGCGCCGCGCCCACGGGCGGCGTCGGTGAGGATCAGTTCGCCCCCGTGGTCCTCGAGGATGCGCTTGACGATGGCGAGCCCCAGACCCGTCCCCTTCTCGCGCGTCGTCACATAGGGCTCGGTCAACCGGTCGCGGTCCTTTTCCGGCAGGCCGACGCCATTGTCCTGGACGTCGATGGCCAGGACGCCGTCCTCAACGCTCATCCGCACGGCGATGCGTCCGGGCGGCCGCGGCGTCGCCTCCAGGCGCGCATGCACCGCTTCGGCGGCGTTCTTCAGGATGTTGGTCAGGGCCTGGGCCAGCATCCGGCCGTCGGCGAGCAGCGTCACCTCCGGCAGGCTGTCGGCCAGGTCGATCTTCAGGTCCGGATTGGCCACCCGCTGGGCGAAGACCTGAGCGCGGACCAGTTCGGCGGCGTCCTGGGGCGCGAACTTCGGCGCCGGCATGCGGGCGAAGGCCGAGAACTCGTCGACCATGCGCCCGATGTCGCCCACCTGACGGACGATGGTGTCGGTGCAGCGGTCGAAGGTCTCCAGGTCGGCGGCGTCGACACCCTTGCGGAATTTGCGTTGCAGGCGCTCGGCCGACAGCTGGATCGGCGTCAGCGGGTTCTTGATCTCGTGAGCGATGCGGCGGGCGACGTCCTTCCACGCCGCGTTGCGCTGGGCGGCGACGAGGCGCGTGATGTCGTCGAAGGTCAGGACCAGGCCGCCCTCGCTCTGGCTGGCGCGGACCCGGAGCCGGTGTGTCTCGCGCTCGCGCTGGACGTCCACCTCGGCCTCGGCCTCGCCGCTGGCCGCAGCCTCCCCCACGACGGCGGCCAGTTCGGGGGCGAGGTCGGCGAGCGAACGCCCGTCGGCGCCGTCTTCGGGCAGGTGCAGCAGGCGGACCGCCTGACGGTTGGCTGCGGAGATGGCCCCGGATTCGTCGAGGCCGATGACGCCGGCGCTGACTTCCGACAGGACCGTCTCGATGAACTCGCGCCGCTCCTCGGCCTCCTGGCTCGCGCGCCGCAGCGCCTCTTGCTGAACCTGAAGATCGTGCGTCATGCTATTGAATGCACGCGATAATACCGCGATCTCATCACGATCGTTGTCAACCTGGACGCGGGCGTCCAGATCGCCTCCGGCCACGCGCCCCGCCGCCTGCACCAGGCGGCCGACGGGTCCGGAAATCGCATTGGCCGCGGACATGCCCAGCCACACCGCCCCCACCAGGACCAGCAGAGCCGTCTCCACATAGGAAAGGATGAAGACCGTCTGGATCCGCGCCCGGCTCTGGGCCGCCTCGCGATAGGAGATGAGGGAGCCCTCGGCCTCGATCAGATGCGTGATGATGCCCGTCTCGACCGGCCGCGCCACATAGAGATAGGCGTCCGGATAGTCATTGAGGCGATAGAGCGCCCGCATCAGGTCCGAGGAGTCGAAGGCCGGCACCGAGATGTCGCCCTCGTCAGCGGCCTGGAAGCTCGATTCCGGGGGTACGATGTAGGGCGGCGCCTCCGCCGTCTCCGTCCGCGCCAGGACCCGGCCCTGCCGATCGATCAGATAGGCCGCCGGAAAGCCGTGATAGGCCGCCTGATATCCCAGGAAGTGGCTGAAGGTGACCGGCGAGGTTCCAAGGGCGGGCGCGGCGCGGTTCAGGTCCACCGCCATCAGGTTCACGTGCTCGCCGATATAGCGCTTCTGGTCCTCCACATAGGAGCGCGCGACCGTGGCCGAGTTCTCCACGACCGTCTGGACCCGCTGGCTGAACCAGTTGTCGACCCCGCGGTTGACCAACACGCCGTAGAAGAGCGCCACCACGACCGCCGGCGCGACGGCGGCCAGGGCGAAGAGGGTGACGAACCGCAGGTGCAGCCGCGCCCCGGCGTCCACCGACCGGGCGTCGAGCAGGGCGAGCAGGCGGTAGCCCACCAGCGCGGCAAGCGCCAGGATCAGCACCAGATTGAGGCTGAGGACCGTCAGGATGATGGTCGAGGCCGGGCGCAGCGGCCCGTCCTCCGGCGGCGAGGCGGCCAGAAGGATGGCCACGGCGGTCAGGACTGCGGCGATCGCATAGCCGCCGACCAGGGCATAGCGCGACTGCAGCGCACGCCCCAGCAGGGCGCGTACGCTCAACTGTTCGCCATCCTGGATCTGCGCCGACATTGGCGGCAGCCTAGGCTCAACTGTGTTCGAAACTCAACACAGATGTGGCTCCATTACGCCATCTTCACCGACCGCCGTCGAGCGCCGGCGCGTCACCGCCGTCCGCGGGTCAGATCGACCCCGAGATCCTGGATCTTCTTGCGCAGGGTGTTGCGGTTCAGCCCCAGGATTTCAGCCGCACGGACCTGGTTGCCACGCGTGGCGGCCAGGGTCAGCTGGATCAGCGGCCGCTCCACCTCCTCCAGCACGCGGTCATAGAGACCCGGCGGCGGCACGCCGTCCGGCTGTTCGGCGAAATAGCCGCCCAGGTGGCGCTCGACGATCTGGGCCAGGGTCAGCGGCCCCTCCTGCCCGGGCTGGCTCGGCTGCTGGTCCGCCAGCTCCTTCTCGACGATTCGGGCGGTGATCAGCTCCTCGGCGTAGAGGGCGCAGACGCGGCGGATCAGGTTCTCGAGCTCGCGGACGTTGCCGGGCCAGGCGTGGAGCTTCAGCCGTTCCAGCGCCGCCTGGTCGATCGTCTTCGACGGCAGGCCTTCGCGGTTGGCGCGCAGCAGGAAGGAACGGGCCAGGTCGGGAATGTCCTCGGCCCGGTCGCGCAGGGGCGGCAGGCGCAGCGGCGCCACGTTGAGCCGGAAATAGAGGTCCTCGCGGAAGAGCCCCTGCTGAATGAGGGCGCGCAGGTCGCGATTGGTCGCCGCGATGATCCGGACATTGGGCCGGCGGCCGGTCTTGGGGTTCAGCGCCGGTTCCGAGCCGTCGATCACCCGCAGCAGCCGCGTCTGGGCGTCCAGCGGCATGTCGCCGATCTCGTCCAGGAACAGCGTCCCGCCGTCGGCCTCCACGAGCTTTCCCGAGTCGCCGTCAGCGCGGCCGAACAGCTCCGCCTCCACGCGCTCGCGCGGCGTGGCGGCGAGGTTGATGACGACGAACTTGCCGTCCTTCCGACGTCCCATGTCGTGCAGGGCCCGGGCGACGAGCTCCTTGCCGGTCCCCGATTCGCCCAGGATCAGCACGGTGAGGTCGGCCCCCACCAGCCGCGCGATGGTCCGGTAGACCTCCTGCATCGGCGCGGAACGGCCGATCAGGGGCAGGCGCTCGTCACGCATGGCGCGGGCCTGGGCGCGGGAGGCCTCGGCGTCGGCCGGGCGTGACAGGGCCCGGCGGGCGACGCTGGTCATGTCGTCCAGGTCGAAGGGCTTGGGCACATAGTCGAACGCGCCGATCTCGGCGGCGTTGACGGCCGTGAGCAGGGTGTTCTGCGCGCTCATCACGATGACGGGCAGCTTGGGCCGCTCCTTGCGGATCCGCGGCAGCACGTCGAAGACGTTCTCGTCGGGCATCATCACATCGGTGATGACCAGATCGCCCTCGCCGTCGGAGACCCACTTCAGGAGGGTCGAGGCGTTCCCCGTGGCCCGCACCTGATAGCCGAGACGCGTGAAGGACTGCGACAGGACCAGCCGGATCGACGAGTCGTCATCCGCGATGAGAATCTTCTTGCCGGCGACACTCATGCCGAAACGTCCTTCTCAGAAGCGATGGGAAGCAGCACCCGGAAGACCGTTCGCCCGGGCTCGGAGTCGAAGTCGATCAGGCCGCCGTGGGCGGCGACCAGTTTGGAGACCAGCGCCAGGCCGAGGCCCGCGCCGTTCTGCTTGGTGGTGACGAAGGGCTGAAAGAGGCTCTCGCGCAGATGCGCCGGCACGCCGGGCCCGTTGTCCTGCACCCGCACCTCCAGGGGTGCGCCGCGAGGCTGACGCCCCTTGCCGGAGCGCACGCGAACGCCATGGCGGTAGGCGGTGGTGATCACCACCTCGCCGCGCCCGTCGCCGCGGGCGTGGGCGGCCTCGGAGGCGTTCTTGACCAGGTTCAGGAAGATCTGGATCAGCTGGTCCTCGTCGCCGGGGGTCGGCGGCAGCGAGGGGTCGTACTGCTCGCGCAGGGAGAGGCCGTCGGCCACGCCGTTGGCCGCCAGCGCCCGCACGCGGTCGAGCACTTCGTGGATGTTGACCGGATCGCGCGCCGGAGGGGCGTCGTCGGCGAAGACCTCCATGCGATCGACCAGGCGCTTCACCCGATCGGTCTCATCGACGATCAGCTGGGCCAGCGGCACGTCCTCCGCCCGGGCGCCGGCCTTCAGCAACTGGGCCGCGCCGCGGATGCCGGCGAGGGGGTTCTTGATCTCATGGGCCAGCATCCGGCCCAGCCCCATGATCGAACGCAGTCCGGCGGCGTCGCCTCCGAGCTCGGCGAAGGCCCCGCCCTTCACATGCAGGGTGAGGAGGATCGAACCGTCGCCCAGAGGCGCGGCCGCGCCGTCGGCCTCGAACGGCGGCAGGCCATAGAGATTGATGTCCACGCCGCGTTCCCGCACCGGCGCGCCTTCTTCGAGCGCCCGGTTGAGCAGAGCCACCAGCGGCGAATCCGGGGGCAAGGCGGCGCGGAACCGTCCGCGGGCGAGCAGGCCGAGGCCTTGGCCGAACAGCGCCTCGGCGGCCTCGTTGACGGCCACCAGCGCGCCTTCGCCGTCGATGACCATCGCCGGCTCGGGGCTGAGGTCAAAAGCGGCGGACTTCAATGCCGCCAGGTCCGGGCCGGCGCGGGTGGTGCGGGTACGGCTCGTCATGCGGCCATCCTCGTCTGCGGATCGCGCCAGAGCGCGACCAGTTGCTTTTCGACCTCGGCGGCGTCCTCCAGTCGGCAGAGACGCGCGCGCGCCTCCCGCCGGGCCTCGGCCTGCGTGGGCCGGGGCGCGTTTTCGATGTAGCTGGCCAGGTGCTTGCGGAAGATCCGCAGGCCCAGGCGTTCGCCGTAGAAGGCGAGGCTCTCGCGCAGATGGTCGCGCACGATCTCGAGGCGGCTTTCGAGGTCCGGCGCGGCGAAGGCGGTCCCGTTCAGCGCCGCCTCGATCTCGGCGGCGATCCAGGGGCGGCCATAGACGCCGCGGCCGACCATCACGCCATCGGCGCCGGACAGTTCGAGGGCGCGCCGCGCGCTTTCGCCATCGACGATGTCGCCGTTGACGATGACCGGGACGTCGACGGCCGCCTTGACCTGGGCGACGGCCGCCCAATCGGCCTGGCCCTTGTAGAACTGGCAGCGGGTGCGGCCATGCACCGTCACCGCGCGGGCCCCTCGCGCCGCCAGCCGGGCGGCGAAGTCCGGAGCGTTGCGCGAAGCGTCGTCCCAGCCCAGGCGCATCTTGGCCGTGACGGGAACGTCCACCGCCCCGACCACCGCACCGAGAATCGCCTCGGCCAGTTCGGGCTCGCGCATCAGGGCCGAGCCGCAGGCGACTCCGGTCACCTCCTTGGCCGGGCAGCCGAAGTTGATGTCGATGATGTGCGCCCCGGCGCTGGCCGCCAGTTCCGCCCCGCGGGCCATTTCCGCCGGATCGCGGCCGACCAGCTGGACGACCATCAGGGGCAGGCCCTCGCCGACGGCCGCGCGGCGCACCACGTCGGGCCGCCCGCGGGCGAACTCCGCCGAGGCCACCATCTCCGTCGCCACATAGGCGGCGCCCAGGCGGCTGGCCATCTTGCGGAACGGAAGGTCGGAAACGCCGGTCATGGGCGCGATCCAGACGCGCCCGCCAACCTCGACTTCCCCGATCCTGAGCTTGTTGCTCATTTTGTAATCACCCCTACCGCTGTCTTTTTAGGCAATTTGTGCGGCGCCGTAAAGCCTGGACAACGCTCGACCTGGGCCTAAACACAGGCCATGGATTTTTCAGCCGTTCTCGTCGCCGCAGGATCCGGTTCGCGCGCCGGCGGCGGCCTGCCCAAGGCCTGGCGACCGCTCGCAGGACGCCCCCTCGCCCGCTGGTCGGCGGAAGCCCTCGCCCAGGCCGGGGCGCGCGAGATCGCCGTCGTCGTGGCCGCCGACATGATGGAGACGGCGCGAGCCGCCCTGACCGGCCTGCCGGGCTGCCGCTTCGTCCTGGGCGGCGCGACCCGCGCCCTGTCGGTCCAGGCCGGACTTTCGGCGCTGACGGCGACGCCGGATGAACTCGTGCTCGTCCACGACGCGGCGCGGCCGTTCCTGAACGGCTCGCACATCGCGCGGCTGCTCGAGGCCTGCGCGGAGGCCGACGGCGCGATTCTGGCCCTGCCGATGGCCGATACGATCAAGCAGCCGCTCGAAAGCCGCCTCCTCACCCCCTCGCGCGAGGGGCTGTGGCGCGCCCAGACGCCCCAGGCCTTCCGGCGCGGCGCCCTGTCGGCGGCCTATGCGGCCTGGCCGGAGGGCGAGGAGCCGACGGACGACGCCCAGGTCGCCTCGCGCCACGGGCTCTCCGTGGCCCTGGCCGCCGGCGACCCGATGCTGATGAAGCTGACCTATCCCGAGGACTTCGACATGGCCGAACGGCTCGCCGGCGCAGCGCGGATCACCCGCACGGGCATGGGCTATGACGCCCATCGCTGGGGACCGGGCGAGGCCGTCTGGCTCTGCGGCGTGCGCATCGATCACGATCAGACCCTGATCGGCCATTCCGACGCCGACGCCGGCCTGCACGCCATCACCGACGCGATCCTCGGCGCCATCGGAGACGGCGACATCGGCGAGCACTTCCCGCCGAGCGACCCCCAGTGGCGCGGCGCGCCCTCCGACCGCTTCCTCGCCCATGCGGCCGAACGGGTGCGCGCCCGCGGCGGCCGGATCCTCAATGTCGACGTCACCCTCATCTGCGAGCGTCCCAAGATCCGGCCGCACCGCGACGCCATGCGCGCCCGCATCGCTGAGATCCTGGACCTGCCGCCGGAGCGGGTGAGCGTGAAGGCCACCACGACCGAAGGCATGGGCTTCACCGGCCGGCAGGAGGGCCTCGCCGCCCAGGCGGTGGCGAACGTCGAGGCGCCGGCCTAGCCACGGCTCAGGGCAGCCAGCGCCACTGCTCCTTCAGGCGCGCATAGAGGGCGCCGGGCAGGTTCGTGTAGTCGTCCGTCCAGGGCCGCGCGAGCGTCGGGTCCACGGGATCCCAGTTCACGTCGTTGGCGAAGGGCGCGAGCCCCTCCGGCGACTTCGCCAGGATGATCACGTCCTCGGCCGACTCCCAGAGCGGCGGACTGCCATAGGCCGCCGAATGGCGCTGCAGGAGAGCCGATCCTCCGGCCGCCTCGGCCACCGCCATGGCCGGACTGATGAGATCGAGGTTGCGGTTGGAGAGGTGCAGGATGAGGACGCCGTCCGGCTTCAGCCGGTCGAGATACATCCGCACGGCCTCGAGCGTCAGCAGGTGGGCGGGAACGGCGTCGGAGGAGAAGGCGTCGATCAGCAGCAGATCGAAGCGGCCCTCCGGCTGGTCGGTGAGCGTCAGGCGCGCGTCGCCGATCACGTAGTCGACCTCGCCCCGCGCGCACTCGGTCGTATAGGTGAAGTAGGCCGGGTCGTTGGCGATCTTCACGACCAGCGGGTCGATCTCGAAGAAGGTCAGCCGGTCCCCCGGCCGCGTATAGGCGGCCACCGCGCCCGTCCCCAGGCCCACGGCGCCGATCTCGAGCCGCATGTTCTCCGCCCGCATGGCCGAGAAGACCTGACCGATCGGCGTCTCCGGCGCGTAGTAGACGAGCGGCCGGCAGCGGAAGTCCGGAGAGGTGGCCTGGGCGCCGTGCAAGGTGGTGCCGTGGGCCAGCATCCGCACCTCGCCGCCCAGGGCGTCCACCGGCATCGCCGATTGCCGCACGACGCCGAAGAAGCTGCGCCAGCTCTGTCGCACATCCACCCGATCCCCCGCCGCCTGAGCGGAGATCAGCAGCATCGAAATGGTGGCGAAGAAGAGCATCGTGCTGCGTCGGACCAGGAAGGCCGAGACCGTCACGACCGCGAGCAGGATGCGGACCGTTCCTTCGCTGCCGGCCACCAGGCCCGCGACCACGGGCGCGGCCACCACGCAGGCGATCGCTGCGACGAAGACGCCCCAGCGCCACGCCTTGTCGAACCCGGCCTCCCACGGCCTTGCGAGGCAGGAGAGCGCCAGGACGAGCGGGTACTCCCAGACATTGTTGAAGACCACCGGCGCGACGAAGGCGTTGAAGGCGCCGCCGACGACCCCGCCCAGCGAGAGGAAGAGGTAGAACTCGGTCAGTCGCGACGTCTCCGGCCGCCGCCTCACCAGGCCCTGATGGCAGACCAGCGCGGTGAGGAAGAACGCCCCCAGGTGGACGGCCAGCTGGACGACGAGGTTCGTCGTCTTGAACGGGAGGATGACCGCGCAGGCCGCCACGGCCGCGGCCTGGAAGAGCAACGCCGCGTCGGGCGGGATCGCCGGCCGATCCTGGAAGGCGATGATGAAGGTGAGAAGGTAGAGCGCGAGCGGAACAACCCAGATGAAGGGCGCCGAGGCCACATCGGTCGTCAGATGCGTTGTGACGCCGAGCATCAGGCTGGAGGGAATGGCCGCCAGCGCCACCCAGGTCAGCCGCTGGCGCCAGAGATCCCGCAGAGGCGGCCGCGGGCCGGCGGCGGCGACGGGATGGTCCACCGCCGGCGCCCGCGCCACCAGCAGTCCCAGGCAGATCATCAGCAGGGCGAAGGCCCCGTAGCCGAGGCTCCAGCCGATGGACTGCGCCTGCAGCGCCAGAGAGGGCTCCACGGCCACCGGATAGGCCAGCAGGGCGATCAGGCTGCCGAGGTTGCTGGCCGCGTAGAGCACGTAGGGACCGCGCCCCTCCCCGGCCCTGAACACGCGGGCATGCCAGGCCTGGGCCAGCGGCGCGGTCGCCGAGAGGATGGCGAAGGGTCCGCCGACCATCAGGCCGAGCGCGGCCAGGAGCCAGAGGGCGGGATGGTCCGAACTTGGCGGCCCCAGAAGCTCGTGCACCCGCAGAGGCAGCACGAGGGCCGCGATCAGGAGCGCCGCGGCGTGGATGACCGCCTGGCGGCGCATCGAACGGACCCGCTGCAGGAGATGGGCGTAGGCGTATCCGGCCAGGAGCGCGCCCTGGAAGAAGGCCATGCTGGTGTTCCAGACCGCGGGCGCGCCGCCCAGCAGCGGCAGGATCAGCTTGGCGGCCATGGGTTGGACCATGAAGACCAGGCTTGCGCTTGCGAACACCGTCAGCCCGAACAGGGCTGGAGAGACGGGCCGTTCAGCCTTCGCGGCGGCGTCGATCAGGGTCATGGGGCTCGAATCGGCTTGAAGGGTCGCGTGGCCGATGTTGTGGTCTGCCCCTCCCCTTGCCTAGCGCCGCCGGAGTTGCAGCATGTTTTCCTTGGAAATCGAGACCTTGGCGCGGCTCCTGATCGATGAGGCGCGCGAGCGCTCGCTGCGAATCGTCACCGCCGAAAGCTGCACCGGCGGGCTGGTCGCTGCGGCGATCTGTTCGATCCCCGGCGCCTCGGACGTCTTCGACCGCGGCTTCGTCACCTATTCCAACCGCGCCAAGCAGGAGATGCTCGGCGTCCCGGGCGACCTGATCGCAGACCTGGGCGCGGTGTCGGAACCCGTCGCGCGGATGATGGCCGAAGGGGCGCTGGAGAACTCCAACGCTCACCTGTCGGTGGCGATCACCGGCGTCGCCGGCCCCGGCGGCGGCACGCGGATGAAGCCCGTCGGCACGGTCCATATCGCCACCGCGCGGACGAACCACGGCCTGACGCACCGGGCCGAACTGTTCGAGCTGGAGACACGGCCGGAGATCCAGGAGGCGGCGGCCCGTTCGGCCCTGGAGCTGCTGCGCGAGCGGCTGACCTGAACCGGCTCAGGCGGCCGACGAGGCCCGGTCGCCCTCCTTGCCGTAGAGCGTCCGCGCACGGGCCTCGAAGCAGCCGATCAGCCGGTCGACGGCATGATGGAAGTTCGCCGTCAGCAGGGCGGCGAGCAGCCGCGACTTGAACTCGAAGTCGATGTCGAACTCGATCCGCGCGCCCTTCGGATCCTCATGGAAGGACCAGCGGTTCTCCAGCCGCCGGAACGGACCGGAGATCAGGCTGACCTGGATCGTGCGCGCCGGCGCGTCACGCCTCACGCGCGTGGAGAAGCGCTCCTTCAGGAAGGAGAATCCGACGGCGGCCTCGGCGTCGAGCATATCGACGCCCTCCGACAGCTCGCGCTTGCTCCAGGTGCGCAGCGCGGTCAGCCACGGCACGAATTCGGGGTATCGCTCCACGTCGCCCACCAGCGCGAACAGCTGATCGGGCCCGTAGGGCAGGATGCGGGTCACATGATGACGCACGGCCGAGCTCTTCAGGCGCTCTGTCCGGCCGACCGGGCTTCGAGCGCGTGGCGCGCGGCCTGCAGCTTGGCGAAATCCTCGCCGGCATGGTGCGAGGAGCGGGTTAGCGGGCTCGCCGAGACCATCAGGAAGCCCTTGGCCCGGGCGATCTCCTCATAGGCCTTGAACTCCTCGGGCGTGACGTAGCGGTCGATGGCGGCATGCTTGCGGGTCGGCTGCAGGTATTGGCCGATGGTGATGAAGTCGACGCCGGCCGAACGCATGTCGTCCATCACCTGCATCACCTCTTCCTTGGTCTCGCCCAGACCGACCATCAGGCCGGACTTGGTGAACTGGCGCGGATCGCGCTCCTTCACCCGCTCCAGCAGGCGCAGGGAGTGGAAGTAGCGCGCGCCCGGACGAATGGAGAGATAGAGCCGCGGCACGGTCTCCAGATTGTGGTTGAAGACGTCGGGCCGGGCGTCGATGACCGTCTCGATCGCCGTCAGCGGCTTGCGGAGGAAGTCGGGCGTCAGGATCTCGACCGTCGCGCCGGGCGCCTGCTCGCGGATGGCGCCCACGACGGCGGCGAAGTGGGCGGCCCCGCCATCGGCGAGGTCGTCACGGTCGACCGAGGTGATGACCACATGCTTCAGCCCCATCTTGGCGACCGCCTCGGCGACGCGCGCCGGCTCGGTCGGATCGAGCGGATTGGGCTTGCCCGTCGTCACGTTGCAGAAGGCGCAGGCGCGGGTGCAGATCTCGCCCATGATCATCATGGTGGCGTGGCTCTGCGACCAGCACTCCCCGATGTTGGGGCAGGCCGCCTCCTCGCAGACCGTCACCAGGCCGTTGGCCTTCACCAGGTTGCGGGTCTGGGCGTAGCCCTCAGATCCCGGCGCGCGCACGCGCAGCCATTCCGGCTTGCGCAGCAGGGGCGTGTCGGGCCGGGCCTGCTTTTCAGGGTGCCGCGGCCGCGGCTTGGCGAGGTGATCGATGACGACGGTCATAGGGCCTTAGATCGGCCCTAGGCGCGGCCGGATCAAGCCGCGATTGCGCGCACTTGCGCAGGCGCCCGCGAACGGGCTGAAACTTCCGCCATGCGCCGCACCTGCCTCGCCCTCGCCGCCCTCGTTCTGACGGCCTGCAGCCCCGGCGAGGAGCGTGAGGCGCTGGACGAGAGCCGGCCGCCGCCCTCGCTACCCGAGCCCTTCCAGGCGCCCGAGGGCTGGGCCTGGGGCCGCCTGGCCCCGCCCGCCGGCCCGCAGCTGCGCTATGGCGTCGTCGCGCCCGCCGGCCGGGCGGCAAGGGGCGACGTGCTGATCCTGCCGGCCTATGGGGAGCCCGCGGAGGTCTGGTTCGAGGCCGTCCGCGATCTGCTCGCCCAGGGCTGGCGCGTCTGGATCCTGGAACGCGCGGGCCAGGGCGGCGCCGGACGCTTCCTCCAGCCGCACGACCTTGGCCATTCCCGCGGCTTTGCGGCCGACGCCGAGGCGGTTCGCGCCATGGTCGGACAGGTGATCCGCCCCGCGTCGGACGACGAAACGGCGCTGCTCGCCGCCGGCGACGGCGCCGTCGTCGCCCTGATGGCGGCGCAGGCCGGCGCCGATGTCGACCGCGTGGCGCTGAGCGCGCCGGCCCTGACCCCCCTGCCCGATGCGCGCCCGTGGGAGGCGACGCTCGGCCGAATCGGCCTCGGCCGGCTTCCCAGCCTCGTCTGGCGGCCGTGGAGCCGGTCGGAGCCGCAGGACGGGGCGGCGACCAGCTCCGATCCGCGCCGCCGCGCGCTCGCCCACAGGTGGGAGACCGCCAATCCCGACCTGCGCCTGACGGGCCCCAGCCTGGGCTGGCGGGCGGCCTTCGAACGCGGCCGGACGGCGGCGCTGAGCGACCCTGCCGCCTTCGCCGGGCCGGTCCTCATCCTGTCCGCCGGACCGGCGGGGACGGAGGCGAAGGGGTTCTGCGAGGGCGCGCCTGACTGCGACATCGCGAGCCTGCCGGCATCGGGCCCCGCGCCGCATCTGGAGCAGGATTCGATCCGAAGCCTTTGGTTTGAAAGGCTGTCGGCCTTCCTCGCCGAACCGCATGCGGAAGCCGAAGCCAAGCCTGCGGAGCCCGCGCCTCACGAAATGTGACACATCTTTTCAACGGCGAGCTTCGCCTCTACCGTCGCGCCAAAACAAATGGCGTCATGGACTTGGGAGGACATCGCCTTTGACCGGTTCGTTCGATCCGCGCGACAGCCAGGTGTCGGTCTTCGACGCCCTGATCGCGGCGAGGGCCAAGTACGGCGCGAAGAAGCCGATCCTGGAGGACCAGGAGCGCAATCCCCTCACCTATACCGACCTGATCCGCGCGGCCTTCGCGCTCGGGCGGAAGATCGCCGGCTTCACCACAAGGGGCGAGCGGGTGGGCGTCATGCTGCCGTCGAGCGGCGGCGGCGTGGTGACCTTCTTCGCCCTGCACGCCATCGGCCGCACGCCCACCATGCTGAACTTCACCGCCGGCATCCGGAACCTGAAGGCGGCCTGCGAGCTGGCCGGGGTGAAGACGGTGCTGACCTCCCACCGGTTCATCGAGCAGGGCAAGCTGCACGACCTGGTCGACGCCCTCGAGCCGATCGCGAAGATCGTCTACCTGGAAGAGGTGCGCGAGCAGGTCGGCGCGGCCGACAAGCTCTTCGCCGCGGCCGGCGGCTTCCTGCCCAGGCAGATGCGCACGGCCAGCAAGCCCTCCGATCCTGGCGTCATCCTCTTCACCTCCGGCAGCTTCGGGGCGCCGCGAGGCGTGGTGCTGTCGCAGGCCAATCTGGTCGCCAATGTCCGGCAGATCGCGGCCCACATCGACCTGGACCCCGATTGGGTGATGTTCAACCCGCTGCCCATCTTCCACTGCTTCGGCCTGACCGGCGGCGTTCTGCTGCCCATCCTGACGGGCATGAAGGCGTTCCAGTACCCGTCGCCCCTGCACACCAAGCAGATCCCGCCGCTGATCAAGGACTCCAGGGCCTCGATCCTGCTGGCGACGGACACCTTCGTGAACCAGTACGCCCGCGCCGCCGAGCCGGGCGAGCTGTCGGGTCTCAAGTTCGTCGTCTGCGGCGCCGAGAAGGTCCGCGAGGAGACCCACAACCTCGTCCATGAACGCTTCGGTCCGGTGCCCCTGCTGGAAGGCTACGGCGCGACGGAAGCCTCTCCCGTGATCGCCGTGAACAAGCCGACGGACAACCGCCGCGGCACCGTGGGCGGCCTGCTGCCGGGCATCGAGGCGCGCCTCGAGCCGGTCGAGGGCATTCCCGGCGGCGGCCAGCTCTTCGTCCGCGGTCCCAACATCATGGCGGGCTATCTGGGCGCCAACGGTCAGGTCGAGCCCCCGCCCGGCGGCTGGCACGACACGGGCGACGTGGTCAGCCTGACCGACGACGACTGGGTCAAGATCCTTGGGCGCGTGAAGCGCTTCGCCAAGGTCGGCGGCGAGATGGTGTCGCTGACGGCGGCCGAGGACATTGCGGTCTCCGTCTGGCCCGAGTGCCGTCACGCCGTCATCGCCATGCCCGATCCGCGCAAGGGTGAGCGGCTGATCCTGGTCACCGACTACCGCGACGCCTCGGCCGAGCCCCTGCTGGCCCACGCCCAGGCGGTGGGCGCGCCCGAACTGGCCGTGCCGCGCAAGATCATCCGCGTGCCGGAGATCCCGGTTCTTGGCACCGGCAAGACGGACTATGTCGCCATCCAGCGGATGGCCGAGGCGGAGCTGCGCCGGGCCGCCTGACAGCGGCCGTGACGCTTCAGAGACCCGGCTCAGGCGTGAAGCACGAGCCCGAAGGCGTCGAGGGCGGATTCGTGCATCGCCTCGCTCATCGTCGGGTGCGGGAAGACGGTGGCGTGCAACTCGGCCTCGGTGGCTTCGAGGGTGATGGCCAGCGCAAAGCCCTGGATCATCTCGGTCACCTCCGCGCCGAGCATGTGGGCCCCGATCAGAGCGCCGGTGTCGGCGTCGAAGATGGTCTTCACGAAGCCGTCGGTCTCGCCCGAGGCGATCGCCTTGCCGTTCACACGGAAGGGAAAGCGGCCGACCTTGATCTGCCGACCTTCCGCCTTGGCGGCGGCTTCCGTGAGGCCGACTGAGGCGATCTGCGGCGCCGAATAGGTGCAGCCCGGGATCGGCGTCGTCAGGTTCGGGCCCGCCTGGCCGGCGATGTGCTCGATGCAGTGGACGCCCTCATGGCTGGCCTTGTGGGCGAGCCACGGCGGGCCGGCGACGTCGCCGATGGCGTAGAGGCCCGGCACGCCGGTCGCGCCGTGGGCGTCGGTGACCACGTGGGTCTTCTCGATCTTCACGCCCAGGCCCTCGAGGCCCAGGTCCTCGACATTGCCGACGATGCCGACGGCGACGATGGCGCGCTCGGCTTCCAGGGTCTCGCGGCTGGCGCCGATCTCGATCTCGACGGAGACGCCGTTCCGGGACTTGGTCAGCTTCTTGACGCTGGCCCCGATGCGGAACTTCAGGCCCCGACGCTCGAAGGCCTTCCGCGCGGCGGTGGAGACTTCCTCGTCCTCGGCGGGCAGGATGCGCGGCAGGGCCTCGACGACCATCACCTCGGCGCCGAGCGCGCGATAGAAGCTGGCGAACTCGATCCCGATGGCGCCCGACCCGATGACGATCAGCGACTTGGGCGCCGCCTTCGGGACCATGGCCTCGCGATAGGACCAGACGCGGTCGCCGTCGGGCTCCAGGCCGATGTCCGGGATCGTGCGGGCGCGGGCGCCGGTGGCCAGGATGACATGGCGCGCCTGGATGGTCCGACCCCCGCCGCGCTTCTGCGCGACGATGACCTTGGGCGCGGGCGTGCCCTTCTCCAGCTTCGCCACGCCCTCGATGACCTCGATCTTGTGCTTGCGCATCAGGAAGCCGACGCCGGAGTTCAGCTGGGCGGCCACCTTGCGGGAGCGCTCGATGACCTTGCCGAAGTCGAATCGCGGCTTGTCGGCGGCAAGGCCATAGTCGCCCAGGTGATGCAGCTGCTCGTAGACCTCGCCGGACTTCAGCAGCGCCTTGGTCGGTATGCAGCCCCAGTTGAGGCAGACGCCGCCCAGAGCCTCACGCTCCACGATGGCGGTCTTGAAGCCCAGCTGGGCGGCGCGGATGGCGGTCACATAGCCGCCGGGGCCGGCGCCGATGACGATGACGTCGAAATCCATGAGTGCTCCTAGGCGATCATCGCCAGGGGTTCTTCGATCAGGGTCCTGAAGGCCTCCAGCCAGCGGGCGCCGGTGGCGCCGTCCACCACTCGGTGATCGCAGGTCATGGTGACCGACATGACCGTGGCGATGGCCAGCTGATCGCCGCGCACGACCGGCCGCTTCTCGCCGACGCCCACCGAAAGGATGGCGCCCTGCGGTTCGTTGATGATCGAGGCGAAGGTCTTGATGCCGAACATGCCGAGATTGGACACGCTGAAGGTGCCGCCCTGGAACTCCTCGGGCTTCAGCTTCCGATTGCGAGCTCTTTCGGCCAGATCCTTGGTTTCCCGGGCGATTTCAGCCAGGCCTTTGGTCTCGCACTTGCGGACGATCGGCGTGATCAGCCCGCCCTCGACAGCCACCGCCATGGCGATGTCCGCATGATGGTGCAGGGCGATGCCCTCTGGCGTGTAGGAGGCGTTGGCCTCCGGCACCCGCTTCAGGGCGACGGCGGCGGCCTTCAGGATGATGTCGTTGACGCTGACCTTCACCCCGTCCTTCTCCAGCATGCTGTTGATGCGGACGCGGGCTTCGAGCAGGCGGTCGATCTCCAGATCGATGGTCAGCGGGAAGTGCGGCACGTCCCGGAACGAGTCGGTCATCCGCCGGGCGACGGTCTTGCGCATGCCGTCCAGGGGGATCAGGTCGTAGCTGCCCTCCGGAATGCCCATCTGCTGCAGCGACTGGACCGGCCGGCTCTCGCCGCGGCGCTCGGCGGGCGCCGCCGCAGCCGAAGGCGCGGCCTTGGGCGCGCCAGGCTTCGCATCCTTCACGTCGCGTTCGATGATCCGCCCGCGCGGTCCGGAGCCCTTGATGGACGCCAGGTCCAGCCCCTTCTGCGCGGCGATCCGGCGCGCCAGGGGGGAGGCGAAGACCCGCTCGCCCTCGGCCCGCGGGGCCGGCTGGACCAGTTCGGGCCTGGCCTGGGCGGCCTCCTTGCGCGGTTGCGCCGCCGCCGGCGTCTCCGCGGCCGGTTCGGGCTTCGGCGGGGCCGCGGCCGGAGCTGCGGAGCCTCCGGAAAGGCGCGCGATCGGCGCGTTGACCTTGACCCCCTCGGTCCCGGCAGGGACGAGGATCTCCTCCACGACGCCCTCGTCGACCGCCTCGACCTCCATGGTCGCCTTGTCGGTCTCGATCTCGGCGATCACGTCGCCGGCCGAGACCGTATCGCCCTTCTTGACCAGCCATTTGGCGAGGGTGCCCTCCTCCATGGTGGGCGACAGCGCCGGCATCAGGATGTCGGTCATGCGGATTCCTTGGAGAGGTGGGCCAGGCCCGCGGCGTGGGCTTCCCAGTTCTGGCCGTCGAACGGCTCGATTTCGATGGCGAGGTCCTCGGCGGGATCCAGACAGTGCAGATTGACGGACCATCCGTCCGGATTGGACCTGGGGCGGTAGAAGCTCTTCACCCCGCAGACGCGGCAGAAGGTGTGTTTCGCCACGCCGGTGTTGAAGGTGTAGGTGGTCAGGCGGTCGGCGCCCTGGATCAGGCGGAAGCGGCTTTCCGGCAAGATGGCGGAGATGAAGCCGGTCATGGCGCAGATCGAGCAGTTGCAGGCCTGGGCCTTCACCCGCGCCGGCAGCGCCGCCTCGAAACGAACGGCCCCGCAGTGACACCCGCCCGGGCGCCAGATGTGGCCGTCCCGGCTCATGACGTGTAGCTGACCGCCTTGGCCGCCTTGACGATCTTTTCGACCGAAGGCAGCGACAGCGCCTCGAGATTGGCCGCATAGGGCAGCGGCACGTCCTCCTGGCAAACCCGCGCGGGGGGCGCGTCCAGATAGTCGAAGGCGTGTTCCAGCACGCGGGCGATGATCTCGGCCCCCACGCCCATCGGCCCCCAGCCCTCCTCGACCGTGACCAGGCGGTGGGTCTTCTTGACGCTCTCGACGACCGTGGCGTGGTCCAGCGGGCGCAGAGTGCGCAGGTCGATCACCTCGGCCTCGATCCCCTCGCTCGCCAGTTCTTCGGCCGCCTTGAGCGCCAGGCCCACCATGCGCGAGTGGGCCGTGATGGTGACGCCGTCCCCGGCGCGCCGCACCTTGGCCTTGCCGATGGGCAGGACGTAGTCGTCCACCTCCGGCACGTCGAACTCCTGCCCGTAGAGCATCTCGTGCTCCAGGAAGACGACGGGGTTGGGGTCGCGGATGGCGGCCTTCAGCAGGCCCTTGGCGTCGGCGGCGTCATAGGGCGCGATCACCTTCAGACCCGGTACGTGGGCGTACCAGGCCGAATAGTCCTGGCTGTGCTGGGCGGCCACGCGGGCGGCCGCGCCGTTCGGGCCGCGGAACACGATGGGGCACTGGATCTGCCCGCCGGACATGTAGTGGGTCTTGGCCGCCGAATTGATGATGTGGTCGATCGCCTGCATGGCGAAGTTCCAGGTCATGAATTCGACGATCGGCTTCAGGCCGGCCATGGCCGCCCCGACGCCGAGGCCCGCAAAGCCGTACTCGGTGATGGGGGTGTCGATGACGCGGCGGTCGCCGAACTCGTCCAGCAGGCCCCGGCTGACCTTGTAGGCGCCCTGATACTGGGCGACCTCCTCGCCCATGAGGAAGACTGTCTCGTCGCGGCGCATCTCCTCGGCCATGGCGTCGCGCAGCGCGTCGCGGACGGTCGTCCGCACCAGCTTGGCGTCGGCGGGGATCTCCGGGTCCGCAAGCGTCTCTCCGGGCCGAACGGCCGCCGGCCCCTCGCCTTCCGGCTTGTCGCCCTGCGCCTCGGCGGGGCCCTTCTTCTCCGGGTCGCCGGAGGGCTCCCTGGAGGCTTGCGGCTCCTGGGCTTCAGCCGGCGGAGGCGCCGGCGCGCGGGACGCGCCGCCCCCGGCGAGCCGCGCGATCGGCGCGTTGACCTTCACGCCCTCGGCGCCCTCCGGCACGAGGATCTCCTCGATCGTGCCCTCGTCGACCGCCTCGACCTCCATGGTGGCCTTATCGGTTTCGATTTCGGCGATCACGTCGCCAGCCGAGACCGTGTCGCCCTTCTTCACGTGCCACTTGGCGAGCGTGCCCTCTTCCATGGTCGGAGACAGGGCCGGCATCAGGATGTCGGTCACTGGGCGGCCTCCACATAGACCTCGGTGTAGAGCTCGGACGGGTCGGGTTCGGGCGAGGTTCGGGCGAATTCGGCCGCATCGGCGACGATCCGCTTCACCTCGGCGTCGATGGCCTTCAGCGCCGCCTCGTCGGCGAGGCCCTGCGCCTCCAGATGCTCGCGCAGGTGCTCGATGGGGTCGCGGGTCTTGCGGACCTCGTCCACCTCCTCGCGCGTGCGGTACTTGGCCGGATCGCTCATGGAGTGGCCGCGATAGCGGTAGGTCTTCATCTCCAGGATGAAGGGGCCCTGTCCGGAGCGGGCGTGTTCGGCGGCGCGCGCCGCAGCGTCGCGCACGGCCAGAACATCCATGCCGTCAACCTCTTCGCCCGGAATCCGGAAGGAGGTTCCCCGCTTGAACATGTGGGTCTCGGAAGACGACCGCTCCAGCGAGGTGCCCATGGCGTACTGGTTGTTCTCGATCACGTACACGACCGGAAGCTTCCAGAGCGCGGCCATGTTGAAGCTCTCGTAGACCTGCCCCTGATTGGCCGCGCCGTCGCCGAAGAAGGTAAAGGTGACCTTGCCGTTGTCGCGATAGCGGTTGGCCAGAGCCAGGCCCGTGCCCAGCGGCGCGGGCGCGCCGACGATGCCGTGGCCGCCGTAGAACTCCGCCTCGCGCGAGAACATGTGCATCGACCCGCCCTTGCCCTTGGACGAACCGCCGGCCCGGCCGGTCAGCTCGGCCATGACCTCCTTGGGGTCCATGCCGCAGGCCAGCATGTGGCCGTGGTCGCGATAGGCGGTGATGACCTGGTCGCCCTTCTCCTGGATCGACTGGACCCCGACGGCTATGGCCTCCTGGCCGATGTAGAGATGGCAGAAGCCGCCGATCAGGCCCATGCCGTAGAGCTGGCCGGCCCGTTCTTCGAACCGGCGGATCAGCAGCATGTCGCGGTAGAAGCCGAGCAGTTCGTCCTTGCCAAGGGATTCCGCCGTCGACGCCGGCTTGTCGCCGGACTTGGCCGCCTGTTTGGCGCGGGCCATAGGTCTCTCCCGGGTCGTTTCTCCGTCCGACACGAACCCGAAAACGGCGGCGCGGTTCAGCCGCCCGACGAGTCGTCGTGCTGGATACGGATCACATAGTCCCTGGGATCGCTATAGCCTAGGAGGGACCGGGCCCGCTCTTCGAGAAGATCAGCCGAAAGTGAGCTGTCGCGCAGAAGTTTGGCGCGCACCTCAAGGTCGCGCCGCTCGGCGACCAGCCGCTCCAGTTCCGCCGATTTCACGGCCAGGGTCTGGTCCCGCTGCTCGGAAGTCAGCAGGCCCTGCTCGCCCGTGAGGGCGTGATAGGCGAAGTAGACGATCAGCAGACCGAGCGCGGCCGTCGACAGATAGGGGCGAAGCTGGAGCACGGTGATTCCTGACCCGACACCGGCAAGTCTCGCAATTCGTGCTTAATTTTGGGTTGCGGCTCAGCTTCGCGCGCAGGAAGATCGACGCCATGGACCACAAGCATCCTCCCAACTGATCGACGCGGCGGCGGGCCTGGCCTCTGCGGGCCGCGACCTGGGCCTTTCCCGCGATTGGACGCGCGCCGCACGGCTTCGTGGCGGCGCTGTTGCTCGTCGGATTTGCGGACGAGTGGTTCACCTTCCTGCCCGCCGGCTTGTTCGAAAGCCTGCGCGCCGACCTCGGCCTGACCTATGCGCAGGCTGGCCTCGTCCTGGCGGGCTTGAGCCTCGGCGGGATCGTCGGCCTCGTCTTCGAGGCGGCCGCCGACTATGTCAGCCGCCGCTGGCTGGCGACGCTGGGCGCGCTCGCCTATGGCGGCGCCATGATCGCCTTCGGTCTGGGCGACGGCTTCTGGCCCCTTTTCGCCGCCGCCTTCGTCTGGGGGGCGGCGAGCGACGCCTTCATCCATGGGTGCGAGGTGGCGCTGGTCGACCTCGCCGGAGACGCCCTGCCCAAGGCGCTGGCCCGGTCCAACGCCTGGTCGGCGGTCGGCGACCTGCTGGCGCCCCTGGTCATCGCCGCCGCGGCCCTCGCCGGGCTCGACTGGCGCTGGCTGTTCGTCGGCGGGGGCGGCCTGATGCTGGCCTATGGCGGATGGCTGGCGAGCTACCGCTTCCCGCCGCCCTCGCCGCCGGAAGCCCACGCGTCGCCGTTCGCGGGGCTGCTGGCCGTGGTCGCCGATACGCGCGTCCTGCTCCTGGCGGCGATCATGGGCCTCTACGCCCTGCTCGACGAGCCGCTGGTCGCCTTCCTGATCGCCTTCCTGGAAGCCCAGGGGCATGATCCCGCCTGGGCCGTCACCCCGCCGCTCGGACTGCTCATCGGCGGCCTCGCCGGGTTCGGCGTCGCCGAACACCTGGCGGAGCGCGTGACGCCGCGCCGCCTGCTGGCGCCGACCGCCAGCTTCATGGCGCTGACCCTGCCCGCGATGCTGTTCGGACCGCCGCTCGTGGTGATCGCCGCGGGGTTCGGCTTCGGCGTGACAGGGGCGATCTTCTACACGGCCCTGCAGGGCGTGATCCTGACCCTGCGGCCAGGTCAGGCCGGTTCGACCGGCGCCGTGGTCTCCGCCGTCGGCCTGGCGGGCGCCGCCTTTCCGGGGCTCGTGGGCGCCGTGTCCGACGCCCACGGCCTTGCGGCGGGCCTTCTGCTGTACGCGGCGGTTCCCGCCCTCGTCCTCGGGCTGACCGCCGCGCTCAGGATCAGAGGCGCTTGAGCGCCTGGCGGCCGGCATAGATCGCCTGGTCGCCGAGCTCCTCTTCGATGCGCAGGAGCTGATTGTACTTGGCCGTCCGGTCGGAGCGCGCCAGCGAACCCGTCTTGATCTGACCGCAGTTGGTGGCCACCGCCAGGTCGGCGATGGTCGCATCCTCGGTCTCGCCCGAGCGGTGGCTCATGACGGCCGTGTAGCCGGCCCGATGGGCCATATCGACGGCGTCGAGGGTCTCCGACAGCGTGCCGATCTGGTTGACCTTGACCAGGATCGAGTTGCCGAGGCCGCGGCCGATGCCGTCCGACAGGCGCGCCGGGTTGGTCACGAAAAGATCGTCGCCGACCAGCTGGACCTTGCCGCCCAGCTTGTCGGTCAAGAGCTTCCAGCCGTCGAAGTCGTCCTCGGCGCAGCCGTCTTCGATCGTCACGATCGGGAACTTGGCCACCAGGTTGGCGAGGTAGTCGACCATGCCGGCCGGGTCGAAGGTCTTGCCCTCGCCGTCCAGCACGTACTTGCCGTCCTTGAAGAACTCGGTGGAGGCCACGTCCAGGCCGAGGTGGAAATGGTCGCCGCAGCGATAGCCCGCCGCCTCGCCCGCCTTGACGATGAAGGCGAGCGCCTCTTCGGCGCTGCCGATGTTCGGCGCGAAGCCGCCCTCGTCGCCGACATTGGTGTTGTGGCCGGCGTCCTTCAGGGCCTTCTTCAGGCCGTGGAAGATCTCCGCTCCCATCCGCAGGCCCTCGGCGAAGGTGTCGGCGCCGGTCGGCAGGATCATGAATTCCTGGATGTCGATCGGATTGTCCGCGTGGGCGCCGCCGTTGATGATGTTCATCATCGGCACGGGCAGGACGCGGGCGGACACGCCGCCCACATACTTGTAGAGCGGCAGGGCCGCGCTGCCGGCGGCGGCCTTGGCGGTCGCCAGGCTGACGCCCAGGATGGCGTTGGCGCCCAGCCGCGACTTGTTGGGCGTGCCGTCCAGTTCGATCAGGGTGACGTCGAGCCGGCGCTGGTCCTCGGCGTCGAAGCCGGACAGGGCGTCGAAGATCTCGCCATTGACCGCATCCACCGCCTGCTGGACGCCCTTGCCGAGATAGCGCGCCTTGTCGCCGTCGCGCTTCTCGACCGCCTCGTGGGCGCCGGTCGAAGCGCCCGACGGAACGGCCGCACGGCCCAGGGAGCCGTCCTCCAGGATCACGTCGACCTCGATCGTGGGATTGCCCCGGCTGTCGAGGATTTCGCGGGCGGTGATGTCGACGATCTCGGTCATGGGCTCCTCGTGCGGCGCGGGAATTGTGGCGGGGGAGGCTTAGCCACCTTCGGCCCTGGCGGCAATCGCGCACGCAAAAGGCCCCGCCCGGCTTGGGCGAGGCCTTGCTAGACAGCTCGTCGGCGCAGCGGCGCCGGCCGACCCCAGGAGGACCTTAGTCTTCCTTCGGGGTCAGGACCTGACGGCCCTTGTACATGCCGGTCTTCAGGTCGATGTGGTGCGGACGCTTCAGCTCGCCGGTCTCCTTGTCTTCGACGAAGGAGTTCTTGCCGAGCGCGTCGTGGGAGCGCCGCATGTTGCGCCGCGAGGGCGATACTTTTCGCTTAGGAACGGCCATGGGAGAGTCTCGCAGGCGTGTAAAAAGGAGACGGCGGCCAACGCGGCCGCCGACGTGAGCGGGGGTGTATGCCGCAAAGCCGCTCCGGATTCAAGCCACCGCCGCAGGAAACCCCCGAGGTTCCTCACACGCGCGGCAAGGTTGCCCCCCACGGCCAGGTCGACTACCCAGGCGCGCAGGGTCATGTGAGGGGGAACAGCATGTCCAAACACGTTTTCAGCGCCGCGGCTCTTCTCGCCGCCAGCCTCGTCGCCGCGCCGACGGCCGCCCAGGCGCAGTGGGGCGGCACGACCCACTCCAACTCGACGACCAACTCCAAGACGACCGGGACGAGCCAGTCGACCACGACGACTCAGACCCGGCAGGGCTCCTGGGGCAACAACACCGTCACCGAGACCACGTCGCAGACCACCGGAACGAGTTCGAGCCGGACCAACTCGACGACTCGCGGAACCTCCGTCACCACCCCGAGCTGGAATCCGCCGCCGAACAGCAATCCGGGCTGGAACAACAACAATCCCGGCTGGAACGGGTCCAGCCGCAGCAACGGCGATTCGACCGCCGCCGCGGTCGGCGCCCTCATCGGGGTGATCGGCGCGATCGCCGAGGATCGCGAGGCCCAGAACGCCCCGCGCCTCCAGCCCGAACAGGCCTATGGCCAGTGGGTGGCCTCCAGCAACGGCTGGGGCGGGACCAAGACCTGCGAGGTCGAACTCTCGCCAGACAAGGCCTTCCTCAACCAGGGTTTCAAGCTGAAGCCGCAGAAGTGCTGGGCCGGGCCCTTCGGCCAGCTCTTCGCCTGGCGGCCCTATGACGGCGCCGTGGCGCTGATCAAGCACGACGGCCAGACCCTGGCGGTGATGCGTGGCGACGGCAATCGGCTGTCGGGGCGCACCTCGGACGGCGCCCAGCTGGTCATGCACCGGCCGGGCTACTGAGGCGGCTCAGACGAGGCGGCTGCGCTCCTTCGCGGCCCCGATGAAGCTGGCGAACAGCGGATGGGGCTCGAAGGGGCGGCTCTTCAGCTCGGGGTGGAACTGGACGCCCACGAACCAGGGATGGTCGGCGCGTTCGCAGATCTCCGGCAGCACCCCGTCCGGCGACAGGCCGGAGAATCGCAGGCCCGTCCGCTCGATGGCTTCGCGGTAGCGGATGTTGACTTCGTAACGGTGGCGGTGGCGCTCGCTGATCGCCTGCCCGCCGTAGATCTGCGAGACCTTCGAGCCGGGCGTGAGGACGGCGTCATAGGCGCCGAGCCGCATGGTGCCGCCCAGGTCGTCGCCCTCCC
The DNA here is from genome assembly GCF_013911965.1 of Phenylobacterium sp. Classification (GTDB taxonomy): domain Bacteria; phylum Pseudomonadota; class Alphaproteobacteria; order Caulobacterales; family Caulobacteraceae; genus Phenylobacterium. The sequence continues at coordinate 256,830 of NZ_JACESE010000002.1, read as the reverse complement.
CGCGCATTTCGCGTTCGTTGCCCCGAACCCACTCCGTCATCAGGCCGACCACCGGCTCGGTCGTCGGACCGAACTCGGTGGAGGAGGCGTCCTTCAGGCCCGCCAGGTTCCGGGCCGCCTCGATCATGGCCATCTGCATGCCGAAGCAGATGCCGAAGTAGGGAATCTCGTGTTCGCGGGCGAAGCGGACCGCGCGGATCATGCCTTCCGAGCCGCGCTGACCGAAGGCGCCCGGCACCAGGACCCCGTGCACGCCTGTCAGGCGTTCGGCGATCATGCCTTCGTCGCCGCTCTCGAAGGCCTCGCCCTCGACCCAGTCGAAGCGCACGCGGACGTTGTTCGCCACGCCGCCGTGCACCAGGGCTTCCACCAGCGACTTATAGGCGTCGGTCAGGCCGGTATACTTGCCGACGATCGCGATGTTCACCTCGCCGTCGGGATTGGTCAGGGTCTCGACGATGCTGTTCCAGCGCGAGAGGTCCGGGGCCGGCGCGTCCTGGATGCCGAAGACGTCCAGCACCTCGGTGTCCAGACCCTGGCGGTGATAGTCGAGCGGCACCGCATAGATGCTGCTGGAATCCTGGGCCTCGATCACCGCGCTTTCGCGAACATTGCAGAAGAGCGCGATCTTGCGCCGCTCGCCGGCCGGAATGGCCGTCTCGCAACGGCAGAGCAGGATGTCGGGCTGAATGCCGATCGACCGCAGTTCCTTCACCGAGTGCTGCGTCGGCTTGGTCTTCATCTCGCCGGCGGTCTTGATGTAGGGCAGCAGGGTCAGGTGGACGTAGCAGACATGGCCGCGCGGCAGCTGCTGGCCGAGCTGACGGATCGCCTCGAAGAAGGGCAGGCCTTCGATGTCGCCCACCGTGCCGCCGATCTCGACGAGGACGAAGTCCACCCCCTCCCCCGGATCGGACAGGACGAAGCGTTTGATCTCGTCGGTGACGTGCGGGATCACCTGGACGGTGGCGCCCAGATAGTCGCCGCGGCGCTCCTTCTCCAGGATCGTCTTGTAGATCTGGCCCGTGGTGACGTTGTCGGCCCGAGTGGCGTTCACGCCGGTGAACCGCTCATAGTGGCCGAGGTCGAGGTCGGTCTCGGCGCCGTCCTCGGTGACGAAGACCTCGCCGTGCTGGTACGGGCTCATCGTGCCCGGATCGACGTTGAGATAGGGGTCGAGCTTGCGCAGCCGGACCTTGTAGCCGCGGGCCTGCAGGAGCGCGGCGAGCGCTGCGGACGCGAGCCCTTTTCCCAGTGAGGAAACCACGCCGCCGGTGATGAAGATGTACCGGGTCATGGGCGATCAACCTACCATCGATTCGGGGCGCCGCGCGTCCCTCGCGCTGCGCCAAAACGTCTGACCTCGCGGCCCCGGAGGACCGCACGAAAATGCATAACCGGCGGCCGCCCCCGGCCGCGCGCCACGCCTCTGGCCGCGGACGGCCGGGCGGATTTCAGGAAAGTCGGCCCTAGGGGGTCGCGGGGGGCGGCGCTTCGTCGGCGGCGGGAGCCTCGTCGCCGGCGAAGGGATTGCGGATCTGCGCAGCCGGCGCCTCGAGCGCCTCGGTGTCGCCGGGCTGCGGGGAGTTCAGATTCGGCGCCGGCGCCGCGGGAACCGCCGGCGCCTGGTTCAGTTGGCTGGGATCGATCGCCTCGATATCCAGCCGGTCGATGGCCGAACCGCCGCTGACGCGGCCGGACACCAGCGTGATCGTCAGGCTGAGCGCGAAGAAGACGCCGCCGAGAATCCAGGTCATGCGCGACAGCAGGTCGCCGGCCCCGCGCGCGCTCATGAAGCCCGAGGGGCCCCCGCCCATGCCGAGCGCGCCGCCTTCGGACCGCTGCAGCAGGACGAGCCCGATCAGGGCGAGACAGACGAGGATCTGGATGACGAGAAGGATGCCGAGCAGCATGGACAGGTCCGAGGTTCTGGCGCAAACCGCAGCCGCGCCGAAAATTCAAGCGGGCGCTCTAACACCCCGCGTCCGCCAAGGCCATAGCTAGGGCGCCGCGGGCGGGGAACAAGTCCGGGGATCATCCATGATGCTGGAGACCGAGCGGCTGCGTCTTCGTCCGATGGTCGAAGCCGACTCCGAACGCCTCTTCCCGATCATGAGCGACGCCGAGGTGATGGCCCACTGGGACATCCCGGAGATCGACGATCCGGACCTGCTCTGCCGCATCGTCCAGAGCCAGGTCGCGACCATGGCCGAAGGCAAGGCGGTCTACTGGGCCATCGAAACCCTGGCCGAGGGGGCCTTCATCGGCGTCTGCGACCTCTCCGAGATCGACCTGTGGCACAAGCGGGCCGAGATCGGCTTTATCCTGGCGCGCCAGGTCTGGGGCCAGGGCTACGCCAGCGAAACCGTCGCCGCCGTCGCCATCCAGGCCGCCGCGATGGGGCTGCGCCGGCTGCAGGCTAGGACCCAGCTCGGCAACCGCCGGTCCGAGGCGGTGCTGGAGCGGCTGGGCTTCAAGCCCGAGGGCCTGCTTCGCGGGCACATCCTGCGCGAGGGCCAGCGGCGGGACTGCCGCCTCTTCGGCCTGCTGCTCTAGAGCCCCGGCGTTCCCGCCACGATGCCAAGGAAGTCGCCCGCCTTCAGCGAGGCGCCGCCGACGAGGGCGCCGCCCACCTCCGGCACGGCCAGGATCTCGGCGGCGTTGGCGGGCTTGACCGACCCGCCATAGAGAATGGCCGGCTCAGCGCCCGCCGGGCCGAACTGGTCGCGCAGGGTGTCGCGGATCGCGCGATGGACCTCCTCGATGTCGGCGAGGCTCGGCGTGAGCCCGGTCCCGATGGCCCAGACCGGTTCATAGGCCACAGTGAAGGCGCGGCCGGAGAGGTCCTGAGGCAGTGAATTGCGGACCTGCCAGGTCACGACGTCCAGGGTCCTGCCGCCTTCGCGGTCGGCGAGCGTCTCGCCCACGCAGACGATCGGCTCCAGTTCGGCGCGCAGGGCGGCGCGGACCTTGGAGGCGACGATCTCATCGCTCTCGGCATAGGTCGCGCGGCGCTCGGAGTGGCCTAGTATGACCATCCTGGCGCCGGCCTCGGCCAGCATCTCGGCCGAGACGTCCCCCGTGAAGGCGCCGGCGACCTCGGGGTGGCAGTCCTGCCCGCCCACGCTCACGGCGCTCCCGGCCAGGGCCGCGCTCATCCGCTCCACCAGAGTCGAGGGCGGGCACAGGGCCAGGCGAACGCCGGCCGCGGGCGCGCCGGCCGCAATAGCGCGCGCCTCCGAAAGGGCCGGGCCGAGGCCGTGCATCTTCCAGTTGCCGGCGATCAGGGGAACAGGTGCGCTCATGCGGCCTCGCGTGGTTCGATGTTCCCGGGCCGGTTAAGCCAAGCCTGCGCCCCTGTCACGTCCTTGCCGATGTCACGTCCTTGCCGATGTCGCGCGCTTGCGGGGGGGAAGCCGCCTCCACTATACCCGCCGCTCTATATGTACATGCGCCCGAGGAAGGGTCCCTCATGCTCGCCGCCGTCCGCGCCTTCGCCAAGTCCTGGGTCGCGGCCATTCTGATCGGGTTGCTGATCATCAGCTTCGCCGTCTTCGGGATGTCCGACATTCTCAGGGGCCAGATGTCCACGGACGTCGTCACCGCCGGCTCCCGCTCCGTCAGCGCCCAGCAGTTCCGCCGGGAATACGACCTGTGGCGCCAGCAGGCCGAGCAGCAGGTCGGCCAGCCGGTGACGCCGCAGATGGCCGCCGAGAACGGCATCATCTCGGGTCTGCTCAACGAGATCGCCACCCGCGAGGCCCTGGCCGTGATGCTGGGCCGCATGGGGCTGCGGCCGAGCGAGGACCAGGTCACCGCCGAGCTGCGCAACATTCCGCAGTTCTTCGACCAGATCAGCGGGCGGTTCGATCCGGCGCTGATGGAGCAGACGCTCAGCCAGTCCGGCCTCACCCCTGACGACTTCCTGACGCGCGTCCGCGATCAGATCGCCCAGCAGCACTTCGCCGCCGGCCTGGTCGCCGGCCTGCGTGCGCCGCGGGCCTATGGGGCCCTCAATGCGATGGTGGACCTCGAGCAGCGCGACCTCGGCTATTTCCAGGTCGGCCTCCGCGACATCGAGCCGCCGAAACCGCCGACCGACGCGCAGCTCAAGGCCTTCATGGAGGAGAACGCCGAGCAGCTCCGGCTGCCGGAATTCCGGGTCATTTCGCTCGTCCGCTTCGCGCCCCGCCCCGAAGACATGCAGGTCGAGGTGACCGACGAGCAGCTGCAGGAGCGCTTCGAATTCCGGCGCGACACCCTCTCGCAGCCCGAGACCCGCAGCCTGGTGCAGATCCCGGCCCGCGACGCCGCCGCAGCGCGCCAGATCGCCGAGCGCCTGCGCAAGGGCGAGGATCCCGCCGCCGTCGCCAAGTCGCTGAACGTCGAACCGGTGACGTATGACAGCCGTCCGAAGTCGGCCATCGCCGACCGAAAGGTCGCCGAGGCGGCCTTCGCCCTTGAGGACGGGGCCGTCAGCGATCCCATCCAGGGCGATCTCGGCCTGGCTGTCGTCAAGGTGACCGATGTCACGCCGGGCCGCGAGCCGACCCTGGAAGACGTCCGCCCCATGCTGGAGGCCGAGATCCGCCAGGACGCCGCCGCCGAGAAGGTCTACGAGCGCACCCAGGCCTATGAGGACGCGCACCTGGGCGGCGCCTCCCTGACCGAGGCGGCGCAGACGGCCGGCGTGCCGGTTCTCACCCTCGGCCCCGTCACCGAGAGCGGTCGCGACGAGGAAGGCCGCCCCGTCGAAGGCGTCTCGCCGCAGATCCTCGAAGCCGCCTTCGACCTGGCGGAAGGCGCGGAGAGCGACCTGGCCGAACTGCAGAGGGGCGAGTACTTCGCGGTGAAGGTCGAACGCATCACGCCGCCGGCCCTGCCGCCCCTGGAGGAGGTGAAGGCCGATCTCACCCGCTTCTGGATGCAGCGGGAGATCATCCGGCGGCTGGAAGCCAAGGGCGACGAACTGGCCGCGCGCGTGCGCGAGGGCGAGAGCCTGGAAGCCGTCGCCTCCTCGATCGGGGCGCGGGTCACGCGCGCCGCGGCGCTCGACCGGGCCACGGCGCAGGAGAATGGCCAGCTCTCCGACGACGCGCTCATGAAGACCTTCGGCGCCAAGGTGGGCGAGGTGTTCCGGGCGCGCGACGTCCAGCTCGGCATGATCGTCGGCAAGCTGGACGCCATCCGTCCAGGCGATGTCGAGGCGGTGGCGCAGGCGACCGAACAGGGCCGGCCTCAAATGGCCATGAGCCTCTTCCGCGATCTCGCCGCCTCGGCGAGCGCCGCGGCGCGCGAAGAGGTCAAGGTCCGGATCAACGAAGAGCGCGCCCGGGCCGAACTCGGCCTCGATCCCGAGGTTCCCGAGTCGGGCGAATCGGAACCCGCCGCCAAGGCCCCCGCCGCCAAGGCGCCGGCGGAGCCCGCAAAGTGAAGATCGAGCCCGAGCTTTCCAGCTTCGCCCAGGCCTATGCCTCGGGTGCGGCCCAGGTGGTCTTCACGCGTCTGATCGACGATATCGAGACGCCGGTCTCCGCCTATCTGAAGATCGGCCACGGCCACCCCTACGCCTTCCTCTTCGAATCGGTGGAGGGCGGCGCCTATCGCGGGCGCTATTCCGTGATCACCCTGAAGCCCGACCTTGTGTGGCGCTGCCGGGGCCAGACGGCCGAGGTCGCCGAGGGCGAGGACATCGCCGCCGGGCGCTTCCGCCCCGAGGCGCGACCGACGCTGGATTCGCTGCGCGATCTGGTCGCGGCCAGCCGCCTCGACATTCCGGAGGGGCTGCCGCCGATGGTGGCCGGCGTCTTCGGCGCGCTCGGCTATGACATGGTTCGCCTCGTCGAGCGCCTGCCCAACGTCAATCCGGACACGCTCGACCTACCGGACGGGGTGATGACCCGCCCCTCCGTCGTGGCGGTCTTCGATGCCATCGGTCAGGAGATCATCCTCGCGACCACGGTTCGGCCCGACGGCCGGGACGCCGAGGCGGCCTACGCGGCGGCGCAGGCGCGACTCGCGGCGGTGATGGAGGACCTGAAGGCGCCGGCGCCGCGTCTGACCGGCCAGGGCCAGCCTGTGGCCGACGCCTTCACCACCCCCGTCAGCCGCGAGGCCTATCGGGAGATCGTGGAGAAGGCCAAGGCCTATATCCGCGCCGGCGACATCTTCCAGGTGGTGCCGAGCCACCGCTTCCGGGCGCCCTTCCCGCTCGATCCCTTCGCCCTCTACCGCTCGCTGCGCCGGACCAACCCGTCGCCCTTCCTGTTCTTCCTGAACTTCGGCGACTTCCAGCTGGCCGGCTCCAGCCCGGAGATCCTGGTCCGCCTGCGCGACGGCAAGATCACGATCCGGCCGATCGCCGGCACCCGGCCGCGCGGCGCCACGCCCGAACAGGACCTGGCGCTGGAGCAGGAGCTGATCGCCGACCCCAAGGAGCGGGCCGAGCACCTGATGCTGCTCGATCTGGGCCGCAACGACGTGGGCCGGGTGGCCATGCTGCGGCAGGCCGGCCGCAACGACCCTCAGCCACGCCGGAACGGCCCCTCCGTGCGGGTGACGGACTCCTTCTTCGTGGAGCGCTACAGCCACGTCATGCACCTGGTCTCCAACGTCGAGGGCGACGCGCCCGAGGGGGTCGACCCCGTCGACGTGCTGATGGCCGCCCTGCCCGCCGGCACGCTTTCGGGCGCGCCCAAGGTGCGCGCCATGGAGATCATCGACGAGCTGGAGATCGAGAAGCGCGGCATCGCCTATGCCGGCGCCGTGGGCTATTTCGGCGCCGACGGCTCGGTGGACACCTGCATCGTGCTCCGCACGGCCTGCTTCAAGGGCGGCCAGATGTACGTCCAGGCCGGCGGCGGCGTGGTGGCCGACTCCGATCCCGACGCCGAGTACGACGAGACTCAGCACAAGGCCCGCGCCCTGCGCCGCGCCGCCGAGGAAGCCTGGCGCTTCGTCTGAGCGCCGCTCAGGACTCCGGCGGCAGGATGGATTCGGTGAGCGGCGCCTCGCTGAGCGGAATGTCGGCGAGCGAGGCTTCGCCGGCCGCCGGCCCATCCTCCGCCTGCGGCGGCAGCACATGCTGGGTCACCACGGGCGGCGCCGTGATCATGGCCGCGGCGAGGGCGAGCGCGGCGATGGCCGCGAAGGCCGCCGCCCCCAGAACGGGCCCCAGCCGTTCGCGCTTCGCCGGTGGCGCGAGAAGCGCGCGGGCCTGGGCCAGGGCCTCGGGATCCAGGGCGGAATCGATGACGGACATGGCTTCAGCTTCGCTGCGCCGAACGCCATATGCAACGATGGTTGGCGCATCCGCCGCCTTGGCCTAGAGAAACCCCATGATCCTCGTCGTCGATAACTACGACAGCTTCACCTACAACCTCGTCCACTACCTGAACGAGCTTGGGGCCGAGACGCTGGTTCGCCGCAACGATGCGCTGAGCGCCGAAGAGGCGATCGCGATGAAGCCGGAAGGCGTCCTGCTGTCCCCCGGGCCCTGCACCCCGAACGAAGCCGGCATCTGCCTCGACCTGCTGCGTCAGGCGCCGCAGGACCTGCCGATCCTGGGCGTCTGCCTGGGCCACCAGGCCATCGGACAGGCCTTCGGCGGCGAGGTCGTGCGGGCGAGCCAGCTGATGCACGGCAAGACGAGCCCGATCCACCACACCGACAAGGGCGTCTTCAAGGGCCTGCCGGAGCCCTTCACCGCGACGCGCTATCACAGCCTGTCGGTCAAGCGCGACACCATGCCGGCCGAGCTGGAAGTCACCGCCTGGACCGACGACGGCGAGGTGATGGGCGTGCAGCACGTCAGCCGCCCCATCTTCGGCGTCCAGTTCCACCCGGAATCCATCGCCACCGAGGGCGGCCACGCCCTGCTCTCCAACTTCCTGGACCTGGCCGGCGCCAGGCGGCTGTCGGCCGCCTGAGCAATGTCCGACGCCTTCAAGCCCCTGCTGGCGCGCCTGGCCGACGGCGCGACCCTGTCGGAAGAGGACGCGCAGGTCTTCTTCTCCGCCTGCCTGCGCGGCGAGCCGACTCCGGCGCAGATCGCCGCGGCGCTCACGGCCATGCGCATGCGCGGCGAGACGGTCGGCGAGATCACCGCCTGCGCCCGGGCCATGCGCGAAGCCGCCGTGACGCTGGAGCATCCGTTCCAGGTGATCGACGTCTGCGGCACGGGCGGAGACGGGCTGCACACCCTGAACATCTCCACCGCAGTGGCCTTCGTGGTCGCCGGCGGCGGACTGAAGGTGGCCAAGCACGGCAACCGCGCCCTGTCCTCCCGCTCCGGCGCGGCCGACGTGCTGGCGGCGCTGGGCGTCAACATCATGGCCAGCCGCGAGCAGCAGCTGCGGGCGCTGGACGAGGCCGGGCTCTGCTTCCTCTTCGCCCAGGCCCACCACGGGGCGATGAAGCACGTCTCTCCGATCCGCGCCGAACTGGGCTTCCGCACCCTCTTCAACCTGCTGGGGCCGCTCACCAATCCGGCCCGCGCGCAGCGCCAGGTGCTCGGCGTCTTCTCCGACCGCTGGGTCGAACCGCTGGCGCGGGTCCTCGGCGCCCTGGGGACCGAGCGGGCCTGGGTGGTGCACGGCGGCGGCATGGACGAGATGACCACCACCGGCGAAACCCAGGTCGCCGAGTGGCGCGACGGGCAGGTGCGCCTCTTCACCGTCACCCCGGAGGCGGTCGGCCTGCCGCGGGCGGCCCTGTCGGACCTGACGGGCGGCGCCCCCGAGGAGAACGCCCAGGCGATCCGCCGCCTGCTGGACGGAGAGACCGGCCCCTATCGCGACATCGTCGCGCTGAACGCCGCGGCGGCCTTCCTGGTCGGCGAAAAGGTCGAGACCCTTCGCGAGGGCGTCGAGCTGGCCGGCCAGATCCTGGACGACGGACGCGCGCGCCAGGCGCTCGCCCGTCTTTGCGAGACCACAAACGCATGAGCGACGTCCTCGAACGCATCGCCGACTACAAGCGCCAGGAGGTGGCCGACCGCCGTCGCGCCCGCAGCCAGGACGCCATGGAGGCCGCCGCCAAGGCCGCCTCCGCGCCGCGCGGATTCCAGGCCGCCCTGGAGCGGGCCCACGCGCCGGGCAGGCTCGCCCTCATCGCCGAGGTGAAGAAGGCGTCGCCGTCCAAGGGGCTGATCCGCGCCGACTTCGATCCGCCCGCGATCGCAGCCGCCTATGAAGCCGGGGGCGCGGCCTGCCTGTCCGTCCTGACCGACGCGCCGAGTTTCCAAGGGTGCGAGGACTTTCTGGTGGCCGCGCGCGCCGCCGTCGCCCTGCCCGTCCTGCGCAAGGAGTTCCTGGTCGATCCGTGGCAGGTGGCCGAGTCCCGCGCGCTCGGCGCCGACGCCATCCTGATCATCATGGCCATGGTCGACGACGTCCTGGCCGCCGAGTTGCACGCCGAGGCCCGGCGCCTGGCGATGGACGCGCTGGTGGAGGTCCACGACGAGGCCGAGATGGCGCGCGCCGGAGCGCTGGGCGCGACGCTCGTCGGCGTGAACAACCGCAATCTGCGCACCTTCGAGACCGATCTGGCCACCACAGAGCGTCTCGCCGCGCTGTCGCCGTCGGGCGCGCTGCTCGTGACCGAGAGCGGCATCGGCGGCCCGGCCGACGTGCGCCGGCTGGAGGCCTGCGGCGCCCGGGCCATGCTGGTGGGGGAAAGCCTGATGCGGCAGGCTGACGTCACCGCCGCCACCCAAGCCCTGCTGGCCTGAGGTGTTCGGCCAGGCCGCCCGCCTCGTGGCCGCCGCCAAGGCCCGCCGACCGGGAAAGGCCCTGCCCGCGCCCGGCGGCTGGGTCTATCTGGTGAACGACACCAACGACTTCCTGTCCTGGCAGTTCGGTCTGAAACGCTGGACCCCGGCCGAGGCGAGAGCCGTCCGGCAGACCCTGCAGGCGCGTCTGGCCGCGCTCTCGCCGACGCCCTACCGGATGTTCGTCACCCCGGAAAAGAGCGTGGTCTATCGGGAATGGCTGCCGGAGGGTCTCGACCGGCTCCGCAACGCCGCCGATCGTCCCGCCCTTCAGATGGCCGCGGCGGCGCCCGCGGCGGTCCACTATCTCGCCCCCTGGTTCGAGCGGATGAAGCGGCTGGGCTTCGTCTACTTCCGCGGCGACACCCATGTGAGCTGGCTCGGGGCCTATCTGCTCTATCGCTATGTGATGGAGACGATCGCCCAGACCGGCGTGACGACCACGCCGTCCATCGCCTACAGCGACCTCCTGCCCGAGCTCGCAGGGTTCGAAGGCGACGTCTATGCTCAGCTCGACGAGGCTGACCGGGCCGCCTTCGCCGCCGACGCGGGCTACGCCCAGTGGCGCAACATGCTCGAGCTCGGCCTCCTCTACCGGCTGCATCCCGACACCGCCCGGGCCCGGCGCGTCCGCCTGGCCGACGATTACCTGCCGGGATTCCGCGGCCGGGAGCTGGTCGCCTTCGAGACGGGCGATTCGACCCTGCCGCGGGCCGTCGTCTTCCGCGACTCGACGGCCACGGAGGTGATGCCCTTCCTCTCCGAGCATTTCGCCCGCGTGGTCTATGCCTGGCACGACGGCGACGTGCTCGCCGAGATCCTCGACCGCGAGCGGCCCGACATCGTCCTCCACTTCGTGGCCGAGCGATTCCTCGCCACCTATCCGGACATGCCGCCGATCAACCGGCTTCAGACCTGAGCCGCCGCGCAAGCCGCGGATTCCGCTGCGAAAAGGCAGATCGCAGGCGGTAACTTGACATTAAGGAAGAACACCTAGAGAACATCGATAACGTTAGCGCTTTGTTCTCAAGGTTCGGAAGCCATGCTCACCCGCAAGCAGCACGAACTGCTCATGTTCATCCATGAGCGCATCAAGGAGACCGGCGTCTCGCCCTCCTTCGACGAGATGAAGGAGGCGCTGGACCTCGCGTCCAAGTCCGGGATCCACCGGCTGATCACCGCGCTCGAGGAGCGCGGCTTTCTTCGCCGCCTGCCCCACAGGGCCCGCGCGCTCGAGGTGGTGAAACTGCCGCAGCAGGCCACGACCGCAGCCCCGCCCAAGGGGCGGCAGGCCTTCCGTCCGCAGCTGGTCGAGGCCTCCGACGCCCCTGCGCCGGGCCTGCCGGCCGCGGCCAACGACACGCGGGAGCTGCCGGTGCTCGGCCGCATCGCCGCCGGCACCCCGATCGAGGCTATCCAGCAGGAGCGCGACCGCCTGCATGTGCCCGAAACGATGCTGGGCGCCGGCGAGCACTTCGTCCTGGAGGTTCAGGGCGACTCGATGATCAACGCCGGCATCCTCGACGGCGACTATGTGGTGATCCGCAAGACGGACGCGGCCAATTCCGGCGAGATCGTCGTGGCGCTGGTCATGGGCGAGGAGGCCACGCTGAAGCGCCTCCGCCGCAAGGGCGCCTCGATCGCGCTCGAGGCCGCCAACCCGGCCTACGAGACCCGCATCTTCGGACCCGACCAGGTGGCGGTCCAGGGTCGGCTGGTCGGCCTCATTCGCCGCTACCACTAGCGCCCCAGGTCCAGGGCCGGCGGCCGCGCAGGTCCTGCGCCCACTGGAGCCTCCAGCCCTCGGCGCCGCGATAGAGCTCGGCGGACCCGCCGGCGGCGAAATCTGCGCCCGACAGCAGGATCGCTCCCGGGCAGGCGGGGCTCTGCAGGGGCGCGCGCACGATCACCACCTCGGCGGAGGCGCAGAGCCTCGCCAGGTCCTCTGCTCCCGGGGTCTTGCGACTCCAGACCGCCGCGACGGACACAGGGGCCGCAGCGCCCGGCCGGCAGGACCAGCGGTCGCACACATAAGCGGCGTCGCGGCGCGCGGCGTCCTCCTCGGCCGCCAGGCCCCGGCGCTGCGCCCAGCGTTCGGCCGCGAAGCGTTTGACCTCCGGCCGCAACAGGATGGCCGCATCGCCCGAGCGGACGGCGACCTGGGCCCCGTCGGCGGCCACGAACAGAGCCGGCGGCTCGCCCCTCGGCGCCAGGCTGACGGCGAGGGCGAAGGGCAGGCCCGCCCACCGCACCGGGCCGCGCCAGAGGCAGACCCAGAGAATCCCGAGAAAGGCCATGGGCAGGGCCCAGGCCGGCGCGCTTCCGACCAGCAGGGCCGCGCCTGGGGCATGGGCCGCGGTCGCAGCGATCCCGGTGATGCCGGCGATGCCCCATCCAGCCACGGCAAGCGGCGCATCTCCCAGCCCGAACGGGGTCAGGACCGCCCCCACGGCGAGGGCCGGCATCATCAGGAAGGAGGAGACCGGCGCGGCGGCCAGGTTGGCCAGAAGGCCGAAGGTGGCCATGCGGTTGAAGTGCTGGAGCGCGAAGGGGCCGGTGGCGAGGCCGGCCACGAAGCTGGCCGCCAGGCTCGCGGCGAGCCAGCCGAGCGCCCCCTGGGCGGCGCGGATCGGCCAGGGCGCATTGATCTCCCGCACGCTCCGCGGCCACGCCTCGGCCAAGGCCACCAGCGCCGCCGTTGCCGAGAAGGACATCTGGAATCCCGGTTCCGTCACCGCCTCGGGCTGCAGGACGAGCACCGCCAGGGCGGCGATGGCCAGGGTGTGCAGGCTGATGGCCCGCCGGTCGAACAGGACAGCCGCGAAGGCCACCGAGGCGGTGATCGCCGCCCGCTCCGCCGGGGCCGGCGCGCCCGAGACGACCAGATAGCCGCCGACGGCCAGGAGGCCGGCCAGGGCGGCGGCCTTCTTGCTCGACATCCTCAGGGCGAGCCAGGGCCAGGCGGCCACGCCCAGACGCGCCGCGGCGAAGACGAAGCCGCCGACGATGGCCATGTGGAGTCCCGAGATGGAGATGATGTGCGCCAGACCCGAGGCGCGCATGTCCTCGATCTGCTCGCGCGGGATGAAGGCCTGATGGCCGGTCACCATGGCCGCGGCGAGACCGCCGGTTTCCCGCCCCATCGAGCGGACGATCCTCTGAGCCAGGTTCCAGCGCATGGCGTTGATGGCCATGGTCCAGCGCAGGCGAAGGGGGACCTGTGTCGCTTCGGCGGGCTCGGGCCCCTTCAGGACGAAGCCGACCCCGCCGATGCTCTCGAAATAGGCGTCGCGGGCGAAGTCGTAGCTGCCTGGGCTGGCGGGCGGCGGCGGCGGGTTGAGCAGCGTCAGCACCCGTACGGCCGAGCCCGGCGGCGGCGGGGATTCGCGCAGGGTGAGCCGAACACGGGCGGGCGTCGCGTCCGGCGGCAGCCCCTCGACCTGCGTCGGCGCCACCAGCATGCGCGGACCGCCCTCGCCCGGATTGGCGACGTCGAGGACGTAGCCGCTGAGTCCGACGGGTCCCTCCAGGGCGGGCGCGACGGGTGTTCCAACCGCCAGCGACCGCAGCTTTGCGACGGCGAAGCCCGCCAGGCCGAAGGCGATCAGGATCAGGGCGACGGCGACGATCCGCCGTCGGCCCCAGCGGCGGCTCGCCCAGAAGGCGGCCGCCGCGAGGCCCGCCGCGCTCCAGGCGACGAACGGCAGAGGCTCCCCCGGCAGGGCGAAATAGGCCGCGCAGCCCAGCCCGAAGGCCACCGGCGTCCAAAGGCTCCAGCGGTCGGCGTTGGCGGCGAACTGTCCTGCGAGCGCGGCCATCAGGTCGGCGAGGCTAGGAGCCCGAGCCAGGCCCGTGCTAAGGGACCCGCCCCAAAGCCCGGCGATCGCGCCGCGGCGCATCACCTTCATTCCTGCGATATCGATGTCCGACCGTCCCGTCGTCACCCGGATCGCCCCCTCGCCCACCGGCTCCATGCACATTGGCACGGCGAGGACGGCGCTTTTCAACTGGCTTTATGCGCGCCACACCGGCGGCAAGTTCCTGCTGCGCATCGAAGACACCGACCGTGAGCGCTCCACCGAGGCTGCGGTGAAGGTGATCTTCGAGGGGCTCGAATGGCTCGGCCTGCAGCCGGACGAGGAACCGGTCTTCCAGGCCGCCCGCGCCGATCGTCACCGCGCGGCCGTGGAGGAGCTTCTGGCCCGCGGCGAGGCCTATCGCGACTACATGACGCCCGAGGAGCTGGAGGCCGAACGCGAGACCGCCCGCGCCGAAGGGCGCGTCGTGCGCTCGCCCTGGCGGGACCTCTCCCCGAACGACGCGCCCGACCGGCCCTTCGTCGTGCGCCTGAAAAGCCCGCGCGAGGGGGAGACCCTGGTCGCCGACCAGGTCAAGGGCGACATCCGGTTCCAGAACAAGGATCTGGACGACCTGATCCTGCTGCGCACCGACGGCTCGCCGACCTACAATCTGGCCGTCGTGGTCGACGACCACGAGATGGGCGTCACCCATGTGATCCGCGGCGACGACCACCTGAACAACGCCGCCCGCCAGACGCTGATCTACAAGGCGCTGGGCTGGGAGGTCCCGGTCTGGGCCCACCTGCCGCTGATCCACGGTCCGGACGGCGCGAAGCTCTCCAAGCGCCATGGCGCCCAGGCCGTCAGCGAGTTCGACGCCATGGGCTACCTGCCCGAGGCCATGCGCAACTATCTGGCCCGGCTGGGCTGGGGCCACGGCGACGACGAGATCTTCTCCGACGATCAGGCCATTTCCTGGTTCGACATCGCCGACGTGGTCAGCGCCCCCTCGCGCCTGGACTGGGCGAAGCTCAACCACCTGAACAACCACTACATCCGGCAGGCGGAGATCCCGCGCCTCGCCGACCTGGTCACCGCCATCCACGCCAGCCGCGACCTGAAGGTCCGCGAGGCCGATCGCGCGGTTCTGGAGCGCACGATTCCGCTGGTGCGCGACGGCGCCAAGACCATGCTCGACCTGGCCGACGCCACCGTCTTCGTCCTGCGTCAGCGCCCGCTGGATATGCCGGAAAAGGCCGCAAGCCTGCTCACCGACGAGACCCGCGCCCGCCTGTCGCGGCTGCGCGATCGCCTCGCCGCGGCCGAGACCTGGGAGGTCCCGGCGCTGGAAGCCGAAATCCGGGGGTTCGCCGAGTCGGAATCGGTGGGCATCGGCAAGTTCGGACCGGCGCTGCGCATGTGCCTGGCCGCAGGCTCGCCTGCGCCGGACCTGGCGGGCGCCCTGGTGGCGCTGGGCCGCGACGAAAGCATGGCCCGTCTCGACGACGCGCTTTCGCCCGCTGCGTAAAGCGCTATAAGGCCAAGCGAACGAACGTTTTAATTCCTAGTTACAGGAAAGGGGATGGCATGGGCGATACGGCGAAGGTCAACATCGGCGCCAAAACCGTCGAACTACCCGTTCTGAAGGGTACGGCGGGTCCAGACGTGGTCGACGTGCGCAAGCTCTACGCCGAGGCCGATGTCTTCACCTACGACCCGGGCTTCACCTCGACGGCCAGCTGCGAAAGCAAGATCACCTATATCGACGGCGACGCCGGCATCCTGCTGCATCGCGGCTATCCGATCGACCAGCTGGCCGAGAAGTCGAGCTTCCTGGAAGTCTGCTACCTGCTGCTGCACGGCGAGCTGCCGAACGCGGCGGCCTATACCGAGTTCGAGCACAACATCACCTACCACACGATGTTGCACGAGCAGTTCGACCGGTTCTTCGCCGGCTTCCGCCGCGACGCCCACCCGATGGCCATAATGGTCGGCGCGGTCGGCGCCCTGTCGGCCTTCTATCACGACAGCACCAACATCGATGACCCGCAGCAGCGGATGATCTCGGCTCATCGCATGATCGCGAAGATGCCGACCATCGCCGCGCGCGCCTTCAAGTACTCCAAGGGCCAGCCGTTCGTGCATCCGCGCAACGACCTGTCCTATGCGGAGAACTTCCTGCGCATGTGCTTCTCGGTCCCGGCCGAGGACTGGAAGCCGAACCCGGTCCTGACGCGCGCCATGGACCGCATCTTCATCCTGCACGCCGATCACGAGCAGAACGCCTCGACCTCGACCGTCCGCCTGGCCGGTTCGTCGGGCGCCAATCCGTTCGCCTGCATCGCCGCCGGCATCGCCTGCCTGTGGGGTCCGAGCCATGGCGGCGCGAACGAAGAAGCGCTGAACATGCTGGCCGAGATCGGTTCGGTGGAGAACATCCCCGAATACGTCCAGGGCGTGAAGGACCGCCGCTATCGCCTCATGGGCTTCGGCCACCGGGTCTACAAGAACTACGACCCGCGCGCGAAGGTGATGCAGCAGACCTGCCACGAAGTGCTCGCCGAGGTCGGCCACAGCGACGACCCGCTGCTGAAGGTCGCCATGGAGCTCGAGAAGATCGCGCTCAACGACCCCTACTTCATCGAGCGCAAGCTCTATCCGAACGTCGACTTCTACTCGGGCATCACGCTCCGGGCGCTCGGCTTCCCGCCGGAAATGTTCACCGTCCTGTTCGCGCTCGCGCGGACGGTCGGCTGGATCGCCCAGTGGAAGGAAATGATCGAGGATCCGTCGCAGAAGATCGGCCGTCCGCGGCAGATCTACACGGGCGCGCCGCAGCGCGACTACGTGCCGGTGGACCAGCGGGGCTAAGGCTCAGCCCCGACCACCTTCAGAACGGCCAGCGCGGCGGCCTCCGAGGGATCGGGGCCGCCGCGTCCCATTTTGTCGAGGGCTTCGTACTGGGCGCGCACCTGCTGCTGGCGCGCCGAGGGGGCGTCCAGCCGCGCGGCGATCTCCCGGGCGATGCGCGGACCGTTGCAGTCGTCCTGGATCAGCTCCGGCGCCACGAAGTCCTGGGCCGCGATGTTGAACAGCGTCACATAGGGCGTGCGGATCAGCCGCTTCAGGATGGCGTAGGTCACCGGCCCAAGGCGGTAGCCCACGACCATCGGAACCCCCGCCAGGGCCAGTTCGGTGGTCACGGTTCCCGAGCAGGCGAGCGCCACGGTCGCCGCCTTCATCGCGTCGAGCTTGGCCTCCTCGCCCTCGACCACATGGACCTTGTCGGGCCAGCCGGCGACCTGGTCCTTGACCATCGCGGCCACCGTCGGAGCCGCGGGGATGACCACCTCCAGATCGGGCCGTTCCGCCTTCAGGATCCGCACGCCTTCTCCGAACGGGGGCAGCACGCGGGCGATCTCGCTCGGTCGGCTGCCCGGCAGGACGAGGAGGATGTCCGCCTCCGCCCCGATCCCGAGACGCTTGCGCAGCCGGCCGGGATCTGCGCCGGAAAAGTCGACGCTGAGCGCGCTGTTGCCCACGAAGGTGACCGGCAGGCCCTCCTTCTCGAAATAGGGCGCGTCGAAGGCGTGGATCGACAGCAGGTGGTCGACCGAGCGGGCGAGCGTCGCCGCCCGCCCCGGCCGCGAGGCCCAGACCTGAGGCCCGACATACTTCACAAGCGGAAGGTTGGGCTGTTGCGCCTTCAGCCGCTGGGCGACGCGCAGGGTGAAACCCCAGGAGTCGATCAGGATGGCGACGTCCGGCTTCTCCCGCGCCGCCAGGGCCGCGGTCTCGTCGGCGCGTCGGACCACCTTCGGATAGGCCAGCAGGCCCTCCAGCAGGCCCAGGATCGACAGTTCGGCGATGTCGAAGGGACTGACGAGCCCCTCCTCGGCCATTCGGGCCCCGCCAACGCCGACGAAGCGCACGCGATCGGGTCCCAGTCGTTGCTTCAGGGCGGCCATGAGGCCAGCCCCGCGATCATCGCCCGAGGCCTCTGCGGCCACCAGCATGACGCAGAGCGGCCGGGTCACGACGCCTGCGGGTCCACGCCCACGATGAAGAGGCCGAGTTCGTCGGCCAGCGCGATCACCTCGTCGCGATCCAGGACCAGCAGGCGGCCCGCCTCCCCGACGATGCCGGCCAGCCCGGCGCGGGCGGCGCGCTGCACCGTCCCCAAGCCGATGGTGGGCAGATCGACGCGGGTCTCCTGGATGGGCTTGGGCGCCTTGGCGATCACGCCGCGAGGCGCGCCGGGACGGCCGCGGATGTCCTCCGGCAGCTCGCCGACCCGCCGCAGCATGGCGTCGGTGCCCTCCTGCGCCTCCACGGCCAGGACCAGGCCGTCGCAGACCACCGCCCCCTGCCCGATGTCTAGGCGTCCGATCTCGCGGGCGACCTGAAGGGCGCGGGCGATGTCTTCGGCGTGGCCGGCGCCGGGCGCCACGGTTCCCAGAGGCCCGGCCGGCAAGCGGAGATCGCCGACCGCCTCGTCGGCGCCCTCCACCACGAAGCCCTCCTTCTCGAACTCGGCGAGCAGGGCGCGCAGCAGCGCGTCATCGCCCTTACGGGCGGCGGCGACGATGCCCGGCAGGGCCACGATGCCGCGCAGGTCGGGCTTCAGGGCGGCGAAGTCCGGCCGCGCCACCTGTCCGGCGAAACAGACCGCCTCGCAGCCGGCGCGCTTGAGCGTCTTGATGCACTTGCCCAGTTCGGCGATGCCGACCTCGGCGCCCGGAAAGGCCTCCAGTTCAGGCCCCGCCGAGCCCTTCAGGCGGATCACGAAATAGGGGCGTCCGCCCTTCTCGCAGGCGCTGGCGATCTCCACCGGCAACCCGCCGCCGCCCGCAATCAGGCCGAGCTTGCGCAAGGCTCAGACCTCCCGCTCCGGCAGGCAGAGCGGCCGGTTGGCGTCGGCGCGGATGAAGTCGATGATCTCCATCACGGGCGCGCTCTGGCCGAAGGTGGCGGTCGTGTCCTCGATCCGCTCCTGGAAGGTGCCTTCCTCGGCGAACAGCAGGCGGTAGGCCGAGCGCAGGCCGCTGATGGTCTCGCGCGAGAAGTTGCGGCGCTTCAGCCCCACGAGGTTCAGGCCCTCAAGGTGGGCATGGTTGCCCCAGACGAGGCCATAGGGGATGACGTCCTTGGTCACCGCCGCCAGGCCGCCGATGAAGGAATAGCGGCCGACCCGGCAGTGCTGGTGGACGGCGGCCAGGCCGCTGACCATGACGAAGTCCCCCACATGCACATGTCCGCCGAGGGTCGCAGAGTGCGCCAGGACGACATTGTCGCCGACCACGCAGTCGTGCCCCACATGGCTGGTGGCCATGTACATGCCGTCGTTGCCCACGCGCGTCACGCCGCCGCCGTCGGGCGTGCCGATGTGCATGGTGACGTGCTCCCAAAGGCGGTTGCGATCGCCGATGACGAGCTCCGTCGGCTCGCCCTTGTAGCCGGTGTGATGCGGCGGCCCGCCCAGATTGGCGAAGTTGCGCACCGTGCAATCGGCGCCGATCGTCGTACGGTTCTCGATGACCACGTGCGCCAGGACCTGCGTCCGCGGGCCGATCTTCACGTGCTCGCCGATGATCGAATAGGGGCCGATCGAGACGCCGTCGGCGAGTTCGGCGCCCTTGGCGACGATGGCGGTGGGATGGATTTCGACGCTCACTGGGTCTCCACAACCATGGCGGCGAACTCGGCCTCGGCGGCGACCTTGTCGCCCACCATGGCCCGTCCGCGGAATTTGAACACATCCCCCCGGTGACGAAGCACCTCGACCGGCATGCGCAGCACGTCGCCCGGCCGGACCGGGTGGCGGAAGCGGCAGTTGTCGACCGAGATGAACAGGATCGTCTTGCCTTCGACGTCCACGTTCAGCGACTTGGACATCAGCACCGCCCCGGTCTGCGCCAGGGCCTCGACGATCAGGACGCCGGGCATCACCGGGTACTCCGGAAAATGCCCGACGAAGAACGGCTCGTTGAAGGTCACGCACTTGATGCCGACGATCGACTCGCTCGGCTTGTAGTCCTCGGCGCGATCGACCAGCAGGAACGGATAGCGGTGCGGGATGCGCCGCAGCACCTCGGAGATGTCGATCTCCGACGGATTGTCGTTCACTGGCGCCTTTCGGCTCATCCGCCCGCTCCCTCTCCACGACGCGTGGCCATCTTCGACAGCCAGGCGGTTTCCCGCATCCATCTCTTCACCGGACGGGCCGGCGACCCGCCCCAGGTCTCGCCGGGCGGCACATCCTTCATGACGCCGGCGGCGGCGGCGATGCGCGCGCCCTCCCCGATGATCACGTGATCGGCGACTCCGGCCCGGCCGCCGAACTGGGCGCCGTCGCCGATGGTCACGCTGCCGGAAATGCCCGTATGGGCGGCCATGACGCAATTGCGCCCGACGCGGACGTTGTGGGCGATCTGCACCAGGTTGTCGATCTTTGTGTTCTCGCCGATCACCGTATCGTCGAAGGCGCCGCGGTCGATGCAGGTGTTGGCTCCGACAGTGACGCCGTCCTGAACGATCACGCGCCCGAGCTGCGGAATGTCGATGAGGCCCTTGGGTCCTGGCGTCGCGCCAAAGCCCGCCTCCCCGATCACGGCGCCGGCATAGATCCGCACCCGATCGCCCAAGAGAGCGAAGCTGATGGACGCGCGGGGACCGATTTCGCAGTCGCGCCCGATGGTCACCCCCGCGCCGATCACGGCGCCCGGACCGATCAGGGTTCCGCGACCGATCTGGGCCTCGTCCCCGACGACGGCGCCGGCGCCGATCTGAACCCCCTCCTCCAGCCGCGCGGAAGGCGAGACATGGGCGGCGGAGAGACTGACGCGCGGCCTGTGAAGCCGGTGGCCGGCGAGCGCGTAGGCCGCCTGCGGCGCCGGCGTGAGCAGGACGGCGCAGCCCTCCGGCGCCTGTTCGGCAAGCCTGGGGTGCAGGAAGCAGGCGCCGGCGCGACTGCGCGCCAGTTCGGGGGCGAGCCGCCGGTCGGACAGGAAGGTGACGGTGTCGGGCCCGGCCCGGTCGAGGATCGAGACCCCGCGCACGGCGCGGCCGCCATCGACGCCCGGCGCCAGTTCGGCGCCGGTCAGGTGAGCCAGATCGGAAAGGCTGATCGGACCGAGGTCCTCGAAGAAACGCGGGTCGGGCATGTCCATCCAGGCGCGACCCGCGCCTCTTGCCGAGTCGTTCGCCTAGTTAGTCTGAGCGCCGGAGGCGGCCTGGTCCAGCCGCTCGCGGTCGAAAGCGAACTGGGTGATCTTGCCGTTCAGGGCCGTGACGACCTGAGGCGTGACGTCCATGGCCGGGTTGGCGAGCAGCAGGGCGTCGCGGTTCAGCAGCAGGCTGCACTGCTTCTGCTGATAGACCTGACGGATCAGCGGCTCCATCTCCTGACCGATGCGGGAGATCGCCTTCTGCTGGGTGACGGCCATCTCGCGCTCGCGAAGCGCGCCCTTGCGCTGATAGGCGTTCAGGCGAACCTGCAGATCGGCCCGGCGCTTGTCGAAGGCGTCCTGGCTGAGGGTGGAGCGCGCGGTTTCGATGGCCTTGGCCTCGTTGCTGATGGCCGTTTCCTCGGCCTTCAGCTCGGCTTCGACCTGGGTCGAGATCTGCTGCAGCCGCGACTGCACATACTGGCCCACCGTGGAGCCGCCGATGGCGGCTTCGACCGACATCACGCAGACCCCGGGGACCGCAGCGCCGTGCGACACTTGCGGGGCCGCCGCGGCGGTCTGCGCCAGCGCGGCCGACGAAGCGGCGAGCGAGAGGGCCGCAGCGGCGGCGGCGCCGGCGGCGAGGGGTTTCATGGTCATAAAATCAGAACCTCGTTGAGGTGGAGAACCGGAAGGTTTCGGTCTTGTCGTAGTCTTCTTTGGCCAAAACTTGGCTGAAGTCGAAGCGAATGGGGCCCATGGGCGAGCGCCAGTGGATGCTGAGGCCCGCGGAAGCCCGCAGCGACAGGTCGTCCTTGATGTTCGGATCGACCACGCCTGCGGTCGTCAGCTTATCCTCATCGTCCAGCAGGCCCAAGGTGCCGAAGTCGGAGAACAGCGCCGCCTTCACCCCATACTGCTCGGGCAGGAAGGTCGGCACCGTCAGCTCCACCGAGCCGATGGCGTAGGCCTTGCCGCCCATGGCGTCGCTCCGGCTGGCGTTCAGGTCGCGCGGCCCGATGCCGGCGGTCTCGAAGCCGCGGAAGCTGTTGCCGCCCTTGTAGAAGCGGTCGTTGATGCGGACCGTGTCGCCGTTCCAGCCGTCCACATAGCCCAGCGAGCCGGTGGCGCTGAAGATGAAGCTCGGCGAGAAGCCGTAGTACCAGCCGCCCTCGACCTCGGTCTTCAGATAGTTCACGTCGCCGCCGATGCCCGCCAGGTCCTGGTTCAGGGCGGTGTAGAAGCCACGCGTCGGATTGATCGGATCGTTCCGCCGATCGAGCCGCAGGCCGTAGCCGATCAGCGAGGTGGTGTACTGGCCGCGCTGCGCGCAGAGCGAGATCGACACGACCGGCGCGGTCGGATCGCAGTAGGAGTCCGGGATCTCCACCTCGTCGCGGCGCAGGGTGTAGCGCAGCGAGCCGCGGGAGTTCATGGTCAGCGGGAAGCCCAGGCGCAGACCGGCCCCGATGGTGTTGGTCTTGTAGGCCGAGTAGTCGGTCAGGTCGTACTTGTACGAATAGAGATCGACGCCGGCGCCGAGGTCGCGGCCGAGGAACCGCGGTTCGGTGAAGGACAGGTCCACCTGCTGGCGCAGAGAGCCGACCGAGACGCGCGCGCGCAGGTTCTGCCCTCGGCCGCGGAAGTTCCGTTCGGTGACGCCCAGATCGAGGATCAGCTGATCGACGGAGGAATAGCCGGCGCTGAAGGAGAGCTCGCCGGTGGGCTGTTCCTCGACCTCGACGCGGAGGCTCGTCCGGTCGGGCGCAGCGCCGGGGATCTCCTCGATGTTCACGTCCTTGAAAAAGCCGAGGCCGCGGATCTGGTTGCGCGAACGGTCGACCAGCACCCGGTTATAGGCGTCGCCCTCCACCAGGTTCATCTCCCGACGCACCACATAGTCGAGCGTGCGGGTGTTGCCGACGATGTCGATGCGGTCGACATAGACGCGCGGTCCTTCGCGCACCTGGAAGGTGACGTCGACCGTCTTGGTCTCGCGATTGGCGGTATAGCGCGGACGCACGTCGACAAAGGCGAAGCCTGCGGCGCCGGCGGCGAAGGTCAGGGCGTCGGTCGCCTGCTCGATCCGCTCGTCCTGATAGATCTGACCTTCGCGGATAGGCACCAGCTGAGTCAGAGTCTCCTTGTTCAGGCGCTCGAGCTCGGTCTCCACCGTGACCTCGCCGAAGCGGTACTCCGGTCCCTCGTCGAGGGTGTAGGTCACCACGAAGCCGTTCTTGTCCGGCGCAAGCTCGGCGATCGCCGAGACCACGCGGAAGTCGTAGAAGCCGCGGTTGCGATAGTGCTCGCGCAGCTGCTCCTTGTCGTACTCCAGCCGGTCGGGATCGTAGTTGGCGTTGCTGGTGAAGAGCTTGTACCAGGCGCTCTGCTCGGTCACGACCACGTCGCGCAGGTCGTTGTCGGAGAACTCGGTATTGCCGAGGAAGTTGGTGCGCAGGACCCCGCTCTTGGCGCCCTCGTCGATCTCGAAGATCACGTCCACGCGCTTCTGCGGCAGCTCCACCACCTTGGGCGTCACCTCGGCCGAGATCCGGCCCGAGCGGCGATAGAGTTCGACGATCCGCTGCACGTCCTGCTGCACGCGGGCGCGCGTGAAGATGCTGCGCGGACGAAGGGTGACCTCGTCGCGGAGCTTGTCCTCCTTAAGGCCCTTGTTCCCCTCGAAGATGACGCGGTTGATGATCGGGTTTTCGACCACCTCCACGACCACCTCGCCGCCGACGGCGGAGATCTTCACGTCGGCGAACAGGTCGGTCCGGTAGAGCGCCTTCAGCGCCAGGTCGAGGGTCTGCGAATCGACCGTGTCTCCCGGCTGGATCGGCAGATAGGAGAGGACCGTGGCCTGCTCGATCCGCTCGTTGCCGCGCACGACGATGCGCTGCGCCACCTGGGTCTGGGCCTGCGCCAGGGCCACCGTCGGCGCGACCAGCGCCGTGGAGGACAGGAGCAGGGCGAAGCCGGAAGCGAGCGCAGCGCCGCGAGCGCGAGTTCTTTGCATCTGATCAGCCGTAACGGAGGAAAGCGGGAGCCTAGGAGACCAGACCGCCGAGGAGTTTGAACACACGCAGTTGCTGCAGATCGTTCCAGGTGGCGAACAACATCAATCCGAGCAGCAGCGCAAGGCCTACCCGGTATCCTGCCGCCTGAACCTTGGCCGCAAGAGGGCGACGGGCCACCGCCTCGTAGGCGTAGAAGAGCAGATGGCCGCCATCGAGCACCGGAACGGGCAGCAGATTCATGAAGCCGATGCCCACCGACAGCACCGCCGCCAGGCCCAGGAGGGCCACGGCGCTGCCCAGGAGCATGGCCCCGAGGTCGGGCGCCCCCTGGGCGCCGACCTGGGCCACCTGGCCGGACGCCTGAGCGATCCGCAGCGGCCCGCCGAGTTGGTCGGCGCTCTCACGTCCCGTGACCACGCGCCCGAGGTAGTAGACGGTGGTGCTCAGCACCCGCCATGTCCGCTCCACCCCCGCCCCCACAGCCTCGACGGGGCCGTAGCGGCGCACGGTCCGTTCGCCCGAACCGGCGGGACTGGAGATGCCGAGCACGCCGATCTTCTGCTCGCCGCCCATGCGGTCGGTGACCAGGCGCCGCTCGGGCGTGGCGCTCAGGGTGACCGTCCGGCCGTCCCGCTCCACGACGAATTCGGTGAGCGCGTTGGAGCGCACGGCGATGATCTGCTGCAGGTCGAAGAAGTTGTCGATCGTCTGGCCATTGGCCTCCACGACCACGTCGCCCGCCTGGAAGCCCGCCTCCGCCGCCGGGCTGCCGGCCTCGACGGCCGCCACGCGGGCCGGCACCACCGTCTCGCCCACGCTCATCAGGAGGACGGCGAAAAGCACGACGGCCAGGACGAAGTTGGCGAACGGGCCGGCGGCGGTGATGAAGGCGCGCTGCCACACCGGCTTGAAGTGGAAGTAGCGGTCGGCTGCGCCCCGGCCCTGCTCGGCCTCGATCTTCTGGCGCAGGGCCTGAAGGTTCTCATGGTCGGGCACGCTGGCGGCGTTCTCATCGCCGGAGAAGCGGACGAAGCCGCCGAGCGGGATCCAGCCGACCCGCCACTCCACGCCGCGCTTGTCGCGCCAGCCGAAGATCTTGCGGCCGAAGCCGATGGAGAACTGGTCGATGGCCACGCCGCAGGCCCGCGCCGCCCAGTAGTGGCCGAGCTCGTGAATGGTGACGACCAGCGTCAGCACGAGCAGAAAGGGGATGATGTAGGTCAGCGCGGTCTGCAGGATGGCGAGCATCGGGGGCTACTCCTTGAGCCGATCAGGCATCGGCTAGCCCGGCGACGACCGCCGAGGCAATGCGCCGTGCAGCCGCATCGGTCTGCCGCGCCGTTTCGAATATGTCTCCGCCCGCCCCCGCGAGCGCCCCTTCGCGGTCCATCCGCTCGAGCGTCTCCGCAACAGTGGCGGCAATATCGAGAAAGCCGATCCGACGGTCAAGGAAGGCGGCCACGGCCACCTCGTTGGCGGCGTTGAGCGCTCCGGGCGCGCCGCCGCCGGCGGCGAGCGCGGCCTTGGCCAGGGCGAGCGCGGGGAAACGCTCGGCGTCCGGTTCCTCGAAGGTGAGCGGGCCGCTCTTGATCAGGTCGAGACGCGGCGCCGGCCACGGCAGCCGGTCGGGCCAGGCGAAGGCGCAGGCGATGGGGGCGCGCATATCCGGCGGACCCAGCTGGGCCAGCGTCGAGCCGTCGGCGTACTCCACCATCGAGTGGATGATCTGCTGATGGTGGATCAAGACCTCAAGGCGCTCCGGCGGCATGGCGAACAGGTAGGCGGCCTCGATGATCTCGAGCCCCTTGTTCATCATGGACGCGGAATCGACCGAAATCTTGGCGCCCATGCTGAAGTTCGGATGTGCGACCGCCTGCTCCGGCGTGGCGTGGGCCATCTGCTCGCGGGTCCAGGTGCGGAACGGCCCCCCCGAAGAAGTGAGGATCACCCGATGGACCTGCTCGGTCACGCGCGAGTCCAGCACCTGGAAGATGGCCGAATGCTCCGAATCCACCGGGATCACCGCCCCGCCGGCCAGCTTGGCCGTGCGCAGCAGGCCGGGCCCGCCGCAGACCAGGCTCTCCTTGTTGGCCAGGGCGACGATGGCGCCGGCCCGCGCGGCCGCCAGGGTCGGCGCAAGCCCGGCGAAGCCGACGATGGCCGACATCACCCACTGGGCCTCCGCCGCGGCCACGTCTTTCACCGCCTGAGCGCCGGCCGCCGCCTGGACGCCCGAGCCCTTCAGGCGCTCGCGCAGCTCCGGCAGGAGAGACTCGTCCTCGACGACCGCCACCTGCGGACGCCAGCGCAGGGCCTGTTCGGCCAGGCGCGCGGCGTTGCGGCCGGCGGTCAGGCCGACGATCTCCAGCTCCACGCCGGCCTGCTCGAAGAGGTCGAGGGTGGACATGCCCACCGAGCCCGTGGAGCCCAGGACCGTGACCTTGCGCGGAAAGCTGTGGGCGTTCATGCGAGCAACTCCGCCAGACGGGCGATGGACAGGACGATGACGGCGAACATGAGGCCGTCGACGCGGTCGAGCAGGCCGCCGTGGCCCGGGATGAGGTCGCCGGAATCCTTCACCCCGAAACGGCGCTTGAGCATCGATTCCCAAAGATCGCCACCCATGGTGGCCAGGCCGCCGAAGAGCCCGACCACGGCGCCCGCAAAGCCGCCGAGTTCATCGCCCAGCAGGCGCGAACAGAGGAAGCCCGCCAGGGTGGCGGCGACCAGGCCGCCGACGAATCCCGACCAGGTCTTGTTGGGCGAGAACCGCGGCCAGAGTTTCGGCCCCTTGAGCAGGCTGCCGACCAGGAAGGCCGCGATGTCGGCCGCCCAGGTGACGGCGAACAGCATCAGCACCCACAGCCGTCCGTCGGGCGTGCCGCGCAGCCAGACGAGCGCCAGGCAGGGGGCGCCGATATAGATGACCCCGAAGGCGGCGTCCGCCGGACGCTCGGCGACACGCCGCGCCACGAAGGCGGCCAGGCCGGCCCCGGCCAGTAAAACGAGCCAGGCGGCCGAGACGTAGCGCAGATAGACCAGGAACACGCCGGCGAGCACCGCCACCAGGACCGAGGTCAGAACCCGCAGCGGCGCCCGCGGCGCCGTCATGCCGCCCCACTCGATGGCGAGCAGAGCCACGCCGACGGCCATCAGCAGGAGGAAGGGCCAGCCGCCCCACCAGACCGCGCCCACCGCCGCCGGCACCAGCACCAGGGCGGAGGCCGCGCGAATGGCGAGGTTGGACCAGTCGAAGCGCTTAGCCGGCGGCAAGGGCGTCATCGGCGACGGCCCCGCCATAGCGCCGCTCGCGGGTGCGGAACTCGGCGATGGCCGCCTTGAGGTGATCGGCCCCGTAGTCGGGCCAAAGCACGTCCTGGAACACAAGCTCGGCGTACGCCGCCTCCCACAGGAGGAAGTTGGAGAGGCGCTGCTCGCCCGAGGGCCGGACGATCAGGTCCGGCGCCGGCGTATCGGCGGTGGACAGCTGGGCGGCGAACGCCGCCTCGGTGAGGTCTTCGGGCCGGGCGCGGCCCTCGGCCACCGCCTGGGCGAAGCGACGCGCCGCATCGGTGATGTCGGCCTGGCCGCCATAGTTGAACGCGATCTGCAGGAGAAAGCGATCGTTGTGCGCGGTCCGCGCCTCGGCCTGGGCGATGATCTCCACCAGTTCGGAATTCAGCCCCTCGCGCCGGCCGATCACCCGCACCCGAACGCCTTCGCGCTCCAGGCGCTCCAGGTCGCTCTCGAAATACCGCTTCGGCAGGGCCATGAGTTCGGCCACCTCGGTGGCCGGGCGGCTCCAGTTCTCGGTCGAGAAGCCGAACACCGTCAGGCAGCGGATGTCGAGGTCGGGCGCCGCCGCCACCGTCCGCTTGAGCGCCTCGACCCCCGCCCGGTGGCCCAGGGTGCGCGGCAGGCCCCGGCGCTTGGCCCAGCGACCGTTGCCGTCCATCACCAGGGCCACGTGCAGGCCGTCGCCCGCGGCGAAGGCTGCGGGCGGGGTCGCGGCGGTGGGCTCTGGGCTGGAGGCCATGGGCGTTCCTTCGCGCGTCGGACCGCAGTCTGACGATCAGACCTGCATGATCTCTTGTTCTTTGACTTTCAAGGCTTCGTCCACGCGCTTGATCGCCTCATCGGTCAGCTTCTGGACCTCGCCTTCCATGCGCTTCTGCTCGTCCTGGCTGACGACGCCGTCCTTCTCGGCCTTCTTGAGGTCGTCGTTGGCGTCACGCCGGACGTTGCGGACGGCGATGCGCTGCTGCTCGGCGTACTTGCCGGCCAGCTTGACCATCTCCTTGCGGCGCTCCTCGGTGAGCGGCGGGATCGGGATGCGCAGGTTCTGGCCGTCGACCACGGGATTGAACCCGAGGCCCGAATTCCGGATCGCCTTCTCCACCGAGACGGCGAGGCCCTTGTCCCAGACATTGACCACCAGCATGCGCGGCTCCGGCACGCTGACGGCGGCGACCTGGTTCAACGGCACGGTCGAGCCGTAGGCTTCGACGGTGACCTGGTCGAGCAGGCTCGACGAGGCGCGGCCGGTCCGAAGGGAGCCGAACTCCTCCTTCAGGGCCGCGACGGCCTTGTCCATGCGATCCTTGTACTTCGAAAGAACCGGCTTCTCTGCGGTGGCCATGGGGCTCCTCCAATCCTTGGGTCAGGCGATCGTCGTGAAGACGCCCTGGCCCTTGAGCACTTTCAGAAAATTCCCGCGCTCGCGGATCGAGAAGACCACGATCGGGATCTGGTTGTCGCGCATCAGGGCGATGGCCGAGGCGTCCATGACCCGCAGGTCCTGGGCCAGCACGTCCTGATAGCTGAGCGCTTCGTAGCGCCGGGCGTCGGCCACCTTCTTCGGGTCGGCCGTATAGACGCCGTCCACGCTGGTGCCCTTGAACAGCGCCTCGCAGCCCATCTCGGCCGAGCGTAGAGCGGCCGGCGTGTCGGTCGTGAAGAAGGGCGCGCCGAGGCCCGCGGCGAAGATGACGACGCGGCCCTTCTCGAGGTGACGCAGGGCCCGGCGGCGGATGTAGGGCTCGCACACCGCATCCATCGGGATGGCCGACTGCACGCGTGTGTAGACGCCGATCTTCTCGAGCGCCCCCTGCAGGGCCAGGGCGTTCATGACGGTGGCCAGCATGCCCATATAGTCGGCGCTGGCCCGCTCCATCCCCTTCCCCGCCAGGGAGACGCCGCGGAAGATGTTGCCGCCGCCGATGACCAGGCACAGTTCCAGGCCGTGATTGACCACCTCGGCGATGTCCTCGGCCACGGCCTCGAGGGTGTTTGGATCGATGCCGAAGCCCTGGTCTCCCATCAGGACCTCGCCTGAGACCTTCAGGAGGATCCGTTTGTAGCGGAGGGCAGGCATGGCGTCGGGCATGGGCGCGGACTTCCGATTCTGGCGCAGGCAAGATAGCGCAAGGGCGCGAGCCGCGTCGAACGCGACCCGCGCCCCAGCTATGAGGTCGATCGAGCTTTAGGCCTGACCGCTGAGTTGCGCCACCTCGGCGGCGAAGTCGTCCGCCTTCTTCTCCACGCCCTCGCCGAGGCCGAAGCGCACGAAGGCCTTCACGGTGGCCGGGGCGCCCGTTTCCTTGGCCAGGTCGGCGACCAGCTGCTCGACCGTCTGGTCCGGGTTCATCACGAAGGCCTGCTTCAGCAGCACGACCTCCTCGAGGAACTTGCGGATGCGGCCCTCGACCATCTTCTCCACCACGCCGGCGGGCTTGCCCGATTCCAGCGCCTGCTCGGTGAAGATGGCCTTCTCGCGCTCGATGGCGGCCGGATCGAGATCGTCGGCCGACAGGGACATCGGGTTGGTGGCCGCCACGTGCATGGCGATCTTGCGGCCGACTTCCTGCAGCTTGGCCTGGTCGCCGGCGCCCTCGATGGCCACCAGCACGCCGATGCGGCCGAGGTCCGGAGCGGCGGCGGCGTGGACGTAGCTGGCCACCGCGCCCTGGGACACGGTGAGACGGGCCGCGCGGCGCAGCATCATGTTCTCGCCGATGGTCGCGATCAGGTTGGTGATCGTGTCGGACACGGTCTCGCCCGCGCTCGTCTTGGCGGCCGAGATCGCCTCGACGCCTTCGTTGTCCAGGGCGACCTGGGCGACGTCCTTGGCGGCGTTCTGGAACAGCTCGTTGCGCGCCACGAAGTCGGTCTCGGCGTTCAGCTCGACCAGCACGCCGGTCATGCCCTCGCCATCCTTCCGCACGGCGGCGGCCACCAGGCCCTCGGCCGCGGCGCGGTCGGACTTCTTGGCGGCCTTGGACAGGCCCTTGGACCGCAGCCAGTCGGTGGCCGCTTCGATGTCGCCGTTGTTCTCCTGCAAGGCCTTCTTGCAGTCCATCATGCCCGCGCCAGACTTCTCGCGCAGTTCCTTGACCAGCGCAGCGGTGATCTCCGCCATGGTCGGCTCCTTCGATCTAGAATCAGCGACTGGGCTCCTGATGAAGCCCAGCCGTCACAGTTTGATGTCGGGGCCGCCGCCCGGCCTGGGCGGCGGAACCGATTAGGACTGCTCGGTCGCCGCTTCCGGGGCCGGTTCGGCCGCCGCCGTCTGGGCGAGCGCCGGCTCCATCGGGGCTTCCGAGGCGCCCAGGTCGACGCCGGCGGCGATCTGGCCGGCGGTCAGGCCGTCGAGGATCGCGTCGGCCATCAGGTCGCAATAGAGCTGAAGGGCGCGGGCGGCGTCGTCGTTGCCCGGGATCGGATAGGTGATGCCGGCCGGATCGCAGTTGGTGTCCAGGATCGCGATGACCGGGATGTTCAGCTTGCGCGCCTCCTGGATGGCGATCGCCTCCTTGTTCGTGTCGATCACGAACATCAGGTCGGGGATGCCGCCCATGTCCTTGATGCCGCCCAGCGACAGTTCGAGCTTGTCGCGCTCGCGGGTGAGCTGCAGCAGCTCCTTCTTGCCGCGGCCCTGGCCCTCGCCGTCCAGCACGCCTTCAAGCTCGCGCAGGCGGGCGATGGAGCCGGAAACGGTGCGCCAGTTGGTGAGCGTGCCGCCCAGCCAGCGGTGGTTCACATAGTACTGGGCGCAGCGCTTGGCGGCCATGGCGACCGGATCGGAGGCCTGGCGCTTGGTGCCGACGAAGAGGATGCGGCCGCCGCCGGCGGCGACGTCGCGCGCCTTGACCAGGGCCTGGTGCAGCAGCGGGATGGTCTGCGACAGGTCGATGATGTGAATGTTCGACCGAGCGCCGAAGATGTAGCGTTCCATCTTCGGGTTCCAGCGGTGGGTCTGGTGGCCGAAGTGAGCGCCAGCTTCCAAAAGCTGACGCATGGAGAAGTCGGGCAGCGCCATAGATTGCTCCTTTTTCCGGTGCGCCTCCGCAGGCCAAAACCTCCTTTCGGAGGCCCGGAACGGATACCTGCGGGATGTCTCCCCGCCGGTCGCCGAACGCCTGCGTGTGTGATGGGCCGGCAAATAAGGCGGACTTGCGAAAAAAGCAAGCATGGACGGCGGCTTGGACCTGCCGGGCCGCCGTCCGGGCCGAAGAGCCGCGGGCGGTCTAGAGATCCTCGATGAAGAGCACGCCCGGGGCGGTCTTCAGCGCGCCACGGACGGCGGCGTCCAGCGTGAAACGCCCGGGCAGCTTGACCTCGACCTCCCGCCCCTCGCCGACCGGCGCCGTCAGGACGATCTCGCCGCCGCGGGTGTTGGCGGCCGTCTCCAGCCGCCGCTTGAGCGCCTCGATCTCGGCGCTGCGCGGGGCCACGTGGACGCGAAGCCCGGCGACGGCGTTCTCGACCACCTTCTCCACCGGCTCGGCGTCGTCGCCGAAGAAGCGCACCTCCCCGTCCCGCGCCCGCGCCCTCACCTTGAGGGAGACCGCACGGCCCGGCTCCAGCAGATCCCGGCAGCGGCGCAGGGACTCCGGCGGGAACAGCACCTCGTACTCGCCGGTCGGATCGGAGAGCGAGACGAAGGCGAACTTCTCGCCGCTGGACTGCGAGGCCCGCTCCTGCTTGCGCCGCACGATGCCGGCCATGCGGAAGACCTCGGCCCCGGCTTCGGCGCGCGGGATGACGTCCGACAGCAGTTCGGTGCGCCGCCGGCGCAGCGCCGGCACCATGTCCTCCAGCGGGTGGCCGGAGAGGTAGAAGCCGACCGCCGAGAGCTCTTCGTCCAGCCGCTGGGAGGGGGTCCACATCTCCGCCCGCGGCAGGCGCGGCCGGCCGACCCCCGCCTGGTCGCCCCCGAACAGGCTGGCCTGGGCCGAGGCGCGGTCGGCGGCCATGCTCTGGGCGTAGGCGATCAGGGTGTCGGCGGCCGCCACGAGCTGGGCGCGGTTGGCGTGGATGGAATCGAAGGCCCCGGCGCGGGCCAGGGTCTCGAAAGTGCGCTTGTTGACGTGCTTGGGGTCCACGCGCTCGACGAAGTCGAAGATGTCGCGGAACGGTCCGCCTTCGCGGCGGACCTCCGCCACGTGCTCCATGGCCGCCAGGCCGACATTGCGGATGGCGCCCAGGGCGTAGAGCACCTCACCGTCCTTCACCTCGAAGTCCGCGCCCGAGGCGTTGATGTCGGGGGCGCGGATCTTCACGTCGAAGCGCTTGGCGTCCTGATAGAAGACGGCCAGCTTGTCGGTGTTGGCGATGTCGAGGCTCATCGAGGCGGCGATGAACTCCACCGGCGCGTTCGCCTTGAGCCAGGCGGTCTGGTAGGAGACGACGGCGTAGGCCGCCGCGTGGCTCTTGTTGAAGCCGTAGCCGGCGAACTTGTCGACCAGCTCGAAGATCGAGGCGGCCTGGGCCTCCGGCACGCCGCGTCCCGCCGCCCCTTCGACGAACATGGCCTTCTGCTTGGCCATCTCGTCCTTCTTCTTCTTGCCCATGGCGCGGCGCAGCAGGTCCGCGCCGCCGAGCGAGTAGCCGGCCAGGATCTGGGCGATCTGCATCACCTGTTCCTGGTAGACGACGATGCCGTAGGTCTCCTTGAGCACCGGCTCCAGGGACGGGTGCAGATAGTCGATCTCGCGGCGGCCGAACTTGCAGTCGACGAAGGCCGGGATGTTGTCCATCGGGCCCGGACGGTAGAGGGCGCCGACGGCGGTGACGTCCTCGATGGAGTTGGGCCGCAGCTGGCGCAGGGTGTCGCGCATGCCCTGGCCTTCCATCTGGAAGACCCCGACCGTGTGGCCGTTGGACATCAGTTCATAGGTCTTGGCGTCGTCCAGCGGCAGGGCGGCGAGATCCACCCCGGCCCCGCGCTGCTCGAGGAAGCCCAGCGCCTTGTGGATCACCGTCAGGGTCTTCAGGCCCAGGAAGTCGAACTTCACGAGGCCCGCGCTTTCGACCCACTTCATGTTGAACTGCGTCGCCGGCAAGTCCGACCGCGGGTCCTGATACAGGGGCGCCAGTTCGGTCAGCGGCCGGTCGCCGATCACCACGCCGGCGGCATGAGTGGAGGCGTTGCGGTAGAGCCCCTCCAGCTTCAGGGCCACGTCCAGCAGGCGGGCGACGGCCTCGTCCTCGTCGCGGGCGGCGCGCAGGCGCGGCTCGATCTCGATGGCCTTGGCCAGGGTGACGGGGTTCGCCGGATTGGCCGGGACCATCTTGGCCAGCCGGTCCACCTGGCCGAGCGGCAGCTGCAGCACCCGGCCGACGTCGCGCAGCACAGCCCGCGCCTGCAGCGTGCCGAAGGTGATGATCTGGGCCACGCGGTCGCGGCCATAGCGCTGCTGGACGTAGGCGATCACCTCCTCGCGCCGGTCCTGGCAGAAGTCGATGTCGAAGTCGGGCATCGAGACCCGCTCCGGGTTGAGGAAGCGCTCGAAGAGCAGGCCGTAACGCAGCGGATCCAGATCGGTGATGGTCAGGGAATAGGCCACCAGCGAACCGGCGCCCGACCCCCGGCCCGGGCCCACCGGAATGCCGTGCGCCTTGGCCCACTTGATGAAGTCCGAGACGATCAGGAAGTAGCCGGGGAAGCCCATCTGGGTGATGACCCCGATCTCCCGCTCCAGCCGTTCGAAATATTCCGCCTCCGGCGCGTGATTGGCCTGGCCCTTGGCCATGCGGGCCTTCAGACCTTCGCGCGCCTGATGGGCCAGCTCCTCGGCCTCGCTGCGGTCGCCTTCGGTGGGGAAGCGCGGCAGGATCGGATCGCGCTTGTGGACCATGAAGGCGCAGCGGCGCGCGATATCGAGCGTGTTGTCGCAAGCCTCGGGAAGATCGGCGAAAAGCGCCCGCATCTCATGGGCCGGCTTGAACCAGTGCTCGCCCGTGACCCGGCGGCGCTCGTCCTGACCGACGAAGGCGCCGTCGGCGATGCAGAGCAGAGCGTCGTGCGCCTCGTGCATCTCCGGCTCGGCGAAGTAGGCGTCGTTGGTCGCCACCAGCGGCACGTCATGCTCATAGGCGAAGGCGACGAGCTCCGGCTCGGCCAGGGCCTGGGCCTGCAGGCCGTGGCGCTGCAGCTCCACATAGAAGCGGTCGCCGAAGACCCGGTGCATTTCGGCGAGCGCCGCCCGCCCCTCGGCCACCTTTCCGGCGGCCATCAGCGGATCGATCGGTCCGTCCCAGCCGCCGGACAGCAGGATCAGGCCCTCGGCGTGCTCGGCCACCTTCGACCAGGGCACGGCCGCCTCCTCCACGCCGCCGACGCTGTCGATGAAGGCGGCCGAGGACAGTTCGGAAAGATTGAGATAGCCCCTTTCGGTCTGGGCCAGGAGGACGATGGTGGGCGTCCGCGCCCACTTCTCCGCCAGCCGGTCGCCGATGCCGGTCACCGCCAGGGCGCAGCCGACGATGGGCTGGACGCCCTCCCCCTGCGTGGCCACCGAAAACTCCAGCGCGCCATAGAGGTTGGTGCGGTCGGTGAGCGCGACGGCCGGCATATCCTGGGCCGCGGCCAGCTTGCCGATGGCGTCGGCCTTGATGGCGCCTTCGAGCAGGGAGTAGGCCGAGCGGACGCGCAGATGGACGAAGCCGCCTGCCTGCTGTTCGCTCATCCTCACCTCCGCACCGCCGCGCCGTCAGCCCACCAGGTAGGCGACCTGGCAGACCATCCAAACGAAGCCCGCCACCGAAGCAAATGCCAGCGATTCCCGCGCCAGACGAATGACCATCACCAACTCCCCTGTGGCCCACTTGTGGATGTTCGATAAATGTTCTTATTCTGGTTTTGTTCTCATCGTCAAGCCCGCCCCCAAGGAGCCGACCCATGGACCAACGCATCAGTCTGATCACCCTCGGCGTCGCCGACCTGCCCCGCTCCCGCCGCTTCTATGAGGCGGGGCTGGGGTGGAAGCCGGTGAGCGCCATGGACGCGGTCTGCTTCTATCAGTTGCCCGGAATGGTGCTGGGCCTGTTCGGCCGCGAGGCCCTGGCCGAGGACGCCAAACGTCCGATCGACGGAACCTTCAGCGGCGTCACCATCGCCATCAACGGCCGCGACCGCGCCGAGGTGGACGCCATCTTCGCCGAAGCGCTCGCCGCGGGGGCCAAGGCGCTGAAGCCGCCGGAAGCCGTCTTCTGGGGGGGCTATTCGGGCTATTTCGCAGACCCCGACGGGCACGTCTGGGAAGTGGCGCACAATCCGGGCGCGGAGATCGATCCCGACGGAGGCACGCGCTTCCTTCCGGAAGCCTGAACCGGCTGGAGCCTCAGAAGACCGACTGGGGCTCCAGATGCCCGTCCTTCAGCGCCAGAACCCGGTCCATGTGCCGGGCGAGTTCGAAATTGTGGGTGGCGATGACGGCCGCCACGCCGGTCTCGCGCACCAGCTGGTAGAGGCTGGCGAACACCTCCGAAGAGGTCGTGGGATCGAGATTGCCGGTGGGCTCGTCGGCCAGCAGCAGGCGCGGGGCGTTGGCCAGGGCGCGGGCGATGGCCACCCGCTGCTGCTCGCCGCCGGACATCTGGGCCGGCTGGTGCTCCACCCGATCGGCGAGACCGAGCTGGCTCAGCAACCGCCCCGCCCGCTCGCGCGCAGGGCCTTGCGCGACGCCGGCGATCATCTGCGGCAGGGCCACATTGTCCAGAGCCGTGAACTCCGCCAGCAGATGGTGGAACTGGTAGACGAAGCCGATGGAGCCGAGCCGCACCCGGGTGCGCGCCCGCTCGCTCATCCGCGTGCAGTCGCGTCCCTCGATGGCGATGTCCCCGGCGTTCGGCCGTTCGAGCAGGCCCGCAGCGTGCAGCAGGGACGACTTGCCCGATCCAGACGGACCGATCAGTCCGACGATCTCGCCAGGATAGACGTCGAGATCGACCCCGCGCAGCACGGTCAGGCTGCGGTCGCCGGTGACATAGGTCCGTTCGAGGCCGCGGACGGAGAGGACCGGAACCTCACTCATAGCGAAGGGCCTCCACCGGATCGAGGCGCGAGGCCCGCAGGGCCGG
This sequence comes from Phenylobacterium sp., assembly GCF_013911965.1. Taxonomy (GTDB): domain Bacteria; phylum Pseudomonadota; class Alphaproteobacteria; order Caulobacterales; family Caulobacteraceae; genus Phenylobacterium. Next base: position 220,712 of record NZ_JACESE010000002.1, on the reverse strand, counting down.
CGGCAGGGTGGCCACGAAGGAGACGCCGAGCGCCCAGGCGACGATGATCAGCACTTCCCGCCAGTCCACCTGGGCCGGGATGTGGGCCAGATAGTAGATGTCGGAGCTGAACACCTCGGCGCCGGTCACCCATTCCACGAAGCTCTGGATGGGGCCGATGAAGAGGCAGAAGAGCACCCCCAGCACCAGGCCGACCAGCGTGCCGAGCGCGCCGACGGAGGCGCCGGCCATGAAGAAGACCCGCAGGATGGCGCCCCTGCCCGCCCCCATGGTGCGGAGGATGGCGATGTCGCGGCCCTTGTTCTTCACCAGCATGACCAGGCCGGAGATGATGTTCATGGCCGCGATGGCGACGATCAGCATCAGGATCAGCCGCATGACGCTGCGTTCGACCTTGAGCGCGTTCCAGAAGCTGGCGTTGCGCTGGGTCCAGTCGGTGACGATGGCGGTGGGGCCCGCCAGTTCGGCGATCTGAGACTTCATCTCCATGGCCCGGTCGGCGTCGGCCACCCGGATCTCGACCACGTCGACCACGCCCTCCCGGCCGAAGAAGAGCTGGGCCTGGGCGAGCGGCATGTAGATGAAGAGCTGGTCGTATTCGCTCATGCCCACGGTGAAGGTGGCGGCGACCGTGTAGGTCTTGCGCTGGGGCGTGAAGCCGAAGGCCGTCGCCCCGCCGCTGGGGGAGATGAGGGTGAGCGGGTCGCCCGGCTGGACGCCGAGAGTCTGGGCCAGACGCTCGCCGATGACGATCAGGTCGCCGCCGTACTCGCCCTCGCCGAAGCCCTCGAGCGAGCCGCGGACGATGTTGCCGGAGACGATCTGCGTCGCACGCAGATCGGCGGCGGAAATGCCGCGCACCACCACGCCGCTGATCTGGCCCTGGCCGAGCGCCATGGCCTGGGCCTCGACCAGGGGCGCGGCCTGGGTGACGCCCGGCAGGCCGGCGATCTCGCCCGCCAGGCGCTGCACATCGGGCTCCACGAGCGAACCGCCCGAGACGAAGATGTGGCCGTTGAAGCCCAGGGTGCGGTCCAGCAGCTCCGTCCGGAAGCCGTTCATCACCGACATGACGATGATCAGAACCGCCACCGCCAGCATGATGCCGACGAAGGAGATGATGGAGATGAGCGCCACCCCGCCCTGGCTGCGCTTTGCGCGGAGATAGCGGCCGGCGAGCATGCGCTCCCAGCGGCCGAAGGGCGGAGCGGCGCCGTTCACGCGGTGATCGCCTTGATGGCGTCGTCCAGCGGCAGGCTCTGGCGCTCCCCGGTGGCGCGGCGCTTGATCTCCACCTTGCCGTCGGCCAGGCCCTTGGGCCCGACGATCAGCTGCCAGGGCGCGCCGATCAGGTCCATGGCGGCGAACTTGGCGCCGGGCCGCTCGTCGGTGTCGTCGAGCAGCGGGTCCTTGCCGGCGGCCTTCAGCGCGCCGTAGGCCTGTTCGCAGGCCAGATCCACGGCCGCGTCGCCCGGACGCAGATTGATCACGGCCGCGCCGAAGGGCGCCACCGCGTCGGGCCAGATGATGCCGGCCTCGTCATGACTGGCCTCGATGATGCCGCCCACCAGGCGAGAGACCCCGATGCCGTAGGAGCCGCCATGGATCGGGCGCTCCTGGCCGTCGGGCCCCGTCACCATGGCGCGCATGGGCCGCGAGTACTTCTCGCCGAAATAGAAGATGTGGCCGACCTCGATGCCGCGCGCCGAGAGGCGGTCGCCCTCGGGCACCTCCGCCTCGAAGCGGTCGGCCTCGTGCATCTCCTCGGTGGCCGCATAGAGGGCCGTGCGCTGGTCGACGATGGGCTGCAGGTCGCCGTCCCAGTCGACGTCGCCGGGCGGCGGCATCTCCACCAGGTCGCGGTGGCAGAAGACCTGGCTCTCGCCGGTGTCAGCCAGGATGATGAACTCGTGGCTCAGATCGCCGCCGATGGGGCCGGGATCGGCGCGCATGGGCACCGCCTTCAGGCCGAGGCGCGCAAAGGTGTTCAGGTAGGCGACGAACATGCGGTTGTAGGACCGCCGGGCCGAGGCCTCGTCCAGATCGAAGGAATAGGCGTCCTTCATCAGGAACTCGCGGCCGCGCATGACGCCGAAGCGCGGGCGGCGTTCGTCGCGGAACTTCCACTGGATGTTGTAGAAGTTCTTCGGCAGATCCCGGTAGCTCTTCACATAGGCGCGGAAGATCTCGGTGATCACCTCCTCGGCGGTGGGGCCGTAGAGCAGGTCGCGCTCGTGCCGGTCCTTGATGCGCAGCATCTCGTCGCCATAGTCGTCGTAGCGGCCGCTCTCGCGCCACAAGTCGGCGAGCTGCAGGGTCGGCATCAGCACCTCGATGGCGCCGGCGCGGTCCATCTCCTCGCGAACGATCTGCTCGATCTTCTTCAGCACGCGCAGGCCGATGGGCAGCCAGGCGTAGATGCCGGCCGCCTCCTGACGGATCATGCCGGCGCGCAGCATCAGCTGATGCGACACGATCTGGGCGTCGGCGGGGGCCTCACGCAGCGTGGGGATGAAATAACGCGAGAGACGCATGCGGGCCTTCGGAGAAGCTGACTCTGAAACGATCGGCCCTGATTAGCCTCGCGCCTCCGACCTTGGCAATCGAAGCGGCGAAAAGAAGGCCGCCTGCGATCCGCAGGCGGCCAGTCGGTCATCGGGGAAAACGCTGCGCAAGCCGGCAGGGCCGCTTGGCTGACGCCTTTGTAACCCATGTAACAAACGACCGGCGGCCCGGCTCATCGCTCCGGCGCAAGGTCTCTGCGCCTTCCGCCCAAAATTCAGGCGGTTCCTTTCCACCGGCGGGCCGAACGCGCACGACGTGGGCGCCCAGGGGGATCCGGAAGAGCCGCGTCTCAGAAGTTGGCCGGGCCCGACGGCATGGGGATCAAGCCGAGGCGGATGACGATCCAGACCAGGGCGAAGGCGATGGCCGAAACCCAGGTCGTGGTGATGAACTTCTGCTTCAGCTTCGGATCGACCGGCGCGCCGGGATCGCCGCCGTCGCCCTTGTCGATGCCCGCCTCGGCGTGGCTGATCGTGCCGATCGGCAGGACGGCGAACAGCACCACCCACCAGATGATCAGATAGGTGGCTATGGAGGTCGTCAGATCCATCAGTGGGCGTCCTTCGGCGTTTCCATCAGCTCGACCAGCACCCCGCCCATGTCCTTGGGATGGACGAAGATCACCGGCGTGCCGTGGGCGCCGATGCGCGGCTCGCCCGTCCCCAGCACCGTGGCCCCCTTGGCGCGCATGTCGTCGCGGGCGGCGATGATGTCCTCGACCTCGAAGCAGACATGATGCTGTCCGCCGGCCGGGTTCTTGGCCAGGAAGCCCTTCAGCGGCGAGTTCTCGCCCAAGGGCTCGATCAGCTCGATCTGAGAATTGGGCAGGTCGACGAAGCAGACCCAGACGCCCTGCTCCTCCAGCGCCCGCTTCTCGGTGATGGAGGTGGCCCCCAGCACATCGCGATAGAGGCGCACCGAGTCCTCGATGGAGGGCGTGGCGACGCCCACATGGTTCAGTTTCCCGATCATGCAGATGCCTATACTCCCCCTGACCCTACGGCGCGAAGGGCGGAGTTGAGGCCAAGGACCTAGAGTCGCAGCACCGTGGTCTCCACCACGGGACGGCGGCCCCAGACCCGCTGACAGGCCTTCTTCACCGCCCGAGACATGGCGGTCTCCACCGCGTCGTCCAGGTCGCGATCCTCGCCGGACAGGCGGTGCAGCGCGCGCTCGGCCTCCTCGGCCAGATCGTCCAGCACCTCGTCGAGGGGGTATTCCTCGTCCGACGGCATTCCGATGGCGCGGATCTGCGGACCCGAGGCGATCTTCCCGCGGCCGTCGAGGACGACCGAGACCATGATGACGCCGTTGTGGGCGGCGTGCCGCCGCTCACGCAGGGCCTCGCCATGCTCCACCGTGACCACATTGGCGTCGATGAACAGGCGGCCGGCCGGCACCTCGTCGATGATCTCGGCGCGGCCGGGGGCGAGGCGGACCATGTCGCCGTTCCGCGGGGCCAGCGCCTGGGGCACCTGCAGGTCTTTGGCGAAGGCCACGTGTTCGAGCAGGTGGCGGCGCTCGCCGTGGGTCGGCACGGCGATCTGCGGCCGGGCCCAGGAATACATGCGCGCCAGTTCGTCCCGGCAGGGATGGCCGGACACGTGGATGCCGGGGTGGTCGTAGTCGGTGTAGAGCCGCACGCCCCGGTCGGCGAGCCGGTTCTGGAGGTTGCGGATCGCCACCTCGTTCCCCGGAATGATCCGCGAGGAGAAGATGCAGGCGTCCCCCTGCCCCAGCGTCACGTGCGGATGCGTGCCTTCGGAAATGCGCGAGAGCGCCGCGCGCGCCTCGCCCTGGCTGCCGGTGCAGAGATAGAGGATGCCGTCCGGCGGGAAATAGCCGGCTTCGTTCTCGTTGACGAAGTCCTTGAGCCCCGCGAAGAGGCCCACCGAACGGGCGGCGGCGGCCATGCGGTGCATGGAGCGGCCCAGCAGGCAGACGCGGCGGCCGTTGGCTTCGGCCGCCCGGATCACCGAATCCATGCGTGCGACGTTGGAGGCGAAGCAGCCGACCGCCACCTTGCCCTTCAGCTCGCCGATCAGCTTGGACAGCGCGTCGCGGACGTCGGCCTCCGAGCCCGACTCCCCCTCGACGAACACGTTCGTGGAATCGCAGATCATGGCCAGCACGCCCTCGTCCCCGAGCCGGCGGATGGCCGCCTCGTCGGTGGGCGCGCCGAGCAGAGGATCGGGATCGATCTTCCAGTCGCCGGTGTGCAGGATCGTCCCGAGCGGCGTGCGGATCGACAGGCCGTTCGGCTCGGGAATGGAGTGGGTCAGCGTGATCAGCTCGATCTCGAACGGGCCGAGCGTGAGCTGCCCCCCGAGCGGCACCTCGGTGATATGCGCCTCGCCCTCGAGGCCCGCCTCGCGCAGCTTTTCGCGCAGCAGATAGGCGGTGAAGGGCGTGGCGTAGAGCGGAGCGCGCAATCGCGGCCACAGCCAGGCGACGGCGCCGATATGGTCCTCGTGCGCGTGGGTCAGCACGATGCCCAGGATGTCGTCGGCATGCTCCTCGATGAAGGCCGGATCGGGCAGGATCAGTTCGACGCCCGGCGTGGTCAGGTCGCCGAAGGTGACGCCCAGGTCGACGACGATCCACTTGCGCGCATGCGACGGACCGAAGCCGTAGAGATTGAAGTTCATGCCGATCTCGTTGGACCCGCCCAGGGGCAGGAAGACGAGTTCGTCCTCTTTCGATCGGGCCATCATGCGCCTCCGCGGTTGCGACGATGGATTTCGAGCAGGCCCCGGATCGTCAGGTCGGGGTCGAAGTGGTCGATGGCCAGGCTGGCCCCATGGAAAAGCGAAGCGACGCCGCCGGTTGCGACCACGGTCATGGGACGATCCCATTCGGCCTTGATGCGGGAGATCAGGCCTTCGATCAGGGCGATGTAGCCCCAGAAGACGCCCGACTGCATGGCGGTGACCGTGTCCTTGCCGATGACGCGCTGCGGGCGCTGGATGGCCACCCGGGGCAGCTTGGCGGCGGCCGCGTGCAGGGCCTCCATCGACAGGTTGATGCCGGGCGCGATGACGCCGCCCTCGAACCCGCCGTCGGCGGCGATGACGTCGAAGGTGGTCGCCGTGCCGGAATCGATGACGATGAGGTCGCCGGGATAGAGGATGTGCGCCCCGATCGCGTTCACCAGGCGGTCGGCGCCGGCTTCCGAAGGCTTGTCGATCCGCACGGCGATGCCGAGTTCGGCGTTCTCGCCGATCACCAGGGGTTCGACGTGCAGGTAGCGCCGCGCCAGGTTGCGCAGGTTGAAGATCGACTGCGGCACCACGCTGGAGATGATGCAGGCGTCGAGCACGCCGAACTGCAGCCCGGCCATGTTGAGCAGCTGGGAGAGCCAGACGGCGTATTCGTCGGCCGTACGCGTGGAATCGGTGGCCGCCCGCCACTGGGCGATCCAGGTCTCCCCGTCATGGACGGCGAAGAGGGTGTTGGTGTTGCCCTGTTCGATGGCCAGAAGCATCAGGCGTCTCCAAAGAATACGTCGCCGGCGGTGATGCGGCGCAGCGAGCCGTCGGGCAGGCGCAGCCGCAGGGCGCCGTCCTCGTCCATGCCCTCCGCCACGCCTTCGAGCGTCTCGTTGGGAAGACGGGCGACGCAGGCCTGCCCAAGACCGTGGGCGCGTTCGGTCCATCCACGCGCGATTGCGGGAAAGCCCTGCGTGGCCCACAGGCCGCGCCAGCGTTCGAAGGCGCGCGCCAGGACCTCCAGCGCCGCCTCAGGCGTGGGTGGCGGGCCCGCCATGTGCTCGGCGAATGTGGTGGCCGGACGCTCGACCGCCAAGGGGGCCGCACGAAGGTTGATCCCGACGCCGACCGCCAGCCACAGGCGCCCGTCGGCCCGCGGCCCGGATTCCACCAGGATCCCCACGGCCTTCCGGCCGGCGATCAGCAGGTCGTTGGGCCACTTCACGCTGACCTTCCCGGGCCCCAGACAGGCCTCCGCCAGATCGGCGGCCGCCAGCGCGGCGACGAAGGACAGCTGGGCGGCCTCGGCCGCCGGGCGGTCTGTGGTCAGCAGCAGGGTGGCGGCGAGATTGCCGTCGCCGGTCTCCCAGGCCCGCCCGCGACGGCCGCGGCCGGCGGTCTGACGGGACGTGGCGATCCAGACCGGGCCGCCCTCCCCGGCCTCGGCCCGGCGGCGGGCCTCGGCGTTGGTGGAGTCGAGTTCGGCGTGGAACTCGATCGGAGGGGGCTCGGCCGCCAATTCAGGCGAGGCCGAAGGCCGCCGCGGCCGCCGCTGCCAGCGGGTCGATGAAGGCGAGCGCGACGAGGACGACCGGGAAGGTGAAGAGGGCGAGCGCCACGGCGATGATCCTGGCCTCGGGCGCGGGCTTGTCCACGGCGCCGGCGGCCGCGTCGAACCACATCACCTTGATCAGGCGCAGATAGTAGAAGGCCGCCACGACGGACCCCACCAGGGCGATGACCGCGGCCACGCCGAGGCCCGCGCCGATGGCGGCCTTGAAGACATAGAACTTCGCCCAGAAGCCCGAGAAGGGCGGCAGGCCGAGGGCCGAGAGGGAGAAGGCGGTCATGGCGAGCGCGATGCCCGGACGCTCCTTCACCAGCCCGGCCATGTCGGAGATGGTCTCCATCGGACGGCCCTCGCGGGAGAGCGCCGCAAGACAGGCGAAGAAGCCGGTCACATCGACCATGTAGAGGACCATGAAGACCAGCATGGCCTGCACGCCGGCCGCGTCGCCGGCCGCCAGGCCCAGCACGGCGTAGCCGATGTTGGCGATGGACGAATAGGCCCACAGGCGCTTGAGGTTGCTCTGGGCCAGGCCCGCGAAGGCGCCCACGGCCACCGACAGCAGGGCGACGATGACCAGGATCTGGCGCCACTGCTCGGCCGCCCCGCCGAAACCGTCGGCCAGGACGCGGGCGAAGAGGACCATGGCGGCCATTTTCGGCGCCGCGCCGAAGAAGGCGACGACCGGGGTCGGCGCGCCTTCATAGACGTCGGGCGTCCACATGTGGAAGGGCGCGGCGGAGACCTTGAAGGCCAGGCCGCAGATCAGGAAGACGAGCCCGAAGAGGATGCCCACCCCGGCGCCGTCGGACACCGTCTGCGCGATCACGTCGAACCGCGTCGAGCCGGCGAAGCCATAGATGAGAGACGCCCCGTAGAGCAGCAGGCCCGAGGAGAGCGCGCCCAGCACGAAGTACTTCAGGCCGGCTTCCGAGGCCTTGGCGTCGTCCCGATGCATGGCCGCCATGACGTAGAGCGCCAGCGAGTGGAGCTCGACGCCCACATAGAGCGAGATCAGGTCGCCGGCCGACGCCATCATGCCCATGCCCAGGGCGGCGAGGACGATGAGGACCGGGAACTCGAAATTGTTGATGCCGCGCCGGCGGAACCAGGGCTGGCCCAGCGGGATGGCGATGGCGCTGGCGGCGTAGATGGCCACCTTGGCGAAGGACGAGGCCGCGTCGGCCACCAGGCCGCCGGCGAAGCCGCGTCCCACAGGTCCGACCACGGCGGCGACGGCGGCGGCGCCCAGGACGGCGACGGCTGCGAGGGTGAAGACGGCGTTGGCGCGGCTCTGGAAGGCGCCCCAGACGAGCAGCAGGAGCGCGCCGCCCGCAAGGATCACCTCGGGAAGGGCGAGGCTGAGATCAGCGGAGAAGTTCATCGGAAAAGCCCCCTCACCCGCCGATCGCCGCGCGATAGACCGCGACCAGGTTGTCGACCGAGGCCTGGGTGAAATCGAAGACGGCGGCCGGATAGACGCCGAGATACAGCGTGCCGAGGATCAGGGGCGCGAAGATCGCCACCTCGCGCCAGTCCAGATCGGTGATCTGGGCGAGCGCCGGGTTGGTGATCTCGCCGAAGACGACCCGGCGATAGAGGGAGAGCGCATAGACCGCCGAGAGGATGACGCCGGTGGCCGCCACAATGGCCGCCCAGGTCGAGGCCTCGTAGGCGCCGGTCATGGTCAGGATCTCGCCCACGAAGCCCGAGGTGCCCGGCAGGCCCACATTGCCCATGGTGAAGAGCAGGAACACTGCGGCGTACCAGGGCATGCGGTTCACCAGGCCGCCGTAGAAGGCGATCTCGCGGGTGTGCATGCGGTCGTAGACGACCCCGACGCAGAGGAAGAGCGCGCCGGAGATCACCCCGTGGCTGACCATCTGGAAGATGGCGCCCTGCTCGCCCTGGGCGTTGCCCGAGAAGATGCCGAGCGTCACGAAGCCCATGTGGGCGACCGACGAATAGGCGATCAGCTTCTTGATGTCGGTCTGCCGGAAGGCGACCAGCGAGGTGTAGACGATGGCGATCACCGACATGGCGAAGACCAGCGGCGTGAAATAGGCCGAGGCGTCCGGGAACATGGGCAGCGAGAAGCGCATGAAGCCGTAGCCGCCCATCTTCAGCAGGATGCCCGCCAGGATGACCGAGCCGGCCGTCGGCGCCTCCACGTGGGCGTCGGGCAGCCAGGTGTGCACCGGCCACATGGGCATCTTCACCGCGAAGGAGGCGAAGAAGGCCAGCCACAGCCAGATCTGCACGCCCTGGCCGAACTCGTAGGTCATGAGCTCGGGGATCGACGAGGTGCCGGTGATGCCGATCATGGCCAGCACCGCGGCCAGCATCAGGACCGAGCCCAGCAGGGTGTAGAGGAAGAACTTGAAGGCCGCATAGACCCGGTTCTTGCCGCCCCAGATGCCGATGATCAGGAACATCGGCACGAGGCCGAACTCGAAGAAGACGTAGAAGAGGATCAGGTCGAGCGCGCAGAAGACGCCGATGACCAGGGTCTCCAGCACCAGGAAGGCGATCAGGTACTCCTCGATGCGGGTCTCGATCGACCGCCAGGAGGCGGCGATGCAGAGCGGCATCAGGAAAGCCGTGAGCACGACGAACAGCACCGAGATGCCGTCCACGCCCATCCGGTAATGGAGCCCGCCGAACCAGGCGAAGTCCTCCACGAACTGGAAGTCGGCCGTGGTGCGGTCGAACTGGGCCAGCATCACCAGCGACAGGGCGAAGGTCGCCAGCGTGGTGACGAAGGCGATCCACTTGGCCGTTTCGGCCGACTTGGGTCCGCCCGCGGACGCCGTGGCGCGCAGGGCGAGGATCGCCAGCACGCCGGCCAGGGGCGCGTAGGTGATGAGCGAGAGAATGCCGGTCATGACGTAATCCCCCGACTCAAGCCGCCCAGGCCCAGAGCGCGAAGGACAGAAGTCCCGCCACGCCGAGCAGCATCACGAACGCATAGTGGTAGACGAAGCCCGTCTGCAGCCGCCCGGTCCGGCGCCCGACGGCGCCGGAAACCGCCGCCACGCCGTTCGGACCCAGCCCGTCGATCAGCTTCTGATCGCCCACCTTCCAGAAGAGGTCGCCGAGGCCCCGCGCGCCGCGCACGAAGGTGGCGTTGTAGAGCTCGTCGAAGAACCACTTGTTGTAGAGGAAGGTCCAGACCGGGCCCTCTTTCGCCGCCATGCGGGCGCCGAGGCCTTCGCGCAGAACGTAGATGTAGAAGGCGGCCGCAAGGCCCAGGGTCGAGACCACCAGCGGCGCCCAGAGGACCCAGGCGGGCGAGTGGTGGGCTTCGTCGAGCACATGATTGGTCGGGGCGGTGAAGATCGCGCCGCGCCAGAACTCACCCTGATGATGGCCCACGAACTGCTCGGCGAAGGCGAAGCCCGCCGCGACCGCGCCGATCGCCAGGACGAGGAGCGGAACGACCATCACCCAGGGGCTCTCGTGCGGCTTGTGGCCGTGGTGCTGGTCATGCTCGGGCGCATCCGGCAGCGGCTCGTCATGGCTGACGTGCTGGGCGGGCGCGCTGGCGTGGTCGTCGTGGGTCTCGTGACCCCACTTGGCGTGGCCGTGGAAGGTCATGAAGGCCAGACGCCAGGAATAGTAGGCCGTCAGGCCGGCGGCCAGGAGACCGATGACGAAGGCGAAGTAGGCGAGCCCGTTCTGCTGGCCCGCGGCGTAGGCCGCCTCGATGATCATGTCCTTGGAATAGAAGCCGGCGAAGCCGAGATGCAGGCTCGGAATGCCGAAGCCGGTGATCGCCAGCGTGCCGATGACCATGACGACATAGGTCACGGGCAGCAGCTTCCACAGGGCGCCCATCTTCCGCATGTCCTGCTCGTGGTGCATGCCGTGGATCACCGAGCCCGCGCCCAGGAACAGCAGCGCCTTGAAGAAGGCGTGGGTGAACAGGTGGAACATGGCCGCCTGATAGGCGCCGACGCCGGCGGCGAAGAACATGTAGCCGAGCTGCGAGCAGGTCGAATAGGCGATGACCCGCTTGATGTCGTTCTGCGCCAGGCCGACCGTGGCGGCGAAGAGCGCCGTCACCGCACCGACCAGGGTGACGATCTGCTTGGCCACCGGCGCATACTCGAACATCGGCGACAGCAGGCAGACCATGTAGACGCCGGCCGTCACCATGGTGGCGGCGTGGATCAGGGCCGAGACCGGGGTCGGGCCCTCCATGGCGTCCGGCAGCCAGGTGTGCAGGAAGAACTGGGCCGACTTGCCCATGGCGCCCACGAAGAGCAGCGCGCAGGCCAGGTCGATGGCGTGCCAGGTCTGGCCGGCGAAGGACCAGCCGGCCGACGCGAATTCCGGCACGCGCGGGAAGATCTCGGCGAACTCGATCGTGCCGAACATCCAGAAGACGGTCATGATGCCGAGCGCAAAGCCGAAGTCGCCGACCCGGTTGACCACGAAGGCCTTGATGGAGGCGGCGTTGGCCGTGGGCTTCTTGAACCAGAAGCCGATCAGCAGGTAGCTCGCCAGCCCCACCCCTTCCCAGCCGAAGAACAGCTGCATGAAGTCGGCGGCCGTCACCAGGGCCAGCATGGCGAAGGTGAAGAGCGACAGATAGGCGAAGAAGCGCGGCCGGGAGTCGTCCTCGGCCATGTAGCCCCACGAATAGACGTGGACCAGCGCCGAGACCGTGGTCACCACGATCAGCATGACCGCCGAGAGGCCGTCGATGCGGATCGACCAGGCCGACTGGAAGTCGCCGATGTTGATGAAGGGCAGCAGGGTGAGCGTGAACGGCTCCAGCCCGCCCCAGGTCCACTGGGCGAAGATGGTCCAGGACAGCGCGGCCGACAGCAGCAGCAGGCCCGTGGTCACGGCCTGGGAGGCCACGTCGCCGATGCGGCGGCCGAACAGGCCGGCGATCATCGCGCCGACGAGCGGCGCGAAGACCAGGACGATGGAAAGAGACTGAGGGGTCATAGCTGTCCGTCAGCCTTTCATCATCGAAGCGTCGTCCACGGCGATGCCGCCGCGGTTACGGAAGAAGGTGACGAGGATGGCCAGGCCGACGGCCGCCTCGGCGGCGGCGACGGTGAGCACGAACATGGCGAAGATCTGCCCCACCACGTCGTGCAGATAGACCGAGAAGGCCACCAGGTTGATGTTCACGGCTAGCAGGATCAGTTCGATCGACATCAGGATGACGATCACGTTCTTGCGGTTCACGAAGATGCCGAAGACGCCGATGGTGAACAGGATGGCGGCGACCGCCAGGTAGTGACTGAGCCCGATGGTCATTCGCCCATCCCCTCGCCCGGCTTGATCTGGATGACGCGCATGCCGGTCTTGGGCCCGCGGGCCACCTGGTCGGCGATGACCTGGCGGCGCACGCCCGGCTTGTGGCGCAGGGTGAGCACGATGGCCCCGATCATGGCGACCAGAAGCACCAGGCCCGCCGCCTGGAAGAAGTAGACATAGTCGGTGTAGAGCACCCGCCCGATCGTCTCGGTGTTGGACAGGCCCTCGGCCGCGGCCATCGGCTCGCGGGCGCCGCGCGCCGCGCCGCCGGTGGCGACCGTGGTGGCGACGACGATCATCTCGACCGCCAGGATGCCGGCGATCAGACCGCCGATCGGCAGGTAGCGGGCGAAGCCGGACTTCAGCGCCCCGAAATCGACGTCCAGCATCATGACGACGAAGAGGAACAGCACCGCGACCGCGCCCACATAGACGACGACCAGCAGCATCGCCAGGAACTCCGCCCCGAGCAGCAGGAAGAGGCCCGCCGCCGAGAAGAAGGTCAGGATGAGGAACAGCACCGAGTGCACGGGATTTCGGGCGGACACCACGGCGAAGGCAGAGCCGATGGTGACTATCGCCAGCAGGTAGAATGCGATCGTCTGCAAGGCCATGACGGCTCTACTTTCGCCCCTTACTCATTCATGATCCGCCGCACTCCGGGGCCCCGTGGGGGCCCTGTGCGGCGGTGATTTCCCAGCCCTGGAATCGCGCCCGTCTCTTAGCGATAGGGGGCGTCGAGTTCCAGATTCTTCGCGATCTCGCGTTCCCAGCGGTCGCCGTTATCGAGAAGGCGCGCCTTGTCGTAGTAGAGCTCTTCGCGCGTCTCGGTGGCGAACTCCAGGTTCGGCCCTTCCACGATGGCGTCCACCGGGCAGGCCTCCTGGCACAGGCCGCAGTAGATGCACTTGACCATGTCGATGTCGTAGCGGGTCGTCCGGCGGCTGCCGTCGGCGCGCGGTTCGGCCTCGATGGTGATGGCCTGGGCCGGGCAGACCGCCTCGCAAAGCTTGCAGGCGATGCAGCGCTCTTCCCCGTTGGGATAGCGGCGCAGGGCGTGCTCGCCGCGGAAACGGGGCGACTGCGGGTTGCGCTCGTTCGGATAGAGCACGGTGGCCTTGGGGCGCATCATGTACTTCATGCCCAGGCCGAAGGCCCCGACGAAGTCCATCAGCGCCGCGCCTTTGACGGCCTGGCTGATGCGGGCGGCGAAACTCATCACATCGCTCCTTGGGCCGGACCGAACACGCGCCAGGCGGCGACGATGACCACGGCCACGAGAGAGGTCGGCAGGAAGATCTTCCAGCCCAGCCGCATCAGCTGGTCGTAGCGATAGCGGGGCACGATCGCCTTCACCATGGCGAACAGGAAGAAGAAGAAGACGGTCTTGGCGAAGAACCACATGAAGCCGAAGAAGCTCTGCGCGGTCGAAGGCCAGCTCTCCAGGAACGGCGTCGGGAACGGCGCCTGCCATCCGCCGAAGAACAGGATGGTGATCAGCGCGCACATCAGGACGATGTTGGCGTACTCGCCGATCATGAAGAGCAGGTAGGGGGTGGAGGAGTACTCCACCTGATAGCCGGCCACGAGCTCGGACTCGGCTTCGGGCAGGTCGAAGGGCGGGCGGTTGGTCTCGGCGAGCGCCGAGATGAAGAAGACGACGGTCATGGGGATCATGACCAGGGCCATGGGCAGGTTGGTCAGGCCGCCGCCGAGGACGTTCCAGTTCCAGAACCCGCCGCCCTGCGCCATGACGATGGCCTGCAGGTTCATGGTGCCGGCCAGCAGGATCACCGTGATGATCACGAAGCCGATCGAGACCTCGTAGCTGACCATCTGGGCCGCCGATCGCAGACTGCCCAGGAAGGGATACTTCGAGTTGGACGCCCAGCCGCCCATGATGATGCCGTAGACGCCAAGCGAGCTGATCGCCAGCAGGTAGAGCACGCCGACATTGATGTCCGAGACAACCCAGCCGGGGGCCAGCGGCACCACGGCCCAGGCCGCGAAGGCCAGGATGAAGGTGATCAGCGGCGCCAGAAGGAAGACGACCTTGTCGGCGCCGTCGGGGATCACGACCTCCTTCAGCACGAACTTCAGGAAGTCGGCGAAGGACTGCAGCAGGCCGAAGGGGCCGACCACGTTGGGGCCTTTGCGCATCTGCACGCCGGCCCAGATCTTCCGGTCGGCCAGCAGCAGGAAGGCCAGCGAGAGCAGGATCCAGACCATGACGGCCAGGATCTGGCCCACGGTGATCAGGGTCCAGCCGCCCGGGGTGGCCCAGAAGTTCGTCGTCGCGTCCATGGTCTACTCCGCCGCGATCTTCTCGGCGCCCGAGACGAGCGCCTGGCATTCGGCCATGGTCACGCTGGCCCGCGCGATGGGGTTGGTCAGATAGAAGGCGCTGACCGGGCTCTTGAAGGGCGCGTCGGACGCGGCCCCCTCCCCGCCCAGCACCGACAGATCCAGCGCGCCCGGCGCCTCCGGCACGTAGTCGATCCGGCCGAAGGTCGGATGGTCGGCGAAGAGCTTGGCGCGCAGCTGGCCCAGATTGTCGTAGGGCAACTTGGCGCCCAGCAGTTCCGAGAGCGCCCGCAGGATGGCCCAGTCTTCCTTGGCCTCGCCCTTGGGGAAGACAGCGCGTTCGCCGCGCTGCACCCGGCCTTCGGTGTTGACGTAGAGGCCGTCCTTCTCGGTGTAGGCGGCGCCGGGCAGGATGACGTCGGCGCGGTGCGCGCCCGCGTCGCCATGGGTGCCCATATAGACGACGAAGGCGTCGGTCTGCCCCAGATCCATCTCGTCGGCGGCCATCAGGAACAGCAGATCCGCGCCGCCCTTGGCGATCAGCTCGCGGGCGCTCTTGCCGCCCTCGCGGGGCACGAAGCCCATGTCGAGGCCGCCCACGCGGGAGGCCGCCGTGTGCAGGACGTTCCAGGTCGCCCCGAAGGTCTTGGCCACATTGGCCGCCGCCTTGAGCACCGCCGCGCCATCCTCGCGCGAGAGCGCGCCGGCGCCGACGATCACGGCGACCTTCTCGCCCGCCTTCATCGCCTTGGCGAAGTCGCCGCGGGACTTGGGCAGGCCGGCGAGGCTCTCATAGCCCGCGCCGAGATAGTCGTAGCCATAGGTCAGGTCGGCCTGTTCGCCGATCACGCCCACGCGCAGGGCGCCGGCCAGCCAGCGCTTGCGCAGCCGGGCGTTGAACACCGGGGCTTCCAGGCGCGGGTTCGTGCCGACCAGAAGGACGACGTCGGCCTCCTCGATGCCGGCGATGGTCGAGTTCATCAGCCAGCTTTCGCGGGGGCCATGCCCCAGCGCCATGCCGTCCTGGCGGCAGTCGAGGCTGGCGACGCCCAGGCCGCCGAAGAGATCCATGGCGGCCTTCATCGATTCGGCGTCCTGCAGGTCGCCGGCGATGACGCCGATCCGGTCCGGCGCCGTGGCCTTCACCTTGGCGGCGACCGTCTGCAGCGCCTCGGCCCAGCTGGCGGCGCGCAGCTTGCCGTTCTCGCGGACATAGGGGCGGTCCAGGCGCTGGCGCGACAGACCGTCGACGGCGTAGCGCGTCTTGTCGCTGATCCACTCTTCGTTGATGTCGTCGTTGATCCGCGGCAGCACGCGCAGCACGGCGGGGCCACGGGAGTCGACGCGGATCGAGGAGCCGAGCGCGTCCATCACGTCGACGCTTTCGGTCTTCTTCAGCTCCCAGGGCCGGGCGTTGAAGGCGTAGGGCTTGGAGGTGAGCGCGCCGACCGGGCAGAGGTCGATGACGTTGGCGCTCAGCTCCGACGTCACGGCCGCGTCGAGATAGGTCGTGATTTCAACATCTTCGCCGCGGGAGATGAGGCCGATCTCCGGCACGCCGGCCACTTCGGTGATGAAGCGGACGCAGCGGGTGCACTGGATGCAGCGCGTCATCACCGTCTTGATGAGCGGCCCCATGAACTTCTCTTCGACGGCCCGCTTGTTCTCCTGATAACGGGAATCGTCGCGGCCATAGCCCATGGCCTGGTCCTGCAGGTCGCACTCTCCGCCCTGGTCGCAGATCGGGCAGTCCAGGGGGTGGTTGATGAGCAGGAACTCCATCACCCCGTGACGGGCCTTCTTCACCATCGGCGTGTCGGTGAAGATCTCCTGGCCCTCGGCGGCCGGCAGGGCGCAGGAGGCCTGCGGCTTCGGCGGGCCGGGCTTCACCTCGACCAGGCACATCCGGCAGTTGCCGGCGATGGACAGGCGTTCGTGGTAGCAGAAGCGCGGGATTTCCTTCCCCGCCAGCTCCGCCACCTGCAGGACGGTCATGCCGGGTTCGAACTCGACCTCGACGCCGTCGACCTTAGCTGTGGGCATGTCGTCTTACTCCGCAGCCACGAGCGTGGCGCCCTGCACGTGCGGGCGGCCGGCGCGGTATTGGGTGATGCGTTCTTCCACCTCGTGGCGGAAGTGGCGGAACAGGCCCTGGATCGGCCAGGCCGCGGCGTCGCCGAGGCCGCAGATGGTGTGGCCCTCGACCTGAGAGGCGACGTCGAGCAGCAGGTCGATCTCGGACATCTCGGCCTCGCCGGTGACCATCCGTTCCATGACCCGCCACATCCAGCCGGTGCCCTCGCGGCACGGCGTGCACTGGCCGCAGCTCTCGTGCTTGTAGAAGTAGGAAAGCCGGGCGATGGACTTCACCACGTCGGCGTCCTTGTCCATGACGATGACCGCGGCGGTGCCGAGGCCCGAGCGCATCTCCTTCAGGGAGTCGAAGTCCATGAGCGCGCTCTCGGCCATCTCGGCCGTGATCAGCGGCACGGACGAGCCGCCCGGGATGACCGCCTTCAGATTGCCCCAGCCGCCGCGCACCCCGCCGCAGTGATCTTCCAGCAGCTGTCGCAGCGGGATCGACATGGTCTCCTCGACCACGCAGGGTTTGTTCACGTGGCCGGAGATCGCCATGAGCTTGGTGCCGGTGTTGTTCGGCCGGCCGAAGCCCGCGAACCACTCGGCGCCACGGCGGAGGATCGTGCCGACCGTGGCGATGGTCTCGACATTGTTGATGGTCGTCGGGCAGCCATAGATGCCCGCGCCGGCCGGGAACGGCGGCTTCAGGCGCGGCTGGCCCTTCTTGCCCTCAAGGCTCTCCATCAGGGCGGTCTCGTCGCCGCAGATATAGGCCCCGCCCCCGTGGGTGACGTAGAGGTCGAAGTCCCAGCCGTGGACGTTGCCCTTGCCGATCAGCTTGGCCTCGTAGGCCTGCTTGATCGCGGCCTCCAGACGCTCGCGCTCGAAGACATACTCGCCGCGGATGTAGATGTAGCAGGCGTGCGCCCGGATCGCGTAGCTGGCGATCAGGCAGCCCTCGATCAGCAGGTGCGGGTCGTTGCGCAGGATCTCGCGGTCCTTGCAGGTGCCCGGCTCGGACTCGTCGGCGTTGACGACCAGATAGTGCGGCCGCTCGCTTTCCTGCTTGGGCATGAAAGTCCACTTCAGGCCGGTGCCGAAGCCCGCCCCGCCGCGGCCGCGCAGGCCCGAATTCTTGATCTGGTCGCAGATCCACTCCGGCGTCTGCGACAGGATGTCCTTGGTCGCATTCCAGGCGCCGCGCCGCTTGGCGCCCTCCAGGCCGAAGTCGTGCAGGCCATAGAGGTTCGTGAAGATGCGGTCCTTGTCTTCGAGAATGCCGACCACGCCCCTCAAACTCCTTCTTTCGCGCGCCGGAAGGCGGCGATGAACCAGATCTGCGCCACGAAGCCGGCGGCGAGCGCCAGGCCGAAGACGCCGAACAGCCAGTCCTGGCCGAGCGCGAACGCCCCCACGACGGCGGCGATGGCCGTCAGCAGGCAGACGGCGTTGACCGCCGCCATGCGCTTGAAGCGCGCCTTGACCAGGGCCGCCTCGCTCACGCCGGCGTCTCCGCCTTCGGCTTCTTCTTCGGCTCGGCGTTCGGCAGCGTCTTGATCGGCTTGGCGGCCGTGCCGTCATAGAGCGCCGCGTCCTGCAG
The DNA here is from genome assembly GCF_013911965.1 of Phenylobacterium sp. Taxonomy (GTDB): domain Bacteria; phylum Pseudomonadota; class Alphaproteobacteria; order Caulobacterales; family Caulobacteraceae; genus Phenylobacterium. The sequence continues at coordinate 202,612 of NZ_JACESE010000002.1, read as the reverse complement.
GGTCAGCGGCCCGCCCTCGGGCGCGGAACCCTGGCGCTTGATGGCCGAGCCCGGCGCGGGCGTCTTGCCCGCGGCGAAGTCGTCCAGCAGAGCCTCGAAGCTCTCCGGCGTCAGGTCTTCATAGTAGTAGTCGTTGATGGCGGCCATCGGCGCATTGGCGCAGGCGCCCAGGCACTCGACTTCCTGCCAGTAGAATTTGCCGTCCGCCGACAGGTGGTCCTTCGCGCCGATCTTGCGCTTGCAGACGGCCATCAGGCTTTCCGAGCCGCGCAGCTGGCAGGGCGTCGTGCCGCACACCTGCACCAGGGCCACGCTGCCCACCGGCTCCAGCATGAACATGGTGTAGAAGGTGGCCACTTCGAGCACCCGGATGCGGGCCATGCCCAGCATCTCGGCCACGTAGCGGATGGCGGGCTCCGACACCCAGCCCTCCTGCTTCTGGACGAGCCAGAGGAGCGGGATGACGGCCGACTGCTGACGGCCGGCGGGGAACTTGGCGATCCACCACTTGGCCTTTTCCAGGCTCTCGGGCGAGAAGGCGAAGCTCTCGGGCTGCTCGGGGGAAAGACGACGGACGCTCACTTGCCCCTCACTTCACGAAGTCGATGCGGGCGATCTTGCCGTCCGCGATGGTGTAGATGGCCGCCACCTCGAAGCTCACCGGACCCGGCTTGCGATAGACGCGCTCGTGGTCGATCACCCGGTCGCCGATGACGACCCGGTGGGCCAGTTCGGCGCGGTTCTGCGGATGCTCGGCGAACAGCGCCACGTGCTTGGCGCGGAAGGCCTCGAGCCCCTGCACCGTCACCGCCCCGTTCAGGTCGGCCACGATCAGGTCCTCGGCGAAGAAGCCGCAGAGCGCATCCACGTCCTGGGCGTTGTAGGCCTCGAGCTGGCCCTGGGCCAGGTCGGCGGGAGAGAGCGTCGCAGCCGCCGTCACCGGTCGATCTCCCCGAACACGATGTCCAGCGAGCCCAGGATGGCGGAGACGTCGGCCAGCATGTGGCCGCGGTTCATCCAGTCCATCGCCTGCAGGTGCGGATAACCCGGCGCGCGGATCTTGCACTTGTACGGCCGGTTGGTGCCGTCGGAGACGAGATAGACGCCGAACTCGCCCTTGGGCGCCTCGACCGAGGCGTAGACTTCGCCCGGCGGGGTGCGGAAGCCCTCGGTGAAGAGCTTGAAGTGGTGGATGAGCGCTTCCATCGAGCGCTTCATCTCGCCCCGGCGCGGCGGAGCGATCTTGTTGTCCTCGTTCAGCACCGGCCCCGGCGTCTTCTCCAGCCGCTCGCAGCACTGCTTCATGATGCGGACGGACTGGCGCATCTCTTCCATGCGGCAGAGATAGCGGTCGTAGCAGTCGCCGTTGACGCCGAGCGGGATGTCGAACTCCAGCTCGTTGTAGCACTCGTAGGGCTGGTTGCGCCGCAGGTCCCAGGCGATGCCCGAGCCGCGCACCATGACGCCCGAGAAGCCCCAGGCCAGCGCCTCTTCCTTGGTCACGACGCCGATGTCGACGTTGCGCTGCTTGAAGATGCGGTTCTCGGTGATCAGGCCGTCGATATCCTCGAGCGCCTTGGGGAAGGCGTCGCACCAGGCCGAGATGTCGGCGATCAGCTTGGGCGGCAGGTCCTGGCGCACGCCGCCGACGCGGAAGTAGTTGGCGTGCAACCGCGCGCCCGAGGCGCGCTCGTAGAACACCATCAGCTTCTCGCGCTGCTCGAAGCCCCACAGCGGCGGGGTGAGCGCGCCGACGTCCATGGCCTGGGTCGTGACGTTCAGCAGGTGGTTCAGGATGCGGCCGATTTCCGAGTAGAGCACGCGGATCAGCTGGCCCCGGATGGGGACCTCGACGCCCAGCAGCTTCTCGATGGCGAGCACATAGGCGTGCTCCTGGTTCATCGGCGCCACATAGTCGAGGCGGTCGAAGTACGGGATCGTCTGCTGATAGGGCCGGGCCTCCATCAGCTTCTCGGTGCCGCGATGGAGCAGGCCGACGTGCGGGTCCACCCGCTCGACGACCTCGCCGTCCAGCTCCAGGATCAGGCGCAGCACGCCGTGCGCCGCCGGGTGCTGCGGGCCGAAGTTGATGGTGAACTTGCGGACCTCGGTCTCCTGGGTGGGGCTGTGCGCCACCTGGGCCTCGGTCTTGGGGACGACTTCGCCGGTCATGCCTTGGGCTCCGTCTTCTCGTCGCCCGGCAGCAGGGGCGAGAAGCCGCGCTCGACGCCTTCCCAGGGGCTGAGGAAGTCCCAGTTCCGCCACTCGGTCATCTTGATCGGCTCGTAGACCACGCGCTTGAGCTCTTCGTCGTAGCGGAGCTCGACATAACCGCTCATCGGGAAGTCCTTCCGCAGCGGATGGCCGTGGAAGCCGTAGTCGGTGAGGATGCGGCGCAGATCCGGATGGCCTTCGAAGAAGACCCCGTACATGTCGAAGGCCTCGCGCTCGTACCAGTTGGCGCAAGGATAGACGCCGGTCACCGTCGGCACCGGCGTGTCCTCGTCGGTCTCGACGCGGATGCGGATGCGCTGGTTCAGGCTCATCGACAGCAGGTGGTAGACCACGTCGAACCGCTTGGCGCGGTCGGGATAGTCCACCGCCGTCAGGTCGATCAGGACCTCGAAGCGGCAGGCCGGATGGTCGCGCAGATGGGTCAGCGCCTGGACGATGCGGCCGAGCGGCGCGGTCAGGTTCAGCTCGTCATAGGCGACATCGAAGCTGGTGATCTCGCCGGCGCTGTCGGCGACGATCGACTGGCCGAGCGCGGTCAGGTCGGCGGCGGTGACGGGCCAGCTCATCGCTCGATCGTCCCGGTGCGGCGGATCTTCTTCTGCAGCTGCAGCACGCCGTAGACCAGCGCCTCGGCCGTCGGCGGGCAGCCGGGCACGTAGATGTCCACCGGCACGATGCGGTCGCAGCCGCGGACCACCGAGTAGCTGAAGTAGTAGTAGCCCCCGCCATTGGCGCAGGAGCCCATGGAGATGACGTAGCGCGGGTCCGGCATCTGGTCGTAGACCTTGCGCAGGGCCGGAGCCATCTTGTTGCACAGCGTGCCGGCGACGATCATCACGTCGGACTGGCGCGGGCTGGCGCGCGGCGCGAAGCCGTAGCGCTCCAGGTCATAGCGCGGCATCGACGCCTGCATCATCTCGACGGCGCAGCAGGCCAGGCCGAAGGTCATCCACATGAGCGAGCCGGTGCGCGCCCAGGTGATAAGGTCGTCGGCGGCTGCGGTGATGAAGCCCTTGTCGGCGAGCTGGTCGCTGACGCCGTCGAAGAACGGGTCGTGGACCTTCGGGTCGTAGCCCTCGACGCTGGCGCGGCCGGCGGAGTTGGCCGGAACGATCACTCCCATTCCAGGGCCCCCTTCTTCCATTCGTAGATGAAGCCGACGGTGAGCACGCCCAGGAAGGTCATCATCGACCAGAAGGCGAACTGCATGGCCTCGGTGGGCAGGTTCATCAGGCTGACGGCCCAGGGGAACAGGAACGCGACCTCGAGGTCGAAGATGATGAAGAGGATCGAGACCAGGTAGAACCGGACGTCGAACTTCATCCGCGCGTCGTCGAAGGCGTTGAAGCCGCACTCGTAGGTCGAGAGCTTTTCAGGGTCCGGCGCCTTGGGCGCGAGCACGGCGGCGGCCAGCACGAAAGCCAGGCCCAGAACCGCCGCGATCCCCAGGAAGATGACGATCGGCAGGTACTGCAGAAGGAACGCGTTCATGGAGTCCTCGAAGGAGTCGCGCGCCCTTCTAGACCAGCAATGCGCAGGGTTCAAACAGCGGATTCCCGCAACAAAGTTACGTGAGCGCGAGCCGTCGCTGATCCGCCTCCAGACGTTGGCGAGGCTTCCGGCGCCCACGGGGCGCGCAGCCGCGAAGACTTTGCGAATGCTTCGCAACTGCTGACATCCAGGGCTTGTCGCCCCCTCCCGGCGCCCTACGCTCCCGGAGGTTGCGAGGGAGGCCGTATTGAGCCGAAAACCCATTGTCCACCGGGCGCTCGATGCCGTCGAACGCCTGGGCGACCGGCTGCCCGACCCGGTGTTCATCTTCGCCTGGATCATTGGCGCACTGGTGATCGCCAGCGTGATCTGCGCCCTCCTCGGAGTCAGCGCGGTCAATCCGGTGGACGGCGAGGTGCTGCGCGCTCAGAGCCTGCTGGCGCCGGACAATGTCCGCACCCTGCTGGTGGAGATGCCGCGCACCCTGACCGCCTTCGCTCCGCTCGGCTACGTGCTGCTCATCATGCTGGGCGCGGGAATCGCCGAGCGCGTGGGGCTCCTGTCGGCCGCCATCCGCGCGATGATGAGCCGCACCCCGCGGCGACTGGTCGCGCCGGTGATCATCCTGATCGGCCTCCTCTCCAACCATGCGGCCGACACGGGCTTCGTGATTCTCCTGCCCCTGGCCGGCGCCGCCTTCGCCGCCGTGGGCCGCCACCCGATCGCCGGCATCGCTGCGGCCTTCGCCGGCGTGGTCGGCAGCTTCGCCGGCAACCCCCTGCCCGGCCAGTTCGACGCCCTGATTCTCGGGCTGTCGGAGCCGGCCGCGCGGCTGATCGACGAGACCTGGCGCGCCAACCTGGTGGGCAACTGGTTCTTCACCGCCGCCGGCGCCCTCGTCTTCGTGCCGGTGGCCTGGTGGGTCACGGTCAATGTTGTGGAGCCCCGCCTGGGGCCCTGGGTTCCCCCGGAGGGGCAGCCGGCGCAGGACGCGCCCCTCACCGACGCTGAGCGCCGGGCGCTCGCGGGCGCGGGCCTGGCCATTCTGGCGGTGGTGCTCACCTGGGCGGCGCTCGTGCTCGCGCCCGGCGCGCCGCTGCTCGACCGGGCCGCCGAGGGGCCGGGGCGCTGGACGCCTTTCTTTCGGTCCCTGGTGGCCGGCTTCTTCGTCCTCTTCCTGGCCGGAGGCGTCACCTATGGCCTGATGACGCGGCAGATCCGCTCCGACCGGGACCTCGTCCGGCTGGCCTCGGAGTCGATGGCGGCCATGGCGCCCTACATCGTACTGGCCTTCGCCGCCGCCCACTTCATCGCCATGTTCAGCTGGTCGAACCTGGGCGTGATCATCGCCATCCACGGCGCCGAGGCGATCCGCTCGACCGGCCTGCCCATTCCCATCCTGCTGATGGCCATCGTCCTGCTCACCGCCGGCCTGGACATGCTGATCGGCTCGGCCTCGGCGAAATGGGCGGCGCTGGCGCCGGTGCTGGTGCCGATGCTGATGCTGCTGGGAATCAGCCCGGAGATGACGACGGCCGCCTACCGCATGGGCGATTCGAGCGTGAACATGGCCTCGCCGCTGATGCCCTACTTCGGCCTGGTCCTGGGATTCTGCCAGCGCTGGCGGCCGGGCTTCGGCGTCGGCGGCCTGATCAGCGCCATGCTGCCCTACTCCGCGGCCATGATGTGCGCTGGCATGCTGCTGGTCGGCCTCTGGTCGGCCCTCGAGGCGCCGCTGGGACCGGCGGCGTCTGTGCATTATTCACCGCCGGATGCGATATCTGCGTCGATGCCCCGTTGACATGATTCAGGCCGGGACCTATCAGACGCGCCTCGCGGCGACGCGAGACCCTAAGCGGGTGTAGCTCAGTTGGTTAGAGCGCCGGCCTGTCACGCCGGAGGTCGCGGGTTCGAGCCCCGTCACTCGCGCCATGGGGTCCCATGGCGCTCCTCGCTTCCAGACAATCCAACGATGCGACGGGGCCGCCTCAGGCCACCGCCGCCGTCGCCTTGTCGAACTCGAAGTCCTCCGGATCCGGCGCAAGCGTCGCGCGCCAGTAGTCCACCAGCGCGAACGGCCAGTTCTGGGTCACGCGCCCCTTCTCGTTCTTGTACCAGCTCGACACCTGCGGCGCGCCCCAGGCCCATCCGCGGTTGGCCGCGTCCACGCGGGCGTTGAAGACGTCGTGCGCTTCGACCCGCGGCGAGAGCGCTCGGGCGCCGCTGGCGGCGAGCATCTTCAGGCATCCCAGGATGTAGCGGACGCTGCATTCGGAGAAGAAGATGATGGAGCCGTTGACCACGATGTTGGTGTTCGGTCCGTAGATCATGAAGAGGTTGGGGAAATCCGGCACGGTCATGCCGAGATAGGCCCGCGGATCCCCGTCCCACGTCGCGTGCAGGTCGCGGCCGCCCCGGCCCTTGATCCGCATCGGCCAGAGGAAGTTGCTGGCCTGAAACCCGGTGCCGTAGATCAGCACGTCGGCATCGTGCAGGGCGCCGTCGGCGGTCCGCAGGCCGGCCGGCTCGATGGCGGTGATCGGCTCGGTGACCAGGGCGACATTGTCCCGCTTCAGCGCCCTCACCCATACGCCGTTGTCGAGCAGGGCCCGCTTACCGCCCACCGGATAGTCGGGCACGATCTTGGCGGCGAGATCAGCGCGCTCGCCCGCCTGCGCCGCCAGGGCCTGGGCGATCATCTCCCGGAAGCCGGCGTTGACCTGGCTGACGGCGGTCGGCGGTCCCTGCCAGTCCGGATCCGCCTTCACGGCCGGCAGCAGGCCATCGGTGGCCGTCCAGAAGAGAAAGAAGCGATACCACTTGTCGTAATAGGGCACGTGCTCCAGCAGCCAGTTCATGCCGGCGGGGACGTCGTCGTGATAGTGCGGCGTCGGGAAGCACCAGGGCGGCGTTCGCTGGAACACCTCCAGCCGCGCCACCTTTCCGGCGATCTCCGGCACGAACTGGAAGGCGCTGGCGCCTGTGCCGATGACGGCGACCCGCTTGCCCGTCAGATCCACGTCGTGACGCCACTGGGCGGAATGGAAGGCGGGGCCCTCGAAGCTCTCCCGCCCCGCAATGTCGGGGAGGCGCGGGCGATTCAGCTGGCCCACGGCGCAGATGACGGCGGTGGCGGTCTCGGTGCGGACGGCCCCGTCGGGGAGGCGCAGCCGCACGCGCCATTGGGCGGCGGCCTCGTCCCAGTCCATCGCCTCGACGGTCGTCTCGAACCGGATGTGACGGCGCAGGCCGTAGCGCTCGGCGACCCCGCGGAAGTAGTCCAGCAGCACCGGCTGGGTGGAGAAGTGCTGCGGCCAGCCGTGGTTCGGCTCGAAGGAGTAGGAGTACATGTGGTTCGAGGAATCGACCCGGCAGCCGGGATAGGTGTTCTCGAACCAGGTGCCGCCCACCTCGGCGTTCTTCTCGACGATCTCGAAGGGGACGCCGGCCTGTGACAGCCGGATTCCCGCAAGCAGGCCCGACATGCCGGCCCCGATGACCAGCACCTTCATGGATCCGGCCGCCCGCCGTTCGTCCTCGCTCCAGTCCGGGGTCTTGGAGCTGTCGCCGGACAGGGCCAGTTCGTCCGACAGAAAGTCCACATAGCCGGCCGGGATCTCCGTCCCCGCGATGAAGTCCATCATCTGCCGGACCAGCTCGGGCCCCGGCGTCGGCGCCGGCTTCAGCTCGCCCGACAGATGGGCGGCGATGACCGGCCGCGCCGCGGCGCGGAGTCTCGCCTGCTCGGCCTCCGGCACGCCGATGTCGCCGCGCGCCAAGGGCGTGTAGGTCGGTCGCCACTCCGGCTTCAGCCAACCCGGATCGCCGGTGAGATGCACCATGGAGAGGACGAGGGCCGGGAGGTGGGCGGCGGCGAGGGCCGCGTCCAGCTCTTGCTCGGAGGGGCTCATGGGACGTTTCCGCGAAGCTTGTCGTTGTTCTGAGACGAACGATAACCCCCGGCTGCGCCGTCCGGAAACCTTGCAGAACCGTCAGGACGTTCGGGCAAGCTCCGCCTGAACCGCACGGATGCGCGCCATGACGGCCTCGGGCAAGGCCAGGCCGGAGGCCGCGGCGTTGGCTTCGAGATGCTCGCGCCGCGTGGTCCCCGTGACCGCACAGGCGACTCCGGGGTCCGCCAGCACGTAGGCGAGCGCCGCCTGGGCCGCGCTCATGTCCGGCAGGTCCCGGAGGAAGCCGAACCTCGCGCCCTGCCCCACCTCCCGGCGATGGTTCTTCAGCGCCCGGGCGGCGTACCAGAGGTCGCGCGGGCCCCGCACCTTTCCGATCTGCTGGTCGACGTGGCCCATGGCCAGCGGCATGCCCGCCAGCACCCCCTTCCCCAGCGCCGCGGCGCGCGCGACGAGCGGCGCCCGCTCCGGACGCAGGACGTTGTAGTCGAGCATGACGAGATCGAAGGCCTCGCACTCGATCACCGCCGACAGCACGGCCGGGTCGAAGCTGTTGGCGCCGAAGGCCCGCACGAGCCCCCGCGCCCTCAGGCCCGCAAACGCCTCGAAGAGGTCGTCCGTCAGCTCGGCCGCCGCCGGCCCGTGAAGCTGCACGATATCGAGGTGCTCAAGGCCGAGACGGCGCAGGCTCGCCTCCACGCTCGCGACGATCGCCGCGGGCGCAAAGTCCCGGCCCATCCGGCCGCCGCCGGCGTGAAAAGTGCCGGCCTTGGTGGCGATGACCAGCCGGTCTCGGTCGCGGCCCCCCAGCGCCCGTCCCAGCCTCGGCTCAGCCTCGCCGCGGGAATAGCCGGGCGCGGTGTCGAAGAGCGTGATCCCGAGGTCGATGGCGCGATGGACGAGGCCGAGGGCCTCGCGCTCGGGAAAGCGCCGCAGGCCCCAGTAGCTGGCGCAGCCGAAGCCGATCTCCGAGACGGTCAGGCCCGTACGGCCGAGGGGGCGGTGGCGCATCGGCATCTCGCCAGAAGGGCGTGGCGGTGGTGGGCGGCGAGGGGTTCGAACCCCCGACCCCCTGGGTGTAAACCAGGTGCTCTGACCAGCTGAGCTAGCCGCCCTCCGAGGCGCACGTTCATAGACGTATCCGCGCCGGATTCGGAGTCTCCGAAAGCATGAAGGGCGGCCGCTGCCCCGCGACCGCCCCCAAGGCCGGCGCCGCTCGCAGGCGGCCGCCGACAGAGCCCTTAAGCGTTCAGGGCGTTCTTCAGTCCCTCGCCGACCCGGAAGCGGGCGGTCTGGGAGGCGGGGCGATTGACGCTCTCCCCCGTGCGCGGGTTGCGAGCCACGCCGGCGGCGCGCTGGACGGGCACGAAGCTGCCGAAGCCCACCAGACGCACCTCTTCGCCGCCCTTGAGACTGCCGGTGACGGAGTCGATGAACGCCTCGAGCGCGTCCTTGGCCTGCGCCTTGGTGATGCCAGCCTTCTCGGCCATGGCCGTGACGAGTTCAGCCTTGGTCATTTGTCGTTTCCTCTCCCTGCCCTTTTCTTTTTTCGCGAAGGCCGGCAGCGGCGGAACACCTTCGCGCACAAGGATTATGCGGGGTTCGGAGGGCGCGTCAAACAAAGCGGCGCAGGAAACCCTGCGCCGCTTCGCCGTTCCAGATTTTCGAACCCGGTCCTAGTGGGTCATCACCGGTTCGGGTTCGCCGTCGTCGGAAGGAACAGGGCCCTTCGCCTCGGGCTCGTTCCACTCGATCGCCTCGGGCGCCCGGACAAGCGCATGGCTCAGAACCTGGTCCATGGTGGTCACCGGGATGATCTCCAGCGACTCCTTCACCTTGGCCGGGATATCCGCCAGGTCCTTCTCGTTCTCTTCCGGGATCAGCACCGTCTTGACGCCCGAACGGAGCGCCGCGAGCAGCTTCTCCTTCAGGCCGCCGATGGCGGTGACCCGGCCGCGCAGGGTGACCTCGCCGGTCATCGCGATGTCCTTGCGGATCGGGATTCCGGTGAGCACCGAGACGATGGCCGTGGCCATGGCGGCGCCGGCCGACGGACCGTCCTTGGGCGTGGCGCCGTCCGGCACGTGGATGTGGACGTCGGTCTTCTCGAAGACCGGCGGTTCGATGCCGAACTGCGTCGCACGGCTGCGGACATAGCTGTTCGCCGCCGAGATCGACTCCTTCATCACGTCCTTCAGGTTGCCGGTGACCGTCATCCGGCCCTTGCCCGGCATCTTGACCGCCTCGATGGTCAGGATGTCGCCGCCGAAGTCGGTGTAGGCCAAGCCCGTGATGATGCCGACCTGATCCTCCGCGTCGGTCTCGCCGTAGCGGTACTTCCGCACGCCGGCGTACTTGGCGAGCCGCTCGGCGTCGATGGTGATCGAGGTCAGGTTCTCACGCGCCAGGTCGCGGACCGTCTTGCGCGCCAGATTGCCCAGTTCGCGCTCCAGATTCCGCACGCCGGCTTCCCGGGTGTAGTAGCGGATGAGGTCACGGATGGCCTCCTCCGGCACCACGAACTCCTCGGGCTTCAGGCCGTGGTCCTTGGTCAGCTTGGGCAGGATGTGGCGCTTGGCGATCTCGACCTTCTCGTCCTCGGTGTAGCCGGGGATGCGGATGATCTCCATGCGGTCCAGCAGGGGCTGGGGCATGTTGAGCGAGTTTGCCGTGGTCACGAACATGACCGGCGACAGGTCGTAGTCCACCTCCAGATAGTGGTCGGCGAAGGTGGAGTTCTGCGCCGGGTCCAGCACCTCAAGCAGGGCCGAGGCCGGGTCGCCGCGGTAGTCCGAGCCCATCTTGTCGATCTCGTCGAGCAGGAAGAAGGCGTTGGTGGTCTTGGCCTTCTTCATCGACTGGATGACCTTGCCGGGCATGGAGCCGATATAGGTCCGGCGGTGGCCGCGGATCTCGGCCTCGTCGCGCACGCCGCCCAGGGCCACGCGCACGAACTCGCGGCCCGTCGCCTTGGCGATCGAGCGGCCGAGCGAGGTCTTGCCGACGCCGGGAGGACCGACGAGGCACAGGATCGGGCCCTTCAGCGAACCGGTCCTCGCCTGCACGGCCAGGTACTCCAGGATCCGCTCCTTGACCTTCTCCAGGCCGTAGTGATCCTCGTCGAGGATCGTCTCGGCCTTGGCCAGGTCGATGCCCTTCTGCTTGGTCTTGCCCCACGGGATGGACAGCAGCCAGTCCAGATAGTTCCGCACGACGGTGGATTCCGCCGACATCGGGCTCATCTGGCGCAGCTTCTTGAGCTCGGATTCGGCCTTGGCGCGGGCTTCCTTGGAGAGCTTGGTCTTCTTGATCCGCTTCTCGAGCTCGTTCAGCTCGTCGCGGGTGTCGTCCTGCTCGCCCAGCTCGCGCTGGATCGCCTTCATCTGCTCGTTCAGATAGTACTCGCGCTGCGTCTTCTCCATCTGACGCTTCACGCGGTTACGGATCTTCTTCTCGGTCTGCATGACCGAAATCTCGCCCTCCATCAGGGCGTAGACCTTCTCCAGCCGCTTCACGACGTCGAAGATCTCGAGCAGGGCCTGCTTCTCGCTGATCTTGACCGACAGGTGGGAAGCCACGCGGTCGGCCAGTTCGCCGGGGTTCTCGATCTGCGGCATGGCCGCGAGCGCCTCGGGCGGAACCTTCTTGTTCAGCTTCACATAGGTTTCGAACTGCTCGACCACGGCCCGGGACAGGGCCTCGGCCTCGGACGAGCCCAGGCCGTCTTCGGCGAGATCGGTAATCTCCGCCTCATAGTAGTCGGCCTGCTGCACATAGCGGGCGACGCCGGCGCGCGACTTGCCTTCGACCAGCACCTTCACGGTGCCGTCGGGCAGCTTCAGCAGTTGCAGGATGGTGGCGACGACGCCGACCTCGTAGATGGCCACGGGCGCCGGATCGTCGTCGTCCTTGTCCTTCTGGGTCAGCAGAAGGATTTCCTTGCCTTCGTTGCGCATGGCCTCTTCGAGCGCCCGCACGGATTTCTCCCGCCCGACGAAGAGCGGCACGGGTTGGTGCGGAAAAACGACAATGTCGCGCAGCGGCAGGACAGGAAGGGTCTTGGTCTCGGACATGATGCTTTCACTCCCGGTCGGCCCCCTCGAACTTAAGCAAGGCTCGACCTGTGGACCGTGGTTACGCCAGACGATGCGCCTGAGTCGGACGGCCCGTCCGCCATGACGGCGGCTTCTTCGGACTATTTATGTGGACGCTTCCCCGCGCGGTTCAAGCTGGGCAGGCCCCCTGCGCGACAACGTGTCAGGGGTTCGCGGCCGTGACGACAAGCGAGAACGGCCCCGCAACGCCTGCGGGGCCGTCCAGGTTCGCCGGAGCAGGCGGCCCTTAGGCCGCGCCGCCCTTGTCGCGCCGCTCGGCGTAGATGATCAGCGGCTGGGCCCGGCCTTCGACGACCTCGGCGTTGACCACCACCTCTTCGACCCCGTCATAGGTCGGCAGCTCGTACATGGTGTCGAGCAGGATGCCTTCCAGGATCGAGCGCAGGCCGCGCGCCCCGGTCTTGCGGGCGATGGCCTTGCGGGCGACGGCGTTCAGGGCGTCGTCGGTGAAGGTCAGGCCGACATTCTCCATTTCGAACAGGCGCTGGTACTGCTTGATGAAGGCGTTCTTCGGCTCGGTGAGGATCTTCACCAGGGCCGACTCGTCCAGATCGTCCAGGGTCGCCAGCACGGGCAGGCGGCCGATGAACTCCGGGATCAGGCCGAAGCGCTGCAGGTCGTCCGGCTCCACCTGACGCAGGATCTGGCCGGTGCGGCGCTCGTCCGGGTCGGCGACCTTGGCGCCGAAGCCGATCGAGGTCCCCTGCCCGCGGGCCGAGATGATCTTGTCGAGGCCGGCGAAGGCGCCGCCGCAGATGAACAGGATGTTGGTCGTATCCACCTGCAGGAACTCCTGCTGGGGATGCTTGCGGCCTCCCTGGGGCGGCACGGAGGCGACCGTGCCTTCCATGATCTTGAGCAGCGCCTGCTGGACGCCCTCGCCCGACACGTCGCGGGTGATGGACGGGTTGTCCGACTTGCGGCTGATCTTGTCGACCTCGTCGATATAGACGATGCCGCGCTGCGCCCGCTCGACATTGTAGTCGGCCGACTGCAGCAGCTTCAGGATGATGTTCTCGACGTCCTCGCCGACATAGCCGGCTTCGGTGAGGGTCGTGGCGTCGGCCACGGTGAAGGGGACGTCGATGATGCGGGCGAGCGTCTGGGCCAGCAGGGTCTTACCCGTGCCGGTGGGCCCGATGAGCAGGATGTTGGCCTTGCCCAGCTCGACGTCGTTGTTCTTCGTCGCGTGGTTCAGGCGCTTGTAGTGGTTGTGGACGGCGACCGAGAGCACCTTCTTGGCGTGGTCCTGGCCGATCACGTAGTCGTCGAGGACTTCACGGATCTCGCGGGGCGTCGGGACGCCGTCCTTGGACTTCACGAAGGAGATCTTGTGCTCCTCGCGGATGATGTCCATGCACAGCTCGACGCACTCGTCGCAGATGAACACCGTGGGACCCGCGATGAGCTTGCGGACTTCATGCTGGCTCTTTCCGCAGAAGGAGCAGTACAGCGTGCTCTTGGAGTCCCCGCTCGCGGCCTTGGTCATGTTCAGTCTCACTCTCTCGACGACGCCGGACGAAACGCCGCCCTTCGGCGGGCGGCGATTTCCCGCCATTCTTGCAGGATACGCGCCGGGGGTTGTCTAAGTCTTGACATTCCCTGATCCGCGCCGGGATCACAAGCCTTGGCTCGCCGCCGAGGGTCATTCGGCGAAGGGCGCCCGGTGGCGCGCAATTTCGAATCTCTAGATGGGATTGTATCGGTTTGGCGCAAGTCGACCTACACGGCCCCTGCCCCCAAAGGTCTCGTCGTGGCTCAGCTTGCGCAGATGAGCCGGCCCGCATTTCGCAAGGATGGCGGGCTGGAGGGGCTGAATGTTCAAACTGCGTTATTTCGGCGCAACGGAGTTCCGGGCGCCATGATGGATGATCCTGCCGAAGACATGGGCATCGTCGCCTTCGATTTCGACGGCACCCTGACCACCAAGGACAGTTTCACGACCTTCCTGAAGTGGCGCGCCGGCCGCGCCCGCTGGGCCCGGGGCATGCGCAGGCTGGCGCCCGCCGGAGGCGCCTATCTGTTCCACCGCAACCGCGGGCGCATCAAGGCCGCGGCCGTCCGGGAATTCCTCATCGGCGTCCCACGCGAGGAGCTCGAGATCCAGGCCCGCGCCTTCGCCGAGGCCTATGCGCCGCGCCTGCTCCGGCCGGACGCCCTGCGCACCTGGCGACGCTGGCGCGAGCGGCGGGCCAAGATGGTCATCGTGACCGCCTCGCCGGACCTGATCGTCCAGCCCTTCGCCCGCGGCCTGGGCGCCGATGTCCTGATCGCCACGCAGCTGGCCTTCGATTCCGAGGATCGCGTCGCCGGCGCCTTCCTCGGCCGCAACTGCCGCGGTCCGGAGAAGGTGGCCCGCCTGGAGGCCATGTTCGGCCCCGGCGTGCGCCTGCGCGCCGCCTATGGCGACACCAGCGGCGACCGCGAAATGCTGAAGATCGCCGACGAGAAGGGCTATCGCGTTTTCAGGGAGAGCCCGTGAGGCTTCGCTTCCGCGTCGGCAAGCTCATCCGCGACCATCTGCCCCGGATGATGCGCGACCAGGGGCTGTCCGTCTTCGAGCGCCGGCTGGACGAGGCGAGCTTCCGCGCGGCCCTGCGGGCGAAGCTGGTGGAGGAGGCCGCCGAGGCGGCCGCGGCCGAAGGGCCCGAGGCGCTCGCCGCCGAACTGGCCGACGTCCTGGAGGTGCTGCGGACCCTGGCCGAGGCCGAGGGCCTGGCGCTGGAAGCGGTCGAGGCCGCCCGGATCGCCAAGCGCGCCGAACGCGGCGGCTTCGAAGGGCGCATCTACAACGAAGCGGTGGAGGGCGACGCCGGGCTTCCCGCGATCGCCTACTATCTTGATCGGCCCGAGGCCTATCCGCGGGAGGGCTGAGGCGGCCCCGGCCGCAAAAAAGGCGCGGCTCGAGAGCCGCGCCTCCATTGTCGTCAGCCGCCTCGTGGGCGTCAGTCTTCCTCGGTCCGACGTTCGTAGACGTGGTCCACGAGGCCCCACTCCTTGGCTTCCTGGGCGGTCATGAAGTGGTCGCGGTCGAGCGTCTGCTCCACCACCTCGATCGGCTGGCCGGTGTGCTTGGCGTACAGCTCGTTCAGCCGGCGCTTGGTCTTGATGATGTCCTCGGCGTGGCGCTGGATGTCCGAGGCCTTGCCCGAATAGCCGCCCGAGGGCTGGTGGACCATGATGCGGGCGTTCGGAAGGGCGATCCGCTGGCCCTTCTCGCCGGCCATGAGCAGGAAGGAGCCCATGGACGCCGCCATGCCCAGGCACACCGTCGAGATCGGGCTCTTGATGTACTGCATGGTGTCGTAGATCGCCAGGCCGGAGGTCACGATCCCGCCGGGCGAGTTGATGTACATGGAGATTTCCTTCTTCGGGTTCTCCGACTCCAGGAAGAGCAGCTGGGCGCAGATCAGCGCCGACATGCCGTCTTCCACCGGCCCGTTGAGGAAGATGATCCGCTCCTTGAGCAGGCGGGAGAAGATGTCGAAGGCCCGTTCGCCGCGGCTGGTCTGTTCGACCACCATGGGCACGAGGTTGAGCGCGGTGGTCACATGGTCACGCATAAGCAGGAAGCCCTTCTCGATGGGCGATCGCACCGATCGCCGTCGTCCTCTCCGATATCGCGTCTCGCAGGGAGGGATGCAAGGCGACCCTCGGGGCAAGCGCGTTTCCGAACCCCTAAAGACGCACGATCCCGGCGCTGCGCCAAGGCCGCGCCGGGATCGGAAGTCTCAAAGCTCGGGCCGGGGCTTGACGCCCCCGGCCGTCGTCAGGCGCCGTAGCCTTCCGGCAGGTCGTCCTCGGCCATCAGCTCGTCCTTGCTGACGTCCTTGTCCTCGACCTTGGCCTTGCCCACGATCAGGTCGACGACCTTGTCCTCGAAGATGGGGGCGCGGAGCTGGGCCTGGGCGTTCGGGTTCTGGCGGAACATGTCGAACACCTGCTGGGCCTGGGCGCCGTAGCGCATGGCCTCCTGGCGCATGGCCTCGAGCAGCTCCTGGTCGGTGACCTGGACGTTGTTGACGCGGCCGATCTCGGCCAGCACCAGGCCCAGGCGCACGCGGCGCTCGGCGATCTTGCGGTACTCCGACTCCAGCTGCTCGTCGCTCTTGTCGGCGTCTTCCGGCGGCAGAGCGCCGCGCTCCTTGTCCTGCTGGACCTGGGTCCAGATGGCGCCGAACTCGGCTTCGACCATCTTCGGCGGCAGCGGGAAGTCGTGCTTGGCGTCCAGCGCGTCCAGCAGGGCGCGCTTCAGCTTGAAGCGCGAGGCGCCGGCGTACTGCTGCTCGATGTTCTCGCGCAGCAGCTCCTTGAGCTTGTCCAGGCTTTCGATGCCGAGCTTTTCGGCGAAGGCGTCGTCGGCCTCGGTCTCCACCGGCGCGGCCACTTCCTTCACCTTGACGTCGAACTCGGCTTCCTTCCCGGCCAGATGGGCGGCCTGATAGTCCTCGGGGAAGGTCACCTTCACGACCACGTCGCTGTCGGGCTTGGCGCCGACCAGCTGTTCCTCGAAGCCCGGAATGAACTGGCCCGAGCCCAGCACCAGCTTGGCGTCCTCGGCCGAACCGCCCTCGAAGGCCTCGCCGTCGATCTTGCCGACGAAGTCGATGGTCAGCTGGTCGCCGTCCTTGGCCTTGACGGTCTTGCCGGTGCGCGGCTCGAAGCTGCGGCTCTGCTTGGCCAGCTCGGCGAGCGCCTCGGCCACCTCGTCGTCGCCGGGCTTGTAGACCGGACGGGTGAGTTCGAGCGTCGACGGATCGACCGGCTCGAAGTCGGGCATGATGTCCAGGGCGATCTCGAAGGACAGGTCGGCCTTGCCGTCGACCACGTCGCCCAGGTCGCCTTCCGGCTTCAGGTCCGGCTCACCGGCCGGCCGAAGCTTCTTTTCTTCCAGCACCTTCTGGGTGGATTCGGAGATGGTCTGTTCGACGACCTCGGCCATCAGGGCCTTGCCGTGCACGCGGCGCACATGGGCCGGCGGCACCTTGCCCGGACGGAATCCCTTGATGTTGAGCTGCGGCGTGATCTCGGTGATGCGCGCTTCCAGGCGCTCGGCCAGGTCGGCGGCGGGGACCGTCACGCCGTAGACGCGGCTCAGGCCTTCACCAGACTTTTCAACGATCTGCATCGACATTCTTGCTTCCGGACTCCGCGGCGCAGTCGCGCGTTCAAGGTCCGCCTTAGGGTGAAACGGGAAGCGCCGCCTACGTCGAGGCGGCGAGAGGGCGCTCTTATGTCACGGGCGCCGGCCCGGTCCAAGAGCAAAGAGTGGTGCGGGCGAGAGGACTCGAACCTCCACGCCTTGCGGCGCTGGAACCTAAATCCAGTGCGTCTACCAGTTCCGCCACGCCCGCACGGCGGCCCTGCCTTCGACGGTTTGTCGGCCGGCGTCAAGCGCGCCAGCCGCCGGCCAGGTCGAAGACGATGGGGATGAGCGACCCGACCAGGAGCGCGGCCATGATCCAGTTGAAGGCCCGCAGAGCCGCCGGCTGCGCCAGCACCCGTCGCAGGGCCACCCCACCTCCGGCCCAGGCGACGATGCAGGGCAGGTTCACCAGCGAGAAGACCAGCACCACGAGAGCGACGTTGGGGAGCAGCCCCTCGCCTTGCGGCACATAGGCCGCCACCGCGCCGACCGACATCACCCAGGCCTTCGGATTGACCCACTGGAAGCCGACCGCCTGCAGAAAGCTGATCGGGCGGCCACCGCCGTCCTTGCCGCTCACCCCCTTGGCGGTGGCGATCTTCCAGGCGAGCCACAGGAGATAGGCCGCGCCGACCGCCTTCAGGACGGCGTGAAGAGCCGGAACCGCAGTGAACAGGCCGCCCAGGCCCAGGCCCACCGACAGCAGCAGGATGGCGAACCCGATCGTCACCCCGGCCAGGTGCGGCAGGGTGCGCGCAAAGCCGAAGTTGGCGCCCGAAGCCATCAGCATGGCGTTGTTCGGCCCCGGCGTGATGGACGACACGAAGGCGAAGGCCGCCAGCGCCGCGAGAAGCTGGGGCGAGGACAAATGCTGCGGAAGACTGGTCATGACGGGTCCGGGGGTCTTGGCGGCGGCCAGGTCCCCTGCCCGGCTTGTCCGGACAGCATCCCCAGCCGTGGCCGGGGATGGGAGACAGTCGTCCTCAGGCGATCGTCGGTTCCGTCCCGGCCGTGGCGCGCGCAGCTACGCCGCCGGCGGCTGCCGGCGCGGCGATGGTGCGGATTGCGGCGGAGATCGGAGCCAAGGGACCTGTTCCTGAGAGACGCGATCCTGGCCTTACCACACCTCGGCTGCGCCTCAACCCTGTCGGGCGAACAGATCCTGCAGAACGGCCGGCGCCAGGCCCGGCAGGTCCTCGGAAATCAGGCCGGGGCCATGCGCCTGGGCCGCCTCGGCATGGATCCAGACCGCCGCGCATGCGGCCTCGAAACTGTCCATGCCCTGGGCCACCAGGCCGGCGACGAAGCCGGCGAGGACGTCGCCCGTGCCGGCGGTAGCCAGCCACGGCGAGCCGTTCAGGTTCACCGCCGCACGTCCGTCCGGCGCGGCCACCACCGTGTCGGCGCCCTTCAGCAGGACCACCGCGTCGGCGGTGCGCGCGGCGTTGCGGGCCGCGGTGATGCGTTCGGGGCTCGCCTCCAGTTCGCCGGGAAAGAGGCGCTCGAACTCGCCGGGGTGCGGGGTCAGCACGTCGTCCCGGTCGAGGACGGAGAAGAGCTCCTCGGGATCCTGGCGGAAGACGGTGATGGCGTCGGCGTCCAGGATCAGGGCCGCGCCTGTCCGGGCCAGCGCCAGCACGTTCATCAGCGTCGTCTCGCCCACGCCCGCGGCCGGGCCGATGACCGCGGAGTCCACGTCGGCCGCCAGGCTCTCCAGGTCCGCGTCCGTGTCGAAGGGACGGAGCATGACCGCCTCAAGGTGGGCGGCGTTGGCCGCCACGGCGTCCAGCGGCGAGAGGACCGTGACCAGGCCCGCGCCGATGCGCAGACCGCCCCGGGCGGCGAGTCTGGCCGCGCCGGTCGAGTGGGCCGGGCCGCTGACCACCACCATCCGGCCGCGGGCATGCTTGTGGGAGGCCGCGGTGGGCCATGGAAACTTCGGCAGCCACAGCGCCGGGGTATTCTCGAACAGCTGCGTTTCCTGCGGCGCAAGGCCGATGTCGGCCACCACCACCTCGCCGCAGCGGCCGCGGCCCGGCTCCAGAACGTGGGCCGGCTTGCGCGCGTGGAAGGTGACGGTCAGGGCGGCGCGGACGCAGGCGCCCTGCGGCTGACCGGTGTCGCCCGGCAGTCCGCTCGGCACGTCGACGGCGACGATCCGTTCGGGATGGGCGTTGATCTGGGCGACGGCCCGGGCCGCCTCGCCCGACAGCGGGCGGCTCAGGCCGATGCCGAACAGGGCGTCGACCACGAGTTCGGCGGAAAGGTCGGCGTCCAGCGCCTGCACCGGTCCCGGCCAGCGGGCCGCCATCGTCCTGGCCATGTCCGACTGGGGCGGCAGGGCCGCCACCCGCACCGGCCAGCCGCGATCGGCCAGCAGGCGGGCGACGACATAGCCGTCCCCGCCATTGTCGCCCGGGCCGCAGAGAACCAGGACGGATCTTGGCGTGAAGCGCGTCTCGATCTCGCGGACCACCGCCGCGCCGGCCCGCTCCATGAGCGTCAGACCCGGCGTCCCCCCCGCGATCGCCTGCCGGTCGGCGGCGGAGATTTCGGAGACGGTGAGGATCTGGTTGGGGGTCACGCCGCCTCCGGACTCGACTAAAGCACGCCGGTGGAGGCTTCGCGCCCTTTCTCGATCAGGGTCAAGGCCTCGCCGTCCGTTTCCAGCACGGTGATCGAGGCGTGATCGGGCCGGAAGCCCACGACGCGGTCGTCGCCCTGCAGATGCGACAGAACCGCGTTGACCGCCACGAAATGGCTGAACACCGCCGTGTCCCCGCGCGCGCGCAGGGATTGGGCCACGGACCGGCGCCAGGCGTCGTAGTCGAGGTCGCCCTTGATGTCCTGCCAGCGCCCCTGGAACGCCTCGCGCAGCCAGGCGGGGCGGTCCGCCGCGGCCAGGGCGGCCGGGGTCGGGATTTCGCCGACGGCGGGGTCGATCTCCAGCTCCACGCCCAGCGCCTCGGCGGTCGGCAGGGCGGTCTCGCGGCAGCGGGCGAGCGGCGAGGAGACGACCCGCTTCGGCCGTTCGGCCTCCGGAAGCGCGAGCAGAATGTCGCGCGCCGCCAGGGCCTGCGCCCGGCCCGTCTCGTCCAGCCCCGGATCGTCGTCATGGCCGCCCCAACTGGCGGCGGGTTTCCCGTGACGGATCAGATAGAGACGCGGCATGGTTTCAGTCCGGTATGAAGAGGTTGCGCTGGCCCTCGGGGGCGGGGCCGACCCTACCCGTCCGGCCGACGGATTCCACCGTCTCAAGGCTTTCGAGCACGGCCGGGTCGGTCGGGGTGTGAGCGACGAAGCGCCGGCCGGCCTCGTCCCGGCCCACGACGATGCCCATCAGATAGCCCTCGCGGCCGTGCACGACGGTGTAGGTCTCGATCACCGCCCGTCCCTCCGGATGCTCGATGATCTCCGGGTGCGGCAGGGCGTCGATCTGCCGCTGGATGACCGAAGGATCCTGCCGCTCGAAAGGCCCGTCGGGCCGGCGGGTCGAATAGACGCCCGTCGACTGCTTGGTCAGGAACCAGCCATTGGCGGTGATCAGGCCGTACTGCCCCGGCCGCGCCCGCAGCTTCTGCATCATGGTGGCGATGGAGTGCATGGCGTAGTTGTTCCCGGGCCCGCCGAAATAGGGCAGCCCGCCCGTCACCGTCAGGCCGCGCACGTCGTCGAGCGCCAGGCCCAGCTCCTCGGCGCCGATCTCCACGGCGACGGGGAAGCAGGAATAGAGATCGATCACGCCCACGTCGTCCAGGCCGACGCCGGCCATCTCCAGGGCCCGGGCGCCGGTCAGCCGCATGGCTGGGCTGGAATGGAAGTTCTGCCGCTCCAGCGGATACCAGAGATCGGCGGCGTCGGCGCAGCCATGCAGATAGACGAGGCGGTCCTCCGCCACCCCCAGCTCGCGCGCCTTGGCCAGGCTGGCGACCAGCACGGCGGCCGACTGGTCCACGTCCATGATGGCGTTGAGGTACTTGGTGTAGGGGAAGCCCACCATGCGGTTGCGCTCGGTGACCGTGACGAGCTCCTCCGCCGTGCGCGAGACCGGGAACCAGGCCAGCGGATTGTCGCGCGCCACGTCGGTGAATGGCGCGAACAGCTCCCCCATCCGGCGCTGGTGTTCAGGAATCGAACGGCCGTCGCGGGCCCGCAGCGCGTTCTCGAACAGCGGATAGGTGTTGATGGGACGCCCAAGCCCATGGCGAGCTTCATAGGGCGTGACGCCGGGCCGCGGATCGCCGATCCGCTCCGGCGGCGGCAGCGTCTGGTCCTCGGCCCAGTCGTCGAACCCGAACCCCTTGGTGAGCCGCTTGGTCGCCGAGCCCAGGAACTCGCACCCCACGGCCATGGCGAACTGGGTCTCGCCCTTGGCGATCCGTTCGCACAGGGTGTTGATCAGCTGCTGCGGGCTGTTGCCGCCCATGTGGGAATAGACGCTCCAGCCCGGCTGCGCGCCGAGCGCCGCCGCCAGGCTGGACGGCGGATTGGAGCTGTGCGGCGTCGGCCGTCCCCCACCCGGCGCATCGACCGTGAAGCCCACCACCGCCAGACTGTCGAGCCGGCTCAAGGCGTCCGGCGCCAGTCCGGCGTCGACGGCGGCGCTAACCGCCGCAATCTTCAGCAGTTCTGTCGGCGCCGGCGAATTCTGCGCTTCGCCGCGATAGGTGAATTGGCCCGCCCCGATGAGAACTGGCGTCCTCTCGTCCATCTTGCCCCTCCCTGGTCGCCGTGGCGGCGGCGATCCTAGGGCGCAAAGAGGCCGCCACAAGGCGATTTCCGCACAGCTCGAAATTGAGGCGCCAGTAGCCTATTTTTTCGGCAACGAATGGAATCGCGCCACACCCGCGAGCGTCCGCGCCGGGACGCCCTTGTGGCCGCAAGCTGCGGCGTGCTCCGTCGCCTCCACCGCCGGGGCGGCGGCCCTTGGAGTAACCAGAAGGCCCCATGAAAAAGATCGAAGCCATCATCAAGCCGTTCAAGCTCGACGAGGTGAAGGAGGCCCTGCAGGAACTGGGCGTCCAGGGCATGACCGTGCTTGAGGCCAAGGGCTATGGCCGCCAGAAGGGCCACACCGAGCTCTATCGCGGCGCCGAGTACGTGGTCGACTTCCTGCCCAAGATCAAAATCGAGGTCGTCGTGGCCGACGACCAGCTCGCCGGCGCGCTCGAGGCGATCACAGGCGCCGCGCGCACCGGCCGCATCGGAGACGGGAAGATCTTCGTCTCCGAAATCATCGACGTTCTCCGCATCCGCACCGGCGAGACCGGCGCGGCGGCGGTCTAGAGATCCACTCCCAAGAGAACGAGTTAGGGGATAACAGCAATGAGCACGGCCAAAGACATCCTGGCGATGATCAAGGAGAAGGACGTCAAATATGTCGACGTCCGCTTCACCGACATCCGCGGCAAGATGCAGCACGTCACTTTCGACATCGACCTGGTCGACGACGACTTCCTGAACGACGGCACCATGTTCGACGGTTCGTCGATCGCCGGCTGGAAGGCGATCAACGAGTCCGACATGAAGCTGCGGCCGGACCTCTCCTCGGCCTATATCGACCCGTTCTACCAGCAGACCACGCTGTGCCTGTTCTGCGACGTGCTGAACCCCGACACCAACACGCCCTACAACCGCGACCCGCGGTCCATCGCCAAGGCCGCGCTGAACTACGTGAAGTCGGCCGGCATCGGCGACACGGTCTATTTCGGCCCCGAGGCCGAGTTCTTCATCTTCGACGACGTGCGCTGGTCCACGGCCGGCCACAACACCGGCTACGCCTTCGACTCGACCGAACTGCCGGTGAACTCGGGCAAGGAGTATCCGGAAGGCAATATGGGCCACCGGCCCGGCCCGAAGGGCGGCTACTTCCCGGTCAACCCGGTCGACTCCGGCCAAGACCTGCGCGGCGAAATGCTGGCCGTCATGGGCGAGCTCGGCATGCAGCCCGAGAAGCACCACCACGAAGTGGCTCCCGCGCAGCACGAGCTCGGCCTGAAGTTCGCCGACCTGCTGACCATGGCCGACCGGATGCAGCTCTATAAGTACGTCATCCACAACGTGGCGGCGGCCTACGGCAAGTCGGCCACCTTCATGGCCAAGCCGATGTTCGGCGACAACGGTTCGGGCATGCACGTCCACCAGTCGATCTGGAAGGGCGGCCAGCCGATGTTCGCCGGCGACAAGTACGCCGGCCTGTCGCAGGAGTGCCTGTGGTACATCGGCGGCATCATCAAGCACGCCAAGGCCATCAACGCCTTCTCCAACTCGACCACCAACAGCTACAAGCGCCTGGTGCCGGGCTATGAGGCGCCGGTGAAGCTGGCCTACTCGTCGCGCAACCGCTCGGCCTCCATCCGCATCCCGCACGTGGACTCG
The DNA here is from genome assembly GCF_013911965.1 of Phenylobacterium sp. Taxonomy (GTDB): domain Bacteria; phylum Pseudomonadota; class Alphaproteobacteria; order Caulobacterales; family Caulobacteraceae; genus Phenylobacterium. The sequence goes on along the minus strand of NZ_JACESE010000002.1, from coordinate 179,336 downwards.
CCGAAGGCCAAGCGCATCGAGGCCCGCTTCCCCGACCCGATGGGCAACCCCTACCTGACCTTCGTGGCCCTGCTGATGGCGGGTCTGGACGGCATCGAGAACAAGATCGATCCGGGTCCGGCCATGGACAAGAACCTCTACGACCTGCCGCCCCGCGAGCAGAAGAAGGTTCCGGAAGTCTGCGGCAGCCTGCGCGAAGCGCTGGAGAACCTCGATAAGGACCGCGCCTTCCTCAAGAAGGGCGGCGTCATGGACGACGACTTCATCGACGGCTACATCGAGCTGAAGATGGAAGAAGTCATGCGGCTGCAACTGCATCCGCACCCGGTCGAATTCGACATGTACTACAAGTGCTAAGCGCCCGCGCTTAGACGCACTTCGGAAGGGCCGCGGCGCGAGCTGCGGCCCTTTTTCCGTTCAGGGCCGCCCGCATTGATTTGTCGCCCTCTGCGATTCATACCGGGCGCTTCCGAATCGCCGCAGCTTCCGAGCCAGATGTCCAAGGCCCCCCCGCAAGCTTCCCTCTTCGACGACGCCCTGAACCCGGCGCCGGCCGCGCCGCTGGCCGAGGCGCACGAGCCGCGCCCGAGCCCGCCGCCGCCTCAGGCGGCTGAGCCGGCCGCGCCCGCGCCCGCCGACAAGGCGGCTGCGGACAGGCCGGCCGCCGGCGGCTATTCGGCCAAGGACATCGAGGTTCTCGAGGGCCTGGAGCCGGTCCGCAAGCGCCCGGGCATGTACATCGGCGGCACCGACGAGCGGGCCCTCCATCACCTGTTCGCCGAGGTGCTGGACAACGCCATGGACGAGGCCGTCGCCGGCCACGCCAAGTTCATCGAAGTCTCCCTGGACGCCGACGGCTATCTGACGGTGAAGGACGACGGACGCGGCATTCCGGTCGACCCGCACCCCAAGCATCCGGGCAAGTCGGCCCTGGAAGTGATCATGACCGTCCTGCACTCGGGCGGGAAGTTCTCGGGCAAGGCGTACGAGACCTCGGGCGGCCTGCACGGCGTGGGCGTCTCGGTGGTCAACGCGCTGTCCGAGAAGGTCGAGGTCACCGCCTGGAAGGACGGCTTCGAGTGGCGTCAGGCCTTCGCGCGCGGCAAGCCGCTCGGCCCCATCGAAAAGGGCCAGCCCAGCCGCAAGCACGGCACGGCGATCCGTTTCCTGCCCGACGAGCAGATCTTCGGCGAGGGCTGCGCCTTCAAGCCGGCCCGCCTCTATCGGATGGCCCGTTCCAAGGCCTATCTCTTCGGCGGCGTCGAAATCCGCTGGAAGTGCGATCCCTCGCGCATTCATGACCAGACGCCCGCCGAGGCCGTCTTCCGCTTCCCCAACGGCCTGGCCGACTATCTCGCCGAGCAGGTCGAGAAGATCGAGACGGTGACGCCCGAGCCCTTCGCCGGCCGCTTCGAGCGGCAGGGCGAGGCCGGCGCGGTGGAATGGGCCGTGACCTGGACCCCGGAAGGCTTCGGCGAGGCCGACGGCTTCATCCGCTCCTACTGCAACACCGTGCCGACGCCGGAGGGCGGCACGCACGAGGCCGGCCTGCGCGCGGCGCTGACGCGCGGCCTGAAGACCTATGCCGAACTCACCGGCGAGAAGCGCGGGAGCATCATCACGGCCGAGGACGTCGTCGCCCAGGCCGGCGTTCTGATCAGCGTCTTCATCAAGAATCCGGAATTCCAGGGCCAGACCAAGGAGCGGCTGTCGAGCTCCGACGCCCAACGCCTGGTGGAAGGCGCCCTGCGCGACCCCTTCGACCATTGGCTGACGGCTCAGCCGAAGGCCGCCAGCGCCCTGCTCGCCTTCGTCATCGACCGCGCCGAGGAGCGCCTGAAGCGCCGCAAGGAGCGCGACGTGGCCCGCGCCTCGGCCACCCGCAAGCTGCGCCTGCCGGGGAAGCTCGCCGACTGCGCCATCCGCGCCGCCGAGGGCACCGAGCTCTTCCTGGTCGAGGGCGACTCCGCCGGCGGCTCGGCCAAGCAGGCCCGCGACCGCAAGACCCAGGCCATCCTGCCCCTGCGCGGCAAGATCCTGAACGTGGCCTCGGCCGGCGCCGACAAGCTCGTGGCCAACAAGGAGCTGAGCGACCTGCTCCAGGCGCTGGGCGTCCAGGCGGGATCGAAGTTCCGCGAGGACGACCTGCGCTACGAGCGGATCGTCATCATGACCGACGCCGACGTGGACGGCGCCCACATCGCCTCGCTGCTGATCACCTTCTTCTACCGCACCATGCCGGACCTGATCCGCTCGGGCCGCCTCTATCTCGCCCTGCCCCCGCTCTACCGGCTGAGCCACGGCGGCAAGACCATCTATGCCCGCGACGACGCGCATCGCGCCGAACTCCTGGCCACGGAGTTCAAGGGCAAGAAGCCCGAGATCGGCCGCTTCAAGGGCCTGGGCGAGATGATGCCGGCGCAGTTGAAGGAAACCACCATGGATCCGGCCCGGCGCACCCTGGCGCGCGTCACCCTGCCCCGTTCCGAAGAGGCGGTCGCCGATCTCGTGGAGGCGCTGATGGGGCGAAAGGCGGAACTGCGCTTCCGCTTCATCCAGGAGAATGCGGAATTCGCGACGGAAGACCTCGACGTCTAGTTGGCGGGCGCGGCAAGGCCCGGCGGCGGCGACGGGCCACGTCCAGGCCTTGTCGCACATTGACTTGAAGGCGCTTCCGCCTATGTTCCGCCGCGCGCGTCGATCACGTCGCGCTGATCGATCCGGGACGCAACTTCGCGGGCCCTGATCTTGTTTTGCCGATGAATGACTGAATTTTCCTCTCTGGGCCTGTCGGACGCGACACTGAAGGCCATCGCCGAGACCGGCTACACCACGGCCACCCCGATCCAGGAGCAGGCGATCCCCGTCGCCCTGGCCGGACAGGACGTGCTGGGCATCGCCCAGACCGGCACGGGTAAGACCGCGGCCTTCACCCTGCCCATGATCGATCGCCTGGCCGCTGGCCGGTCGAAGGCCCGCATGCCGCGCTCCCTGGTCATCGCGCCGACGCGCGAACTGGCCGACCAGGTCGCCTCCTCCTTCGAGCGCTACGCCAAGTACCACAAGCTGAACTGGGCCCTGCTGATCGGCGGCGTTTCGTTCGGCGACCAGGAGGCCAAGCTCGACCGTGGCGTCGACGTGCTGATCGCCACGCCCGGCCGTCTGCTGGACCATTTCGAGCGCGGCAAGCTGCTGCTCACGGGCGTCCAGCTGCTGGTGGTCGACGAGGCCGACCGCATGCTCGACATGGGTTTCATCCCCGACATCGAGCGCATCTTCAAACTGACGCCGCCGCGCCGGCAGGTGCTGTTCTTCTCGGCCACCATGCCGCCCGAGATCACGCGGCTCACCCAGCAGTTCCTGAACAACCCGACCCGGATCGAGGTCGCCAAGCCGGCGACCACAGCCGAGACCATCAGCCAGTACATGACCGAGCTGCCGGTCAGCGACTCCAAGGCCAAGCGCACGGCGCTGCGCGCGCTGATCGAGCGGTCCGACGTGAAGAACGGCATCGTCTTCTGCAACCGGAAGACCGAGGTCGACATCGTCGCCAAGTCGCTGAAGACCCACGGCTTCGACGCCGCGGCCATCCACGGCGACCTGGACCAGGCGACGCGCATGCGCACCCTGGAGAGCTTCCGCAACGGCGAGCTGAAGCTGCTGGTGGCCTCCGACGTGGCCGCGCGCGGGCTCGACATCCCGGCGGTCAGCCACGTCTTCAACTATGACGTGCCGCACCACGCCGACGACTATGTGCACCGCATCGGCCGGACGGGCCGCGCCGGCCGCACGGGCGAAGCCCACATGATCGTCACCCCGGCCGACGCCAAGTCGCTCGACAAGGTGCTGAAGCTGATCGGCAAGACGCCCGAGGCCGCCCCCCTCGAGCTGGAGTGGGACGCCCTCAAGGACGACCGCAGCCGTGTCGGCAAGACCGGCGGGCGCCGTGGCGAGAGCCGCAGCCCGACCCGCGGACGCCGCAGCGCGCCGCGCGAGGCCGCCGAGACGCCGGCGGCGGTCGTCCAGGCCGCCGAGCCCGCGGCGGCCGAAGAGAGGCCGAAGCGCTCCCCCCGGCCCAAGACCGACGAGACGCCCAAGCGCCGTCGCGCCAAGCCGGCCGAAGCCGAGGCCGAGGCCCCAGCCTCGCCGCGCGAACGGCCCGTCCGCGGCGTCCGCTCTCGCGAGGAGACCGACGAGGGCCGGTCCGGCGTCCGCGGCTTCGGCGGCGACACGCCCGCCTTCCTGCTTCGTCCGACGCCGCTCCGGGGCGGCTGATCACCGCGAGGATCCGCAGCGAGCTTAACCGCTCGTTTGACTCTCAGTCTTACCCTGCGCCTCGAGAGATCGGGGTCGCCGGCGCTCCGGGGAGCGACCGGCCGCAAGGAAGGCGAACCATGTCCCAAGAAGTGGAGACAAGGCTGAGAGGGCCCGAGGCGTTCGGCCTCGCGCGAACGGCCATCGAGGAGATGGAGCGCCACCGGATCTGGCCCACGGCGATCAATTTCGAGCTGTGGATCAACTACCTCGCCGCGCCGGAGAGCGCGCTCGGCAAGGAGATCACGCGCATCCTCAAGAGCGGCCAGGCCTTCACCGAGTCGGTCAGCGAGGAGCTGGCGGCGCTCTATCTGCCGAAGGCGCGGTTGAACGACCAGATTCGGGACGCCGGCGATCAGTTGAGCCGCGAACTGGCTTCGGTGTCGGCGGCCATCAGCTCGGCCAAGCAATCGAGCGAGGCCTACGGCCAGACCCTGGCCAGCGCCAGCCAGTCGCTTTCCTCGGGCAAGGACGTCGCCAGCCTTGAGGCCACGGTGAAGACACTGGCCACGGCCACCCAGCGGGTGCAGCTCGAAAACCAGACGCTGGAAAAGCGCCTGAGCGAATCGAGCAACGAGGTCACCCGCCTGCGCGAACACCTCGAGCAGGTTCGCCGCGAGGCGACGACGGACGGCCTGACGAACCTCGCCAATCGGAAGTCCTTCGACGAAGAGCTGGCGCGCGCCTGCCAGGAGGCCGACTCACGCGGGCACGGCATCTGCCTGGCGCTGATCGACATCGACCACTTCAAGGGCTTCAACGACACCTGGGGCCACCAGACCGGCGATCAGGTGATCCGTTACGTGGCCAGCGTCATCGGGCGCCTGGGTGCGACGCCGCGCCTCGCGGCCCGCTACGGCGGCGAGGAGTTCGCCCTCATCTTCCCGGCCGAGGCCATGGCGACTGCCCGTGCGGCCCTGGAGGAGATCCGCGAGGAGATCGCCTCAAGGGTGCTGAAGCGCCGCTCGACCAACGAGGACCTGGGCAAGATCACCGTTTCGGCGGGGCTGGCCGAACGGGCGCCGGGCGAGAGCGCCCACAGCGTCATGGAACGGGCCGACGCCGCTCTCTACGCCTCCAAGCGCGGCGGACGGAACCGGGTGAGTCTGGCCGCACCGATCGCCAACGCGGCGTGAGGCCGGCGACGCTTTTGGGCCTTGGCTGACGCCGGGTAGACTCCCGCAGACTCGCCGCTCAAGGCGAAGGACGGGAGAACGCCATGGCCTATGAGAAGATCAAGACCTCCGAGACCGGGGCTGTCGCAGTCATTGTCCTCTCGGATCCCGCGACGCTGAACGCCGCCAGCCTGGATCTGATCGGCGAGCTGCAGACGGCCCTGGAGGCCTACGCCAGGCCGGAGTCCGGGGTGCGCTGCGTGGTCATCACCGGCGAAGGGCGCGGCTTCTGCTCGGGCGCCAACCTCTCCGGCCGGGCCGAGAGTCCCGGCGGCCCGGAGGACGGCGTCCAGGCCCGCGACGCCGGGGCGGCGCTGGAGAGCGTCTACAATCCCTTCGTCACGCGCCTGCGCGACTACCCCCTGCCGATCGTCACCGCCGTGAACGGCGCGGCCGCCGGCATCGGCTGCTCCATCGCCCTGATGGGCGACCTGATCGTGGCGGGCGAGAGCGGCTACTTCCTGCAGGCCTTCCGGCGCATCGGCCTCGTTCCGGACGGCGGGGCCACCTATCTGCTGAGCCGCATGGTCGGCAAGGCGCGGACCATGGAGCTGACGCTCCTCGGCGACAAGCTGCCGGCCAGGACGGCGCTGGAGTGGGGTCTGATCAACCGTTGCGTGCCCGACGGCGAGCTGATGGCGACGGCCATGGAGCTGGCCCAGGCGCTGGCCACCGGCCCGCGGGCGCTGGGCTATATCCGGAAACTGGTCTGGGAGGGGCTGGACGCGGAATGGGCCGAGCAGCTCCAGGCCGAGCGGATCGTGCAGCGGGAGGCGGGCCGGACCGAGGATTCTCGCGAAGGCGTGCTGGCCTTCCTGCAGAAGCGTCCCGCCCAGTTCCAGTGGCGCTGACGGCTCAGGCCTCGTCCTGATCGGCGGCGGCCGGAGTGATCGTCACGCTCTCGCCGCAGCCGCAGGCGTCGGTCTCGTTCGGATTGCGGAAGACGAACTTCGAGGCCAGCCGCGTGGTCTCGTAGTCGATGACCGTGCCGATCAGGAAGAGGACGGCCTTGGGCTCCACCAAGATGGTGACGCCCTTGTCCTCCACCACCTCGTCAAGGGGATCGGCGGTCGCGGCATATTCGAGGATGTACTCCTGCCCGGCGCAGCCGCCGTTCTTCACCCCGACGCGGAGGCCGGCATAGGGTTTTTCGGCCTTGTCCATGATCTCGCGGACGCGCGCGGCGGCGGCGTCCGTCAGGGTGACCACCTTGGGCCGGGGCCGGCGGGCGCGGGGCGCGGGCGTGAGGCTGAGGTTTTCCATGGACGGCATATGGGGTCAGAACATGTTCAGTTGAAGTTTGGCCTCGTCCGACATCCGCGACGGATCCCATGGCGGATCGAAGACCAGGTCGACCTTGCAGGACCGGATGCCGTCGATCTCCATCACCGCGTCCTGCACCCAGCCGGGCATTTCGCCGGCGACGGGACAGCCCGGCGCGGTCAGGGTCATGTCGATGGCCACGTCCTTGTCGTCCGAAACGTCGACCTTGTAGATGAGGCCGAGCTCGTAGATGTCGACGGGGATTTCGGGATCGAAGACCGTCTTGAGCTTTTCGATCAGCTGATCGGTCAGCTGGTCGAGCTCGGCCTGGCTCAGCGGCCGGGCGGCTTCGGTCTTGGCGGGGGCGTCATCCATGGGCATTCACGCGAAAAAGGCTTGGGTCTTGTTCAGCGCCTCGACGAAGGCGTCGACCTCGGCCTCGGTGTTGTAGAGGCCGAACGAGGCGCGGGCGCTGGAGGTCACGCCGAAGCGTTTCATGAGGGGTTCGGCGCAGTGGGTCCCGGCGCGGACGGCGACGCCGTAACGATCCAGGATCTGCGCCACGTCGTGGGCATGGGCGCCTTCCATGGTGAAGGAGAGGATGGCCCCCTTCCCCGGCGCCTCGCCGATGATGCGCAGCCAGTTGGCGCCGGAAAGACCTTTGATCGTGCGCTGGTAGAGCCGGTGCTCGTGCTCGGCCGCCGCTCGGCGATCCAGACCGTTCAGCCAGCCGATGGCCGCGCCCAGGCCGATGGCCTCCAGGATCGGCGGCGTCCCGGCCTCGAAACGGTGCGGCGGGTCGGCATAGGTGATCCTCTCCAGCGCCACCTCGCCGATCATCTCGCCGCCCCCCTGATAGGGGGGCAGATCGGCGAGTCGTTCGGCCTTGCCATAGAGGATGCCGATGCCGGTCGGGCCGTAGAGCTTGTGGCCGGAGAAGACGAAGAAGTCGGCGTCGATCGCCTTCACGTCCACCGGCTGGTGGACGATGGACTGGCAGCCGTCGATCAGGACGAGCGCGCCGGCCTCGTGGGCCATGCGGGTCATGTCCATGACCGGGTTCACCGTGCCCAGCACGTTGGACATGTGGCTGAGCGCCACCACGCGCGTCCGCGGCCCCAGCAGGTTGCGGTAGGCGTCGAGGTCGAGTTCGCCCGCATCGGTCACGGGCGTGAACTTGAGGACCACGCCGAGCCGCTCACGCAGAAAGTGCCAGGGGACGATGTTGGCGTGGTGCTCCATCTGCGTGAGCACGATCTCATCGCCGGCGCCCAGACGGGCGCCCAGGCCGGCCGCAACCAGATTGATCGCCTCGGTGCCGCCCTTGGTGAAGACGACCTCGTCCTCCCCCGCGCCGATGAACCCGGCGACCGCGCGGCGGGCGGACTCGTAGGCCTCGGTCGTCTCGTTGGCCAGCGTGTGCAGGCCGCGGTGAACGTTGGCGTAGGAATGCTCCATGGCCCGCGTCATGGCCTCGATCACCGCCTTGGGCTTCTGGGCCGAGGCCGCGGAGTCCAGATAGACGAGCGGCTCGCCGTTCACCTGACGCTGCAGGATCGGGAATTCCGCGCGAACGGCTTCGACGTCGAAGGCCATCAACCCACCCGCCTTTCGGCCGCCCAGGCGCGGACAGCCTCGCGGACGGCCTCGTCCTTGATGCGGTCGATCACCTCGCCGACGAAGGCCTCCGTCAGCAGCGCCCGGGCCTGGGCCTCCGGCACGCCGCGCTGGCGGGCATAGAAGATGGCGTCCTCGTCCAGGGCGCCGATCGTGTTGCCGTGGGCGCAGGCCACGTCGTCGGCGAAGATCAGCAGTTCGGGCTTGGCGTCGATCTCGGCCCGATCGGACAGGATCAGGGCGTGGTGGCCCATGCGCGCGTCCGTGCGGTCGGCGCCTTCGGCGACCGTGATGCGCCCCTGGAAGACGCCGCGCGCCTGGTCGGCGACGACGCCCTTGATGAGCTGGTCGGTGGTTCCGTCGAGACCGGCATGGGTGACGCCGCTCGTCAGGTCGGCGTGGGTGCGGCCGGCGAGGAGATAGACGCCGTCCATCCGCACATGAGCCCCTTGGCCGGGGTGGCGCACGCGGGTCTCGATGCGCTGGCGCTTGGCGCCCGTGGTCAGGACGCTCTGGGCCAGTTGCGCCCCTGCCGCGAGCTCGACCTCGGCGGTGTTCACCGACACCGCTTCGGCCTCGTCGCCCGCCAGGACGATGCGATCGAGGCGGGCGTCCTTGGCCAGCTTGATGTCGAGCTCGGCGTCGGCCAGATAGCCGGCGGCCAGGCCCTCGTGGCTCTCAAGCAGGGTCAGGCGAGCGCCCTCGCCCAGCTCGACCGACAGCCGGACGCCGTGCGACGTCTCCGCGGCGGCCGAGACGATGCGCAGCCGCAGGGTGCGGGACAGACCGGGCGGCAGACGCAGCAGGGCGGCCTCGCCCAGCACGCGGCCGTTGACCACCATGACCTCGGCCTCGCCGAGATCGCCGAACGGACCCGGGTTCGCCGGCGCCGGGGCCTCCGGCGAGGCCGGCGGGAGTTCGCGGATCAGGGCGCGCAGATCGGTCCAGCGCCAGTCCTCATCCCGGCGGCTGGGCAGCTGGGCGACGTCGCGGTCGCGGAGGGCGGCGGAGAGGCTCAAGCGGCCCTCGCATACTTGTCGTAGCCCTCGCGCTCCAGTTCGAGCGCCAGTTCCGGGCCGCCGCTGGCGACGATGCGCCCGGCCGACAGCACATGGACCCGGTCGGGCCGGATGTAGTCCAGGAGCCGCTGGTAGTGGGTGATGACCAGCATGGCGCGGTCAGGCCTGCGCATGGCGTTCACCCCGTCGGCGACGATCTTCAGGGCGTCGATGTCGAGGCCGGAGTCGGTCTCATCCAGGATCAGCAGACGCGGCGAAAGCATCGCCATCTGAAAGATTTCCATGCGCTTCTTCTCGCCGCCCGAGAAGCCGACGTTCAGCGGCCGCTTGAGCATGTCGAAGTCGATGCGAAGCTGCTTGGCGGTCTCGCGGGCAAGCTTCAGGAACTCCGGCGCCGTGACCTCGGCCTCGCCGCGCGCCTTGCGCTGGGCGTTCAGCGCCGTGCGGATGAAGGTCATGGCCGGGACGCCGGGGATCTCCAGCGGATACTGGAACGACAGGAAAAGGCCCCGGGCGGCCCGCTCCTCCGGCTCGAGCGAGAGCAGGTCCTCGCCGTCCAGGGTGGCGGAGCCTTGCGTGACCTCATAGCCGTCGCGGCCGGTCAGCACGTAGGACAGGGTCGATTTGCCGGCGCCGTTGGGCCCCATGATGGCGTGGACCTCGCCGGCGGGCAGGTCGAGCGACAGCCCCTTCAGGATCTCGGCTTCTTCGACGCGGGCGTGCAGGTTCTGGATGGAAAGCATCAGCGGGTCTCGTCGGCCAGGAACTGGGCCATCACCAGGAGGGCGTCCTCGACGCTCTCGACGAATTGTTGCTTGCGCGGCGCGGCCGAGGAGGTGGCCGTGCGCTTGTCGGCGGCGGTGACGCTGCACTGCCCGTCCTCGAAATAGGCCGCGATCCGGTAGTCGGCATGGTCCAGCGAGACCGTGTACCGGCGGCGCGACAGCTCCAGCCCCTTGCTCGCGAGGAAGGCGGGATCCTCGGCCAGGGCCGCCTCCAGCGCTTCGGCGCGGGCGAGGTCCTCCGCCTGGCGCTGCAGCTCGGCCTCCTCCCGCGCGCGGCGTTCGGCGTCGCGGCGGGCGTGTTCGGCTTCGAAGGCGGCTTTCAGGTTCATCATCTGGGTCCGGGTCTGATCGCGGCTCATCCGACGGAGCCCTCGAGGGAAATGGCGACGAGCTTCTGGGCCTCCACGGCGAACTCCATGGGCAGCTCCTGCAGCACGTCCTTGACGAAGCCGTTGACCAGCAGCTGGACGGCCTCCTCTTCGCCCAGGCCGCGCTGGCGGGCGTAGAAGAGCTGGTCCTCGGACAGGCGCGTGGTCGTCGCCTCGTGCTCGAAAATGGCCTGGCCGTTGCGCGCCTCGATATAGGGCACGGTGTGGGCGGCGCAGTCCTTGCCGATCAGCAGCGAGTCGCACTGGGTGAAGTTGCGCGCGCCCTTGGCCTTCGGGTGGGCGGAGACCAGGCCGCGATAGGTGTTCGACGACTTCCCGGCCGAAATCCCCTTGGAGATGATGCGCGAGCGCGTGCCCTCGCCCAGGTGGATCATCTTGGTGCCGGTGTCGGCCTGCTGACGGCCGTTGGTGATGGCGATGGAATAGAACTCGCCCACGCTCTCGCGCCCGCGCAGGATGCAGGACGGGTACTTCCAGGTGATGGCCGAGCCCGTCTCCACCTGCGTCCAGGACACCTTGGCCCGGTCGCCGCGGCAGTCGGCGCGCTTGGTGACGAAGTTGTAGATGCCGCCCTTGCCGGTCTCCGGATCGCCCGGGTACCAGTTCTGGACGGTGGAGTACTTGATCTCCGCATCGTCCAGCGCGACCAGCTCGACCACGGCGGCGTGCAGCTGGTTCTCGTCGCGCATCGGCGCGGTGCAGCCTTCGAGATAGGAGACGTAGGCGCCCTTGTCGGCGATGATCAGCGTGCGCTCGAACTGTCCGCTCTCGGCCGCATTGATGCGGAAATAGGTGGAGAGCTCCATCGGGCAGCGCACGCCCGGCGGCACATAGACGAAGCTGCCGTCGGAGAAGACCGCGCTGTTCAGGCAGGCGAAGTAGTTGTCCGAGGCCGGCACCACCGAACCCAGATACTTCTTCACCAGCTCCGGATGCTCGCGCACCGCCTCGCTGAACGAGCAGAAGATGACGCCGGCCTGGGCCAGCTCCTTCTTGAAGGTCGTGACCACCGAGACGCTGTCGAAGACCGCGTCCACCGCATATTTCGGCGCGCCCTGGACGCCGGCCAGGACCTCCTGCTCGCGCAGCGGAATGCCCAGCTTCGCATAGGTGGCCAGCAGCTCCGGATCGACCTCGTCCAGGCTCTTGGGCCCATCCTTCTTCTTCGGTGCGGCGTAGTAGTAGGCGTCCTGATAGTCGATGCGCGGGAAGGTCACCTTGGCCCAGGTGGGCTCCTCCATGGCCAGCCAGCGTTCGAACGCCTCCAGCCGCCAGGCGAGCATCCACTCCGGCTCCTCCTTCTTGGCAGAGATGAAGCGCACGATGTCGGCGTTCAGGCCCCTGGGCGCGAACTCCTGGTCGATGCTGGTGACGAAGCCGTGCTGGTACTTTTCCAGCGCTTCCACATGTTCGACGGTCTGCTTGACGGCGGGCATATCGGTTTCCTTCAGGCCGCCGGCGCGCGACGTCGCGCGGCATGGCGGTCATGGGCCCTGATCCAGGCCTCGACAAATCGGTTCCAGTCTTCGGCGCTCGTCGCCCAGCCTCCGCTGATGCGGATGGCGCAGCCCGCCAGGTCCTCCCGGCCCATGGCGGCGACCACATGGCTCGGCTTCACCTTGCCGGAGGAGCAGGCGGAGCCGGCGCTGGCCATGACGCCCGCCAGGTCGAGGTTCATCACCTGAAGCTCGGCGGGGAAGTCCGGCATGGCGACACAGAGCGTGTTGGGCAGGCGCGGCGCGCCGCGGCCCAGGACGGTCGCGCCGGCGTCGAGGAGCGCAGCCTCCGCCGCGTCGCGCCAGGCCGCCTGGGCCGAGGCGACCGGCAGATCCTCGAGCGCCGCCTCAGCGGCTGCGCCGAAACCTGCAATTCCAGGCACATTTTCGGTTCCCGCCCGCCGGCTGCGCTCCTGGCCGCCGCCGTGCAGGCGGCGCACGAGCGTCGCCCGCGGGCCGAAGGTCAGCGCGCCCACGCCCTGGGGCCCGCCGATCTTGTGGGCGGAGATCGCCAGGGTGTCGGCGCCGAGCGCCCGGCTGTCGACGGCGATCTTGCCGGCGGCCTGGACCGCATCGACGTGCAGCCAGCCGCCGGCGGCGCGGACGATCTGGGCGGCCTCGGCCACGGGCTGGATGACGCCCGTCTCGTTGTTGGCGAGCATCAGGGCCACGAACGGACGCCCGTCGTCCCCGTTCCGGCGGCCCAGGCGATCGGCCAGCCAGGTGAGATCGGCGACGCCCTCGGCGTCAACGGGCAGGACTTCGACCTCGGCCCCGGAGGCCCGCGCGCTCTCCAGAACCGCGTCATGCTCCACGGCGCTGACGATCAGGCGGCGGCTGCCGGAGGCCACGGCGCTCTCGACGGCCAGCGCATTGGCTTCCGTCCCGCCGGAGGTGAAGATCACGGTGGAGGCGGGCGCGGCGATCAGGGCCGCGACCTTGGCGCGCGCCGCCTCCATTCGGGCCCGGGCCGCCCGGCCGGCCGCGTGGACGGAGGAGGGATTGCCGCCGGCGGCAAGCGCCTCGGCGACCGCCGCCTGGGCCTGCGGCCGCACCGGGGCCGTCGCATTGTAATCCAGATAGACCGCGCTCATGCGGCCACCGAGGCCCGAGCGCCCAGCCGTCCGTCGACGACGTCCGCCAGGGAGACGGACTCCAGATAGGTGGTGATCTGCCGGCCCATTTCTTCCCACAGGTCGTGGGTCAGGCACTTCTCGCCCTTGGCCATGCAGCCCCGCCGGGCGCCCTCCCCGCCGCAGCGGGTGGCGCGCAGGGGCTCGTCCACGGCCAGCACGATCTCGGCGATATTGGTCTCCTGCGCGCTGCGGGCCAGGCGATAGCCCCCGCCCGGTCCGCGGGCGCTGACGACCAGGCCCCGACGGCGCAGGCGCGCGAAGAGCTGCTCCAGATAGGAAAGCGAGATCTCCTGCCGATCAGCGATCTCCGCCAGGGCGACGGCTCGGTCGCCCTCGCGGCGCGCCAGGTCGGCCATGGCCATGACGGCGTATCTTCCCTTGGTGCTCAGGCGCATCTTGCCAAGTCCGTCGTGCAGTTTTCCCGCGAATCGGGCCGCGCCTGTGTTACAAGCCCCGGCTTCGCGCAGGCGGTTTTCCCGATTGGACGCATGGCTGCGATCTAGGAAGACCAAGCAGCGTAGTCAAGTATTCTAGGCGGCACGAGAGGATGGCATGCCAGAGGTGGTTCTGACCGGCGCGGCCGGGCGGATCGAGGGACGGTACTCCCAGGGCAAGAGCGAGAACGCGCCGGTGGCGCTGATCCTGCACCCCCACCCGAAGGCGGGCGGCCAGATGAACAATCCGGTCGCGGTGCAGCTCTTCCACCTGTTCATGAAGCGGGGCTTCTCGGTCCTGCGCTTCAACTTCCGCGGCGTGGGCCGCAGCCAGGGCGAATTCGATTCCGGCATCGGCGAGCTGGCCGACGCGGCCACGGCGCTCGACTGGCTGCAGGCGACCAATCCGGCCGCCACGCAATGCTGGGTCGCCGGCTACGACTTCGGCGCCTGGATCGGCATGCAGCTCCTGATGCGCCGCCCGGAAACCGACGGCTTCATCTCGGTGTCGCCGCCGACCAACATGTACGACTTCAGCTTCCTGGCCCCCTGCCCGGCCTCCGGCCTGATCCTGCAGGGCGCTTCCGACAGCGTGACCCCGCCCGTGGAGGTCGAACGCGTCGTCTCCAAGCTGCGCACCCAGAAGGGCATCGTCATCGACTACGAGGTCGTCGACAGCGCCAACCACTTCTGGACCGAGCACCTGCCCGAGGTCGAGACGCGCGTCGGCGGCTATCTCGACAAGCGCCTGGCGCAGTCGGCGGAGGCCTGAGCCTCCGCCCTGCGGGCGACCGTCTGTCGCGCCTCAATCCGCCGACTGAGGCGCCACCCGCTCCAGATAGTCGAGCGCGGCCAGCACCTGGGCGCGCACGCCCACCTCCAGCGCCGCCTCGTCGATGGTGAAGAAGGGCGAGTGGTTGGTCCCCTTCGGGAAGCCGACGCCCAGCCGGTAGTAGAGGCCGGGGATGACGGCCTGGAACTCCGAGAAGTCCTCGGCCCCGGTCACCAGCCCCGTCTCGCCGTCGGCCGGCCTGGCCGAGGCCGCCGCCAGCGTCGGGGCCATGGCCTTGGTCAGGGCCGGATCGTTGGCCGTCACCGGGACATGGCCGCCCATGGTCAGGCCGCCCGTCGCGCCGTAGCGCGCGGCGATGCTGTCCACCGTCTTCTTCATCCGGGCGATGGTGTCCTCGCGCATCTCCGGATCGAAGGTCCGCAGGGTCCCGGCCATCATCAGTTCGTCAGGAATGATGTTGTGGCGCACGCCGCTCTGGATCACCGCCACGGTGATGACCGTCGGCGACCGCGAGACGTCGAGCTGGCGCGAAGCCACCTGGTTGAAGGCGGTCACGATCTCCGCCGACAGCGAGGCCAGGTCGACGCCGTCCCAGGGCCGCGCCCCATGGGTCTGCTTGCCTTTCAGGCGGATTTCGTAGCTGTCGGCCGCCGCCATCATCGGGCCGGAGCGATAGGCGATGGCGCCCACCTCGCCAGGGCTGACGTGCAGACCGAAGATGGCGCCGGGCTTCGGATCGGCCAGAACGCCTTCCTTGACCATCAGCGCCGCACCGCCCTCTTCGCCCGGCGGGGGACCTTCCTCGGCAGGCTGGAAGATCAGCACCACCGTGCCCGGGATCTCGTCGCGCATGGAGGCCAGGATCTCGGCCGCGCCCATCTGGATGGCCACGTGGGCGTCGTGGCCGCAGGCGTGCATCACGGGCGTCGGCTTGCCGTTGTACTCGCCCACGGCCTTGGAGGCGAAGGGCAGCCCCGTCTGCTCGGCGACGGGCAGACCGTCCATGTCGGCGCGCAGAGCGACCACGCCGCCCGGCTTTCCGCCCCTGAGGATCGCCACCACGCCGGTATGGGCGACGCCGGTGCGGACCTCGTAGCCCAGGCTCTTCAGGTGCTCGGCGACCAGGCCTGCGGTGCGGACCTCGCGATTGCCCAGTTCGGGATGCTCGTGGATGTCGCGCCGCCAGGCGACCACCTTGGGCTGCAGCGCCTTGGCTGCGGCGCAGACGGCTTGTTGGCGCGAGGTCTCCTGCGCCAGTGCGCTCGGCCCCAGGCCCGCGGCGGCCGCCAGGACGCCGGCCATCAGAAGGCCCTTCCATGTCCTCGTGCGCATGATCAGCCCTCCCCCTCGGCGTCACCGGCGGGGCGCACGATGCGCCCGCCCTTCATGGGCGTGGCGACGCCCGTCGTTTTCGGAAACGAGATCGGCAGGTCCCGGGCCGTGCGCGCCGCCAGGTAGGCGAAGGCCTCGGCCTCGATGGAATCGCCGCGCCAGCCGACTTCCTCGGCCGTCTTCACCTCGCCTCTCAGACGTTCGCGCAGCGCCTTCATGATCTCCGGATTGTGGCGTCCGCCGCCGCAGACGATCACCTCGCGCGGCGACGTCTCCAGCTTCTCGAAGCCCATCCGCACCGCCTCGGCGGTGAAGGCCACCAGCGTCGCGGCCGCATCCTCCAGCTTCAGGCCCTCCAGCGGCTCCAGCGAGAATTCGTAGCGGTCCAGCGACTTGGGCGGCGGAGCGTCGAAATAGCGATGCGCCAGCAGGGAGCGCAGGATGCTCTCATCCACCAGGCCGACGCTGGCATAGTTGCCCTTGTCGTCGAACCGGCCGGCCCCGCGCGCCTGGCAGAGCAGATCGATCATCCCGTTGCCCGGCCCGGTGTCGAACGCCACGAGCTCCCCCACGTCGGGCCAGAGGGTGACATTGGCCACGCCGCCGATGTTCAGCACCGCCAGGGGCGGCGTCATCTCCGAGGCGCGGGCGCGGGCCAGGTGATAGATGGGCGCCAGCGGCGCCCCCTGCCCGCCGGCGGCCACGTCGGCCGAGCGGAAGTCGAAGGCCACCGGCACGCCGGTCTGCTCGGCCAGCCAGGCGGCGTCGCCGAGCTGAACCGTTCGGCCGATCCGGCCGTCCTCCGGCCGCTCATGCAGGACGGTCTGGCCGTGCATGCCGATGAGGTCGATATCTCGCCAGGCGAGGTCGTTCTTTTCCAGAAACGCCTCGGCGGCCTCGAAGTGCTCCCGCGCCACCGCCGCAGCGGCCTCGGCGAAGACCTCGGGCTCGGGCGCGCCTCTCGGCCACGCCAGGGCCGCCTCCGTGGCGGCCAGGATCACCTTGCGGGCCGCCGCCGAGAGCTTGCGTTCGCCGGCCGGGCCGAAGGCTTCGATCGTCTCGCCGTCCGTCTCGAGCACCGCCATGTCGACCGCGTCGAGCGAGGTGCCGGTCATGAATCCCAGTACGCGCATCCGCATTGACTGCCACGCCCGCGCGGCGCTAGCTAGCGGCATGATCGAACGCCGCTCCGCCGCCGGCCTCTATTACCGCGCCCCTTAAGGCGCGGATCGATCTCCTGCGCCTGCCCCTCGGTCGGCGCGCTGGTCATCTCCTCTTGAGCGACAGCCTCCGGCCCATGATCCGGAGACTTCTCAGATGCCCCTCGAAATCGCCGACCCCTGCGTGCTAGAGCCCGGGCCTTCCCAATCGAAGCCTGCCTCCATGACCAGCGACACGTCGTACAAGTCCGAATTCCTGCGCCTCATGCAGACGCGCGGCTACATCCACCAGATCACGCACCCCGCCGAGCTGGACGAGGCCTGCCTGGCTGGCCCGATCGTCGCCTACATCGGCTTCGACGCCACGGCCGCCAGTCTGCACGTGGGGCACCTGTTCTCGATCATGACCCTGCGCCGCCTGCAGCAGGCCGGTCACAAGCCCATCGTCCTGATGGGCGGTGGCACGACCAAGGTCGGCGATCCCACGGACAAGGACCAGCAGCGGCCCCTGCTGACCGACGCCCAGATCCAGGCCAACATCGACTCCATCAAGACGGTGTTCGAGCGCTTCCTGACCTTTGGGGACGGCCCCACCGATGCGGTGATGGTCAACAACGCCGAGTGGCTGGAGAGCTTCGGCTACATCCAGTTCCTGCGCGACTACGGCGTCCACTTCACCGTCAACCGGATGCTGAGCTTCGACAGCGTCAAGACGCGGCTCGAACGCGAGCAGCCGATGACCTTCCTCGAATTCAACTACATGCTCATGCAGTCGGTGGACTTCCTGGAGCTCGAGCGCCGCTATGGCTGCGTGCTGCAGATGGGCGGCTCCGACCAGTGGGGGAACATCGTCAACGGGGTGGAGCTGATCCGCCGCGTCGACGGCAAGCCCGCCTTCGGCCTGACCACGCCGCTGCTGTCCACCGCTTCGGGCCAGAAGATGGGCAAGACCATGGGCGGGGCCGTCTGGCTCAACGCCGACATGCGCAGCCCCTACGACTACTGGCAGTTCTGGCGGAACACCGAGGACGCCGACGTGGGCCGCTTCATGCGCCTGTTCACCGATCTGCCGCTGGACGAGATCGCCCGCCTGGAGGCCCTGGAGGGCGCGCAGATCAACGAGGCCAAGAAGGTCCTGGCCAATGCGGCGACGACGCTGCTGCACGGGGCGGAAGCGGCGAAGACGGCCGAGGCCGCGGCCGTCGCCGCCTTCGAGCAGGGTCAGCTCTCCACCGACCTGCCGAGCTTCGAGGTGCCCAGGACCGACCTGGAGGCCGGCATCGTCCTGGCGGCGCTCGCCGCCGATGCCGGGCTCGCCGGTTCGCGCGGCGAAGCCCGCCGCCTGGCCCAGGGCGGCGGCCTGCGGGTCAACGACAAGGCCGAGGCCGACGCCAACCGCACGATCGACGCATCCGACCTCGTGGACGGAGTCGTAAAGCTGGCGGCGGGCAAGAAGAAGATCGTCCTGGTCCGACCGGTCTAGATCGCAGCGGGGTGCAAGATGGCTGAACTCGAGGTTGGCGCGCCGGCGCCGGAATTCGAACTGGAAGGCCCCGACGGGCCCATCCGCCTGTCCGACTACGCCGGCAAGGCGCTCGTCCTCTACTTCTATCCGAAGGACGACACGACCGGCTGCACGAAGGAGGCCATCGACTTCTCGTCCCACCTGGACGCCTTCGCAGCGGCCGGGGCGGAGATCCTCGGCGTGTCCAAGGACAGCGTCGCCTCCCACGCCAAGTTCGCCGCCAAGCACGACCTGAAGGTGCGGCTGGGCTCCGATCCGACCGGCGCAGTCACCGAGGCCTATGGCGCCTGGGTCGAGAAGAACATGTATGGCCGCAAGTACATGGGCATCGAGCGCAGCACCTTCCTGATCGGCCGGGACGGCAGGATCGCCGCCCTCTGGCGCAAGGTGAAGGTCCCCGGCCACGCCCAGGCGGTGCTGAGCGCGGTCCAGTCGCTTTAAGACCAGCGTCAGAGACGGCGGAACAATCCTGGCCGTCCGGTGTTGTACAATTGTCGCGCCCGCCTGGATTGTGGCGCCTCGGTGACGCGCCTGTGGCGATCGCGCTGGCGCACACATTCAGGCTCGGATAACGACGTCTGAAGACGCCGGCGAACGCCCCCTCTCGCTCCCTTGAGGCGCGAGGGGCCTTGCATGCTTCCTTTTTATCATTGCATATCGTGGCCACTGCTCCTGGTCACGGTTAGCGATGAGCATGAAACGCATAACGCGCCTCCGCCGTTCGCTCGAAGAATTGTTCCCCGAAAGGCACCTCTACGTCCGCTCCGGCGGCGAGATGCGGGCCTTCGTCCTGACCACCTCCAAGCAGTTGATGGCCGCCGGCGCGGTCGCCGCGGCCGCCCTGTGGATGGGCGTCTGCACCGCGGCGATGATGGTCAACGCCATGGAGTTGTCGGCCAGCGATCAGGAGATCGCCCGCACCCAGGCCAAGTACGAACGCTGGATCGCCGATCGCCAGGCGCGCCTGAACAGCGCCGTGGCCCAGCTGAACGCCACCAACGGGTCGATCGACGACCTCGCCCTGTCCGTCGAGAAGCGGCATGCGGCTCTGGCCATGCTGCTCAGCGACTACAAGTCGACGCCCGGCGCCGCCGAGGCGCTGACGCCCGAGATCATGAAGGCGGCCACCGAGCCGTCGTCCTCCGATCCCGTCCGCCGCATCGAGCTGGTCCGCGCCAGCCAGGAGCGCCTGCTCGACTCCGCCGACAGCTACGCCAAGAACCGCGCCGAACGGCTGCGCCTGGCCTTCCGGCTGGCGGGCCTAAGCCCCAACGCCTATGCGCCGAAGTCCGGCGCGCTCGGCGGGCCGCTGATCGAGGCCAAGGATCCCAGCGCCCTGGCCGCCGTGCTCGACGTCGAGGAAAGCTTCGCCGAACGGATCCAGCACGCCGCCACAAACCTGTCCGAGGCGCGCTCTCTCGACGCCGCCGCCCAGAAACTGCCCCTCTCCAAGCCGACCACCGCCGGACGCCAGTCCAGCGGCTTCGGCGTCCGTTTCGACCCCTTCACCAAGCGCCCGGCCTTCCATTCGGGCCTCGACTTCGCCGGCGGCTTCATGACGCCGATCCTGTCGACGGGCCCCGGGGTCGTCTCCTTCGCCGGCGTGCGCTCGGGCTATGGCAACACCGTCGAGGTCGACCACGGCAACGGCTTCAAGACCCGCTACGCCCACATGCAGACCATCGCCGTGCGGCCGGGCCAGCGCGTGGCCGTGGGCCAGCGCGTGGGCGCGATGGGCTCCACCGGACGCTCCACCGGCGTTCATCTCCACTATGAGGTCTGGGTCAATGGTCGGGCCCAGAACCCCAGCCGATTTGTGAAGGCGGGCGAGTATGTTCAGCAAGCAGCCGACTAAGACGGCTTCGGGCCGCCCGGAGCCGAAGCTCGACTCGCCGGCGGCGACCCCGCCCGAGAGCCCGGCGACGCGCAAGTCTCCCAAGGTCGCCTCTTTGGTGGCCGAGAACATGACCATCGAAGGCGGCGTCTCCGGCGAGGGCGAGCTCCACATCGACGGCGTGGTGCGCGGCGACATCCGCGTCAGCAAGCTGACCATCGGCGACACCGGCCACGTGGAAGGCTCCATCTATGCCGAGGCGGTCGAGGCCCGCGGCCGCGTGATCGGCGCGATCACCGCCAAGCAGGTGCGCCTCTACGGCACCTCCTATGTGGACGGCGACATCACCCACGAACAGCTGGCCATGGAAACCGGCGCGTTCTTCCAGGGCCGCAGCCTGAAGTTCCAGCGCCCCGCCGCGCCGGCCGGTCAGGCCAACGCCCCGTCGGCGCCGGCGCCAGCCGCTTCGCAGGACGAAAAGCCTGCTCAGACGGCGGCGGCCGGCGGCGCGCCGCAGCCCAAACCCGTTTTCTAGAGCCGCCCTCAGGCGCGCCGGTAGCCGGCGTTCACCAGCAGCGGTACGGTCGCGCTGACATCGATCTCGACCGCCAGCTCGACGTCCCGGGCGAAGCCCCGGCCGGTGAGTTCGCGGCCCGAAAGGCTGTCGGCCACCAGATCGGCGACATCACCGCCTGCGGCCATGAAGGCGCGCCTGGCGAGCTCGGCCTCGGCCGTACAGACGCCGCCGAGCGCGGCGATGACCGCCCCCGCCCCAAGCAGATCCTCGATCGCCGGCCGCAGCGATCCGTCGGCCCAGCGTTCGCCCGCGGGGATCACGGCCACGTCCGCGCCGCCGACAAGTTGGCGCGCGTGCTCGGCCACCGCCGAGGCGTTGCGAAGGCTGGCCGCCATCGTCATCGCGCCGCCCCCTTCCAGCGAAAGGCGCGAGCCGTTGGGCGACGGGAGAAGGATCTTGTCCCCGGCGTTCAGCCTGGCCAGGGAGGCGGGCGAAAGGCTGACCTGATCGCCCGCGCGATCGGGAGAGGCCGCCACCGCCCCAAGATGCTTGGCGCGCACCTCGGCGGCGGTCGCGTCGCCATAGGGGAAAGGATAGACGACGGCGCCCCGGCTGACGGCGATATCGACCGCCGTGCAGAACGAAAGCACGTCCACGACGATGAGAGCGGCGACACGGTCCCGCAGCGCGTGGACGCCGGCCAGCCCCCACTCGCAATGGACGCGCATCAGTCCTCCCGCGTCAGACCGACGCGCTGGGCGAGCGATGCGCCCATGAAGTCGTCCAGGTCGCCGTCGAGGACGCCTTGCGTGTCGGACGTCTCGACCTCGGTCCGCAGGTCCTTGACCATCTGATACGGCTGCAGGACGTAGGAGCGGATCTGGTGGCCCCAGCCGATGTCGGTCTTCTGGTCCTCCAGGGCCTGCTGCTCGGCCTCGCGCTTTTGAAGCTCCAGCTCATAGAGCCGGGCGCGCAGCATCTTCCAGGCTTCGTCCCGGTTGGCGTGCTGCGAACGGCCCGCCTGGCAGGCGACGACGACGCCGGTCGGGATGTGCGTCAGGCGCACCGCGGAGTCGGTCTTGTTGATGTGCTGACCGCCGGCGCCGGAGGCGCGGTAGGTGTCGGTGCGCACGTCGGCCGGGTTGATCTCGATCTCGATGGTGTCGTCCACCACGGGATAGACCCAGACCGATGCGAAGCTCGTATGGCGCTTGGCGGCGGAATCGAAGGGCGAGATCCGCACCAGGCGGTGGACGCCCGCCTCGGTCTTCAGCCAGCCATAGGCGTTGGTCCCCTTGACCTGCAGCGTCGCCGACTTGATGCCGGCCTGCTCGCCCGGCGTCTCCTCGACCAGGTCCACGCTCATGCCGTGCTGCTGGGCCCAGCGGGTGTACATGCGCAGCAGCATGCCGGCCCAGTCGTTGGACTCCGTGCCGCCGGCGCCGGAATTGATTTCCACATAGGCGTCGTTGCCGTCCGCCTCCCCCGAGAGCAGGGCCTCCAGCTCGGCGCGCGCGGCGCGCTCCTTGATGGCGCGCAGTTCAGCGCGCGCCTCCTCCAGGGTCGCTTCGTCGCCCTCCTCGTCCGCCAGTTCCGCAAGCGCGATGGCGTCGGCGAGGCTGCGCTCCAGGTCCTTCACGGCGTCGACCTGGGAGGCCAGACGCTGGCGCTCGCGCATGATCGACTGGGCTTGGGCCGAGTCGTCCCACAGGGTCGGGTCCTCGACCCGGGCGTTCAGTTCGTCGAGACGACGGAGCGCAGGCTCCCAGTCAAAGTCGCCTCCTGAGCAGTCCGACGGACTGCTCGATGTCGGCCGCCATGGCCTCGACATCCGCTCGCATGGATCACTCCTGGCGATCTGGGTGGAGGGCCGCCGCCTGTGGAAGGCGCGGCCGTTCAGGGTCGGGCGGGATAACGCGACCCGGCCGCTAATACAATCCGCTCATGTCGTCGTCGCCCGGGGCGGCGGCTTCGCCGGCGCTGCCGGCGCCGGACACCCGGCCGTCCGGCCAGACCTTGTTGTAGGGCATGGGACCGCTGGAACCGGCCGTGGAGACGGGCGTCGGCGCCCGCGGCTCGGTGCCGGGCCGGAACGCCTCGCGGATTCCGCGCACCGTGGCGTACTTGGCGTTCTCCGGCGCCTTGAAGTCGGCCTCCGGCATGCCCTTGATCGCCTCCTGCATGAAGGCGGTGAAGATCGGGGCGGCGGCCTGGGTGCCGGTCTCGCCATAGCCGAGGGAGCGATTGTCGTCGAAGCCGACGAACACGCCCGCCACGATCTGCGGCGTGAATCCCACGAACCAGGCGCTGCGATACTCGTTCGTCGTCCCCGTCTTGCCGCCTACGGGCCGCCCCAGGACCGAGACGGAGGTGGCCGTGCCGCGCTGGACGACGCCCTGCAGCATCGAGGTGATCTGATAGGCGGTGATCGGGTCCATGACCTGGGCCCCGCCCGGCGGCACGCGCGGGCTCTCGTCGCCGTTGAAGCCCGCGCCGCAACGCGGACAGTCGCGGCGGTCGGCGCGGTAGACCACCTTGCCCTCGCGGTCCTGGACGAGTTCGATCAGGTGCGGATCGATCTTGCGGCCGCCGTTGACGAAGGCGGCATAGGCGGCGGTCAGGCGGAACGGCGTCGTCTCGCCCGCGCCGAGCGACATGGCCAGCACCGGGTCCATCTGGTCGACCACGTCCATCCGCACAGCCAGGTCGGAGATCTTGCGCATGCCGACATTGTTGGCCAGCCGCACCGTCATGGCGTTGCGCGAGAGTTCCAGGCCCCGGCGCAGGGTCAGGGCGCCGTAGTAGCGGCGATTGTAGTTCTCCGGCGTCCAGGTCTCGCCGTCGTTCGCGCCCCGCAGCGTGATCATGGAGTCCATGACCGTGCTGGCCGGGGTGAAGCCGTTCTCGAGGGCCGCGGCATAGACGATCGGTTTGAACGCCGAGCCCGGCTGACGCATGGCCTGCGTCGCGCGGTTGAAGTTGGACAGCGAGAAGGAATATCCGCCGACCATGGCCAGCACGCGGCCCGAATAGGGCTCGATGGCCACCAGCGCGCCGTTGACGGCCGGGATCTGCTTCAGGCGGAAGGCCCCGCCGTCCCGCTCCGGCGGCTCGACGAACACCAGGTCGCCGACGTTCAGGCCCTTGCCCGCACGCGCCCAGGCGACATCCTCGCCGGCCAGGGCGCCGCTGGCCCCGGTCTCGGCCACCTCGACCCGCACGTCGCCGCCGCTGGCGCGCGTGATCACGGCCGCCCGCCAGCGGCGCCGTTCGGCCGGCACGGCCTCCTTCTTGGCTTCGGCCTGCCAGCCGGGCGCGATCTCCACCTGGCCCCAGGCGCCGCGCCAGCCGTGACGGCGATCATAGGCTTCCAGGCCGTCCATCAGGGCCATGCGCGCCGCCGTCTGCAGCCGCGGATCGAGCGTCGTGCGCATGTAGTAGCCGGCCTCGTTGAGGCGCGATCCGAGGGTGGCCAGGCCCCGGCGGCGGACCTCCTCCACGAAATAGTCGGCGTCGCGGTACTTGGCCCGGGTGGGCGCCTCCTGGACCACCAGGTCCTGGCGCATGGCCGCCTGGGCCTCGGCCTCGGTCACCCAGCCCAGCTCGGCCATCTCGCCCAGGATCCAGTTGCGGCGGGCGATCGCCGCCTCCTTGCGCCGCAGGGGGTGGTAGTTCTGGGGGCCCTTGGGCAGGGCGGCCAGATAGGCCGCCTCGGCCAGGGTCAGATCGGTGATCGACTTGCCGAAATAGTTGTAGGCCGCCGCGCCGACGCCATAGGAGCGATAGCCGAGCCAGATCTCGTTCAGATAGAGCTCGAGGATCTGCTCCTTGCCGAGCGACTTCTCCAGCCGCTGGGCGAGCACCGCCTCCTTGAACTTGCGCCCGATGGTGGCGTCGCTGGTCAGGAGGACGTTCTTGGCGACCTGCTGGGTGATGGTCGAGCCGCCTTCCAGCCGGCGGCCGCGGGCGGCGTTGCCGACATTCTTCAGCATGGCCCGCGTCAGGCCCATGGCGTCCACGCCGCCGTGGTGGAAGAAGTTGCGGTCCTCGGCGGCCATGAAGGCCTGCACGAGCTGGTCCGGCATCTGGTCGTAGGGGACGTAGATGCGGCGCTCGAGCGAGAACTCCCCGATCAGGGTGCCGTCCCAGGCATAGGCGCGCGTCGAGGTCGGCGGCCTGTAGTCGGCCAGGTCGCCGGCGTCGGGCATGTCGTGGAAGAGCCAGGCGGCGTAGATCGCGACGGCGAAACCGGCCACCGCGATGACGCTCAGGACCGCCACGCCGGCGATCGCAACCCATCTTTCAGGGGGATTCAACTGGTCAGACCTCCACGGGCGCCCTCACCCCGCCCGCCGTCATCTAGCGTGCATCGCCGCGGGCGCCAACGCCCCCGAGACGGCGGGTCGCAGGCGGCCCAGGCCGCGCCTCAGCGCGAGGCGACCTGGGTCTGACCGGCGAAGTAGTCGTCGATGGCGTCGCCGACGCTGTCCATGAAGCGAGCGCGGTGGCGAGGGTCGACCAGCAGGGCCTCGTCGTGCTTGTTGGTGACGAAGCCCATTTCCAGGAGGACCGCGGGCACGTCGGGGGCCAGCAGGACCACGAAGCCCGCGTCGCGATGGCTGCGACGCAGCAGCGGCATGTGGTCGTCCACCCGTTCCAGCAGCCCCTCGGCGAAGTTGGCCGAGCGGTTCTTCGTGGCCCGCTGGGTCAGGTCGAAGAGGATGTCGCGCACCCCCTTGTCGCCGCCGTGCAGGCTGGCGTTCATGAACCAGTCGTCCTTGCTCACGAACTGGGCGGCGCGTCCCGAAGCCTGTTCCGAGAGCGTGTAGACCGAGGTCCCGCGCGTCTCGGTGTCGGCCCCGGCGTCGGCGTGCAGCGAGATGAACAGGTCCGCCCCGGCCCGCCGGGCGATCTGCACCCGCGATTCCAGCGGCACGTAGACGTCGGTGCTGCGGGTCATCACCACCTTGTACTTGCCGCCCTTCTCCAGGCGGGCCTGGAGGGCGAGCGCGGCGGCGAGGTTGATGTCCTTTTCGTTGGCGCGGGCGCCGCGGGCGCCAGGGTCCTTGCCGCCGTGGCCCGCGTCGATGACGATCACCTTCTTGAGCGGCAGCGGCGCCGGTCGGGCGGCGCTTCTGGAGGCGGGCCGCGAGGTGAAGACCGCCTGCGGCGGGCCGACGGCGGCGATGTCGATCACATAGCGGTAGTGGCCGACCCCGTCGGCCGGCGGCAGCAGGAATCGGCGCTTGATCTCGCCCTTGCCGGCGAGGTCGATCTGCAGCCGGGCCGCGCCGTTCGAGCCGTCGATCATCCAGGCCTTGATCAGGCCCCGCCCCGCGCCCTGCAGGTTGGCGTTCGGCGCCACGCCCGGCAGGGCCAGGACCACCCGGCCGCCGGATCCGTCGAGACTGACCTTGCCGGTCGCCCCGCGATCCAGGTCGATGACCAGGCGGGTCTCAGCGGAATCGCCGCCCAGGCGGACGCCCAGCACGCCGGCCGCGGGCGCGGCCGCCTCGCCGACGGTCACCGCCGCCAGCACGCCGACGGCCGTAGCCGCCGCGCCTGCAGCAATGAAACGGGTTTTCCGGAGAATCTCGCGGACTCTTGCGAGCATACGCAGCACTCACCCACCAGGACGTTTTTTGAGGCGTTCAGGAGGCATTAAACACCAGGCCCCATGGAGAAAGGGTTAAGCCCACGGGTAAGGACACGACGGCTTTCCTTTTTCCATCCACTGTTGCAAAGTCGCGCCGCGCACGGAGGGGCGTGACTCACAGGCCTTCCCGTTGGCGCGAAACAGCTGCGTCGGCCCGACATGACGTTCGGCGACGACGCTCCACCGATCCTCGCCTTGCAGGCGTGACTAGGACAACACCCATGGGCAGCGTCGCACGAGCCCCATTCCGGCGTTTGGCCGGGACCGCCGTCGGCTTCGAAGCCGCGGTCTGCGACCCTGCGCGCGCCCACTTGAACAGCCGGCTGCGCCCGAACCTCGAGTTCGCGCCGCGCCGCGGAGATTCACTACATGTCGAAGAAGATGCTTATCGATGCGGCACACGCGGAAGAGACGCGCGTGGTGCTGGTCGACGGGGCCCGTGTTGAAGATTTCGATTTCGAGAGCAAGAACCGCAAACAGCTTCGAGGGAATATCTACCTCGCCAAGGTGACCCGGGTCGAACCGAGTCTGCAGGCGGCGTTTGTGGAGTACGGAGGAAACCGACACGGCTTCCTCGCCTTCAACGAAATCCACCCCGACTACTATCAGATCCCGGTCGCAGACCGGGAAGCGCTGCTGCGTGAAGAGGCCGAGGAACAGGCCGACGACGAACCGCCGCGCGCCGACCTTGACGACGAAGAGACCGAGGCCGCCGCCGACGAAGACGACGTCATGGAGGAAGAGGTCGCCCGCCGCCGGCGGCGCCTCATGCGCAAGTACAAGATCCAGGAGGTGATCCGCCGCCGGCAGATCATGCTGGTGCAGGTCGTCAAGGAAGAGCGCGGCAACAAGGGCGCGGCCCTGACCACCTATCTCTCCCTGGCCGGCCGCTACGGCGTCCTGATGCCCAACACCGCCCGCGGCGGCGGCATCAGCCGGAAGATCACCACGGCCACCGACCGCAAGCGCCTGAAGGGCGTCGTCCAGAGCCTGGACGTGCCGGAGGGCATGGGCCTGATCGTGCGCACCGCCGGCGCCAAGCGGACCAAGGCCGAGATCAAGCGGGACTACGAGTATCTGCTGCGTCTGTGGGAGAACATCCGCGAGACGACGCTGCACTCCATCGCCCCGGCCCTGATCTACGAGGAGGAAGACCTCGTCAAACGGGCCATCCGCGACCTCTACGACAAGGACATCGAGGGCGTCTTCGTCGAGGGCGAGGCCGGGTTCAAGGAAGCGCGCGACTTCATGCGCATGCTGATGCCGTCCCAGGCCAAGAAGGTTCAGCTCTACCGCGATCCCACCCCGCTCTTCGTCAAGCACAAGGTCGAAGAGCACCTGTCGCAGATCTACACGCCGGTCGTGCCCCTGCGCTCGGGCGGCTATCTGGTGATCAACCAGACCGAGGCGCTGGTCGCCATCGACGTCAATTCCGGCCGCGCGACGCGCGAGCGGAACATCGAGGCCACCGCGCTCAAGACGAACCTGGAGGCCGCCGAGGAGGCCGCCCGCCAGCTGCGCCTGCGCGACCTGGCCGGCCTGATCGTCATCGACTTCATCGACATGGATGAGTCGAAGAACAACCGCGCCGTCGAGAAGAAGCTCAAGGACGCGCTGAAGGACGACCGCGCCCGCGTCCAGATGGGCAAGATCAGCGCCTTCGGCCTGATGGAGATCAGCCGCCAGCGCCGCCGCACCGGCGTGCTGGAAGGCACGACCCACGTCTGCGAGCACTGCAACGGGACCGGCCGCGTCCGCTCGGTGGAATCGAGCGCGCTCGCCGCCCTGCGGGCCCTGGAGATCGAGGCGCTGAAGGGCGGCGGCGAGGCGACGCTCACCGTGCCGCGCGCCGTGGGCCTCTACATCCTCAACGAGAAGCGCGCCCACCTCGCGCGGATCCACGAAACCTTCGGCCTGTTCGTGACCATCATGGTCGACGACGCCATGCCGCACGCCGATCACGAGATCGAGCGGACGGCCTCGGAAACCCGGCCGGACCACGCCCTGGTGGCGCCCGCCGCCCCGATGCTCACCGAGCCCGCCTACGACGACGTCGACGACTTCGAGGACGAGGAAGACGTCGAGGACGAGGAGGACGAGGACGAGGTCGTCGAGGCTGCGCCGGCCCGCAGCCGCGATCCGGACCGCGCCCGGGAGCGGAGCCGACCCGACGAGGACGACGAGGAAGGCCGCAACGGGCGCCGCCGCCGTCGCCGCCGCCGCAACGGCCGTCGCGGCGAGGATGAGGCCGCTCCGGCGCCCGAGGCCGAGAGCCGCAACGACGATGACCCGGGCGGCCGCCGCCGCCGCCGTGGCCGCCGTGGCGGCCGGCGCCTGCGCGAAGACCGTCCCGGCGAGACCTTCGCCTGGGTGCGGCCCTGGGTCCCCTATGGCGACGATCCCTTCGTCTGGTTCGATCTCTCCGAAGACCAGCGCATGGCCGTCGGCGAGGGCGAGGCGCAGCCGCCCCGCGCGGCGGCGCCCGTGAGCGAGGCTGCGGCCGCGCCCGAGCCGGCGTCTCAAGCCCCGGCCCCGGCCGCCGCCGCCGCCGCGGACGAAGACGTCTGGGTGGAACTGCCCGAAGCCGAGGAGAAGCCGAAGCGCCGACGCACGCGCTCGCGCAAGCCCAAGGACGCCGAACTGGCGGCGGAGGCGGCCGACGAGGCGCCCGCCGAGACGCCGGAGGTCGAGGCTGCGGCTCCGGCCGAAGAGGCCCCCGCCGAGGCGGAGGCCCCTGCGCCGGCCAAGCCGAAGCGCACGCGGACCCGCCGCAAGGCCGAGCCCGCGGCCGAGGCCCCTCCGGCCGCCGAGACCGAGTCCGCTCCGGCGGCGGAGCCCGAAGCCGCGCCTGCGCCGGCGGACGAGCCCGTCTCGGTGGCGGCCGTCGCCAGCGAGCCGCCGGCCACGCCGGAACAGGCGGTCGAACCCGTCGCGGCCGCGCCGGATCCGGCCGAGATCACCGCTCCGCCGGCCAAGCCGAAGCGAGGGTGGTGGCGCCGCGGATGACGCGCTAGTCTGAGATTGGGCGTAAGGGGGATGCGATCGAGAGAATGAGTATGGCCTCCCCCTTGCGTTCCCTCAGCCGAGCCGTCGCCGCCGCCGCGCTGGCGTTCAGCGTCGCGCTCGCCCCGGTGACGGCCCAGGCCCAGGAGGGCCTGTCGCTGATCCGGGACACCGAGATCGAGGCCATCCTTCTCAAGGACTCCGATCCCATCCTGCGGGCGGCCGGGATCGATCCTTCGCGCATCGACATCCTGCTGATCGGCTCCAAGGAGCTGAACGCCTTCGCCGCCCCCGGCACGATGGGGGTGTTCACCGGCCTGATCCTGGAGTCGGAGAACCCCAATCAGCTGCAGGGCGTCATCGCCCACGAGGTCGGCCACCTGGCCGCGGGCCACAGCGCCCGCTCCGGGGAGATGCAGCAGGCCGGCATGCGGCCCTTCCTTCTCACCATGGGCCTGGGCGTCCTGGCCGCCTTCGCCG
Source organism: Phenylobacterium sp. (assembly GCF_013911965.1). Taxonomy (GTDB): domain Bacteria; phylum Pseudomonadota; class Alphaproteobacteria; order Caulobacterales; family Caulobacteraceae; genus Phenylobacterium. The sequence goes on along the minus strand of NZ_JACESE010000002.1, from coordinate 149,408 downwards.
GCGCCGGCGATGCGGCCGTGGCCCTGATGGGCAGCGCCGGCCAGTTCGGCACCCTCGCCGCACTGGGCTACAGCCGCGAACAGGAGGGCCGCGCCGACCAGGCCGGTCTTGGCCTGCTCGACAAGGCCGGCATCTCAGGCCGCGGTCTCGTCGAATTCTTCGACAAGTTCCGCTACCAGGAGGTCTTCCAGGAGGCGCGCCGCTACGCCTACTTCCGCAGCCACCCCCTCTCCTCCGACCGGATCGAGCGCCTGCGCAGCAAGGCCGAGACCCTGCCCGACTACGACAAGGTCGACAGCGAGGAGGCGCTCGCCGAACACGCGATCATGAAGGCCAAGCTGCAGGGCTTCATCAATCCGCAGCGGGCGCTGATCGACTACAGCGAAAAGGACGACTCCTACCCGGCGCGCTACGCCCGGGCGATCGCCTACTACCAGACCAAGGATCCCGACCGGGCCATCCGGATGATCGACGAGCTGCTGCTCGAACAGCCGGAGAACCCCTATCTCTGGGAGCTCAAGGGCCAGATCCTCTTCGAGTTCGCCCGCGCCCCGGAGGCCGAGGCGCCGCAGCGCAAGTCGGTCGAACTGATGCCCGAGGCGCCGCTGCTGCGCATCAACCTCGGCCAGACCCTGATCGCCCTGAACGACCAGGCCAAGCTCGAGGAAGGCATCGCCGAACTGCGCAAGGCCCTGACCCAGGAGAATGACAACGCCGTGGCCTGGCGCCTGCTGGCGGAGGCCTACGACCGCAGCGGCGACGACGGCCGCGCGCGGCTGGCGACGGCGGAATACAACTTCCACATCGGCGACGAGCAGCAGGCCCGGGTGTTCGCCATGCGCGCCCGCGAGATGCTGACCAAGGACACGCCCGAATGGCGCCGCGCCACGGACATCGTCCTGACATCGGATCCCTCCAGGGAAGACCTGCGCGAACTCGCCCAGGAAGGCGCGATCCGCCGCGGCCAGATCCGCTGAAGGCGTCGCCGCTATCGCGTTCGCATTTTTCCCGAACCGCCCTATCTGGACCAAGATGAGAAAGCCCTTGCCCGCCGCCCTGGCGCTCTGCGCCGCCGCCCTCGCGCTCTCCGCCTGCGACCGCGTCTCCGACGACGCCTTCGGCGACCGCGTCCGCGCCTACCTGCTGGAGCATCCCGAGGTGATCGAGGAGGCTGTCCAGAAGCTGAACGAGAAGCGCGAGGCCGAGGCCGCTCAGGCGGCGACCGCCGCTCTTTCGGAGTATCGCGACGAGCTGGAGCGCGATCCGCGCGACTTCGTCGCCAATCCGGACGGCGACGTCACGGTGGTGGAGTTCTTCGACTACCGCTGCGGCTACTGCAAGCTGATCGCGCCCGAGGTGCAGAAGCTGATCGAGGCGAATCCGAACGTCCGCTTCGTCTTCAAGGAATTCCCGATCTTCGGCGAGCAGTCCAACGAGACCGCGGCCGTCATGCTGACCGATCAGGTCAAGCCCAAGACCCTCGCCCTGCACGAACGGCTGATGGCCGAGAAGAGCCTGGACGACGCCGCCCTCGACCGCCACCTGCGCGCCGTCGGCGTCGACCCGGCCGCCGCCCGCCAGGCGGCCAAGTCGCCCGACATCGACCAGCAGATCGTCGACACCCACGAGCTGGCCTCCAACCTGGGCATCAACGGAACGCCCGCCTTCGTGGTCGGCGACAGGATCATCTCCGGCGCCGACCTGGAGGCCCTGAAGGCCGCCATCGCCGAGGCGAAGGCCGGGGCCTAGATCAGGCCCGACAGCGGCGAGGAGGGGTCGGCGTACATGCGCTTGGGCATCCGCCCGGCCAGATAGGCCTCACGCCCGGCGATCACCGCGTGGCGCATGGCCCGCGCCATTCGGATGGGGTCCTTGGCCTCGGCGATCGCCGTGTTCATCAGCACGGCGTCGCAGCCCAGCTCCATGGCCACGGCCGCGTCCGAGGCGGTGCCCACCCCGGCGTCCACCAGCACCGGCACCTTGGCCTGCTCGACGATCAGACCGAGGTTCAGCAGGTTCTGGATGCCTCGGCCCGAGCCGATCGGAGCCCCCAGAGGCATGATGGCCGCCGCCCCCGCCTCCTCCAGCTTCTGGGCGTAGACCGGATCGTCGGTGCAGTAGACCATCACCTCGAACCCGTCGGCCACAAGCAGCTTCAGCGCCCGCAGGGTCTCCTCCATGTCCGGCAGCAGGTGCTTGGTGTTGGACAGAACCTCCAGCTTGACGAGATTCCAGCCGCCGGCCTCGCGCGCCAGGCGCAGGGTGCGCACCGCCTCCTCGCCGGTGAAGCAGCCGGCGGTGTTGGGCAGGAAGGTGAAGCGCTCGGGCTTCACATGGTCCACCAGCATGGGCTGGCTGGGATCGGACAGGTTCACGCGCCGCAGGGCGACGGTGACGATCTCGGCCCCCGCGGCTTCGGCGGCGGCGGCGTTGGTCGCATAGTCCTTGTACTTGCCTGTGCCCACGATCAGGCGGGAGCGGAAGGTGCGGCCCGCCACCGTCCAGGTGTCGTCGGCGGCGACCGCCGCCAGGTTCGCTGCGTCGTCCATGTCAGCCGCCTCCGATGAAGTGCACGATTTCGATCCTGTCGCCGTCGGCGACCGGCGTTTCGCCGTAGGCCGATCGCGGCACGATCTCGAGATTGCGCTCGACCGCCACCTTGCGCGGATCGAGACCCAGTTCAGCGACCAGGGCCGCCAGGTGGGGAACCGGGGCCATCGCCCTCTGTTCGCCGTTGATGGTCAGGTTCATGACGTCTCTCGCCGCAGGTCTGCGGCCGCGATGCTTGTGACCCCCGCCCGCGCCCGTTACAAGACGGCGGAATCGCCGGCGGAGCCGAATGTCGAAACCGATCTATGTGCTGAGCGGGCCCAATCTCAACCTCCTGGGCGCACGCGAGCCTCAGATTTATGGGAAAGAGACCCTCGACGACGTTCGCGCCGCCTGCGAGCGGCGCGCGAAGTCGCTTGGCCGGACGATCGAGTTCCGCCAATCCAATCATGAAGGTGTGCTGATCGACTGGGTGCAGGAGGCGCGAACCGCCGCCAGCGCCCTCATCATCAATCCCGCAGGTTACGGGCACACCTCCATCGCCCTTCTCGACGCGCTCAAGACGCTCGAGATACCGGTGGTCGAGTGCCACCTCTCCAATCCGGCGGCGCGCGAGAGCTTCCGCCGCCACACCTATGTTTCGCTCGCCGCCACGGGGCTCGTCTCCGGTTTCGGCGTTATGAGCTACGAACTGGCCGTCGAGGCCGCGGCGCGCCTGAGCGCCTGACGCCTCCCAGCAGCAAGGGTCTATTCCATGGCTAGCAGTCCCAAGGCTCCCGCCGATCCCATCGACGCACGCCTGGTCCGCAAACTGGCGGACATCCTGACCGAGACGGGACTGACCGAGATCGAGGTCGAACGCGACGATCTGAAGATCCGGGTGGCCAGGCAGGTGACGGTGAGCGCCACGGTGGCCGCGCCGGCTCATGCCGCGCCTGCTCCGGCCCTGGCGGCCGCGCCGCCGGTCGCCGAGGCCCCCGTCGTCGCGCCGGCGCGGGACGACGCGGTGAAGTCGCCCATGGTCGGCACCGTCTATCTGCAGCCCCAGCCGGGCGCTCCGGCCTTCGTCAAGGTGGGCGACACCGTCCAGGCCGGCCAGACCCTGCTGATCATCGAAGCCATGAAGACCATGAACCCCATCCCCGCCCCGCGCGGCGGCAAGGTGGCGGAGATCCTGGTCGAGGACGCCCAACCCGTCGAGTTCGGCGAGCCGCTCGTCGTCATCGAGTAGATCGATGTTCGAGAAAATCCTCATCGCCAACCGGGGCGAGATCGCCCTCCGCGTCCACCGCGCCTGCAAGGAGATGGGCATCGCCACCGTGGCGGTCCATTCCGAGGCCGATTCCGGCGCCATGTGGGTCCGCCTGGCCGACGAGAGCGTCTGCATCGGCCCCGCCCAGGCGGCCAAGAGCTACCTCAACATCCCGGCCATCATCGCCGCAGCCGAGATCACCGGCGCGCAGGCGATCCACCCCGGCTATGGATTCCTGTCGGAGAACGCCCGCTTCGCCGACATCGTGAACGCCCACGGCTTCACCTTCATCGGTCCGCGGCCCGAGCACATCACCATGATGGGCGACAAGATCACCGCCAAGCAGGCGGTAAGGGCGGCGGGCATTCCGGTGGTGCCCGGATCCGACGGGGCGATCACCAGCGAGGAAGAGGCCTTCGCCGCGGCCGAGCAGATCGGCTTCCCGGTGCTCATCAAGGCCGCCGCCGGCGGCGGCGGACGCGGCATGAAGGTGGCGCTTGACCGCGAGTCTCTGGCGGAGGCGGTGTCCACCGCGCGCGCCGAGGCCCGAGCCGCCTTCGGCGACGATGCGGTCTATATGGAGCGCTACCTCCAGAAGCCGCGGCACATCGAGATCCAGGTCGTCGCCGACTCCTTCGGCAATGTCTGCCACCTGGGCGAACGCGACTGCTCCCTGCAGCGCCGTCACCAGAAGGTTCTGGAGGAGGCGCCCTCCCCCGCCATCGACGCCGCCGCCCGCGAGAAGATCGGCAAGGTGGTCGTCGATGCGATCAAGGCCATCGGCTACCTCGGCGTGGGCACCATCGAGTTCCTCTACGAGAACGGCGAGTTCTTCTTCATCGAGATGAACACCCGCCTGCAGGTCGAACACCCGGTCACCGAGGCGATCACCGGCATCGATCTGGTGCGCGAGCAGATCCGCATCGCCGCCGGCCTGCCCCTTTCCTTCACCCAGGACCAGGTGGTCTTCGAGGGGCACGCCATCGAGTGCCGGATCAACGCCGAGAACCCGCGCACCTTCACGCCCTCCCCCGGCAGGGTGACCGACTTCCACGCGCCGGGCGGCCTCGGCGTGCGGCTCGATTCGGCGGTCTATGCCGGCTATTCGATCCCGCCCTATTACGACAGCCTGATCGGCAAGCTGATCGTCCACGGCCGCGACCGCGAGGAGTGCATCGCGCGCGTGTGCCGTTGCCTGGGTGAAATGGTGGTGGGCGGCGTCGACACGACCATCCCGCTCTTCCAGGATCTCCTGCTCCAGCCGGAGATCCTCGCCGGCGACTACAACATCCATTGGCTGGAGAAGTGGATCAAGGCCCAGGCGGCCGACAGCTAGGAGCGCCATGGAGGCCTTCGGCCCTCTACAGCTGCTGGCCTGCTACACGCGCGGCGTCTTCCCCATGGCCGACGCCCGGGAGGACGACCGCATCTTCCTGGTCGATCCCGAATGGCGGGGCGTCATTCCGCTCGACGCCTTCCACGTACCGCGGCGCCTGGCCCGGACGGTGCGGCGCGATCCCTTCGAGGTGCGGTTCGACACCGCCTTCGACCAGGTGGTCGCCCTCTGCGCCGAGGCGGCGCCGGGCCGGCAGGACACCTGGATCAATCCCACCATCCAGAACCTCTATGGCGAACTCTTCGACATCGGCTGCGCCCACAGCGTCGAATGCTGGCGTGACGGCGTTCTGGTCGGAGGGCTCTACGGCGTCTCGCTCGGCGCGGCCTTCTTCGGCGAGAGCATGTTCTCCCGGGCGACCGACGCCTCGAAGGTGGCGCTAGCGCACCTTGTGGCGCGGCTGATCGCCGGCGGCTATCGCCTGCTCGACGCCCAGTTCATCACCGACCATCTGACCCAGTTCGGCGCCGAACAGATCTCGCGCACCGAATACCACCGCCGACTCAGCCACGCCCTGGGCGCCGTCGCCGCCTTCGGCGATCAGCCGCCCCTGACCGGCGAGGCCGCCCTGCAGGTGATCAGCCAGGCGTCGTAGACCGGATGCTCCACCGGGTTCAGGCCCGGCGAGGCGGCGTACATCCAGCCGCGGAAGACCTGCCGCGCCGGCGGCGTGGGCCGCCCCTGCACGGCCTTCGGCTGGGAGTCGATCGTCAGATAGGCGACCGCGTCCGGCGTCGGCTCGTCCGGCGCGGACAGCTCACAGGCCCGGACCGTGAAGACCAGGCTCTTGTAGCGGATCGGCTGGCCCACGGGCGCTTCGAAACGGATGGTCTCGGCCGTCACCTTGTCGAGCGCCTGCAGGATGGCGACATCGTAGCGCGCCCGCTTCATCGGCGGCTTGGGCTCTTCCGGCTCCTCCGGCGCCTTGGGCTCAGGCGCGGCGGGGGCCTCGGCTTGCGGCTCCGGCGCCGGTTCGGGCGGGGGCACGGGAAGAGAAGCCGGGGCGTCCGGCAGGATGGGCCCCGGGGCGGCCGGCGCGGGCTGGGGCGTGGGCTCAGGACCCGACGCCGGCGCCTGGGGCGCAGGCGGCGTCGTCTGGGCGGCGACGGCCCCGGCGACCATCAGGCCGCCGGCAAGCATCAGGGCGCGCAGGCGGCGCATGTGGGGCCTATTCCGGCGTCCAGGGCAGGTAGTCGCCGGTGGCCTTCTGCCGTTCGCCGCCACGGGCGAGCGAGCCCTCGGGGCGATAGGCGTAGACCGTCCCGGTCAGGTTGGGCAGGTGGTCCTTTTCCCAAGGCTTGCGCGGCAGGGGCTCGCGGTTCGGCGGTTCGTCGAAGGTGTAGTGCAGCCAGCCGTGCCACTCGGCCGGCACCTTGGAGGCCTCGGCATAGCCCGAAAAGATGACCCAACGGCGCTTGTGGCCGTCATAGGAGTCCGAGGCGTCCTTGGCCTCGTAGTACTTGTTGCCGTAGTCGTCCTGGCCCACGAGCACGCCACGGCGGCCGATATGGAACTTCGCGCCCATCGTGGCGCCGTTCCACCAGGTGAAGATCGCTTTGAACACTTTGGACAAACCCGGCTGGGAGGAATTGGCGCGGACTATAGGTCTCCGCCACCTGCCCGTCCAGCATCGCGCAGCCAACAAGATGTTGGGGACGAACCTGCGACAAAGCGCAACATCTATTGCGGGGGAGGAATCGGGCGCCTAGGCTCCGCTGGAGAGAGTCTTGTCAGGCGTCAGGGAGAGCGTGGGTATGGAGCGGCGATCGCTCGAGCGCAGCGGCGACGTGGTCGAGGTGCTGGCGCCCGCATCGTGGCCCAACGCCCGCGTTGAGGCCTGGGTCGACTGGGCCGGCGGCGACACCGACATTCCCGCGGCCATCTTCCGCTTCGCCGAGGAACTGGTCCAGGCGGGGCAGAAGCGAGACCTGTTCGCCGGCGTCGGTGCCCGGGGCCGCTTCCGCCGCGAGCTGGGCGCGGCGCTCGTCGCCGGTCGCATCGCGCTGCGGCGTGTGGCCCTGCCCGGGCTTCACACGGTCGCGGCGGCGGAGACGTCGGAGCGTCTGGCCCGCCTGCGCGCCGAGCATCGCGGGCGCCAGGCGGCCGTCGAGGCTGCCCAGGCGCTGGCCCAGCGCCTGCAGGGCGTGGTCGACGCCGTGCATCGCTGCCACGGCGACCCGGACGCCTGCGCAGACCCCCAGCGAAATCCGAGCCTGGCGCGCGCGGCCGAGGCGGCGCGGGCGGCCGGCGCCTCCGACGCCGCCATCCTCGACGTGCTCAGCCTGGCGCGCGCCGGCGAGACCCGCCTCGTCGCCACGCCGCCGGCCCTCGCCGAGGTCCAGCCGCTCGCCGCCGGTCTCGATCCCAGCCAGTCCCCGGCCCTGCGCACCCAGGCCCTGGCGGCCTGGGAGACCGGCAAGGTCACCACGCTCTTCGACCTGCGCGCCGAGGACGCCCTGGCCGAGCCGGTCGGCGTCGTGGGCGCTGTGAACCTCATGGCCTTCGAGATGGGCGAGGCGTTCCAGGGCGAGGAGTTCGACTCCGCCGTGGGCGTGCTGGCCCTGGCCCTGGCGGCGGCCTGTCAGCAGGGAGTCGCCGCCCTGGGCCTGGCGGGCCTGGCCGACTGGCTCGCCGCCCAGGGCCTCGCCTACGACAGCGAAGCCGGCCGCAGGAGCGCCGCCACCCTCTATGCTCGCGCGGCCGCCGCCGCCCGCAAGGCCTGTCCCGACCTTCCCGGCGGCCTGACGATCTTCGACGATCCCGAGCTGACGCTCCTGCTCGGCGGCGCGAGCGCGGCGGCCGAGCCGTGGGACGGTCCGGTGACCTTCGCCGAGACGGCCGACGGCCGGATCATCCGGGTGATCAGCGAAGCCGCCCTGCTGGGGCTGCAGGCCCTGGGCGCGGACCTCGACGCCGCCCGCTGGCGGCTGCTCGGCCACGGAACCCTGGCGGATGCGCCCGGCGTCGACCACGCGGCGCTGACCGCGCGCGGCTTCACCGACCACGAGATCGCCGCGGTGGAGTCGGTCCTCCCCTATTGCGGCCAGTTGAGCGACGCCTTCCGCGCCGAGGTGGTGGGGGCCGGATTCCTGAGCGACGTCCTGGGCGCCCCGCCCGAGGATTTGGAGGATCCCCGCTTCGACGCCCTGCGCATCATGGGCTTCACGGAGGCTGACATCGCCGCGGCCGAAACCTACGCCCTCGGCGTCAGCCGGCTGGACGACCAGGACCTGTCGGTCGATGGCCAACGCGTCTTCCTGACCGCCGACGACCTCGGCCCGGCGCCCTATCTGGACATGCTGGCGGCGCTGCAGCCGCATCTGGACCGGCCGCCCGTCGCCGACTTCACCCTGCCCTGGGACGCGACGCTGGACGACGTGCAGACCCTGCTGCTCCAGGCCGGCGAACGCGGCGTCGCGGCCGCCCGGCTTCACCGAGCCGAACCGACCGCCTATCACGCCCTGGACCTGCCCCGTCCGGCCGAAGCGCCGCCGCGGGCCGAACGTCCCGCCGCCGCGACGCCGCCGCCGCCGGTCGAGGAGCGGATCGTCGAACGTTTCGTGGAACGCGAACGCGAGCGCCGGAAGCTGCCCGACCGCCGCAAGGGCTACATCCAGAAGGCGTCCGTCGGAGGCCACAAGGTCTATCTGCACACGGGCGAGTACGACGACGGCGAACTCGGCGAGATCTTCATCGACATGCACAAGGAAGGCGCCGCCTTCCGCTCGCTGATGAACAACTTCGCCATCGCCGTCTCCATCGGCCTGCAGTACGGCGTGCCGCTGGACGAGTTCGTCGACGCCTTCGTCTTCACCCGCTTCGAGCCCGCCGGCCCCGTGACCGGCAACGATTCCGTCCGCTCGGCCACCTCGATCCTGGACTACGTCTTCCGCGAACTGGGCGTCTCCTATCTGGGCCGCCAGGACCTGGCGAACGCCGACCCAGACGAGCTGAACGCCGACGGGCTCGGCCGCGGCAAGGCCGAGGAGCAGGCGCTGCAGCCGGGCGAGCCGCTCCCCGCCTCGCGTTTCATCTCCAAGGGCTTCTCGCGCGGGACCACGCCGGACAACCTGGTCGTGCTGTCGCTGGCCGATCATCGCGCCGCCCGCAGCGCCCCGGCCCAGGCCGCCGACGTCTGCCCCGAATGCGGCGACATCGCCGTGGTCCGCAAGGGCGCGAGCCTGATCTGCGAAACCTGCGGCGCGCGGGCGGGCAAGGTGGACGACGGCGCGGCCTGAGAGCGCCCGCTCACCTGGTCTTAAGCTTGCAGGCCCTAGGGATGCATCGAACGCCGCGTCCCGAAGGGAGCCGCCCATGAGACCGCTCGCACCCGCCCTCCTCGCCGCCTTCGCCGCCCTGGCGCTCGCCCTCCCCGCCCAGGCGCAGAACGCCGGTCAGATCGCCCAGGCGCGCAACGGCGCCAGCTGCCCGCGGTGCAATCTCTTCCAGGCCGACTTCGCCGGGCTGGAGCTGAAGGGCAAGAACTTCTCAGGCGCCCGGCTGCGGCAAGCGGACATGAGCCTCGCCATCATGAACCGCAGCAACTTTTCCGGCGCAGACCTGCGGGACGTGGAGGCCTATGGCGCCCTCTTCTCCAGCGCCAGCTTCGCCGGCGCGAACCTGACCAACGCCAGCTTCGTCGGCACCTACCTCCAGGGCGCCAACTTCCGCGGCGCCAATCTGACGGGGGCGAACTTCGCCGGCGCCGAGATGGACCGCGCCGTGGGCCTGACCCAGGCCCAGCTCAACGCCGCCTGCGGCGATTCCTCCACACGCCTGCCGAGCGGCCTGCGGATCCCGGCCTGCTAAGGTCGCATAATTACTGAGATTTAAGTGGCGCTCGACCCGGCCCCACTCCAGATGGGAAGGGTGATACGAAAGCGCCCCGCCTGCATGAACCGCCTGTCCGCCCTTCTGATCGCCCTCGCCGCCCTGGCCGGGCTCGCGCCGAGCGCCGCCAACGCCATGATGGGCGACAAGGCGGTGGCCAAGATGGTGTCGTTCGGCGGGTCCTGCGAACGCTGCGAACTCTCCGGGCGGCAGCTGTCGGGCGCGCGCTTCATCGGCGCGGATTTCACCGAGGCCGCGCTCGTCGGCTCCGACCTGCGCGAGGCCCGCTTCCACGGCTCGGCCTTCGATCGCGCCGACCTCTCGCGCGCCGACCTCTCGGACAGTTCGATGATGGGCGCCAGCTTCGCGGCGGCCAACCTGTCCGACGCGACGGTCCGCGGCGCCGAGATCAACGGGGCGGATTTCGGCCGGGCCAACCTGTCGCGCGCCGATCTTCGCGACGTCGAGGGCTCCGGTTCGAACTTCATTTCGGCGAACCTGACCAGCGCAAAGCTGGACGAGGCCGAGCTGAACGCCGCCAACCTCGCCCGCGTGAACGCCCGGGGCGCCAGCTTCCGGGCGGCTGAGCTGACCGCCGCGAACCTGCAGGGCGGACGGTTCGACCAGGCGTCCTTCCGCGAAGCCGAGCTGGACATGGCCAATCTGCGGGGCGCCACCTTCGCCGGAGCCGACTTCCGCGGCGCCAGCCTCGACCGCACCAACCTGTCGGGCGCCGATCTGTCGCACGTGCGCGGTCTCACCCAGTCGCAGCTGGACGACGCCTGCGCCGACAGCGGCACGCGGGTGCCCTCGGGCCTCGTCGCCAAGGCCTGCGGCGGACGGCGCATCGTCGTGCGCGCGCCAGCGCCCCCGCCGCCGCCGCCGCCGCCCGCGCCGCCGGCTGCGCCGCGCCACCTCATCTCGCAGTTCGACTAAGCCGCCATCCGCCGGACGGCGGCCCGCGCCGATGCGGCGCCTCAGGCCGGCTTCAGCGGCAGGGCCAGGCGCACGCTCAGTTCCTTGAGCTGGCGCTCCTCGACTTCCGACGGGGCGTTCATCATCAGGTCCTGCCCCTGCTGGTTCAGCGGGAAGGCGATGACCTCGCGGATGGCCGTCTCGCCCGCCAGCAGCATGACGATGCGGTCGATGCCGGGCGCGAGGCCGCCGTGGGGCGGGGCCCCGTAGCGGAAGGCGCTCGCCAGGCCGCCGAACTGCTCCTCGACCACCGAGCCGTCGTAGCCGGCAATTTCGAAGGCCTTCAGCATGATGTCCGAACGGTGGTTCCGGATCGCGCCGGAGCACAGCTCGTAGCCGTTGCAGACGATGTCGTACTGGTAGGCCAGGATGTCGAGCGGATCCTTGGTCTCCAGCGCCTCCATCTCGCCCTGCGGCATGGAGAAGGGGTTGTGCGAGAAGTCGACGTGGTTCGTCTCCTCGTTCATCTCGAACATCGGGAAGTCGACGATCCAGACGAACTCGAAGCGGTCTTCGTCCACGAGCTTCAGGTCCGTGCCGACCTTGGTGCGCGCCGAGCCGGCGAACTTGTAGAAGACCTTCGGATCGCCGGCGACGAAGAAGGCCGCATCGCCCTGGCCGAGGCCCAGAGAGCTCATCAGGGCGTCGGTCTTCTCCGCGCCCAGGTTCTTGGCGATCGGGCCGCCCCAGCCGCCCTGGTCCTCGCTCCAGAAGATATAGCCGAGGCCCGGCTGCCCCTCCCCCTGCGCCCAGGAGTTCATCCGGTCGCAGAAGGCGCGGCTGCCGCCCTTGGGCGCCGGAATCGCCCAGACGGCGTTCTTGGCGTCCTCCAGGATGCGGGCGAAGAGGCCGAAGCCGCCGCCCCGGAAGTGGTCGGAGACGTCCTGCATCTGGATCGGGTTGCGCAGGTCCGGCTTGTCGGAGCCGTACTTGGCGATGGCCTCGCGATAGGGGATGCGCGGGAACGGATAGGGCGTCACCGGCTTGCCGTTCGCGAACTCCTCGAACACCCCGTGCATCACCGGCTCGATGGCGGCGAACACGTCCTCCTGGGTGACGAAGCTCATCTCCACGTCGAGCTGGTAGAATTCCAGGCTGCGGTCGGCGCGCAGATCCTCGTCGCGGAAGCAGGGGGCGATCTGGAAGTAGCGGTCGAAGCCGGCGACCATCAGCAGCTGCTTGAACTGCTGCGGCGCCTGCGGCAGCGCATAGAACTTGCCGGGATGGATGCGCGAGGGGACGAGGAAGTCGCGGGCGCCCTCCGGCGACGACGCCGTCAGGATCGGGGTCTGGAACTCGTTGAAGCCCTGTTCGGTCATGCGCCGGCGGATCGAGGCGATCACCTGGCTCCGCAGCAGGATGTTCCGGTGCAGGGTCTCGCGCCGCAGGTCGAGATAGCGGTGCTTGAGGCGGATCTCCTCGGGATATTCCGGCTCGCCGAAGACCGGCAGGGGCAGCTCGGCGGCTTCGGACAGAACCTCGACGCCCTTGGCCTTCACCTCGATCTCGCCCGTGGGCAGGTTGGCGTTCACCGTCTCGGGCGTGCGGGCGACGACCTCGCCATCGACGCAGATCACGCTCTCGGCGCGCAGGCGCTCGATGGTGGCGAATCCGGGCGTCTCGGGCGCGAAGACCAGCTGGGTCAGGCCGTAATTGTCGCGCAGGTCCACGAACACGAGCCCGCCGTGGTCGCGCTTGCGGTGGATCCAGCCGGAAAGGCGGACGGTCTTACCCGTGTCGGAAGCGCGAAGCTGGCCGCAGGTGTGGGTGCGGTAGGGATGCATGAGGAGTCGCAGAAAAAGCTAGGAAATCGAGGCGCGGAAGGGCGCATGCGCTGCCGGCCTTGTCAAGGCGGCGAGCCGGCGCGAACCGGCCCGCCTGCGCTTACTTCGCCGGATCGACCAGGGCCTGATAGACCAGGGTGCGCGTCAGGGTCCCCAGGTCCGGCCCGCCCGTGCCGCCGAAGCGCTGGATCATGCCGACGAAGACCACGTCGTTGGCGGGATCGGCCCAGAACCAGGTGCCGGCCGCACCGCCCCAGCTCATCGTGCCTTCGCCCTCGAGGCTGCCGGCCTTGCGCGGATCCTTCATGACCATGAGGTCGAGACCGAAGCCCACGGCGTCGTTGAAGCGCAGCCCCACCGAGCCGTTGGAGGAGACGGTCGCCGTCTTCGGAATCATGTCGGTTCCCATCATCTCCACGCTGGCCGGCGACAGGATGCGCACCCCGCCGAGCTCGCCTCCATTCACGAGCATCTGGGCGAAGCGGGCATAGTCGCTGGCGGTGGAGACCAGGCCGCCGCCGCCGGATTCGAAGGGCGGCGGGCGGGTGAAGTCCTGGGCCGGGGCGCCGAACAGCTCGCGCGCCTCCACGATCTTGCCGGTCTTGGGATCGCCCACATAGACCGCGGCCAGCCGGCCGGCCTCGGCGGCCGGAACGTAGAAGCCGGTGTCCTTCATGCCCAAGGGCCCGAAGATGCGCGACTGGAAGAACTCGCCGAGGGTCTGGCCCGACAGCTTCTCGACGATATGCCCCTGAAGATCGACGGCGATCGAATAGCTCCAGTCCGAACCGGGCTGGAACATCAGCGGAATGGTCGCCGTCCGCTCCACCATCTCCTGCGTCGAGTTCGCCCCCAGCACCCGCCGCGCCTGGAACATGCGGTCGATGGGATTGTCGTCGCGCAGGCCATAGCCGAAGCCCGCCGTGTGGCTCATCAGTTCGCGCATGGTCGGCTCTCGCGCAGCCGGGACGAGGATCGGCTCGCCCGCCGCATCCACGCCGTCCATCACCTTCAGCCCCTTCAGTTCCGGCACGTAGAGGCTCACCGGATCGTCCAGCCGCCAGCGGCCTTCCTCGAACAGGATCATCATCGCCACGCCGGTGACCGGCTTGGTCATGGAATAGATGCGATAGATGGCGTCCTTCCCCAGAGGGCGCTGGGCGGCGAGGTCGGCCTGACCATGCGTCCTGAAGGCGACCACCTTGCCGTGGCGCATCAGAAGCGTGCTGACCCCGGCCACCCGGCCGTCGTCCACCGCCCTGGCCATGGCCTCGTCCAGGCGCTCCAGGCGCTCGCTCGAGAAGCCCACACTCTCCGGACTGGCGGCCGCCGGAAGGGCCGCCGGCGCGCGCTGAGCCAGGCTGGACGCCGGCGCGAGGGCGAGGGCCGCAGCGCAGACCGCCGCGGCCAGGTGACGAAATCGGTGCATGCAGGGCCTCCCCGAACCTCTTTGGGCGGCACCCTAGCGCAGCTTCGATCGACTGCGCCGCCCCTATTTCGGCTTGAACCGCTTGCTGGTCGGGAAGCCCTTGGGGGCGAGCTTGCCGGCCCCCGCGCGCCGGCCGAGCCAGTCGCGCCATTCGGTCCAGACGCGGGTGCGGCCGGCCGGATCGATCCAGGTCGCGCCGCCCTCCGCGTCGAAGACGGTGAAGTCGCGCAGGCCGCCCTCGCGGTAGGACTGCAGCTTCACGCCCTTGCCCCGCGGCATTTCCGGCAGTTCGGCCACGGGGAAGACGAGGATCTTCCCGTTGTCGCCGATGACGGCCATGTGGTCGCCGGAGAGCACCGCCGTCGGCGCCGCCCCCTTCTTGTCCACGGTCAGCACCTGCTTGCCGGCCTTGCGCGCCGAGACCGCCTCGTCCTCGGCGAGAATGAAGCCATAGCCGGCGTGGGAGGCGACGATCCGCTTCGCGCCGGGCTTGTGGGCGAAGACGTCGACGATCTCGACCTGGTCCTCCAGGTCGATCATCAGGCGCAGGGGCTCCCCATGGCCGCGCGCCGAGGGCAGCTTGTCGCAGCCGATGGTGAAGAAGCGGCCGTCGGAGGCGAGGATCAGAAGCTTGTCCGTCGTCTCGGCGGGCACGACGAAGCCGAGCTTGTCGCCCTCCTTGAACTTCAGCTCCGAGGGATCCTCCACCTTGCCCTTGGCCGCGCGGATCCAGCCGCGCTCGGAAAGGATGACGGTGATCGGCTCGCGCGGAATCATCGCCTCGATGGCGGCCTCGGCGTCGACCTCCGGCGCATCGGCGAAGACCGAGCGGCGCTTGCCCACGGCCGTGTCGGGGCCCAGCACCTTGCGGACCTCCTTCAGGCCCACGCCCACCAGCTTCCACTGGCGCGCGTCGGATTCCAGCAGCTTCAGCAGGCCGTCGCGTTCCTCCGAAAGCTCGCCGTGCTCGCGCTTGATCTCCATCTCCTCCAGCCGCGCCAGCTGGCGCAGGCGGGTGTTCAGGATGGCGTCGGCCTGGATTTCGGTCAGGTCGAAGGCGGCGATCAGCTTGGCCTTGGGTTCGTCCTCGTAACGGACGATGCGGATCACCTCGTCCAGGTTCAGATAGGCGATCAGCAGGCCGTCGAGGATGTGCAGGCGCGCCTCGATCTTGCCGAGGCGGTGGCGGGCCCGACGGACCAGCACCTCGCGCCGGTGATCCAGGAAGGCCACCAGGGCCTGCTTCAGGCTCATAACCCCGGGCGTGCCGCGGGCGTCGAGCACATTGAGGTTCACCGAGAAGCGGCTTTCCAGATCCGAGAGCTTGAACAGGCTCTCCATCAGGACTTCCGGCTCGATGTTGCGGCTCTTGGGCTCGAGGACCAGGCGCACGTCCTCGGCCGACTCGTCGCGCACGTCGCCCAACAGGGGGGCGCGCTTGTTCTCGATCAGGCCGGCGAGCTGCTCGACCAGGTCGGCCTTCTTCACCTGATAGGGGATCTCGGTGACGACGATCTGCCAGGTCCCGCGCCCGGTCTCCTCCCGCTCCCACTTCGCCCGGGTGCGGACGCCGCCGCGGCCGGTCTCATAGGTCTCGACCAGGGAGGCGTGGGACTCGACGATCACCCCGCCCGTGGGGAAGTCCGGCCCCTTCACATGGACCATCAGGTCGGCGGTCGAGGCGTCGGGCTTGTCCAGCAGCAGCAGGCAGGCGTCGATCAGCTCGGCGGCGTTGTGCGGCGGGATGGAGGTCGCCATGCCGACGGCGATGCCGCTGGAACCGTTGGCCAGCAGATTGGGGAAGCCGGCCGGCAGCACCACCGGCTCCTCGTCCTCCCCGTCATAGGTGGGGCGGAAGTCGACGGCGTCCTCGTCGATGCCGTCCAGCAGCAGCTGGGCGGCCTCGGTCAGCTTGCACTCGGTGTAGCGCATGGCCGCGGCGTTATCGCCGTCGATATTGCCGAAGTTCCCCTGGCCGTCGATCAGCTGGTAGCGCTGGGCGAAGTCCTGGGCCAGGCGCACCAGGGCCTCGTAGACGGCCGTGTCGCCGTGCGGGTGGTACTTACCGATCACGTCGCCGACCACCCGGGCCGACTTCTTGGCCGAGGAGTTGGGGTCCAGCCGGAGCTGGCGCATGGCGTAGAGCAGCCGCCGGTGGACGGGCTTCAGCCCGTCGCGCACGTCCGGCAGGGCGCGGCCCGTGATGGTCGAGAGCGCATAGGCCAGGTAGCGCCGCGACAGCGCCTCCGACAGCGGCTCGTCGATGATGCGGTCGCCGTCGCCATCGGACGGCGGTGGGGTGTGCTTGCCCATTGATTCTCCTTGGCCCGAATCTAGCGCCTGCGGACCCGCGCGTCGCCGGGGGCGCGACGCATAGCCTCGGTCCTAGAGGCGCTGCGCCTCGGACAGGCGGTCGATCATCCACAGCCGGGCCGGCGGCAGGGGCCGGTTCATCGGGTTGAAGACGAAGGCCTCCAGGAAGTGGCCGGTCAGGTCAAGGCCCGCCCGCACGTCGCCGGGCTCCAACCCCCCTTGCGCCGACAGCAGGAAGGGCGGCAGGGCCAGCAGCCGGTCCTTGTAGGGCTCGCCCGCCTCGCGGCTCACGGCCCGGCCGGTGCGGGGGCTAACATAGACCAGATCGTCCACGGCGCCGGTCGCGGCGCACTTGGAGAGGTCGAGGCCAAAGCCCAGGTCCTGCAGCAGGCCCGCCTCGAAGCGCACGAAGACGGCCGGCCAGATGTCGGGCAGGCTGAGCGCCGGGATCAGGGCGGCGAGCGCGTGATAGGCGCCGGGATGGGCCTCGCGCTCCGGCAGCGCCCCGGCGGCCACGGCCGCGGCCGCCGAGAGGCCATGCAGGGCGAGCGGATCGTCGAACAGGGCGGCCGGCCCCTCCCCGACGGGCTCCAGGGTGGCTGAGCCCAGCTGCTCGCTGGTGCGGGCCCGGAAGCGCGCACGCACCGCCGCGCCGGGCTGCAGGAAGGGCTTCAGACGCCGTGACGCCCCGCCCGCCACGTGGGCGGCGTAGCGGCCGTGGCTCTCGGTCAGCAGATCGACGATGGCCCCCGTCTCGCCATGGGCGCGGGCCGAGAGGACGAAGGCGTCGTCTTCGAATTCCATCAGGCGTCGAAATCGAGTCCCACGTCGCCGTAGAACTCGCGCTTGTCGGCCCAGGTCTCGTCCACCTTCACATGCAGGAAGAGGTGGACCTCGCGATCGAACAGCTCCTTCAGCTCCTCGCGCGCCTTCTGGCCGATCCACTTCAGGGTCTGGCCGTTCTTGCCGAGCACGATGGGCTTCTGGCTCTCGCGCTGGACGTAGATGGTCTGTTCGATCCGCACCGAGCCGTCCTTGCGCTCCTCGAAGGCGGTCGTGTCCACGGCCGCCGCATAGGGCAGCTCCTCGTGGACCCGCAGATAGAGCTTCTCCCGCGTGATCTCGGCCGCCAGCAGGCGGGCCGGCAGGTCGGCGGTCTGCTCCTCCGGATAGAGCCAGGCGCCTTCGGGCACGAGTTCGGCCAGCCGGGCCTTCAGGTCGTCCACGCCCGAGCCGTCGGCGGCCGAGATCATGAAGACCTCGGTATAGACGCCGGTGTCGAAGAGCTTCTGGGCCAGGCCCAGCAGCCGCTCGCGCTTGAGGCCGTCGATCTTGTTGATGGCCAGGATGGCCTGCTTGCCGGCGCCCTTCAGGCCTTCGATGATCGAGGCCACGTCGGCGGCGGCGCGGCGGTCGGCGGCCTTGGCGCCCGGCTCGGCGGCGGCCAGCTCGGCCTGGGCGTCGACCAGATGGACGATCGTGTCGGCCTCCTCCGCCCCGCCCCAGGCGGAGCGGACCATGGCCCGGTCCAGCCGGCGGCGCGGCGCAAAGATGCCGGGCGTGTCGACCAGGACGATCTGGCTTTCGCCGGCCATGGCCACGCCCCGCACGGGGAAGCGCGTGGTCTGCACCTTCTGGGTGACGATGGAGACCTTGGCCCCCACCAGACGGTTGGTCAGGGTCGACTTGCCCGCATTGGGGGCGCCGATGATGGCGACGAAGCCGGCGCGGGTCATAGGGGTCCTTCGCGTTTCAAAAGCATCACCTGGGCGGCGGCCTTTTCGGCCTCCTGCCTGGAACGTCCTCGGGCCTCTTCGGGATCATAGCCCTGAAGCGTCACGCGGACGGTGAAGATCGGCGCATGAGCCGGGCCCTCGCGCTCGACGATCTCATAGGCGGGCAGCGGAAGTCCCCGCCCCTGCGCCCATTCCTGGAGCTGGGTCTTGGGATCCTTGGGCCGCACGCCGCCGAGTTCGGCGAAGGCGTCCTTCCAGAAGCGCAGGAAGAAGGCCCGCGCCGCGTCCAGGCCGGCGTCCACATAGAGGGCCCCGATGAGGGCCTCGCAGGCGTCGCCCAGGACCGCCTCGGACTCCCGCGCCCCCACCTTGGTGGCGCTGGGCGACAGGCGCAGCGCCTCGCCCAGGCCGATCTCGCGCGCCACCTCGGCGCAGGCGCGGTAGTTCACCAGGTTCGAGAGCTTGCGCGACAGCTCGCCTTCGCGCGCCTCGGGATCGAGGCTCATCAGCCGCTCGGCGGCCATCAGGTTCAGCACCCGGTCGCCCAGGAATTCCAGCCGCTCATAATGGCGCACCTTGGCCGCCCCTTCGCCGACGCTGGCGTGGGTGAGCGCGCGTTCCAGGAGTTCGCGGTCGGTGAAGCTGTGGCCGATCCGCTCCTCGAGCCGGGCGACCGCCGCCTGTCGCCGGTTCATCGGGCCCAGGTCACTGAAGGATGTTGAAGAACCGGCCCGGCCGCGCGTCGAGCACCCAGGTCCAGGGCTTGAAGAGCGAGGCTCCGCGCTCCCAGGACAGCAGGATCAGCTGGGCCTTGCCCACCAGGTTCTCCGCCGGGACATAGCCGACGCCGATCTCCTGGGGCGCGCGGCTGTCCAGCGAATTGTCGCGGTTGTCGCCCATGAAGAAGTAGTGGCCCTCCGGTACGATGAAGGGGCCCACATCGTCCATCTCGCCGTCGGGACCGAGATCGTAGGTGATGTAGCTGCGGCCGTTGGGCAGGGTCTCGCGGAAGCGCATCACCTCGCGGGTGAAGCCGTAGCCCGTGTCGACGACGCCCGGCGACAGCGGTTCGCGCGGCACGGGCTGGCCGTTAAGGATGATCTGGCCGTCGCGCACCTCGATCCGGTCGCCCGGCGCGCCGATCAGGCGCTTGATGTAGTCGGTCCGGCCGTCGCGCGGCAGCTTGAAGACGATGATGTCGCCCGGCGTCGGCGCCCGGTCCATCACCCGGCCTTCGAACAGCGGCGGGCTGAAGGGGATGGAGTGGCGCGAATAGCCGTAGGAGTACTTGGAGACGATGATGTAGTCGCCTTCCAGCAGGTTCGGCTCCATAGAGGCCGACGGGATGGTGAAAGGCTGGAAGAGCAGGACCCGCAGGACGAGCGCGATCAACAGGGCGTAGACGACCGTCTTCACGATCTCCACGATCTCCTTGACGGTGTCGGGCTTCTCGGTGGCCTGCACGCTCTGCACGTTCTCGCTCATGTCGGATTCCTGAGACGCGGGACGCGGCGCGCCGGAAGAGGGTTAGCTAGCCCCTGCATACGGCCGGAGCAAGCTCAGGGCCCGTGAACTCGCCGTAATCGGCCCATTCGCCGCGGGGCCTGCGGCTATTCGGGCACGGCCTCGATGATGACGAAGGCCTGGGCGTAGGGATGGTCGTCGGTCAGGGTCACGTGGATCACGGCGCGATGGCCCTCGGGCGTGATCTCCTTCAGCCGGTCCAGCGCGCCGTTGGTCAGGGCCATGGTCGGCGCGCCGGAGCGCATGTTGACCACGCCCATGTCACGCCAGAAGACGCCGCGGCGGAAGCCGGTGCCCAGCGCCTTGGAACAGGCCTCCTTGGCGGCGAACCGCTTGGCGTAGCTGGCCGCCACGTCCGGCTTGCGCTCCGACCGCGTGCGCTCGATCTCGGTGAAGATGCGGTTCGTGAAACGCGTCCCGTAGCGCTCCAGCGTCTTTTCGATCCGCCGGATGTCGGCGAGGTCCGAGCCCAGGCCGATGATCACGCCGCCTTCTCCGCCCGCGCCTCGTCCATCAGGGCGCGCATGCGGGCGATGGCCGCCGGCAGGCCCATGAAGATCGCCTCGCCGATCAGGAAGTGGCCGATGTTGAGCTCCACCACCTCGGGTATGGCCGCGATCGGCTTGACCGTCTCGTAGTCGATGCCGTGGCCGGCGTGGACTTCCAGGCCCAGGCGGTCGGCCTCGGCGGCCGCAGCGATGAGCCCCGACAGCAGGCGATCGGCCTGGGGCGAGCCCTCCCGGACGGCGTCGCAATAGGCGCCGGTGTGCAGCTCCACCACGTGCGCGCCGGCCGACTTGGCCGCGGCGATCTGCTCGAAATCGGCGTCCACGAAGCAGGAGACGCGGATGCCCGCCTGGCGCAGGCGGGCGATCACGGGGGCGATGGTGTTGTGGCCCTTGACCATGTCGAGCCCGCCCTCGGTGGTCACCTCCTCGCGCCGCTCCGGCACCAGGCAGGCGGCATGCGGGCGATGGGCGAGCGCGATGGCCTCCATCTCGGCGGTGACCGCCATCTCCAGGTTCAGCGGCCGGCCGCGACGCCGCACGATCACGGCGAGCGCGTCGATATCGGCGTCGGAGATGTGGCGCCGATCCTCGCGCAGGTGGGCGGTGATGCCGTCGGCGCCGGCGGCGATAGCCATTTCGGCGGCCCGGACCGGATCGGGATAGCTGGCGCCGCGGGCGTTCCGGATGGTCGCCACGTGGTCGATATTGACGCCCAGACGCAGCCGGCTCATCGCTTCAGCCTCTTGGAGCCCGGCTCCTCGGCCGGCAGGGCCGCGAGCTCCGGCGGCACGTCGTCGGGCGCATAGGAGGGGAAGTCGACGGTGGCGAGCGCCACCAGCGGCCAGCCCACCTCGGCCCGGCCGCCCGACCGGTCGACGATGCAGGCGCAGCAGAGCACGACGCCGCCGGCCGCCTCGATGGGCTCGACCGCCTCGCGGAAGGAGCCCCCCGTGGTGATGACGTCCTCGACCACCACCACCTTGGCCCCGGGTTCGATGCGGAAGGCGCGACGCAGCTGGAAGCGGCCGTCCTCACGTTCCACATAAATTGAGGGAACGCCCAGGGCGCGAGCGACTTCGTAGCCCGGGATGATCGCCCCGACCGCCGGCGCCACGATCACATCGGGCCGGCCGAACTGCTCGACGATGCGGTCGGCCAGGGCGCGGCAGAGGCGCTCCGTCCGGTCGGCATATTGAAAGACGAGGTTCTTTTGGAGGAAGATCGGACTATGGCGCCCGGAGGCCAGGACGAAGTGGCCCTCGCGAAGGGCGCCGGCGCCGCGGAATTCCTCAAGGACTTCGTCAGTGGTCATTTGGAAGGCCTCCCTGCGGGCGAATTAGCGAAGGGCGGACTAGATGTCACCTTCGGCCTCCAGACTGCGCCTGGAGATTCGTTGGAGTAACATCCCATCCATGCCCGGGACCATCACAACCGAACGCCTGATCCTGCGGCCGGCGAGGCCCAGCGATCTGGAGCCGATGCACGAGATCCTCTCCTCGGCGACGGCCATGGCCTTCTGGTCGACCCTGCCGCATGTGAAGATGGAGGAAACCCGACTGTGGCTGGAGGGGATGATGGCCACGCGGGCGGACGACTTCATCGTCGAGACCAAGGACGGGCGCGTCATCGGCAAGGTCGGCTTCTGGGCCGATCCGGAGATCGGCTACATTCTGCATCCCGACGCGCAGGGGAAGGGCTACGCCCATGAGGCGGTGTCGGCCGTGATCGACCGCGCCTTCCGCGATCGGGGGCTGAAGGAGGCGACCGCCGACGTCGACCCCAACAACACCGCCTCGCGCCGCCTGCTGGAGCGTCTGGGCTTCTACGTCACCGGCAGCGCCACCAAGACCTACCTCCTGGGCCACGTCTGGGCCGACAGCCTCTATCTGCGCTGCACGCCGGAAACCTTCACCGGGGCCAAGACGCCCTGGACCTGGCGGGCCGCCGAGCCGGTCTGAGGCCTCAGCCCTTCGCCCGGTCCACCGTCTCGACGCTCGGATTGGCCCGCAGGGCCGCGGCGATATGGGTCAGGTGCTTGGCGTCCTTGACCTCGAGGTCGAAGTCGACGTCGAAGAAGTCGCGCTGGCGGTGGTGCATGCGCAGGTTGACGATGTTGCCGCCCGCCTCGCCGATCACCGTGCAGACCTGGCCGAGCACGCCCGGCGCGTTCTTGATCGTCGCCGCCAGGCTGGCGCGCGAGATGGTGTTGCGCTCGGCCTCCGGCGTCCATTGCAGGTCGCGCCACAGCTCTTCCCGGTCCTCGAACTCGGCCAGAGTGGCGCAGTCGATGGTGTGGACGGCCAGGCCGCCGCCCTCGGGATCGAGGATGCCGACGATGCGGTCCCCCGGCACCGGGCTGCAGCACTCGGCGAAATGCAGGGTGACGCCCGGCGTCAGGCCCGAGCCGCGGACATAGAGCCGCGCGCCGGCGCCGCCCTCGATGCGGCGCTGGGCCGTGGCGGCCTCGCGTTCGGCGGCCTTGAGGCCGGGGAAGATGACGTCCAGCACCTGGGTCGGCGTGACCCGTCCGCGGCCGACGGCTTCGAAAAGCTCGTCCTCCGTCGCGGTGGCGAAGCGATCCAGGGCCGGGCGCAGGGAGACGTCCGGACGATGCTTGCCCGCGCGTTCGAAGGTCTGGTCGATGCTGGCCACGCCGAGCCGGATGAACTCGTCCTTCTCGCTCTGGCGGATGTGGCGGCGGATGGCCGAGCGGGCGCGGCCGGTGACGGTCAGCGAGCGCCAGTCGGGCGGCACCACCGGCTTGGCGCCGCGGATCACCTCCACCACGTCGCCGTTCTGCAGGGCCGTGCGCATCGGGCGCAGTTCGCCGTTGATCTTCACGCCGATGCAGGTGTCGCCCACGTCGGTGTGGACGGCGTAGGCGAAATCCAGCGGCATGGCCCCGCGGGGCAGGCTGACCAGCCGGCCCTTGGGCGTGAAGACGAAGACCTGGTCGAGGAACATTTCGAGCTTGGCGTGCTCGACCAGCTCCTCCACGTCGCCGCCGTGCTCCAGCACCTGGACCAGGTGGCGCAGATTGACCAGCGGGTCGCGGCCGCCGGCGGCGGCCTGGGCCTCGGCGTCGAAGCCGTAGCTCTCGTTCTTGTAGCGCCAGTGGGCGGCGACCCCGTCCTCGGCGACGCGGTCCATGGCCTCGGTGCGGATCTGCATTTCGATGCGCATGCCGCGCGGGCCGACCACGGTCGTATGCACCGAGCGGTAGTTGTTCCGCTTGGGCGTCGAGATGTAGTCCTTGAACCGCTCGGGCACGCTCGGCCAGGCGCGATGGATGACGCCCAGCGCGCGGTAGCAGTCGTCCTCGGTGTCGACGATCACCCGGAAGGCGTAGATGTCCGACAGCTGGGAGAAGCCGATCGACTTGCGCTGCAGCTTCCGCCAGATCGAGAAGGGGTGCTTCTCGCGGCCGAAGACCCGGGCGGGGATGCCCGCCTCCTTCAGCTTGGCCGAGACCTCGCCCGAGACCACCGAGACCGCCCCGCCCTGCTGCTGGCGCAGGGCCTCCAGCCGGCGGCCGATGGCATCGCGCGCCACCGGGTTCAGGTGGATGAAGGCCAGCTCCTCCAGCTCGGTGCAGATGCGGTGGCAGCCGATGGAGCGGGCCAGCGGCGCATAGATCTCAAGGGTCTCCCGGGAGATGCGCTCGCGCTTGGCCGGGTTCTTGATGAACTCCAGCGTGCGCATGTTGTGCAGACGGTCGGCCAGCTTCACCAGGAGGACGCGGACGTCCTTGGAGATGGCCAGGATGAACTTGCGCAGGTTCTCGGCCTGGCGCGTGTGTTCGGAGCTGAACTCAAGCTGGGAGAGCTTGGTGACGCCCTCGACCAGTTCGCCGACCTCGGGCCCGAACAGCTCGTCGATGTCGGCGCGCGTGACCGGGCAGTCCTCGATCACGTCGTGCAGCAGGGCCGTAACGATGGTGGCGGTGTCCAGACGGTAGTCCGTCAGGATGCCGGCCACCTCGATCGGGTGGGCGAAATAGGGGTCGCCGGAGGCGCGCTTCTGCGACCCATGCATCCGCATGGCGTAGACATAGGCGCGGTTCAGCAGGGCTTCGTCGGCGGTGGGGTCGTACGAGCGGACCTTCTCGATCAGCTCGTACTGGCGAAGCATCTTCGGACGGCGCACCGCCGCCGTGGCGTCCACAGCGGCGGGCGTATCAGAAGGCGCGTCTTTGGGTTCGGCGGCGGGTGTAGCCGCCTGGACAGTGACGGGGTCTGCGCCTTCGGGGCTCAGTACCGCTCCTCCTGCCCGCCGTCGCGGTCGCTTTGCAGCGCCCGCACGAGCTCAAGCTCGCTCATCTGGGTGTGGGTCGGGTCGGCGAGCAGGGCCAGGGTTTCGGCCTCTTCCTCGGCCTCGGTGTGCTCGTCCACGCGCTGCAGGCTGGAGATCAGGCTCTCGCGCAGCTCTTCAGCGTCGACCACGTCGTCGGCGATCTCACGCAGGGCGACGACGGGGTTCTTGTCGTTGTCGCGATCGACCAGCAGCTGGGCGCCGGCGGAAATGCCCCGCGCGCGATGGGCGGCCAGAAGAACCAGGTTGAAGCGGTTCGGGACCTTCTGGATGCAATCTTCGACGGTGACGCGGGCCATGAAATCCTCGGATAAGACGGTAGAACCGGCGAAAATAGGGGTTCCGGCCCGATTGTGCAATGCCGCAGAGGGATCTTGGGTCTGGGCTCGGCAGGCAGATCAGCTCCCGTCATCAGCGCGGCCCGCGTGGGTGACAACCTCTGGGGCGACGCACGGGTCGTAAGCCGTCGACCTTGCCCGGACAGCCTTCGAGAGTTCGTTCAGATCACCAGGCTGAGCGGCGGAGCCCTGAGACGGTCGAAGCTCAACGTATGCCGGAAAATCAAAGCCTGTTCTTGCGAATAGACCGCCGATTTCAGGCTTCGAGACCCACTCCCCGACGCGCGCCGCATTCAAGTACCGCGGGGGCCGAACGCCGTTGCCGGAATAAGCCACCCACACAACCTCATTGTAAGCGAGGCGTGTCACGTCGAAGTCGGCTTGTTGTTCTTCGGCCAACACGGTGACGTGCTCGCCGGTCACGTAGAAGCCCGGCCCGCAGTAGGTCGGCTCCCTCGGCGCCAAGCGATCGCAGCCTCCGGCCATGGCCAGCAATGAAAACACCAGCAGCCTGGAGCGCGAGAACATCTGCATGGTTCGTTTGAGACTTCGCAGGGACGGGTAAGCTTCACAATTGCACGCGCCAAGGTCGTGAGCCATTACCGCCCTCACTCTGCACGCGCGTCCCGCCCGATACTCGCCCGCGCCGCCAAGTCCTCCGCGCTCACCCCCAGCACCGGATGCCGCCAACCTGGCGCGATCTCCGCCAGCGGGCCCATGACGAACAGTCGCTCATGCGCGCGGGGGTGCGGCAGGGCGAGGTCGGGGGTGTCGATCACCTGGCGGCCATAGGCGATCAGGTCGAGGTCGAGCGTGCGCGGCGCGTTGCGTTCGCCCCGATTGCGGTTGAATTCCGCCTCGATTGAAAACAGGGTACGCAGAACCGAACAGGGTTCAAAGGACGCCTCGACAATAGCGATTCCATTGCGATACTCCGGTCCCGACGGGTCGGGCCAGGCGGAGGACCGCCACCAGCGCGACCGACGAAGAACAGGCAATCCCGCCTGGTCGAGACGAGCGAGCGCGGCGTCGAGGAGGGCTTCCGACGAGCCGTAGCCGTCGGATAGGTTGCTCCCCAGGGCCACCACAACCGCCTCGTCCCAGCCGGACCCTGCGCCGATTTCAAGGATTTCCACGCTTATGACTTTCTACCCCACCGATCGGCTCGCGCTCTTCATCGACGGCGCGAACCTGTACTCGGCGGCCAAGGGGCTCGGCTTCGACATCGATTATCGCAAGCTGCTGGAGGAGTTCCGCAAGCGCGGGGTTCTGGTGCGCGCCTACTACTACACCGCCCTTGTCGAGGACCAGGAGTACTCCCCCATCCGTCCCCTGGTCGACTGGCTCGACTACAACGGCTACCGCCTGGTGACGAAGCCGGCGCGGGAATACACCGACGCGCAAGGCCGCAAGCGCTGGCGCGGCGACATGGATGTCGAGATCGCCGTCGACATGATGGAGATGGCCGAACACGCCGACCACCTGCTGCTCTTCTCCGGCGACGGCGACTTCCGCTGCCTTGTGGAGGCCGTGCAGCGGAAGGGCGTGCGCGTGACCGTGGTCTCGACCGTGAAGTCGCAGCCTCCCATGGCCTCCGACGACCTGCGCCGCCAGGCCGACGCCTTCATCGACCTGGCCGACCTCGCCGACATCATCGGCCGGCCTTCGCGCCTGCCGCGCTTCATCCAGGAAAGCCGCATGGGCAATGAGAGCGAGGCGGATGCGGACGTCTGAGCTTCTGACCGAAGCCGCCGCCGAACCGCCCCGCGACTGCCCGCTCTGCCCCCGCCTGGTGGCCTATCGCGCCGCCAACCGGCAAGCCCATCCCGACTGGTGGAACGGCCCTGCGCCGTCCTTCGGCGACCGCAATGCGCGGCTGGCCGTGGTGGGCTTGGCGCCCGGCCGCATGGGGGCCAACCGCACGGGGCGGCCCTTCACCGGCGACTTCGCCGGCGTGCTGCTGTTCGACACCCTGCTGAAGCTGGGCTTCGCCCGCGGCCGCTACGAGGCGCGGCCCGACGACGGGCTGGAGCTGGTCGACTGCCTGATCACCAACGCCGTCCGCTGCGCGCCGCCAGGCAACAAGCCGGAGACGAGCGAGGAGAACACCTGCCGCCCGTTCCTGACCGAGCGGCTGGACCTGTTGCCGAACCTGAAGGTGATCGTGACGCTGGGCGACGTCTCGCGTCGCAATGTGCTCAAGGCGCTGGGCCTCAAGGCGAGCGCCGGCGTCGGCGGCCACGGCTCGGAGTTCCAGGCCGGCCCCTATACGGTGATCAACAGCTATCACTGCTCGCGGCTCAACACGAACACTGGCCGCCTGACGCCCGCCATGTTCGAGGACATCTTCGTCCGGGCGCGGGCGCTGATCGAGGCTTAGGCGCGCCGCCAGTAGTGGTAGCGCCAGAGGGGTGCGAAACCCGCGCGGGCGTAAAGGGCGCGGGCGGGCGCATTGCCCTCCTCCACCTGCAGGAACATGCGCGCCACGCCTCGTTCGGCCGCGGCGGCGGCGAGCGTCGCCATGACCTGGCCCGCCAGCCCCTTGCCCCGATGCGCCTGGGCCGTGCGCATGCCGTGCAGGCTGGCCCAGCCCTCGGCGAGGGCGGCGACCCCGACCGCACAGGTCTCCGCCCCGTCCCGCACGGCGGCGAAGACGGCGTCCGGCGATCGCGTAAGCGTCTTCACCCGATGGGCTCCGTCCACCGGATCGAAGCCCTGGCCGAGGAAGACGCTGGCCCAGCCCTCGTCGGGCTGCGCCAGCCGCACGGCGCGGGGTTCGGCGAAGGCCGCGACCCTGGCGACGGGAGCTTCCATCACCAGCGTGGGCTGTTCGGGCGCGTAGCCGCGTTCGGCCAGCAGGGCCGCCACGCCGGAGAGGCCGTCCACGTCCGGCAGACGGAACTCCGCGACCATGTCCTGCGCGCGATAGGCGGCCTCGATGCGGGCCAGCAGGCTCTCGTCGCGCACCAGGTTGTGGGCCAGCGGCGCGGCGCTGCGCGCGCGGCCGATGGTTCCGGGCTTAAGCGCCAGGATCCAGGGGCCGACGACTTCGCAGGCCTCATGCGCCACCGCCGCGACCGTCGCCCGTTCGATCGCCTCGATGTCTTCGGTCGGGAGCGTGAGCCCGCTCACCCCTTGTCGCGGAGCAGCCGGGCCTTGTCGCGCTGCCAGTCGCGTTCGGCCGAGGTCTCGCGCTTGTCGTGCAGCTTCTTGCCCTTGGCGAGCGCGATCTCGAGCTTGGCCAGGCCCTTGTCGTTCCAATAGAGCTTGGTGGGCACGATGGTCCGCCCTTCCCGCTGGACCGCGCCGATGAGGCGGTCGATCTGGCGGCGGTGCAGCAGCAGCTTCCGCGGCCGGCGCGGCTCATGGTTGAAGTGGCTGGCCTTGGCGTAGGGCGGAATGTCGGCGTTGATCAGCACGATCTCCTGCCCCTCCACCGCGGCGTAGGACTCGGCGATATTGGCCTTGCCCTCGCGCAGGGACTTCACCTCGCTGCCGGTGAGGGCGAGGCCCGCCTCGACCGCGTCGTCGAGGAAGTAGTCGAACCGGGCGCGCCGGTTCTCCGCGATGACCTTGCCCGCCATGGCCTAGATCAGCCCCGCCTCGCCCATGGCCGCGAGGACCTCCTTGCGGGAGGCCTCCGAGGCCGGCGCGATGGGCAGGCGGGCCTCTTCGCCGCACAGGCCCAGATGCGACAGGGCGAACTTGGTCGGCGCCGGCGAGGCGTCGGTGAACAGCGCCTTGTGCAGCCGATAAAGCCGGTCCTGCCAGTAGAGGGCCGTCTTCCAGTCCCCGCCGAGGGCGGCGTTGTAGAAGGTGGAGCAGAGGTCGGGCGCGACGTTCACCGTCACCGAGATCGAACCGTGCCCGCCGTGGGCCATGTAGCCCAGGGCCGTCGGATCGTCGCCCGACAGCATCACCCAGTCGGCGCCGCAGAGCAGGCGCTGCATGGTCGGGCGCGTCATGTCGCCGGTGGCGTCCTTCACGCCGACGATGTTGGGCAGCTTGGAGAGGCGGCCCAGCGTGTCGTTGGAGATGTCCACGCCGGTGCGCGAGGGCACGTTGTAGACGATGATCGGCAGCTGCACGGCCTCGTTGATCGCCGCATAGTGGGCGTACATGCCCTCCTGGCTCGGGCGATTGTAGTAGGGCGTCACGACCATGGCGGCGTCGGCGCCGACGGCCTTGGCGTGCTGGACGAGCTCGATCGCCTCGCGTGTCGAGTTGGAGCCTGCGCCTGCGATCACCGGCACGCGGCCGGCGGCGGTCTTGACGCAAAGATCGACGACGCGGCGGTGTTCGTCATGGGTGAGCGTGGCGGACTCGCCGGTGGTGCCCACCGGCACCAGGCCGTGGACGCCGCCGGAGATCTGCCGTTCGACGAGGGCCACGAAGGCGTCCTCGTCCACCGCGCCGTCGCGGAAGGGCGTGATCAGGGCCGGCATCACGCCCCTAAACAGAGGTTCGGACATTGTCAGCAAAAAGCCGTGAAAGCGCCGCATCATATTGCGGCCTATTGAGGTGCGCGGACAATATGTCCGACGCGCCCCGGCCCGCAACCGCCCGTATCATGTCCGCGTAACCCTGGAGACCGCCGCTTGCCTTTTCTCGCGCCGAAGACCCTGCTGACCGCCGCGACGCTGTTCCTGGCCAGTGGAGCGCCCGATGCGCAGACTCCTCGGGCGACGGCCACCGATCCCTTCCCCAAGCCGATCGAGCTCCAGCCGGTCCACCGGCCGCCCCTTCAGCCGCTGAGCGCCAGCGAGAATCAGATGCTGAAGCAGGCCATCGCCGCGGCCCGCCGCAGCGACGTGGCCGGCGCGACCAGCCTGATCCAGGCGATGAGCGATCCGATCGCCAAGAAGATCGCCACCTGGGCCCTGGTCGACGTGGCCGGCGAATCCATGGGCTTCTTCCAGGTCGATCAGGCCCGCCGCGACCTGATGGGCTGGCCCCGGGGGACCTGGCGCCAGGAAACGGCCGAGAAGCTTCTCGCCACTTCCGGCCTC
Source organism: Phenylobacterium sp. (assembly GCF_013911965.1). GTDB lineage: Bacteria > Pseudomonadota > Alphaproteobacteria > Caulobacterales > Caulobacteraceae > Phenylobacterium. The sequence continues at coordinate 119,452 of NZ_JACESE010000002.1, read as the reverse complement.
TCGCCGCAGGAGACCATCGCCTGGTTCGGCGGCGAGCGGCCGAAGACGGCGCGCGGCGCCATGGCCCTGGCCTCGGCCTATCTCGGCGCGGGCCAGCAGGCCGAGGCCGCCGCCCTCGTCCGCGACTTCTGGCGCAATGAGGTGTTCGAGGCCGACGCCCAGGCCTCCATGCTCGCCCAGTTCGGCGGCTTGCTGACGGCGGAGGACCACACCCGCCGCGCCGACCTGCTGCTCTACGGCCCGCAGGGTCCGGCCGCCCAGGCCATGGTCGGTCTGCTGCCGGCTGAGGAACGCGCCGTCGCCCAGGCCCGGATGGCCCTGCGCGACGGATCGGCCAACGCCGAGGCGCTGGTGGCGGCCCTGACGCCGGCCCAGGCCGCCCACCCCGGCATCGCCTTCGAACGGGCCCCCTACTACCGCCGCCGCGGCCAGGAGAGCCGCGCCTACGACGTGCTTAGCCCCCTGCCGCCCGAGCATGCGAAACTGCGCGTGGCGGCCGATCGCGTCTGGGACGAGCGCTATCGCCTGACGCTGTCGGCCCTGCGCGCCGGCGACTACCGCAACGCCTATCGCGCCTCGGCCAATACCGGCCTGACCGAAGGCGCCGACGCCGCCGAGGCGGAGTTCTACGCCGGCTGGCTTGCGCTTCGGCGGCTGAACGATCCGAAGCTGGCCGACCGCCACTTCGCCGCCATCGCAGAGATCGGCTCCTCGCCCATCACGCGCGGGCGGGCGCTGTACTGGCGTGGCCGGGCCCACGAGGCCATGGGCGACGCGGCCGGCGCCCAGTCCTTCTATCGGGCCGCGGCCGAGCACAACACGACCTTCTATGGCCAGTTGGCCGGGGAAAAGGTCGGCGACGGCGTCATGGTCCTGCCGCCGGAACCGGACATCACCGAGTTCGACCGCGCCCGCTTCGAGGGCCGCGACCAGGTGCGCGCCATCCGCCGCCTGCACGAGATCGACGAGCAGAGCCTCTTCCGCGTCTTCGTGATGAACCTGGAGGACCACCTGCCCAACGCCGCCGAGCAGGCCCTGCTGGTGGACCTCACGCGCGGCTACGGCGACCAGACCGCGTCCATGTTCGTCGTGCGCGGCGCCGCCAGCCAGGGCTTCATCCTGCCCCTGCGCGGCTATCCCTACCGCAGCCCGCCGGAGATTCCGGCCGCCCCGGAAAAGGCGCTGGTCCTTGGAATCACGCGTCAGGAAAGCGGCTTCGATCCGCTGATCCGGTCCCCGGCGGGGGCGCGCGGCATGATGCAGGTGATGCCGGCCACGGCCCAACTCGTCGCCCGGCAGATCGGCGTTTCCTACTCGCCCGGCCTGCTGGACGATCCGGACTACAATATGCGTCTGGGCTCGACCTATATCTCCCAGATGCTGAACCAGTTCAGCGGCTCCTACGTCATGGCCATCGCCGCCTACAACGCCGGTCCAGGCCGCCCGGCGCAGTGGATCGGCTTCTGCGGCGATCCCCGCGGGGCCGGCACCGACCCCATCGACTTCGTGGAATGCATCCCCTTCTCGGAGACGCGCAACTACGTCATGCGGGTCATGGAAGGCGCGCAGGTCTACCGCGCCCGTCTGAACGACGGCCGCGCCAAGATCACTCTTTCGGAGGACCTGGCGCGGGGCGGATACCGCTATGGCGGGTCGACGACGGCCAGCGACTGAACGCTCAGTCGATGGTCAGGCCGGTGAGCAGGCCGTCGATGGTGACGTCAATGAGCTCGTCCACCGGCGCCCACGGGAAGGTCTTGCGCGAGAGGCAAAGCGCCACCACCCCGTGGCAGCCGGCCCAGAGGGCCTGGGCCGCGCTGTCGGCGCCGCCCTTGCGCAGCCGCCCCTCGGCGGCGATTTCGCGCACCACGCCGCTGAACTTCTCATAGCAGGCCATGGCCAGTTCGCCGGTCGCGTCGGCGCCCTCCGGGAACGGCCGCACATGCGAGAAGACGAGCTGGTAGGCGTTGGGGTGTTCGAACCCCCAGCGCATATAGGCCTCCAGCATCATGCGCGTGCGGGTGACCGAATCGAGCGGGCGCGCGGCGATCTGGCTGTTGCGGTCCAGCAGCTGCTGCATCACGCCTTCGGCGATCTCCAGCAGGATGCACGCCTTGTCCTGGAAGTGCATGTAGAGCGCGGTGGAGGAGACCCCGACCTCGTCGGCGATCTTGCGGATCGTGGCGCCCTCGTAGCCCTCGGCCACGAAGATGCGCTCGGCCGCCTCCAGGATCTCGGCGCGCCGAAGATGGCCGTCCCCCTTGGCCTTGCGCGCCGACCGGCGCCGGGTGGTGGTCGCGGTCACCGACGGAACTCCCCCTCACTCACAACCTGAACAGCGGAAACCAAATCGCGGGCTGTGACAACCCCGCCTGCGTTTATCCAATGGTTTCAGCCGCTTTGAGCATACTCCGTCGTTGAAAGATACGCCCTCTGGCGCCCGCGCCCGGTTTTTCGTAAGCCCAGCCGATGAGCGCCGCCCGCCCGAAGATCGCGCCTGCGCCAGGCGTCATGCGCACCACCGCCTGGGACGACTACGCCCTGCTGGATTCCGGCGATGGCCGGAAGCTGGAACGTTACGGCCCCTACAAGGTCGTACGGCCCGAGCCGCAGTGCCTGTGGTCGCCGCGCCTGCCCGCCCAGGTCTGGGACGCCGCCGACGCGGTCTTCGACCCCACGGACGAGGAGGACGCGGGCCGCTGGCGCTTCCAGGGCAAGCCCAAGGAAACCTGGCCCATGGCCTGGCGGCAGGCGCGCTTCAACGCCCGCTTCACCGCCTTCCGGCACCTGGCCTTCTTTCCCGAGCAGGCGGCTAACTGGGACTGGCTCGAGACCCGCATCCGCAGCCTTTCCGAACAGCCGCGCGTCCTGAACCTCTTCGGCTACACCGGCGTGGCCAGCCTGGTCTGCGCGGCGGCGGGCGCGGCGGTCACCCATGTGGACGCCTCGAAGAAGGCGATCGGCTGGGCGCGCGAGAACGCCGAACTGTCGGGCCTGACGGACCGGCCGATTCGCTGGATCTGCGAAGACGCCCGCCGCTACGTCCAGCGCGAGGTCCGGCGCGGCTCGCAGTACGAGGGCGTCATCCTCGATCCTCCGAAATATGGCCGCGGCCCGACGGGCGAGGTCTGGCGCCTGTTCGAGGACCTGCCGGAGCTGTCGGCCCTGTGCGCCCAGCTTCTGTCGGACAAGGCCTCCTTCCTGATCCTCAACGCCTATGCGGCGCGGATCTCGGGCGCGGCCCTGGCCGGGCTGATCGCCGACCGCCTGGACGGGCGCGGCGGGACGGTCGAATGGGGCGAGCTGGCCCTGTCGGAGGATTCCGGCGAACGGGAGATCGGGCTGTCCTTCTACGCCCGGTGGTCGGCATGAGCAGCCGGGTCGTCACGTCCCTGACCAATCCGACCGTGAAGGCCGTCCGCGCCCTGCACCTGCGCAAGGCCCGCGACGAGAGCGGCCTCTTCGTGGCCGAGGGCCTGAAGAACGTGACCGAGGGCGTCGAACAGGGGATCGCGCCGCAGATCCTGATGTTCGGCAAGGAGGCGGCGAGCCATCCGCTGCTGAAGGCCGCCGTGCGGGCGACCGAGGACGCCGGCGGCGAGGTGATCGAGGTCACCCAGGACATCCTCGCCAAGGTCTCCCGGCGCGACAATCCGCAGGCGGTGGTCGGCGTCTTCAAGCAGCGCTTCGTCCCCCTCACCGCATTCCAGCCGGCCAGCGCGCCCTGCTGGGTGGCGCTGCACCGGGTGCGCGACCCCGGCAATCTCGGGACCATCATCCGCACCGCCGACGCGGCCGGCTGCGGGGCGGTCATCCTGGTCGGCGAGTGCTGCGACCCCTATTCGGTGGAGGCCGTGCGCGCCACCATGGGCTCGGTCTTCGCCGTGCCGCTCGCCAAGGCCAGCGAGGCGGAGTTCGCCGCCTGGCGGCGGGATTGGCCCGGCTCGGTCGTCGGCACCCTGCTCTCGGCCGAGGTCGACCACCGCCAGGCCGACTATGTCCGGCCGAGCCTGATCCTGATGGGCAACGAGCAGCAGGGCCTGCCGCCGGAAATGGCCGCCCTGTGCGACGTGAACGTGAAGATCCCCATGCGCGGCCGGGCCGACAGCCTGAACCTGTCGGTGGCCACCGGCATCATGATCTACGCCGCCACCTGACGTCACAGATCGGGCCGCCCGGACGTCCTTGTCGCGAAACCCGCCTCAAGGAGATGACCATGAGCCCCCGCATCAACGCCTTCGCCGTCCATCCCGAAGCCCTCAAGCCGATGATGGCCCTGGAGGAGCACCTGGCGAAGTCCGACCTCGGCCACACCCTGGTCGAGCTGGTGAAGACCCGCGCCTCCCAGATCAACGGCTGCGCCTTCTGCCTGCACATGCACACCGCCGACGCCCGCGCCGGCGGTGAGAGCGAGGAGCGGCTGCACCTGCTGGCCGCCTGGTGGGAGTCGAGTCTCTACACCGAGCGGGAGCGGGCGGCGCTCGCCTGGACCGAGGCGCTGACCCGGGTCGCCGACAGCAAGGCGCCGGACGAGGCCTATGAGCCCCTGAAGGCCCACTTCAGCGACAAGGAGATCGTCGACCTCACCGTCCTCATCATGACGATCAACGCCTGGAACCGTCTGGCTGTCGGCCTGCGCACCCAGCATCCGCGCAGCTGGGCCAAGGCCGCCGCTTAGGACCGGGGCTTGGCCCGCGTCGTCGGGTCGGCGACCGAGGGATCTTCGGGCCAGGGATGCTTGGGATAGCGCCCGCGCATCTCGGCCCGGACATCCTTCCACGAGCCCTTCCAGAAGCCGGGCAGATCCTGCGTCAGCTGTATGGGCCGCCGGGCGGGCGACAGCAGGGCCAGGGTCAGCGGGCGGCCGGCCACCTTCGGGTGCTCGTTCAGGCCGAACACCTCCTGCACCCGAACCTCGGCCCGCGGGCCGCCCTCGGCCTCATAGTCGATCTGCACGCGGGTGCCGGTGGGCGCCGTCCAGTGGGTGGGCAGTTCGGCTTCGATCCGGCGCTGCAGGTCCCAGGGGATCAGGGTGCGCAGGGCGCCGTCCAGCAGGTCGGGCGTCAGGTCGGAGAGCCGCCGGACATCGTGCAGCAAGGGCGTCAGCCAGTCCTCCAGCCGCTCGGCCAGCGCCTGGTCGGACAGGTCGGGCCAGGTCGCGGGGTCCGCCTCGCGCAGATAGGCCACGCGCCGACGCAGGGCCGTGGCGGCCGGGCCCCATTTCAGCGCGCCCAGCCCCTCGCGCCGCAGACGGGCGGCGAAGGCGGCGGCGACCACCTCGGCCGGCGGCGTCTCGTCCACGCTCTCCTTCAGCACGAGGCGCCCAAGACGCGTCAGCCGCTTCAGGCGGACCCGTCCGCCGGGGCTCTCCTCGACCCGGTCTTCGGTCTCCAGGATGGGAGAGAAGGTCTCCAGGATCTCGGCCTCAGTTAGCGGGGCGGCCAGCAGGATGCGGTCGCGGCGATCCCCGCCGCCGAGCTCGGCGACGGCCAGCCACGGCTCCCGCGCCAGGGCGTCGGCGGCCTCGACGAAGGCGCCGCGCCCGCTGGCCAGCTGGAATTCGCCCTGCGGTCCGCGCGCCCGGGCCACCCGCTCCGGATAGGCGAGCGCCAGCAGCTGGCCGTCGCTCAGCGGCGGCGCGTCGCCGTGCGGCGCGCCCCTGGCCCAGCGGTCGGCCAGGGCCCGGGCGTCGCGCGCCCGCGCCGATCCGTCCCGCTCGAAGCTTTCCAGCCGCCAGGTGAGATGGGCGTCCCGCCCGCCCAGGCCGCGTTCGGTAATGAGGGCCGCGATCCGCGCCGCCCGCCGTCCCTGGCCGTGCTCGGCGGCCCGGAGGACCATGTGGGCCAGGCGGGGCGGCAGGGGCATGTCGGCCAGGGCCTCGCCGTGCGGCGTCAGCACGCCCTCCCCGCTCACCGCCTCCAGGCGGCGCAGCAGGGCCTGCGCCTCGGCCATGGCGGCCGGGGGCGGCGGGTCGAGGAAGGCCAGATCGGCGGCGTCCTTCGCGCCCCAGCGGGCGAGATCGAGCGCCAGGCTTGAGAGGTCGGCCGCCAGGATCTCCGGATCGGCATAGGCCGGCAGGGCGCGGGTCTCCGCCTCGTCCCACAGCCGATAGCAGACGCCGGGCTCGGTGCGGCCGGCGCGGCCGCGGCGCTGGTCGGCGGCCGCACGGCTGACCCGCACCGTGGCCAGCCGCGTCAGTCCGCTGGCCGGATCGAAGCGCGGCACGCGGGCCAGGCCGCAGTCGATCACTACGCGCACGCCCTGAAGGGTCAGACTGGTCTCGGCGATGGAGGTGGCCAGCACCACCTTGCGCATCCCCGCCGGCGCGGGGGCGATGGCGCGGTCCTGGTCCTTCACGTCCATGGCGCCGTAGAGCGGCGCCGTCAGCACGTCGGTGCGGCGGAGGCGTTCGGAAAGCCGCTCGGCCGTCCGCAGGATCTCCCCCTGCCCCGGAAGGAAGACGAGGACGCCGCCGGATTCTTCGGCCAGGGCCTTTTCGATGGCGCGGACGGCCGCGTCCTCGATCCGCAGGCGATCGTCGCGGCCGAGATAGCGGGTCTCCACGGGAAAGGTCCGGCCCTGGCTCTCGATCACCGGCGCGTCGCCCAGGACCTTCGCCACCGCCGCGCCGTCCAGCGTCGCCGACATGACCAAGAGCCGCAGATCCTCGCGCAGCAGGCCCTGCGCGTCGCGGGCGAGGGCCAGACCGAGGTCGGCGTCCAGGCTGCGCTCGTGAAACTCGTCGAAGATCACGCAGGCCACGTCTGAAAGCCCGGGATCGGCCAGGATCATGCGGGTGAAGACGCCTTCGGTGACCACCTCGATGCGCGTGCGGGCGGAGACCTTGGACTGCATGCGCACGCGATAGCCGACCGTCTCGCCCACGGCCTCCCCCAGAGTCGCAGCCATGCGTGCGGCCGCGGCCCGCGCGGCCAGCCGCCGCGGCTCCAGCACGACGATCCGGCCGTCGCCGCGCCACGGCGCATCCAGCAGGCGCAGCGGAACCACCGTCGTCTTGCCCGCGCCGGGCGGCGCGACCAGCACGGCGTTCGGGCCCGAGGCCAGGGCCGCCTTCAACTCGGGCACGATCTGCTCAACGGGAAGCATCGGCGCCATCTAGCGCCGCGACCCGTCGCGGGAAAGAGCCGGCGAGGCTTCCCATCGGCCGCGGGCGCGGGCATGTGGCCGCCTTCGGCATACGGCTTGACCGGGCTGAAGAAAGCGCGCCACCGTCGGCGCGAATCTCGTCGGCGGCGGGGGAGCCGTCGGACATCTGGAGGACACATGTGGCGCGTTAAGCCGCTCGACGCGATCCTGGCGACCGCGGAGAAGAAAGCCCTGCACCGAAGCCTCGGGGCGGTGCAGCTGACCTTGCTGGGCATCGGCGCCATCATCGGCACCGGCATCTTCGTCCTGACCGCCGAGGCGGCTCAGAAGGCGGGCCCCGGCATGATGATCTCCTTCATCATCGCCGGCGTAGTCTGCGCGGTCGCCGCGCTCTGCTATTCCGAGATCGCCTCCATGGTGCCGGTGGCGGGTTCGGCCTACACCTACTCCTATGCGGTTATGGGCGAGTTCATCGCCTGGATGGTGGGCTGGGCGCTGATCCTCGAATACGCCGTGGCCGCCAGCGCGGTGTCGGTGGGCTGGTCGGGCTATTTCGTCGGCCTTCTGGGGAGTTGGGGCGTCGAACTGCCCCAGGCCCTGGTGGTCGGGCCCTATGCCGGCGGGATCGTCAACCTTCCCGCCCTGCTCATCGCCCTGCTGGTCACGCTTCTGCTGATGATCGGGACGACCGAGAGCGCCCGCGTGAACGCCGTGCTGGTGGCGGTGAAGGTGACCGCCCTGACGGTCTTCATCGCTCTGACCCTGCCGGTCCTGAAGGGCGAGAACTTCGAACCCTTCCTGCCCAACGGATGGTTCGGCGCCGGGCACGGCTCGGGCCTGGGCGCGGTCGGGGCGGCCGCCTCGATCTTCTTCGCCTATGTCGGATTCGACGCCGTCTCGACGGCCGCCGAGGAGACCAAGAACCCGCAGCGCAACGTGCCCATCGGCCTGATCGGCTCGCTGCTGATCTGCACCGTCTTCTACCTCCTGGTGGCGGCGGGCGCGATCGGTTCGCTCGGCGCCCAGCCCCTCGTCGGCCCCGGCGGCATGGTGCTCGAACCCGGCACGCCCGAACTGGCCGCCCAGTGCCAGGCCATGACGGCCGCAGGGACCGAACCCCTGGTCTGCTCGCGCGAGGCCCTGGCCCACGTGCTGCGGTCGGTGGGCTGGGAGCGGATCGGCGATCTGATCGGCATCGCCGCCTTCCTCGCCCTGCCCTCGGTCATCCTGATCATGCTCTTCGGCCAGACGCGGATCTTCTTCGTGATGAGCCGCGACGGCCTGCTGCCGGGCTTCCTGTCGGCCATCCATCCGAAGTGGAAGACGCCGCACATCGTCACCATGATCACCGGCGTGGTGGTCGCCTTCTTCGCGGCCTTCCTGCCCGTCGGCCGCCTGGCGGACATCTCCAACTCCGGGACGCTGTTCGCCTTCTTCATGGTCGCCATGGCGGTGCTCATCCTGCGCCACACCCAGCCGAACCGGCCGAGGCCCTTCCGCACGCCCCTCGTCTGGGTGGTCGCGCCGGTGGCGATGATCGGCACCCTGCTGCTCTATCTCAGCCTGCCGGTGCAGGCGATGATGGTGCTGCCCGTCTGGGGGGCCATCGGCCTGGTGGTCTACTTCCTCTACGGCTTCCGCCACTCCAACGTCGCCCGCGGCGTCGTCGAGGTCCACGAACTCGACGCCGACGCCCCGCCCGACCCGGTTCCGCCCATGCCGGGCGCGCCGCCGCCGAGCCGCGACCGCGACTGACGACAGATGGACCCGGGGCCGGCCTGCGCCCCGGGTCTTTTCTTATGCGCTGGGAAGGTCGATCCTGGGGCCGACATGACCGAGACCGCTCCCGAACCCCCGATCCGCGCCCTGATCGCGCCCGTCACGCCGCTGGCCCAGAACTGCACCATCGTGTGGTGCACGAAGACGAAGAAGGCCGCCATCATCGATCCCGGCGGCGAGGTGCCGCGCCTGCTGGAGGCGCTGGCCCAACACGGCCTGACCCTGGAGAAGATCTGGATCACCCATGGCCACATGGACCATGCCGGGGGGACCGCCGCGCTGAAGGCGGCCACCGGCGCCACCATCGAGGGCCCGCACAGGGACGACGCCTTCTGGATCGACCAGATGGAGGCCTCCGGCGCCCGCTGGGGCATGCCCGAGGCGCGCAGCTTCACGCCCGACCGCTGGCTCGAGGACGGCGACCGGGTGCAGCTCGGGGAGACGGCGTTCGAGGTCTACCACTGTCCCGGCCACACGCCGGGCCACGTCATCTTCTTCCACCCCCAGACGAAGTTCGCCCAGGTCGGCGACGTGCTCTTCCAGGGCTCCATCGGCCGCACCGACTTCCCCCGCGGCAACCACCAGGACCTGATCAACGCGATCACCGGCAAGCTCTGGCCCCTGGGGGACGACGTCCAGTTCGTCTGCGGACACGGACCGATGTCGACCTTCGGCGCCGAGCGACGGACCAATCCGTTCGTCGCCGATCAGGTGCTGGGCCGATGAGGCGCACCCTGCCTTTCAAGCGTGAAATCTGACCGTTACGCTCCGGCAGGACAATGAAGGCCATGCAAGCCGCCGAACAGCCCGCCCACGCCGCCCGCATCCTGATGGTCGACGACGACCCGGGGATCCGCGACGTGGTGTCCGACTTTCTCGGCCGCCACGGCTATTCGGTCGCCACCGCCGGAGACGCCCATGAGATGGAGCAGGTGCTCGACCGGGAGTCCGTGGACCTGATCGTGCTGGACGTGATGCTGCCCGGCGAGGACGGCCTGGCCATCTGTCGGCGCCTGTCGGTGGGCGAAGGTCCGCCGGTGATCATGCTCTCGGCCATGGGCGAGGACACCGACCGCATTGTCGGGCTTGAACTCGGCGCCGACGACTATCTCTCCAAGCCCTGCAACCCACGCGAGCTCCTGGCTCGAATCCGCGCCGTCCTGCGCCGCGCCGAGCAGCGTGGCGCCCAGGAGGAGTTCGGCACGGCCTGCGAATTCGCCGGCTGGCGTCTGGACCTTGTGCGGCGTGAACTGCGGTCGCCGCAGGGCGTGGTGGTCAACCTGTCCTCGGGGGAGTTCTCGCTGCTCCGCGCCTTTGTCGAGCGGCCGCAGCGGGTGCTGACCCGCGACCAGTTGCTGGACTATGCCCGCGGTCCGGATTCCGACGCCTTCGACCGGGCGATCGACGTGCAGATCAGCCGTCTGCGCCGCAAGCTCGACGACGGCGGCGGCCACGACCTGATCCGGACCATCCGCAACGAGGGCTATATGTTCACGCCGAAGGTGAAGCGCCCATGAGGCGGCGCGGCCACGGCCGCCCCACCGCCTCCCTCTTCGTGCAGGTGCTGCTTCTGGTGGGGCTGAGCCTCATCATCGCGCAGGCGATCAGCGTGTTCCTGCTGTTCAACCTGCCGCCGCCGGTGCCCGACTTCTACCGCTTCTCGGAGATCGAGCAGGCGCTGGAAGGTTCGCCGCCCGAGCTGATCGACCGCCGCCCCCTGCAGCACCGGATCGTCGACTCCCGCCCGAGCGACGACTCGCCCGGCGAGACCATGATCTGGGCGCGCGACGAGTTGGCCGACGATCTGGGCGTGCCGCACGAGGACATCGTGGTGGCCAAGACTTACCGCCTGCCGATCTCCGACCGGCGCGTCTTCCGCATCGTGCGCGACCGGATGGAGCGCGCCGGCGGCGAAGGGGCGGAGGACCGCTTTCTCGTCGCCCCCTTCGAGATCGCCATGAAGCGGCCGGACGGGCGCTGGTCGGTGGTGCGCCCGGAGCCCGGCTTCGGCCTCAACGTCTGGCAGCAGAGGGTGCTGCTCTGGTTCCTTCTCTCCTCGCTGGTCATGGCGCCCATCGCCTATCTGTTCGCCAAACGCCTGTCGCAGCCCTTCCGCCTGTTCGCCGAGGCGGCCGAACGGCTCGGCCGCGATCCTGACGCTCCGCCCCTGGCCATCCGCGGCTCGGCGGAGATCTCCGTGGCGGTGAAGGCGTTCAACGGCATGCAGGAGCGGCTGCGCCGCTATGTTCAGGACCGCACGGCCATGGTGGGGGCCATCGCCCACGATCTGCGGACTCCCCTCACCCGCCTGCGCTTCCGGATCGAGAGCGCGCCGGAGGACCAGCGCGCCAAGATGGCCGCCGACATCGACCAGATGGAGGCCATGGTCGCCGCCACCCTCGGCTTCGTCCGCGACGCCACGCGGCCCGGCAAACGGACACGCCTCGAACTCGCCTCCCTGGTGGAGAGCGTCTGCGACGAGATGGCCGAGACGGGCGCGGCGATCGAGGTGCAGGACGCCCAGAAGGTGGTGGTGTTCGGCGACCCGGTCGCCCTGCGGCGGCTGGTCACCAATCTGGCGGAGAACGCCATCAAGTTCGGCGGCTCGGCGCGGGCGCGGGTGTTCACCGAGGACCGGTCGGCCATCGTCGAGATCGCCGACGAGGGGCCCGGCATCCCCGAGGCCGAGATCGAACGCGTCTTCGAACCCTTCTATCGCCGAGAACCCTCGCGCAGCCGGGAGACCGGCGGCATCGGCCTTGGCCTGGCCGTCGTCCGCTCCATCGCCCGCGCTCACGGGGGGGACGTGGTCATGGCCAACCGCCTGGGCGGCGGCCTTACCGCGCGGGTCATCCTGCCGATCTGACGGAGCGTCCCTGAGCGGTCCGGCGGCCCGCGCCGGCGCCCCGCTTTGGGCAGCGGCGCAGTGGCGGGGCGGAGCCGCCGGCCGTATCCTTCGGGCGACCGTCCGCCGGCCCGGATTAGGCCGGAGACACCGGTGATCCACCTGAAAAAATTCTGAGATTCGACAACGCAACCTCAGATGCGCCTCGCGGGTTTGCTTGAGCGGAGCCTTGGCAGGACTCCTCCGGCGCCGGAGGAACGAACGCCGGGGCTCCCGCCGCCTGACAAGGAGTGACCCATGAGCATTGCCGATCCCAACCAGCCCCGCGCGCGCCGCGGCTTCGCCGCCATGAACCCCGAACGGCGCCGCGAAATCGCGCGCAAAGGCGGCGCGAGCGTTCCGGGCGAGAAGCGCAGCTTCGCCAAAGACCGCGACCTGGCCGCCTCGGCCGGCCGCAAGGGCGGAGAAGCCTCTCGCGGCGGCGGCCGGACCCGCGAAGACGAAGCCTAGGCCGCCAGCAGAAACAGCCCGAAGGCTGGCGCGGCGCTGATCCAGCGCCGCTCCAGCCGCCAGCCCCCTTTTCGCGCCAGAGCCTCGAAGGCCTCGGGCGCGAACTTGTGCGAGTTCTCCGTGTGGACCGTCTCGCCCGGGGCGAAGCGGAAGGCCCGTCCGGCGACGCGGACCGTCTGGTCGCGCAGACTCTCCAGATGCATCTCCACGCGGGAGGCCTCCAAATTCCACCGCGCCCGGTGAGCGAAGCCATCGGGGTCGAAGTCGCCGTCCAGCTCCCGGTTGATGCGGGTCAGCAGGTTCAGGTTGAAGGCCGCCGTCACGCCCTGGGCGTCGTCATAGGCGGCGATCAGCACATCTTCCGGTTTCACAAGATCGACGCCGACGAGGAAGCGTGATCCCTCGCCGAGCAGCCGCCTGGCGTTGGCCAGGAACTCGACCGCCTCGCGGGGGTCGAGATTGCCGATGGTCGAGCCCGGGAAGAAGCCGACATGGGGCCGTCCCTGGGTGGCCGCCGGCAGGGTCAAGGCCGTCGTGAAGTCGTCTTCCAGGGGCGCGACCGCCAGGGCCGGATAGTCGGCCTGGAGCCTCTCCGTGGCTTCGGCGAGGGCGCTCCCGCTGATGTCGATGGGCGTGTAGAGGCCGATCTGCGGGGCCTGATCGAGCAGGGCGCGGGTCTTCACGCTGGCGCCGCTGCCGAACTCCACGAGGGCCGCCCCGTCGGGAATGTAGGCGGCGATTTCGCCCGCGGCGTCCTTGAGCAGCGCGATCTCCGTCCGTGTCGGATAGTACTCCGGGAGCTTGCAGATCTCCTCGAACAGCCGCGAGCCCTCGGCGTCGTAGAAGTACTTGGGGGGCACGGCCTTCTGGGGCTTCGCCAGCCCGCTCAGCACGTCGCGCTCGAACTCGCTGGCGGGACGGACCGCGTCATCGCCCTTGCCGTCCTTGGCCAGGCGGACCCCGGAGAACATCCAGCGCTGATGGGGGTGGAAGAAGTTGCGATAGGTGGCCCGGACATGGCCGGGCGGCGTGACGCAGGCGCCGCCGCGCAGCACCATCTGTCCGCTCATGAACTTGCCGTTGTACTCGCCCACGGCGCCGCCGGCCGGGGCGAAGCCGGGATAGGGGCCATAGGCGCTGCGCGTCCATTCCCAGAGATCGCCGAACATCTGGCGCAGGCCCCCGCCCTCGGCGCTTCGCACCTGCGGCGTGGCCCGGCCGATGAAGTTGCCCTCGGGCGCGCGCCCCTGGACCGCCGCCTCCCACTCCGCCTCGGTCGGAAGGCGCGCCCCGGCCCAGGCGGCGTAGGCGTCGGCCTCGTAGTAGCTGACATGGGCGACCGGCGCGTGCGGATCGAGGGGATGAAGCCCGTGCAGGCTCATCTCGCGCCAGGCGCCGTCCGGGCCCGGCTCCCAGTAGGCGGGCGCGCGCCAGCCTTCGGCCTGGACCAGGGCCCAACCGTCGGAAAGCCAGAATTCGGGCCGCCCATAGCCGCCCTCCGCCATGAAGCTCAGCCACTCTGCGTTGGTGACCAGCCGGTCGGCCAGGCGGTACGGCTCCAGATAGACCTTGTGGCGCGGCCCCTCGTTGTCGAAGGCGAAGTCCGCTCCCTCATGGCCGATCTCCACCAGCCCGCCGTCGAAGCCGACGAAACCCATCGCCCCGGGATCGGCGGCCGGCGCCGGCGAGCCATGGCCATAGGCCGGTTTCAGCGGCGACTGGGCGAACAGGTGGAGGATGTCCATCAGGATCAGTTCCTGATGCTGCTCCTCATGCGCCAGCCCCAGATCGACCAGAGGATCGAGCCCGGCGACCTCGCTCAGCAGCAGGCGCGTCATGGCCTCGTCCACATGCGCCCGGTAGGCCATCACCCGCTCGTGCCGCGGGCGCGTCAGCAGGCCCCTTTGCGGCCGGGGCTGACGCGGGCCGAGCGCCTCGTAGTAGGAATTGAAGACATAGCCGAACCGCTCGTCGAACGGGCGATAGCCCGGCAGGTGCGGCTTGAGCAGGAAGGTCTCGAAGAACCAGGTGACGTGGCCGAGGTGCCACTTGGTCGGGCTCGCATCGGGCATCGACTGCGCGCACTGGTCTTCGGGCGTCAGCTCGCGCGCCAGCCACTCGGTCCGCGCGCGGGTCTCCAGGAACCGGGCCAGTCGTGCATCGACCGCCCTCGACGGCCTGTCGATGGCCGGTGCGTCATCCGATGGCGCCAAGGCTCCCCTCCCCGTGGTCGATGGAGCGGCGCGTGCGCAGGACCGCAGACGCCTCCCCAGGATGGTGACGAACGCACAGAGGCGAACGGCGTTCCCCAAAAATGGGCCCTGGCGTCGCGCTTGCAACCCGGAACGGAAGGTCGGCCGCCACGTTGCAGCTTATCCGGGGCGACCTTCGTGACGGGGCGAGCCAGTATGTATTCGAGGGTTCGATGACCACGCGCAGCGAGTGGCGAGACGATGTGGTCGCCATGATTCCGGCGCTTCGGGCGTTCGCCTGGTCCTTGTGCCACAACGGCTCGGACGCCGACGACCTGGTGCAGGACACGCTGATCAAGGCCTGGGCCAACAAGGATAAGTTCGAGCCCGGCTCGAACCTGCGCGCCTGGCTCTTCACCATCCTGCGCAACACCTACTACACGAATGTCGTGCGCCGCCGCCGCGAGGTGCGCGACGAGGACGGCGACTACGCGCGCATGCTGAAGTCGCCGCCCACCCAGGACTGGAGCGTGGCGCTGCACGCGCTGCAGATCGGCCTGGCGCAATTGCCCGACGAGCATCGCGAGGCGCTGATCCTGGTCGGCGCCGCGGGTCTTTCCTATGAGGAGGCGGCCGAAATCTGCGGCTGCGCTCTCGGGACCATCAAGAGCCGCGTGAACCGCGCCCGCGCCCGGCTCCTGAAAATCATGGACGCCGGCGACGCCACCGACGTGATGGCCGACGGCGCGCCGGCCTCCGACGCGGTCAATTCAGCCTAGAACGCAGGGGGGGCCCGTCCGAAGCGGCCTGAGGCTCCCCGCCCTCGAGCTGATCGACGACAGAGGCGATCCGGTCCGGCATGGGGCGGGCGCTGAGATCGCGGAACATGGCCTGGAGGTTCTCGCCCAGCGCCTGCACGCGCCGCTTACGGTCTTTTCTGTTAGCCATGATGTCCTCGCGAACCGCGTGCGGTTTACCAGGAATATGGTCAAGGCGAAGGGTTAATGTCGTCTGGCGCACGGAACGACAGAAGGTCGCAAGCCATTTCCCTCAGACCACCGACTTCAGCCGAAAGCGAGGCGCTTCCATGGCCGACACCCCGCCCCCGAAGGCCGACCCCCAGGACCCGAACATCGAGGCCGGCTACCGTGGCCAGGAGTACGGGATCGACGCCGACGAGCCGCATCCCCAGCCGTCCGAGCTGGTCAAGGAACACGAGGCCTATGTGAAGAAGCTGGGCCACAGGACCGCGCCGGAGACGGACCTGGGCGAGCCCGCCGAGGAAACGCCGGACCCGCCCGAACGCGTCTGAGACCGGCGACCTAGTCCTCGTCGGGATAGATGACCGGCAGCACGAGAGCCGACGGGTGGGCCGCGTCGTGGAAGACGCTGTTCACCGCCACCCGCGGCTTCATCGTCTGGCGGCCCGGCGCCTCACCGGTGTTGGGGTTCACCTCGAACCGCGGACTGTTGGACGAGGTGACATGCAGGGCGATGCGATGGCCCTTTTCGAAGGTCAGGGCGGTCGACCAGAGGTCGATCTCCAGACGTTCCGGCGCGCCCGGCGTCATCATCCGCACCTCGTCCGGCATGCGGCCGCCGCGATAGCGGGCGCGGATCGGCGCATCGAGGACGATGGCCTCGTAGCCGTCGGGATAGACGTCGACCAGCTTGGCGACGAAGTCCGTGTCCAGCCCGTCGGTGGCGCCGTAGAGCTCCACCTTGATGGGGCCGGCGATCACCACATCCCCGTCCAGAACCGGCGTCTGGAACCGAAGATAGTCCTGCCGCTGCGGGATGGCCCGCTGGTCCATGGGACCACGCTCGAAGGTCAGGTTGGCCCCGCCCACCGTGGGAACCGGATTGGCCGGATCGAAGCGGTAGCTGGTCTTCGAGGCCTGGGCCGTCGGCTCGTCCCGCGTCAGCCCCCTGTCCGGCGTCAGATAATAGCGGACCTCTCGATAAGCGGGCGGCCAGTTGGCGGCGCGCACCATGCGGTTCTTGTCCGACAGAGCCCCCTTCCGCGCGCTGGCCATCATGAAATAGCTGACCGGCGGCTCCTCCATGATCCCGTTGGCTTCACCCTTCAGCCAGTGGTCGAACCAGCGGATCTCCTCCTCCCCGCCCAGGTTCAGGCGGTCGAAGCCCGGATATTCCAGGTCGCCGGAGAGGTCTCCGTGGCCGAACGGGCCCATCAGCAGCTTCTGATTGCCCCGGGCGCCCTTCGCCCCCTCGTTCTGCAACCAGGTGAAGTTGTCGAGATTGCCGTTGGCGAAGATGTCGTACCAGCCGCCGACATTGTACATCGGGATCTGGATGTACTTGCGGTTCGTGCTCATGGCCGCACGGTTCCAGAAGACGTCGTCGGTGACGCGGGCCCGGGTCATGTCGATGACCTCGTCGGCGACGCCCTGGCGCTGCAGCCAGCCCACCGTGTCCTTCTCCTTCAGAACCCCGCCCATGTAGGAATTGCGGTTCCGGTCGGTGGGGGCGACCACGACATAGGCCGCCGCCAGGTGCGGCGGAGCGGCCATGGCCGCGGCGTTGGCCGTGATGCCGAGCGCCGAGCCGCCCGTGATGCCGATCCTGCCGTTGCTCCAGGGCTGGCGGGCCGCCCATTCGACAGTGTCGTAGCCGTCCTCGATGTCGTCCTCGAAGGCGGCGTAGAAGCCTTCGGAACGCCCCTTGCCGCGGACGTCCTGCAGCACGAAGACATAGCCGGCGTCGGTGTAGCGCCTGGCCTGGGCGGCGAGCCGCTCGGCGGTGTTGTCGCCGCGCGGATCCTTGATGTAGGGCGTGCGCGACAGGATGACCGGCCAAGGCCCCTGGCCCGCGGGCTTGTAGACATTGGCCGCCAGCTTCACGCCGTCCCGCATCTCGGCGAATTCCTCGACGGCGCCGGGCGGGACCTGATGGGCCGCCACAGCCGCCGCTTCCTGAGCGCGGGCCACGCCGCCGGAGGCGGTCGTCGCAAGCAGAACCGCGGCCAGGGCCGCCAAAGCCTGTTGTCTCATCCCTATCGTTTCCCCGTGCGGCGGGTCGTTGCGCCCGCCTTTCAATCCGTTCAAAGAACCGCCCGCCCCTGCCGCGGGCCGAGGCCATCCTAGGCGGCTTCGCCACCGGGCGGGAAGGGAACCTCAACCGTTGGAGGGGCTTTCAGTCGGATGCTTCAAAACGCCGAGCCGGCCAGCGCCGCCGAGAGCGGAATCGGCGCCTGGATCGCCGCCCATCCGGAGCAGGCCGGACTCGCCGTCGGCGTGCTCGTCTTCGCCGAGAGCCTGGCCTTCGTCGGCTTCTTCGTACCGTCCACGGCCATGCTGCTGGCCATCGGCGCGCTGCTCGGATCGGGCGTCCTGTCCCCCGGGCCCCTGCTCTTCTGGGCGATCCTGGGCGCCATCCTGGGCGACGCCGTCTCCTACGAGCTTGGACGCTGGATGGGCCCCTCGGCCCTGCGCCACCGCTGGCTTCGCAGCCGGCGTCGCTCGGTCGCCCGCGCACGGCTGTTCATTCGTCGCGCCGGCGTGCTGACCATGATCGTGGGACGCTTCACCGGCCCGATCCGCTCGCTCGTGCCGCTGGCCGCCGGCATGCTGACCATGCGCCGCCTGCCCTTCCAGGCCGCCAATGTCGCCGGCGCCGTGCTCTGGATCCCGGTCATGCTCGCGCCGGGCTATCTGGCGGGCCGGGGCCTGAGCCTGCTGCCGCCGGGCGCGCTCGAACCGGCCCTGGCCGGCCTCGCCCTCATGGTGATCGCCGTTCTGGTCTGGCGCTGGCGGCGCAGCGACTAGCACCGCCTTGCGGACCGGGCGGGGCCTGTCGCCTCGGGGGCTTCCCCGACGATTCTCAGCCGATGTCCGTGTCGGAAGCGCGCGATCTGGGGAAGGCGATCTGGGGAAGGTGGCGGTGACGGAGGGATTCGAACCCTCGATACCCTTTCAGGTATGACGATTTAGCAAACCGTTGCCTTCAGCCACTCGGCCACGTCACCAGCTCGATTTTTCAACGGGTTGGCTCCCGCCCTTCGGCGGCCGCGCGAGCGTGGGAATCCCCTGCCGACCGAAGGAGGGTCTCCATAGCCGAAACAACGGGCCGGGGGCAACGCCCCTCGACCGCGTGGGCGAGAAAGTCCCCCGCCGCCGGGCCGCGGCGCCGGATCCGCGGCGCCGAATCGGCGGGAAGCGGCGGCGGTTAACCTGTCGATCAGGGGCTGCGCTCATATTGGGCGGCGAAACCCAGCTCCTGCGCGCAGAATGTCCAACCTCGTCCGCCTCAACACCGGCTCCGCCGGCTCGCATCGACCCGGCGCCTCCGCCGGCCGCGGGCCTGCGCCGGAGTCGGAGGCGCCGCTGGCGGACTTCGCCTTCGAGGATGCGGACGGCCTGCCCCCGCCGGAGGCGCCGCCCCCGTCGGACCGCCGCGGCCCCATGCGGCCGGCCCAGCTCAGCCCCACCCGCCGGCGTCTGCAGGGCGAGGTCTATGCGCGCACCTTTCAGGCTCTGGACGGCCTGTTCCTCGCAGCCGTCAGTCTCACGGCCTTCCTGAGCCTCGGCGGCCAGGCGGGAGTCCACGTCGCCCCCGCCCTGGCGGTGATGATCGCGCTCAGCCTGTCCGGTCGCTACGCTTTCGGCAGCCGCGAGGGACTGGCCTACCACCTCGCAGCGACCGGCCTCGCCGTCCTCGCCGGCGTCGCCGCCGCCGCCGCCATCCTGGCGAGCTTCCTGCCGCCCGCCGCCGTCTTCGCCGCCCTGGGCGCCTGGACCCTGGCCGCATTCCTGGGCCTCTACGCCCTGCACACCACCTGGTGGCTGCTCGTGCGGCGCTGGCGCGGCGACGGGCGGCTGACGCCCAATGTCGTCGTCGTCGGGGCCACGCCCGCCGCCGAACGCCTGATCGCCCACGCCATGCGCTCGCGGGAGCTCAATGTGCTCGGCGTGTTCGACGATCGGCTGGCGCGCGCGCCGCAGGCCATGCGGGGGGTCCCCGTGCTCGGCGACACCCGGGCCCTGCTCGAGCATCGCATCATGCCCTACGTGGATCGGGTGATCGTGGCCGTGCCGGCCGGCGCCCGCCACCGGGTGCGCGAGGTGATCCAGGCGCTTCGGCCGCTGCCGAACGAGATCGCCCTTCTGCTGGAGGACGAGGACCTGGAGACGACGGGGCGCGAGGCGCGCCGCTCCAGCCGGGTGCGCGACATTCCGCTGGCCCGCATCGCCGGGCCGCCCCGCCATCTCGGCCGGGCCGTCGTCAAACGCACGCTCGATCTGACGGCCGGCGGCCTGGCCCTGATCCTCGCCCTGCCTCTGATGGCCCTGCTGGCCCTGGCCATCCGGCTGGACAGCCCCGGTCCGATCTTCTTCCGCCAGCGGCGGCAGGGGTTCAACAATGAAGAGATCGTGGTCTGGAAGTTCCGCTCCATGCGCCACGAGGCCGCCGACGCCCACGCCACCCGCCAGGTGCAGGCCGACGACGACCGCGTCACCCGGGTGGGCCGCTTCATCCGCGCCACCAGCCTGGACGAGCTGCCGCAACTGCTGAACGTCCTGAAGGGCGAGATGTCCCTGGTGGGGCCGCGCCCCCACGCCATCGGCATGATGACCGGCGATGTGGAATCGGCTCGCCTCGTGGCCGAGTACGCCCACCGCCACCGCATGAAGCCGGGCATGACCGGCTGGGCCGCCATCAACGGCTCGCGCGGTCCCGTCGACACGCCCGAAGAGGTCCGCCGCCGCGTCGAGCTGGACGTGGAGTACATCGAGCGCCAGTCCCTCTGGCTCGACCTCTACATCATGGCCATGACCCTCCCCTGCCTGCTGGGCGACCGGCAGGCGGTGCGTTAGGGGCTGCGGCGATGTTCTGGCGCGGCGTCCTCGGCTACCTGCCGGTCAACATCGTCCAGGGCCTGGTGGGCCTGGCGACGATCGTCACCTTCACGCGCCTGCTGCAGCCGTCGCAGTTCGGGGACTACGCCCTCGGCTTCTCGGTGATGAGCCTGCTCCACACGGCGGTCTTCACCTGGAACGAGGCGGCCATGGCCCGCTTCTGGGTGGGCGAGGCCGACCGGGGCAAGGGCGGCGACCACGCCGCCACCGTCTATCGCACCTGGATGGCGATGCTCGTCGTGCTGCCGCTCGCGCTCGCCGCGGCCCTGCTGGTTCCGATGACGCCGAGCCTGAAGCTCGCCGTGGTCTGCGGCGTGCTCGCCGTCCTGCCGCGCACCTTCGCCAAGCTGGCCCAGGAGCGCCGCCGGGCCGCCGGCGAGGTGGCCGGCGCGGCCATGATCGACATCGTCCAGACCCTGGGCGCCTTCCTGGTGGGCGCGGTCCTGGCCTTTGCCGGCCTCGGCGGCGCCGCCCCGCTGATCGGTTTCGGCGTGGCCGCCGCCATCTGCATGACCTGGACCTTCGGCTCCGAAATCAGGCTGTCGCGCACCGGACGTTTCGAGGCGCCGCGCGCGCGGTCCTATGTGGGCTACGGCCTGCCGGTCGCCCTGTCGCTGATCCTCGCCCTGGCGCTTTCGACCACCGACCGGTTCCTGCTGGCGGCCTTCCTGGACGAGGCGGCGGTCGGCCTCTATCACGCCGGCTACAGCCTGGCGAACCGCACCCTCGATGTGCTCTTCATCTGGCTGGGCGCGGCCGGCGGACCGGCCCTGATCGCAGCCCTGGAGCGTGGCGGCGAGCGGGACCTGATCCCCGCGGCGCGCGAACAGGCCAGCGTCATGCTCCTGCTCTGCGTGCCCGCCGCGGCAGGCCTCGCCCTGGTGGCGCAGCCGCTGTCGGCGGTGATGGTCGGCCCCGAACTCGCCGCCGGCGCGGCCCACGTGACGCCCTGGATCGCCGCCAGCGGCCTGTTGGCGGGTCTGACCACCTACTATTTCCATCAGGCCTTCACCCTGGGCCAGCGGACGCGGATGCTGCTGGCGGCCATGGCCATTCCGGCGGTCGCCAACCTCGCCCTGAACCTCGTGCTCATTCCGCGCTTCGGCCTGGATGGCGCGCTGTGGGCCACCCTGGCCAGCTACGCCCTGGGGCTCGCCGCCTCCATGGGCCTGGGCGCCCGCACCCTGAAGCTGCCGGTTCCATGGCGCGCCCTGGCCGAGACGGTCGCCGCCACGGCCCTGATGGCGCTCGCCGTCGTCCAGGTTCCGGCCTTCGGCGGCTGGCTGGAGCTGTTCGCCAAGGCCGCTCTGGGGGCGGCGGTGTTCGGGGCCGTCGCCTTCGGCCTGGATGCGGGCGGCCTGCGCAGCCGCGGCCTCGACGCCTT
This sequence comes from Phenylobacterium sp., assembly GCF_013911965.1. Lineage (GTDB taxonomy): Bacteria > Pseudomonadota > Alphaproteobacteria > Caulobacterales > Caulobacteraceae > Phenylobacterium. The sequence continues at coordinate 97,756 of NZ_JACESE010000002.1, read as the reverse complement.
GCGGACCCTGCGGGCGAGGGCGGCATGAGCGAGACCCTGTTCGACAACGGCGCCTGGGCCGGCGCCGCCCCGCGCCTGTCGGTGCTGGTCCCCTTCAAGGGGGACGACCCCTGCCTGCTCCTCGACCTTCTGGCGCGTGAGCCGATGGCGGCCGAGGTCGTCGTGCTCGACGACGGCACCGCCGATCCGGACCTCACCGCCCGCGTCCGCTCGGCCCTCGACCGTTCGCCCCTGCCCGCCCGCCTCGTCACCCTGGCGAAGAACGAGGGCCGCGCGCGCGGGCGCAACCGTCTGGTCTCCCATGCCCGCGCCGGCCACTTCCTGTTCCTCGACAGCGACATGGCGCCGGACAGTTCAAGCTTCCTCTCAACCTGGCTTGCCCTGATCGACCAGGAGAATCCGGCCGTCGCCTTCGGCGGCTTCTCCCTCGACCAGGCGCCGCCGCGCCGCGATCACGCCCTGCACCGCGCCATGGCCGGCCACAGCGACTGCCTGCCGGCCGAGGTCCGCGCGCTGAACCCCGAGAAGCACGTCTTCACCTCCAACCTTCTCGTGCGGCGCGACGTCTTCGCCGCCGAAGCCTTCGACGAGGGCTTCGCCGGCTGGGGCTGGGAGGATGTGGAGTGGGGCATGCGCGTCGCCCGCCGCTGGCCGATCCGGCATATCGACAACACCGCCACCCACCTTGGCCTCGATCCCGCTCCGGTGATCGCGGCCAAGTACGAGCAGTCGGCGGCCAACTTCGCCCGGGTGGTGGCGGCCCATCGCGAGGTGGTCAGCGCCTATCCCAGCTATCGCGCCGCCAAGCTCCTGAAGCGCGCGCCCCTGCGCCGCCTGTGGCGGCCGCTCATCAAGGCCTATGCGCTCGCCGAGCTGGCGCCGGTGCGGAGCCGCGCCTTCGCCATGCGCCTCTATCGCGCCGCCCTCTATGCGGAGGCCGTCTGATGGACCAGCCCTACCAGCCCGACCGCAGCCTCAAGGGGAAGGTGCGCCGCCGCGCCGTGCGGCTCATGCACCGGCGCCCGCTGGCCGTGGCGCCGGACCGGCCGATGGTCACCTTCAGCTTCGACGACGCGCCCCGCAGCGCGGCGGAGACCGGCGCCCGCCTGCTCGAGGCCTGCGGCGCGCGCGGCGTCTTCTACGTCTCGGCGGGCCTGGCGGGCGACGAGGGTCATATGGGTCCGTTCGCCGAGGCGGCCGACTACCGGCGGCTGGCCGAAGCCGGACACGAGATCGCCTGCCACACCTATTCCCACCTCGACTGCGGACGGGCGGACGGGCGGACCGCCAGCCTCGACGCGGCGCGCAATGTCGAGACGCTTTCCAGTTGGCGCGCCGGCCCCATCCGCAACTTCGCCTATCCCTACGGCGACGTCGCGCCCGCCCCCAAGGCGGCCCTGGGCGGCCGCTACGCCACCCTGCGCGCCCTGCACCACGGCGTGATCACGGCGGGAACGGACCTGAACCAGACCCCGGCCGTCGGCATAGAGGGGCCGGACGGCCAGGCCGTGGCCGAGCGCTGGCTGGCCGAGGCCCTGGCGCGCAAGGCCTGGCTCATCCTCTACACCCACGACGTGCGGCCCGAGCCGTCGCCCTATGGCTGCACGCCGGAGGTGCTGGCCCGCCTGATCGACCGCGCCCAGGCGGACGGCTTCGATATCGTCACCGCCGCCGAGGCCTCGCGACGGCTGCAGATCGCGCCGGCGGCCTAGTCCTCGTCCTCCGCGCGCTTGCGCCGCCGGTTCGCCTTGGCGCGGCTGGCCCAAAGCTTGCGGTGCGCGATCGCCGCCATCGGGTCGTCCTTGCGCTCGAAATAGGCGCTCTCCCGCTCCAGCTTGCGGTAGCTCTCCAGTCGCTCGGGCGTGAGGTCGCCGGCCGCGATGGCCGCCTGGACCGCACAGCCCGGTTCGCCGGCATGGGCGCAGTTGCGGAAGCGGCACTGCAGCGCCAGCGCCTCGATGTCCTCGAAGGTCTGGCTCGCGGCCTCCTCGCCCGGATCCCACAGGCCGAGTTCCCGCATGCCCGGCGTATCGAGGATCAGGCCTCCGCCCGGCAGGAGGATGAGTTCGCGATGGGTCGTGGTGTGGCGGCCGCGGCCGTCGGCGGCCCGCACCTCGCCCACCGTCTGACGCGCCTCGCCGGCCAGGGCGTTGACCAGGGTGGACTTGCCGACGCCGGACATGCCCAGCAGGACCGCGGTGCGGCCGGGCGCGAGATAGCCCGCCACCGCCTCCACCCCCTCGCCCGTCAGCGACGACAGGGCGTGGACCGGCGCGCCGGCGGCGATCTTCTCGACCTCGGCGACCTGTTCCGACGGATCGTCGACGAGATCGGCCTTGGTCAGCACGACCACCGGCTGGGCGCCGGTGCGCCAGGCTGCGGTGAGATAGCGCTCGATGCGGCGCAGGTTGAAGTCGGCGTCCAGGCCGGTGGTCAGGAAGACGACGTCGAAATTGGCCGCCACAACCTGCGGCTTGTCCTGCGTCCCGGCGGCCCGGCGGACGAACTGGCTGCGGCGGGGCAGGACGGCCTGGACGATGGCGACCCCGTCGCCCTGCGGCGGCGTGACGGCCACCCAGTCGCCGACCACCGGCAGGTCTGTGGCGCTGGCGTTGTGCAGGAAGCGGCCCGACGCCTCGGCGGAGAATTCCCCGGCCGCCCCGATCAGGACGTAGCGGGCGCGATGCTGGACGGCGACGCGGGCGGGGATCAGCCCCTGGTCGGCATAGGGGGCGAAATCGTGCTGGAGCTCATCGGTCCAGCCATAGGAGGACAGCAAATCGAAAGTCCTTCGAACGGATTGGCCAGGCGGCGCCGCCGAAGGTCTCAGCCCTGCTGGCGCGCGCGACGAAGGGGGGCGGCGTGAAGCACAGTCATGAACGCACCCTCCTTTCCGTCGCGGGCCGATGTTCGAGAGGCGGAGGTTCGCCCCGCCCGCGGCCGCCGTCAAGCGCGACGGCGCTCGACCTCGTGATCGGGCCAGGCCAGCTTGACCGCGATGGTCACGAACAGCACCCAGCGGAAGTCGTTGTAGGTGACCGCCACGCTCTCGGTGATACTCATCAGGCTGTAGACGATGAGGAAGGGGACGGCGAGATAGGCGCCCCTGTCGCGGAAGAGGGCCAGCAGGGCGAGGAACAGCGTCTGCGCATAGAACAGGGCGAAGGCGGCCAGGCCCAGCAGGCCCATTCCGATCCACTGCTCCACCCAGGCGTTGTGGGCGTGCTGGGGCGTGAAGCCGGCCTCCTTGACCATGCTGGCGAGCGGCGCCCAGGGACCGAGATCGTCCCACACCACGCCGTAGCCGTAGCCGGTCCAGGGCCGCTGCTCGATCTGGGTCATGGCCGCAGCCCAGATCTTGGTCCGGCCGGTGAGCGTGGCGTCCTTGCCCAGCACCTCGAAGAACAGATCGGCGGCCAGCAGCATCACGCCGGCCACCATCCCCACCCCGAGCACGGCCAGCCAGACGACGGCGATCCGGGTGGCCGGTCCCCGGCGCATGATGGCCACGAGGACGAGGCCGCCCAGGCCCATGACCAGGGCGACGAGGGATGTCTTAGAGGTGGAAAGGAGCGTGAGCAGCAGGGCCAGCGCCATGAATCCCCACCAGAGGAGGCGTCGGCGGGGGTTGAGCGCGGCCGCCGCCCCCATGGCGGCGAAGCCCAGCGCCATGTTGCCGCCAAGGGCGTTCTTCTCCGGCCAGACCCCGCGCCAGGCGCCGGGGAAGATCTCCTGCATGATCCCGATCGACGGCATGACGATGGGCACGACGAAGGCGATGACGGCGAGCGCTGCGAAACTGCCGGCGATCACCTCGGCCAGCTCCGGCCACCGGAAGCGCGAGGCGAGCACGACCCCGCCAAGGGCCGAGCAATAGGCGGCGAAGACGCGGCGCAGGGTCTGGTCGGGCGCGATGGACCACAGGGTCGAGGCCGCGACGATCAACATCAGGGCGATCAGGAAGGGCTGCCGCAGCAGGGCCTGCAGGGTCGCGCCCGGGGCGGCGGCGAAGAGCAGGAAGGCGGCGGCGTAGGCCGGCAGATAGAGGACGCGGATCAGGCCGCCCTCGGCCGCGCTCGCCTGCTCGCCCATCAGGGGGAAGACCCAGGCCTGGCTGAAGACCAGCAGCAGAAAGACCGCCGCGCCGACGAGGAGCAGGCGCCAGGCGGTCAGGGGCGCGGGGGGAGAACCATACGCGTAGCCGGCCGGGGTCACGGCATCAGGCCGCGCACGATGGGCGGCGGCTCCACCGTGGCGCGGTTGAAGAACAGGCCCGCCACGTCCGCGCCAGCTCCGACCAGGGAATCGCGCAGGAGGGCCGGCGCACGGACGTCGGGCTCGTCGGCGGCGACGACCAGCACGGTCTGGTCCATGAAGGGCGCCACGGTCATCGCCGCCTGCGAGCGGTCGGCGGACGGGCAGTCGACGATGATCAGGTCGGCGAACCGGCGCAGGCCGTTCCAGTAGTCGCCCTCGCCGACGATATGGACCGCCTGGCGGCCGCGCAGGGCCTCGCGGCGGAACCGCGTCACCCACCAGCGCGCCGCGCCGACCCGATGGGCGGCCAGGAACCGGGCGTCGGGCCAGGGCTTGCCGTCGGGCCCCTTGGCCGGCGGATTGACGGCGAAGAAGATCGAGCCATCGGGGCTGGCGGCCGCCGGCTGGCCCAGCAGGCCGTAGCGCTCGCTCTCCTCGGCGATGGCGGCGTGCTGGGGCGAGGACAGTAGATCCAGATCGACCAGCCAGACCGATCGTCCGGCGCGCCGGGCGGCGAAGAAGGCGAGTTCGCGCGCGACCGTCGAGGTCCCCTCCCCGCGCCGGGCCGAGACGAACTGGATGACGCGCGCGCGGCCGGCCGCCGGCGCTCCCAGGGACGCCCACAGCTCGGCCATTTCGGCGTTGAGGTTCACCATTGCTCGAATCGCCGCGCACTCACCTGGGCGACGTTAGCCCAAACCGAGGTTGTAGCGACGGCCCACAGAGTCAGGCGGCCTTCAGGCGCGCCGAACCGAGCACCGGCAGGTCAAGCGTGCGCGAGGCCGACTGCGGCGTCGGCAGGCCCGGACGCAGGAACATGCGCAGCAGTCCCGCGCAGAGGGCCGTGAAGCCGGCGAAGAGGAAGGCCAGGACGAACACCGGCTTCTTCAGGCTCTTGCCCTTGGTCGGCGGCACCGCGCGCTGGACGATGCGGATATTGTCGTTCGAGGCCGCGGCGATCTCGCGGGCGGCGCGGTTCTGCTCTTCCTTGACGGCGAAGTCGCGCACATTGGCCTGCAGCACGTCGCGGTCGAGGCTGAGCGCCTGGAAGCGGGGCTCCAGTTCGGCCAGCCTGAGCCGGCGATCGAGAAGCTGGCGAAGCTGATCGGCCAGGGCCTCCTGGCTCTGGCGCAGGGCGGCCACCTCGGCCTGCAGCTGGATCTTCTCGGTCTGCAGGGTCTGCCAGACCGGATTGATGCCGATACGCTTGGCGCCGTCGCCGGCGGCGCGGCCCTCAGCGATCCCCTGTTCCAGCCGGGCGATCTGGTTGTCGAGCTCTCGCACGGGCTGGGCGTCGGACCGGTAGCGCGAGAGCAGGTCCTCGCGCTGCAGCTTCAGCTGCATGAGCTTGTCGTTGGCGGCGTTGTTGACGTCGCGATAGAGGCCGACCTCCTGCGAGACCTGCCCCATCTGGTTCTCCAGCACGGTCAGCCGCCCGATGCGGTCCTGCAGCTGGGCTTCCGTCTGGTACTTCTGCTGCTCGATCTGGGCCTGCAGTTGGGCGAGCGCGGCCTTCTCGGCCACGAAATCCCCGATGCGGTTGCTGGTCAGGAAGTCCTCATAGGCCTGATCGGCCTGGGCCAGGCGCGTCTCGAAAGCCTCGCGCTGCTCCTCCAGCGCCGGCGTGGTCGACCCCACCAGGACGTTGCGCCGGAAGACCAGGTACTCCTCCAGCAGCGTATTCAGCACCAGGGCCGCGGTCTGCGGATCCTCGTGCTCGAAGCTCAGGCGCACGATCGGCGTGTCCGGCGCCGTGCCGATCTTCAGGCCCGCCTCCATGGCCCGGATCGCCTGGCTCAGGATCACCCGCTTCTCGGCGGCGTCGGCCACCACGTACTTCTTGGCGAGCTTCGGATAGATGCGCGTCAGGCCCAGCCGGTCGATGACGCGCTGCTTGAGCTCCGCCGAGCCGAGGATCTCGGTCTCGGCCTGAATGACCTGATCGGAGTCGGGCACGGCGCCGCGCCCCGCGTCGCCCGCCCGCGGCTCGTAGACGTATTCCTGGCCGAGGCGGACGAGAATGCTCGACTGGGCCGGATAGCTGGTCTTGAGCGAGAAGGCCGCCGCCGCGCCGAGCACGAAGAGCACCAGGAAGACGGCCAGCATCAGGAACCGCTCGCGCCACAGCAGGGTCACGAAGTCCGAGGGCGCATAGCGCGGTCGCGCCGCCCAATCGCCGCTGTGCGGGGCTGGATCGTGCGGTCTCTGTGTCCAGGCGCCCGGCGTGGCCATCACGAATCCAACTGCCCCCAACGTGCTCAGCCGGACCCTTGCGGGCGTGCGCTTAAGACTTCGTTACCCATTCCTGTTAACCCTGGCGACATGCTGATGCGCCGCCGCTCGACCGCCGTCTACAGCCTCGTCCTGGCCCTTTGCGTCGCCGGTTGCGGGGCGCCTCGCGCCCTGCCCGGGGCGAGCCTCGTCGGCCTGGGCGAACCTCCGCCCCGCGGCCCGGGTTTCGCCGACATTCCCTACGCGCAATGGACGGACTTCGAGCCGCCCTACCGCTTCTATCCGGGCGACGAACTCGAGGTGACGGTGCCCTCGGCGCCGGAGCTGAACAAGACCGTGACGGTTCAGCCGGACGGGCGCATCACGGTTCCGCTGATTCCGCCGATCATGGCCGCCGACCGGACGACCCTGGAGCTCGAGGCGGCCCTGTCGCAGGCCTATGGCGCACACCTGCTGCGGCCGGACGCCTTCGTCACCCCCAAGGCCGCGCCGCTCAAGGTGTTCGTGGGCGGGGAAGTCGGCCAGCCCGGAATCTACGACATGGCCGGCGACGCCGACGCCCTGCGCGCCGTGATCCAGGCGGGGGGCTTCCGCACGACGGCCGACCGCAGCAAGGTGATCATCCTGCGGCGAGGCGCCGAAGGCCGCGGCATGATGCGCTCGGTGGACCTGTTGCGGGGATTGCGCGATCCGACGACGGACCTGGTGCCCCTGCGCCGATTCGACATCGTCTATGTGCCACGCAGCGGCGTGGCCAACGCCGGGCTGTTCGTCCAGCAGTACTTCCGCGACCTCTCGCCGATCCAGTTCGGCTTCAGCTATGCGCTGAACGAACAGCAGGCGAACTGAGACGCCAAGGCGCGCCCGCAGCCCCCGGGCCGCAGGCGGGAAGCGCCGTCGTCAGGCCCGGGGGCTCAGCCCTGGGCGAGCCACTCGCGGGCCGCGCGCTGAGCTTCGGCCACTTCTTCGGAAGCCATCTCCTGCGAGAGCTCCTTGCGGTAGATCTTGGCCTCCACCGAACCGCGCATGGCGGCCAGGTTGAACAGCATGTGCGCCGAAACATAGTCCAGCGGCGCGCCGCCCTGACCGGTGGAGTACAGCATGCCCAGGCGGAACAGCTCGTCGCCGCTCGCGTCCGGACCAGGCAGAGGAAGGCCTTCCGCGCTTCCGATCGCCAGATTGCCAATCATGACTCTTCGTCCCCTTCGCCAGCGGCTCCCCCTTCTGGGGCTCGCGCCGCTATCCATGAGGCAAGAAAAGTCGTGATCAACTGAACATATGGTTAAACCGCAAAACAACCGCAGTTCATGCGACATCCTGGCAGTCGTCGCGCTTGTTACTGGCGCGAAACCTTTGTGTTGGTTCCGTTAATCGCGCCCGCACTTCCGGGGCGCGGCCTTCGGCGCCGTCGGCGGAGCCGCACGGGCCATCGGGCGTTATCCAGGCCGAGGGACAAGGTCGAGGAGCCGACAAATGAAGACCGCTGTCATGACCGCTGCGCTCGCCGTCGCCATCGCCGCGCCGGGCGCCGCCCTGGCCAAGCCGCACCATCACGACCACGACGGCTGGCGCGGAAAGGGCCACCCGCACGGCATGCCCCCGGGCCAGGCCAAGAAGCACTGGAGCCGCGGCGAATACATGCCGCGCGGCTATGTCGTGGAGCGCACCTACTACATCGCCGAACCGGCCCGCTACCGCCTGCGCACTCCGCCGCCGGGCTATCGCTGGGTCCGTGTGGGGAACGACGTCTACCTGGCCCAGACGGAGACGGGGCTGATCGCCGAGGTGATCCGCAGCCTGATCGACTGATCCGTCGATCCTGACTTGACCGTTCAGCCGGGGTTCAGGGCGGGTCTCTCATCCTTGCCGTGATCGGGGGACGAGGAGGCCCGCCCGCCGGGCCGTGGAATAGGAGACGTGAAATGAAACGTCTGATGCTCTGCCTGGCGGCGGCCGCCGCCGTCGCGGGGCCGATCGCTGCCTCGGCGACAGCCGCGCAGGCGCAGTCCTGGGACCGCCGGGACAACAACTGGGACCGTCGCGACGACCGCTGGGATCGCCGGGATGATCGGCGTGACGACCGCTGGGACCGGCGCGACCACCGCTGGGACGATCGCCACGATCGCTGGGACAACCGTCACGACCGCTGGGACAATCGGTGGGATAGCCGCCGCTACAACGGCTATTACTACCAGAACCGCTGGTACTACGGTCCCCCACCGTCGAGCTATTACAACAACCGCTACTATCGCCCGGGCTACGCCGCCTGGCGCCGCGGGGCGGTGCTGCCGCCCTACTACCGCAGCTACGTGGTCAACGACTACTACCGCTACCGCCTGCGTCCGCCTCCGCGCGGATACGCCTGGTACCGCGTGGGCGACGACTATCTGATGGCGGCGATCGCGACGGGCATCATCTTCGAGATCATCAACAACTGATCCCGAGACCGCCCGGGAAAGGCTCCGGACCCGCGTCCGGGGCCTTTTTCATGCCTGGTAGGCGACCTCTCCGGCGAGGGCGATCTTGCGGCCGTGAGCTTCCCGGAATCGGTAGCGGTCCGGCGGCGCGCCCGGACCGGCATGGGTGAAGAAGCGGTCGTGCTGATGCACCTGCACGCCCTCGGGCGCACAGTGGACCACGACGCTCCAGCGGGTGCGGGTCGGATCCTGCGCCGGCGATCCGCCGTGAGGCAGTTGGGGATGCCAGATGGCCACGTCGCCGCGGCGGATCGGGGCCACCACCAGCTCGCCGTGATCTGGCGCCTGCTGGATGATCAGCCCGTTCCAGCGGTCGAGCGCCAGGTTGAGCTGATCCTCGCGGGTCCAGTCGGGGTGTTCGGCCTGGACGGCCTCGAACACCGGCCGCGGTTCGACCGGAAAGCGGTGTCCGCCGCGGACATACATCAGCGGCCCGGCCTCCGGCGGCGTGTCCTCCAGGGCGGTCCAGACGCCGAAGAACCGGCTGCCGGGCCAGGTGGCGAAGTGCGGCGTGTCGCGATGGATCGGCTGCTGGGTGCCGTACTTGAAGGTGAGCGAGGTGTAGACGCAGGCGCGTTCGCCGAACAGGAAGTCGAGCACCGACATCACGCCGGCGTCGGTGGCGATGGCCTCCTCGGCCTTGGACCAGTGGTGGAAGTTCACCAGCCGCTTCTCGCGCGCCAGCTCGTCTAGATTGGCGGCCACATAGTCGGCGTTCTCCGCGCCGTAGCGGGCGTAGTCGTCGATCACCTGCTGGCAGAGTTCGCCGGGGATGGCGCCGCGCAGCACGGTGAAACCGTCGACGATCAGGTCGCGGGCCGCCTGTTTCGCGGCCTCGGAGACGGGCGCACGCTCCACGCGCGCAAGCGCGTCCGGCTCGTCCAGCCAGAGGGCTTCGGGGCGAGCCGGCGGCCGGCGGAGCAGAGACTTCAGTCCGAACACGCGCCTCTCCCCGACTGCGCGGCTACTCGACCCCGAGCTTGGACTTCAGCAGCTGGTTGACCGCGCCGGGATTGGCCTTGCCGCCGGTGGCCTTCATCACCTGACCGACGAACCAGCCGATGGCCTGCGGCTTTTCCTTCACCTGCTCGGCCTGGCCCGGGTTCTTGGCGATCAGGTCGTCGATGATGGCTTCCAGAGCCCCGGTGTCGGAGACCTGCTTCAGCCCCTGCTTCTCGACGATCTCGCGCGGCGCGCCCTCGCCGGCCCACATGCGCTCGAAGACGTCCTTGGCGATCTTGGAGGAGATGACGCCCTCCTCGATCAGGGCCACCAGCTCGGCGATCTCGCCGGCCTTGATCGGGCTCTCCTCGATGTCGAGCCCCGCGGCCGTCAGCTTGGCGGCCAGATCGTTGGTCACCCAGTTGGCGATGAGCTTGGCGTCGCGGCCCTGGGCGGCGGCCTCGAAGTAGTCGGCGCGCGCGGCCTCGCTGACCAGCACGCCGGCGTCATAGGCCGACAGGCCATACTGCGCCTGCAGACGCGCCTTCTTGGCGTCCGGCAATTCCGGCAGCGACTCTTCGATCGCCTTCACCCAGGCCGCGTCCAGCACGAGCGGCAGGAGGTCGGGGTCGGGGAAGTAGCGGTAGTCGTGCGCCTCTTCCTTCGAGCGCATGGAGCGCGTCTCGCCCTTGTTCGGGTCGAACAGGCGCGTCTCCTGGTCGATGGAGCCGCCGTCCTCGAGAATCTCGATCTGGCGGCGCGCCTCGTACTCGATGGCCTGCTGGATGAAGCGGTACGAGTTGACGTTCTTGATCTCGCAGCGCGTGCCCAGCGGCCCGCCAGGCTTGCGCACGGAGACGTTCACGTCGGCGCGCAGGTTGCCCTTTTCCATGTCGCCGTCGCAGGTGCCCAGATAGACGAGGATGGTGCGCAGCTTCTTCACATAGGCCGCGGCCTCGGCCGAGGAGCGCATGTCCGGGCGCGAGACGATCTCCATCAGCGCCGTGCCGGCCCGGTTGAGGTCGACATAGGTGAAGTTCGGGTCCTGGTCGTGCAGCGACTTGCCGGCGTCCTGCTCCAGGTGCAGGCGCTCGATGCCGACGGTGATGGTCGAACCGTCGTCCAGCTCGACGAGCACCTCGCCCTCGCCGACGACGGGCTCCTTGTACTGGCTGATCTGATAGCCCTGCGGCAGGTCCGGATAGAAGTAGTTCTTCCGGTCGAAGGTGGACTTCAGATTGATCTTCGCCTTCAGGCCCAGGCCGGTGCGCACCGCCTGCTCCACGCAGCGGCGGTTGATGACCGGCAGCATGCCAGGCATGGCCGCATCCACCAGGCTGACCTGGGCGTTGGGGCCCGCGCCGAAGCCGACGGCGGCGCCGGAAAAGAGCTTGGCGTTCGAGGCCACCTGGGCGTGGACCTCCAGCCCCAGGACCACTTCCCACGGGCCGGTGCGGCCCTGGATCAGCTTGGAATTCTCAGTCATGCGCCCTTCCTAGAGCCAGCCGCTTTCCGGCGGAAGCGGCCTTGTGAATCTGCTTGCGCGAAGCGGCCCCTTCACGCTCACTTCGGCCCGCCATTCCAGCCGTTCCGGGGAGGAACAACCCATGCGCAAGACCTATCTGACGGGCGGCCTCGCCCTCACCCTCTCGCTCGCCGCCGCCAGCGCCGTGGTGGCCCAGGGCCCCCTCAGCGTCGAATCGAGTTCGGTCGCCGAGCTGATGGCGAACGCCAAGGCCAAGGCCGTGCTGGAGAAGCACCTGCCGGGCATCAGCGAGCACCCGTCCTACAACATGTTCAAGGGCATGACGCTGGTTCAGCTCAAGCCCATGTCCGGCGGTCAGATCACCGACGACACCCTGAAGGCCATCAAGGCGGAGCTCTCCGCCCTCTGACCCGGACGCCTCAGCCTGGGATCGCCCGGGCTGAGGCTTTCGGCCTCACCACCAGGGCTGCGGCTTGGCCTTGAAGTCGGCCGCCTTCTCAAGGGCGCCGCCGAGCGAGAACAGCGTGCCCTCGTCCAGCGCCTTGCCGATCAGCTGCAGCCCGAGCGGCAGACCGTTGGCGTCGACCCCCGCCGGGATGCTCATCCCCGGCAGGCCCGCCAGGTTCACCGTCACGGTGAAGATGTCGTTCAGGTACATGGCCACCGGGTCGTCGGACTTCTCGCCGAGCGCGAAGGCCGCCGAGGGCGCGGTCGGCGTCAGCAGGGCGTCCACCTTCTCGAAGGCCTGATCGAAGTCGTCGGCGATGCGCCGGCGGACCTTCTGGGCCTTGAGGTAGTAGGCGTCGTAATAGCCCGCCGACAGCACGTAGGTGCCGATCAGGATGCGGCGCTTGACCTCGTCCCCGAAGCCCTCGGCGCGGGTCTGCTCATAGGTCTCGGTCAGGTTGGCGCCGTCGACCCTCAGGCCGTAGCGCATGCCGTCATAGCGGGCGAGGTTGGACGAGGCCTCCGCCGGGGCGACGATGTAATAGGCCGGCAGGGCGTACTTGGTGTGCGGCAGGGAGACCTCGACGATCTCGCAGCCGGCCTCCTTCAGCCAGGCGATCCCCTGCTCCCAGAGCTTCTCGATCTCCGGGGGCATGTTGTCGACGCGGTACTCCTTGGGCACGCCGATGCGCAGACCCTTGACCGACTTGCCGACGAAGCTCGGGAAGTCCGGCACCTCGACGTCCAGGCTGGTGGAGTCCTTCACGTCGTGGCCCGACATGGACTTCAGGAGGATGGCCGCGTCCTCGACCGTGCGGGCGATGGGACCGGCCTGGTCCAGGGACGAGGCGAAGGCCACGATCCCCCAGCGCGAGCAGCGCCCGTAGGTCGGCTTGATGCCCACCGTGCCCGTGAAGGCCGCCGGCTGGCGGATGGAGCCGCCGGTGTCGGTGGCCGTCGCCCCCAGGCAGAGCTCGGCCGCGACCGCCGCAGCCGAGCCGCCCGACGAGCCGCCGGGCGTGAGCTTCGCATTGCCGCCGTTGGCGCGCCACGGATTGACCACCGGTCCGAAGGCGCTGGTCTCGTTGGACGAGCCCATGGCGAACTCGTCCAGGTTCAGCTTGCCCAGCATCACCGCGCCGTCGCGCCAGAGGTTGGCGGTGACGGTGGATTCGTAGGTCGGCTGGAAGTTCCCGAGGATCTTCGAACAGGCCGTGGAGCGCACGCCTTCGGTGCAGAACAGGTCCTTGATACCCAGGGGCGCGCCGTCCAGCGGCCCGGCCTCGCCCCGCGCACGGCGGGCGTCGGAGGCTTTCGCCATGTCGAGCGCCTTCTCCGGCGTCTCCAGGATGAAGGCGTTCAGCGGCCGCGCCGCCTCCACCGCGGCCATGTGGGCCTGGGTCAGCTCGGCGGCGGAAAAGCTCTTGGCCGCAAGGCCTTCGAGCGCGGCCTTGAGGGTCAGCTTGGTCAGCTCGGACATCTATTCCACCACCTTCGGCACAACGAAGAAGCCGCCGGCCGACTTCGGGGCGTTGGACAGCACCTTGTCCGGGTCGCCGCCGTCGGTGACCACGTCCTCGCGCATCGGCAGGCCCTGGTGGACCACCGAGGTCATGGGCTCCACCCCGTCGGTGTCGACCTCGTTCAGCTGTTCGATCCAGTTGAGGATGCCGCTCAGCTCCCGGGCGAGCGGCTCCAGGCGGTCTTCCGGTTCGGCGATGCGCGCCAGCTTGGCGACCTTGCGCACGGTCGCCGCGTCGATGGCCATGGGGGCCTCCTTGCAATCTGCCCGTGGGTTAGCCGTGCAAGGCGGCCTTTTGCAAGCGGCGGGCGGAGAAAGGAGGCCCCAAGGGCTCAGGCGGGCGCCAGTTCGGCCGCCGCGCCCTGTCCTTCCGCCAGCCAGCGGGCGCAGTCGGGGCCGAGCTCGGCCAGCGCACGCTGCTCGTAGGCGGCGATGTCCTCAGGCGTCAGCATGTCCTTCCAGCGGCCGTTGACGCCCTTGTTGATGAAGGTGGTCGCGCCGCCCTCGAAGATGGCGCCGCCGAGGGGCGACATGTTCTCCGCATGGGCCTTCATCCAGTCGAAGGTGCAGTGCTCCAGGATCTGCGACCAGCGGTCCTCGGGGATGTCGCAGTCGAGGAAGGCGGCGATCTTGCGCATCTCGCCCTCCAGGTCCCGCTTCAGATCGTTGAAGTGGACGAGCATGACGTTGGGCAGGTCGCGGATCGCCCACCAGGTGGCGATGTTCTCCCAGTAGGGCCAGAAGGGCGCGCCATCCTGGTCGAGCCAGGTGCGGAAATAGCGGCGGATGTCCGGGTCCGCCCGCTCGATCGGCGGACCGACGCGGCCGGGCGTGTCATTGATGGCGTCGTACCAGAGCTGGTTGGCGTTGGCGTGGTGGTTGTAGAGGCTCCACAGCACGTCCCGCCCGTCCCGGCCGATATAGATGTACTTGGCCTTGGGCGAGAAGTTCAGCGCATCCACCGGCAGGTGGGTCTTCAGGATGCGCCGGTGCTGCTGCGCCTCCAGGATGTCGAGCAGGTCCGGCGGCATGATGCGCAGGTCCACCCAGGGCGAGATTTCGGCGATCTTCACGTCGGGATCGCCGGCGAAGACCAGCTGTCCGACGATGTGCTGGGTCCAGGTCGTGCCGGACTTGGCGTAGGTCGCCACGACCACGTCGTCGTCGCGGAAGGCGAAGCGGTCCCAGACGGTGGAATCCATGTGGTGATTGTGGATGTCGCGCGTCTTGCGCGGCCAGGCGGCGGTTGTCTGCGCCATCGGAATGCCCCCAGGGTTGTCTTGGCGGCGCTCTTAACCGCAACACGCCGAGTCACCAATATCGCCGTTCGATGAAGCCGCGACCCAGGCGCCCGAAATCGTGCGGCCGATGCAGGCGCCGTGGTAATGAGCAGCCATGCCCGTGATGGACCTCATCGAACTGCCCTCCGCCCTGCCCCGCCTGGCCGCCGTCGTGGGCCTCGACCTGGGCGAGAAGACCATCGGGGTGGCGGTCTCCGACGTCAGTCGCACGGTGGCCTCGCCGCTGGCCCTGATCCGCAAGGCCAAGTTCACCCAGGACGCCGAACAGCTCTTCAAGCTGATGGCCGAACGCGAGGCCAAGGCGATCGTCATCGGATTGCCGGTCAATATGGACGGGACCGAGGGACCGCGCTGCCAGTCCAGCCGCGCCTTCGCCCGTAACCTGCTGCGCTTGCGCGATGACCTGCCCATCGCCTTCTGGGACGAGCGGATGTCGTCCATGGCCGTCAACCGCATGCTGGTGGACGAGATGGACATGACCCGCGCCCGCCGGGGCGAGGTGGTGGACAAGGCCGCCGCCGCCTGGATCCTGCAGGGCGCGCTGGACCGGCTGCGCAACCTGCCTGATGCCTGACGGGCGCCCGAACATGTGGACGGCGGACGCCCCCGGCTTGGCGACTCCGTCCCGCCCCCTTAAGAGGGCCCTTTAATGAGCGCGCCCGCACCCGGTCTGAACGAGGTCCTCGGCCGGACCTTCCCGTTTCCCAAACGCCATTTCCTGTCGGTGATGGACCTGAACCCGGTGGAGGTGGGCGATCTGCTCGACCTGGCCGACGGCTTCGTGGCCCTCAACCGCCAGACCTCGAAGAAGCTCGACCTGCTCAAAGGTCGGACGCTGATGAACCTGTTCTTCGAGAACTCGACCCGCACCCAGAGCTCCTTCGAGCTGGCCGGCAAGCGGCTGGGCGCCGACGTGGTCAATATGAGCCCGCGCTCCTCGTCCATCTCCAAGGGCGAGACGCTGATCGACACCGCCGTGACGCTGAACGCCATGCAGCCGGATCTGCTGGTGGTGCGGCACGCCTCCTCCGGCGCGGCCTCCCTGCTGGCGCAGAAGGTGTCGTGCTCGGTGATCAACGCCGGCGACGGCCAGCACGAGCACCCGACCCAGGCCCTGCTGGACGCTCTGTCCATGCGCCGCGCCTTCGGCCGCATCGCGGGCCTGCGCGTGGCTATCTGCGGCGACGTGCTGCACAGCCGCGTGGCGCGCTCCAACGTCGCCCTGCTGCAGATGCTGGGCGCCGAGGTCCGCCTCGTCGGCCCGCCGACCCTGATGCCGGCCGAGGCCGACCGCTGGGGCTCGGCGGTCTTCCACGACCTGCGAAAGGGAATCGAAGGCTGCGACGTGGTCATGATGCTGCGCCTGCAGCTGGAGCGCATGGACGGCGTGCTGGCGCCGTCGCAGCGCGAGTACTTCCGTTTCTTCGGCCTGGACCGCGAGAAGCTCGCCTGCGCCGCGCCGCACGTGAAGGTCATGCATCCGGGCCCGATGAACCGCGGCGTGGAGATCGACTCCGACGTGGCCGACGACCTGTCGGTCAGCCTGATCCAGGACCAGGTGGAGATGGGCGTCGCCGCCCGTATGGCCGTGCTCGCCGCCCTGTCGGCCCGCCTGGACAACGACTGATGACCGCCCGCCCCACCGCCTTCGTGAACGCCCGCCTCGTCGACCCCGCCTCCGGCTGGGACGGCCCCGGCGCCCTGCTGGTGAAGAACGGCAAGATCGCCGACGTCGTCCAGGGCGCCGCGCCGGAGGGCCTCTCCGACGACGTCGAGACGATCGACGCCGCCGGGGCCATGCTGGCCCCCGGCCTGATCGACCTGCGGGTCAAGACGGGCGAGCCGGGCGCCGAGCCCAAGGAGACGCTGAAGTCCGCCGCCCTGGCCGCCGCGGCCGGCGGCGTCACCTCCATCGTCGTCCAACCCGACACCGATCCGGCCGTCGATGATCCCGCCACGGTCGACTTCATCCTGCGCCGGGCCCGCGACATCGAGCTCGTCCATGTCTATCCCGCCGGCGCCGCCACCAAGGGGCTGAAGGGCGAACGGATGGCTGAGATCGGCCTGATGCGGGACGCCGGCTGCCTCTATGTGACCGACGCCGACCGGCCGATCGTCAATTCCAAGGTCTTCCGGCGGCTGCTCTCCTACGCCAAGGGCTTCGGCGTGCTGGTGGCCCACCGCCCGGCCGACCCGTGGCTGTCCGCCGGCGCCGCGGCCACGGAGGGGGAGTTCGCCGGCCGCATGGGCCTGGCGAGCGTCCCGCCGGCGGCCGAGAAGATCATGCTGGAGCGCGACCTGGCGCTCGCCGAGCTGACCGGCGCGCGGCTGCTGGTGGACCAGGTGACGACGGCCTGCGCCCTGGAGAGCCTGGAGCGCGGCAAGGCCCGCGGCGTGGCCGCGACCGCCACCACCTCGATCAACCACCTGTCCTTCAACGAGGTGGACATCGGCGACTACCGGACCTTCCTGAAGTTCGACCCGCCGGTGCGCGGCGAGGACGACCGCCAGGCCACCATCGAGGCTCTGGCGACGGGCCTGATCGACATCGTCGTCTCGGCCCATGCGCCGGCCCCGGCCGAAGACAAGCGCCTGCCCTATGACGAGGCGGCCCCCGGCGCGGTGGGGCTGCAGACCCTGCTGCCCGCCCTTCTGGCCTTCCACCACGAGGGCCGCATCCCGCTCATCGACCTGATGCGCACCGTCACCAGCCGCCCGGCGGAGCTTCTCGGCCTGTCGGCCGGGCGCCTGGCCAAGGGCGCCCCGGCCGACCTCGTGCTCTGCGACCTCGCCGCGCCGATGGTCGTCGATCTCGCGGACCTGAAGTCGAAGTCTAAGAACTCGCCCTTCGACGGGCGGCGCCTGCAAGGCGTCGTGCGGCTGACCCTGGTGGACGGCCGGGTCGTCTATCGCGCCGACTGAGCCCTCCGCCGCGAGGCTCTTGAACAAGGGGCCGACCGGCGCTAGGAACAAACAACGAACATCGCAACGGGCGATGACGGGGCGCGCCAGCGCGGCTAGGAGTCGGAAAACCCCGGGGGGAATCCATGCCGACCGACACCTTGAGCCCGCTCCTCATCGCCGCCGCGCTCATGGGCGGCTATCTGCTGGGATCCATTCCGTTCGGCGTCATCGCCACGCGCCTGGGCGGCGCCGGCGACGTGCGCAGCATTGGCTCCGGCAACATCGGGGCGACCAACGTCCTGCGCACGGGCCGCAAGGACCTGGCCCTGATCACCCTGCTGGGCGACGGCGGCAAGGGCGCCCTGGCCGTGCTGATCGCCTGGCTGATGACCCGCGACGGGCCGCAGGAGGTTCAGGCGACCGTGATCGCCCTGGCGGCCGGCGCCGCCTTCATCGGCCATCTCTTCCCCGTCTGGCTCGGCTTCAAGGGCGGCAAGGGGGTGGCCACCTTCTTCGGCACCCTGCTCGCGGCCGCCTGGCCCGTGGGCCTGCTGGCCGGCGCGACCTGGATCCTGATGGCGCTGGTCTTCCGGATCTCCTCGCTGGCGGCCCTGACCGCCGCGGCGCTGGCGCCTGTCTACGTCTTCGTGACAGACCGGCCCTATCCCTATGCCGTCCTGGCCCTGGTGATGGCGGTGCTGATCTACGTCCGGCACAGGGCGAACATCGGCCGCCTGATCAAGGGCGAGGAGCCGAAGATCGGCGGCGGCAAGACGCCTCCGTCCCCTGAGGCCGAGGCGTGATCCGAGGCCTGACGGACGCCGCCCGGCGCGACTGGCTGCGCCTGGCCCGGACCGAATCCGTCGGGCCCGTCACCTTCGACGAACTGATCCGCCGGTTCGGCGAACCGTCCCTGGCGCTCGCCGCCCTGCCCGATCTGGCCCGCCGGGGCGGCCGAGCGCAGGCGCCGCGCATCCCCACGGAACGGGAAGCCCTGAGCGAACTCGCCGCCGGCGAGGCCCTGGGCGCCCGGCTCATCTGCGCCTGCGAGCCCGATTTCCCCCAGGCGCTCGCCGCCCTCGACCCGCCGCCGCCGCTGCTTTGGGCGCGGGGCCGTATCGAGCTGCTCGACCGCCCGGCCGTGGCTCTGGTCGGCGCCCGCGTCGCCTCGGCGGCCGGCCAGCGTTTCGCCCGCGGACTGGCCGCCGAACTGGGCGCAGCCGGCCTCGTCGTGGTGTCCGGCATGGCCCGCGGCATCGACGGCGCCGCGCACCAGGGAGCCCTGCCCACCGGAACGGTGGCGGTCCTCGGGGGCGGCGTGGACGACGTCTATCCGCCCGAACATGGCGGACTGTACGCACAGATCGCCGATCAAGGCTGCGTCGTGGCCGAGCACCCGCCAGGCCGCCAGGCCCAGGCCCGCGACTTTCCCCGCCGAAACCGCATCATCTCGGGCCTCTCCCAGGCGGTCGTCGTGGTCGAGGCGGAGCTCCGCTCCGGCTCCCTGATCACGGCGAGGCTTGCGGGCGAACAGGGGCGCGAGGTGCTGGCCGTCCCCGGCTCGCCCCTGGATCCGCGGGCCCGCGGCGCCAACGACCTGATTCGGCAGGGCGCAGCCATCTGCGAGGGCGTGGACGACGTCCTGCGCGCCCTGGAGGGGTTCCGCGGCTTCGGCGAACCGGCCTCCGGCTATGCGCCCCCGCCTTCGGCGACGCAGTCGGACCCTCGGCTTGTGGAGGCGCTCGCCCGGCAGCTCTCCCCCACCCCGATCGGACGGGACGAGCTTGTGCGCGCCACCGGCGCCTCGGCCGGCGAGGTCGCCGCTGCGCTGATCGAGCTGGCGCTGGCGGGCCGCGCGGAACTGATGCCGGGCGGGCTGGTGGCGAGCGGATGAGAGGCCTGGACGCCAGAGCCTGGACGTCAGAAGGTGTCGGCCCTGGGGGGCGGCGGGTCGGGCTCCCCGGCCGCAGCCCTTGCGGCGTCGAGCGCGGCGACCAGCAGGGTGGCGGAGAGACCCCGATACCCCTTCACCGCGGCCAGTTCCGACAAGTCCCGCAGCATCGCCTCGATGAAGGCGGCGACGTGCTGAGGTGATGCGTCCGGCGGCAGCGGTTGGATCATGAGATCGAGTATCGATGGTATGCCAATGGGCTAGCTCTACCGTGAGACGTTATCAACAAACTATAGGTTGAGTCGGTTCCCGTCCCAGGGGTCAGGTTGACATCGCCCCGGACGCGAGCCCACCTTTCGCGCCTTTGGTTTTCGGGACCTCCCCCCGCAGACCGCCCAGTCGAAGTCCCAAGAAAAATGAACGTCGTCGTCGTCGAGAGCCCGGCCAAGGCCAAGACCATCAACAAGTATCTGGGCGGCGACTATGTCGTCCTCGCCTCCTACGGCCATGTGCGGGATCTGCCCCCCAAGGACGGATCGGTGCGTCCGGACGAAGACTTCGCCATGAGCTGGGACGTCGACGCGAAGTCGTCCAAGCGGCTGTCCGACATCGCCGAGGCGGTGAAGAAGGCCGACCGCCTGATCCTCGCCACCGACCCCGACCGCGAGGGCGAAGCCATCTCCTGGCACGTGCTGGAGGTGCTGCAGAAGAAGCGTGTCCTGAAGGACGCCCAGGTCCAGCGCGTCGTCTTCAACGCCATCACCAAGTCGGCTGTCACCGAGGCGATGAAGTCGCCGCGCGACCTCGACATGGAACTGGTCGAGGCCTACCTGGCCCGCCGCGCGCTCGACTATCTGGTGGGCTTCACGCTCTCACCGGTGCTTTGGCGCAAGCTGCCCGGCTCGCGATCGGCCGGCCGGGTGCAGTCGGTGGCCCTGCGCCTGATCGTCGACCGGGAACTGGAGATCGAGCGGTTCCAGACCCAGGAGTACTGGACGGTCGAGGCGGACATGGCCTCCGGCGGCGAAAGCTTCGTCGCGCGCATGGTCAAGCATCAGGGCAAGCGCCTGACCAAGTTCGACCTGGCGGACGAAACCTCGGCCATGGCCGCCAAGGCCGCCGTCGAGGGGGCGAGCTTCAAGGTCGCCTCGGTCGAGAAGAAGCCCGGCAAGCGCGCCCCCGCCCCGCCCTTCACCACCTCGACCCTGCAGCAGGAGGCCGCCCGCAAGCTCGGCTTCTCCGCCCAACGCACCATGCAGGCCGCCCAGAAGCTCTATGAGGGCGTGGACATCGGCGGGGAGACGGTGGGTCTGATCACCTATATGCGGACCGACGGCGTTCAGGCCGCCCCGGAAGCCATCGACGAGGCCCGCCAGGTGATCGGCGGCATCTATGGCCGCGAGTATGTGCCCGAACAGGCCCGCCTGTACCGGACCAAGGCCAAGAACGCGCAGGAGGCCCACGAGGCGATCCGCCCCACCAGCCTGGCCCGCAACCCCGGCTCCCTTCGCCTGGACGGCGATCTGGGCCGCCTCTACGAGCTGATCTGGAAGCGGATGATCGCCTCCCAGATGGAGAGCGCCCGCATCGAGCGGACCACCATCGAGCTGGAGAGCGCCGACGGCCAGACCGGCCTGCGCGCCACCGGTCAGGTGATCCTCTTCGACGGCTATCTGGCGGTCTACGAGGAAGGCCGCGACGACCCGGACGACGAGGAGTCCGGCCGCCTGCCGCTGGTCAAGGAGGGCGCCGAGGCCCGCGTGGCCGCCGCCCGCGCCGCCCAGCACTTCACCGAACCGCCGCCGCGCTATTCCGAAGCCAGCCTCGTGAAGAAGATGGAGGAGCTGGGCATCGGCCGCCCCTCCACCTACGCCTCGATCCTGACCGTGCTGCGCGACCGCGCCTATGTGCGGATGGAGAAGAACCGCTTCATCCCCGAGGACAAGGGCCGGCTGGTCACCGCCTTCCTGGAGCAGTTCTTCCGCCGCTATGTGGAGTACGACTTCACCGCCGCGCTGGAGGAGAAGCTCGACCAGGTCTCGGCCGGCGACCTCGACTGGAAGGTGCTGCTGCGCGACTTCTGGCAGGACTTCCAGGCCGCGGTCGGCGAGATTTCCGAGCTGCGCGTCACCAATGTGCTCGACGCCCTGAACGACGCCCTTGGGCCCCACATCTTCCCCGAACGGGCCGACGGGACCGATCCCCGCGCCTGCCCCACCTGCGGGACCGGCCGGCTGTCGCTGAAGACCGGCAAGTTCGGCGCCTTCATCGGCTGCTCCAACTATCCGGAGTGCCGCTATACCCGCCCGATCGCCCAGCCCGACGGCGAAGAGGCCGATGCGGCGAACGGCGACCGGGAGCTGGGAACCGATCCCGAGACCGGCCTCGTCGTCTTCCTGAAGAGCGGCCGCTTCGGCCCCTATGTGCAGCTCGGCGAGGGCGACAAGCCCAAGCGCTCCAGCCTGCCCAAGACCTGGTCGCCCGCGGCCATGGACCTGGAGAAGGGCCTGCGTCTGCTGCGTCTGCCGCGCGAGGTCGGCGACCATCCCGAGGACGGCAAGCCGATCCTGGCCGGCATCGGCCGCTACGGGCCCTTCGTCCAGCACGACGGGACCTATGCGAACCTCGAGAACGTCGACGAGGTCTTCGAGGTCGGCCTGAACCGGGCCGTGGCCCTGCTGGCCGAGAAGAAGGCCGGCGGCAAGGGCCGGCGCGGCGAGGCCGCGGCGCTGAAGGAACTGGGCGCCCACCCGGCCGACGGCGCGCCGGTGCGGGTGCTGTCGGGCCGCTACGGCCCCTACATCAAGCACGGCTCGACCAACGCCAACATCCCGCGCGGCGGCGACCCGCAGGCGATCACCCTGGAACAGGCCGTCGCCCTGCTGGCCGAGCGCGAGGCCAAGGGCGGGGGCAAGAAGCCGGCGAAGAAGGCCGCCAAGCCGAAGGCCGAGAAGCCCGCCAAGGCCGCGGCGGAGAAGAAGGCGCCCGCCAAGAAGGCCGCGGCCAAGAAGCCGGCGGCGAAGAAGCCGGCCGCCAAGAAGGCGGCGGCCAGCTAGCCCGCCATGGACCTGCCCGTCCGCGACTTCTCCGCCTCGGGCTACCGGTCGCTGCAGCGGATCACCTATCCGATGTCGCGGCTCGACGTCTTCGTCGGCGCCAACGGCGTCGGCAAGTCGAACCTCTATCGGGGGCTGGAGCTGCTCCAGGCCGCCGCCCAGAACCGGCTGGGCGAACGCCTCGCCGAGGAGGGCCTGTCGCAGGCCATGTGGGCCGGGCCCCGCCGGGCGCGGGAGCCGGCGCGCATCGCCCTTTCCGTCACCCTGGCCGCGCCGGGCCAGCGCAGCGGCGCCTATCGCTACGAAGTGGAGGTCGGCTTCCCGCAGCTCGTCACCGCGGCGGCCTTCGGGCTGGAGCCGCAGATCAAGCTGGAAGCCCTGACCTACGAGACCGGCTCCCGCCGCGTGAAGCTGGTGGAGCGGCGCAACAACGCCGTCATGGCCCGCGACGCCGAGGGGCGGCCCGCCGAGATCGACCTCGACCTGCTGGCCTCGGAGACCCTGCTGGGGCGGCTGGAGGATCCGTCGCGGTATCCGGAGCTCGATCAGGTGCGCCGCACGCTGCTGGAGTGGCGCTTCTATCATCAGATGCGCACGGACGCGGACTCGCCCCTGCGCCGGCCCTGCACGGCGGTGGCCACGCCGACGCTCGCCTCCGACGGCGCCAACCTGGCCGCGGTGTTCGCGACCCTGGCCCACATCCGCGGCGACGCCGCCGATCTGGCCGCCGCCGTCGCCGAAGCCTTTCCGGGCGCGCGGCTGTCGATCCCCATGCCCGAGCGCCAGGCGAGCTTCGGCCTCAGCCTGCCGGAGTTCCCCCAGCGCGTGTTCGAACCCGCCGAGCTGTCGGACGGCACCCTGCGCTTCCTGGCGCTGGCCGGCGCGCTGCTGGCCTACCGCCTGCCGCCCTTCATCGCGCTCAACGAGCCGGAGGCCAGCCTGCATCCGGACCTGACCGCGCCGCTGGCCGGCCTGATCGGCAAGGCGGCCGAGCGCTCGCAGGTCTGGCTCGTCACCCACTCCGAGCGCCTGGCCCAGGCGCTGGAGGCCCACGGCTCGGTGCGCACGGTGCGCAAGGTCGACGGCGCCACCCAGATCGCGGGCCTGACCCTGTTCGGCGCCTTCCGGGACGAGGACGACTGAAGCGCCCGGGCGATTCCCGCGTTACAAGGCGCAATGGCCAAGACCCGCACGCCGAAATCCCAGCGCTTCCAGGCCCCGAAGGCCCAAGGATTGCCCGACCGCGAAACCCTGCTGCGTCACATCCGCGAGACGGGCGAGACCGACCGCGGCGAACTGGCCCGCACCTTCGGCCTGAAGGGCGCCGACCGCCGGGCGCTTCGCCAGATGCTGCAGGAAATGCAGGACGAGGGCACCCTCGCCAAGCGCGGGCGCAAGGGCGTGGCCCAGCCGGGCGCCCTGCCCCCGGTCGGCGTGGTCGACGTGGTGGAGCGCGATCCCGACGGCGAACTGCTGGTGCGCCTGACCAAGGGGGCGGAGGACACCCCGCTCGTCCGGCTGGCGCCGGAGCGCGGCGAGGCGGTGACGGGCGCGCCGGGCCTGGGCGACCGCCTGCTGGTCCGCTTCGTCGAACTGGAGAACGGCGAGACCGAGGCCCGCCTGATCAAGCGCCTGGGCCAGAGCGCCCACCGGGTGCTGGGCGTGGTGCGCAAGGCGCGCCGCGAGACCCGCATCGAGCCGGTGGACCGCAAGTCCAAGGAGAGCCTGATCGTCTTCGACGACGGCCAGCTGAAGGACGGCGACCTGGTGCTGGCCCAGGTCGGCACGGCCGAGCGGCGGCACGGCCCCAAGCGCGGCAAGGTGCTGGAGGTGGTCGGCCGCGAGGACCAGCCCCGCGCCGCCAGCCTCATCGCCATCCACACCCACGGCATCCCCACCGGCTTCTCCGACGAGGCGGAAGCCGAGGCCGAAGCGGCCAAGGCGCCGGAGCTGGCCGGCCGCGAAGACCTGCGCGACGTGCCGCTCATCACCATCGACCCGGCCGACGCCCGCGACCACGACGACGCCGTCTACGCCCACCCCGACGATGATCCGAAGAATCCCGGCGGCCACGTGGTCTGGGTCGCCATCGCCGATGTCGCCGCCTACGTCCGCCCCAACAGCGCGCTGGACCGCGAGGCGCGCGAGAAGGGCAACAGCGTCTACTTCCCCGACCGGGTCGAGCCCATGCTGCCCGAGCGGCTGTCCAACGGCCTCTGCTCCCTTCGCGAGGGCGAGAACCGCGCCTGCATGGCCGTGCGCATGGTCTTCGACAAGACGGGCAGGAAGCGCAGCCACCGCTTCGTCCGCGGCCTGATGCGCTCGGCCGCCAAGCTCTCCTACGAACAGGCCCAGGCCGCCATCGACGGGCAGCCCGACGACAAGACCGGTCCCCTGCTGGAGCCGATCCTGAAGCCCCTGTGGGCCGCCTATCACACCATGCTCAAGGGCCGGCTCGCCCGCTCGCCGCTCGCCATCGAGAGCCTGGAGCGCAAGATCGTCATCGATGAGAAGGGCGAGGTCGCCTCCATCACGCCGCGGGCCTCGCTGGAGGCCCACCGGCTGATCGAGGAGATGATGATCCAGGCCAATGTCTCGGCGGCCGAGAGCCTGGAGGCCAAGCGCACGCCGCTGGTCTACCGCGTCCACGATGCGCCGAGCCCGGAGAAGCTGGACAGCCTGGCCGAATTCCTGGGCTCCATCGGCGTCAGCTGGTCCAAGGGCGAGGCCGTCCGCACCGACCGCTTCAACCGCCTGCTGGAGCTGACCCGCGAGGGGCCGCACGCCGAGATCGTCAACGAGGTGGTCCTGCGCACCCAGATGCAGGCCCACTACAACACCGACAATATCGGCCACTTCGGCCTGAACCTGGACCGCTACGCCCACTTCACCTCGCCGATCCGGCGCTATGCCGACCTGATCGTCCACCGCGCCCTGATCACGGCGCTGGGCCTCAACCTGCCCGGCGCGCCGGACGGCCTGTCGGACTGGGACATCTCGCACATGAAGGCGACGGCCGAGGAGATCACCGCCGCCGAGCGCCGCGCCATGGCCGCCGAGCGCGACGCCACCGACCGCTACATCGCCGCCTTCCTGTCCGACCGGGTCGGCGCGACCTTCGAGGGACGGATCACCGGCGTCACCCGCTTCGGCCTCTTCGTGCGCCTGGCCGAGACCGGCGCCGACGGCCTCGTCCCCGTCTCCAGCCTGGGCGGGGAATTCTTCGTCCACGACGAGCGCATGCACGCCCTGGTGGGCGAGCGCACCGGCGAGCGCTGGCCGCTCGGCATGAGCGTCGAGGTCCGCCTGCGCGAAGCCACCCCCATCACCGGCGGCCTCCTCTTCGAAATGCTCAGCGACGCCGCCCCGCCCGACCCCACGACCCCGCGGCCGAGGCTGGGCGTGCGCCGCAAGGTGGGCAGGCCCCCGCCGGCGGGGCGGAGTGGCAGGGGGAAGCGGCGGTAGGGGGCTGTGTCAAGGCCGCGCAGGTTCCGCTGAGCGCCAGTTGCGGAACTTGGCTTCGAACCGTCAACCGGACATTGGACCGGTAACGCGAGCCCCATTCGTGCTGCCGAACTGACGGAAGCATGCAACAACTGTCCAACTTCAAATGGCCGAGGGCGGGCAATGGCCGAGTTTGTCTTCTCAAGAGGGTATTCGGAGGCGTTGGCGCGGCAGAACCCGCCACCACGGCTCTACAAATATCGAAGCCTTGAGGGTACCGCTGGGGACTACACTAAGGCCATTATCCTCCGGTCAGAGGTGTATTTTGCCAAACCGGACGAACTGAACGACCCTTACGATTGCCGGCCGCACAACACTATTGAGTCTTCCGCGGCCGAACGTAGGGCATTCTGGACCTGGGTGACCAAGGGACGCGAACCCAACTTGTCCCGCGCGGCGCGTCGAGCCCGCGTTGCGGCGATCAGCATTGAGATGAGGAAGCGGATCCAGCAGGAGGGCTTCGATGGCGTGGCCCAAGCCGCGTACGACCACAACTTGCGGGACACGGGCGTGTTGTCTCTCAGCGCCGAGCCCGCTTCCAACCTGATGTGGTCTCACTACGGCGATGCCCACCGCGGCGTCTGCATAGAGTTCGATTTTGAAGCCTTGAAGCCGCTGTGTCCCTTGCCGGTCGTCTATTCGCCTGAACGAGCGAGCTACAACATGGTGAGGGACGTCACTGCCCTTGAGGAACTGGCTTTTCTGAGAAAGTCCTCGGAATGGGACTATGAGCAGGAGTGGCGGGCAGTGGGAATGTGGTGGTCCGGCCCGTTTCGCTTACCTGCGGAGGCCGTTCGCGGTGTAATCCTCGGAGCGCGAGTATCGGCAGACGATCGACAACGCGTCCAAGAGTGGGTGGCGGCGTCAGGTCGACCACTTGAGATGAGGCTGGCGCGGTTCCAGTCCAAGAGCTACGCTGTGACCTTCGAGGCAGTCTAAGCCGGCCCAGCGGCGGCCCGCGCCGCACGATCGCCGCCCCCTTCGCTGCCAACCTAACCGCCGGCGCGGGGCTCTTCGACCGCAGCCATCGCCTCGGCGAGCTTCTCAATGGAGTCGCGATACTCAGCCGCCATTTCAGTGAGGAAATTAGACTTTTCTGGGTCACCCTCGGCCCAGGCCATGCGCTTGGCGCGCCACTCGGCCATAGGAATCATGTCGAAACCAGAATCCGCGAGCCGGCTCCGATGGAACCCCCTCAGCTGCGTTTCGAAGTAAGCGCTGTTGCGCGACGCCTGCAGCCGGGTCTGCCCCCCCTGGCGCAGGACATGGCGGATGTGCCGCTTGCCCGCAGCACTCATCTCCAAGATCGTTAGGCCTGCAAAGTGATCGAAGTCAGTGTAGACCTTTGGGCCGTCGGGACTCCAGGACGTGGACGGCTGTGGGTAGAAGAGCCCGTCAGGCATCTCAAAGAACACAATCGGCTTGATGAAGAAATAATCGGGTGACGAGCGAATCTCCACTTCGAAGTAGATCACGTGTGAATCGATCCAGGAGACGGTCAGAGCCTGCACCTGAGTATCATCGATGATGATGCCATTGGGGCCTTTGATCGCATCCAGAATGGCTTTGGCGTAGTTGTCGACGTCGGCTGTATCAGAGCTCTCGAGGACCGTCTGCACGTCGAGGTACAGGGTGATTGTGACCCGCACCTCCCCCCAGAAGGCGAACTTGTTGGTCAACTCGGCGCGGATCGCGTCCTGGAACGAGCGACGAATGGCGCCACCGGTTCCCCGATGGGGTACGGGCGCGAAATCGAACCTTTGGCTCCACCCGCCGAACATCGGATTGATGCCCGCCTTGGCTCCGGCCGCTTCGATCTCGAACGCCTCATCTCCATGGAATTCCCGCTGACTGATCAACGTGTTCATATCCTTGCGCAGGGCGAACCAAAGACTATTAGTCTGCCCGAAAGCTGACGTCCCGAAAGTTCCTACGGGCGGGAAGCGGATATTCCCGACGCCACCATCCCCCCTTCCCCAACGTCACGCTTCCTCTCCGTCGCGGCGGTCTCATACAATTGTTTCATGAGCGAACCAGAAGCGACTCCCCGCCGGCCCGAAGGGGGCCGGATGCGTGCGCCGGGGACACGGGCCGTCAAGCCGCGCGATGCGGCCACGATCATCCTCGTGCGGCGTGACGCCAAGAAGCCCCAGGTCCTGATGGGCCGGCGCAACAGCGGCCACGACTTCATGCCCAACCTGTGGGTCTTTCCCGGCGGGCGCATCGACCGGGCCGACTTCCGCGCGCCCTACGCCACCGACCTGCGGCCCGAGGTGGAGGCCAAGTTCGACCGCCACCTGAAGCCCGGCCGCGGGCGGGCCCTGGCGCTGGCCGCCATCCGCGAGACCTGGGAGGAGGCCGGCCTGCTGCTGGCCAAGGCCGCGCCCGCGCGGCCCGGCGTCGGCCCCTGGCGGGAGTTCCTGGCCCAGGGCGCCCTGCCCGACCTGGACGCCGTGGAGATCATCGCCCGCGCCGTCACCCCGCCCATGCTGGCCAAGCGGTTCGACACCTGGTTCCTGATGGCCGACGCCGAGCGGCTGATCAGCCTGGACCGCCAGCCCGACTGCGGCGAGCTGGAGGAGATCGCCTGGGTCGATTTCGACGAGGCGCTGGGCCTGCAGCTGCCCATGGTGACGCGCACCATGATCGAGGAGGCGGTCCGGCGGCTGGAAGATCCGGAACGCCCCTCCCCCTTCATGCGCTTCGGCGTGAAGGGCCATAAGATGGCGCATCTCTAGCCGCCCTCAGCCCACCGGAGCCGCCATGTCAGAACGCCCCAAGGTCGCCGTCATCGTCGGCAGCCTGCGCAAGGACTCCGCCAATCGCAGGCTGGCCCAGGCCATCGCCCTGATGGCCGCCCCGCGGCTCGACCTGCAGATCGTCGGCATCGAGGCCGTGCCGCTCTACAACCAGGACCTGGAGGCGGATTTCCCGCAGGGCGTCGCCGACTTCAAGGCGGCGGTGGCGGGCGCCGATGCGGTGCTGTTCGTCACGCCGGAGTACAATCGCGGCGTGCCCGGCGTGCTGAAGAACGCCATCGACTGGGGCACGCGGCCGGCCGGCCAGTCGGTCTGGCGCGGCAAGCCCGCGGCCGTCGTCGGCGCCAGCCCCGGCCCGCTGGGCACGGCGGCGGCCCAGGTGGAGCTGCGCAATGTGCTGCTCTCCATCGACATGGCCGTCATGGGGGCGCCGCAACTCTATTTCATCCATCGGGACGAGCACTTCTCGCCGGAGGGCGAGGTCGCCGACCCGAAGTTCCGCCAGATCATCGGCGCGTGGGTGGAGAAGTTCGCCGCCTGGATCGCCCGCATCAACGCCTGAGGTCGCCCATGGCCCTGTCCGTCGACCGCATCGAAGCCGCCGGTCCCCGCCAGATGGTCGGGCCGCGCCACCAGAACCGGCTGGTGATCGCGCCGCGCGAGCACGCGCCCTACTGCCCCTTCCTGTTCCTGGCCGAGGACTGGTTCGCCCCGCCGGCCGGCTTCCCCACCCATCCGCACCGCGGCATGGAGACGGTGACCTTCGTACTCGAAGGCCAGATGATCCACGAGGACCACACCGGCGCCCACGGCGAGCTGGAGGCCGGCGACATCCAGTTCATGACCGCCGGCGGCGGGGTGCTGCATTCGGAGATGCCGGGGCCGCAGGGCGTCCACTCCCTTCAGCTGTGGCTCAACCTGCCGGCGGCCAAGAAGATGAGCCCGGCCCGCTACAGCGACCAGCGGGCGGCCGATGCGGCGCTCGTCTCCGGCGAGGGTTTCGAGGTCCGCCTCTATGCCGGCCGCTTCGGCGCGGCCGAGCGGGCGCACGGCAGCCTCTGGCCGCTGGCCCTGATGGATCTGCGCCTGGAGGCCGGCGCGCGGCTGGAGTTGCCGCTCGCCAACGGCTGGCGCGGCTTCCTGCTGGTGCTGGAGGGCGAGGCCGAGGTCGGCGCGGGCGGCGCCGTCGTCAAGGCCGACCAGCACGCCTGGGCGCACGCGCAAGACGCCGACGACGTGCTGCCGCTCACCGCCCGCGCCCCCTTGCGCGCCCTCTTCTACGCCGCGCCGGTGATCGACGAGCCCGTGGTCGCCCACGGCCCCTTCGTGATGAACACGGTCGACGAGATCCGCCAGGCGTTTTCGGACTACCAGACGGGCCGGCTGACGCAGGCGCGCTAAGTCCCGGCCCTGCATTGACTTTGGTCTGCGGATTCGTATTGTCCGCGGCTCTTTACGAACGACCGCCGGCGCAAGCGCGCTTGCCCGGCCCCGCGAGGACCGACTATGGCGAAGCCCGCTTCCATCAAGATCCGCCTGAACTCCTCGGCGGACACCGGCTTTTTCTACGTGACGAAGAAGAACGCCCGCACCAAGACCGAAAAGCTGGTCATGAAGAAGTACGACCCGATCGTGCGCAAGCACGTCGAGTTCCGCGAAGGCAAGATCAAGTAGGATCGCCTCGCACACGCGAGATTTAAAAAGGCCCGGCTGGATCAGCCGGGCCTTTTGCGTTGGCTTACGGCCCCCGACGGGACCGACCGAGCAGGGTCAGGACGAGCCCGACGGCGGTCACGGCGAACATGACGCCGATGATGAAGGTCAGTCTCTGCTCACGCGCGGAAGCCTCCACGGCTTCGCGGAGGCCGCTGAGATGGCCGAAGAAGGACATCCAGAACATGGCGCAGGCGAAGGCCCATCCGGCGGCGAGAACGCGCTCGCCACGCCGGCGTAACGCGAGCGCCCCGCCCACAATCAATAGGCCTGCGGCGACATAGTCTACGACCCAGAATGGCCACCATTGCCAGTCCGGCCAGTTTCGGAGCACCTCGAGCACCGCGCCCAACACCCCGAATCCGATCGCCAGCCATGCCGAGATCAGGATCATCATCGCCGCCTCCCCAGGTAGTTTCCTTAGGGGGACGCTACCTGGTGAAGCATAGCTTGGCTATGCGCCTCAGGCCGCCCGGGCGATGACCTTGTTGCGGCCGGACTGCTTGGCCTCATAGAGCCCCTCGTCGGCGCGCTTGAGGAGGGCGTCGGGCGTGTCCTCCGGCCCCTGGGTCGCCGCGACGCCGACGGAGATGGTGGCCGTCAGCAGTTCGCTCCCCTGGGCCACGCGGAAGGGCGAGCCGGCCACGTGGAGACGGATGCGCTCGGCGATCCGCTCGGCGTCCTCCAGCCTGGTGCCCGGCATGACCACGACGAACTCCTCCCCGCCATAGCGGCAAGGCAGGTCCACCGCCCGGACGTTGGAGGCCAGGCGCACCGCAAACTCGCGCAGCACCTCGTCGCCGACGTCGTGGCCGTAGCCGTCATTGATCTTCTTGAAGTGATCGATGTCGATCAGCAGGGCCGCGACCGGATCACCGCCATGGGCGGCGCGCTTCACCAGCGCTTCGAGCTGGCCGGTCATGTAGCGGCGGTTGTGCAGGCCGGTCAGCTGGTCGGTGACGGCCAGCTCCAGCGAATGATCCAGATTGTCCCGCAGATAGTCGGTGTAGCGCTTGCGGCGGATCTGGGTCCGGGCGCGGGCCGACAGCTCCTGCGGATCGATCGGCTTGGCCAGCAGGTCGTTGACCCCGATCTCCAGCGCCTTCATCAGGCGCGGCCGCTCGTCGAAATCCACGATGGCCAGGATCGGCAGGTGGCGGGTGGCCTCGTCGGAGCGGAGCTGGGCCGAGAAGCGCAGGCCGTCGAAGCTCCGCGCCGTGGCGTTGACGATGACCAGGTCCACCGGGCCGCGGGCGGTCAGCAGGGCCTTGTCCGGTTCGGTTTCGATGACCGGGCGGTGCTCGATGGACAGCTCCGAGGCGATCCGCTGGGCCTGGCGCTCGTGATCGTCGACGATCAGAACACGCCCGCCCGTGCCGCCCAGGCGCGAACTGGCGCCGGCGATGACGCCGATCCGCCGGCCCGAGGCCTCGCGCACGCGCAGTTCGTCGATGACGGCCTTCAGGCGGGTCAGGCTGCGCACCCGGGCGAACAGCATGACGTCGTCGATGGGCTTGGTCAGAAATTCGTCGGCGCCGGCTTCCAGCCCCGCGATGCGGTCGGACCGGCCGTCGAGCGCGGTGACCAGCACCACCGGCACATGGCGCGTTTCCGGATCGTCCTTCAGCCGGCGACAGACCTGGAAGCCGTCCATGCCCGGCATCATGACGTCCAGCAAGACGATGTCCGGCTTCTCGGAGGCCGCAATGGCGAGCGCCGTGGGCCCGTCCGACGCGGTCAGCACCTCGTAGTACTCGGCCGTCAGCTTCGCCTCGAGAAGGCGGACATTGGCCTCGATGTCGTCCACCACCAGGATGCGTGCGGACATGGCGCTACCCCAGGAGCCGTCGGATGGTGTCGAGGAAGTGCGACACCGAGATGGGCTTGGAAATATAGGCCTCGCAGCCGCCCTCGCGAATACGCTCCTCGTCGCCCTTCATGGCGAAGGCCGTGACGGCGACGACGGGGATGCCCGCCAGTTCGTCGTCCTCCTTCAGCCACTTGGTGACTTCCAGGCCGGAGATCTCGGGCAGCTGGATATCCATCAGAATGAGGTCGGGACGGTGCTCGCGGGCGAGAGACAGGGCTTGCAGACCCTCGCGGGTCTGCAGGGTCTCGTACCCTTGCGCGTCGAGCAGATCATGAAAAAGCTTCATGTTCAGCTCGTTATCCTCGACGATGAGGACCTTCTTGGCCATGCCCGTCTCGACGATGCTCTTATTCGGAACGGCGATTCCCCCGCCGGCCCCACCTTCGATACAAGTGATCCCACGGATATCCTTAAACTGGCGTTAGCCGCACGAGAGAGCCAGTGGTCGCCACGCCGCAGCCAGAACAGATGAAGACCGACACCGTCGCCGCCGTCCGCCGCGAGCCGGCCGAGCCCGTGCGCGCACCCGACCTGGAAGCGCTGGGCCTGGCCCTGGACCGGCCGCTGGTGATCGTGGACGTGGACGAGGTGCTCGGCCTCTTCATGGAGGGCTTCGGACGCTTCCTGGAGGGGCGCGGGCTCGAGCTGCGGGTCGACCGCTTCGCCCTTTTCCAGAACATCTTCCGTCCCGGCGAGGACGAGCACCTCGCCCTGGAGGAAGGCCGCGCTCACTATGAGGACTTCTTCCGCTACGGCTGCGGCGAGATGGCCGTGACCGAGGGGGCGGTCGAAGCGCTCCGTCAGATCGCCCAGGACGCCGGCGTGGTGATCCTGACCAATGCGCCGGGTCAGGCGCGGCTGGCCCGCGCCCGCTGGCTCGGCCGTCACGGCCTCGACTATCCGCTTATCCTGAACAC
The DNA here is from genome assembly GCF_013911965.1 of Phenylobacterium sp. Lineage (GTDB taxonomy): Bacteria > Pseudomonadota > Alphaproteobacteria > Caulobacterales > Caulobacteraceae > Phenylobacterium. The sequence goes on along the minus strand of NZ_JACESE010000002.1, from coordinate 64,478 downwards.
CGGGCCGAAGGGTCCGCTGGCCGGGGCCATGGCCGCCCAGGTGCGCGGTCCGGCCGCCTTCGTGGACGACCTGCTGCCGAACCTCGACTCCGTCGCCGAGACGGCGCCGCACGTGGCGCGCTTCCAGCACGTGGCCGACCCCCGGCTTCGTCCGCTGGCCCCCGCCGCGCCCGAACGGCACACCCGCATCGACGACTGGGACGCCCTGCGCGTGGCCATCGCCGACGCCATCGCCTGAACCGCCGCCGCATGATGCGCATCGGCGTCGACTATGGCGGCACCAAGATCGAGGCCGCGGCCCTGGACGCCGAGGGGCGCTTCCTGGCGCGCGTGCGGGCGCCCAATCCTCGCGGCTATGAGAGCTCGATCGAATCCATCGCCCGCCTGGTGGCGCAGGCCGAGGCCGAGGCGGGCGGCCGGGCCCCGCGGGTGGGGATCGGGATTCCGGGCTCGGTCTCGCCCCGCACGGGGCTGATCCGCAACGCCAACTCCACCTGGCTGAACGGAAAGACGTTCGGCGCGGACCTGGAGGCGCGGCTCGGCCGGCCGGTGCGCCTGGCCAACGACGCCAACTGCCTGGCCGTGTCGGAGGCGACCGACGGCGCCGGCGCGGGCGAAGCGGTCGTCTTCGCCGCCATCCTGGGCACGGGCTGCGGCGCCGGCCTGGCGGTCGACGGGCGGCCCGTGGCGGGACGGAACGGCGTGGCCGGCGAGTGGGGGCACATGCCCCTCCCCTGGGCCTCTGCGCAGGAGCACCCCGGTCCCGCCTGCTGGTGCGGCCGCCGCGGCTGTCTGGAGCAGTGGGTGTCCGGCCCCGCCTTCGAGCGCGATCATGGGGAAGGCCTTTCGGCGGCGGCGATCGTCGATCGCGCCCGCGCGGGAGACGCCGCCGCGACGGCCGCCCTGGACCGCTATGTCGACCGTCTGGCCCGCGCCCTCGCCGTGGTGGTGGACATCATCGATCCGGACATCATCGTCCTGGGCGGCGGCATGTCGAACGTAAGCGAGCTCTACGCCCGGCTGCCCGCGGCCATTTCGCCCCATGTCTTCGGCGACGGGATCGACACGCCGGTGCGGCCGGCGCGGCACGGAGATTCCTCCGGCGTCCGCGGCGCGGCCTGGCTGTGGCCGTCCGAACAGCCATGAACGCCCTCTGCCGCGACTGCCTCTGGAGCGGGCCGGCGCCCGCCGCCCGGCGCTGCCCGGCCTGCGGCTCGCCGCGGATGGTCGCGCACGCCGAACTCTTCGACCTGGCCATGGCGCACATGGACTGCGACGCCTTCTACGCCTCGGTGGAGAAGCGCGACCGGCCCGAACTGCGCGACCGGCCGGTCATCGTCGGCGGCGGCAAGCGCGGCGTCGTCACCACCTGCTGCTACATGGCCCGCGTCTACGGCGTGCGCTCGGCCATGCCGATGTTCAAGGCGCTGAAGGCCTGTCCGCAGGCCGTGGTCATCAAGCCGGACTTCACCAAGTATCGGGCCGAGAGCCGGCGGATCATGGCCATGATGGCCGACCTGACCCCGCTCGTTCAGCCCCTGTCGCTGGACGAGGCCTGGATGGACCTCTCCGGGACCCAGCGTCTGCACGGCGCGCCGCCGGCCCTGACGCTCGCCCGCCTGCAGGCGCGGATCGAGTCGGAGACGGGCCTGACCGTCTCCATCGGCCTCGCGCCCAACAAGTTCCTGGCCAAGATCGCCTCGGACCTGGACAAGCCCCGCGGCTTTTCGGTGATCGGCGCGGCCGAAGCGCAGGCCTTTCTCGCGCCCCGGCCGGTCGGCATCCTGCCGGGCGTGGGGCCGGCCATGGTCCGCAGCCTCGACGACGCGGGTTTCCGGCTGGTCGGCGATCTGGCGCGGGCCGAGCCGAAGGACCTCGCGCGCCGCTTCGGGGCCCATGGGCTTCGCCTGCACGACCTGGCCCATGGCCGCGACAGCCGCGCGGTCGATCCCGATCAGGCGCGCAAGGGAATCAGCGCCGAAACGACCTTCGACGACGACTATTCCGACTATGGCGTGCTGGAGGACCGTCTGGCGCCCCTGTGCGAGAAGGTCGCACGCCAGGCCCGTGCGGGCGGCGTGGCCGGCCGCGTGGTGACGCTGAAGCTGAAGACCGCCGACTTCAGGATTCTCACCCGCCGCCGCGCCCTGCCGGCCGCGACCCAGACGGCTCGGACCCTCTTTTCGGTGGGCCGCGAACTCCTGAAGAAGGAGACCGACGGCCGGCGCTACCGACTGATCGGCATCGGCCTGGCCGAGCTTTCGCCCCTGGAATCGCTGGAGGCGGACTTCTTCGGCAATGACGAGAGCCGCGCCCTGGCCGAGGAGAAGACGGCCGATTCGATCCGCGCCCGCTTCGGTCCGCAGGCGATCACCTCAGCCCGCGCCCTGCGCAGCCGGCGGCCCGTTCAAGATTGAGTGAAGACGGAAAGCCCTGTAGGGCGGGCGACAAAAAGATGGGCGACCTTCGCGTGGGGACCTCGCGCGACGATTTCAACCCTTCCAAACGCGACCACTTTCCATATCTAATCCCCCAGAGGCGGGTCACCACGCCCGCCAGGAGACGTTTTCGATGGCCGAGCGCAAGCAAGGTGATGTGTCGACGGGCGTCAAATCGGCGGTCATCACCCAGACCAAGCCGAAGACGCAGAAGCCGTCCATGTACCGGGTCCTGCTGCTGAACGACGACTACACGCCGATGGAGTTCGTCGTCTACGTTCTGGAGCAGTTCTTCAACAAGTCGCGCGAAGACGCGACACGCATCATGCTGCACGTTCACCAGCACGGCGTGGGGGTGTGCGGCGTGTTCACCTACGAGGTGGCGGAAACGAAAGTCGCGCAGGTCGTTGATACCGCCAGGCGGCATCAACACCCGCTTCAATGCACCATGGAAAAGGATTGAGAGGCCAAGATTGCCCTCGTTTTCGCGCCAACTCGAAGAATCCCTGCATCGCGCCGTCGCTTACGCCAATGAGCGAAAGCACGAGTATGCGACGCTGGAACACCTCCTATTGGCGCTGGTTGACGACGAGGAAGCCGCCGCGGTGATGCGCGCGTGCGACGTGGACCTGGGCGCCCTTCGGGCGACCCTCACGAGTTATGTGGACAACGAGCTCCGCTCGCTGGTGGTCGACGACGGCGAGGACGCCAAGCCCACCGCGGGCTTCCAACGCGTGATCCAGCGCGCGGTCATCCACGTCCAGTCTTCCGGACGTGAGGATGTCACCGGAGCCAACGTGCTCGTGGCCATCTTCTCCGAACGGGAGAGCCACGCCGCCTACTTCCTGCAAGAGCAGGACATGACCCGCTACGACGCGGTCAACTACATCGCCCATGGCATCGCCAAGAAGGCCGGCGCCAGCGTGGAAGGCAAGCCGGTGAAGGGCGCCGAGGACGAGGAGAAGGCGGCGGTGAAGACCGGCGGCGAAGCCCTCGAGGCCTACTGCGTCAACCTCAACGAGAAGGCCAAGGAAGGTAAGGTCGATCCCCTGATCGGCCGTGCGCTCGAAGTCGAACGCGCCATCCAGATCCTGTGCCGCCGGACCAAGAACAACCCGCTGCTGGTGGGCGACCCCGGCGTGGGCAAGACGGCCATCGCCGAAGGCCTGGCGCGCAAGATCGTCAACAAGCAGGTCCCCGACGTTCTCGCCGGGGCGACCATCTTCTCGCTCGACATGGGCGCGCTGCTGGCCGGCACCCGCTATCGCGGCGACTTCGAGGAACGCGTCAAGCAGGTGGTCAAGGAGCTGGAGAACCACCCCGACGCCATCCTGTTCATCGACGAGATCCACACGGTGATCGGCGCCGGCGCCACCAGCGGCGGGGCCATGGACGCCTCCAACCTGCTGAAGCCCGCCCTGGCCTCGGGCGCCCTGCGCTGCATGGGCTCGACGACCTACAAGGAGTTCCGCCAGCACTTCGAGAAGGACCGGGCGCTCGTCCGGCGCTTCCAGAAGATCGATGTGAACGAGCCGACGATCGACGACACGATCAAGATCCTCAAGGGCCTCAAGACCTACTACGAGGAGTTCCACAAGCTCCGCTACACCAACGACGCGCTCAAATCGGCGGTGGAGCTGTCGGCCAAGTACATCACCGACCGCAAGCTGCCCGACAAGGCCATCGACATCATCGACGAGGCCGGGGCCAGCCAGATGCTGCTGCCGGAGAGCAAACGGAAGAAGACCATCGGCGTGAAGGAGATCGAGGCCGTCGTGGCCAAGATCGCCCGCATCCCGCCGAAGTCGGTCTCCAAGTCCGACACCGAGGCGCTGAAGCAGCTGGAGGCCGACCTGAAGCGGGCGGTCTATGGCCAGGACGAGGCGATCGAGCAGCTCTCGGCGGCCATGAAGATGGCCCGGGCCGGTCTGCGCGATCCGAACAAGCCGATCGGCTGCTACCTCTTCTCGGGGCCCACCGGCACCGGCAAGACCGAGACCGCGCGTCAGCTCGCCTCGACGCTCGGCATCGAACTCCTGCGCTTCGACATGTCGGAGTACATGGAGCGGCACACGGTCAGCCGCCTGATCGGGGCGCCTCCCGGCTATGTCGGCTTCGACCAGGGCGGTCTGCTGACCGATGCGGTCGACCAGCATCCGCACGCGGTCGTCCTGCTCGACGAGATCGAGAAGGCGCACCCGGACGTCTACAACATCCTGCTCCAGGTCATGGACCACGGCGTCCTGACCGACGCCAACGGCAAGAAGATCGACTTCCGCAACGTGGTCCTGATCATGACCACCAACGCCGGCGCCTCCGACGCCCAGCGGAACTCGATCGGCTTCGGCCGCGGCAAGGCGGAGGATGAGGTGGACGAGGCGCTGAAGCGGCTGTTCACGCCGGAATTCCGCAACCGTCTGGACGCCACCGTCCAGTTCCGTCCGCTGACCGCCGACATCATCCGGCAGGTGGTGCAGAAGTTCGTCATGCAGCTGGAAGCCCAGCTGGCGGACCGTCACGTCACCATCGAGACCTCGGACGAGGCGGCGGGCTGGCTCGCCGACAACGGCTTCGACGAACTCTATGGCGCCCGGCCGCTGGCCCGGGTCATCCAGGAGAACATCAAGAAGCCGCTGGCCGACGAGATCCTGTTCGGACGCCTCACCAAGGGCGGCCACGTCCGCGTGGTGCTCAAGGACGGCAAGCTGGACTTCGAGATCGAGGGCGAAGGGCGCGAGCCCGGCGCGCCGCGGATCGAGGACCCGTCCAAGGACGCCGCCGCCGAACTGGCCGACTAGAGCCGGCCGTCACGTCAACGAAGGAGCCCCGGACCGTCGGTCCGGGGCTTTTTTCGTGGACCGGCGTCTCAGGCGATCTTGGCCGAAATCTTCCCGGCCAGGTCCTTCAGCTCGTTCAGGTCGGCCATGCCGCCCGCGGCGTGCCGGCCCACCGCCACGCCCTCCCACCGCGGCAGGATGTGGAAGTGCGGGTGGAAGACCGTCTGACCGGCGACGGCGCCGTTGAACTGGGTGATCACGACGCCGTCCGGCTCGAGCGCCGCGCGCACCGCGCGGGCGACCCGCTGCACGCCCAGGATCAGGGGCGACAGAATCTGCGGATCCTCCTCCAGCAGGTTGCGGGCCGTGGAGTGCTTGGGGATCACCAGGGTGTGACCCTTGGTCTGCGGGAAGACGTCCATGAAGGACAGCACATGGTCGTCCTCGAACACCCGGGCGCAGGGCGCCTCGCCCCGCAGGATCTTGGCGAAGATGTTGTCGGGGTCGTAGGTCCCATCCAGGCTCATGGCGCGCTCCCTCTTGGCTTACGGCCTGATTAGCAAGCGACGGAGGCCAGGCGAAGGCCCCTACCCGCCCCCGTCGTGCCGGAAGGGCGAGTATTCCTCGGCCAGCCACTCCATTTCGCCGTCCACGGCCTGGCGTTCGCGTTCGACGAAGTCCTCCACCGGGCCCCTCAGGGCGGGGTCGGCGATGTAGTGGGCGGAGAAGACCGGGCTCGGCAGATAGCCGCGGGCGATCTTGTGCTGGCCTTGCGCGCCCGCCTCCACCCGCGCGAGCCCGCGGCCGATCGCCCACTCGATGGCCTGGTAGTAGCAGAGCTCGAAGTGCAGGAAGGGCACGTCCTCGATGCAGCCCCAGTTGCGGCCATAGAGGGCGTCGCCGCCGATCAGGTTCAGCGCGCCGGCGATCCAGCGGCCGTTCCGGCGCGCCATGACCAGCAGCACGCGGTCGGCCATCCGCTCGCCCAGCAGGGAGAAGAAGAGGCGGTTCAGATAGGGCCGGCCCCACTTGCGCGAGCCGGTGTCCATGTAGAAGGCGAAGAAGGCGTCCCAGGCGTCTTCGGTCAGATCGGCGCCGGTCAGGCAGACGATCTCCAGCCCCGCCTGCGCGTCGCGCCGTTCCCGACGGATGGTCTTGCGCCGGCCCGACGACAGGTCGGCCAGGAAGTCGTCGAAGGTCGCATAGCCCTTGTTGGCCCAGTGGTACTGCTGGCCCTGGCGCTGGGCGAGGCCCTGGTCGCCCATCCACTCCCACTCGGCGCGGGTGGGGAAGTTCACGTGCAGGGATGAGACGCCCATGCGTTCGCACAGCGTCAGGCCGCCGCCGAGCAGCAGGCGACGCCCCTCGTCCGCGTCGATGTCCGGCCGCACCAGCAACCGCGGCCCGGTGGCCGGCGTGAAGGGCGCCGCCGACAGGAGCTTGGGATAGTACTGGCCGCCGGCCCGCTCATAGGCGTCGGCCCAGGCGTGGTCGAAGATGTATTCGCCCTGGCTGTGGGACTTCAGATAGAGCGGCATGACCGCGCCGACGCCGCCGGTCTCGTCTTCGACGCTCAGATGCTGCGGGCCCCAGCCGGTGCGTTCGGCGACGCAGCCGGACTCTTCCAGCACATTGAGGAAATCGTAGCTGACGAAGGGATTGCCGCGGTGTTCCGGGGCGGTCGCGCACGCCTCCCAAGCCTCGCGGCCGATCTCTGCGATGCGGCGGCTGATCCGGACCGCCGGCTTGAGGCTCACGCGGCGAACCCCTCGAAGATCAGGTTGTCGCAATGGTCCTTGACCGCCTCCCACTGGGCGGGCTCGCGCACCGTCCAGGCGACGACCGGCATACCCTGGGCGCGATAGGCGTCAGCCTCGGCGCTGGGCAGCATGTCGAGGCCGAGCGCCAGGAAATGCGGCCGGGCGATGGAGACGTGCTCCAGCCGGGCGAAGGCCTGGCGCTGTTCTTCGCCCAGATGCGGGGCCTTGCGGTAGCTGTAGGAGTCCAGGCCGCGCAGCACGCCCGGATAGTGGTCGGCGTACCAGGCGTGGCTGTAGGGATTGAAACCGATCACGCAGAGCGGCCCGGCATGATCTGCGATGATCTCGTGCACCCGCCGCTCCAGCGGCCCCACCTCGCCCCATGGCGTCTTCAGCTCCACATGGACCATGGCCTTGTGGCCGATGAGGGCCAGGGTCTCGGTCAGGGTGGGGATGGTCTCGTCGGTGTCCTTCAGCCGGAGCTGCTGCAGGTCGGCGGCGGTGCGGTCGCGCAGGCGTCCCGTCTGCCCCGTCATGCGTTCGAGGCTGTCGTCGTGGAAGACCATGGCCTCGCCGTCGGCCGAGATCTGGACGTCCAGCTCGATGCCGTAGCCGGCCGCGCAGGCGGCGTGGAAGGCCCCCAGCGAATTCTCCGGCGGGCCGTCCGGCCGCCACAGGCCGCGGTGGGCCACCGGCGGATGGAAGAGAAGGTCCCAGGCCTCGCCGAAGCGGTCCCTCACGAGACCTCCACCACCGCGTCCACCTCGACGGCGAAGTTCATCGGCAGGCGATAGACGCCGACCGCCGAGCGGGCGTGACGGCCGATGTCGCCGAAGGCGTCGACCATCAGGTCCGAGGCGCCGTTCACCACCTGGGGGATATCGAAGAAGTCGGGTCCGGCCTGGACGAAGCCGCCGAGCTTCACCACCCGCACCACCCGGCCGAGGTCGCCGTTACAGGCGGCCTTCATCTGGGCGATCAGATTGATGGCGCAGAGGCGGGCGGCGTAGCGCCCGGTCTCCAGATCGACATCCTGGCCCAGCGTTCCCTTCACCCCGCCGGAGGCGTCGACGGACACCTGGCCCGAGATGTGGAGCAGCGCGCCGGCCCGCACGAAGGGCACATAGTTGGCGACGGGGGCGACGGGTTCGGGCAGCCGGACGCCGACGGCGGCCAGACGTTCTTCGACGGTGGACATGGTCCCAGTCTGTACCGCCGGCTTTCGAAACAGAAAAGGCCCGGTCCGCGATGGACCGGGCCTTCGGCATTCTGCGTGCTTCGGCGCTTGCGCGCCGGGCGCCTCAGCGGGCGGCCTGGAAGCGCTCGACCGCGGCGGTCACGCGTTCGTTGAGCGGCTTCATGGAGTCCTTCATCGAGGCGGTCACGATCTCGGACATCTTGCTCATCTCGGCCATGTAGGTCTCGAGCGCGCTCTTGGTGTAGGCGGTCTGCAGCTCCATGGCTTCCTGCAGGCTCTTGGCCGAGGAGAGCGACTTGGCCGCAGCCATCTGGTCTTCGATGTTCTTCTTCGAGAAGGCCATGGCCTGGGCGCCCAGCGCCTCGGCGCCCTTGGCGGCGGCGGTGGCCGAGGCGACCATCGCTTCCAGGTTCTTCTTCGAATAGGTGTTGGTCTCGGCCAGGGCGGCGAGCGACTTCTCGATCGCGTCCTTGAAGGCCTGGTTGCCGGCCAGAGTGAACTGTTCGGCGGCGTTCTTGGCGGTTTCAGCGGCGGCGGCCATGGCTGAACTCCTTCGTACGGCGGGGCGCGGGCGGCGCGGGATGTGGGGGCGGTAAGCTTTACGCAGGCGCAACATCTCATGTTGCACCGCAACAGTCAACGCTCGATTGTGCAGCGCACAATGCCCTGTCATTCGCCTCTCACGCGCTCGATGCGACAATTTCGTTCCTCAACAGGTGTTTACCGTCACGCAACGGCCGGCATGGCATGCTAGGTTTTCCTCATCGGCGGCCTCGGGGGGTCGTCGGCAACCCAAGACATGACGGACGAAGCGATGTTCCAACGCGCCCGCCGCCAGATTCTCGCCGGCTTCTTCGCCATCGCGGCGACCCTCGGCCTCGCCGCGGCACCCGCCGCCCAGGCCCAGATCCCCTACCTCCAGCTGCCTGCGCAGCAGCCGAAGTACGCCTCCATCGTGGTGGACGCGGAATCGGGCGAGGTGCTCTACGCCAAGCGCGCCGACAGTCCGCGCTACCCGGCCTCCATCACCAAGGTGATGACCCTCTATCTGCTGTTCGAGGAACTGGCCGCCGGCCGGATGGACCTCGACGACCGCATCCCCTTCTCCACCCGGGCGGCCGCCGCCTCTCCGACCAAGCTCTATGTGAAGGCCGGCGACTCCATCACGGTGGAAGAGGCCATGAACGCGCTGGCCATCAAGTCGGCCAACGACGTGGCCGTGGCCGTGGCCGAGCGTCTGGGCGGCAGCGAGGCGCGCTTCGCCGCGCTCATGACCCTGCGGGCCCGCGAGCTCGGCATGGATTCGACGACCTTCGTGAACGCCTCGGGCCTGCCCGACAGCCGCCAGGTCTCCTCGGCGCGCGATCTGGCCGTGCTGTCGCGGGCGATCATGCGCGACTTCCCGCAGTACTACAGCCTGTTCGCCCGCACCCAGTTCAGCTTCCGCGGCACGACCATCCGTGGGCACAACAATCTGCTGGGCCGCGTGGCCGGCGTCGACGGGCTGAAGACCGGCTACACCAATGCGTCCGGCTACAACATCGCCATCTCCGGCGTGCGCGACAACCGCCGCCTGATCGTGGTGGTCCTGGGCGGCGCCTCGACGGCGGCGCGGGACAACCACGCCGAAGACCTGCTGCTGACCGGCTTCAACGTCGCCGGCCGCCGCGCCCGCGGCGAACGGATCACCGTCGCCCAGAACCTGTTCGAGCCCGCCCCCGACGGCGAGATCCTGCGCCCCTCGCGCGAGCAGGGCGACGCCGACCAGGACGGACTGAAGATCGTTCTGGCCTCGGCCCCGCCGCCGCCCGCCGCCACGGCCCCGGCCCGCAAGGCCGAGCCGGGCGGCAAGTGGCAGGTGCAGGTCGGCGCCTTCAAGTCCAAGGGCCTGGCCCAGGACCAGCTGAAGCTGACCCGCCGCCGCTTCGGCGACGCCTTCGCCGGCGCCGAGACCATGATCACCGATCCCAGCAGCGGCTTCTACCGGGCCCGTTTCACCGGCATGAGCGAGGACAAGGCCCGCGCCGCCTGCGAGGTCCTGAAGGCCAAGCGCCAGGCCTGCATGGTGATCGATCCGGCCTGAGGCCGCTCAGTCCTTGAGCAGGCGGTCGCGCGCGGCGTTGAGCTGGGCGGCCAGTCCCGCCGAACCGCCCGCATCGGGGTGGGTTCGGCGCATCAGGCGCGTATAGGCCGCCTGGATCTCGTCGGGCCCGGCCTCGGCCCCCACCCCCAGTATGGCGCGCGCGTCGTCCAGGCTCATGCCGCTTCTCGGCGGCGCCGGGCTTGCGCCGCCGCGCCCCTGCCCGCGCGTGCTCATGGCGAGCCACAGGCCGATGACGATCAGGACGGGCGCGAAGGCCCAGCCGCCACGCACGGCCAGGAAGGCCGCCGCCGCGAAGGCGGCGATCGCTCCGACGCCAGCGGCCACGCGCCACTCCCGGCGTCCGAAGAGCCGCCTGCCGCGCCCCAGCCAGACGAAGAAGGCCAGGGCCGCGGCGCCCAGGGCCAGATAGAGCATGGGCCTATTCGGCCGCCATCAGGGTCTGGCCGGTCACCTCGGACAGGCCCAGAGCGCCGATCAGGGCGCGCAGTTCCTGGCGGGCAGCCACGTGCTGCAGCGAGATGGCCACGGGCCGGATCGCCGGCGACAGGTCGGCGATGGTCAGACCGAAGGGGAAGAGTTCGCGATAGATGACGCGGTCGCGCAGGCCCGGTCCGACGCGGAAGCCGACGCGGCGCGACAGGGCCTTCACGCGCTCGTCCAGGCGGCGGCGGTTGCGCGCCTCGGTGGGCGCCAGGCGGTTGCGCAGCACCACCCAGTCGATGGACCGGCCGTCGGCCGCGGCGCGCGCCTTGCGGCTGTCCCACACCGTCACCGAGTAGAGGCCCGGCCGCTTCAGGTCGAGGCTGACGGGATCGACCACGCCCAGCATGTCGAAGTCGACGAAGCTGTCGTTCATCGGCGTCACGATCAGGTCGGCCAGGCCGTGGGCGGCGCGCGAGATCGCCGTGTCGCCGCCGGGCGTGTCGATCAGGACGAAGTCGGCGGCCTCCCGCGCAGCCTCGAAGGCCGCGTTGAAGGCGGCCAGCGCCTCGCCGTCCGTCGCCGTGGCCAGCTCGACGCCCAGCGGGAACTCCAGCGGCGTCGGCGCCTCGGCCTCGTTGGCGGCCAGCCAGGCGCGGCGGTTGGCGAAGAAGTGGCCCATCGACTGCTGGCGCAGGTCAAGATCGAGCACCGCCACCTTGGCGCCGCCATACATGAGGGCCACCGCCAGATGCAGGGCGATGGTCGATTTGCCGGCGCCGCCCTTTTCGTTTCCGACGACGATCACGCGGGGTTGGGACATGTGTCCGTGCTCCATCGATTCGGCCGGAGCCGATTCCTTTAGGTTAACGAGACGCTTACGAAGCCGCCGCGTCAACGCGCTAGCTCCGGAGGCTTGTGGACGGATGGACGCACCCGGCCCGCTCGGCCATAAGCGCGCCCTGTTCCTCCGGATGGGATTTCGCCGTCATGACCGCCCCGCCCCTGCCGATCGTGCGCACCGTGGCCGACCTGCGCGCCCAGGTCCGCGCCTGGAAGGCCGAAGGACTGCGGGTGGCGATGGCGCCCACCATGGGCGCTCTGCACGAGGGGCACCTGTCGCTGGTTCGGCTCGGCAAGGCGAAGGCCGACAAGGTCCTGGCCAGCGTCTTCGTCAATCCGACCCAGTTCGGCCCCAATGAGGACTTCGACCGCTATCCCCGCGACGAGGCGGGCGACGCCGCCCTGCTGGCCTCGGCCGGCTGCGACCTCCTCTACGCTCCGACGGTGTCGGAGATGTACCCGCAGGGTTTCGCCACGCGGGTGACCGTTTCGGGCGTGTCCGAACCCCTGGACGGCGCGGCGCGTCCCGGCCACTTCGAGGGCGTCGCCACGGTCGTCTCCAAGCTCCTCAACCAGGCTCAGCCCGACGTCGCCGTCTTCGGCGAGAAGGACTACCAGCAGCTCCAGGTCATCCGCCGCCTGGCCCTCGACCTCGACCTGCCCGTGGAGATCGTCGGCGCGCCGACGGCGCGGGCGCAGGATGGCCTCGCGCTGTCCTCCCGCAACGCCTATCTGACGCCCGAGCAGCGGCAGATCGCCGGCCGGCTGAACGTCGCCCTGAAGGATGCGGGCGAGCGCCTGCGCGGCGGCGCGACGGTGGAGCAGGTGGAGGCCACGGGCCGCGCGGCCCTGGAGCGCTACGGCTTCGAAAAGATCGACTATTTCGAGGTGCGCCACGCCGAGGACCTGTCGCATCCGGGCCCCGGACCGTTCGCCGGCCCGGCCCGCATCCTGGCGGCGGCCTTCCTGGGCAAGACCCGCCTGATCGACAACATGGCGGCCTGAACCGGGCCTACCAGACGCCCGCCTCTCGAAGCTGGCGCGCCAGTTCCGGCGGCACGGAGTCGGCGACCTCGCCCTCGAGATCCGGCGGCGCATCCTTCGCCTCCAGATAGCGCCAGCCCTGGAAGGCGCGCCTCGGCGTCGGCGCCACACGGACCAGGGTCTCGTCCAGCCGCATCTCGCAGCGGGCGTTCTGCCCCTCGCCCACCGTCGTCACGTCCAGGATCAGCTGTCGCGACAGGATCACGCCCTTATAGACGCGGTAGAGGGAGCCGCCCTCCAGCACCTCGGGCGCGCGCTTGGGCGTCTGGCGCGTGCGCAGGATCCAGGGGTGTCCGGCCGCCGCCTGGGGGCTTCTCCAGTCGAGCAGTTCCTCGACCGTGTCGCAGCCGACGCAAAGCTTGATGATGTGCAGGGGCATGGCGCCTATCTAGGCCGCCGGCGCGAGCCGCACCATCACGAGCCCCTCCGACACCTGGTCGCCGGCCGCCACCGACAGCGTCTCCACCACGCCGTCGAAGGGGGCCGCCAGCGCATGCTCCATCTTCATGGCCTCCAGCGTCACCAGGGTCTGGCCGCGGCTGACGCTCTGGCCCGCCTCGACGCTGACGGCCACGACCTTGCCCGGCATGGGCGAAGTGATCGCGCCGTCGCCGGACGCGCCCTCCCCGCCCAACGCCTGCGGCGCGACCGCCTCGAAGGCGTAGGCCTCGCCGGCCTCGAAGACGACGATCTGTCCGTCCTGGGCCAGCAGGACATCGGCGCCGAGGCCGTCCTGCGGGATCGGCGCCTCGACCGCCTCGCCGTCGCGATAAAGCCGCACGGTCTGCGCCGGCGCGGCGTTCAGGCGGAAGCCGGTCAGGGCCCGCCAGGGCGAGTTCGGGTCGGAAGGACTCGGCTCCTCGCCGGCCAGCCGTCCCAGCGCCGCGGCGGCCAGGGCCGTCTGGCTGGGCGCCGGCGGCGTCGCCAGCGCCTCCAGACGCTCGCCGATGAAGCTGGTGTCCACCTCGCCGGCCAGAAAGTCCGGTTCGGCCAGGCAGCGGGCCAGGAAACCGGCATTGGTCCGCACGGGCCAGACCTCCACCTGGGCGCAGGCCGCGGCGAGCGCCGCGGCGGCGGCCTCGCGGCTCTCGCCGCGAGCGATCAGCTTGGCGATCATGGGGTCGTAGTGCGGGCTGACGACGCCGCCCGCCTCGACGCCGGAATCGATCCGCACGCCGCCCGGCAGGACGAAGTGCTCCAGCTCGCCGGTGGAGGGCAGGAAGCCGGTGGCCGGGTTCTCGGCATAGAGGCGCGCCTCCATGGCCCAGCCGGACAGGGTGATCTCGTCCTGGGTGAGCGGCAGGGGCTCGCCGGCGGCGACGCGAAGCTGCCATTCCACCAGGTCCTGGCCCGTGACGGCCTCGGTCACCGGATGCTCCACCTGAAGACGGGTGTTCATCTCCATGAACCAGATGCGGTCGGCGCGCAGGCCTTCGCTGGCGTCGGCGATGAACTCCACCGTGCCGGCGCCGACATAGTCCACAGCCTGGGCGGCGCGGACCGCGGCGGCGCACACGGCCTGGCGGACCGCTTCGGTCATGCCCGGCGCGGGGGCCTCCTCGATCACCTTCTGATGGCGGCGCTGAAGCGAACAGTCCCGCTCGAACAGATGGACCACCTGGCCGTGGGAATCGCCGAAGACCTGCACCTCGATATGGCGCGGGCGGGTGACATAGGTCTCCAGCAGCACCCGGTCGTCGCCGAAGGCGGCCTTGGCCTCGCGCTGGGCGGCGCCGAGCGCCTCGGCGAAGTCGGCCGCGCGGTCGACCTTGCGCATGCCCTTGCCGCCGCCGCCGGCCACGGCCTTGATCAGGACCGGGAAGCCGATGCGCTCGGCCTCGGCGGCCAGGCGCGCGGCGCTCTGGTCCTCGCCCAGATAGCCGGGCGTGACGGGGACGCCCGCCTCGGCCATCAGGGCCTTGGCCGCGTCCTTCAGGCCCATGGCTCGGATGGCGGCCGGCGGGGGCCCGACCCAGACGAGCCCGGCCGCCGTCACCGCCTCGGCGAAGGCGGCGTTCTCCGACAGGAAGCCATAGCCGGGATGGATCGCCTCGGCGCCGGCCTCGCGCGCGGCGGCCAGCACAGCCTCCATGTTCAGGTAGCTTTCCGCGGCCGCGGCCGGTCCGACGCGGACCGCCCGGTCGGCCTCGCGCGCATGCGGCGCCTGGGCGTCGGCGTCGGAATAGATGGCGATCGTCGAGACGCCCATCCGCCGCGCGGTTCGGAAGATGCGGCGGGCGATCTCGCCCCGGTTGGCGACCAGCAGGCTGCGGATCATTCGGCCCAACGCGGCTCACGCTTTTCAAGGAAGGCGCGGACGCCCTCCTGGCCTTCCTCGCTCACCCGCACGCGGGCGATGGTGCGGGCGGTCTCTTCCATCACGCCGCGGTCGATCCGCTCGTGCGTCACGCGGTCGACGATGCGCTTGGATTCGGCCACGGCCACCGGCCCGCAGGCCAGCATGCCGTCGATCAGCTGCTCCATGGCCGCCTCCAGCGCCGCCTCGTCGGCGACGACCTCGGTGACCAGGCCGATCTTCTCGGCATGGGCGGCGTCGAACACCCGACCCGTGGCGAACAGCCCCCGCGCCGTCCGCGGACCGACGGCGGCGACCACATAGGGGCTGATGGTGGCGGCCACGATGCCGAGCTTCACCTCCGAGAAGGCGAACTTCGCATCGGCCTTGGCGATGGCCATGTCGCAGGCCGCCACGAGACCCGCCCCGCCGCCGAAGGCCCCGCCTTCCACGAGGGCGACGGTCAGGGCCGGCACGTCCCAGAGATTCTTCAGCATCTGGGCCATGGCCATGGCGTCGTCGCGGTTATCGCTCTCGCTGTAGTCGATGGCGTCGCGCATCCAGGCGAGATCCGCCCCGGCGCTGAAGGTCCCGCCGGCCCCGCGGACGAAGACCACGCGCACGTGCTCGGCGCCCTGCAGGGTCTCGAAGGTCTCCGAGAGGGCCCGGATGAGGGCCGCGTCGAAGGCGTTCTTCTTGTCCGGGCGATTGATGGTCACCACGGCCACGCCCTCACCCGAAGCCTCCAGGCGGACCAGCTTGGAGGCGGCGTCGGTGTCGACGCCCTCGACCAGCGGATCGACGATCGGATTGGTCATCAGCCTTGCTCCATCACATGCGGAAGACGCCGAACCGCGTCTCCGGTACGGGCGCGTTCAGCGCCGCAGAAATCGATAGTCCCAGCACGTCGCGCGTCTGGGCCGGGTCGATGATACCGTCATCCCACAGGCGTGCGGTGGCGAAATAGGGGTCGCCCTCCTCTTCGTAGCGGGCCCGCACCGGGGCCTTGAAGGCCGCCTCGTCCTGCGCCGACCACGCCTCGCCGCGCGCCTCCAGCCCGTCGCGGCGAATGGTGGCGAGCACGCTGGCCGCCTGCTCGCCGCCCATGACGCTGATCCGGCTGTTCGGCCAGGTCCACAGGAATCGGGGGGAATAGGCCCGCCCGCACATGCCGTAGTTGCCGGCGCCGAAGGAGCCGCCGATCAGCACGGTGAACTTCGGGACCTCGGCGCAGGCCACCGCCGTCACCAGCTTGGCGCCGTCCTTGGCGATGCCCCCGGCCTCGTACTTTCCGCCCACCATGAAGCCTGAGATGTTCTGCAGGAAGACGAGCGGAATCCGCCGCTTGCAGGCCAGTTCTATGAAGTGGGCGCCCTTGAGCGCGCTCTCGGAGAAGAGCACGCCGTTATTGGCCAGGATGGCCACCGGATAGCCCCAGATGCGCGCGAAGCCGCAGACCAGCGTCGCGCCGTAGAGGGCCTTAAACTCGTCGAATTCCGAGCCGTCGACGATGCGGGCGATCACTTCGCGGACGTCATAGGGCGCCCGCACGTCCGACGGGATCAGGCCGTAGAGCTCCTCGGGGTCGAAGGCCGGCGGCCTGGGCTCGGCGAGCGCGATGTCCACCGCCTTGGTCGTGTTCAGGTTGGCGACGATCGAGCGGACGATGGAGAGCGCATGCTCGTCGTTCTCCGCCACATGGTCGACGACGCCGGACCGGCGGCCGTGGGTGTCGGCGCCGCCCAGTTCCTCGGCGCTGATCACCTCGCCGGTGGCCGCCTTCACCAGCGGCGGACCGCCCAGGAAGATGGTGCCCTGGTTGCGGACGATGACCGTCTCGTCGGACATGGCCGGCACATAGGCCCCGCCGGCCGTGCAGGAGCCCATGACGCAGGCGATCTGGGCGATGCCCGCCGCGCTCATCTGGGCCTGGTTGAAGAAGATGCGGCCGAAGTGCTCGCGGTCGGGAAAGACCTCGGCCTGATGCGGCAGGTTGGCGCCGCCGGAGTCCACCAGATAGACGCAGGGCAGACGGTTCTGCAGGGCGATCTCCTGGGCCCGCAGGTGCTTCTTCACCGTCATCGGAAAGTAGGCGCCGCCCTTCACCGTGGCGTCGTTGGCCACGATCATGACTTCGCGGCCGGAGACGCGGCCGACGCCGGCGATCACGCCCGCGCCCGGCGCCTCGTCGTCATAGAGGCCGAAGGCGGCCAGGGCGCCGATCTCCAGGAAGGGCGCACCGGGATCGAGCAGGCGCATGACGCGATCGCGCGGCAAAAGCTTGCCCCGCGACTCATGCCGCTGACGCGAGGCCTCCGGGCCGCCGAGCGCGGCTTGCGCCGTTCGCCTTCGAAGC
The DNA here is from genome assembly GCF_013911965.1 of Phenylobacterium sp. Lineage (GTDB taxonomy): Bacteria > Pseudomonadota > Alphaproteobacteria > Caulobacterales > Caulobacteraceae > Phenylobacterium. Next base: position 47,242 of record NZ_JACESE010000002.1, on the reverse strand, counting down.
TGCTCGACCAGGTCGCGATTTTGCGCCGCCTGGGTCTGAAATGCCTCGGATCGCCGGTCGATGGAGGAAGAAAGCCTCGTCATGGTCCTGGCATAGCGGTCCCTGCGCCCCCGCGCTAGGCTCCGTCGCCGTGGCCAGCCTGCCTGACATTCCGATCGACTCCGCGCTCGCCAAGCTGTTCACCCACGAACAGCTGGAGGGCGACGCCGCATGGTTCTCCCTGCCCGGCGGCAGCGTCCTGTTCGAACCGGGCGACCCGGCCGACCAGCTCTTCTTCCTTCGGGCGGGCCGCCTGGGCGTCTTTCGCCGGGAAGAGGGCCACGAGCCGGAGTTCCTGGGCGTCATCCGGCCCGGCGAGCCGGCCGGAGAGATGTCGCTGCTTTCGGGCGGTCCGCACACGGCTCGCGTGGTCGCCCTGCGCGACTCGGAGATCTTCGGCCTCCCCCGCGACCTCTTCCTCGACGCCGCCGAGGACGACCCGGCCGTCATGCTGGAGATCGCCCAGCTGATCATCCAGCGCACGCGGCGCACGCCCCTGCGCACCTCGGGCGCGGAGCCCTCGGTCTACGGCTTCGTCACGGTCGGCGAGCCCGTGGCCGTGCGGCCGGTGGTCGAGCGGATCGCCCGCCACATCATGCGCCAGGGCTATACGGTCACGGTCGTCGGCGCCGAGGCGGCCATGGCGCCGACCGAATGGTATTCAGAGGTCGAGCGGGCCCATGACTTCGTCCTCTACGCCGCCGAGGGCGAAGACCACGGCTGGCGGGCGGTGGTGGCGCGCCAGGTGGACCGGCTGTTCCGCATCGGCAAGGTCTCGGCGCCGCCGCCCGACAACATCGTGCTGCACCCGGCCCAGCCGTTGCAGGCCCACCAGCTCGTCGACCTGATCCTGATGCACCCGCGGCAGAGCGTGGCGCCGCGCAACTCCGAAGCCTGGGTCGCCTCGGCCCAACCGGCGCGGCTCTTCCACATGCGCCGCGACGACGAGGAGGACGCCGCCCGGCTGGCGCGCGTGCTGACGGGGCGTTCCGTCGGCCTGGTCCTCTCGGGCGGCGGCGCGCGCGCCTACGCCCATGTGGGCGCCATTCGCGCCCTGAGGGAGCGGGGCGTGCCGATCGACTTCGTGGGCGGGTCGTCCATGGGGGCGATCGTGGCCGCCGGCCTGGGCATGGGCTGGTCCGACACGGAGGCCGACCGGCGCATCCGCGAGGCCTTCGTCGCCTCCAGCCCCCTGGACGACATCGCCTTCCCCCTGCTGGCCATGACGCGCGGGGAGAAGGTCCGCGAACGCCTCTACGAGCACTTCGGCGACACGCGCATCTCCGATCTCTGGCTCCCCTTCTTCGCCGTCTCGTCGAACCTCACCACCGGCGCCTATCAGGTCCACCGCAGCGGCCGGCTGGTGGACGCCCTGCGCGCCACCATCGCCCTGCCCGGCGTGATGCCGCCGGCGACGCAGGGCGAGGAGGTGCTGGTCGACGGAGCGGTGCTGAACAACTTCCCCGCCGATGTGATGAGCGCCCTGCACCTGGGGCCGGTCGTGGGCGTCGACGTCACCCGCGGGCGGAGCATCACCGCACGGGACGTGGCGCGGCCCGAATCGGTCTGGCGGTGGATCTTCTCCGGGGCGTGGCGCCAGGGGCCGCCGATCGTCTCCCTGCTGATGCGCGCGGCCACGGTGCCGACGGGGCGGGACCTGCAGGCGGCGCGCGAGTCGGTCGATCTGCTGGTGACGCCCGACGTGACCGGGGTCGAGATCCGCGACTGGGAAGCCTACGACCCCGCCGTGGCGGCGGGTTATGCGGCGATGATCGCCGCGCTCGACCGTCTGAGCGAACCCGTCACCGAGCTGCGCCGCCGCCCGACCCAGGCGGAGAAGTCGGCCCGTCGTCTGCGCTGAGCCGGCGCCTGGCGGATGGGCAGGACGCCGCAGGCGCCATGGCGACGTTTGCACGCCGCGGATTCCCGACCCATATTGGCTCTGTCGTTCAACAACTGAAAGGAGGTGATCCAGTGTCTCATTGTCATTCGTCGCAGTCGGTGACCGTGGCCTGGGCCTCCCTCGAGGCTCGCGCTTAAGCGCTCGAAAGGTTGCGGGCCGCCGCGCTGCGGTCCGACAATGGAGGGGCCGGTCCCGCGAGGGACCGGCCCCTTTTCGTTGTCGCGTCCGGAAGGCGGGCGCGCAGGCCCGCCTCGGCCTTAGCGCGGCGTGGTCGCCGCGCCGGCGACGCCGCCGATGGCCGCGCCGGCCAGGGCGCCTTCGGCGTCGCCGCTGACGGCGCCGCCGACGGCCGCGCCGCCGAGCGCGCCCGTGGCCGCACGTTGGGTGGTGGTGGTGCCGCAGGCCGCCAGGGCCAGGGCGGTCACGGCGAGCGGAATGACGATCAGCGTCTTATGCATGGGGGAGGTCTCCTCTGGGGTCACCCAAAGGAAACCGCCCGCCCGAAGTCGGGTTCCCGACGATGGGCGGGTCAGAAGGCCATGCAGACGGGGGTTGTAAGCTGCAGGACCGCCTCCTGCGAGAACCGCCGCCGGTAGGCGTCCCGCACCTCGCCGAGCGCGCGGCGGTCCAGGGCGCCGTCCGAGGCCAGCACGACGAGGAAGGACGGCTCGCGCCGAACCTGGCCGTCGCCTCCGCGCCAGCGCCCGGCGGCCGGGACCTGGGTCAGGCCCTCGGGAAACCGCGGCGTCACCTCGGCGTCCAGGAAGGCCTCGAAGTCCGCCTCGCTGACGCCGACCTCATCGCCGATGTTGCGCCCGAAGAAGAGCTGGGCGACCTCGCCGCTCGTCTCCCCGGGCGCGCAGGCGACGGGCGGCGCCCCGGCGCAGCCGGCCAGCACGAGGGCGATCGCGGCGGCCGCGGCCCTCACGCCCCGATCAGCTCCCGGCCGATCAGGAAGCGGCGGATCTCGTTCGTCCCGGCGCCGATGTCGTAGAGCTTGGCGTCGCGCAGAAGCCGCTCCACGGGATAGTCGCGGGTATAGCCCGCCCCGCCCAGGGCCTGGATCGCCTCGAGGGCGCACTTCACGGCGTTCTCCGACGCCATCAGGATGGCGCCGGCGGCGTCGAAGCGGGTCGTCATGCCCGCATCGCAGGCCTTGGCCACCGCATAGACATAGGCGCGCGCGGAGTTCAGCGCGACGTACATGTCCGCCACCTTGGCCTGCATCAGCTGGAAGGAGCCGATCGGGGCGCCGAACTGCTTGCGCTCGCGCACATAGGGCAGGACCACGTCCAGGCAGGCCTGCATGATGCCCAGCGGCCCGCCGGAGAGGACGGCGCGTTCATAGTCCAGGCCGCTCATCAGCACGCCGACCCCGCCATTGGCCGGGCCGAGCACGTTCTCCTCCGGCACCTCGCAGTCCTCGAAGACGAGTTCGCCCGTGTCGGAGCCGCGCATGCCCATCTTGTCGAGCTTCTGGGCGCAGCGGAAACCCTTGAAGTCCTTCTCGATCAGGAAGGCGCTGATGCCGCGGCTGGCGGCTTCCGGCTCGGTCTTGGCGTAGACCACCAGCACATCGGCGTGGGGGCCGTTGGTGATCCAGAACTTGGTCCCGTTGAGCACATAGCGGTCGCCGCGCCGCTCGGCGCGCAGCCGCATGGAGACGACGTCCGAGCCGGACCCCGCCTCGCTCATGGCCAGCGCGCCCACGTGCTCGCCGCTGATCAGGCGCGGCAGGTAGCGGCGCTTCTGCTCGTCGGAGCCCCAGCGGCGGATCTGGTTTACGCAGAGGTTGGAGTGGGCGCCGTAGGACAGGCCGATGGAGGCCGAGGCGCGGCTCACCTCCTCCATGGCGACCACGTGCTCCAGATAGCCCAGGCCGAGCCCGCCGAACTCTTCCTCGACGGTCAGGCCGTGGAGGCCGAGCGCGCCCATGGCCGGCCAGAGTTCGCGCGGGAAGCTGTTCGACTCGTCGATCTCGGCGGCCCGGGGGGCGATCTCGTCGGCGGCGAACCGGGCGGTGGTTTCGCGGATGGCGTCGGCGGTTTCGCCGAGCCCGAATTCGAGGGTGGGACCATGGTTCGGGATCATTCCCGGCAAATAGCATGCACGCAAAAGGGCAGCGAGGGCGGAATCCACCCTCGCCGCCCTGGCTCTGGCGAAGTCCTGCCCCGCGCGTCGCGGCGGCAGGTTCGCTGTCTTCAGTTGTAGCCCTCGTCCTCATCGCCGGGCTCGCCGCTCAGCCGCTGCAGGACGAGGTAGGCGGCCAGGCCGAACAGGGCGACGCCCAGAATGCCGGCGACCCAGCCGACCGTCAGCGGGCTGACGAGGCCGTCCTCGGTCACACGGGCGTTGAACGCCCAGAAGAGGCCGCCGGCGAACAGGGCCAGGCCGAGGCCCGCCAGGGTCAGCAGGCTGGCGAGCCCCGCCTTCTGATCGGAGGGCGGCAGCGGTTCGAAGGTCATGATCGAGGCGTGCCGCTCGTCCTCCTGCACCAGGCGGACGATGTCGGCCTCGCTCGCGCCGCCGCCGATCGCGGGCGGTTCGGGCGTGTCGAGGGCGTCGTTGGCCGGTTGCGGGCGGTCGAACAGGCTCGGGCCGGAGGGATTCTCGGCCGAAGCGTCGGTCGCCTGGCGGGCCGGCGCGGGCGCAGGCTCGATTTCGGGCGCCTCCTCGGGCGGCGTCAGGACGAAGGCGCGGCCGCCGGCGCCCATGGCCATCGGCGCGGGCGCAGGCGGCGGCGGCGCGCTCAGATCCTCCTGCGGGCGCGCCTCCAGGTCCGGGGCCGTCTGCGCCTCCGGCCCGGCGGGCGCGTGATCCTGGGCCTCGGCGGGAGCCTCGACCATGGCCTCGACGGCGGCCACCTCGGCCGGGACCTCGACATCCGCGACGGTGGGCTCCTCCCTCGGGGTCGCCGCGGCTTCGGCCTCGACGGCGGCCGGCGGATCCTCGCGGAAGATGGCCTGCAGGCGATAGCTGATGGCCGCGGCCGCGGCCTGGGCCGGACTCGGCTCGGCCTCCTCCTCGTCGGGCGGAGACGGCAGCGGCGGCGTCGCCTGGGGATCGCGCACGGCGATGGCCTCGACGCCTTCCATGGCCGCGCGAACCGCCACCGGCGTCTGGCGCGGCACGACGCCGGCGATGTCGGCGTCGACATTGGGCCGCAGCACCGGCGAGGGCGCCGGCACCCAGCCGTCCATCGGCGTCAGGAAGAGGGTCTTCTCGGCCGCGCGGCGGCGCACGAGGGCGTCGATCACGATCCGCTCGCCCTCGAAGTCCGCCTTGCGCCAGAGCTCCATGCCGCAGGCGGCCTGCAGGAGCTGGCCCTCGTTGAGGCGACGCAGCACGGCCGAGCGGCGGAAATTGTCCAGCCCGATGTTGAAGGCGAAGCAGCAGAGCGCGTCGAACTGATTCTGATTGAGCGGCGTGTAGGTCAGGTCGTTGACCGTATGGGCCACCGAAATCAGGTCGTAGAGCAGCAGGGCCTCGGCGTCCTTTTCCGAGACTTCGGCGCCCTCGCGGGCGGTCAGCGTGTGGCCGTAGCCGATCGTCCAGCGGCCGTCCGGCAGCCGGGCGGCCTTGGCGCGGTAGCCCTCGAACCGCTTGATCAGGTCGATCGCGGCGCGGGAGATCTGGTGACGCGGTTTCATGGCCGTCCTGATCCAAGTTGGGACACGAACGCAAGGTCCGCCCTCCCAATCGCAAGATAGGGGCCGGCTACAACAGGATGAGCGCCGCCAGGCCCAGGAAGGCGAAAAACCCCGTGAAGTCGGTCACGAAGGTGACGAAGACGGCGGAGGAAACGGCGGGGTCCCGTCCCATGCGGTCCAGGGCCAGGGGGACCAGGGCGCCGGCCACCGAAGCCATGAACATGTTGATGACCAGGGCCGCGGCGAAGGCGACGCACAGTCCCACGTCCCGGAAGAGGGCATAGACCGCCGCCCCCGTCACCACGGCGAGGATCGAGCCGTTGAGCAGCCCCACCAGCATCTCGCGGCCCACCGTGCGCAGGGCGTTGAAGGCCGACAGCTCGCGGCTGGCCAGGGCGCGGACGGCGACGGTGAGGGTCTGGGTGGCGCCATTGCCCCCCAGGGAGGCGACGATCGGCATCAGGACCGCCAGCGTGACGATCTGGGCGATCTCGTCCTCGAAGGCCTGGATGACGCTGACCGCGAGCGCGGCGGTCAGGGTGTTGAGCAGCAGCCAGGGCAGGCGCGAGCGGACGATGTCCATCACGTCGGCGTTCCGGCCCGCATCGGACACGCCGGCCAGGGCGAGAATGTCCTCCTGGCTCTCCTCGTGGATGACGCCGACGATGTCGTCGACGGTGATCTGGCCGACCAGCCGCCCGCCGGGTTCGACCACCGGCGCGGAGATCAGGTGGTACTTGTCGAAGATGTAGGCCACCTCCTCCTGGTCCATGTCGACCGGGATGTCCGACACGGACTCCATGATCTGGGCCAGGGGCGTGTCGCGCTTGGAGCGCAGCAGGGTGCTGATCGGCACGGCGCCGACCGGGTGGTAGGACGGGTCGACCACATAGACGTCGAAGAACAGCTCCGGCAGATCGTCGGCCTCACGCCGGAAATGGTCGATGGCCTGACCGACGCTCCAGAACTGGGGGGCGGCGACGACCTCGCGCTGCATCAGGCGCCCGGCCGTCTCCTCGCCGTAGGACAGGGCGCTCTCGATGGCGGCGCGCTCGGTCTCGGGCATGGCGGCCAGGACCTGGGCGCGCTTGTCGGCCTCCAGGTCGTCGACCACATCGGCGGCGTCGTCGGAGTCGAGTTCGCCCAGGGCCCGGGCCAGGGTCTCCGGCGCCACGGCCTCGAGGACCTCTTCGCGGATCTCGTGATCCATTTCGGAGAGGATTTCGGCCAGCGCCTCGGGATCGAGGTGCGGCAGCACCTCTTCGCGATAGTCGGCCGAAAGGAAGCCCATCAGGTCGGCGACATCGGCCGGATGCAGCGCGCTCAGCAGGTCGCGCAGGCGCTCCGAATCGCCCCGGTCGGCGGCGTCGACGACCATGGAGACGAACTGCGGATTGAGCGCATAGTCCTCGCCGAGCGCGAGGTCTTCCAGGTCTTCTTCAGACTCGGTGTCGATGTCGAGTTCGTCTTCGGGGTCGGCCAAGTCGCGGCTCATGCTGACCTCCTATTCGGACTTCGACGATCTACCGTTGCTGATGATCCTGATTCACTGGTGCGGTCGAGAAGACTCGAACTTCCACGGGTTGCCCCACAGCGACCTCAACGCTGCGCGTCTACCAATTCCGCCACGACCGCTCGTGGTGAGGCGCGGGGGGTAGCAAACCGCCGCGCGTTTGTGAAGCGGTGTTTCGCCTCAGGCGCCGCCGGCCATGAAGTCGAAGACATTGGCCTCGCGCGTGACGGCGATGGCGATCTTCTCGTCGCTGATCTGAATCTCGCCCCGGGCCACCGGATGGTTGTTGGCCAGGATCCAGACCTCTTCGTTCACGGTGGCGTCGAGCGGAATCACCGCCCCACGACCCATGCGCAGCAGCTGCTGCATCGGCAGCGACGCCCGGCCGAGCACAACGGAGATCTCGACATTGACCGAGTGGACCTGACTGGACACACCAACACCCCTGGACACACCACCGCCGCGCCGGCTTTGCGCCGGGCGGCCTGGGTTCCCACATTGAGGCATCATGCTTGACCGCTCGTTAAACGCCGCGCCCCCCGCACCGCTCTTTGGGCGTGAAGACGGCGCGCCGGCCGGCTGGGCGGTCTCGTCGGGTCAGGTCGGCTACGAAGCGGCGGTGACGGCCATGGAAGCCCGCGCCGCCGCCATCGCCGAAGGCCGCGCGGGAGAGCTCGTCTGGCTCCTGGAGCATCCGCCGCTCTATACCGCCGGCGTTTCGGCCCGCCCGGGCGACCTGCTGGAGCCCGAGCGGTTTCCCGTCTTCCAGAGCGGCCGCGGCGGCCAGTTCACCTATCACGGCCCGGGTCAGCGGGTGGCCTATGTCATGCTCGACCTGACGCGCCGCCGCCGGGACGTGCGGGCATTCGTCGCAGCGCTGGAGGCCTGGGTGATCGGGGCGCTCGCCCGCTTCAACGTGGAGGGACAGATCCGCGAAGGCCGGGTGGGCGTCTGGGTCGAGCGGCGCTCGCCGGGCGTCCCGCCGCAGGAGGACAAGATCGCCGCCATCGGCGTGAAGCTGCGGCGGTGGGTGTCCTTCCACGGCGTCTCGCTCAACGTCGAGCCGGACCTCTCCCACTTCGGCGGCATCGTGCCCTGCGGGGTCACCGAACATGGCGTCACGAGCCTGGTCGACCTCGGCCTGCCGGTCACCATGGACGAGGCCGACGCGGCCCTGCGCGGCAGCTTCGAGGACGTGTTCGGCCCGGTCGCCCAGGCCGAACCGCCTGCATCCTAGATCGAGGCGCCGTAGTAGCCGCTGACCTCTTCGCGCCAGCCATAGTCCGGCTCGTTCAGCCGGGCCTCGTCATAGCCGGGGGCGTTCTTCAGGGTTTCCTTGTCCAGGTCGACCACGAAGCCGTCCTGGGCGGTGTCGTAGGTCAGGACCGACCAGGGCAGCGGATAGTGCTTCTCGCCCATGCCGAGCATGCCGCCGAAGGCGAGCGTGGCGAACTCGGCCTGACCCGAGATCTTGTCGATGAAGATGTTCTCGACGGCGCCGAGCTTTTCCCCCTCGGGGTTGTAGACGCTGACGCCCTCCACCTTGTCGGCGGCGATCAGGCGCATGTCGGTGCGGTCGGCGGGATCCTTGGCCATCGGGGTCTCTCCAGATTGTTGTCGCGCCCTGGAGAACCGGGCCGAAGGACTTCCGTTCCCAAGGCCAAGGCGTCCCGCCGCCGCCTGCCCCGCCTCAGGCGAACTCCACCAGGACCTCGTCGGCGGCGACGGAGTCGCCCTCCTTGGGCCCCACGGACTTCACCACCCCGTCCCGCTCGGCGCGGATGATGTTCTGCATCTTCATGGCCTCGATGACGGCGACGGTCTCGCCGCTCTTGACCTCCTGCCCTTCGACGACGGACAGGCTCACCACCAGGCCCGGCATGGGGGAGAGGACGAGCTTGGCCGTGTCGGCCGCCTTCTTCGGCGGCAGGCGCTTGTGCAGGGCGGCCGAGACGGGCGTGAGGACCAGCACGCGGGCCTCCGCGGCCCGGTGGCGGATGACGAAGCCTTCCGCGGCCGGACGCACCTGGGCGGTGAAGGGCCGGCCCTCCAGGACGGCCGAGAAGGTCGGCCGCCCCGGCTTCCAGTCCACGTCCGACAGCGTCAGGGCGCGGCCCTCATCGGTCAGTTCCAGCGCCCAGGAACGGCCGTCGCCGCTGAGCCGGACGGGATGGTCCGCGCCGCCCAGATTGACGATCCAGTCGCCCCGGCCCCGGCCCGGCCAGGCCCGGTCGCTCAGCGTCTGGTGCATGGCGCAGGCTGCGGCGATGAAGAGGTCCGTCTGGAAGGAATCCGGCTCAACGCCCCGGAAACCCTCCGGATACTGGTCCTTGATGTAGCTGGTGGCGAGCTTGCCCGAGCGGAAGCGGGGTTCGTCCATGACGGCCGACAGGAAGGGCACGTTGTGGCCCAGACCCTCGATATGGAAGCGCTCCAGCGCCTCTCCCATGGCGTCGATGGCGGCCTCCCGCGTCCGCCCCCAGGTGGACAGCTTGGAGATCATCGGGTCGTAGAACATCGAGATCTCGTCGCCCTCGCGCACGCCCGCGTCGTTGCGCACCACCGCGCCTTCGACCCGGCCTTCCGGCGGCGGGCTGTACCGGACGAGGCGGCCGATCGAGGGCAGGAAGCCGCGATAGGGGTCCTCGGCATAGATGCGGCTCTCGACAGCCCAGCCGTCGATCTTCAGGTCGGCTTGCGCGAACGGCAGCGGCTCGCCGGCGGCGACGCGGATCATCTGCTCCACCAGGTCGACCCCGGTGATCAGTTCGGTGACCGGGTGCTCGACCTGCAGGCGCGTGTTCATTTCCAGGAAGAAGAAGCTGCGGTCCTGGCCGGCGACGAACTCCACGGTGCCGGCGGAATCGTAGCCGACCGCCTTGGCCAGCGCGACGGCCTGATCGCCCATGGCCTTGCGCGTGGCCTCGTCCAGGAGCGGGCTCGGGGCCTCCTCGATGACCTTCTGGTTGCGCCGCTGGATCGAGCATTCGCGCTCGAACAGGTGGACCACATGACCGTGCTTGTCGCCCAGCACCTGGATCTCGATGTGGCGGGGGCTCTCGATGAACTTCTCGATGAAGATGCGGTCGTCGCCGAAGCTCGCCTTGGCCTCGGCGCGGACGGCGGGAAAGCCCTCCTCCACGTCCTTGCGGTTCCAGGCGACCCGGATGCCCTTGCCGCCGCCGCCGGCGGAGGCCTTGATCATCACCGGGTAGCCGATCTCTTCGGAGATCGTCACGGCGTGGGCGGTGTCCTCGATCTCGCCCACATGGCCAGGCACGGTCGAGACGCCGGCCCTGGCCGCGAACTTCTTGCTCTCGATCTTGTCGCCCATGGCGGCGATGGCGTCGGGGTTCGGGCCGATGAAGACGATGCCTTCCTGGGCGAGACGCCGCGCAAAGCCGGCGTTCTCCGACAGGAATCCGAAGCCGGGATGGACCGCCTGGGCGCCCGTCTCGCGGCAGGCGGCGACGATCTTGTCGGCCACGAGGTAGCTCTCGGCCGCCGGGGCCGGGCCGATGAAGACCGCCTCGTCGGCCATCTCCACGGCCAGGGAGTCGGCGTCGGCCTCCGAATAGACGACCACCGTGGCGATCCCCAGGCGGCGGCAGGTCTTGATGATGCGGACGGCGATCTCGCCGCGGTTGGCGATCAGAATCTTGGAAAACATGGACACCTGGCTCAACGCAGCTTCACCGCCGTGCCGGAGGCGCTGACCATCAGCATCCCGTTCTCCACGCCCAGGGTCTCGTAGTCGAGGTCGACGCCGATCACGGCGTCGGCGCCGAGGCTGCGGGCCTCGTCCGCCATCTCCTTCAGCGCGATGTCGCGGGCCTCGCGCAGCGCCTTCTCATAGCCGCCGGCCCGGCCGCCGATGATGTTGGTGATGCCGGCGAAGAAGTCGCGGAAGATATGGGCCCCGATGATGGCTTCGCCGGTGACGACGCCCAGCGTGCGCTCGACCTCGCGCTCGGCGAGCGTGGGGGTGGTGGCGGTGATCATTTCCTGGCTCTCCCGACTTGGCCCCGCTTGCGGGGGTCCTTCCGAACGGTCGGGGCGAACCTTAGATTGGAGGACATGACCAAGCCAGCCGACTCCCCGACCACCTTCGATCTCACCCCGCCCGACCCTGCGGAACGCAAGGCCCTGGAAGCGGATCTGACGCCCGAGGAGGCCGAGGTCCTGCTGCGCCATGGCACGGAGGCGCCGTTCTGCGGCGGCCTGCTCGATAACAAGGAGGACGGGGTCTATTGCTGCCGCCTCTGCGGCCTGCCCCTCTTCCAGGCCCACACCAAGTTCGAGAGCGGCACGGGCTGGCCGTCCTTCTTCGCGCCGTACAACGAGGCCCACGTGGTCGGCGTGCGGGACGTGAGCTACGGCATGATCCGCATCGAGACCCGCTGCGCCCGCTGCGACAGCCATCAGGGCCACGTCTTCCCCGACGGTCCGCGGCCGACGGGCCTGCGCTACTGCATCAATTCGGTGTCGCTGGAGTTCGTGGCGCACGGCGAGCCCCTGCGCGATCCCCTGCACCGCGGGGACAACACTCACCTGGCCGAAACGGCCTAGAGCATCGGCTCGACGATCCGCAGGACGGCCCAGGATCGCTCGGCCTCCTCGCCGTCCGCCTCGTCCCATGCCGCCGACAGCCCGGCGTGGGCGTAGATCCACTCGAGCAGACGCTCGCGGCGGAGACCGGCGAGGCTCGACACCTGATCGAGGCGGGCGGCCGTCCGTTCCGGCGTCAGGCTGGCCGCGTCCGGATTGCGGAAGAGGTTGGCGTAGTCGTAGGCGCGTTCGCCCACATAGCCCCACGGATCGATGGCCCGCCAGCCGAGGGAGCCGAAGTCCAGCACGTTGTCGTGGTGGAGATCGCCGTGGAGCACGACCAGGTCACGCTGGTCCGCCAGGAGTCGCGCCGCGGTCCGCCGCGGCCCGGCCAGCCGGGGATCGACGGACTCCTCCAGGGCCCGGAAGAGGCGGCTGAGCGGCGGCAGCGCCGGAGGCGGCGCCTGCCGCGGCCCATGCAGCCTGTCGATCGCTTCGCAGAGGATGCCCATGGCGGCCGCGTCGCCGCCGCTTTTCACCAGATCGACGAGCGATCCTTTCCCTTCCGCCCGCGCCATCAGCAGCGCCTCCTCGGCATGGGCGAGGACCGGTGCGGCGCCCTCCCCGGCCCACCAGGCCATGACCTCGGCCCCGCGGCGCTCGTCGGCGGAAGCGGCGAGCTTCAGCATGGCCGGCCGGCCGCCGGCGGAGACCGGCAGGAGGCGCGAGCCGGTGAGCGGCATCGACACGACTTCGCCCTCCGGAACCAGGTCCCAGAGGGCGAGCCAGGGTGCGAAGGGCGCCAGATCCAGCCTCATCGGCCGAGCCTAGGCCCCTTCAGGCGCGCCGTCATCGGCGCGTCGGCGCGGACTACTCCTTGCCGTCGGTGGTCTTGGCCAGGGTGGAGTTGGTGGCCATCCGGCCCTGCTGGCCGGTGATCGCCGAGGACTCGTTCACCCGTTCCTGGACGCGGAGATTGTTCTGCACGTGCTTCACGCCCAGGACGTCCTCGACGCAGTGCTCGGCGCGGTGCTTGGCGCGGCGGTCGTCGACGCGGCCCGTCAGGGTGACTTCCCCATCCTTCACCTCGACATCGATGTCGCTGGCGTCGAGCCAGGCGTCCTCGGTCAGGCGGTGGTGGACTTCATCGCTGATCCGCTCGTCCGACCGCTGGTACCCCTTGGGCCCACGGCCGCGATGGCTGCGCGTCTCGTCGTAGCGGCGACGGCGCTCGGCGTCGCGATCGCCGAACCAGGAGGCGACCTCGTCGCTGGCGCGATCCCAGAAGCCGCGATCCTCGTCGTAGCGGCCGCGCCGCTCCCCGCTGCGCTCACCGCCATAGGCGCGGCGATAGGCCTCGTCCGGCGACGAACCCCGCCACGTCGGGCTGTCATAGCCCTCGTAGCCGCGGCCGCCGAAACCCCCACGCTGCATGGCGTAGCCTTCCTGGCCGAAATAGCCCTCGCCATAGAGGCGGTCGCGGTCTTCGCCGCCGGCCGAATAGCCGCTCGAGGCGTTGCCGAAATCGCCGTACTCCCGATAGTCGCGGTAATCGCCGCGCTGGCGGCCGTACTCGCCCTGGTCGCCGGAATAGCCGCCGCCGTAGCTGCCGGCCCCATAGGCTTCGCCGCCATAGGCGCCGCGGCCGAGATCCTGGCCGCCGCGGCCGCTGCGGCCATAGTCCCTGCGACCCTGGTCGCGGCCGGAGCCCCTGCCGGCGCTCTCGGTGGTGGCGGCGGGATGGCGATAGCTCGACCCGGTTTCGCTCTCGCCGAACACCGGACCCGGCTCGAACCGGGCCCCGCTATCCTGATTGTAGCGCGCGCCGGCCTCCGTGTAGTCGCCATAGCGTTCGGACTGGTAGCCGCCGCTGGGCGAGAAGCTGCGGTCTTCCCACGTCTGGAAACCGCGTCCGCCGCCGCCGCCGCGCCGGCCGTAGCGCTCGGAGCGCCCCCAGTCGCGGTCCCGCATGCGGCGATCCTGTTCGTCGGTCCACCTGTCGGCCATAGCTCGTTCTCCCGTTCGGTTTCGTGGTCGCGGGCTTGCGTACCCTTGAGTTGAGAAACCGGAGACCGGGTCGGCGGTTCCGAGCTGAAGCGGACCTTAAGGCGACGATTTCAAAGCGGAATGTTGTCGTGCTTCTTCCACGGGTTCTGCAGGCTCTTGCCCTGCAGGCTCCTCAGACCGCGCACCAGACGACGGCGGGTGCCATGCGGCATGATCACGTCGTCGATGTAGCCGCGGCTGGCGGCGACGAAGGGGTTGGCGAAGCGCTCCTTGTACTCCGCCTCCCGGGCGACCAGTTCGTCGGCCGTCTGGTTGCGGAAGATGATCTCGACGGCCCCCTTCGACCCCATCACGGCGATCTCGGCCGTGGGCCAGGCGTAGTTGAGGTCGCCGCGGATGTGCTTGGAGCTCATCACGTCATAGGCGCCGCCATAGGCCTTGCGGGTGATCACCGTCAGCTTCGGCACCGTGGCTTCCGCATAGGCGAAGAGCAGCTTCGCCCCGTGGCGGATCAGGCCGCCCTGCTCCTGCCGGGTTCCGGGCATGAAGCCCGGGACGTCGACGAAGGTGATGAGCGGGATGGAAAAGGCGTCGCAGAAGCGCACGAAACGCGCGGCCTTGCGGCTGGCGTCGATGTCGAGCACGCCGGCCAGCACCTGGGGCTGATTGGCCACCACGCCGACGGTGCGGCCCTCCATGCGCGCAAAGCCGCAGACGATGTTCTTGGCGAAGTCCGGCGAGATCTCGAAGAAGTCGGCTTCGTCGACGACCTTCGAGATCAGCTCCTTCATGTCGTAGGGCTTGTTCGGATTGGCCGGCACCAGGGTGTCGAGGCTCGGCTCCTCCCGCTCGGGCTCGTCGAAGCTCTCGCGCTCGGGCGGCTTTTCGCGGTTGGAGAGCGGCAGGAAGTCGATCAGACGGCGCACCTGGGTCAGGGCCTCGAGATCGTTCTCGAAGGCGCCGTCGGCGACGCCGGACTTGAGCGCATGGACGCGGTAGCCGCCCAGGTCCTCGTGGCTGACGTCCTCGTGGGTGACCGTCTTCACCACGTCCGGGCCGGTCACATACATGTAGCTCGTGTCCTTCACCATGAAGATGAAGTCCATGATGGCCGGGGAATAGACGTCGCCGCCGGCGCAGGGGCCCATGATGACGGCGATCTGCGGGATGACGCCCGAGGCCAGGGTGTTCTCGAGGAAGATGTCGGCATAGCCGGCGAGCGAGTCGACGCCTTCCTGGATGCGAGCGCCGCCGGCGTCGAAGAGGCCGATGATCGGCGCGCCCATCTTCAGGGCCTGGCGCTGCACCTTCAGGATCTTCTGCGCATGCGCGCTCGAAAGAGATCCGCCGAAGACCGTGAAATCCTTGGAGAAGACAAAGACGGTGCGGCCGTTGATCGTGCCCCAGCCGGTGACCACGCCGTCGCCCGGCACCTTCTGATCGGCCATGCCGAAGTCGGTGGCGCGATGCTCGACGAACATGTCGAACTCCTCGAAGGAGCCCTCGTCGAGCAAGAGGTCGATCCGCTCGCGCGCCGTCAGCTTGCCCTTGGCGTGCTGGGCGTCGATGCGCTTTTGGCCGCCGCCGGCGCGCGCCGTCTGACGCTTCGCCTCAAGCTGCTCCAGGATCTCTTTCAAAGGCGCGTCTCCCTCTGTCTGTTCTTGGTCGCCGACCGTTCAGCCGTAATGGGGCGCGCGAGGGGTGGCAAGTTCACGCCGGGGCAGGCGCCGCAAGGGCCTCAGCGCCGGTCCAGCGCCTTGAACCACCGTTCCAGCATCTGCGCCTCGACCAGCAGTCTGGCGGTTCGCTCGGCGGCCTCGGCGTCGATCCCCCACTTCTCTTCCTGGTAGGCCTCGTCGAGCCTGGAGAGCTCCAGCGCCTGGCGCCCGTCGATCCAGCCCCGCTGGAGCGCGAGGGCGAGAATGGCCGAACCGAACAGGGCCGATCCATAGGCCAGGCCGGTCAGGCGGAAATCGTCAAGCTCGAGCGCCAGGGCCTTGATCTTCTCCAGCGTCTCCTCCGGCTGAGACCGGTGGACGATGCCGGCGGCGCGGGCGAAGACCAGGGCGATCTCCCGCTCGGCGCGGTCGATCATCGGCCCCCAGTGGGCGTTCTGGCGCTCCACCAGGGCCTGAGGCTCCTCGGCGAAATAGCAGAGCAGGTCGGAGCCGGCATAGTCGGCCACGGACCGGGCTGTCGCCTCGCGCGCCTTGGGAACCGACTCGATGGCGGTGTTGGCCAGGCGCGTGGCGTGCATCTCCGCCACTTCCAGCGTCTCGCCCTGGTCGGCCCACTCCTGCGCGACCATGTCGGCCAGGGCCCGCGTCGGCAGCACGAGCTGGCGCCCGCCCGGCGCCCGCACCTGGCGCTGGTCGAGCAGGACGGCGAAGCCGGACTCAGCCTCCGTCACGCTCACCGTCTTGTAAAACCGCCGCGGCTTCTCCACGGGCTCTTGAAATCCGCGTCTCAAAATCGACTCCTTTTCCAGCGACGGAATCCATCGCGGAGGTCTGTGGAATGGGGGTTCCGGCTCTCACGCGCAAGGAGGCGCCCGATGGCCCTGCCCGACCGTGATCTCCAGGCCGCCATCGCGGCCACGCGTTTCGGCCTCGGCGCCCGCCCCGGCGAAATCGCCGCCGCCCGCAGTGATCCCCAGGGTTTTCTGGCCGACCAGATCTCAACCTCGGCTTCCGATCGGCCGCAGACCTTTGCGCTGCCCGAACGCCGGCTCGAGGCCATTCGCGCCTTCGGCGCCGCCCGCAAGGACGCCCTCGAAGCCAGCCGCGCGCGGGCCAACGAGGCCGAGGAGCTTCGGCTAATCACGAACGAGCGGCGCCGCAAGTTGCAGGACGACGTGACGAACGACGTTCTGGTGCGGACCGCGAATGCGGCGAACACGCCACAGGCTTTCGCCGAGCGATGGGTCCTCTTCTGGTCAAATCATTTCACCGTCGGCCAAGGAAACATCATCAGCGCGGCCACGATCGGCCCCTATGAGGACCTCGCCCTGAGGCCCTACGTCTTCGGCGCCTTCCGGGACCTCCTGCTGTCGGCCGAGACCCACCCGGCCATGCTGATCTATCTGAACCAGGACCGCTCGGTGGGGCCCAATAGCCTCTTCGCACAACGGCGCGCCAAAGCCCCGAACGGACGCCTGCCCGGCCTGAATGAGAACCTCGCCCGAGAGATCCTGGAGCTGCACACAGTGGGCGTGAACGGCGGATACAGCCAGGCCGACGTCACGGAGTTCGCGCGGGCGCTGACGGGGATCAGCTTCGAGCGTCTGACGGCCTCCGAATCGGCGGGTCAGCCGCGCTTTCGCCCGGCCGCCCACGAACCTGGCGAGCGAGAGGTCATGGGCGTGCGCTACGCGCAGTCGGGCGAGAACCAGGCCGTCGCCATCCTGAGCGACCTGGCGTCAAAGCCCCAGACGGCGCGGTTCGTCTCGTGGAGAATCGCTCGCCACTTCGTCGCCGACGATCCGCCGGAGGCCCTCGTCCGTCGCCTGGAGCGGACGTGGATGGACACCGACGGCGCCCTTGATCAGGTGGCGCGCGCCCTGGTCGGGGCGCCCGAGGCGTGGGACCCGACGCCCCGGAAGTTCAAGACGCCCTACGAATTCATGGTCTCTTCCTGGCGCGCAGCCGGGGCCGCGCCGAGGGACATCAAGCAACTCGCCCTTCTGACCGCCATGGGTCAGAAGCCCTTCTCCGCTCCCTCACCCGAGGGCTGGCCCGAGGAGGAAGCCGCCTGGGCCACGCCCGACGGCATGATCAAGCGCCTGGTCTGGACCGAGGCCTTCGCCCCACGGGCCGTCGGCGACCGCGATCCGAGCCTTCTGGCCCTAGAGGCGCTCGGAGCGCGCCTCTCCGGCTCGACGGCCACCGCCATCCGCCGCGCCGAATCTCGCGGCGAAGCCTTCGCCCTTCTGCTGATGAGCCCGGAGTTCCAACGGCGATGAGATCAGGTCCCACAGCCGCGCCCGCGCCCTCTCGCCGCACCGTCCTCGCCGCAGCCGGCCTGGGCCTTGGCCTGCAGTTCATCGGCGCCAACGCCTTCGCCGCCGGCACGCGGAACAGGTTCGTTCTCATCATCTGCCGCGGGGCGGCCGACGGGCTCTCCGTCACCCCGCCGATCGGTGATGCGAACTACGTGCCCCTGCGGGGCGACCTCGCGATCACCGGCGACGCCCTACGGCTCGACGGGGATTTCGGCCTCCATCCCCAGCTGAGCGCCATCCACCGGATGGCTCAGACGGGACAGGCCCGCATCGCGCCGGCGGTGGCCATGCCCGACCGGATACGGTCGCACTTCGAAGCGCAGGACAAGCTGGAGAACGGCGCCGGTCACGACGCCGCGGTCGGCTGGATGAACCGCGCCCTGGCGAGTCTGGCTAAGGGTGACAAGGCCGAGGGCCTGTCTGTGGGGCCCGTGGCGCCGCTCGTGCTCCGGGGCCCGGTCCCCACCGCCTCCTGGTCGCCCGGCCGCGTGGTCGAGACCGAGGCGCGGCTGCCGACCCTGATCCAGGACCTCTACAAGGACGACCCTGTGCTCAGCGTGGCCTTTGGAACGGGCCTGCAGACTGAGGCCGCCGTCCAGGCTGCCATGAGCCGGCTCGCCTCGCCCGATCCGGAGATGCAGACAGCGGCCGACGCCTCGGCCGTGGAATCCGCCATGGCGCGCGGCGTTTCGGCGCGGGACTCCGCGCGTCTGGCGCGCTCGATGAGCGGCAGCGACCGCAAGGCCGCCCGTACGCTGGGACAGACGATCGCGGGTCTCATGCTCCAGGACGCAGGCGCCGACATGGTCGCCATTTCGCTGGACGGCTTCGACACCCACGCCAACCAGGCGGGACAGCTCGCGACCCGGCTCACCTATCTGGACGCCCTTGTGGACGGCCTTCACTCGGGGCTGGGGCAGACGTGGGCCGATACGGCGGTTCTGGTGGTCACCGAGTTCGGCCGCACGGCCCGGACCAATGGCACCGCGGGCACCGATCACGGCACCGCCTCGACCGCCCTTCTGCTGGGCGGCGGGCTGAAGCGCGGCGGGATCATCGGCGACTGGCCGACCCTGCAGGAGAACAAGCTCTACGAGAACCGCGATCTCGCGCCGACCCTGGACCTGCGCAGCCTGTTCAAGGGCGTGCTGGCCGACCACATGGGCGTCGACCGCCGCGCATTGGACACCACCGTCTTTCCCGACAGCGCGAACGCGCCCCCTCTTCAGAACCTCGTCTAGCGGCGCTTGCGGCCGAAGGGCTCGGGGTCGGCCTCGTGCTCGTCGAAGCCGAAGCGGGCGAAGCCGGCCTTCATCTCCGGGCTGAGCGGCGCCTCCAGGATCAGCATGCCGCTGGAGGGATGCGGCAGGGCCAGCCGCCGGGCGTGCAACTGCAGCTTCAGGTCGCCGGAGAGCTCGGCCGAGGCCTCGGTGCGGTACTTGGGGTCGCCCAGGATCGGATGGCCCATGGCCAGCATGTGGGCCCGCAGCTGGTGGGTCCGGCCCGTATGGGGCCGCAGGGCCATCCAGGCCGCCCGCGGTCCGGCGCGCGAGATGGTGACGAACTCCGTCTCCGCCGGATCGGCCCTGGGATCGCCCTTCTCGGCCGGCACAACCATCTCGCGGTCGCCGACTCCCTTCTTCACCAGCGGCAGCTCCAGCACGCCTTCTGTGGGCCTGGGATTGCCGGCGACGAGGGCCCAGTACGTCTTCTGCGCCTTGCGTCGGGCGAAGGCGCCGGAGAGGCGTGCGGCCGCCTGAGGCGTCTTGCCCAGCACCAGGACGCCGGAGGTGTCGCGGTCCAGGCGGTGGACGAGGCGCGGTCGCTCCATCCCCTCGCCCCAGGCCCCGAGCAGGCGGTCGATGTGGTTCTTGGTCTTGGTGCCGCCCTGGACGGCGAGCCCGGAAGGCTTGTTCAGCGCCAACACCTCCTCGTCCTCGTAGATGACGAGGCCGCGGACGAAGGCGGCGTCCCGGGGGTGCAGGCCGGGCTTGCGGCCCTCCCCCTTCTCCGGCGCATCCGGCAGGGGCGGCACGCGGACGGTCTCGCCGCCGTCGAGGCGCGTATCGGGCTTGGCGCGGGCGCCGTCCACGCGCACCTGGCCCGAACGGATGAGCTTGTGCAGCTGGCCCTGGGTCAGGTGCGGCCAGCGGCGGCGGAACCAGCGGTCCAGGCGCACCCCGCCCTCGCCGGGATCGACGACGATGTTGCGGACCTCGCGCATCAGGCGAACCTCCGGGCCAGATAGAGGCCGGCGAACAGGGCGCCGACCGACAGGACCACCGAGAGCGCGGCATAGACGCCGGCCGCCGCCAGCGCCCGGCGCTCGATCATCAGCGCGGTCTCCAGCGAGAAGGCCGAGAAGGTGGTGAAGCCGCCCAGCAGGCCGACGCCGAGCAGCAGGCGCAGCCGCTCCTGCTCCAGCCCGCCGCGCAGGGCGAGCCAGCCGGCCAGCAACCCCATCAGCAGCCCGCCGAGGATGTTGACGGCGAAGGTTCCATAGGGCCAGGCCGGGCCGAACTGGCGCAGGGTGACGACGCCCAGGCCGTAGCGAGCCGCCGCGCCCAGGCCGCCGCCCAGGGCGACGAGGAGAAGCTTTTCCATGGCCCCTTATGCCGCCGACCGGGACGCCCGCCTAGAGGCGGCCGGTCAGGTGCGCGGCCGCAGGGATTCGTGGACGGCGCGGGCGTCGTAGGCGTTCGGATCGCGCGGCCGCTCGCCGCGCCCCATGACGACCTCGATGCTCTGGACCACCGCCGGGCCTCCGCCGAGCGAGAAGGTCGTCCCGACCCCGATGCCCACGGCGGTCCGCCCGCCATAGGAGCCGCCGCCGGTGCCGAGCGACAGCCGCGGTCCGCGGTCGGGCCGGCCGTCCGTGGCGCGGTCGGTGATGCGGAACCAGTCGTAACCCTGTTCCAGGGTCAGGTCGGCGGCGCGAAGCAGCGCGTAGTCGGCCACCTGTTGCGGCGGCGCGCCGGGGCCGCCCTGATAGATCACGCGATAGCGCCCCGGCTCGATGCGGTACTCGGAGTAGCCGGCGCTGCGTGGTCCGTAGGCGGGACCGTAGGCGCTCGGCGCGGTGGCGCAGGCCGAGAGGGCCAGGACGAGGACGATCGGGGCGAGAAGCCGGCGCATGGGCTTCAAACGCCGGCTTGCGCCCCCTGTTCCCCCCAGCCGGCGGCAGGCGCGAGAGCCAGGGCCTCGGCCAGGCCCTGAAAGTCCGCCGGAGGCGGCGCGCGCAAGGTCATTCGGCCGCCACCCGGATGGGGAAAGGTCAGCGCCGTCGCGTGCAGCATCAGGCGCGACACCGCCTGCCCCCCCAGCATCAGGGCGCCGCCATAGCGGACGTCGCCGGCGATCGGGCGCGCGAGGCTGGCCATGTGGACCCGCAGCTGATGCATGCGGCCCGTCTCCGGCCGCAGCTCGACGAGCGCCGCCGTCTCGTTCGCCGACAGGGTGCGATAACGGCTGAGCGCCGCCTCTGCATCCGGATGATCGGCCTCGCAGACGCGCATATAGGCCTCCCGGCCGGCCTCCTCGCGGCGCAGGGGAAGCTCGATCTTCCCCTCCTTCGGGTTCGGCGCGCCGGGCGCGACGAGGGCGAGATAGGTCTTGGCGACCTTCCGCCCCATCATCGCCTTGCCGAGCGCGCTGGCCGCCGGCTGCGTCTTGGCGGTGAGGATCACGCCCGAGGTGTCGCGGTCGAGGCGGTGGATCAGCCGCGGCCGCGCCTTGCCGGGCTTGGCGAAGGCGTAGAGCAGCTCGTCCAGCGTGTGCACCTGTCCCCGGCCGCCCTGGCTCGACAGGCCCGCGGGCTTGTTGAGCGCCAGGATATGCGCATCCTCGAAGAGGACGAGATCGCGGACGAAGGCGATCTCCTCGGGCGAAAGCTGGATGGTGCGCTGCGGCTTCACGGCGAAGCGTCTAGCGCAGAACCCCCGCGCGGGACATGGCCCAGGCATACCAGATGAAGAAGAGGCAGCCGCCGGCGATCACCAGCGACATGACGGGGCTTATGACCGCCGCCCCGCCCGGGGTGGCGAGCGCGTAGGCCGAGCTGGCGAGGAAGCCGACGAGGGACAGCACGAAGGCCGAGAGCGCCCAGCGGGAGCGCAGAAGCAGGAGCACGCTGCCGGCGACGGCGGACCAGACGCCGACGGCCCACACGGCGTCCATCCAGACGGGATAGCCCGCCATGAAGGCGATCTGAGCCTCTGTCATGCCAAGTCGCCTGTAGTAGGCCGCCCCCTGAAGCTGGCTCATCACATAGTCGTAGCCGCCATAACCGTTCCAGAGGATGGCGATGGCCGCCACCAGCCAGAGATGCCAGGGCGCGCCGCGCGCCAGGGGCGCAGTTTCGGTAGACATGGACGTTCCTCCCCAACGACCTTGGGGACAGGCTACGCTCGCCACCTTGAAAGAACAATGGTTTGTCAGTTCAGCCGCGCTGCTCGCGCGCCGCACGCCAGCGTTCCAGGCGCGCCTTGATCTCCCGTTCCGCCCCGTCGCCCTTGGGGGCGTAGAAGGTCCGGCGCTCCATCTCGTCGGGGAAGTAATTCTGGCCTGAGAAGCCGCCCTCGACGTCGTGGTCGTAGGCATAGCCCTTGCCGTAGCCGAGGTCCTTCATGAGCTTGGTGGGCGCATTGCGGATATGGGCCGGGGGCATGAGGGAGCCGGTCTCCCGCGCCGCGCGCTGGGCCGCCTTGAAGGCCATATAGACGGCGTTGGACTTGGGCGCGGTGGCCAGATGGACCACGAGCTGGGCGAGCGCGATCTCGCCCTCGGGACTGCCCAGGAAGTCGTAGGTGTCCTTGGCGGCGTTGGCGAGAACCAGCGCCATGGGATCGGCCGCCCCGATATCCTCGGCCGCCGCCCGGACCAGGCGCCGGGCGATGTAGAGCGGGTCCTCGCCGCCGCCGAGCATGCGCGCCAGCCAGTAGAGGGCTGCGTCCGGATCGGAGCCTCGGATCGACTTATGGAGGGCCGAGATGAGGTTGTAGTGCTCTTCCCGGTCCTTGTCGTAGGCCGGGCTGCGCTTCTGCAGGACCTGGCCAAGTTCCTGGGTCGACAAAGGCTTGGCCGCGCCGATGTTGAACAGGGTCTCGGCGAGCGTCAGCAGGTATCGGCCATCGCCGTCCGCCAGGGCCACGAGCGCGGCGCGCGCCTCGGCTTCCAGCGGCAGCTCCCGTCCCTCGTGCGCCTCGGCCTTGGCCAGCAGGCTCGTCAGCGCCTCGTCGTCCAGGCGCTTGAGCACGAAGACCTGGCAGCGCGACAGCAGCGCCCCGTTGAGCTCGAAGGACGGGTTCTCGGTGGTGGCGCCCACCAGGGTGACGATCCCCTCCTCCACAAAGGGCAGGAAGCCGTCCTGCTGGGCGCGGTTGAAGCGGTGGATCTCGTCAACGAACAACAGGGTCGACTGGCCGGCCAGCCGCCGCGCGCGGGCCTGCTCGAAAGCCTTCTTCAGGTCGGCCACGCCGGAGAAGACCGCCGAGAGCTGCTGGAACTCGTAGCCGGCCGCCTTGGCCAGAAGGCGGGCGATGGTCGTCTTCCCCGTGCCCGGCGGCCCCCAGAGGATCATGGAGGCCAGACGGTGGGCCTGGGCCATGCGGCCGATCGGACCCTCGGGCCCCAGCAGGTGATCCTGCCCGACCACCTCCGAAAGGCTCTGCGGCCGCAGCCGGTCGGCGAGCGGCGCAGGCGCGTGCGGGGTCAGCCCGGCGGCTTCGAAGAGATCGGCCATGGGCGACTCATAGCAAATCCGGCCGCCGGCCGCGCGCCGTCAGAGCCGGAAGTTGGCCGTGATCTGCTGCCCGTTGCGCTGGATCGTCACCTGCCAGGCGCCGGCGCCGGCGTCCAGCACGGCGGCCAGGTCGCGGACGCTGTCGATCTGCCGCCCATTGACCGAACGCACCATGTCGCCCGGGCGCAGGCCGGCGTTCATGGCGAAACCGCGGCCCACACGGACGACCATCACGCCGGGACCCTGGAAGGGATCGACGCCCAGCTCGTCGGCCACGGCGGGCGAGAGGTTGACCACGGTCGCGCCGCTGAACGGGTTGCGGCCGGTGATGGTGCGCTCGTCGCGGGCGGGCGTGGCCGGCGGCGGTTCGGCGCGCAGGGTGAGGGTCGCCTCGCCGCCGCTCTCGCGCCGGACGCCCAGGCGCAGGCTCTCGCCCGGCCGGCGGGCGCCAACGGCGAAATTCAGACCGCCGACGTCGGTGATCGCCTGGCCATCGACCGTCAGGATCACATCCCCCTGGCGCAGACCGGCCCGCGCCGCCGGGCCGTTCGGCCAGACATCGGCGACGAGCACGCCCCGCGGCGCGGACATGCCGATGCTGCGGGCGATGTCGGCCGTCACCGCCTGGGTCCGCGCGCCCAGCCAGGGGCGCACCACGCGCTGGCCGCCGCCGACGGCGGTCTCCACAACGCGGCGCACCATGGCCGCCGGCATGGCGAAGCCCACCCCCGAGGAGGTGCCCGAGCGCGAGACGATGAAGCTGTTGATGCCGATCAGATCGCCGTCCATGTCCACCAGGGCGCCGCCGGAATTGCCCGGATTGATGGCCGCATCGGTCTGGATGTAGCTGGAAGCCGCATCCCCGCTGGGATCGGCCGTGCGGTTCAGGGCCGAGATGATGCCGTTGGTCACCGTCTGCCCCACGCCGAAGGGGTTGCCGATGGCCAGCACCAGGTCGCCGACCTCGGCGTCGGAGGTGTCGTCGATGGCCAGCACCGGCAGGCGCTCCTCGCCCGTGTCGATCTGAAGCACGGCGAGGTCGGTGCGCTCGTCCGACAGCAGCAGCTTGGCCGGGAACTCCCGGCGGTCGGCCAGCGCGACGATGATCTCCTGGCCGCCGGCGACCACGTGATTGTTGGTCACGATGACGCCGTCGGAGCGGACGATGACGCCCGACCCCAGGGAGCCCTCCACCCGGTCGCGGGGCGCGCCCAGGCCGAACATCTCCCAGAAGGGGTCGACCTGCTGCCGCACCACCCGTCGGGAGGAGATGTTCACCACCGCCGGCGCGGCCTTCTTCACCACCGGCGCGAAGGAGGTCTTCATGTCCGCCGCCGTCTCGGGCGGGGAGCGGGTCGGCTGGGCGAGCGCCGGCTGGGCCTCGCTGCGGCTGGCCGGGTCGGAACAGGCCGCCAGCAGGACGAGGGTCGGGATCAGCAGGCGAACGGCGCGCATGAAGCCTCCATCGAATGTTCGACGCCCGTTTGGCGAAGGTTTCGGGCGCAAAGATGACGGCGGCCTAAAGCACCCCCGCCGGCCGTCAAGCCTGGACGGGAACAGGCGCGCGGGCCACGCGGCTCCCCAGGACGAAGGCCGCGGCCAGCAGGGCCGAGGCGAGATAGATGGCCAGGCCGGGCGCCTGCAGGCTCGCCGCATGCCGGATCGACCAGGCGAAGGTGAGGCCGAACAGGGCCGGTCCGGCCATGGAGGCGATGCCCTGCAGGCTCTGGTTGGCGCCCTGCAGCTGACCCTGTTCGTGCGGGGCCACGCGCCGGGTCATCAGTCCCTGGAGCCCCGGCATCAGGAAGCCGACCAGGGCGAAGATCGGCACGCCGACCAGATAGAGGGTTCCGGTCGGGGCGAAGCCGTACCAGGCGAAGCCCGCCGCGCCCCCGGCGGCGCCGAGCAGCAGCGCGCCCCGTTCGCCGATCCGCGCCACGACCGGCCCGACCAGGAACATCTGCACCACCACCCCGGCCACGCCCGTGGCCATCATGGTCAGCCCCATGGTCGAGGGGCTCCAGCCATAGCGATAGCCCGTATAGAGGACGAAGATGGCGGGCAGGACCGTGTGGGCGAGCTGGAACAACAGGCCGATCGTGGCGAGTCCCAGCAGATCCGGGTGGGACCGCAGCAGGCGCAGGGAGCCGAGCGGGTTGGCCCGAGCCAGGTCGAAGCGGGTCGTCCGCTTCTCCGGCGGCAGGGACTCCGGCAGGACGAACAGGCCGTAGAAGCCGTTCACCAGGGAGAGGCCGGCGGCGACATAGAAGGGCAGGCGCAGGTCGATGTCGCCCAGCGCTCCGCCGATGGCGGGGCCCACCATGAAGCCGAAGGAGAAGGCCGAGCCCATCAGGCCGAACGCCTTGGCGCGGCCCTCCGGCGGGGTGACGTCGGCCACATAGGCGTTGGCGGTGGAGAAGCTGGCCGCCGTCATGCCGTTCAGGACCCGCCCGACGAGCAGCCAGATGAGGTTCGGCGCCACGGCGATGATCAGGAAGTCCAGCGCCAGACCGAAAACCGACAGCAGCAGCACCGGCCGCCGTCCCACCCGGTCGGACAGGAGCCCGAGCAGCGGACCGCAGACGAACTGCATCGCCCCCCAGGTGACGGCGAAGATCACGTTCCACTCGGCCGCCTGGGCCGTGTCGCCCCCGGTGAACTGCTTGATGAGGTTGGGCAGGACCGGGATGATGAGTCCGAAGGAGACGGCGTTCATCAGGGCGGTGGCGAAGATGAAGCCGAACGCCGCGCGGCGGCCGCTTTGGCCTGAAGTCTGTCCGATCATTGCGCGCCTCCCCCGCCGCCCGGCTGCGCCGCTCTGCGACGCCTCCCTCCGGCCGGCCTCTCCCGCCGGCGAGGATGGCCCAGGCCGGCGGTCCGGACAATCGACCTCAAGTCCGCCGCTCCATGGCGGTCAGGAGTTCGCGCCACCACTCCGCCAGACGCATCAGCAGGACCTGGTCGGGGAAGCCGTGGCGCGCCGCGTTCCCGGCGGGGACGCGGTCGAAGCCGCGGTGCTCGACGCTGACCCGCGTCTCGCCGCCCTTGTCCTCGAAGCGGACCTCGACCTCGGTGGTGAGCTCCGGCGGGAAGCTCGCCTGCCGCCAGGCGAAGACCAGCCGCTCCGGCGGCTCCCAGGCCAGGATGCGGCCGATCTCGAACACCTTGCCGTTCTCCAGGGTCTCTGTCAGGCGGCCGCCCTCCCCGCCCTCGAATGCGAGCCGCCCCGGCGCCCGCGGCGTGGTCTGGAACAGCATGCTGGGCTTCCACCAGGCGCCGATCTCCTCGGTGAAGACCTGGAAGGCGCGTTCCGGAGAGGCCGCCACGCGAAGGGCGACATAGACGCGGGAGGTCATTCCTCGCGCTCCAGATGCGTCTTGAAGGCCAGGAGCTGCTCGCTCCACATCCTCTCGGTCTCTTCCAGCCAGGCGATCAGATCGGCCATGGGTTCACGCTTCAGAGCGTAGACGCGCAGGCGGGCGTCGAACGGCGGATGGCTCTCCTCCACGAGGCCGGACTCGCGCAGGGTCTTCAGGTGGCGGCTCATGGCCGGCGCCGAGAGGCCGACCTCGCGGGCCAGTTCGCCGGCGGGACGCGGCCGCTCGCGCAGCAGCTCGATGGTCCGGCGGCGATGCGGATCGGCCAGGGCCGAGAGGGTGCGATCGAGGGCGGCGCTCATCGGGTCGCGGCGGGGCGGCGCAGGGTCACAGTCCCAAGCTCGGCGTCCCACTGCGCCACGCCCATGGGCTTCACCGTCTGGCCGAAGGACCAGACATGGCCTTCGAGGTCGAGCGCCAGATAGGTGCGGTCGCCATAGGCCTGGGTCTCCAGCGGCCGGACGATCTCGGCGCCGGCGGCGACGGCGCGGGCATGGTGGTCGTCGATGCCGTCGTCCAGTTGCAGATGGATGGTCTGGGTGTTGCGGCCGGCCACGTCGCCCGGGGCGGCATGGCGTTCGGACCAGGCCTTGGAAACCCCCACGGTCTGGCCGCGGAACGTCATCTCGGCGTGCGCCAGTCCGCCGGCGGCGTCGGTCACATAGATGTGGGGCTCGAGCCCGAACGCCGCCTCCAGCCAGCCATAGGCGGCGGCCGGATCGGCGTAGCAGACATAGGGCGTGACGGGCGAGCGCGCCTCGGGCGCCGGGGCGGCCGTCTCCACGGCGTAGGTCAGACCCGTGGCGGCCTCGATCTCCTGCGCCGCCACATCGCGCGTATGGCGGCGGAAGTTCCAGACATGGCCGTCCGGATCGAGGGCGCGGTAGGTGCGTGCGCCGTAGAACTGCTCCTCGGGCGCCTGGGTGATGCGGGCGCCGGCGGCGCGGGCCCGCTCGCAATGGGCGTCGATGTCGAACCCCTCGGGCAGGTCGATCCAGCAGAACTGCGTCCCCTGCCCGTCCAGACTGGCCGGACTCTTCATGACGGCCGGGCCCAGCATGTCGCCAAACCACTCACCCGCAACGCCGATCCTCGCCCCGTGGAAGCCCATCTCCGCGTGGGCGACCTGCCCTTCGGCGTCCGTAAGCAGGGTCGTGACCTCGAAGCCGAAGGCGCGTTCGAGCCAGTCGAGCGACGCCTTGGGGTCACGGCAGACGACGGTGGATGTGAGGCGGGCGGCGGGGGTCATGGATAGGTCCTTTCGGATATCTCCAATATTTAACTCATTCTGCAATCATATCGTCAAGCCTCCCCGCCCGTGAACTTTCGGCCGGAGCGGCTCAGGAGCCCAGGGCGGGGGCAAGCGCCTGCAGGTCGCCCTCGTTCGCCTCAGGCGCCACGCCCAGCAGCCGCGCCAGCAGCGGGTAGACGTCCACATTTTCGAACACCGGCAGGACGACGCCGCTGCGGAAGCTGGGACCCGCCGCCAGGAACAGGGCGGCCATGGCGGGATCGGCGGGGTCGTAGCCGTGGGCGCCGCCGGCCATCGGGCGTCGCCCCGCCGTCGCCCGGGGCAGGATCTCCCAGCCGATCTCCGCCAGGCAGAAGATCTCCGGCACACGCCGGTGCTGGCCATAGGCGAAGCGGGCGGGCAGCTCGTCCTTGCGCCAGCAGTCCATGTGGTCGTGCTCGCGCAGCAGGGCCGCCTCGGCCTGGGCGCGGCGATCCGGCGCCGGCGCGAAGGCGAGATAGGGGCCGGTCACGAGGGCGCGGCCGTCGGCCGCCTCCACCAGGTCCTCCAGCACGATCGTCCGCGCGCGCGAAGTCGCGGCCATGCCATGGTCGGCGACCACGACGAGCTCGGTCTGGGCCAGCAGCCCCCTCGCCTCCAGTCCGTCCACCAGCCGCCCGACGGCCGCGTCGGTGCGCGCCAGCGCCGCGTTCACCTCCTCGGAGTCCGGCCCGTTCCAGTGGCCGTAGCTGTCGACCTCGTCGAAATAGAGGGTGAGGAAGGCGGGACGTTCCGGCTGGTCCAGCCAGGCCAAGACCTGATCGACCCGGGCCTGGGCGCTCATCGACTGATCGAACTTCATCCAGTAGGTCGGATGGACGCCGCCGATCCCCGCCTCCGATCCCGGCCAGAACATGGTCGCCGTCGGCAGACCGGCGCGTTCGGCCGTCACCCAGATGGGGGTGGCCTCGTTCCACCAGGCCGCATCGGTCACCTCCGCCGCGTTCCCCAGGCTGAAGGTGCGGCCAGGCATCTGCGGGTCGGCCATGGTGTTGTCGACGATCCCGTGGCGGTCGGGCCGCAGGCCGGTCACCAGGGTGTAGTGGTTGGGAAAGGTCTTCGATGGGAACGCCGGGCGCATCGCGCCACGGACGCCCCGCTCGGCGAGCGCGGCCAGATGGGGCGTCAGACCCCGGTCCAGATAGTCTGGCCGAAAGCCGTCGATGGAGATCAGTATGACCGGCTGCGGCCGGCGCTCCGCCGCCATTTGCGGAGCCGGACTGGCGCAGGCGGCGAAGCACAGGCTGATGAGCAGAAGCGCGAGGCGGGACAATGGGCTCATGGCGGCATGCCTAGCCCAGCTGCGTGACACTTGCCTGCGCAAAACGGAAAAGGCCCCGGACGTCGCCGTCCGGGGCCTTGAACCTTTGCGTCGCTGTCGCGAGCCTTACGCCTCCGCGAAGACTTCCGGCTTCGGACCGGAATCCTTGCCCTTTTCCGACGGGTCGCGGTCGACGAACTCGATCACGGCCATCGGGGCGTTGTCGCCGTAGCGATAGCCGGCCTTGAGCACGCGGATATAGCCGCCGTTGCGGTTCGCGTAGCGCGGGCCGAGCACGGCGAAGAGCTTGCCCACCTGCTCGATGTCGCGGACCTGGCTGATCGCCTGGCGGCGGGCGTGCAGGTCGCCGCGCTTGGCGAGCGTCACCAGCTTCTCGACGAACGGGCGCAGTTCCTTGGCCTTCGGCAGGGTCGTGACGATCTGCTCATGCTTGATCAGGCTGGCCGACATGTTGGCGAACATGGCGGTGCGGTGGGCGGTGGTGCGACCCAGTTTACGGTGGGCTTTTCCGTGACGCATATCTCTGTCTCCTGGGCTCGTCCGCCCGCCTGGCGCCCCCCTTCTGCTGGGCGACGCCTCGTCTGATCAATCCCAGCCTGCTCCCGCCTGGGTCATTACGAAGCGCCGGGACCCTCCACCGCTGGCGCGGCTTCCTCAGGCCCTGGCCGCCGAAGCGGCCCGAAGTCAGCGCGGAACCGAATTACATCTGGTCTTCGAACTTCTTGGCGAGGTCTTCGATGTTCTCGGGCGGCCAGTTGGGCACGTCCATGCCCAGGTGCAGGCCCATGCCGGCGAGGACTTCCTTGATCTCGTTCAGCGACTTGCGGCCGAAGTTCGGGGTGCGGAGCATCTCCGCCTCCGTCTTCTGGATCAGGTCGCCGATATAGACGATGTTGTCGTTCTTCAGGCAGTTGGCCGAACGGACCGACAGCTCCAGCTCGTCGACCTTCTTCAGCAGCGCCGGGTTGAACGGCAGCTCCGGCTTGGCCTCGCCCTCGACCTTCTTCTTCGGCTCTTCGAAGGTGATGAAGATCTGCAGCTGGTCCTGGAGGATGCGCGCGGCGTAGGCCACGGCGTCAACGGGCGAAACCGCGCCGTTGGTCTCCACTTCCATGATCAGCTTGTCGTAGTCGAGGCTCTGGCCCTGACGGGTGGGCTCGACGCGATAGGCGACGCGCTTGACCGGCGAATAGAGGGCGTCGACGGCGATGAGGCCGATCGGCGCATCTTCCGGCCGGTTCATCTCGGCGGGGACGTAGCCCTTGCCGGTCTGGACCGTGAACTCCATGCGCACATTGGCGCCGTCATCCAGCGTGCAGAGCACGTGGTCGGGGTTCAGGATCTCGATGTCCGAAGGCGTCTCGATCTGGCCGGCGGTGACCACGCCGGGGCCCGTGGCGCGCAGGGTCATGCGCTTGGGCCCCTCGGAGTGCATGCGCACGGCGAGCTGCTTGATGTTGAGCACGATGTCGACGACGTCCTCGCGGACGCCTTCGAGGGACGAGAACTCGTGCACCACGCCGTCGATCTGCACCGCGGTCACGGCCGCGCCTTGCAGAGAGGACAGGAGCACGCGACGCAGGCTGTTGCCCAGGGTCACGCCGAAGCCGCGCTCGAGAGGTTCGGCGACGATGCGGGCCTTGCGGCTGGCGTCAGAACCGGTCTCGATCAGCGGCTTTTCGGGACGGATGAGCTCGTTCCAGTTTCTTTCGATCACGGATGGGTGTCCCTAGAAACGCAGGATCGCCGGCCGCGAAACGCGGGCCGGCGCAGGAAGTGCGAAAGCCAGTCCTTTAGACGCGCCGGCGCTTGGGCGGACGGCAGCCGTTGTGCGGAATGGGGGTCACATCGCGGATGGTGGTGATCGTCATGCCGACCGCCTGCAGCGCACGCAGGGCCGACTCACGACCAGAACCGGGGCCCGAGACGTTCACTTCCAGGGTCTTCACGCCGTGCTCGGCGGCCTTGCGGCCCGCGTCCTCGGCGGCCATCTGGGCGGCGTAGGGGGTCGACTTCCGCGACCCCTTGAAACCCATCATCCCGGCCGACGACCAGGAGATGGTGTTCCCCTGCGCATCGGTGATCGTGATCATGGTGTTGTTGAACGAGGCGTTCACGTGCGCCACGCCGGAGGTGATGTTCTTGCGCTCACGCCGTTTGACGCGCGCCGGTTCCTTGGCCATCGGCTAAGCTCTCTTACTTATTTCTTCTTGCCGGCGATCGGCTTGGCGGGACCCTTGCGGGTGCGCGCATTGGTGTGCGTACGCTGACCACGGACCGGCAGACCCTTGCGGTGACGCAGGCCGCGGTAGCAGGCCAGGTCCATCAGCCGCTTGATGTTGACGGCCGTCTCGCGGCGCAGGTCGCCCTCGACGAGATAGTCGCGGTCGATGGTCTCGCGGATTTGCAGCACCTCAGCGTCGGTCAGCTCGTTGACGCGACGGGCGGGCTCGATGCCCACCTTCTGGACAATCTCGGCGGCCTTCGCCTGACCGATGCCATGGATGTACTGCAGCGCGATCACGACGCGCTTGTTGGTCGGAATGTTGACGCCTGCGATGCGGGCCACTGGGATATTCTCCTGGTCACGCAAAGATGCGCGAACGGCGCCCGGCCCATATGAAAACGGAGCCGCGCGTCCTTCGCGCCCTTTCGCGGAAGCGCACCGTTATATGGATCGTTGCGTTTCCGTCAATGGGCGAGGCGGAAGATTTCTCGACCGCCCCGAAGCGAAGTCGAGGGCCGCGGACGATCCGCCACCCTCTTTTGTAAGGCTGATGAGGCCCGCGCCTTAGGCGCGCGAGGCCGCCAGAGCCTGGTCGATGGCCTGGGCCACCTGTTCGACCGTGCCCATGCCGTCCACCTCGACGAGCTTCTCATGGCTCTCGTAGTAGGGCAGCAGGGGCGCCGTCTGTTCGTTGTAGGCCGCCAGGCGGACCTTGAAGCTCTCCGGATTGTCATCCGGACGGCCCGACTCGGCGAATCGCCCGGCGATCCGCTCCATCAGGGCCGCGTCATCCACCTTGAGTCGGATGACCAGGTCCACCCGCGACCCCCGCTTCTCGAGCATCTCGTCCAGGGCCTTGGCCTGGGCGATCGTGCGGGGGAAGCCGTCGAAGATGGCGCCGCCGGCCCTCTCGGCCTCCGGCAGCCGGTCCTCGATGAGGGCGATGACGATCTCGTCGGAGACGAGGTCGCCGCGCTGCAGGATCCCTTCGACCCGCTTGCCGAGCTCGGAGCCCGAGGCGATGGCGGCGCGCAGCATGTCGCCGGTGGAGAGCTGGACCATGCCCTTCTCGCTCACCAGCCGCTTGGCCTGGGTGCCCTTCCCCGCCGCCGGCGGACCGAAAAGAATCAAATTCATCGCGTTAAATCCCTCCCCCGCCGGCCTTCAATGATCGGTCGGCGACTTTACCGTGCGGCCGTCAAGCGCGGCTGCGACCGCCCCTCAGCTTCGACTTCTTGATGAGGCCTTCGTACTGGTGGGCGAGCAGATGAGATTGAATCTGGGTCACGGTGTCCATGGTGACGGTGACCACGATGAGGATCGACGTGCCGCCCAGATAGAAGGGCGCGTTGTAGAAGCCGATCAGGGCCTCCGGCAGCAGACAGACCGCGGTGATATAGGCCGCGCCGATCACCGTCAGGCGCGTCAGCACATAGTCCAGATACTCCGCCGTCCGCTTGCCCGGCCGGATGCCGGGCAGGAAGCCGCCGTACTTGCGCAGGTTTTCGGCCGTCTCGTCGGGATTGAACACGATCGAGGTGTAGAAGAAGCAGAAGAAGATGATCAGGGCGCCGTAGAGCACCATGAACAGCGGCTGGCCGTGCTGCAGCGCGCCCACCATGCCGGGCAGCCACTGGGCCCATTCCGGCAGGTTGGCGTTGGCCAGGAAGCCCATCACCGTCGTCGGCAGCAGCAGCAGGCTGGAGGCGAAGATCGGCGGAATGACGCCGGCGGTGTTGATCTTCAGCGGCAGGAAGGAGGTGTCCCCGCCGACCATGCGGTTGCCCTGCTGGCGCTTGGGATACTGGACCAGCAGGCGGCGCTGCGAGCGCTCCATGAAGACGATGGCGACCACCACGGCGATGGCGATGGCCATGATCAGCAGCATGCCGACGCCGGACAGCGATCCCGTCCGCGTCATGGAGAACATCTGCCAGATGCCGCGCGGCAGAACCGCGACGATACCGGCGAAGATGATCAGCGAGATGCCGTTGCCCACCCCGCGGCTGGTGATCTGTTCGCCCAGCCACATCAGGAAGAGCGTGCCGCCGGTCAGGGTGACGACGGTGGAGACGACGAAGAACGGCCCCGGGTTCTGGACCAGCCCCTGGCTGGCGCTCAGACCCATGGCGATGCCGAAGGACTGGAAGACGGCCAGCACGACGGTGAGGTAGCGGGTGTACTGGTTGAGCGTCTTGCGCCCGGCCTCGCCGCCTTCCTTCCGCAGCTTCTCCCAGGGCGGATAGACCGCCCCCAGAAGCTGAACGATGATCGAGGCCGAGATGTAGGGCATCACGTTCAGGGCGAAGATGGCCATCCGCTCGACGGCGCCGCCCGAGAACATGTTGAACATGCCGAGAATGCCGCTCGCCTGGCCCTGGAAGGCCTGGGAGAAGGCGACCGGATCGATGCCCGGAATCGGGATGTAGGTCCCCAGGCGATAGACGATCATCGCCAGGAGGGTGAAACCGATCCGCTTGTGCAGCTCCGTCGCCTTCTGGAAGGCGCCGAAGTTCAGATTGGCTGCGAGTTGTTCGGCGGCCGAAGCCATTTAGATCCCCGCGTCTAAGAACCGGTCACACATAGGGGAGCCCCGCGCCCATGTCACCCGGCCGGACCCGGCCTTGCGACGAGAGAGGCCGGGACAGCGCGCCAGCGCCGCCCCGGCCCCGTTGAAAGGGCGTCAGGCCAACGGGATCAGGCCTCGGCTTCAGCCTCGACCCGGGTCGTCGTCACCTTGCCGCCGGCCTTCTCGACAGCTTCCCGCGCCGAGGCCGAGGCGTGGTAGACGGTGATGTCGATCTTGGACTTCAGTTCGCCCTTGCCGAGCAGCTTCACGCCGTCCTTCTCACGGCGCAGGACGCCGGCGGCCACCAGGGCCTTGCCGTCGATCGCCGACTTGGCGTCCAGCTTGCCGGCCGCGATGGCCTGCTCGATGCGCCACAGGTTGACCTCGGCCAGGTCCTTGGCGCCGTGGGCGTTGAAGCCGCGCTTGGGCATGCGCATGTGCAGCGGCATCTGGCCGCCTTCGAAGCCGTTGATCGAGACGCCGGTCCGGGACTTCTGGCCCTTCACGCCGCGACCGCCGGTCTTGCCCTTGCCCGAGCCCGGGCCGCGGCCGACGCGCATGCGGCCCTTGGTCGAGCCTTCACGCGGAGCGAGTTCGTTGAGCTTGGTCATGTTCGCCTCTCCTTGACGAGATCTGTCGCCGGGGCCCTGCCCCGACTCGGCTGAAAAAAGTGCGCCCCCGTTTCCGGGGGCGAAGGCCTGCGACGGCGGAAGGCTCTAGCCCTCCACCACCTCGACCATGTGCTGAACCTTGCGGATCATCCCGCGCACCGCCGGGGTGTCCTCGAGGGTGGCGACGCGGCCCACGCGGTTCAGGCCCAGGCCCACCAGGGTGGCGCGCTGGTCCTTGGCGCGGCGGATCGGGCTCGCCTTCTGGCGGACGGTGATCTTGGCCATCTCGCTTATCCTTCGGCTTCGGCGGCGACGGCCTCGGACGAGGCGCCGTCGGCGCGGCGGCCGATCACGTCGCTGACCTTCTTGCCGCGCTTGGCGGCGACCTGACGCGGCGACGCCTGGGCCTTGAGGGCCTCGAAGGTGGCGCGCACCATGTTGTAGGGGTTCGACGAACCGATCGACTTGCCCACGACGTCCTGGACGCCGAGGGTTTCGAGGACCGCGCGCATCGGACCGCCGGCGATCACGCCGGTGCCGGGAGGCGCCGCGCGGACCATCACCTTGCCCGCGCCCCAACGGCCGGCGCCGTCGTGGTGCAGGGTGCGGCTTTCGCGCAGCGGCACGCGGATCATCGACTTCTTGGCTTCTTCGGTCGCCTTGCGGATGGCTTCCGGCACTTCACGCGCCTTGCCGTGACCGAAGCCCACGCGGCCCTTCTGGTCGCCCACCACCATCAGGGCGGCGAACGAGAAGCGGCGGCCACCCTTCACGGTGGCGGCGACGCGGTTGATGTGCACCAGCTTTTCGACGATGTCGCTGTCGGCGCGCTCTTCGGCGGGATTTCCGCGATTGCGGTCCCGGCGATCGCCGCCGCCGCGCTGTTCGTTTCCACGAGCCATTCGCTTGATCCCTAGAAGTTCAGGCCGGCTTCACGCGCGGCCTCAGCCAGCGCCTTGATCCGGCCGTGATAAATGTAGCCGCCACGGTCGAAGACCACGTCCTTGACGCCCTTCTCGATGGCGCGCTGCGCCACCAGGGCGCCGACGCGAGCGGCGGCTTCCTTGTTCGAACCCTTGGCCGGCTTGTCGCCTTCCAGCGAAGAGGCCGCGGCCAGGGTCACGCCACGCTCGTCATCGATGACCTGAGCGTAGATGTTCTTGTCCGAACGGAAGACCGACAGGCGCGGGCGGCCGTTGGAGAGCGCACGGAGGCGCCGGCGATTACGCTCGGCGCGGCGCTTGGAGGTGTCACGAGGAGAGAGCGCCATGGCTTACTTCTTCTTGCCTTCCTTGCGGCGAACCTTTTCGCCGGCATAGCGCACGCCCTTGCCCTTGTAGGGCTCCGGCGGACGGATACGGCGGATACGGGCGGCGACCTCGCCGACCAGCTGCTTGTCGATGCCGCTGATCTTGATCTCGGTCTGCTTCGGGGTCGCGAACGTGACGCCTTCCGGCGGCGGAATGTCCACGTCGTGGCTGAAGCCGAGCTGCATGGAGAGCGCCTGGCCCTTCATGGCGGCCCGGTAGCCCACGCCGACCAGCTCGAGCGTACGCTCGTAGCCCTCGGTGACGCCGACGACCATGTTGTTCACCAGAGTGCGCGACAGACCCCACATCGCCTGGGCGCGGGTGGTGTCGACCTTCTTGGCGATGGTCAGTTCGGCGCCTTCCTGGCGGACTTCGATTTCTTCGGGCAGCGTCCAGGAGAGCTGGCCCTTGGGCCCCTTCACCGAGACGTCCTGACCGGAGATGGTCACCTGCACGCCGTTCGGGACGGGAACCGTCTTCTTGCCGATACGAGACATATCAGTAGACCCGGCAGAGCACTTCACCACCCACATTGGCGTCGCGGGCGGCGGTGTCGGACATGACGCCCTTGGGCGTCGACAGGATCGAGATCCCGAGGCCGTTCTTCACGGGCTTCAGGTCCTTGATCGACGAATAGACGCGGCGGCCCGGCTTGGAGACGCGGCTGATCTCGACGATCACGGGCTGACCGTCGAAGTACTTCAGCTCGATCTCGAACTCCGGGAACGCGCCCGGCTTCTGAACCAGCTGGTAGCCGCGGATGTAGCCTTCGTCGGCCAGCACGTCGAGGACGCGCGCGCGCATCTTCGAGGCGGGCGTGGCGACCTTGCTGCGGCCGCGCTGGGCGGCGTTCTTGATGCGGGCGATCATATCGCCGATGGGGTCGTTCACCATGGGGCCCCTCCTACCAGCTCGACTTCACGAGGCCGGGGATCTGACCCAGCGACCCCAGTTCGCGCAGCGCAACCCGGCTCATGCGCAGCTTGCGGTAATAGGCGCGCGGACGACCCGTCACGTCGCAGCGGTTGCGGATGCGAACCTTGGACGAGTTGCGGGGCAGCTCGGCGAGCTTCAGCCGGGCTTCGAAACGCTCTTCGAGCGGCAGGCTTTCGTCATTGGCGATCGCCTTCAGCGCTTCGCGCTTCTCGGCATATTGCTTGACGAGGGCCTTGACCTTCTCGTTGCGGTTGACAGCGCTTTTCTTGGCCATGTCTTGTTCCTCTCCCGTCCGTTTACGCGTTGAACGGGAACTGGAATTCCCGAAGAAGCTGGCGGGCTTCGTCGTCGGTCTTCGCAGTCGTGCAGACGATGATGTCCATGCCCCAGATCTGGTCGATCTGGTCGTAGTTGATCTCCGGGAACACCAGGTGCTCCTTCAGACCCATGGCGTAGTTGCCGCGGCCGTCGAAGGAAGTGGGCTTCAGCCCCCGGAAGTCCTTCACCCGCGGCAGGGCGATGGTGATGAGCCGGTCAAGGAACTCGTACATGCGGTCCTTGCGCAGGGTCACCTTGGCGCCGATCACCATGTTCTCGCGCAGCTTGAAGCCGGCGATCGACTGGCGGGCGCGGGTCGGCACCGGCTTCTGGCCGGCGATGGCCGCCAGGTCGGTGATCGCCGACTGGACCTTCTTGGAGTCGGCCACGGCCTCGCCGATCCCCATGTTCAGCACGATCTTGTCGAGCTTGGGGATCTGCATCTCGTTCGTGTAGCCGAACTGCTCCTTCATCGTCGCGCGGATGCGCTGACGATATTCGGTCTTCAGCCGGGGTTCGTAAGCCTGATCAGCCATTGATCACCTCGCCGGTCGTCTTGGCGACGCGCACCTTCTTGTCGCCTTCCACGCGGAAGCCGACGCGGGTCGGCTTGCCGTTGGAGTCGACGATGGCCACGTTCGAGACGTGAAGCGGCGCTTCCTTGTGCTTGATCCCGCCCTGGGGATCCATCTGCGTCGGACGCGTGTGGCGCTGAACCATGTTCAGGCCTTCGACGACGACGCGCTCTTCCTTCGGCATGACCTGAAGGACCTTGCCTTCGCGGCCCTTGTCCTTGCCGGTCAGGACGACGACGCGGTCGCCCTTCTTGATCTTCGCGGCCATCACAGCACCTCAGGCGCGAGCGAAATGATCTTCATGTGGTTCTTGGCGCGCAGTTCACGGGGAACCGGGCCGAAGATCCGCGTACCGATCGGCTCGCTTTGCTTGTTGACGATCACCGCCGCGTTCTTGTCGAAGCGGATGACCGAGCCGTCCTTGCGCTTGATGGCCGAGGACGTGCGGACCACGATGGCCTGCAGCACGTCGCCCTTCTTCACGCGGCCGCGCGGAATGGCTTCCTTCACGGAGACGACGATCTTGTCGCCCACGCCGGCGTAACGCCGCCCGGCGCCGCCCAGGACCTTGATGCACATCACACGACGCGCGCCGGAATTGTCGGCGACTTCGAGGTTAGTCTGCATCTGGATCATCGGATGAGATCCTCTCTCACGTCGTTTGCTGGTCGGCCTGCTTGGGCAGGACCTCCCAGGTTTTCAGCTTGGACTTCGGGGCGCACTCGATGATCCGGGCGCGCTCGCCGACCTTGTAGGCGTTGGATTCGTCGTGCGCGTGGTAGCGCTTGGAACGACGCACGGTCTTCTTCAGCACCGGGTGCAGAATGGTCCGCTCGACATTCACGACGATGGTCTTGTCGCCCTTGTCGGAGACGACCACGCCTTCGAGAATACGTTTCGGCATAAGCGGTCTCCTTAGGCCTGCGCCTGCTTGGAACGCAGGATGGTCTTCAGCCGCGCGATATCCTTGCGGATCTCGTTCACGCGGTGGGTCTTCTCGACCTGGCCCGTCGCCGCCTGGAAGCGCAGGTTGAACTGCTCCTTCTTCAGGTTCAGCAGAGCCTCGGCGATCTGATCGGGGGTCATGCCCCGGACTTCAGCGGCTTTCATCAGGCATGCTCCGCGACAGCAGCGTCGATGCGGGTGACGATACGGGTCTTCACCGGCAGCTTGGCCGCGCCGAGACGCAGGGCCTCACGCGCGATATCGTCCGGCACCCCGTCGATCTCGAACATGATCCGGCCGGGATGGACGCGGGCGGCCCAGTACTCGACCGAACCCTTACCCTTACCCATCCGGACCTCGGCCGGCTTGTCGGTGACCGGCAGGTCCGGGAAGATCCGGATCCACACGCGGCCCTGACGCTTCATCTGGCGGGTGATCGCCCGACGCGCGGCTTCGATCTGGCGCGCGGTGATGCGTTCCGGCTCGAGCGACTTCAGGCCGTAGGAGCCGAAGTTCAGCGTGAAGCCGCCCTTGGCCGTCCCGTGGATGCGGCCTTTGAACTGCTTCCGGTACTTGGTCTTCTTAGGAGACAGCATGACTCGTAATCCTTAAGCGCCGGCCTGCTCGCGCCGATCGCGGCGCGGGCCACGGTCCCCACGGTCGCCACGGCCGCCGCCCTCGCCGGCCGGGCCGGACTCGGTGGCCAGGCGCTTGTCCTGGGCCATGGGATCGTGCTCGAGGACTTCGCCTTTGAAGATCCAGACCTTCACGCCGATGATGCCGTAGGTGGTCTTGGCTTCGGTGAAACCGTAGTCGATGTCGGCGCGCAGGGTGTGCAGCGGCACGCGGCCTTCGCGATACCATTCCATCCGCGCGATTTCGGCGCCGCCGAGGCGGCCCGAGACGTTGATGCGGACGCCCTTGGCGCCCAGGCGCATGGCCGACTGCATCGAACGCTTCATGGCGCGACGGAAGGCGATCCGGCGCTCGAGCTGCTGGGCGATGTTCTCGGCCACCAGCTGGGCGTCGGTCTCGGGCTTGCGGACCTCGACGATGTTCAGGTGAACGTCGCCTTCGGTCAGGGCCGACAGGTCCTTGCGGAGCTTGTCGATGTCGGCGCCCTTCTTGCCGATGATCACGCCGGGACGCGCCGCATAGATGGTGATGCGGCACTTCTTGTGCGGACGCTCGATGATGATGCGCGAGACGCCGGCCTGGGCGAGGCGCTTCTTCAGCTCCCGGCGAACCTTGAGGTCCTCGTGGAGCAGGCGGCCATAGTCACGGCCGTCGGCGAACCAGCGGCTGTCCCAGGTGCGGTTGATGCCGAGGCGGAGCCCGACCGGATTGATTTTCTGACCCATCAGGCAGCCTCACCAAGTTCCCGGACCACGATGGTGATCTCGGAGAAGGGCTTCTCGACCCGCGAAGCGCGACCCCGCGCACGGGCGTGGAAGCGCTTCATGACCAGGTTCTTGCCCACGAAGGCCTCGGCGACGACCAGGGAGTCGATGTCGAGGTTGTGGTTGTTCTCGGCGTTCGAGATGGCCGAGTAGAGCGCCTTGCGGACATCGCGGGCGATGCGCTTGCGGCTGAACTCGAGCTCGTTGAGCGCCTGCTGGACCTTGAGGCCGCGGATCGACTGGGCCACCAGGTTCAGCTTCTGCGGACTGATGCGCAGGGTCCGGACCTTGGCCATGGCCTCGGCGGACTCGACACGGCGGCCCTTGGTTTGCTTGGCCATGACTACTTCCTCTTGGCCTT
The DNA here is from genome assembly GCF_013911965.1 of Phenylobacterium sp. Classification (GTDB taxonomy): domain Bacteria; phylum Pseudomonadota; class Alphaproteobacteria; order Caulobacterales; family Caulobacteraceae; genus Phenylobacterium. The sequence continues at coordinate 6,640 of NZ_JACESE010000002.1, read as the reverse complement.
CTTGTCGGCCGCGTGGCCCGGGAAGTACCGGGTGGGCGCGAATTCGCCGAACTTCATGCCGACCATCTCCTCGGAGACCAGCACCGGCACATGCTTGTGACCGTTGTGGACGCCGAAGGTCAGGCCGACGAACTGCGGCATGATGGTGGAGCGGCGCGACCAGGTCTTGATCACGTCCTTGCGGCCGGAGCTTTGCGCAGCCTCGGCCTTCTTGAGCAGGTATCCGTCGACGAACGGACCTTTCCAGACGGAGCGGGTCATGACTTAGCGAGCCTTCCGAGCGTGACGCGAGCGGATGATGAACTTGTCCGTCGCCTTGTTGGTGCGGGTCTTGCGGCCCTTGGTCGGCTTGCCCCACGGCGTCACCGGGTGACGACCGCCGGAGGTCCGGCCTTCACCACCGCCGTGCGGGTGGTCGATCGGGTTCATGGCGACGCCGCGGACGTGCGGGCGACGGCCCTTGTGGCGCGTGCGGCCGGCCTTGCCCAGGACCTCGTTCATGTGGTCCGGGTTCGAGACGGCGCCGACCGTGGCCATGCAGCTGTCCTGCACCATGCGCAGTTCGCCCGAGTTCAGGCGGATCTGGGCGTAGCCGGCGTCGCGGCCGACCAGCTGGGCGTAGGCGCCGGCGGAGCGGGCCACCTGCCCGCCCTTCAGCGGCTTGAGCTCGATGTTGTGGATGATGGTACCGATCGGCATGGCGCGCAGGGGCATGGCGTTGCCCGGCTTCACGTCCGCCTTCTCGGAGGCCACCACTTCGTCGCCGGCCTTCAGGCGCTGCGGCGCCAGGATGTAGGCCTTCTCACCGTCCGCATACTTCACCAGAGCGATGAAGGCGGTGCGGTTCGGGTCGTACTCCAGGCGCTCGACCGTGCCGACCACGTCGAACTTGCGACGCTTGAAGTCGATCTTGCGGTACAGGCGCTTGGCGCCGCCGCCACGGAAGCGCACGGCCACCCGGCCGCCGCCGCCCCGGCCGCCCGACTTGGTCAGGCCTTCGACGAGCGACTTCTCGGGCCGGCCCTTGTGGAGCTCGGACTTGTCGACCAGCACCAGGCCGCGGCGGCCAGGCGAAGTCGGGTTGAATTGCTTCAAGGCCATCGGATCAGAGCCCCGTGGTGATGTCGATCGACTGGCCCTCGGCCAGGGTCACGACAGCTTTCTTGACGTCGGAACGACGACCGGTGATGCCGCGGAAGCGCTTGGTCTTGCCCTTCACGTTCAGGGTGTTGACCTTGGTCACATTGACCTTGAACAGCGCCTCGACGGCGGCGGCGATCTCATCCTTGGTGGCGTCGCCGGCGACGCGGAACACGACCTTGTTCTGCTCCGAAAGCAGGGTCGCCTTCTCGGTGATCACCGGGGCCAGGATGGTGTCGTAGTGGCGGGCGGTCGGCTCGGCCATCACGCAGCTTCCTTCTCAGCGAACCGCGCATTGATCGCTTCCACCGCGTCCTTGGTGAGGACGAGGGTCTGGCGACGCAGCACGTCGTAGACGTTCAGGCCGGCGTTCGGCAGCACGTCCACATTGGGGATGTTGCGCGCGGCGAGGCGGAAGTTGCCGTCCACCTCGGGGCCGGCGATGACCAGGGCGTTGGTCAGGCCGAGCTTGGCGAAGTTGGCGCGCAGGGCGGCCGTCTTCGGCGCGTCCAGAGTGGCGGAGTCGAGCACCACCAGGGCGCCGGCCTTGGCCTTGGACGACAGCGCATGCTTCAGGGCGAGCGCCCGGACCTTCTTGGGAAGGTCGAAGGCGTGGCTGCGGACCACGGGGCCGTGGGCCTTGGCGCCGCCGACGAACTGAGCCGCACGGCGCGAACCGTGACGGGCGCCGCCGGTGCCCTTCTGCTTGTACATCTTCTTGCCGGTGCGCGAGACTTCGTTGCGCACCTGGATCTTGTGCGTGCCGGCGCGGCGCTTGGCCAGCTGCCAGGTCACGCAGCGCTGCAGGATGTCGCCGCGGATCTCTTCGATGCCGAAGATGGCGTCGGACAGTTCGATCGAACCGCCCTTCCCGCCGTCGAGCTTGATGACGTCGAGCTTCATTATTCTTGACCCTCGGCAGCCGGCGCTTCGGCCGGAGCTTCTTCCGCAGCCGCGGCCGGAGCCGGAGCGGCGCCGGCGGCCTTGAAGGCGCCCGGCTTCGGCGCGTCGGCCGGCAGGGCGGACTTCACCGCGTCGCGGATCTTCACGAACGAGCCCTCGGAGCCGGGAACGGCGCCCTTGACCAGTATCAGGTTGCGCTCGGGATCGACGCGCCAGACGGTCAGGTTGAGGGTGGTGACGGTCTCGACCCCGTAGTGGCCGGCCATCTTCTTGTTCTTGAAGGTCTTGCCGGGGTCCTGACGGTTACCCGTCGAACCGTGGGCCCGGTGGGACACCGACACGCCGTGGGTGGCGCGCATCCCGCCGAAGTTCCAGCGCTTCATGGCGCCGGCGAAGCCCTTACCGATGGTGGTTCCGGTGACATCGACCTTCTGGCCGGCGACGAAATGGTCGGCCGTCAGTTCGGCGCCCACCTCGATCAGGTTGTCCTCGGAAACCCGGAATTCGCCCAGGGTCCGCTTCGGCTCGACCTCGCCCTTGGCGAAGTGACCGCGCAGGGCCTTGGTCGTGTTCTTGGCCTTCTTCGCGCCCGCGCCGAGCTGGAGGGCCACGTAGCCGTCCTTCTCCTTGGTGCGCTGGGCCACCACCTGGCAGCCTTCCAGGCTGAGGATGGTGACGGGCACGTGGACGCCGCTTTCATCGAAGAAGCGCGCCATGCCCAGCTTCTTGGCGATCACGCCGGTACGCATCGGCTTGGTCCCCTTAGAGCTTGATCTCGACGTCCACGCCGGCGGACAGGTCGAGCTTCATCAGCGCGTCCACGGTCTGCGGGGTGGGGTCGACGATGTCGAGCACGCGCTTGTGCGTGCGGATTTCGAACTGCTCGCGCGACTTCTTGTCGACGTGCGGCGAGCGGTTGACGGTGAATTTCTCAATACGGGTCGGCAGGGGAATGGGTCCCCTGACGGTGGCGCCGGTGCGCTTGGCCGTGTTGACGATCTCGCGAGTGGAATGGTCCAGCACGCGGTGATCGAAGGCCTTGAGCCGGATGCGGATGTTCTGACGATCCATATCGCTCTTTGTTTTCCCTACAGACGGCGGTCCGCCCGCGTGACTTTGACCATTTCAAAGACCAACTCCGGAACCTCGAGAGGTCCCGTACGCGTAGCCCGCAAAAACGAATTCGGCCCGCGCGAACCCGCGAGGGCCACCCCAAGTAAGCCGTGTTGAACTCGACTCAGGTCGTTCCGCGGACCGCGTCTGCGGCGCGAACGCCGCACAGCCGGTCCAACAGGAGGCGCGTAAATACATAGGCGACTCGCCGGCGTCAAGGGCCGTGAGCCGCCCGGAGGCGACTAGCTGGCCTCGCCGACGCTCACCGAGCCCGAGCCGATGACCGACTTCTCGACCGATCCGCGCACGCGCTGGGCGTGAACGTCGCCCGAGCCGGCGATACGGGCGCGCAGTTCGCCGGCCTCGCCCTCGAACCGGACGTCGCCGGACCCGGCGATGTCGGCTTCGAACCGATCGACCTTGCCGCCCTGGACGCGGATGTCGCCGGAGCCGGCGATTCGGGCCTTGAGGCGCTCGCCCTCGACGGAGGCGACGCTGACGTCCCCGGAGCCGGCCAGGTCGACGTCGAGCTCGCCGCGCACGTCCCGGACAGCGACGTCGCCGGAGCCGGCGATCTGGATCTTGGCCGACTGGGACGACCCGGCGCGCAGGTCGCCGGAGCCGGCCTGGGCGAGATCCATCGGACCGGACACGTTGGCGATCACCCAATCGCCGCACCCGGCGTTGGAGAAGTCGAGGCTGTCGGAACGGCCGATCGAGCCGAAGACGGCGCCGCTCACCTCGACCTCGGCGGCCATGGGCGTGCGCACGACCACCTGGGGCATGTCCGCATAGGCCACGTCGCCGACCCCGGAGACGCTGACGGTGGGGTTCCCGCCCCGCGTCCGGCAGGCGCGGATGTCGCGGTCCAGATCGCCGTCGACGAAGACCTTCGCCCCGCGGGTCATGACGCGCAGCGGAAGGCTTGGGTTGGTGGAGACGAACTCCACCTTCACGTCCGTCCGCGCCTCGGGGATCACCACCACCCGGGCGACGGCGTCGCGCACCTCGACCTCGGCGGCCTGGGCGGCGCCGGTCAGGGCGGCCGCGGCGGCCGCCAGTGCCAGGATCATCTTTGAACGGCGCATGGCCTGCTCCCTCTCAACCTCTTGACGAGGACGCTAGCGGGGCCGACGCCGAGACACAGCTTAAATCGCGGTCATGACATCGCCGTCATCGACGGCCGCCGTGCTCCGCCTCGAAGGCCGCGAGCAGGGCCTCGTGCCGCCACTGCTCGCGGGCCTTGTCGCTGGCGGCCACCAGATCGGCGCAGGCGCCGGGCCGCGGCTCGGCGCGTCCGACCTGGCCGCGGCAGGCGGCGTGGGGCCGGCGATAGGTCCCCGGATCGGCCCACAGCCCCTCGCCGGCCAGGAAGCTGAAGGCCAGGGCGTTGCGCGCCGAGCGCTTGAGATCCTCATAGGTCGCCCCATAGGCCTCCGCCCGCTCGTACTCATGCGACAGGTCGATGCGCAGCAGGCCGGCGTCGTCCGTCGACAGGCTGACGGGGACGCCGCGCTGGCGCAGCCAGGCATAGGGATGTTCGTCCGGGGCGAGGTCGAGGATGACCGCGTTGGAGGTGAGGTTCACCTCCACCAGGACGCCACGTTCGGCCATGTCGGCGGCCAGGGCCTCGGCCCCGATCTCGTGGGGCAGATCGACGCCATGACCGATGCGCCGGGCGCCCGCCACGCGCAGCGCCTGTGCGATGTGGTCTCGCAGATGCTCCGGCGGCGCGTAGTCGAAGGTGAGCTCGCCCGCATGCAGGGCGGCCGGGGCGAGCTGTCCGCGGCCCGTCAGAAAGCCCACCATCTCCATGTGGAGCGGATAGTTGGCCAGGGCTGCGGGATGGTCCTCCGGCGCCACCATCTGCAGTCCCACCCAGCGCCGATCGGCCTGGACGAGCGCCACGCCCAGCTGGAGCTGCGCGAAGGTCGCCTCGGGCGGCAGGGTCCGGATGGTCTGGACGAGATAGCGCACGGTCACCTGGCAGCCCGGACGGGCCTGGGGCGTGCCGCAGGCCAGGACCTGCCGGGCCCGGGCCTCCATGGCGTCGGTTCCGGCGATGGCGGCCGAGACCAGGGCCCCGAGGCCCGCCTGATCCACGGCCGCCTTCATCTCGGCGAGGTCCTCGCGCAGGCCGACCTTGATCCCCAGGGCCGCAGCGGCCTGGCCCTGGGGCGTCACCATGGCCTCCAGATAGAAGGTGTTCTGATGGGCCAGGTCGTCCATCACCAGGGCCAGCATGTCCCCGGACCGCTGCGGTCCGATGGCCCCGATGCGGCCGAAGACGCCGAAGAACTGGTCGTGGCCCGAGCGGTCGCGGAAACCTTCGTGGCGGGTGCTGAAGCTGTCCAGCAGACCGGAGTAGAGCCCCTCGTCCGCGAAGGCCTCCGCAGCGGGCCTCAGACCCTCGCCCGCGCAGGGCGGCGGCGCGAGCGCGAGCTCGGCCACGTCCACGCAAAGCCCGTCCTCCGCCGCCCAGGCGAGCAGCGTCTCGGGGAAGATGGCGCCGGCGATATGGTTGTGCAGTTCGCCGCCCTTGGGCATGGCCTTGGTGAAGGCGATGCGCTCGCCCTTGGTCATGCCAGCGAGGTCCGGCGCGGCCATGGCCGGGCCGGCCAGGACCGCCGCAACCCCGACGGCTCCCAGCAGTCTTGCGCAAGCCGCGAACATGCGAGTCATCGCCCCCTCCCCGTTTCGGCTCAAGGCGGCCCGAGAGGCGCGGCCAGGTCAAGGTTCGGGGCAAGAAAAAGGCCCGCCGGATGACCGGCGGGCCTTTGGAAGCTTGTGGGCGGGGTTTGGGGTCCCGCCCGGTCCGCTGTGGTGTGCGGTTACTCGATGATCTTGGCCACGACGCCGGCGCCGACCGTCCGGCCGCCTTCGCGGATGGCGAAGCGCAGGCCCTGGTCCATGGCGATCGGCGTGATCAGCTCGACGTCCAGCTCGGCGTTGTCGCCGGGCATGATCATCTCGACGCCTTCCTTCAGCTTGATGATGCCGGTCACATCCGTCGTCCGGAAGTAGAACTGCGGACGGTAGTTGGTGAAGAACGGCGTGTGACGGCCGCCCTCTTCCTTCGTCAGGATGTAGGCCTCGGCCACGAACTTGGTGTGCGGCGTGATCGAGCCCGGCTTGCACAGCACCTGGCCGCGCTCCACGTCCTCGCGCTTGGTGCCGCGCAGCAGCACGCCCACGTTGTCGCCCGCCTCGCCCTGGTCCAGCAGCTTGCGGAACATCTCCACACCCGTGCAGGTCGTCTTCTGCACCGGACGGATGCCCACGATCTCCACTTCGTCGCCGACCTTCACCAGACCCTTCTCGATCCGGCCCGTCACCACCGTGCCGCGGCCCGAGATCGAGAACACGTCTTCCACCGGCATCAGGAACGGCAGGTCCACCGGACGCTCCGGCTGCGGGATGTACTCGTCCACCGTCCGCATCAGCTCCAGGATCGCCTGTTCGCCGATCTCCGGATCACGCCCTT
>NZ_JACESE010000019.1 GCF_013911965.1 Phenylobacterium sp. | reverse complement strand
CTTCGACAAGCTGGCCAGGAACTTCCTCGCCGCCGTCCTGCTCGCCTCAACCCGCCTGTGGCTCAGAGCTTATGAGTCCACGCCCTAGAACCGGCTCCGACAGGCTGACACGCAGCGGACCCTCTCCCGGCGACGGGGGAGGGTTCTTGCTTGGGCGCCTGGTTTGCGCTTACATCGTAAACAACAAATGCGCCGTTGAAGGAATCGCCCATGGCCCTGCCGCCCATCCTCCGTGACCGCCTGCGCCTGCCGGTGATCGCCTCGCCGCTGTTCATCATCTCGAACCCGGACCTGGTGATCGCCCAGTGCAAGGCCGGCATCGTCGGCTCCTTCCCGGCGCTGAACGCCCGGCCGGCAAGCCAGCTCGACGAATGGCTGGCGAGGATCACCGAGGAGCTGGCCGACTGGGACGCCAAGAACCCGGACATGCCCTCGGCCCCCTTCGCGGTGAACCAGATCGTGCACAAGACCAACGACCGGCTGGAGCACGACGTGGAGATGGTCGCCAAGTACAAGGTCCCGATCATCATCACCTCGCTGGGCGCGCGGGAGGATGTGAACCAGGCGGTGCACGCCTATGGCGGCATCGTCATGCACGACATCATCAACGACCGCTTCGCCCGCAAGGCGGTGGAGAAGGGCGCCGACGGCCTGATCCCCGTGGCGGCCGGGGCCGGCGGCCATGCCGGGGCGCTTTCGCCCTTCGCGCTGATCCAGGAGCTGCGGACCTGGTTCGACGGGCCGATCGCGCTGTCGGGCGCCATCGCCAACGGCGCGGCCATCCTGGGCGCCCAGGCCATGGGGGCGGACCTGGCCTATATCGGCTCGGCCTTCATCGCCACCAAGGAGGCCAACGCCGCCCAGGGCTACAAGGACATGATCGTCGAAAGCTCGGGCGAGGACATCGTCTATTCGAACCTCTTCACCGGGGTGCACGGCAACTATCTGCGGCCCTCGATCGTGGCGGCGGGCCTCGACCCCGACAACCTGCCCGAGGCCGATCCCTCGAAGATGAACTTCGGCTCCGGCGGCAACACCAAGGCCAAGGCCTGGAAGGACATCTGGGGCTGCGGCCAGGGCATCGGCGCGGTTCAGGAGATCCTGGGCGCCGGCGAACTGGTGGCCAAGCTGGCCGCCGAATACGAGGCGGCCAAGGCTGCGCTGGCCGAGAAGACCTCGTTCACCGCCGGCCGGGCGCTGATGGCGGCGGAGTAGGTCTGCAGCCCCCCTGTTTCCCTGTGACGAGCATCCCTGCCCGTGGCGGGCGCGAGCGTCCGAGGGATTCCCGGCACAGGGCCGGGAATGAAGGAGAGGGGGCGGCCTCAGGTCAGAAGCTTCCGGCCCTCGGCGCCAGCGGGTCTCAGCTCCCGGTCGAGGTGTAGCGGGCGATGCCGGCGCGCCAGGCGAGGAAGGAGAGCCCGAGGAACAGGAACCCCATGGCCGGCGCGGCGGGCAGCCACCAGCCGGGGGCGCCGAGCGGGTCGGGCTGATCCAGGATGGCGAGCACCGGATAGTAGGCCACGCAGCCGAGCGGCACGACGAAGATCAGGAAGTTGCGGAACCAGGCGGCGTAGAGGCTGAGCGGGAACTGGGCGGCCTGGATGCCGCCGTAGGTGAGCACGTTGAACACCTCCAGGCTCTCGGTGGTCCAGAAGGCGAAGCTGGCCTGGAGGATCAGGAGGCCGGAGAAGAGGGCGACGCCGCCCGTGATCGTCCAGGCGAGGAGGAGCGCCTTTTCCGGCGTCCATTGCACGCCGATGACGGCGGCGCCGACGAAGAGGACCAGCAGGGCCTGAGCCAGGCGGCCGAAGCGGCTGATCCGGAACTCGTAGCCGACGAGCTGGAGGGCGGGAGAGCGCGGGCGCAGCAGGATGCGGTCGAAGGCGCCGGTCTTGACGAATTCCGTCCCGAAGACGTCGAAGCCGCGGGTGACGAAGTCGGTGATGGCGAAGCTGGTGGAGACGACGCCGTAGAAGACGGCGATGTCGCCCAGGCGCCAGCCCTGGACCTGGCCGAAGCGGTCGAAGAGGGCCCAGGCGGCCAGCATGTCGACGATGGTCGTCACGAAGGCGCCGATCCCCAGCATGATGGCCGAGCCGGGATACTGCAGCTGGCTGCGGATGGAGGCGTCGAAGTAGCGGCCGAGCAGACGCAGGTCGTTCATGGCGTTCAGCCTCCCTGCACTTCGAGGCGGCGCATGACGCGGGAGAGCGCCCAGCGGCCGAGGGCGATCAGGGTCAGCGTCCAGAAGGCCTGAAGGGCAAGACCGCCCGCCGCCGCGGCGCCGGAGAGCTCGCCGACATAGAGGCGCAAGGGGATGTCGAGCATGCCGGCGAAGGGCTGGACGAGCAGGGCCGTCCGCGCCCAGTCGGGATAGAGGGCGAGCGGCAGGAGATTGCCCGAGAAGACGATGATCAGGGCGTTGAACAGAACATTGGGGCCGCGGTCGGTCAGGGTGGCGGCGACCACGACGTTGACGATCATCAGGAAGGCGGCCGACAGGGCCAGCGCCAGGGGCAGGGCGACGGCGAACAGGGCGGCGGCGGCGAAGGTGGCGGGCGGCTTCCAGGCCCAGTCCGACAGGCCGATCAGCGGCAGGACGAAGCCCGCGGCCAGCAGCATCAGGGCCGCGCGGGGCACGGCGCGGGAGGCCATCCAGGCCGCGCCGCGGACGTACCAGAGGGCGTAGGTGTCGAGCGGGCGCAGGCGGTCATAGGCGACGCCGCCGGTCCGGACCGCCAGCGCGATCTCGGGATCGGCGCTCCAGGGGGTCAGCGCCAGCAGGGCCTGGGCGAGCCAGGTGTAGGTGATGACCTGGGTCAGGCTCATCGGCGCGCCGGCCGCCGCGGCCGGGGCGGCGGCGAAGAAGGCCGAGTAGATCATCACCTTGATGCCGCCCCACCAGCACTGGGTGGCGAAGCCGGCCAGGGCCGCGGCGCGATACTGCAGCATCAGCAGGAAGCGGCTCGTGAAGGCCGCGGCGTAGGGGCGGACGGCGTCCATTTCGGATCAGGCCTCCGCCGCGCCGTGCAGGTCATAGAAGCGGGCGATGACCTCTTCGATGGCCGGCTGCTCCACATGGATGTCGACCACGGCATGTTCGGCGGCGATGGCCGCGATGAGCGCCGGGGCCGGGGTGCGGGCCGGATCGAAGGCGAGTTCCAGGCTATGGCCTTCGCGCCCGCGGACCTGGACGCCCTCCAGGGCGATGTCCGGCGCCTCGTGGGCGAAATCGACGAAGAGACGCCGTTCGGCGAGCACGCCGGCCCGCAGCGCCTCGAAGGGGCTGTCGGCGAGGACACGGCCGTGGCCGATGACGATGACCCGCTGCGCCAGCGCCTCGATGTCGTGCATGTCGTGGGTGGTGAGCAGGACGGTGACGCCGCGCTCGCGGTTCAGGCGCTTGACCACCTCGCGCACGGCGAGCTTCGACGGCGCGTCCAGGCCGATGGTGGGCTCATCGAGGAAGAGGACCGGCGGCTCGTGCAGCAGGGCCGCGGCGATCTCGGCGCGCATGCGCTGGCCGAGCGAGAGCTGGCGCACCGGCTGGTCGAGGAGCCGCTCCAGGCGCAGGAGGGCGACGAGTTCGTCGCGGTTGCGGCGGTAGCGCTCCGGCGCCAGGCGGTAGATGTCGCGCAACAGGTCGAAGCCGTCGGCGATCGGCAGGTCCCACCAGAGCTGGGTCCGCTGACCGAAGACGACGCCGATCTCCGCCACGTGGGCGATCCGGTCGTCGAAGGGCGCGCGGCCGTTCACGACCACGCGTCCGCCGTCGGGTTTCAGGATGCCCGAGAGAATCTTGATGGTGGTGGACTTGCCCGCCCCGTTGGGGCCGATGAAGCCCAGGAGCTCGCCGGCCTCCAGGGAAAAGGAGACGTCGCGCAGGGCCTCGACCGTGCGGTGGCGGCGATGGACCAGACCCTTGACCGCGCCCAGCAGGCCGGGATCGCGCTCGGCGACGCGATAGGTCTTGGCCAGGTCCTCGACGAGGATCTGCGGCATGGGCGTGCGCCCGTGATGAAGTTGAGAAGGGCGCGGACCCTAGGCCGAGCCCGCCAGACCCGCAACGGCCGCGCTGGACCCTTGCGAAAGAAATCCGCCGCCGATGCGTCCAGGCCGCGCCTGTCCCGTAGCTAAGTCAGCCGCGGCGCCTCCCGCCCGTGGCCACAACCACGAGGGACGACCCATGACCGAACCCAAGTTCCGCATCCTGGCCGGCGTTTCGGCCATCGCCCTGGCGCTCGGCGTCGCGGCCTGCTCGCAACCGGCCGAAGAGCCCGCGCCCGCCGAAGCCGAACCGGTCGCCGCCGCGCCGGCGACCCCTGAAGTGAACATCGTCGAGGCCGCCCAGGCCTCGCCCGACTTCTCCACCCTCGTCACCGCCGTTCAGGCCGCCGGCCTGGCCGAGACCCTGGCGGGACCGGGCCCCTACACGGTTTTCGCGCCGACCAATGCGGCCTTCGAAAAGCTGCCCGACGGCGCGGTGGAAGGTCTGCTGGAGCCGGACGCCAAGGACCAGCTGACGGGCGTCCTCACCTATCATGTGGTGCCCGGCGAGATGAAGGCGGCCGACATCGCCGCGGCCATCGAGGCCGGCGGCGGCACGGCGACGCTCACCACCGTCCAGGGCGGCACGCTGACGGCCGCCATGGCCAATGGCGGCGTCCAGCTGACCGACGCGGCCGGCGGCACGGCCATGGTGACCAGCACCGACCTCGACGCCTCCAACGGCGTGATCCACGTGATCGATACGGTCGTCATGCCGGCGGCCTGATGGGTCGAGGCCACGGCTGACGGCCCGGGGGCTCCGCCTGCGCGGAGCCCCTTCTTCTTTGCCGCTATTCCGCCGGTCGGGGCGAGATGACCGGCGGCACCAGGGGCTGGGGCACGTCGTCGGCCGCCTGGGTGGCGGTGGCGAGAGGGGCCCGTATGGCGGCGCGGCGCGCGGCCAGCGCCGCCTTGGTCTCTTCGTAGCTCGCGCGGGTGATCTTGTAGCGGGCGTAGAAGAAGACGGCGATGAAGCCCGGAACGCCGGCCAGGACGCCGTCCCACAGGGCCAGGTTCCAGACCACCTCGGCCGGGACCTCCTCCACCTTGGCCTTGGTCGGGAAGGCGATGAGGGTCAGGACGAAGCCGGCCAGGGCCGCGCCGATGGCCTGGTCGACCTTGGCGAAGAGGGCGCGGGTCGAATAGAGCACGCCCTCCTGCCGGACCCCGAACGTCAGCTCGTTCTCGTCGGCGATGTCGGCCAGGGCCGACATGATGCTGATGGAGAGCACGCTGGCCGCCCCATAGCTGAGGATGGAGAAGGCGATGAGGATGGGCAGCAGGCCCGCGGTCTGGTCGGTCAGCACGCCGGCGAAGCCGAGCAGGATCGGCGCGCTGGGCGCCAGCGCATAGACGATGGCCGAGACGATGATCGTGCGCTTCTTGTCGAACCGCCCGTGCAGCATGGCGGCGAACAGGAAGGCCGACAGGTAGCCGGCGAAGGAGCCGATGACGAAGAAGCGGATCTGCTCGCTCGTCAGGTGCCAATAGTAGGTGTTGGTGTAGAGGTGCAGGCCGCCCCGCAGGCCGATCATCATGCTGAGGAAGAAGTAGGCCACCAGCAGCCAGACATAGTTGCGGTTGGCGAAGGCCTTGCCGATGTCCTTGAAGAACTCGAAAGGACTGAATTTCGGCAGGTTTTCGGGGGCCTTGGGCAGGTGGGGGATGCGGTCGCGGGTGAACCAGGCCGAGGCGCCGAGCAGGGCGAGCGCCAGGAGCGCCATCACGATCGAATAGGGCGCGTAGGGCTCTGGGTTCAGCAGACCCCTGGGGTATTCCGGCGTCGCCTTGAAGAAGTAGCTGAGCGCGATCCAGGTGGTGCCCGCCGCCCCGGCCCAGGTGAAGAAGCTGTTGTAGGCCATCACCTTGGAGCGTTCGGTGTAGTCGCGGGACAACTCGCCCCCGAGCGCCAGGTGAGGCGTGTGATAGAAGGTCATGGACTGGCGCAGGAGGATCACCGTGACGGTGAACCAGGCGAACAGGCCCCACCGGCCCAGGCCGTCGGGCGGATTGAACACCGCGATCAGCGATAGCACGATCGGGATCGGGGCGAAGAACATGTAGATGTGCCGCCGGCCCCAGCGGGACTTGGTGCGGTCCGACAATGAGCCGACCAGCGGGTCGGAAATGCCGTCGAGGAAAAGGCTGGCCGAGATGGCGAGCCCGGCCAGGTGCGCCTCGAGGCCCAGGACCTGGTTGTAGAAGAGCATGGCGTAGGAGCCGACGGAGAAGAGGGCGATCGATTCCGCCCCGCTGCCGACCCCGAACGAAAGCTTGGTCCTGAAACTGAGGCGCTCGTCCTCGCCCGATGAACCCTGGGCCATTTTGAATATTCCTCCCGGGCGCGCTCCTTGGATGCGGCGCGCCTCATAATGCGGAGGAGCAAGCCTGAGGTTGTCGTGCGCGTCAACCTGGGCCGCAGGATACCGGAGGCTAGAAGCGAGGCCTGGACGGGGCATCTGAGCGGCGCGCGCTGTGTGCTTCCCGAAGGTGCGCGCGCCTCTGGGGAAATGGGGACGGTGTTTCCTCTATCGCCTTGGTCTTCGCAAAGTCACCGAGCGAACCAATCGCCGCATTAGGACAATCCACCACGTCATGACGGCCGAGACGAACCGCCAGAAGCGTGGGCCCCAGATCAAACGCAGTCCCACGACCTCGACGGCCAAGAGCATCAGAGCGAGAAAGAAGGTGAGGTTGGGCGAGCTCTCGTGGAGGAGCGCAAGTGGCAGACCACCCGCGATCCCGGTGACGAAGACGAGGGCGCCTGTAAGCGCCAGCCGATTGCTCAGAGTGAGTTCGCGCATCGAAGTCCTAAGCCACCTGCCCGGCGCTCCAGCCCGAGGACCAGGCCCACTGGAAGTTATAGCCGCCGAGCCAGCCGGTGACGTCGACCACTTCGCCGATGAAGTAGAGGCCCGGAACCTCGCGGGCGGTGAGCGTACGGGAATCAAGGTCGCGGGTGTCGACGCCGCCCAGGGTGACCTCGGCCGTGCGGTAGCCTTCGGAGCCGACCGGCTTCACGCGCCAGGCGTTCACGGCCTCGGCCAGGGCGCGCAGCGTCTTGTCGGACTGGTCGGCCATGTTGCCTCGAGGGGCGTGCGTCTCGGCGACGAACTGGGCCAGGCGCTTGGGGAGGATCTCGGAGAGGACGGTGGCGGGCGCGGCCTTGGGGCGGGCGGTGCGGGCGGCGCGCAGTTCGGCGAAGAGGTCATGGCCGGGGGCGAGCGTCACCTCGATCTCCTGACCCTCGCGCCAGTAGGAGGAGGCCTGGAGGATGGCGGGACCGCTCAGGCCCCGGTGGGTGAAGAGGAGGGCCTCGGAAAAGCGGGTCTTGCCGGCGGCGACCTGGGCCGGATCGACAGCGACGCCGGCCAGCGGCTTGGTCCGCTCCAGCAGGGAGACGTCGAAGGTCAGCGGCACGAGGGCGGGCCTCGTCTCCGTCACCCGCAGGCCGAACTGGCGCGCGACCTCGTAGCCGAAGCCGGTGGCGCCCATCTTGGGGATCGACTTGCCGCCGGTGGCGATGACCAGGCTCTCGCAGGCGATCTCGCGGCCGCCGGCGAGGAGGCGGAAGCCCGCTTCCGTCCGCTCGATGCGCTCGATCGCCGTCTGCAGGCGCAGCTCCACGCCGCCCCTGTCCATCTCCGCCAGCAGGAGGGCGACGATCTCCTTGGACGAGCCGTCGCAGAAGAGCTGGCCGAGCGTCTTCTCGTGGAAGGCGACGCCGTAGCGCTTCACCAGGGCTGTGAAGTCGTGCTGGGTGTAGCGGCGCAGGGCCGAGATGCAGAAGCGCGGATTTTCCGAGATGAAGTTCTGCGGGCCCGTGTCGAGATTGGTGAAGTTGCAGCGGCCGCCCCCCGAAATGCGGATCTTCTCGCCCGGCGCCTTGGCGTGGTCGAGGATCAGGACCCGGCGGCCCCGCTGGCCGGCCTGGGCCGCGCACATCATGCCGGCCGCCCCGGCGCCGGCGACCACCACATCGAAGGTTTCCATGGGCGAGCCATAGCCCAAGGCGGGGCAGGGTGGACAGGCGGGCCTTGCATCCCTACTTATGGGACCTCGACATTTCGTCGCGCGACGCTCGACACTAGACGTCCGTCACCGCGCGGTCCGATCTAAGCACGCTTCTCTCCGCCCCTTGCGCCGGTCCGCCGGCGCATCCGAGGGGTTTTCGACGCGTCTGGACCCCGCATCGCCGCTCCGCCGGCGTGGACGCCGACCAAGTCCCCACATGATCTCACTCCGGGATCGGGGCGCCGGCCGCATCCTGGCCGGTCGTCAAGGCGTCGCCGGCTCACAGGAGGCGTACCGCATGTCCAAGGAAGAGTTCATCGAGTTCGAAGGCGTGATCACCGAGCTGCTGCCGGAAGGCCGCTTTCGGGTTCAGCTCGACAACGAACACACCATCCTCGCCTACACCGCCGGCCGCATGAAGCGGAACCGCATCCGCTCGCTGGTGGGCGACCGGGTCACGGTGGAGATGACGCCCTACGATCTGGAAAAGGGCCGCATCACCTATCGTCACAAGACCGAAGGCCCCCGCATGGGCGGCGGCCAGCGCCGACCGCCGCACCGGCGCTAGGCTTCAATCGACGAGGCCGGTCGGCAGGCCATCCAGGCTGAGCGCGTTCTTGGCCCGCCGGTAATCCGAGAGCCCCGCCTCGCCCTGCGCCTGAGCCCAGCGGTCCAGCGAAGGGCGTTCGCCGACGAAGTCCATGAGCGGTACGCCGAAGCCGCACGAGGTCTGGACGAGATCGATGTCGAGCCGGACGATCTGGCGCGCGCCCGGCGGTTCGGCGCCGCCGAAGACCTCCGCCAGAAGCTGTCCATAGGCCGCCCCGCCGCGCGGCAGGCTTTCGCCGCGGCCGTAGAGGCGCAGGATCAGCGGCGGCCCGGAAAAGGCGCAGAGCATGAGGGTCAGCCGGCCGTCGGCGCGCAGATGGGCGGCCACCTCGGCGCCGCTGCCGGTACGGTCGAGGTAGCAGACGGTCCGCTCGTCGATGACGCGCAACGGGTCCAGACCCTTGGGCGAGAGGTTCACCCGTCCGTCGGCCGCGGCGCTGGCCACGAAGAAGACCGGCTGGCGGGCGATGAAACTGCGGTGTTCAGCAAGAAGGGCGGGGAACTGTTTGGCCACGGGCAGGGCGCCTCCAGGTTCGCAGCAGGTGCGGCGGCAGAGCTGAACAATAACGCGAATGTCATTGGGGCTGCGATGTTCGGTCGCTATTGATGGCCCATTCCGCATGGTGACGACGTGAACTCGAGGGCCCTTTGACCCTGGCGTGGATCGCCCTACTGCCGTTTCTGGGGGCGCTTGCGCCGGCCCTGGCGATCCGCGCCGGGCGTAACGCCTGCGCGCTCGCCACCCTGGCGGTGAGCGGGACCAGCCTGGTCATGCTGCTGCAACTCGCGCCGCGGGTCCTGGCCGGCGAGGTGGTCCACTGGCGGCTGGAGTGGTTTCCGGGCCTTGGCCTGAACGCCAACTTCTTCCTCGATCCGCTCGGTCTGATGTTCGCCGGCATGATCCTGGGCATCGGGATCCTGGTGATCGTCTATGCCCGCTTCTACCTGGCCAAGACCGACCCGATGGGGCGGTTCTTCGCCTTCCTGCTGCTGTTCCAGGGGGCGATGCTGGGCATCGTGCTCTCGGACAACGTCCTCCTGCTGCTGATCTTCTGGGAGCTGACGAGCCTCTCCTCCTTCCTGCTGATCGGCTACTGGGGCCATCTGCCCGAAGGGCGGCAGGGCGCGCGCATGGCTTTGGCCGTCACCGGGACGGGCGGGCTGTCGCTGATCGCCGGCCTGCTGATCCTGGGGAACATCGCCGGCTCCTATGACCTGTCGGTGATCCTGGCGAGCGGAGCGGCGATCCAGGCCTCGCCCCTCTACCTGCCGGCCCTGCTGCTGATCCTGGGCGGCTGCTTCACCAAGTCGGCCCAGTTCCCCTTCCACTTCTGGCTGCCTCACGCCATGGCCGCGCCGACGCCGGTCAGCGCCTATCTGCACTCGGCGACCATGGTGAAGGCCGGCGTCTTCCTGCTCGCGCGGCTGTGGCCGGCCCTGGCCGGGACGGAGGCGTGGTTCTTCCTGGTGGGCGGGGTCGGCCTCGTCACCATGGTGTTCGCCGCCGTGGTGGCCCTCTTCAAGGACGATCTGAAGGGCCTGCTGGCCTATTCGACGGTCAGCCATCTCGGCATGCTGACCTTCCTGTTCGGCCTGGGCACGCCGGCCGCGGCCGTGGCGGGCGTCTTCCACATCATCAACCACGCCTGCTTCAAGGCCGCCCTCTTCATGAACGCCGGCATCGTCGACCATGAGGCGGGCACGCGCGACATCCGCAAGCTGGGCGGCCTCGTCACCCTGATGCCCATCGCCGCGACCCTGGCCGTCTTCGCCGCCGCCGGCATGGCCGGCCTGCCGCCGATGAACGGCTTCATCTCCAAGGAGATGATGCTGGAGGAGGCGACGCATACGGCCGTCTTCGGCCTGCCCTGGCTGGTCCCGGCCCTGGCCGCCGCGGGGGCCCTGTTCTCGGCGGCCTATGCCTATCGCTATGTGATCGGGGTCTATTTCGGGAGGAAGCCTGAGAGCTTCCCGTACAAGCCGCACGACGCGCCGGTCGGCATGTGGGCGCCCTCAGCCCTGCTGACGGCCCTGGTTGTCGCCATCGGCCTCTTCCCGCACGCCATCGCCGGGGACCTGGTCAACGCCGTCGCCGGCGCGGTGACCGGCGGGGCGGCCAAGGAGAAGCACCTGGCCCTGTGGCACGGCTTCAACCTGCCGCTCGCGCTCAGCGCGGCCGCCATCGTCGGCGGGGCGGTGCTGCTGGCCCACCATGGCGGGCTGGACCGGCTCTGGCAGGCCTCGCCGCTGCCGCAGGCCAAGACGGTGTTCGACGGCCTGGTGGAGGTCACCGTGCGCGGTGCGCGGCGCGCGAGCGACGGGCTGCATACGGGCTCTCTGCAGCGCTACCTGGCGGTGATTCTGGCCAGCGCCGTGGCCTTGGGCCTGGCGGGCTATTTCAGCGCCGAGCACGTCGCGGGCGCGCGGCCCCCGCTGCCGGCCAACGGCGTGACCCTTGCGGCCTGGGCGCTGCTGGTCGCCGCCGCGGCTTCGGTCGTCGTGTGGCACCGCCATCGCTACATCTCGCTGATCTTCATCAGCGTCATCGGCCTGATCATCTCCCTGGGCTTCGTCTATCTGTCGGCGCCGGACCTGGCGCTCACCCAGATCTCGGTGGAGGTGGTCACCATCCTGCTGATGCTTCTGGCGCTGAACCTGATGCCCAAGCGCACGCCGGTGGAGAGCAGCGCGCCGCGGCGGATTCGCGACGGTGTCCTGGCGACCCTCGGCGGCGTCGGCATGGGGCTCGCCACCTGGGTGCTGCTGCGCCGGGAGGGGCCGCCTTCGATCTCTGACTATCACTGGGAGAACTCCTATTCGGGCGGCGGCGGCACCAATGTGGTCAACGTCATCCTGGTGGACTTCCGGGGCTTCGACACCTTCGGCGAGATCATCGTCCTGGGCATCGCGGCGCTGACCATCTTCGCCCTGCTGGAGACGGCCGACCGCGGCTCGGCCGGCCAGAGGCTGGCCCGGTGGGAGCCCGATCAGCGGCGCTCGCCCGAGCGGCATCCGATGATGCTGGTGGTGGCGACGCGGCTTCTCCTGCCGCTCGCCTCGACCGTCGGGCTCTACATCTTCCTGCGCGGGCACAACGAGCCGGGCGGCGGCTTCATTGCGGGCCTCGTCGTCTCGATCGCGCTGCTGATGCAGTACATGGCCTCGGGCTATGCTTGGTCGAACCGCCGTCTGCCGGCCGACCATCACGGCCTGATCGGTTTTGGCGTCACCGCCGCGGCGGCCACTGGCCTGGCGGCCATGGTGCTTGGCGCGCCCTTCCTGACCAGCGCCTACGAATATGTGCCGATCCCGCTGATCGGGGAGGTCGGGCTGTCGAGCGCGCTCGTCTTCGACATCGGGGTGGCGTTCACCGTCGTCGGGGCGGTGATGCTGGCCCTGCACCACCTTTCCAGCGTCGCCCAGCGGGCCGAGAAGCTGCCGCCCAGCGACCTCGCCATGGACGTCGACCCCAGCCGCCCCGCGGTCCCCATCGACCACGCTGGGGACCGGCCATGACGATCGAATTCCTGGTGGCCAGCGCGGTGGGCGTGCTGTCGGCGGGCGGCATCTACCTGGTGCTGCGCGGCCGGACCTTCCCCGTGGTGCTGGGCCTGGCCTTCATGTCCTACGCCATCAACGTCTTCCTGTTCGCGTCGGGACGGCTGCTGATCGACCGGCCGCCGCTCTACGAGAAGGGGATCACCGAGTACACCGACCCGCTGCCCCAGGCCCTGGTGCTGACGGCCATCGTCATCTCCTTCGGCATGACGGCGCTGGTGGTCGTGCTCGCCCTGCGCACCTTCCTTGAGACCGGCACGGACCAGGTCGACGGCAAGGCCGACCCCGCGGAGCCGGCGCCGTGAACCACTGGCTGATCGCGCCCATCCTGCTGCCGGCGGTGCTGGCGCCCCTGATGCTGCTCTTCCTGCGCCGGCGGCTGGCGGCCTCGCGGGCGCTGTCCATCGGCGCCTGCGCCGCCCTGGTCGGGCTGGCCTGCGCGCTGGTCGTGCAGGCCGACACCGGCGCCATTCAGACCTACGAACTCGGCGACTGGCCGGCGCCCTTCGGCATCGTGCTGGTGCTCGACCGGCTGTCGGCCATGATGGTGCTGATCGCCAGCCTGCTGGCGCTGGCGGTCATGTCCTATGCGGTGGTGACCGGCATCGACCGCAAGGGCTGGCACTTCCATCCGCTCTTCCAGTTCCAGCTTCTGGGCCTGAACGGCGCCTTCCTCACCGGCGACGTCTTCAACCTGTTCGTCTTTTTCGAGGTGCTGCTGATCGCCTCCTACGGCCTGATGCTGCACGGCGGCGGCGCGGCGCGGCTGAAGGCGGGCGTGCAGTACGTGGTCATCAACCTGGTGGGATCGACGCTCTTCCTGGTGGCCGTCGGCCTGCTCTACGGGGCGACGGGCACGCTCAACATGGCCCATATGGGCCAGCGGGTGGCCGAGGCGCCGCCGGGCGACCATGGCCTCATCCTGGCCGGAGGCCTGCTGCTGATCGCCGTGTTCGGCCTGAAGGCGGCGCTCGTCCCGCTGCACTTCTGGCTGCCCAGGACCTACGCCTCGACCACCGCGCCCGTGGCCGCGCTCTTCGCCGTGATGACCAAGGTCGGCGCCTATTGCATCCTGCGCTTCACCACCCTGACCTTCGGCGAGGCGGCCGGCGAACTGGCCTGGGCGCCGTCGCCCTGGCTGCTGCCGGCGGCGCTGGCGACCTTGGCCATCGGCTATCTCGGCGTCCTGGCCGCGCGGCAACTGCGGGACCTGGCGGCCTTCTCGGTGATCGGATCGATGGGGACGCTGCTCTGCGCCATCGCGGTCTTCTCGCCCCAGGCCACGGCCGCGGCGCTCTACTATCTGCCGCACTCGACCTTTGCGACGGCGGCCCTCTTCCTGATCGTCGACATCATCGCCGCCCGGCGCGGCGACTATGGCGACACCCTGGCGCCGAGTCCGCCCTTCGTGCAGGCCGGCGTGCTCTCGGCCCTGTTCATGCTGGCGGCCGTGGCGGTCGTGGGCCTGCCGCCGCTGTCGGGCTTCCCCGGCAAGCTGCTGGTGCTCGACGCCATGCGCGGCGTCGAGGGGGGCTGGTGGGTCTGGGGCTTCGTGCTCGGCACGACGGTGCTGGGCCTGCTGGCCTTCGCCCGCGCCGGCAGCGCCATTTTCTGGAAGAGCCGGGAGACCACCGGCGAGCTGCATGCGGCCGCGCCCGTGGCGCCGGGCGCTGCGCCGGCCGTGGCCGCCGCCCTGCTGCTGCTGCTGGTCGGCCTGACCTTCGCCGGCGGTCCCGTGACGGCCTATCTGAACGCGACGGCGGCCCAGCTCTACAATCCGGCGGACTATGCCGCCGCCGTGCTGAAGGGGCGGTGAGGAGGCCGGCATGATGAAGCGACTGCTGCCCCATCCCGCGCTGACCGTGACCCTGATCCTGGTCTGGGTCCTGCTGAGCAACGAGCTGTCGGTGGGCGGCGTCGTGCTGGGGGTGATCGTCGGGGTGGTGATCCCGATCATCACCGGCCCCTTCTGGCCCGACCGGCCGCGCCTGAGCTTCGGACCGTCGCACGGCTTCTACATCCTGCTGGTCCTGTGGGACATCGTCACCGCCAGCATCCAGGTGGCGGGGGTGGTGCTGTTCCGCCGGAACAAGGACATCCGCTCCCACTGGCTGGTCGTGCCGCTGGAGCTCACCTCGCCCGAGGCGATCACGACCCTGGCCGGCACGATCAGCATGACGCCGGGGACGGTGTCGTGCGACGTTTCCTCCTGCGGGCGCGTCCTGCTGGTGCACGCGCTGGACACCGGCGACCCGGAGGGCGAGGTGGCGCGGATCAAGTCGCGTTACGAGGCCAGGCTGATGAGGATCTTCCTATGATCATGACCGCCGTGCTGTTCGCCCTGGGCTGTGTGGGCCTGGGGATGGTTCTGAACCTGTGGCGGCTGCTGCGCGGACCGACCACGGCCGACCGGGTCCTGGCGCTGGACACCATGACCATCAACGCCATCGCGGTGATCGTGCTGATCCAGATCCAGATGGGCTCGCCGGTCTATTTCGAGGCCGCCCTGCTGCTGGCCATGGTCGGCTTCGTCGGCACGGTGGCCTACTGCAAGTTCGTCCTGCGCGGCGACGTGGTGGAGTAGGGGCCATGGTGTCGACGCTCCTCGAAGTCCTCGTCTCGGCGCTGCTGGTCTTCGGCGGCTTCTTCGCGCTCGTCGGCTCCTGGGGGCTGACGCGCATGCCCTCGCTGATGACGCGGCTGCACGGACCGACCAAGGTGACGACGCTCGGGGTCGGATCGTGCCTGATCGCCTCGGTGATCTTCTTCCCGGCCTTCAAGGGCGCCTGGTCGGCCCACGAACTCCTGATCACCCTCTTCCTGTTCCTGACCGCGCCGATCTCGGCCAACATGATCGCCAAGGCCCACCTGCACCGTCAGGGGCGGGGCATCGACCCCAACCCGATGGACGACATCGCCGCCGGACTGCCGGAGACCGGGGTGGGGAGCGGCTGGGCGACCTTCGAGGGCGAGGACAGCGAGAAGCTCGATCTGAACCGCTGAGCGCTTGCCTGGGTCGCGGAATCCGGCAGGGATGGCGCCCGTCATGGCGAACGAACCCTTCTTCCGGCGGCAGGATGGCCGCTTTCAGCCCACCCCGGCCTGCCGGGGCCCGTGGAATCCCAAGTCGCTGCACGGCCGCGTCATCGTCGGCCTGCTGGGCCACGTGATCGAGCAGGAGCATGGCGAGGCCGACCTGCTGCCCGCGCGGCTGACGGTGGACATGTTCCGCCTGCCGGACTTCTCCGAGATCGAGGTGACGACGCGGGTCGTGCGCGCCGGCGGGCGCCTGAAGCTGGTGGAGGCCGACTTCATCAGCGGCGGGACCCCCATGGCGCGGGCGAGCTGCCAGTTCCTGCGCCGGACGGCCAATCCGGAGGGGAATGTCTGGAGTCCGCCGAACTGGGACGCGCCGGCGCCGGCCGACATCCCGCCGCCGGAGGACGCCCGCGAGGGGATGGGCGGCATGTGGGCGATGCGGCGGATCACCGGCGGCTTCGGCACGCCGGGCCAGCGTCGGACCTGGATGAGCGAGGTGCGCGAGCTGGTGGAGGGCGAGGCCCTGACGCCGTTCACCCGCGTGGCTGTGGCCGCCGACTTCGCGAGCCCCTTCGCCAACGCCGGCGACAAGGGGCTGGGCTATATCAACAGCGACGTGACCGTCTATCTGCACCGCCTGCCGAAGACCCCGTGGGTGGGCTTCGAGACCATCAATCACCACGCCACCGACGGCGTGGCGATCGGCGAGTGCTTCCTCTACGACGAGGAAGGCCCGATCGGATCTGCGGCCTGCGCGGCGCTGGCCCAGAGTCGGCGGCCGTAAGGCTCTAGGGCAGGCCGGCCGCCTGGCGGCACTCGGCGGCGAAGCGCGTCGCCATCTCCTGCGGCGGCGGGCGGACCGGGCCGAATGCCTGCGCGCCGTAGACGGCGCCAAGGGTCGCCGCGCGGGGCAGGCGCTCCAGGAAGTCGCCGGAGACGGCGGTCGTCGCGCGCACGCCGGCGCCGGGCGCGGTGGGCTCGGCCACGAAGACGAAGAGCTGTTCGTCCAGGCCGACCGTCAGACGCTCCTCGCTGCCCACCGGGTTGAAATCGTTCACCACCAGGACGAGCCGGGGCGGGTGGCGCGTGCAGCCGAGATGGAGGCGCTGGCTTCCGTCCGGACCGCTCATGACCAGGGCGACCCCTTCGCCGCTGGAGGCCATGTCCCAAGAGAGGCCGGGCTGGGTCGGCGCGGCGGGCGGCGCGGGCTCGGCCGCCGGCTCGACCGGCGCCGGCGGGGCCGGGTCTTCCGAGCAGGCGGCGAGCGCGAGGGCGGCGGGGGCGGCGAAACCGGCCAGGAACTTCATGAGCGTCTCCCGTTTGCCGCCCATGGGACGGACGGCAGGGGCCGGGGTCAAGGCCGGGCCATGCGCCCGCGGCTGTTCATCTCGTCCCCCGCATCGTCCGGCAGCCGGACGTAGAAGAACAGCGAAACGAAGGTGAGCGCCCCGATCACCAGGAAGGCCGGCGACACCGTGGCCGCCGTCAGTTCGGCCTGGCCCGCAAGGCGGGTGAACAGGTGGATCAGCATGGCGGCCAGGCCGATGCCGATGGACTGGACGAGCTGCTGGGCCATGCTGGACATGGTCGAGGCGCGGCTCATGCGGTCCTGCTCGATGTCGGCATAGGCCAGGCCGTTGAGGCTGGTGAACTGGAGCGAACGGAAGAAGCCGCCGGCCAGGAGGACGACCATGATGATCCAGTGGGGCGTCGTAGGCTTGAAGAGGGCATAGGCCATGAAGAAGAGGCCGGTGATCACCGCATTGACCACCAGGACCTGGCGGAACCCGAAGCGGCGCAGGATGGGCGGGGCCGTCGTCTTCATGATGAGGGCGCCGGCGGCGCTGACGAAGGTGAGGAGGCCCGCCTGCAACGCGGTCATGCCGAAACCGATCTGGAGCAGCATGGCCAGCATGAAGGGCGTGGCGCCCATGGCGATGCGCATGAAGGCGCCGCCGACGATGGCGGCCTGAAAGGTCTGCAGCCGGAAGAGCGAAAGGTCGAGGATGGCGTGGGGCGTTCGCCTGGCGTGCCAGGCGTAGAGGCCGAGCGCCGCGAAGCCGCCCAGGAACAGGGCGAGGACCAGGGGGAAGGGCAGGATGTCCCGTCCCAGGTTCTCGAACCCGAAGATGACGCCGGCCAGGCCGAAGCCGGTCAGGATCATGCCCAACCAGTCCAGGCGCGGGGCGTTCTGGACCGCCACATTGGGCACGAAGCGGGCCACCAGCAGGACGCCGATGGCGGCGATCGGGAGATTGATGAAGAAGATCCAGCGCCAGTCCCAGAAGGTGACGACGAAGCCGCCGACGGGCGGGCCGAGCACCGGGCCGAGCAGGGCCGGCATGGTGAGCACCGACATGGCGCCGACCAGCTCGTTCTTCGGCGTCGTGCGCAACAGGACGAGGCGGCCCACCGGCGCCATCATGGCCCCGGCCGCCCCCTGGAAGAGGCGGGCGACGACGAGTTCGGTGAGCGAATTTGCGAAGCCGCAGGCGGCCGAGGAGAGGGCGTAGAGCACCATGGCGGCCATGAAGATGCGCCGCGCCCCGAACTTGTCGGCCGCCCAACCGCTGATCGGCAGGAAGACCGCCGCGGCCAGCAGGTACATGGTGATGGCGAGGTTCAGCCGCAGCGGATCCTCGCCGAGCTCGCGGGCCATGGTGGGCAGGGCGTTGGACAGCACTGTGGCGTTCAGCGTCTGCATCATCAGGGCCGAGCCGATGATGGCGGGCACCAGCCAGCCGCGGGTGGCGGCGGTCGACTTGTCCACGGGTTGGGCCGGCGCAACCTCCGGCGGGCTGTCGGTGGTGGAGATCTCGCTCACCGCGCGGCCTCCGGGCCTTGGGTCTCGACCAGCGCCAGGAGGGGCCCGGCGGCGGCGGCGAGAGCCTCGCGCTGCTCGGGGCTAAGGTGGGCCAGGCGCGCGGCGAGCCAGTCATTGCGGTGGCGGCGCGTCTCGGCCAGCGCCTTCAGCCCGGCCTCGGTGATGGCGAGGCCGGAGCGGCGGCCGTCCTTGGCGTCGCTGATGCGGCTGATCCAGCCGGCGGCCTCCAGGCGTTTGACGTGGCCGCTCATGGCCGGGCGGGACATCTTCTCGCCGTCGGCGAGATCGCAGACCCCGACGCCGGGCTGACGCTTGATCTCCACCAGCAGGAGGACGTCGAGGGCCGAGAGCCCGGCCTTGGACGCTTCCTGCCGCAGGCGCCGCGAGACGCGAAGGATGGCCGGGCGCAGCGCTTCGGCCAGGAGGTCGGGATCGGCAGGATCCTTGGCGAGGGCGGCCAGGGGCATGATCAAATGAATCTAGTTAGGTTTGTGAACTATTGATATGCCCTCCATACGCCTCTCCCGCCCCGGGTCAAGCGCCGCCGCGGGACATGGCGGGTCAGTCGGCGACGCGGTCCTCGAGCACCGGCGGCCGGTAGGCTTCGTCGAGCGTCTTGAGCGGATGGGAGGCGGTCACATGGCCCATGAAGGGATGCCAGATGCTGTAGCCGAGCAGGGCCTGAAGGCGCGGCGACATGGTGCGGACCAGTTCGCGCGGGACGCCGAGGAAGAAGTTCTCCTGGGTGCGGCCCCAGGGCTGGCAGTACTGGTTGGTGAGCGCCAGGCGGGGCGCGTCCGAGCGGTTGGCGCCGCCGCGGTGGAGCATGTGGCCCTGGAAGACCATGGCCGAACCCGCGGGCATGACCGCCGGCTTCAGTTGGGCCGCCGCGTCGGGGCGGAGCGAAAAGGCCGTCACCTCCTCGTCGCTCCATCGGTGGCTGCCGGGCAGGATGTCGGTCGCGCCGTTGGTCTCGGTGAAGTCGTCGACGGCGACGATGACGCTGAGGCTGGCCGCGGGGCGGGGGCGGGGCAGGTTGTAGAAGGCGTCGTCATAGTGGACGCCTTGCGCGGCCTCGCCCGGCTCGATGTTGATGGCCTGGCTCGCGGTCAGCAGATAGCCGGGCAGGAGGAAACGGTCGAGGAGGGCGAGGATGCGCGGCTCCTCGGTCATCTCCTCGAACACCTTGCCGCGGGCGACGAGGGTGTAGACGCGCTCGGTCCGGAACCCCTCGAAGGCGTTGCGGCCGTGGCGGCTCCGAAGGTGCGGGGCGAGCGCGCGGCGGACGCGGGCGAGCTGGTCGGCGCCGAGGAAGTCCTCGATGATGGTGTAGCCGTCCGCCTCTATGCGCTGGGCATGGGCGTCGGCGTCGAAGGCCGGGGTCTGCATGGGCGTCCTCTCCTCGCGCGCCTCTGCGGACGCGTCGAAGGGCAGGATAGCACGGGCTCAGCGGAGAGCGCGCAGGAGCTGATGCAGGGCCTGGCGGAGGCGGGCGGCGTCGCGCCGGAGGTCGTCGCGGCGTCGCGGCCAGACCTCGGCGGCGAGGGTGGGGTCGCGGCTGGCGGCCTCGCGCAGGGCCTCGGCGCGGTGATCGAGGGCGCGGGCGGCCTGCTGCAGCGCCGAGAGGGCGGTCTTCAGCCGGCCCTGAGGGCTGTCACGCCAGGCGCGGCGGGCGGCGTGTTCGGCTTCGGCGGCGGCCCTGAGCTGGTCGGCGTCGCGTCGGCGGCGGGGGTCCGGCGTCAGGGCCGACCAGACGGCGCCCGTCCGGCGCGCGGCCTGTCCGGCGGCCCAGGCGGCCTGGTCGCGGGCCGCCAGCCGGGCCAGGATCTCGTCGTGCCGGGGTGGGGGTGGAGCGCTCACAGGCGGGATTGTATCTTACATACAATCAACGGCAAGGAAAAGCCGCTCAGAGGGCGCTCTGGATGATCCGGCGGGCCTGGAAGGGTGGGATGATGGCGGTGATGTGGGCCGCCCAGCGCAGGCGGGCGTCCTGGCGCGTGGGGCCGGCGACGCTTTCCAGATCGTAGAGGCCGGCGCGCGAGCCGCGCAGCAGGCGCTTGACCAGCACCTCGTCGGTGTCGACCTCGACCACCACCACATGGCCCAGCATGTCGGGCGTGGGCGGGGTGCGCTGGTCCTCGAAATAGATCAGGGCGCCGTCGTCGGCGAGGCCGCGCATGGAATGGCCGACGACCCGCAGGGCGCGGGCCCGGGTCGTGCCGCCCGGCGGGATGGGGGCGAGGTCGGTGGGCTCCTGTCCCGTGGCGAAAAGCACGACGCCGTCGGGGTTTGCGCCTACATGGCCGAGGATCGGGACGAAGCCTTCGCGGGCGGAATCGCGCATGGGGCCCAGCGCGTCGTAGAGCCATTCGGGCCGCACCTTGAAGGCGGCCGCATACTCCTTGCTGCGCCGGAAGGAGAAGGGGGCGTTGCCGTTCTCGTTGGAGGCGTAGGTGTTGCGGTTCCAGCCGAAGGCTTCGGCCGCCGCGGCGGCGGTCTCATAGCCGGCCTCGAGCCTCGCCTGGCGCAGTCGGTCTGACGGCTTGTCCATGGTCGCCAGACTTAGCGGACCTGTGGGCGGCTGTAAATAACCTACAGTTTCTGCTTGTCGGCTGTATGTATGAAAAATACACTCAGGCCATGGAAACGTCAGATCACATCCGGGCGGCGGCCCCGAAGTCCAAGCCGCCCAGCCTGCCCGCCCTCGGCGACTATGCGAACCTGCGGCGAGGCGGGGCCACCTCGGCCCAGGCCGGCGCCTTTCTCCGCCTCGGCCCGCGGGCGATGCGCAACATGGAGAAGGCCTTCCGCGGCCAGGTGGCGCGGGGCGCCGGCGAGGCGCAGCCCAAGTTCGCCCGGCACGACAGGCATGTGGCCGCGGTGATGGGGCAGGGCGGTTTTCCCGCCCTGACCGAGCGGCGGATCGGCCGGACCGGCGTCTGCGTCGGCCTGCCGCTCGTCTGGCCGGAGGCTTCGCGATGAGGGTGGCGATAGAAGGGGCGGCGGAGGGCGCGCCCGAGGACGCCGGCGCCCTGGTGGCCCGCGCCCTGGGCGATCGCACGCCCGGCGCGCGGGCGCAGTTCCTGAAGGAGCTGCTGGCCCACACGGCGGCGGGCCTGGTGATCCTGGAGGGGGACCGGGCGGCCGGCGAGGCGGTCTACCGGCTGGCCGACGCCGTGGTCTCCCGCGGCCGGCCATAGGGGGAACAGCGATGGCGAGGATCTTCGACCCTGCGCTGCGGGCGCGGGAACAATTGCTGGCGGCCGAGCGGCGGGCCCGCACCAAGGCCGAGGCCGCAGCGGTGGAGGCGGGCGTGGCCGAGACGGTGGCCCTGTCGGCCGCCCGCGGCGCGGCGTTCGAGGCGCCGGCCCATGCGGCGCGGGCCACGCCCTACAAGCGCCAGGCGGGGCTCGACTGGCTGGCGCGCAAGGGGAAGATCAGCGCCCGGCAGAAGAGCGCGGGCGAGCGATACGGCGTCCTCTATCGCCGGTCGGCGCGGGAGGGGGCGATCCGCTCCACCCTCGACGTGCGACCGGGCGGTGGGGGCCCCGCTGGGCCGGGCGCGCGGGAGGAGGTCTTGCTGATGGCCGCCGAAGGCTCGGCCCAGGCGGCCGCGCGGCTCGCGGCGCTCCGCACGCGCCTGTGGAACCAGCCGCAACTCGTCGCCGCCTGCGACCTCGTCTGCGGCCGCGAGCTGACCCCCCGCGAGGCGGCGCGAGGCGAACGCGCGGTGATCGAACTGGAGGCGCTGCTCGGCGTGGCGCTCGACCTGCTGGCGGGGGATGAGTGCGCTGTTAGTCGCTGATCTCGCCTGGGCGGCGCTGGGCGACGTGTCAGAGGACGCCGGAGGGATCGACGACATAGCTGATGACGAGGCCCCAGGGCTGTCGCGCGGGCGGTTTCGCGCGTGAGCGCCGACAGCGCCGATCACGACATGTGCCGGCTGGGCGAGGAACTGGCCGTGCGGGCGCCGCGGCCACCTGGCGGCGCGGGCGGGCCTGGGCCCTGATCGAGGGCGTGCTGGCGCTTCCTACTATCGCGGGAAGAACGAGGCGATCGCCGCGGCGGGGCGGCGGACGATCGATGCGGTGCTGGGGGATTTGGCGATGGAGATGACGCCGTAGGCGCCGAGGTGGCTCAGCGGGCTGGTCCGAATGGCCAAGCTGCGCTCTACATACGCGCATCAGGCGGGGGTGCGGGCATGCGGAATGAGGTTATCGGCGGTTTCCGCCGGCTGCGGGATTTTGGGGGACGGGATACGCTGGGGGAGTTCTGGCTCTTCGCCGCCATGGTCCTCGGGCTGTACGTCTCGGTGGGCTTTGCGGGGGGTGTTCTGATCACCTATCCGCTGATGGAGGCCATGTTCGCCATTCAAGCGGGCGCAGAGCCGTCGAGCGAACTGCTGGACCGGCTAGACGAGCATTTCGACGCCGCGACGCAGAAGTTCATGCTTTTCACGCTCCTGACGACCGTCAGCTACTACGCTCTGATGGCGGCCGCCGTCGCGCGGCGCCTTCATGATATCGGCCGCTCGGCGCGCTGGGGACTGCTCCCCATTCCGTTCGCCGAATACGGCATGGGCGCCTTCTGGGTCACGTGGTACGAGGACTTTCCCACACACTGGCTGTTCGACAGTGCGGCAGCGGCGCATGCGCTTTACGGGCTCGCCGTGCTTGGGCTGATCGTCCTTCTCGCCTTGCCAGGCTCCCCCGGGCCGAACCGCTATGGCGAACGGCGATAGGATCATCTTCGGCCGCGATCCTACCCCTCCAGCGCCTTGATCATCTCCACGCGCGGAGCGTGGCGGCCGGCTTCGAAATCGGTGGTGAGGAAGGCGTCGACGATGGCGAGCGCCAGGGCTTGGCCGACGACGCGGGCGCCCAGGGCCAGCATGTTGGCGTCGTTGTGGGCGCGGATCATGGCGGCGGAATAGGGCTCGGCGCAGACGCCGCAGCGGACGCCCTTCACCTTGTTGGCGGCCATCATGATCCCCTGGCCTGTCCCGCAGAGGATGATGCCGAAGCGGCTGTCGCCGGAGGCGACGCGGCGGGCGGCGGCTTCGCCATGGCGAGGGTAGTCCGTGCTGTCCGGCGTCGTGGGACCGATGTCGAGGGGTTCCCAGCCGTGGTCGGCGATGTGGGCGGCGATGGCCTGGCGCAGGGCGATGGCCGTGTGGTCGCTGGAGAGGACGATCCGTCGGTTCGGCGTCATGGGCGGGCGGCTCAGGCTTTCGCGGAAGCGGCGTCGTGGAACTTCGCCAGGGCGGCCATCACGCGGTCCTGCACCGGCGGCGTCGGCTTCGGCGGGGCGAAGGTCTGGCCGGTGATCCGCTCATAGGCTTCGACATAGGTGAGCGCCGTCTTCCAGATCAGCTCCGGCGGGATGTCGGGGATGGCGTCGGCATAGGGGTCGCAGCGGGCGGCCACCCAGTCGCGGATGACGTCCTTGTCGAAGCTGTCGGGACGTTCGCCGGCGGCCAGGCGCTGGGGATAGGTGTCGGCGCGCCAGTAGCGGCTGGAGTCGGGGGTGTGGATCTCGTCGGCCAGGCGGAGGGTCCCGTCGGCGTCGAGGCCGAACTCGTACTTGGTGTCGGCCAGGATCAGCCCCCGTTCGGCGGCCAACGCCTGGCCGCGGGCGAAGAGGGCCAGCGCGGTTTCGCCGATCTGATCCCACTGGGACGGGGTGAGCAGGCCGCGCGAGAGAATGTCGTCGGCGGTCAGCGGCTCGTCGTGGGCGCCGTCGTCGGCCTTGCTGGTGGGGGTGATGATCGGGCGGTCGAGCGCCTGGTTGGGCTTCAGGCCGTCGGGCAGGGTCTGGCCGTACATCTGGCGGCGGCCGGCCTTGTACATGGTCAGGATCGAGGTGCTGGTCGTGCCCGCGAGGTAGCCGCGGACGACGATCTCGACGGGCAGGATCTGCAGGCGGCGGCCGACGACGATGTTGGGGTCGGGATAGTCGAGCACATGGTTGGGACAGATGTCGGCGGTCTGTTCGAAGGCCCA
This sequence comes from Phenylobacterium sp., assembly GCF_013911965.1. Classification (GTDB taxonomy): domain Bacteria; phylum Pseudomonadota; class Alphaproteobacteria; order Caulobacterales; family Caulobacteraceae; genus Phenylobacterium. The sequence continues at coordinate 39,180 of NZ_JACESE010000019.1, read as the reverse complement.
GCGGGCGACGCCGTTCAGCACCTGGCCCTTGAACGGGATGTGGCAGAGCACGCGGTCGAAGGCCGACAGGCGGTCGGAGGTGACCAGGATGCGCCGGCCGTCGGGCAGGTCGTAATTGTCGCGCACCTTGCCGCGGTAGAGGCCGGGCAGGGCCGGGTCGATGGCCTCGCGCAGGACCTGATGGGCGCTGGCCGAGAGGCGGGCTTCGTCGATGGTGGGCATGGCGGCGACTCGCAGTCTCGGCAGGGTCGGAAGGGGCGGTCTGTCTCTGGGCGCCTCGCGGCGCAGCGCCTTATGAGCCTGGAGCGAGGCTCCAGCTCAAGCCCAATCTGAGAGCCGCCGGGGACGCCGCGGTCAGGAGCGATCCCCGCCCTGGACGGCTCCGCCTTCGGCTGCGCACATGGCGGGCGGTTGAAGCTGAGGAGGCGAGGGCCATGGGGACGATGTCGCGAGAGGGCGGATGCCGGTGCGGCCAGGTGCGGTTTCGCGTGAGCGGGGCGCCGAAGGTGACGATGGCCTGCCATTGCCGCGGCTGTCAGCAGATGACGGCCAGCGCCTTTTCGTTGAGCGCGCTCTTCGCCGCCGACGACTTCGAGGTCACGGCGGGCGAGCCGGTGATCGGCGGGCTGCACGGGGCGACGCGGCACTTCTTCTGCCCGCACTGCATGAGCTGGATGTTCACGCGGCCGGAGGGCGCCGAGGGCTTCGTCAATGTCCGCTCGACCCTGTTCGACGACCCCTCGGGGCTGGAGCCCTTCATGGAGACGATGACGGCTGAGAAGCTGCCCTGGGCGAGCACGCCAGCGGTGGAAGGGTTCGCGGGCTTCCCGCAGCCGGCGGACTTCGGCCGGCTGATGGCGGCTTATGCGTCGCGTTGAGCGGCGGCCCGCGAGCTCAGTCGAGGAAGGCCTCTGCATCGAACGGCACGGAGGGGTGCAGCGTCGGCCCGAACTTCTCCGCAAGACAGCGATTGTGCGCGAACACGTTCTGCCCCGGCGGATCCTTGCGTTGGATCGTCCAGATGCCGATGGAGACAGCGCCCGCGTCCTTCCGGGAAATGGATTCGCCGCAGAAGCAACACTGGTACATGTGATCTCCTTCAGGGGATATGCCCGGCTCGCCAGCCACCGGTCGAGCCTCGGGGTGGTGTTCCCTTTGCGACGCGGCCAGCCGATCTTACCCTTCCCCGTCAGTCCGCCCGGAGCATGAGGAGGTCCACCAAGCGGCGCAAGCAGGAATGGGCGTCATTGGCGTTCGCTGAGATGTTCTCTAAATGTTCTTGCATTCCCCTGAGGATTTGGTAGCTTCTGGGTATGGGTCGTTCTTGCGTCTGAGGCGCTGAGGGACGCCGCGGCGGGGCGGGTTCGCCTCGCGGTTTTCCGGGTTTTCGCAAAGTCAGGTGTGGCGGCTGCGCTGATGGCGCAGGCGGCGCTGGAGCGTCCTCTCAAGCTCCGGCCGCGGACGCGCGCCTGATGTTCCGCTGCCGTTCGTGTCCTCCCCCGCGGGCGGCGGCGATGGGACGAGGCCCGGGGCGGCGGCTTCTTCATGCGCCGCAGGAGCCCCGCGCCCGGCTCCAGGAGCCATCGGCGCGCCTCTCGTGAGGCGCGGAGCGGGCGCGGGGCGGACGGCCCCGTTGGTTTTCAGAAGAGTGAGGTGGCGATGGCGCGGGCGGTTCGCAGGCGGAAGGATCCGCGCGAGGCGGTGGCGGCCCTGGCGCCGCTGGAGGAACTGACCGCCACGCAGCAGCGCGGACTGTCGAATGATCCGCCGCCGCCCGTGCTGACGCGGCTGACGGAGACGGCCCGGATTCTGGAGACGGTGCGCGCCCTGCTTGGGAACCGCCCGATCCTGGTGACGAGCGGCTATCGCTCGCCGGAGGTGAACCGCGCGGTCGGCGGTTCGGCGACCAGCGCCCACATGCGGGGGGAGGCGGCGGACTTCATCTGCCCGGCCTTCGGGACGCCGCGCGAGATCTGCCGGGCGATCGCGGCCTCGGATCTGCGGTTCGACCAGCTGATAGAGGAGAACGGCCGCTGGGTGCATCTGGGCCTGGGCGGCCGCTGGCGGCGCCAGGTGATGACTTACGAGGGCGGACGCTATCGGGCGGGGCTGCGCCCATGACTTGGCGCCTCACGCTCTGGGCGAGCCTCGCGGGCGTTCTGCTGATCTGTGGGCTCGCCCTCTATCTGGATGGACGCGCCGATGCGTCGCGGCGCCTGCGGGCCGAGGTGGCCGCCGCGCAGTCGGCGGCGGACCGGCACGCCCTGGAGGCGGAGGGCGAACGGGACGCCGCCGCCCGCGTCGCGGCCCAGCAGGTTCCCGTGCGCGCCGCCGAGCGGATCGCCGCGGCCGCCATTCCGAAGGCCCTGAACGCGGAGGACGCGAATGCGCCGCTTGATCCTGATCGTGCTGACCGCCTGCGCCTGGCCGATCGCCAGCTGTGCGCCGCAGCTCCCGCTCTCGAGGGCTGCGCCGCAGCTCTCCATGCCCCTTGAGGCGCAAAGGCCGTGCGCCCTCTACGTCCTTCCTGAAGCTCCGAGCTTCGCCGATCTGGAGATCGGCTATGTGATGCGAGGCGCGCAACTGGTGGCCTGCGACGCGGCTCGGAAGCTCGCCGTGGACACGCATGCGGCTGAGCACGCGCTGGAGGCGCGCTCAGTCGAGGGCCGCTGAGTCGTCGAGGCGGGCGAGCACATAGGCCTGGATGTCGCCGGGCCAGATCGCGATCTGCGCCTCCAGCCGCGGGCGATCGCCGGCGAACAGGGCGCGGCTCGCCTCCTCGAACCCCGGAGCATCGCCGGCGAGGGCCGCCATGGCGCTGTAGGCGCGCTCGCGTCGCACACGGAGATCCTCGGCCGAGCCGCCTTCGCGGCGCGCCGACTCGACGAGTCGGCGAAGGGCCGCCGAGGCGCCGCCAGGCTGGCGGGCGAGCCACTCCCAGTGGCGGGGCAGGAGGGTGACCTCGCGCGGAACGACGCCGAGCTTCGGCCGCCCGCGGCCGGGTTTCGGCTCCGGAGCTTCGGGCGCCGGGTAGCGGCGCCGGATCGCCTCGGGTCCGCCGCGCAGATCGAGGTCGGCGGCCTTGCCGGTGGCGTCGTCCAGGACCAGCGGCGGGGGCGCATCGGGGGCGAGCGCGCTCAGCGCCAGGGCCACCTCGCAAGCCGATCCGTGCGCGATGCGCGCACCGCCGGCGAAAGCGGTGAAGGTCGTCATGGACGCACTTGGCCGTCCACAAGGCGCGCCGTCAATAAGACCCGGATGATTTTGGGAGTGGCGTCTCCCCGACCCGCTGGGCCGGGGAGACATGGTGCCGCCGGGCAGGATTGAACTGCCGACCTCAGCCTTACCAAGGATGCGCTCTACCACTGAGCTACGGCGGCGAAAGGCGAGGCGGGCGCTATAACGAAAGCCGCGGGCGCCGTGAAGCCCCCAAATCCGGATTTCTCGCCCTTGACGGCAAATCGGATGCGCCGCAACGACGCGGACATGACGGGGAACGACAAGCCGAAGCCCACGCCGGAGGCCGAGCGCGAGGCCAAGCTCGCACAGGCCCTGCGCGCCAACCTGCGGCGGCGCAAGGCGCCGGCGAAGAGCGAAGGTCCGCGCGGCGACGCGCCCTCCGAAACCGGGGACGACAAGCGTTCGTGAGCGGAGCGCCGCTTTGCGCGGGCGGTCCGCCACGCTAGAAGCGCCTCTGGGTTGTTCACCGCCGCAGAAGATGCGGCGTCAGCGAGGGCAGGGGGTTTTGGACCGAATCGCCATCGAAGGCGGCGCGCGTCTGGAGGGCGAGATCGCCATCAGCGGCGCCAAGAACTCCGCGATCAAGCTCATGGCCGCCAGCCTGCTCACCGACGAGCCGCTGCGCCTGACCAATATGCCGCGCCTGGCCGACACCCGGTTCCTGGGTCAGCTCCTCTCGCGTCTGGGGACGGAGGTCGAGGAACGGGACGGGGCGGACGGCGCAGAGACCATTCTGCAGACCCCGGAGATCGTCAGCGCGATCGCGCCCTACGACCTCGTCCGGCAGATGCGCGCCTCGTTCAACGTGCTGGGGCCCCTGCTGGCCCGTTCGGGCCAGGCGAAGGTGTCGCTGCCGGGCGGCTGCACCATCGGCGCGCGGCCGGTGGACCTGCACCTTGAGGCGCTGCGGGCGCTGGGCGCGCACATCGACCTGCACGAGGGCTATGTCTACGCCCAGGCCCCGCGCGGCCTGACCGGCGCGGAGATCACCTTCCCGTTCGTGTCCGTGGGCGCGACGGAGCACGCCCTGCTGGCGGCCGTCCTGGCCGAGGGTGAGACGGTGCTGCGCAACTGCGCCTGCGAGCCCGAGATCGTCGACCTGGCCGACTGCCTGAACAAGATGGGCGCCCAGATCACGGGCGCAGGCCAGTCGGAGGTGCATGTCCGGGGCGTCAGCCGACTGGGCGGAACGACCCATGCGGTCATCCCCGACCGGATCGAGACCGGCACCTACGCCATGGCCGCGGCCATGGCCGGCGGCGAGGTGCGCATCACCCGCACGCGCAGCGACTTCATCGCCAATCTGCTGGAGAAGATGGAGGAGGCCGGCGTCGGCGTGACCCGCCACAACGACGGCGTGACCATCAAGCGCAACGGCGCCCGCCTGAAGGCTGTCGAGGTGGAGACCGATCCCTATCCGGGCTTCGCCACCGACCTGCAGGCCCAGTTCATGGCCCTGATGACCTTGGCCGAGGGACGCTCGGTGATCCGCGAGACCATTTTCGAGAACCGCTTCATGCACGCGCCAGAACTGGCGCGGCTGGGGGCGGACATCGAGATCCGCGGCGGCGAGGCGCGCGTCTCCGGCGTCGGCGCGCTGAACGGGGCCGAGGTGATGGCGACGGACCTGCGGGCCTCGGTCAGCCTGGTCATCGCCGGGCTGGCGGCCAAGGGGCAGACGACGGTGAGCCGGGTCTATCATCTCGATCGCGGCTTCGAGCGGCTCGAGGCCAAGCTCGGCGCGTGCGGGGCCCGGGTGCGCCGCATCCCGGGCGAAGGCGCGGCGGTGCTGGATGCCTGATCGTGTCTTCAAGCCGCTGAAGCTCCTCGCCCAGGACGCCGGGGACCTGCAGGTCATCTCGGCGGCCCTGCAGGATGCGGTGGGCAAGATCGGCGACATTCGCTTCGAACAGAAGGCGCGGCGGCTGACCCTGAGCTTCAACCGCTATTGCTGGGAGTGCGGCGGCGGCCGCCGCGTGCGCGCGGCGGTGCAGTTCGGATCGGTCGAGCGCGTCGAGGCGCGGCGCCTTCGCTCGGACGCGCCCGACGCGGTCGTCGAACTGCTGTCGATCGGCTTCGAGCCGGCGGAAGAGCCGCCGGGCGGGACCGCGGTGCTGACCTTCGCCGGCGGCGGGGAAATGCGGGTGATGGTCGAGTGTCTCGACGTTCTGATGGCCGACGTCTCGGAGCCCTGGCCGACGCGCAGGCGCCCGCGGCACGAGGACTGAGGCCCGCAGCACGCGCCCCATGGCGCTACGGCCTGCGGACCACTAAATAGCGGCGCCATGCGCCGTTTCGATTTCTCCCAGCCCGACTTCGCCCAGACCTTCGCCGCCTTCGCCGATGCGCGGCGCGAGACGCCGGAAGACGTCGAGGCGATCGTCCGCGACGTGCTGACCGCAGTGAAGGCCGAGGGCCTGGCGGCGGTGCTGCGATTCGCGCGGCAGTTTGACCGGGCCGAGGTCGACGAGAGCAATCTGCGGGTCACCGAGGAGGAGATCGCGCAAGGCGCCGCCGCCTGCGCGCCGGAGGTGCGTGAGGCCATCGCACTCGCGGCGGGACGCATCCGCGCCTATCACGAGCGGCAGCGTCCGGCGGACGCCCGCTTCGTCGACGAGACCGGCGCCGAACTGGGCTGGCGCTGGAGCCCGCTGGAGGCCGTCGGCGTCTATGTGCCCGGCGGACGCGCGGCCTATCCCTCCACAGTCCTGATGAACGCCGTGCCCGCTGCGGCCGCGGGCGTGTCGCGCATCGCCATGGTCACCCCGCCGGGCAAGCTGCAGCCGGCGGTGCTGGCCGCCGCCCAGGCGGCCGGCGTGACGGAGATCTGGCGCGTCGGCGGGGCCCAGGCCGTGGCGGCCCTCGCCTATGGCGCCGGACCGATCAAGCCCGTGGACAAGATCGTGGGGCCGGGCAACGCCTTCGTCACGGCGGCCAAGCGCCGGGTCTATGGCGTCGTCGGCATCGACGCCCTGGCCGGTCCGTCCGAGATCGTCGTCGTGGCGGACGGACAGAACCGCGCCGACTGGATCGCCGCCGACCTGCTGTCCCAGGCCGAGCACGATCCGGCCGCGCAATCCATCCTGATCACAGACGACGCCGCCTTCGGCGCGGCCGTCGCCGCCGAGATCGAGGCGCAGCTCAAGACGCTGTCGACGGGGGAAGCGGCGGCCCAGTCCTGGCGCGACCACGGCGCGATCATCATCGCCCCCCTGGACGAGGCGCCGGCGCTGGTCGACCGGCTCGCGCCCGAGCACGTGGAGTTCGCCGTCGCCGATCCTGACGCCCTGGCCGAGCGGGTGCGACATGCCGGGGCGATGTTCCTGGGGCGGTGGACGCCGGAGGCCATCGGCGACTATGTGGCCGGCTCCAACCACGTGCTGCCGACCAGCCGGGCGGCGCGCTTCTCCTCCGGCCTTTCCCTCTACGACTTCATCAAGCGCACCTCGATCGTGAAGTGCGACGAGCGGGCGTTCGCCGCGCTTGGGCCAGCCACCGTGGCGCTGGCGGAATCTGAGGGGCTGCCGGCCCACGCCCGCTCCGCCGCCCTGCGCCTGGGCCAGACGAAAAGCTGAACGGTTCCTGTCAGGCCCGTTCCGGCGCCTGTTCAGGCGCGGGCGCCTAAGGTCGCTTCGTAGGGTCGAGATGGCCCGTCGAAATCGATCTGATGGAGGCGCACCCATGCCGAACAAGACTGTTTCCAAATTCACCACCGGCGCGGCGGCGGCCGTCCTGGCCAGCGCCATGGTCCTGGGCGTCGGGGCGCCTGCGGCCCAGGCGCAGAACTTCGGCGGCGTGCTCGGCTGCCAAGCCTCGGGCGGCAAGCAGGAAGGCGGCGCCCTGATCGGCGCGCTGCTTGGCGCCGCGGCCGGCTCGAACCTCGCCAAGAACGACCGCGGGACCGGCACGGCCCTGGGGGCGGTGGTCGGCGCGGCCGCCGGCTCGGCGATCGGCTGCAAGCTGCAGCACGACGACCAGGATCGCCGCTACGCCCAGGGGCGCGGCTATGACTACAACCAGCCGGCCACCTACAGCCACGGCGGCTACCGCCTCGACCGCAGTCTGGCCCCGGCCAGCTACTATGGCGGCGGCGGCTACATGGTGGCGCGCACCACGGTGAACCTGCGCGCCGCCCCGACCACCGGCAGCGCCCGCGTCGGCCAGCTTCGCGCCGGCGAACGATTCGAAGCCCTGGCCCAGGTTCGGGGCTCGGACTGGGTCCTGGTGGGCCAGAACGGCGTCGGCGTGGGCTATGTCCACGGCGCCTATGTGCAGCCGGAAGGCTACCGCTACGCCAACTACCGCTACTGATCCCGGCCTCCGCGCCGCAATTGGCCCCCGTCGCATCGCGGCGGGGGCTTTTTCGCGCGCACGGGGATGTCCGGCAGGGATGACGGCACGGGGTGGTTTGCAATAAAGCTTGGGCAAGAACTTCGCCCGAGCGTCATGGCCGACGACGACCCGAACAACCACCGCCTGCAGAGCGTCGAGATCGACGAGGAATCCCTCGGCGCGATCTCGCGCGACCAGGAGCAGGAACGGCAGATCGCTATCTTCGACCTGCTGGAGGAGAACCACTTCGCGCCCGAGGGGGCGGAGGGCGGTCCCTACGACCTGCGCATGGGGCTGATGGAGAACCGCCTCGTGCTCGACGTCCGGGGGCCCGGCTATGAGAAGCGCCACATCCTGTCGCTCTCGCCGTTCCGGGCGCTGATCAAGGACTACTTCCTCATCTGCGAGAGCTACTACCAGGCCATCCGCAACGCGACGCCGCAGCAGATCGAGGCCTTGGACATGGGGCGCCGCGGCCTGCACAACGAGGCCTCCGAGCTTCTGCGCACCCGGCTGTCGGGCAAGATCGAGACCGATCTCGACACGGCGCGGCGGCTCTTCACCCTCATCTGCGCCCTGCACCACCGGACCTGAACCCGATGGCTTCGGAGTCCGACCCGCCGCCGCTGCCCGGCGCCGTCCTGTTCGCCTGCAACTTCAATCGGGTGCGCTCGCCCATGGCCGAGGCGCTTCTGAAGAAGATGCTGGGCGATCGGGTGTTCGTCGACAGCTGCGGCCTGAAGGCCGAGGAGGGGGCCGAAGGCGCCGACCCCTTCGTCGAGGCGGTGATGGCCGAGATCGGCTGCGACCTGTCCCGCCACACGCCCAAGACCTTCGACGAACTGGAGGACGGCTCGTTCGACCTTGTCATCTCCCTGACGCCGGAGGCCCAGCACCGCGCCGTCGAGCTCACGCGTCACCGCGCGGTCGACATCGAGTACTGGCCGACCCACGACCCGACCCTGGCGGGCGGCTCGCGCGAGCACCGGCTGGAGGCCTATCGGGACGTGCGCAACGCCCTGGCCGCAAGGCTTCGCGAGCGCTTCGGAAGCGCTTGACGGCGGCGCCTACCGGCCTCAGGAAGCTACGGTATAATTTGCAGGCGAACGGCTCGCGGCCCGATTCCCGGCGCGGGCCTTTCGTTTAGGTGTTCGCCGCCCATGGAGCCTGCATGGCGAAGGAAGAACTGCTGGAGTTCCCGGGCGTGGTCAGCGAGGTGCTGCCCAACGCCATGTTCCGCGTGAAGCTCGAAAACGATCACGAGATCATCGCCCACACCGCCGGCAAGATGCGCAAGAACCGCATCCGCGTGGCGGTCGGGGACAAGGTCCTCGTCGAGATGACCCCCTACGATCTCACGAAGGGCCGGATCACCTTCCGGGTCCGCTGAGCAGGTCCGGCGGTCCATTGGCTTCTCCGCACTCACCGCGCCTGGTGCTGGCCTCGGCCAGTCCGCGTCGGCTGGATCTGCTCAACCAGATCGGCGTCACCCCCGACCTGGTCATGGCGTCGAACATCGACGAGGCGCCGAGGTCTGGCGAGACCCCGCGCGCCCTGGCCGAGCGCCTGGCCCGGGAAAAGGCCGCGGCGCTTGCGCCGGCCCACCCCGACGCCCTCGTCCTGGCCGCCGACACGGTGGTAGCCGTGGGGCGGCGCATCCTGCCCAAGGCGGAAGACGACGCCGAAGTCCGCGCCTGCCTGCGCCTGCTCTCCGGACGGTCGCACCGGGTCTACACCGGCGTCGCCGTGGCCGCGCCCGGCGAGCGGCACGCTTCGCGGCTCGTCGAGACTAGGCTCCGCTTCAAGCGACTGGACGCCTTCGAGATCGACGCCTACGTCGCCAACCGCGAGGGGCTCGGCAAGGCGGGCGGCTATGGAATCCAGGGCCGAGCCGGGGCGTTCGTGACCTCGTTGCAGGGCTCCTATCCGGCGGTTGTCGGGCTTCCCCTCTATGAAACGCTCAACCTGCTGCGCGGACTGGGCTATCAGGGCGCATGAGCCGACGCGCCAGCTTCATCGACCGCGGCCTCGGGGAAACCCGGGGCGGGGTGCTCCTCGACGATCGTCCTGAACGCCTCTTCGTCGTCCGCGACGACGCGCCCCAGCGGCTGCGTCTGGGCGCCCGCCTGCGCGCCCGGGTGCGGCATGTGGAGCCGCAGCTGGGGATCGCCTTCCTCGACCTGGGCGAGGGCGCCGAGGCCATCCTCCCCTTCAAGCCGGACGCCCGGCCTCGCCAGGGCGAGGCGCTGGAGGTGGAGATCCGCGTCGAGCCGCGCGCCGGGAAGCTCGCCACCCTGCGGGCGCTTGGGCCCGCCCAGGGGGAGCCGGCCCTGCTCGCCCAGGCGCCGGATCTGACCGAGGTTCTCGCCGGTTTCGTCGGCGACGAGGATCCCGTCACCGGCCCCGAGGCCCGCGCCCTGGCCGATGAGGCCGAGGCCGAGGCGCTGCAGACGGTCCATCCGCTGCCGGGCGGAGGGACGATCGCCATCGAGACGACGCGGGCTCTGACCTCGATCGACGTCGATGTGGGCGACCGCAAGGGCGCGGAGGTGAAGCGCGTCACCCGCCAGGCCAATCTGGCGGCGATCACCGAGGGCGCGCGGCTTCTGAGGCTGAAGGGGCAGGGGGGACTGGTGGTGTTCGACCTGGCCGGCCGCGGCCATGACGGCACGGCGCTGATGAACGCCATGCGCGCCGCCTTCCAGCCGGACAATCCCGGCGTGGCCATCGGGCCGGTCAGCCGGTTCGGGACGATCGAGCTGACCGTGCCGCGCCGCGCGGCGCCGGTGCTCGACACGCTCTGCGACGCCGGCGGCCGGCTGACCGACCGCAGCCTCGCCCAGCGCCTGATCCGGCGGATGGAGGCCGAGGCGGCGGCCAATCCCGGCGCGCGGCTTCAGGTGCGATGCGCTCCGGCCGTGGCCGAGGCGGCCGCGCCGCTTCTCGAGAGCCTGGCCGGAAGGATCGGTCGCCGTTTTGAGGTTTCGCCCGAGGCGGGGCGGGGGCGTGAGGCGTTCGAGGTCAGCGCATCATGAGCCGCCCCAAGTGCCCGATCTGCGGCAAGCCGACCGATCCGGCCATCCGCCCCTTCTGCTCGAAACGCTGCGCCGACGTCGATCTGCAGCGGTGGTTTTCCGGCGGCTACGCCCTTCCTGCGGCCGAGGAGGACGAGGTCGGCGAGGATGACGAAGAGCGCTGAAAAGAAGCCGTCGCACAGCGCTGGACTTCGGCGGACGGCTCTTTTATAGACGCGGCTCCCGCGTCGGCGGCCTACGCCTGGGTAGCTCAGTTGGTAGAGCAGCGGATTGAAAATCCGCGTGTCGGTGGTTCGAATCCGCCCCCAGGCACCATCCTTCCCATGAGACTTTGCGAAGCGACCTCCCCATCGGGACGGAAGCGTTCTTATCGCGCTTCGCACCCCGCCCAATCGGGCCTCAGTTTTCAATCGCCGCTGTTGTGACCTTCAAGGGCGCCCTGAAGGGCTTCCCGAACCTCGAGGATCACCTGACGAACGGCTGCAGGGTTGGCATCCATCAGGGCGTGGGGGCCGGATATCTGGTGAACCGGGACGCCCGCGCGCTGCAGCATGTAGCGGTCGACATCGTCGAGCAAGCAGGGCTGCGGCACGGGCAGATGACCGGGGAAGAGCGGCAGGTCCCCAGTCAAAATGTGCGTCGGCTGGCGTCGTTCGAGCAGGCCGTAATAGATTCGCTCCTCAAGCCCGCCGTCCGGCATGTAGCCGAACACGTTGGCGAGGAGGTCGTCGAAGGGACGCTTTGCGATCCGCCGCGCCATGTCGCGCGCAGCGATCTGGAGCGCCCATTGCTTGCTTGTCGTCAGAGGCGGGTCAATCGCCAGCACGGGGTTTGGCAGTCCGAGGGCGATGAGCCCGCCAAGGCTCTCCCCCACGACGAACGCGCCCGCAGGTATCTGCAAGCGCAGGCTGGAAACGATGCCGGCGAAGGTCATCTCCGGAAGGACCGGCGCGCCCTGCCCTGGTAGGGGAATGATGCGGCCCAGGTCTGCGTAGGCCGACAGCTCGGACGGCAATCTGGCAAGACCGGGAATGATGACCACATCGCGCGACATGAGGTGAAGGTCGCACGATCAAGGGCGGTTCGGGAAGCGTCCGGGACCGCACGAAAGCCCGCTCCCGCTTCCCCAGCCCACTGGCCGTTTGATCTGGCTCACATCGGGCGCGACAAATCGGTGACAGGCTGAAGCGAATTCGGGCGATGGCGGCGTCGCCGGCTTGACTGGCGGCGGAGGCCCGCCCATTTGCCGCCCCGACGTTGCGAGTGCGCAAAAGCTAAGCGCGACGGCGTCGATTCTCGCCAGATTCCCGCCATATTGGCCGACCGTCGTTCGGTCGCGCATGCTGCACTGCAGCATTACTTTTCGTCGACCAGTTGAATTACGCCAAGTAATGCTGGCGGTTCATGTTGTGCGCTGCAGCAGTACCCGGATTTCGGAAGCGGTTATCAGCGGTTAGCTGAGGTTGACGCCACTTGACGCTCCGTTTGGGGGTTGCCAAAGGAGCCTCGCCGCACGTCTAACTTTGCGGTGAGGGTCCGTGTTCCTCTGGGATACGGTCTCGCCTCGCCCAATCGGGGCGCTCATTTTCACAGGATTGTGGAAATCGGGCGCTACGGGTCGGGTGCAGCGAAAGCGGTTCCGGCCGGAGGTCGTTCTAACGATGTCCGCGCCGGGCTTGTTCAACTAGGGTGGAGACGCTCTCGCGCGACGACCCTCGGTCCAAACGTGCTAGACCATTAGGAACTGGCGACAGATGCTCGACAATAAACGGAAGACCCCCCTCATCGCTCTCATTGGCGCGGCTGCGCTGGTGATGGGCGCGCCGGCGTTCGCGCAAGACGCGGCTCCGGCTGATCCGGCCGCCGCCGAGGCTCCGGCCGATCCCGCGGCCGAAGGCGAAGCTGCTCCGGCCGAAGCCGCCCCCGCGGCGGAAGCGCCGGCCGAAGAAGCCGCTCCGACCGAGATCGAGCATGCTGGCGAACTGACCATCATGCAGATGTTCATCGACGCCCAGCCCGTCGGTAAGGCCGTGCTCATCGGTCTGGCCCTGGCGTCGATCTTCTCCTGGACCCTGCTGATCACGAAGCTGATCGAGTTCGGCGGCCTGGAGCGTCAGACCAACCGCTTCCTCGAAGCGTTCCGCGGCTCGAAGAACATCAACGACATCGGCCGCGTCGCCATGTCGGACGAGTTCGAAGGCAACCCGCTGGCCGACATGGCCGCTGCGGCCGTGCAGGAAGTCGAAGTGTCGCGTCAGGCGGGCCTGAGCGTCACCGGCGAGCACCGCGAAACCACCATCACCCGCGCCATGTCCGCCGTGGGCGGCGTGCAGGCCTCGCTGACCAAGCGTCTGTCGAGCGGCATGCAGTTCCTGGCGTCCGTCGGCTCCAACGGTCCGTTCATCGGTCTGTTCGGTACGGTGTACGGGATCATGTACTCGTTCATCGGCATCGCGAACACCAACACGACCAACCTGGCCGTCGTGGCGCCCGGCATCGCCGAAGCCCTGCTGGCGACCGGCATGGGTCTGTTCGCCGCTATCCCGTCGGTTATCTTCTATAACTACTTCCAGACCCGCATTTCCGCCTACGGCGCCCGTACGGAAGGGTTTATCGCTGAGCTGATGAACGCCATCTCCCGGCAGCTCGACAAGGGGGCCTAATCCCAATGGCCGCTAAAATCTCAGGTTCTGGGGGCGGCAAGTACGACATCGAGCAGAACAGCGAAATCAATGTGACGCCCTTCGTGGACGTCATGCTGGTTCTCCTGATCATCTTCATGGTGGCGGCCCCGCTGGCCAGCGTGACGATCCAGGTCGCTCTTCCGCCAGCTGTCGCCGAGCCGTCTCCGAACCCACCGAAACCGGTGTACATCTCGATCCAGTCCGACGGCAGCGTCTACATCGGTGACTTTCGCACCGATCTCTCTGCCCTCGGCGACGATCTGAGAGACAACATCGGGACGCGGAACCCGGAGAAGGAGCGCATCTTCATCCGCGCCGACAAGGACACCATGTATGGTGACTTCATGGGCGTGATGAACATGCTTCAGGACAACGGGTTCTACAGCGTGGCGCTCATCGGCGAAGAAGACAATTGAGGGGGGTGACGCATGTCTGACAGCAGTGACACCGTTCACCACCACAGCGTCTTCGACGCCCCGCGCAAGCGGAAGAGCAACGGCGCCATCATCGCGATCATCGTTTCGGTCGTGGTGCACATCGCGCTTGGTCTTTATCTCTACAAGACCAAGTTCGAGCCGGAGTATCGGGAGTACTCGGACGACGTGACGGACGTGGCGATCGTGAAGCCCGCTCCGCCGCCGCCGCCGCCGCCCCCGCCTCCGCCGCCGCCGGCGAACACGCCGCCGCCGCCGCCGCCGAAGCTTCAGCCTCGGCCGCCGGTGACGCCGCCGATCGATGCGCCGTCGATCCCGCCCCTGCCGGTGCCCCCGGTGGAGAAGCGGATCGAGCAGCCGAAGCCGCCGGCTCCGGCTCCGCCGACGCCGCCGCCGCGGCCTTCGGTGATCACCAACCCGGACTGGGCCCGTCTGCCCAGTGGGGAAGACATGGCCCGCTACTATCCCGACCGCGCCCAGCGGATGGGGGTCGAGGGTCGGGTGGTCCTGAACTGCTCGGTGACGGCGCGCGGGACGCTCGAGAACTGCTCCGTCGTCGAGGAAAGCCCCGGCGACCAGGACTTCGGCTCCGCCGCCCTGCGGATGAGCCGACTGTTCCGGATGCGGCCCCGGACCGCCGACGGCTCGCCCGTCGAAGGCGGCACGGTGCGGATCCCGATCTCCTTCCGCCTGCCCGAATAGGGCGGCCGGAGAGGTCGACAAGACAGCAGAACCCCGGAAGCTTCGGCTTCCGGGGTTTTTCTTTGGAAGCGGGGCTCCGGCGCGTGCGATCGCGCTTGATCGGAGCCGGCGCGGCCACTAGAAACCTACCCCTCGCGACACGCCGCCTTAGCTCAGTTGGTTAGAGCGCCAGATTGTGGCTCTGGAGGTCCCCCGTTCGAACCGGGGAGGCGGTACCATCGCAAAGGGCCTGAGCAATCAGGCCTTTTTCGTTTCCCGGCCAGCAGGACCTTCCGCATCCGGGCCGGCGGCCTTGCGGCTGTTTCCCGCAGAGTTTTCGCGCTCACGGATCGGCTTTGGCCGGGGATCGAGCCTGTTGCACGCGGGCCGGCCTCCATTTGTCGGTCAAATGACGTCGATCTTCGTACGGCCGTCACCTGAGCCGGGCATAAGCGCCGAATCTGCGGCCCTCGAGCGCCGCCCTGCCGAGGCCAGCATGACCCTCCAAGCCACCGCCCGGGCCGCTGCGGCGACCCTCGCCCTCCTGTTCCCGATGGCCGCCCATGCGGCCGGCGCCGATCCGGCCGCTGCGCTGCAGGCGGCGCTGGCCAAGGCGCCGAACGCCGCCCCGGCGCGTAACGTCATCCTGTTCATCGGCGACGGCATGGGCGTCAGCACCGTCACGGCGGCCCGCATCCTGGAAGGCCAGCGGGGCGGCCGCGACGGTCCCTCCAACAATCTGGCGTTCGAGACCCTGCCCGACGGCGGTCTCGTGCGGACCTATTCGCAGAACGCCCTGGTGACCGACTCCGCCAACGGCGCCTCGGCCATCACCACGGGCGTGCGCACGGTCAACGGCGCCCTGGGCGTGGACGGCGGAACCCGGCGGGGCGTATGCGAGCCGGCCCGCTTCGTGGAGTCCATCGCCCGGCGCGCCAAGCGCGAGCAGGGCAAGGCCGTGGGCGTCGTCTCCACCGCCTCGATCACCGACGCCACGCCGGCGGCGCTCTACGCCCACGCCGCCGACCGCGACTGGCACGACGACACCGGCCTGCCGCCGGAGGCCCGCGCCGCCGGCTGCAAGGACATCGCCAGCCAGCTGGTGGACGCCCCCGACGAGGTGCGCATGGATGTGGCGCTGGGCGGTGGTCTGGCCCACTTCATTCCCACCGTCATCGGCGGGGCCCGCAAGGACGCGCGCGACCTGGTGGCCGCGTGGAAGGCCCACGACGGCGCGGTCTTCGTCCAGGACGCCGCGGCCCTGGAGCAGGCGGCGAAGGGGGAGGGGCAGATCCTCGGCCTCTTCGCCCCCGACCATATGCTGCGCGAGACCGGGCGGGCCGCCCGGGCGCGCCAGATCCCGACGCTCGCCCAGATGACGGCCGCGGCCATCACGCGCCTCTCCCGCGCGCCGCAGGGCTATGTCCTGCTGGTTGAGGGGGCGCACATCGACAAGGCGCACCACGCCGGCCTGGTGGCCGAGGCGCTCAACGAAACCGTCGAGCTCTCAAAGGCCGTCGCCGTGGCGCGGGAGATGACCGACTCCGCCGACACCCTGATCATCGTCACCGCCGACCACAGCCACGGCCTGGTGATCAACGGCGGCGACCGCGATGAGCCGGTGCTGGGCTTCATCGGCGGCTCGGACGACGAGCCGCGTCTGGCCGGCGACGGCAAGCCGCTGCCGATCCTGACCTACGCTACGGGCCCGGGCGGTCCGCCGGCGGGCGAGGCGCGGGCCGATCAGACGGGCCTCGACATCGCCGCCGCCGATCAGGTCCGCCAGGCCGGCGTGCGTCTGGGCAGCGCCGCCCATGCGGGCGAGGACGTGCCCGCCTATGCCGACGGCCCGGCGGCCTATCTGATCCGCGGCTCCATGGACCAGCCCTACCTCTTCCAGGTGATGCGCCACGCCCTGCGCCTGCCGCTGGACGCGCCGGCGAAGTGACGTCGCCCCTCAGGGCGCGGGCTTGAGGCTCGCAATATAGGCCGCCACTACGGCGACGCCCTCCTCGTGGACCAGGGCGCGGCCGAGTTCGGGCATCATCACGCCCGGATCGTCGGAGGCCATGCGGTGGATCAGGATCGACCGCTCCGGATGGCCCGGGTCGATGGAGACCTTGAGCCCGCCGGAACCGCGGCCGGCGGCCACGGGCGCCTTGTTCAGGCCCAGGTGGGCCGGTCGGTCCTCCTCGGCGTTCAGGAACAGGCCGCTGGTGCTCGCCATCCCCGCCGGGTTGTGACAGTGGCCGCAATTGGCGTCGAGATAGGCGCGGGCGCGCTGTTCCAGGCCTGCGGAGGCGTCGGTCCAGTCGGCCGTCCGCGGCGCATCGGCCGGCGCCGGGCCGCCGGCCAGCAGGCCGAGCGTCCGCCACTGGGACAGCTGGTTCCGCGTTCCCTCACGATAGGCGAAGTCGTGGTTCAGATTGCGCGCCTTCGGGCCGATCGGCTGCATGACCCCGTCGGCCGAATGGCACTCCTTGCACTGGTTCTGGTTCGGCACGGCGTACTCGAACGCGACCGGCGCGCCGTCCTGGCCGATGAAGCTGACATCGAGCCGTGCGCCGACGCGCTTGAGAGTCGCCTCGGTCTGCTCGGCGTTCCACAGATAGGTCTGGGCGGTCCAGCCGCCGGCCTTGCGGATCAGAAGGCGCGTTTCCAGGAAGCGCTCGTCCTGCTCGGCCCGGCGGAAGTCCGCGGGATAGGCGAAGGTCTTCACCAGAACCGTGCCGACGGGGAAGGCGAGGGGCCCCTGGTCCCGCCAAGCGGCCGGTTCGCCCTTCGGCGTGAAGACGTAGCGATGCTTGACCGCATAGTCGCTGAAGAGCGGGGTCGCCACGTCGTAGGGCGTGACGCGGCCGTTCGGCTGGCGCGCGCCGGCGTCGACGAACAGGCGGTAGTCCGACAGCTTCGCCGCCGGGGCTTCGGCCAGGACGACGGAAAGGTCCACCGGCGCCGGCGCCGGGCTCGCCCCCGAAAGGGCGAGGGCGGCGAGCGCCAGCAGGATCGCAGCCCGCCTCACGAGGCCATCAGAACGGCCTGATCCTCGGGCAGGACGACCGCCGCAGGCTCGGCCACGGCCCCCTGTTCGATCTTGGCCGCCACCTCGGGCCGCGCCTGGTCCATGGCGCCGGCCTTGGGCAGGTTCAGGTTGATGACCGGCCCGTTCAGCAGGTTGATCTTCTGCGCCTCGCCGGCGCCCTCCGGGCCCACCCCGTCCCACATGACCGGCGGCATGGTTCCACCCAGGGCGGCGAGGAGCTGTTCGCCGCCGGGAAAGGCCGGCGCCCAGGCGTTGCGGCCGAGCCTGTTGTCGCGCACCACCACCTCGCGCGGGGTCGGCTCGTAGTTCGCATCGTCGAAGGGACGGGTGTAGGAGACGAGCATGACCGCGGCGGTCTGGTTGCCGTCGATCTCGTTGTCGAAGACGTGGACGTTGCGGTTGGCCATGACCATGACGCCGGCGCCGACGGGCACGCTGGCGACGATGTTGCCCTCCGGCGCGAAGTTCGGCGTGTCGTTGTCGACGATCCGGTTGCCGAAGATGCGCGTGGAATGGCCCCCCATGACCGGCAGGTTGGGCAGGTCGAAGACCAGGATGCCGCCGGTGTTGCGGGTCACGACGTTGTCGTAGACGTCGGCGTTGCTGGAATTCTCGATCTCGATGCCGGCCACGTTGAACTCCGCCCGGCTGCCGCGGACGACGATGTTCTTCGACTGGCCCACATAGATGCCCGCGTCGGACGCGCCGCGGACCGTCACGCCCTCGATCAGCACATTGGTCGAGCCGACGGGATAGACGCCGTAGGCGCCGTTGGTCGCCTTTGGCCCGCCGGTCCACTCCACCCGCAGATTGATCATGCTGATCTGGTCGGCGTCCTTGGACTTGACCCCGTCGCCCTTGGAATTCTCCACGGCCAAGTCGCGCACCGTCACCCTGTCCGAGGTGATCAGCAGCCCCTCGGCGCCGCCCTTCTGGCCGTCGAAGGACAGGATGGTGGCCTCGGGACCGGCGCCCTTCACCGTCACGCCGTCGACGTCCAGCGACAGGCCGTCGGTGAGTTCGTATCGGCCGGCGGCCAGTTCCACCACGTCCCCGGGCTTGGCGTCGAGCAGGGCGAGCTGCAGGGCCTCCTGGGCGTCGGCTCCGGGCGAGACGGAAAGGGTCTTGGCGGCGGCGGGGGCCGCGGCGAGCAGGACGGCCATGACGGCCGGGGCGGCGATGACCCGCATGGTGTTCTTCCTCCCTTGGCGGCCGGTTCTGGCGACCGGCTCATGCGAAGAGCTTGGCGTTCCCGCCTGTCGGGCGCAACGATCAAAGAGAACGGCGATCAGGAATCGAGGGACGCGCTCTTGATCCTGGCCGGGGCGGGCGCGCTAAGGTCCGCGCTCGATCATGAGATGAAGGGACGGACGCGCCATGGATCTGCAACTGAAGGGCAAGAAGGCCATCGTCACCGGCGCCAGCCGCGGCATCGGCCGGTCCATCGCCGAGCTTCTCGCCGAGGAGGGCTGCGACGTGGCCGTCTGCGCCCGCGGCGAGGACGGCGTGGCCGAGACGGTGAAGGCTCTTCAGGCCAAGGGCGTGCGGGCCTGGGGCCGGGCGGTGGACATCGCCGACGGCCCGGCCATCCGCGCCTTCGTGGCCGACGCCGCCGAGGCGCTCGGCGGGCTCGACGTGCTTGTCTCCAACGCCAGCGCCCTGGTCAGCGGCGGCGGCGAGGACGACTGGCGGGCCATGTTCGAGGTCGACATGCTGGGCGCCGTCCGCACCTGGGAGGCGGCGCAACCGCACCTGGAGAAGGCGGCGGCAGCAAGTGGGGACGCCTGCTTCATCATCACCTCGTCCGTTTCGGCGGCCGAAGCGAACGGCGTCTCGGCCTACGGCCCGATGAAGGCCGCGCTGATCCACTTCGCCAAGGGGGTGGCCAAGGTCGGCGCGCCCAAGCAGGTCCGCTGCAACGTCGTCTCGCCGGGCACCGTGTTCTTCGAGGGCGGCGTGTGGGGCAATGTGAAGGCCAATGCGCCGGGCTTCTTCGACCAGATGATCAAGCGCAATCCGACCGGCCGGATGGCCACGCCGGAGGAGGTGGCCGCCGCGACGGTGTTCCTGGCCAGCCCCCGTTCGGCCTTCACCACCGGCATCAACATGCTGGTCGACGGCGCGATCTCCAGCCGCGTCAATTTCTAGGGGCAAGGCCTTGGATTACCACTACTTCCAGGTCACGCTGCAACGCGACCGCGCCGGGCTGAAGAACCTCGCCCACGCCTGTTACGAACGCGAAGGCTGCGTGGCGGTCTTCGCGCCCCTGCTGGGCTTCGCCTCCGATCAGGCCCTTGTGCTGGGGAGCGGCGGCTTCGAGCTGCCGCCGAAGACGAAGGCCGAGGCGCACAGCCTCTCGCCCACCCTGCGCCCGGCCGAGGGCGCGCGGCCGCCGCCGGGCGGCGTCTATGTCCACAACTGGTTCACCATCGACGGGGAGGCGGCGGACGAGTTCGTCGCCCTGTCCGGCCAGGCCTGGCCGGACTTCGAAGCGCGCTTCGAGACGCAGATCTTCGGTCTCTTCCTCGCGGCCGAGAGCCAGGCCGACCGTCTGGAGGGTTCGCGGCGCCTGCTGCTGATGACCCGCTACCGTGACCTGGGCGAATGGCAGGTCTCCCGCGACCCGACCACGGACGCCATGCAGATCTTCCTGCGCCGGCGTGAGCTGACGCGCGTCTCCCTGGCCCGCGCCTGCGTCCTGCTGCCCAGGCCGGAGACCCGCTGAAGACCGCGCGTCCACGGCCGATGAAATTTCGACGGTCGCCGTTGTCGCATTTCTGAGTCGTAGTTCGTCCTTGGCTCGCCCGGCGCAGCATCGGCCGGAGGCACGCCTCAGGAGGCAGACCATGACTTACATCGACGGCTTCGTGATCGCGGTTCCCACCGCCAACCGCCAGAAGTTCATCGACCACGCCAATCTCGGCGACAGCGTCTTCATGGAGCTCGGCGCCCTGCGGGTTCTGGAGTGCTGGGGGGACGACGTTCCCGACGGCAAGCAGACCGACTTCCGCCGCGCCGTCCAGGCGACGGCCGAGGAGGCGGTGGTCTTCTCCTTCATCGAGTGGCCGGACAAGGCGACGCGCGACGCCGCCATGTCGCGCATGGAAGAGCTTATGAAGACCGACCCGCGGATGAGCCCGGAGCACAATCCCATGCCCTTCGACGGCGCGCGGATGATCTTCGGCGGCTTCGCGCCCGTCGTGACGCTCGAGGCGCCGCAGGTGAGCCGGCCGGGCGACTTCATCTGGTACGAGCTGCTCACCACCGACGTCGACGCCGCCGAGGCCTTCTACGCCAAGGTGCTGCCCTGGACCTTCGCCAGTTTCGGCCAGGCCGACATGGACTACCGCATCGTCCATGCGCCCGAGCACGAGGTCGGGGGCCTGATGGCCGTCACGCCGGAGATGGTCGCCAACGGCGCCCGCCCGGTGTGGCTGTCCTACCTCGCGGTGGACGACGTGGACGAGGCGGTGGCGGCCGTCGAGGCCAAGGGCGGGACCGTCCAGATGGCGGCCATGGATGTTCCCATGGTCGGGCGCATGGCCATGGTGGCCGACCCTCAGGGCGCGCCGCTCTACGTCATGAAGCCCGCCTCGGGCGGCAAGAGCATGGCCTTCGCCAATGACCGGCCGCGGGTGGGGCACGCCGCCTGGAACGAGCTGCGCACCTTGGACCAGGCCGCCGCCTGGACCTTCTACGGCGACCTGTTCGGCTGGCGCCACGACGGCGACATGGATATGGGGCCCATGGGCCAGTACCAGTTCATTCGCCACGGCGGGGTGATCGGAGCCATGATGAAGGCCGATGCGGCCATGGGTCCGCCCTCGTGGATGACCTACTTCCGCGTCCCGGACATCGACGCCGCCAAGGCCGCCGTCGAGGCGGGCGGCGGCCAGGTGGTCCAGGCGCCGGACGAAATCCCCGGCGGGGACTTCTCCATGACCTGCATCGATCCTCAGGGCGCGGCCTTCGGCCTGGTGGGCCCCCGCAAGAGCTAGGACGGCGCGCGGCGGCGGCCGGACGGAACACCGGTCCGGCCGCGCCGTTTCCTTCGCCAGACAGCGAAGGAGCGTCAGCCATGGCCGATCTCTCGGCGATCAGGGAACATATGGAAGTCATCGGGGCCGACGGCGTCCGCCTCGGCACGGTCGACAAGGTGGAAGGCGACCGGATCAAGCTGACGCGGGCCGACAGCGGCTCGCACAGCGATCACCATCACTACATCTCCGGCGGCCTGGTGGCCGAGGTGGAGGGCGATCGTGTCCGGCTCAGCGCCAACGCCGACAATGCGGCCCTGCTGGAGGAGGAGGAGGGCGGCGAGGCGATCGCCGACCGTCGGCCCTAGGGCTCAGCGGCCGCCGTTCGTCCCGATCCAGATGACATGCCGGGCGCCCCGTCCGCCCTTGCGGGCGGGGACGCGCAGGACCTCGGTGAGGAGGCCGCTGCGGCGCATGCGCCGGGTGAAGCCCTCGTCCGGCGCCGAGGACCAGACCGCAACGACTCCGCCGCGGGTCAGGGCCGCCCGCGTCCGCGCGAGGCCCGCCAGATCGTAGAGCGCGTCGTTGGCCCGCCGGGTGAGGCCCTCCGGCCCGTTGTCCACGTCGAGCAGGATGGCGTCCCAGGCGGCCTGCCGCGCGCCGATGAGCGGGCCGACATCCCCCTCGCGGATGGTCACCCGCGGGTCGTCCAGACAGCCGGAAAACACCCCCGCCAGCGGTCCGCGGGCCCAGGCCACCACCGCCGGAACCAGTTCGGCCACGGTCACCCGCGCATCGCCCGGCAGCACGGCCAGGGCGGCCCGCAGGGTGAAGCCCATCCCCAGGCCGCCGATCAGCACCCGTGGCGCCGCGCGGCCGGACAGGCGCTCCCAGGTCAGGGTCGCCAGCGCCTCCTCCGAACCGCTCAGCCGGCTGTTCATCAGCTCGATCGGGCCGGCCATGATGGAGAACTCGGTGTCGCGGCGCATCAGGCGCAGCTCGCCCCCGTCGTCGGGCATCTGGGCGCTGTCGAGGTGGATCCAGGGCTTCATGCCGCGGTCATAGCCGGCCGCGCCCCCCACGCAAAAGCCCCGCCGCTGGTGAGAGCGGCGGGGCTTCCTGGCGACGCCCGCAGATGCTCGAAGGGGCGCAGAGGGTCAGAGCCGCTTGGGGATGACCACCTTCATGGATTCATAGCCCTTCACGAAGGTCGAATAGACCCGCTTGGGCTCCTCGACGACCTGGATGTCGGGGAAGCGCTTCATGATCTCTTCCCAGATGATCTGAAGCTGCAGCTCGGCCAGGCGGTTGCCCACGCAGCGGTGGATGCCGAAGCCGAAGGAGATGTGCTGGCGGGGCCGGGCGCGGTCGATGATGTAGGCGTTCGGGTTCTCGATCACCTCGTCGTCGCGGTTGCCCGAGACGTACCACATGACGACCTTGTCGCCTTCCTTGATCTTCTTGCCGCCGAACTCGATGTCCTGGGTGGCGCGCCGGCGCATATGGGCCAGCGGCGTCTGCCAGCGGATGGTCTCCGAGACCATCGACGGGATCAGGTCCGGGTTCTCGCGCAGCTTCTTGTACTGGTCGGGGTTCTCGTTCAGCGCCAGGACGGAGCCGGAGATGGTGTTGCGGGTCGTGTCGTTGCCGCCGACGGTCAGCAGCACGACGTTGCCGAAGTACTCCCGCGGCGACATGTTCCGGGTTTCCGGGCCGTGGGCCAGCATGGAGATCAGGTCCCCGGTGGGCTCGGCGTTGACGCGCTCGTTCCAGAGCTCGGTGAAGTAGGCGTGGTACTCGATGAAGATCTGCATCTTCTGCTCGAGCGTATCGATCAGGCCGTGGCCGGGGGCCGCGGTCACCACGTCGGACCAGTAGGTCAGCTTGCGGCGGTCCTCCTGCTTCACCCCGAAGAGGGTGGCGAGCGTCATCGCCGTCAGTTCCATCGAGACCTTGTCGACCCAGTCGAACTCCTCGCCGATCGGCAGCGAGTCCAGGATCTTGGCCGCCCGCTCGCGGATCAGCGGGGCGAGGATCTGCAGGTTGGTCGGCGAGACGGCCGGGCTGACGGTCTTGCGCTGGATGTCGTGCTTGGGCGGGTCCATCGCGATGAACATCGGCAGCGGGCCTTCGTCGCCCGTCTGCTCGGCGATGGTGATGCCGGGCTCGGAGGAGAACACCTGGTGATTGGTGTCCACGGCCATGATGTCGTTGTACTTGGTGATCGACCAGTACGGGCCGTATTCGCTCTCGGCCGTGTAGTGGACCGGAGCCTCCTTCCGCAGCCGTTCGAAATAGGGCCACATGGCGTTGGCCTGGAAGAGGGCCGGCTGGGCTGGGTTCAGCTCGTCCAGGGGCGTCGCATAGGCCTTCGCCTGCGCGTCCTTCAAAATGTCCACCGAACCGTCAGCCATGAGAATCCTCCAGATTTTGACGCAAGGATAGGCGAAAGATGACGCGGGCGTCAACTTTTCCCGTTCTCCGGATGCGGGAATTCCGAACTTGAAGCAGGAAGCGGGCGCATCGCCGCCGTTCGTCGCCATCGACGATCCCGCCGACCCGCGCGTCGAGCCGTTCCTCAACGTGCGCGACCGCGATCTCGTCGGACGTCAGGGACTGTTCATGGCCGAGGGCGAGGTGGTTCTGCGCCACCTCATCGGCTCGCCGCGGTGCTCGCCTGTGGCCTTCCTGGTCGCCGCGCCGCGCGCGCCGAGGTTCGCCGAGATGATCGCCGGCGTCGCGCCCGGCGCGCCGGTCTATGTGGCCGAGCCGGCGGTGATGGACGCGATCGTGGGATTCCATATCCACCGCGGGCTGCTCGGCCTGGGCCGGCTGCCGGCGGCGAGCGCGGACGAGGTGCTGGAAGGCCTCGGCCCTCAGGCGACGGTCGTCGCCGTCCACGGCGTGGGCAATCACGACAACATGGGGGGCATCTTCCGCAACGCCGCGGCCTTCGGGGCGGATGCGGTGGTGCTGGACGCCGGCTGCTGCGATCCGCTCTATCGCAAGGCGCTGAGGGTGTCGGTCGGGGCTGCGCTCGTCACCCCGTTCGCGCGCCTGCGGCCCTCCGAGGATCTGGTGGATCGGCTGGCCGGGGCGGGATTCGAGGTCGTCTCCCTCAGTCCTTCGGGGCGCGAGACCCTCGCCGACTTCAGGCCGGCCGCCCGGACGGCGGTCCTGTTCGGGGCGGAGGGACCAGGCCTGCCGGCGGACCTCCTGTCGCGCACGCGTTCCGTGCGCATTCCGATGGCGGCGGGCTTCGATTCCCTGAACGTGGCGACGACCAGCGGGGTCGTCCTTCACCACATCGCCGCCCGGCGCGCCTAGAGAACTCGCGCCGTCTCCAGAAGCAACATCCAGAGAAGGGCGGAGGAGGCGACAACGAAGGTCAGCGTCTGGCGCGCCGACCATCTGCCATCCTCTTGGCTTCGCCAGGCAAGCGCCTGGGTTCGGGAGTAAATCGCATCGCCCGTCTTGGGCAGTCTGTCCGCGAGGGCCTGGCCCATCCTGTCTTTCCTTGTTCCTGCCCCGAGCAACGTCTGCTCCGGGGCTCGGTTCCCCTACAGGTAGAGCAGGGGCGGCGTCGTCCAACCCAAGTTTATCTGCAGGCGGGTTTAAATCCTATGCATTAGGTAGGATTATCCGCGCCGGCGTTTGCTGACCAGGAGGATGGGGGGCGTCGGCAGCGCTCGCGATGCGACCTGCCGTCGCGCGAAGGCGAAGCCTGGCCGGAGGTGACTTCTGGACATCGCCTGCGCATTGGCGCCCAATCGCCCCATGCCTTTGGAGCGCGAGAAACAGTCCTTCATGGCGTCGGGCGTGACGGTCCGGCGCGCAGAGCCGCGGAGCCGGCGCTGATGGCCTGGTCGGATGCGGCGGCGCGCCGCAAATACCACGTGGGCAATCTGCGGGCGCAGCTGCTCGAGGAGGCGCGCGCCCTGGTGGAGGCCGGCGGCCTCGCCCAGCTGAACCTCCGGTCCCTGGCCGCCCGGGCGGGCATCGCGCCGGGCTCGGTCTATCATCACTATGAAAACAAGGCCGAACTGCTGGCCGAACTGGCGGCCACCGGCTTCCAGGAGCTTGAACAGACCCTGGAGCAGGCCCTCGCCGAGGCGCCCCAGGGGGTGCGGATCCGCACCCTGGCGCGAGCCTATTTCGGCTTCTCCCGGGCGCAGCCGGCCCTGTTCGGCCTGATGTTCGACGCCGGCGTGCTGGGCCACTCGAAGGTCGACGAGGCGCGGCAGAAGGCGTTCGAGGTCCTTGAGCGGGCCATCGGGGTGGCCTTGCCCGATCGCGACGAACCCGAGGCCCGGACGAAGATCGCGCTCGCCGTCTGGGCCTGCGGCCATGGGGCGGCCACGCTCGCCTCGCCGGAGACGGAGCGCCACGACGCCCTGCTGGAGGACGTCATCCAGGGGCTGGAGCTGCTGTTCGGCCGCCGCTGAGGGCGCCCTATCCAAACGCCGTTTCGGGGCGTCTGCTGGTCCTCGGCTGCATTGGGAGGAAACCATGGCCGACGGCAACATCACCAAAGACGTCATGTATGACGCGGTGGCCCCCGACGACTTCGAGTCCATGCTGGAGCTGGACCGCTACAACGCCCGCTCGACGGCGTTCGACAAGATCATCTCGGCCACCCATGACCACTTCTGGGACCCCCTCGATCCCAAGTACATCGACTTCTCCGAGCCCTGGGACATGGAGAACGAGGCGCTTCTCCCGGACGATCAGGTCATGGCGCTCGGCGTGCCCTACGTGCTCGACCACCTCGAGAAGACGGGCCAGAAGGTCAAGTTCATCAACGAGATGGTGCTCTGGAACTTCTCCTCCATCCTGCATGGGGAGCAGGGGGCGCTGAACCTGTCGGCCAGCCTCTGCCACGTGCTCAAGGATCAGGGCGCCCAGGAGTACGCGGCCAACCAGACGCGCGAGGAAGCCCGCCACGTCACCGCCTTCGCCAAGTATGTGAAGGCCCGCTGGGGCCGCCCGCGGCCCTGCGGCGCGACCCTGCAGCAGCTGCTGGTCGACATCATCGCCGCCCCGGAGGTCTACAAGAAGATCATTGGGATGCAGATGCTGGTGGAGGGCCTGGCCATGGGCGCCTTCGCCGCGGGCTTCCAGTACAACCGCGATCCCCTGGCCAGGAAGCTTTTCCAGCTGGTGATGACCGACGAGGCCTTCCACCACAAGTTCGGCAAGATCTGGGCCGACCGGACCATTCCGAAGATGACGCAGGAAGAGCGCGACATCGTCGAGGACTGGGCCGCCCACTGCTTCCAGTCGCTGCTGTTCAACATGGGCTCGCCCGTGCAGCAGGCGGCGATCTACACCCAGTTCGGGCTTGATCCGGAGCGGGTGGTCGCCGAGATGCGCGCCACCTACCAGAACGACGACAGCCGTCGCGAGCGGCTGAAGAGCCAGACCAACATCTTCCGCGTGCTCATCAAGACCCTCTTCAACGCCGGCCTGATCACCGAGCGGACGCGGGCCTTCTATGCGACCTATGTCGACATGGACGAGCTGAAGGCCGAAGGCGAGAAGATGGTCGGCGACGACATCGCCGAGGAGGGCATCAAGTACCTCCAGGAAATCAACTTCAAGGATCGCACCGCCGCTCCGGTGACGATCGCGGCCGAGTAGCCGCGGACAACTCGGGCCTGACGTCGCGCAAGACGTCAGGCCTCCATTTCCTCGCGCATCATCTTCAGCGCGACCTCGAGGGCGCCGTAGCGCACGCGCGCCCGCCCGATGTCGCCGAACCGCACCAGGCGGTGATGGACGCCGCGATGGCGTCGGCCGCTGGCGAAGTGGACGAGGCCGGCTTCGTCCTCCGGCCCCGGGCCAGCCTCGGCGAACCCGGTGATGGCGGCCACGATGTCGGCGCGCGAGCGCTCCAGCGCCCCGGCGGCCAGGGCCCGCGCGGCGGCCTCCGACACGGCCCCGTCGGTCTCCAGGATCGCCTTGGGCACGCCCAGGAGCTCGTTCTTGGCCTCGTCCGTATAGACGACGAATCCCCGCTCGAAGGCGTGGCTGCAGCCGGGGATGTCCGTCAGCAGCGAGGCCAGCAGACCGCCCGTACAGCTCTCGGCGGAGGCCAGGCGCAGGTCGCGGTCGCAGGCGGTCTTCAGGACCGCCTTGGCCAGCTGGTCCAGTTCATCAGGTATGTCGAGCTTCAGGGCCTCGGCCACGTGCGTCTCCACAACGGTTGAAAGCCAGCGGTGAACCCGCGCCGATCGGGCCGGTTCCTCTTGATCTGCCGCGACGGCGGGTTCCTAAGGACGCCATGACCCAAGGTTTGAGAGTCGCCATCGTCGGCGAAGGCGTGTTCGGGCTCGCCTGCGCGCTGGAGCTCGCCAAGTCTGGCGCGCAGGTCAGCGTGCACGATCCGAAGAGGCCGCTCGAACAGAACGCCTCACGCGTGGCGGCCGGCATGATCGCGCCGGTCAGCGAAGCCCTGACCGACGAGTCCGCCCGGCCGCACGTCGACCTCCTGCTGGCCGCCGGCGCGCTCTGGCCCGCCTTCGCCGCCGAGAACGGGCTCGACCTGGACCGCACGGGAACCTTGCTCTTGGGGGACGAGGCGCGATTGGCCGGCTTGGAGACGGCCTTGTCGGCTCTGGGGCGTTCGTCCCATCGTCTCGGCCCCTCAGAGCTGCCCGACTTCCCCCTGGGCTTCGCCGCCGGGCTGGGCGCGCTCGCCATCGCGGAGGACTGGCGCATCGATAGCTCGGCGCTTCTCTCGATGGCCGTCGTCGCCGAAGATCTTGGCGTGGTCTTCAACACTGCGCCGCCCGATCTGCAGACGATCGACCGCCTCGTGGTCGCCACCGGCTGGTCGCCCAGTTCGGTCAAGCTGGCGCCGGAGCTGAAGGTCCTGTCGCCGATCAAGGGCCACATCCTGAGCCTGCCGTATCTGGACTATACGGGGCCGGCGCTCCGGGGTCCTGGGGCCTACGCCGTCCCTTCCGACCTTGGACCCCTGATCGGCGCGACCATGGAGGTGGGGCGCGGGGAGGGGACCGTCGATGCTGCGGTGGCGCGCGATTTCGCCGCGCGCGCCGCGGCGGTCTTTCCTCGCCTGGCCGACCGTCCCTGGATCGCTGCGGCCGGCGTGCGGGCGGCGACTCCCGACGGCCTGCCCATGGTCGGCGAGTCGGCCGCTGACGGCGTGATCCTTGCGACCGGCGCGCGTCGCAATGGCTGGCTGCTCGCCCCGATGGTCGGTCGAATGGTCGCCGATGTCGTGCTCGGTCACGATCCCGGCCCCTGGGCGAAGCGCCTGGACCCGCGGCGTTTCGACGCCTGACCCTCCGGGCGAACGTGGTTAGCGGCGAATTAACCATGTCTGCGGCATCAGAGGCGCATGGCGGTGCAGGGCCTCAGAGGTGTGGTTGAAACGGCGATCCAGCGCGCCTCAAGCGCGACGGGCGTCGACTTCACCTTCCTGATGGGCACGGCCCACCGCGAGAGCGGCTACAACCCCTCGGCCAAGGCCAAGACCTCCTCGGCCGCCGGCCTCTTCCAGTTCGTCGAGCAGACCTGGCTCGCCACCCTCAAGCAGCATGGCGCCAAGTACGGCTATGCCCGCTACGCCGACCTGATCCAGAAGGGCTCGGACGGGCGCTACCGTGTCGCCGGCGCCGAGGCGCGCAAGACGGTGATGGACCTGCGCTACGACCCCCACGCCGCCTCGCTGATGGCCGGCGAGCTGGCCACGGACCATGCCGCCTATCTGCGCGGCCGGGTCGGGCGCACGCCCACGGCCGGCGAGCTCTACGCCGCCCACTTCCTGGGGCCGCAGGGATCGGCGCGTCTGATCGAGGCCACCCGCACCCAGCCCAACGCCAGCGCCGCCTCGCTCTTCCCCGAGGCCGCCCGCGCCAACCGATCGATCTTCTATAAGGGCGGCCGCGCGGCGACCGTGGCCGAGGTTTACGCCAACCTGACCCGCACCGGCGGGGGCGGGGAGGCGGTCCGCCCGCGCGAAGCCCAGCCGACGCCCGCGCCCGACGGCGGCTTCATCCAGTACGCCTCGGCCCGGCGGGCCGAAGCCCTGCGCGAGCAGGAGGCCCTGGTGGACTTCATCCTCCGGGGATCGCAGAGCGCCGAGGACGCCGGCGTCGGACAGCGGCTCGGCGGCTCGCTCTTCTCCACCGAAATGCTGCGCATGCTCTCCGAGGCCCGGGACGGGACCTAGGCGGCCGCGCCGGCCTCGATCATGGCCTCGATCTCGGCTGGCCCGTATCCGATCTCCGCCAGCACCTCGCGGGTGTGGGCGCCCAGAGCCGGCGCTGCGGGGCGGCTCGGCGCGTCGCTGCCGGGAAAGCGCGCGGGCGCGGCCGGCGAATCGGCGCGGCCGCCACGGCCATCCTCGACCTCGACCAGCGCGCCGGCGGCGCGGACCTGCGGATCGGCCGCCACCTCGGCGGGGGTCTGCACCGGCGCCCAGACGAGATCGGCGGCGTCGAGCCTTGCGGTGATCTCCTCATAGGTGAGGGCGGCGAAGGCGGCGTCGAACTCCGCCGTCAGTTCGGCGGTGTTGGCCTTGCGCTCGCGCCCGCCGGCGAAGCGGGGATCCTCCAGCAGGTCGGGCCGGCCGGCGACGTCGCACATGGCCTTCCAGTCGACGCTCCCGCCCCG
Organism: Phenylobacterium sp.; assembly: GCF_013911965.1. Lineage (GTDB taxonomy): Bacteria > Pseudomonadota > Alphaproteobacteria > Caulobacterales > Caulobacteraceae > Phenylobacterium. The sequence goes on along the minus strand of NZ_JACESE010000019.1, from coordinate 9,114 downwards.
CGGATTGGTCACGAACCACCGCCCGTCGGCGCTCCTGAAGAAGTTCGCCAGCGGGTTCAGCGGCTCGCGCCGGGACCGGTTGGAGGCCAGCCGCCCGAAGCGCAGCTGCACCGCCAGGTCCGAGCCCACCACATAGACGCCGGTGGCCAGCAGCGACGTCTGGACGAACCGTCCTTCCCCTGTCCGCTCGCGCTCGTAGAGCGCCGCCAGTATGGCCGAGACGGTGGCGAGCGAGGTGGTGTGGTCGCCGACGCCGGTGCGCAGCAGGAAGGGATCGGTCCCCTTGGGCGCATGCATGTGGGCCACGCCGGCACGCGACCAGAAGGCGGTGACATCGAAGCCCGGCTTGTGGGCGTCAGGTCCCTCGAGTCCGTAGCCGGTGACGAGCGCATAGACGAGGCGGGGGTTCTTCGCCCGCAGCGCGGCCTCGTCCAGGCCCGCCCGTTTCAGAGAGGCTGGCCGGACATTGGTGATGAACACGTCGGCGTCTTCCGCCAGCCGCGCCACCGCGTCCCGGCCCTCCGGCTTGGAGATGTCGAGGACGACCGAGCGCTTGCCGCGGTTGTCCATCTCGAAGGTGGGGTTGGCCGACAGCTCGCTCTTGGCGTCGGCGAAGACGTGCCGCATCTCGTCGCCGCCGGGCCGTTCGATCTTGATGACCTCCGCGCCCCAGTCGCCCAAGACGCCGGCCGCGCCGGGCGCGGCGATATAGGTGGCGAACTCCACCACCTTCAGTCCCTTCAGGATCACGAGCCTTGGTCCTCCGCCTGGCGGCCGGGCGGCATGGGCCCGGCCTTGTCGTTCGGCGGCATGATGGCGTTCGGCGCCGGCCGGGAAAAGGGCGCCGCGACGTCAGGCGACGCGGCGGCCGGCCTCCTGGCCCGAACGCGCCGTCGCGTCGGCGACGGCCCGGGCGACGGCGGTGACGGTGACCGGCTTGCGCAGCACCGCGTCGGCGCCGGCTTCCAGGCATTCCTGAGCCTCCTCGGCGTCGCCGCCGATGACGGCGATGATCGGCAGGCGTCCCGCCGCGCCTTCGAAGCGGCGGATCTCGGCCGTCGCCTGCGGACCGTCCAGGCCCGGCATGCGGCCGTCGATCATCGCCAGGTCGAATTCGCAGACCCGCGCCAGGTCCGTCGCCCGCCGGCCGTCGGCCGCGTGGACGATCTGGTGGCCCAGCTGTTCCAGGACGGCCCGCAGCATGGCCGCGTTCAGGCCGTCGTCCTCCGCCACCAGGATGCGCAGCTTGCGCCGATCCTGCGCCGGAAGGGCGGCGGCATCCTCGAATTCGGGCGTGTCGCCCGAAGCCGTGGCGTCGAAGGGCAGCTCCAGCCGGAAGCAGCTGCCGACGCCGGGCGCGCTGCTCGCCTTCAGCTCGCCGTGCATCAGCCGCGCCAGCTGCCGCGACAGCGACAGGCCCAGACCCGCCCCCGGCACGCCGGCGCTGGTCCGCTCGACCCTGTGGAAGGCCTCGAAGGCGCGCGACAGTTCTTCGGGCGACAGGCCCGGCCCGGTGTCGGCGACCTCTACGGCGAGGCGGCCGGCCTCGGTGATCTCCAGGCGGGCTTCCACGCGCCCGCGGACGGTGAACTTGATCGCGTTGCCGATCAGGTTGGCCAGGATCTGGCGGACCCGGGTCGCATCACCCAGCGCCGCGCCGCGGCCCTCAGAGAGCTCGGCGGGCACGTGCAGGGTCAGCTCCAGGCCCTTGGCGGCCGCATGCGGCCGGTTGAGCAGGACGAGATCCCGGACCAGGGCTGCGGCGTCGATGGGACGGATGTCCACGGCCAGGCGGCCGGCTTCGGCGGTCTCGGAATCCAGGGTGGTGTTGAGGACCGCGATCAGGTCGTTGACCGCGTCCAGGGCCGCCGACAGCTGCTCGCGCGAGGGCGCGGCGCGGCCGTTGCGGCCGGCGGCCGAGGCCAGGACGTGGGCGACGCCGGTCAGGCCGTTGCGGATCTCGTGGCTCAGGGTGGCGACCAGGTCAGACTTCGACTGGGCCAGGCGGCTCGCCTCCTCGACCTTTCCGGCGCGGTCGGCGATCAGCACCTCGCGCTCGCTGGCCAGGGCGAACTGGCGGCGCAGGATGCGGTTCAGGATCAGGGCGAGCGCGAAGGCCAGCGCCACGGCCCCCCAGGCCAGGGTGGCGGCGCCTTCGCTCTCCGGATGGGCGAAGAGCGCGATCAGCGGCCCGGCGGCGGCGGCGGCCCCGACCACCAGCAGGCTCGGCAGCCAGGGCGCCGTGAAGAAGATGCAGACCACCGCCGCGGCCGTGGCCATCATCAGCAGAGGTTCGCGCATCGGGCCGGCCTGGTGGGCGAAGGCGGCGATTTGGGCCACGCAGCCGGCCCAGATGAGGCCGGTCAGGATGTGCACCCGGGCGCGCCGGCCGAGATCGGCGGCGGCCTCGGTCTTCAGCCAGCTCACCGCGGCGTAGGTGGCGCCGCAGGCGATGGCGAAGAGGGCGAAGCTCGCCGTCATCCAGGCGGTGTTCGGGGCGAACGAACCGGCCCAGACATAGACGGGCAGGCTGATGGCGAAGGCGGCCAGGGCGTAGGGCAGCAGAGCGGTCTGCGCCTCGAGCGACTGGTGGGAGAAGGACGCCCCGCCGCGCAGTGGCGCGGCCCGACGAGAATCGGCGTTTGATGACACGGACGAACCCTCTGCGGACACGTGTCGAGGGTAGAGGCGCACGGTTGGCGCGGGGTTACGGAACAGCGTTAATCCACAGCCGCGTGTGCAACTGATCGTTAAGCCTAACCGACCATTATCCGAGGTTGGGACGGCGGTCCTGAAGGCGAGGGGGTGCGTCATGACGACCACGCGGGCGGCTCTGACCGACGAGGACATCCGCACACTCGTCAAGGGCGCGACGCCGGACGAGCGTGCGGTGGTCGCCCACAAGCTCTGCCGCCGCATCGAGACGGTGGAGCTGACGGCGGAGGAGCGCGATCTGGCGCAGGAAATCCTCCGCGTCATGGCCGCCGACGCGGCCGAACTGGTGCGCCGTGCGCTCGCCGTCACCCTGAAGCACTCGCCCCTCCTGCCGCACGACGTGGCGGTGAAGCTCGCCCGCGACGTGGAGAGCGTCTGCCAGCCGATCATCGCCTTCTCGCCGGTCTTCACCGACGAGGATCTGATGGAGATCGTGCGCCTGGGCGGGCCCATCCGGCAGGTGGCCGTGGCCAAGCGCCCGCGCCTGTCGAAGCGGGTGACCCAGGCCATCGTCGAGGTGGGCACCGAGCGCGCCGTCGAGGTCGCCTGCGCCAACGACAACGCCGATTTCGCCGACGCCACCCTGATGCAGGTGCTGGCGCGGTTCGAGCGCTCCGAGCGCGTCCTCTCGGCCGTGGCCTATCGTCAGGCCCTGCCGCTGTCGGTCACCGAGAAGCTCGTCGACATGGTCAGCGACAAGGTGCGCGATCACCTGCTGACCCATCACCCGGTCTCGGCCGAACTGGCGCTTCAGATCGCCACCGGCGCCAAGGAGCGCGCGACCATCGACCTGGTGGACCAGGCCGGCCGGACCGCGGACCTGAAGTCCTTCGTCGCCCACCTGCACCGCAATGAGCGCCTGACCGCCTCGCTTCTGCTGCGGGCCCTGGCTCACGGCCACATGGCCTTCTTCGAGTGGGGCCTGGCCGAACTGGCCGGCGTGCCGCACCATCGCACCTGGCTGATGATCCACGACGCCGGGCCGCTCGGTCTCAAGGCCGTCTATGAGCGGGCGGGACTGCCGGCGCGACTCTTCCCCGCGTTCCGGGCCGGGGTGGACACCTTCCACGCCGTGGAGTTCGACGGCGGCGCGCGCGACCGCGAGCGCTTCCAGAAGAAGATGCTCGAACGTTTTCTCACCCAGCCCCACGTGGGCGGCCGCGAGGACGCCGACTATCTGCTGGAGAAGATGGACCGCCTGGCCGACCGGCAGGCGCCGGCCGCCCAGCTGGCCTGACCGGCGCGGCCGAAGCCGCTGGCCAAGGGCGGCGTCGCGGCTCAACATGAGCCATGGATTCCGCCGCCGCCGTCCCCGCCTCGACCATCCTGCTGCTGCGCGACGCGCCGCGCTTCGAGGTGCTGATGGTCGAGCGCCACCGGCAGATCGAGTTCGCCTCCGGCGCCCTCGTCTTTCCGGGCGGCAAGACCCACGCCGGCGATCTGGACGAAGCCTGGTCGGAGCATGCCCTGGGCTGGGGCGCGGTGGAGGCCGAGCAGCGCCCACTGCGCATCGCCGCCATCCGGGAGGTGTTCGAGGAGGCCGGCGTCCTGCTCGCGCGCGGCCGCGGAGGCGGGCCTCTGGAGATGGAGCCTTGCCCGCTCGAGCTGCGCCAGGCGGTCGACCGGGGCGAGATCCCGTTCCTGGACGTGGTGCGCGAGGCGGGTGCGAGCATCGACCTCGCCGCCCTCACCGTCTTCGCCCGGTGGATCACGCCGGCCTTCGCGGCCAAACGGTTCGACACCTGGTTCTATGTCGCTCACGCCCCGGAGGGGCAGCTCGCCGCCTGCGACGGGCGCGAGACGGTGGACGCCTGCTGGCTCACGCCGCAGGAAGCCCTCGAGGCCGCCGAGACGGGGCGGCGCAAGGTGGTCTTCCCCACCCGCATGAATCTGATGCGCCTGGCTGAGGCGCGGGCCGCGGACGAGGCCGTCGCCCAGGCGAGATCACGCCCGCCCTATGCGGTTGAGCCGCAGGTGGAGGATCGTCCCGAAGGCAGGATGCTGGTGCTGCCGGAGGCGGCGGGCTACGGGCCGGTGGCCGAGCCGCTCGCCTCGGTCCTCTAAGTCCGGGTCAGACCAGGCCCGAGGCGGCCACGCGGCGCTCCAGTTCCTCGACCAGGATCTTTCCGACCGGATGGTCGTCGGTCTTGATGCTGTCGCGGACGGCCGCCTTGATGCCGTCGATATGGGCGTCGATCAGCACCATCGGCGCCTCCAGGCGCTTGTCCTTGTCGTCGATCAGCTTGCAGAGCGAGGCGGCCATGCGGGTGATCAGCGGGAATTCGTAGGTGGTGCCCAGGCCCTTCAGGTCGTGAGCGCGGAGATAGAGGCTCTCGAGCGTTTCCGGGTTCGCACCTTCGGACTTCACCCGCGCGCGGGCGGTCTCGAGCTTGGTGACCTCGTCCTGAAGCCACTGGGCGAAGTTTCCGGAGAGGTTCTTGAGCGCAGCTTCGGCCTTGGCGATCGCGCTGGGATCGACCGAGCCGAACCGGCCGCCGACCTTCAGTCGGAGGGTGTTGGGGACCTGGATCACCTGACCGGTATTCTGCTGACTCATGGCCATCTCCTTTACGGATGCTTGGCCTGACCGTAGTTCCCAGACCTTAACAACGAATGAGGCGTGGCTATGCCTGCCTCAGGACGAGAACTGCTCCGCGAGAACCCGCTCCTCCAGGCTGCGCCCGGCGTCGAACAGCATGACCAGGCTGATGTCGCGGTTCTCGGCCACATGCACCTCGAGGACGTCGCGGACCTCGTAATTGTCGGCCACGGCGCTGACCGGCCGCTTGTCGGCCTCCAGGATCTCGAAGGTGACGCGGGCCTCGTGGCCGAGCAGGGCGCCCCGCCAACGGCGGGGCCGGAAGGCGCTGATCGGCGTCAGGGCCAGGACCTTGGCGTCCAGGGGGATGATCGGCCCGTGAGCCGAGAGGTTGTAGGCGGTCGATCCCGCCGGCGTGGCGACGAGGGCGCCGTCGCACGACAGCTCGTTGAGCCGGACCTTGCCGTCCACCGAGATGCGCAGCTTGGCCGTCTGGCGGGTCTGGCGCAGCAGCGACACCTCGTTGATCGCCAGCGCCCGGTGCTGCCGCCGGCGGATGTCCACGGCGACCATGCTCAGCGGGTGGATGACGGCGCGTTCGGCGGCGTTGATCCGGTCCAGCAGGTCGTCGGCGCTGTACTCGTTCATCAGGAAGCCGACGGAGCCGCGGTTCATGCCGTAGATCGGCTTGGGCGCGCCCATGTTCCGATGCAGGGTCTCCAGCATGAAGCCGTCGCCGCCCAGGGCGACGATGACCTGGGCCTGGTCCTCCGGGACCTGACCGTAGCGCGCCGTCAGGTCCTTCAGCGCATCCTGGGCTTCGGGGCGGTCGCTGGCGGCGAAGGCGACGCGGGTCACGAAGGGTTCGGCCTTGAACATGGCGGTGCAAAAGCCGGCAGCCGTCCGGCCTTGTCAAACCCGATCTCGTCGGGCGTCCGCAAGCCTCAGTGGGCGGCCACGGCCTGGCGGAAGGCGGCCGCCGCCAGATCGGGAGAGAACGGGCCAAAGGCGCTCAAGGCGCGTCGGGCGCCTTCGGCCCCGCCGCAGGGCCGGTCTTCGTTCAGTTCGCGGACGAGCTGCAGGATGGTCGGGAAGGCGCTTCGGTCGATGCTCACGGCCGCGCAGGCCAGGCCGAGCAGCTCCGGCCGATCGCTGTCGAGGGCCTTGCGGATGTGCTCGGGCGGAAAATCGCCCAGGGCGGCGAGGGCGCCGACGAAGAGCGACAGCTTGCCTTCGCGCAGGGCGCGCAGGAGGTAGCCCGGGCGCAGCTGGCCGGCGGCGGCGAGCTTGGAGATCAGGCGCCGCTCCATCTCCTCCCGCTCGTCGTCCTGCTGCCAGACGATGGCCGGATCGGCCTCCTGGACCCCACCGGCGTGCGCCTGTCCGACGGCCTCGGCGAGGGCGGCGTCCAGCGCGGCCGGATCGAGCCGGAAGCGCGAGGTGAGGGACTGCCGAAGGGCCTGGCCGACCCAGACATAGAGCTGCAGGGCCAGATCCTCGGTGAGTTCCGGGCGTCGGGCCAGAGGCGAGCGCAGGGCCGCCACCCGTCGCGAGGCGTTGACGAGGAGGGCCATGTCGCCGGCCGAAAGCGGCGTCTGCGTATTGCCCGCCAGGGCCGTGAGCACCGCCGGTTCGTTCTGCTGCAGGATGGCCGCGACCACTTCGCCGCCCAGGCCGGGCCGCCGCGCGACTTCGATCTGGTGCTCCACCGTCGCCTCGACCAGCAGCCGGACCAGGTCGGAATCCTTGAGCACGGGACTGGAGGCGATGATCGGGCGGGCGATCTCGATGTCGTCCAGCGCCAGGACGTTCACCAGGGCCGTCGGAGCCCAGTCCACGGTCGACAGCTTCTCGGCGAGGCGGCGGCGGATCTCCCGCTCGGCCTCGACCACCAGGCTCATGAAGATGGAGTTCAGCAGGTCCTGAATGGCCGGCGCGCCCATGATCTGGGCGCTGTCGGAGACGTCGCACAGGTCGACCACGGCCATAAGCAGGCGCTCGCGATCGGCCGGCGCGCGGCTCTTGGCGAGGCTGAGAATCTCTTGCGTCCGGGCCAGAGCGCTCAAGGCGATCTCCGAATCTGAAGGGCTTTCGCACTCGCGAATCTGACGGGAGCAAATGAAAACATGCTTAAACCCCGTTCAACCAAGGCTGCAGTTCAAGACGCTTCAGGAGGAAACGCCGCATGGCCAAACCGCTGATCATGGCCCTGGACCAGGGCACCACCAGCACCCGCGCCATCCTCTTCGATCTGCAGGGACGGGCGGTGGCCGAGGCGGGCCGGCCTCTGACCCAGCACTATCCCGCCGACGGATGGGTCGAGCACGACGCCGTCGAGATCTTCCAGGCCAGCGTCGCGGTCATGCGCGAGGCCGTGGAACGGGCCGGCTGTGGCGTCTCCGATGTGGCCGCGATCGGCATCACCAACCAGCGCGAGACGGTGGTCGTCTGGGATCGGGCCACGGGCGAGCCGATCCACCGCGCGGTCGTCTGGCAGGACCGCCGCACCGCTGCGACGTGCGAACGCCTGAAGGGGCAGGGGGCGGAGCCGCACGTCACCGAGGTCACGGGACTGCTGATCGACCCCTATTTCGCCGGGACGAAACTCGCCTGGCTGCTCGACAATGTGCCGGGCGCACGCGCCCGGGCCGCGGCGGGCGAACTCCTGGCCGGGACGATCGACACCTGGCTCATCTGGCAGCTGACAGGCGGACAGGCGCACGTGACGGACGCCACCAACGCCTCCCGCACCCTGCTCTTCGATCTGCGGATGCAGGCCTGGTCGGAGGCGATGCTCGAACTCTTCGACGTGCCGGCCCAGGTCCTGCCCGAGGTGAAGGACTGCGCCACCCACTTCGGCGACACCCTGCCTGACGTCCTGGGGCGGGCCGTGCCCATCTGCGGCGTGGCCGGCGACCAGCAGGCGGCCCTGATGGGGCAGGGCTGCATCGCGCCGGGCCAGATGAAGGCCACCTACGGGACGGGCTGCTTCCTTCTGGTCAACACCGGGGCGGCGGCGCCGGTCTCCCGGGCCCGGCTCCTCACCACGGTCGCAGCCCGGGTGAACGGCCGCGCCACCTACGCCCTGGAGGGCGCCATCTTCATCGCCGGCGCGGCCATCCAGTGGCTGTGCGAAGGCCTGGGGGTCGATTCGCCCCAGGCGGCCGAGGACCTGGCGCGGCAGGCCCGGGAGGGCCACGGCGTCGTCATGGTCCCGGCCTTCACCGGCCTGGGCGCGCCGTGGTGGGACCCGGACGCCCGCGGCGCCCTGATCGGCCTGACCCGCGACACCGGCCTGGCTGAGATCAGCGCGGCGGCCTACGAGGCCAGCGCCTTCCAGACCGCCGACCTGATCGAGGCCATGCGGTCCGACGCGCCGGACGCCTTCGGCGCCGGATCGGAGCTGCGCATCGACGGCGGCATGTCGCGCAGCGCCTGGTTCGCCCAGCGCCTGGCCGACCTCACCGGCCAGCGGGTGGCGCGCGCCAGCTATCAGGAAACCACCGCCCTGGGGGCGGCGCTGTTCGCCGGCCTCGGCGCGGGCCTCTACGCCAGCCTGGAAGAGGCCGCCGCCGCGCGCCCCCGGACGGAGGCCGCCGAGCCGGCCCTCGATCCCGAGGCGCGCGCCAGGCGCCAGGCCCGCTGGCGCGACGCCGTCGGCCGTACGCTCAGCCGCGCCCCTTGACGGCCCCCGCCCGCGGGAGGACTCTTCGAGGCAACGAACAGACACGAAGGGAGGCCGCCATGGCCGATGGGTCCGCGGGCGTCGTGACGTCCCTGAAGGGCAAGGTGAGCGCCGAGGAGTGGCAGGCGCGGGTGGATCTGGCGGCGCTTTACCGTCTGGTGGCGCTGCACGGGTG
>NZ_JACESE010000018.1 GCF_013911965.1 Phenylobacterium sp. | reverse complement strand
AAGGTCTTGAGGCGCTTCGCGAAGTTGTAGGCGTCCAGGAAGGCGGCAAGGTGATCCTCGAGCTGGCGATGGTTCTGGTAGTGGTGCCGTCATCCGCCTTCCTGATGTGATACGGGACCGAGATGACCAGCCGGGCCATGCTGGAATGGACCAACCGCACCGGCGTCGAGTGGCATTACATCGCCCCGGGCAAACCGCAGCAGAACGGCTTCGTCGAGAGTTTCAACGGCAAGCTGCGCGACGAGTGCCTGAACGAAGAGGTCTTCGGAAGCCTGGCCGAGGCCCGGGCTATGATCGAGGCTGGCGGCTCGACTACAACCATGTGCGCCCGCACTCGGCGCATGGCGGCCTAACGCCCGAAGCGGTGCGGCTGAACCCCGCGGCCGGCCGGCTGCGCAACTTGATCAGCTCCACCGGCCGCCCGCTACCGCCGGCGCTTGGAGATCAACTATCAACCCCCAGAGCTCTCACAATGATCGAGGGACCGGCGGGGGGCAGGTCACGGGACCAGACACCTAGCTCTTTGAGCGGAGCCTTCGCTGTATCGCCGCTCGGATGGCGTGCGTGATCGTGGCGCTGCCGTGGAGTATCTGGCCCATAGTTCCTCCCGGAATGAGGGATCAGCTTGGCCGATTCCTCCACACTCCGGGACCAGACACCTAGCGGTGCCCGTGGTTTGCGTACTGATACGAGACGACAGGCAGGTCGACGCCGTAATGGCGTGCGACGGCCAACTTCGTCTGACCTTCTTGGTCGATCATGTGGATCACGCCATCGGCAGGTGCGAGGAGTTCGGCCGCGAACGCCCGTCCCATGGCCTGCCGGTCGGTGCGCAGCTCGGAGATAGGCGCTTCGGCGTCGTCATACCCCAGGTAGTCGCCAACAGCCCGAGCTAGCAAAAAGGCAGTGCCGGCTGGTCCAGACTCCCGCACCACTATCACCGGGTCATGATCGGCCTGGCCCCGGAACCCACGTAGGGGATCGTCAGCCATCGCGCTCGCTTGGAAGCCGGCCGCTCCGAAGAACTTCTCGAGCCCGGGCAAGCCACCAACGGCCCGATCGTCAGCTAGCCGGAGGCGCCGTCGGACCGCCTCGGCTTTCTGCTTGCCGACATCCCAAGGGGCGACCCCCTTCTTCTTCTCGATCGACTTCAGGTGTCGCAGCCCCTCGAAACGATTTTTGTCCCGATGCGTGCGCAGTTCGTGCTGCACCCAACCCAAGGTGGCCCCGAGAGCCTCCGGAAGAGTCGAGGAAGCGAACTCCAAGCGGGGGCCCTCCTCGGGAATGACTGAGATCAGATGGCGGACTGCGTCGAACTGGTGATCGGAAAGATCATGCGGTGAGAGCCCGAGCGCGCCCGCAGTGCGCGCAAAGAGCGCCTCGCGCTCGTACTGCAGGACGTCGCGCAACCGAGACCACAATGCGTGGATAGGCCGATCGAAGCGCCGGCCTCGTTCAAGATAGAGCGCTACGGGCTCGACCAGGCTCTCAATGAATAGGGTCTGAGCCGCCTTCTGCGAAAGTTCGCTTTTGAGAGAAGGCTCCTGCAGAGGATCCTGAGTTGGGCGCGCGGAAAGCTCGATGAACTCGCCAACGGCTTTCAGAAACAGAGCTCCTGGCAGCGCTTCCGAGACGCTATCGATAGTCAGAGCGTAGAGGCGGAACGGATCGTCCAGTCGATAAAACACCCGCCACCAGTTCCTGAGCAGGCGAACCGCAACCTCGTTCAGATCAAGATCGGGCGCGCTTGCGTGCTTGCCGAATAGCGTCAGCTTCCCCAACACCTCGTCGCTCTGCAGATCGCCCGGACGGGCCGCAGCGTCGGCCTTGAGAATCGGCGTGACGGCCTCTTCGGTAGGTCTCTCTGCGACGGCGAGATGGGAGAGGTCCGTCTTCCCGCTAAGTTCCGCGGCCTTGCGCCGTCCATCGTCCGTCAGGGTCGGCACACTGGCCTTTCCGTCGGCAACGAGGGTGATCAGCCCCGCCCGGGTGAGCGCGGAAAGGCCGCGGCTAACGTTGGGTTGGTGACGAGCGACGATGGCGGACAGCTCGGCGATGCTGCGTGGATTGAACTCAGCAATGGCGACCAGCAACTCGCGCGTGCGCGGCGCGGCAAGCGCTTCGATGCGCTCCGCTTCGCGATTAATGGGCTGCGGCTCAGCAAGCTTCGCCAGGAGCTGAGCACGCAAATCCTGTCCTGAGATTTTCGCCATCACTGGTCGCCCTCCGGCTGCAGGTCGAAGCTCATGCCCTGCGCGGCGCAGTAGGCGGCGCATCGATCGAAAAAGTCGGCGAGCAGCGCACTCGGCGATCTGAAGTCATAGCGGATCCGCCGCTCGACGCGGCCAAGGGGGTGCTCGTGGTCGAACGGGTCATCGTCAGCTGCTCCGTCGAAGCCGTGTGAGTTGTCGAAACCCAGGACCCGCTGTTTGTTCGCGTCTTGCACCACCAGGCCATACCGGATGCCGTGGGGCCGTTGCCCGGTAACGTCCACCCGCTCGACATGGACCACCACCCACCCGCCATCGGGCAACCGCCACGGCGACTGATCCGCGAAATCGAGTAGCGTCTCCAGGTCTCGTTCCGAAATCATCCATATCGCCCGATGATATGCGTTCTCGCCTACGAAGTCACTAATGCGCCAATTCGCCGCCGAGAGAACGGTACGCGGTAGCGACGCGGCAATTGTCGCTCGCGTTCTCGGCTGCCTACGAGGCTGCGGGCGCTGGGCACCCCGGGCCAATCACCAGCCGATCCGCCCATTAGCACGAGGTGAGCGCCGATTCTGCTACGCTGCCTGGATCCCCCTTCCGGCCACGAATCGCAGCGCCGATGCTGATCGTGCAGCCACGGGAGGATCTCTGATCGCCCGGTGCTCCGCAGAAAAAGGAGCTGAACGATGTCGAACGCACAGTACCTCACGCCCGATGAGGTGTCGGAGCGTTACCGGGGAGAGATCTCACCCGGGACGCTCCGCAACTGGCGAGCCATGCTGATTGGCCCTTCGTACGTGAAGGTCGGTAAGGGCGTCCTCTACCCAGTGACGGAGCTTGAGGCCTGGGATAGAAAGAGTGTCGTGCAGTGCCGCGCTACGCGGTGATCGAGCGGTGCTCACGAGGTGGGGACGGTACCCGCCGTTCTGGTCGGCAATAGCCGCCCCCCACTCCCCGCCCCCCGCACCGGGCGGGAGCGAATGATATTCTAAAGATTTCATAGAGTTGAGAACTCTCGCTCGGCTCCTTCACAATCACCCGTCGGGCGACCCGACGCCCTCCTCGGCCGACGTGGAGATGACCCGCCAGATCGTGGAGGCCGCGCGCGCCCTGCGCATCTCCGTCCACGATCACCTGGTGGTCGGCCGCGACGGCGTGGCGAGCTTCAAGGCGCTGGGGCTGCTCTAGCCCTATTCCGGCCGCGGCCGCACGCCGCTCTCGTCGATACGCCATTCCAGCTGTTCGGGCGTGGCGCCCGGCACGCTGTTGGCGCGGCGCAGGCGCACGGGCCCGCGCAGGTGGAACGCCTCGCCGGACGTCAGTTCGCCATAGACGTGGACGGGCACCTCCACATAGAGCGAGCCGGCGGCGCCCTCGATCCGGCCGGGCGCCCCCACCTCCGCGTGATAGGTGGAAAACCGCCCGAAGCTCTCGGCGAAGGCTTCGGCCGTCATGCCGCTGCGCTCGCCCTTGTCGCGCCATAACCGGTAGGCCTCGTCGTACTTCTTCTGCTCCAGCAGGGCGTAGTAGGTCTGCACCAGCTGGGCGGCGCCCTGGGCGCTGTGGGGGGCGACGGGTCCTCCGGCCAAGGGCGCCTCGATGACCTTGCAGTTCACGCTCTCGGCGCTGGCGATGTCCTCCCCCGGCGCCAGCGGGGCGATCATCCCGTCGGCCATGCCCTTGGTCCACCACTGCCACCCCTCGCCGACATAGCGCGCGCCGCTGGCCGAACGGGCGACGCTCAGCCGATGGGTTTCGCCGGCCAGTTCCAGGATCGCCGTGTCGCTGTCCGGATAGGCCGCGCGCAGCGTCCGGCCGTCCTCGCACCGATAGCTCAGCGCATTCTCGCCGAGCGCCGCTCCGCCGCCGAGGGCCTGGGCCGAAGGCGCGCCCGCCAGGCTGGGCCTGGCTGGGGGCGCCGGGGTCTTCGCCGTCTCCTCCTGTCCGCAGCCGGCGAGGGCCAGGCCTGCGACGAGGCTCAGGATCAGGGCCCGTGACATCGCCACCTCCTCCGTTCCCCCCGGTCCACTATGCCCTGGCGGCCGCCTCCCAGGCCAGGAAATCCGGGTCCTGCAACAGGCGCTGCATGTACTCCCCCGCACGGCCGGTGTCGCCGTAGTCGGAGGCGTGCAGGCCATAGGTGCGCAGCCGCGTGGCCACGGGCGTGTAGAAGGCGTCGGCGATCGACCATTCCCCGGCCAGGAACGGACCTCCGAAACGCTCCAGCATCTGGTTCCACATGGCCACGATGCGCCGCAGGTCCGACTGGGTCGCCTCGGAGACATCGTGCGGCCGCGGCTCCTGATCGAGCGCCATCGGGCATTCGCCGCGCAGGGAGGCGAAGCCGGCGTGCATCTCCGCCGCCGCCGAGCGGGCCAGCGCGCGGGCGGCCGGATCGGCGGGCCAGAGCCTGGCCTCCGGATAGCGCTCGGCGAGATATTCGCAGATGGCCAGCGAGTCCCACACGGTCAGCTCGCCGTCCTTCAGGACCGGCACCAGACCCGAGGGCGAATGGGGCGCGATGGCCGATTTTGTGGTGTCGCCCTGGCGCAGCTCCACCTCGGTTTCGGTGAAGGCCGCACCCGTTTTTTTCAGCGCCAGCCACGGCCTCAGGGACCAGGTGGACCAGCGCTTCGTACCGATGATCAGCTCCATGGGGACCTCCTCGAAATCTGGGTATCGCTATTGCCGAACACGGAACGAGCCTGTCTAGAGTGCCGCAACGACAAGAAACGAACGCCCAGGAGATCGACAACGATGACCGACACCGCCGCGCCTGTCGCGCCGACGCCAAAGCCGGCCGATACGCCGTCCGGGGTGCAACCGCTGGCCAAGCCCGTCCGCACCTATGCGCTCAGCCTGCTGCTTGGCATCTATACGATCAACTTCCTCGACCGCCAGGTGGTCAACATCCTGGCCGAGCCGATCAAGCAGGACCTGGGCCTGGCCGACTGGCAGCTCGGCCTGATGAGCGGCCTGGCCTTCGCCCTCTTCTACACCGTGCTCGGCATCCCCATCGCCCGCCTGGCCGAGCGCAAGAACCGCCCGATCATCATCGGCTCGGCGGTGGCGGTCTGGAGCGGCTTCACCGCCCTCTGCGGCGTGGCCCAGAACTTCGTCCAGCTGATCATCTTCCGCATCGGGGTCGGCGTCGGCGAGGCCGGCTGCACCCCGCCCGCCCACTCCCTGATCAGCGACTATGTGCCGAAGGAGAAGCGCTCGACGGCGCTGGCCTTCTATTCCATGGGCACGCCGATCGGCGGCCTGCTGGGGCTGATCTTCGGCGGGCTGATCGCCGACGCCTATGGCTGGCGCGCCGCCTTCTTCGTGGCCGGCGTGCCGGGCATCCTCTTCGCCCTCCTGGCCTATTTCACCCTGCCCGAACCCCGCAAGGAGCTGGCCAAGCGGGCCGAGAAGATCCAGGCGGCGTCGGCTACCTTCGGCGAGACCATGCGCGAGCTCGCCAAGAAGAGGACCTTCTGGTTCATCTCCTTCGCCGCCGCCATCAAGGCCTTCATCGGTTACGGCCACGCGCCGTTCACCGCCTCCTTCTTCCTCCGCAACCATCCTGAGCAGGTGGAATCCCTCGCCGCCTCGGTCGGCGCCAGCGTCGGCTACAATCTGCAGTCGGTGGGCTTCCTCGGCCTGGCGCTCGGCCTCATGTCGGGCACCGCCGGCGCGCTTGGCTCCTGGCTCGGCGGCTTCCTGGCCGACAAGTTCGGGGCCCGCGACCTCCGCGCCCAGATGATCGCCCCGGCGATCGCCTCGCTCGTCACGATCCCGATCTACATCGCGGCCGTCACCGTGGGCTCGGTCCCTCTGGCCCTGCTGCTCCTGACGATCAACGGCCTCTTGGGCACCATCTGGTACGGGCCGGTCTACGGCACCGCCCAGTCGATCGTGCCGCCGCACATGCGGGCGACCACGGCGGCCATCCTGCTGTTCATCATCAACCTGATCGGCCTGGGCCTCGGCCCGCTGGCCGTGGGCCTGCTGTCGGACTACTTCGCCGTCGGCATGAACATGGGCTCGGCCGAGGGCGTCCGCTGGGCGCTGATCGCCTCGACCCTCTTCGGCCTGGTGGCCTTCTTCTGCTTCTGGATGGCCACCCGCACCATCCGCGAAGACAACGTCGGCTGACCGACCTGCGCCCCGGCGGCCGCACGGCGGCCGGGGCCCTCTTCTCTCCGCGCTGGCGTACGGCGAAAACCTCGGTCTAGATAGGCTTAGAGGCGGCCATCAGAGTCGGCCCAGTACCCGGGGAGGGACCTGAACGTGTCCGCTATCGACGCCGCGCCTTCGGCCGCGCCGCAACAGCCGCGCTATACGGAAGGCTACAAGACCACAGTCCTCTGGCTGCTGGTCCTGGCCTACACCTTCAACTTCATCGACCGCACGATCATCTCGACCATCGGTCAGGCGATCAAGGTCGACCTTCAGCTCACCGACACCCAGCTCGGCCTGCTGGGCGGGCTGGCTTTCGCCCTCCTCTACACGACGCTGGGCATTCCGATCGCCCGCGTGGCCGAGCGGCGCAGCCGGGTGAACATCATTTCGCTCGCCATCGTCATCTGGTCGGGCTTCACCGCCCTCTGCGGCATGGCCAACAGCTTCCTGACCCTGGTGCTCTTCCGGCTCGGGGTGGGCGTCGGCGAGGCGGGCCTCTCTCCGCCGGCCCATTCGCTGATCTCCGACTATTTCGAGCCGCGGAAGCGCGCCTCGGCGCTCTCCATCTATTCCTTCGGCATCCCGCTGGGCACCATGTTCGGCGCCGTGGCCGGCGGCTGGATCGCCCAGAACGTCTCCTGGCGCGCCGCCTTCGTCATCGTCGGCCTGCCCGGCATCCTCGTGGCTCTGGCCATCAAGCTCTTCATCAAGGAGCCCCCGCGCGGCTATTCCGACATCGCCCCGGCCGACACGCCCATCCTGGAGGGCGAGGAGACCGTGCCCGCCACGCCCGCGGCGCCCGCCAAGCCGCCGTCCATCCTGGCGGTGGCCAAGCGCATCTTCGGCAAGTGGGGCTTCTTCCACATGGTGGCCGGCATCACGGTCGCCTCCTTCGCCAGCTACGGCACGGGCCAGTACCAGGCGCCCTACTTCATCCGCATGTTCGGTCTGGACCTGGCGACCGTCGGCCTGATCTTCGGCGTGATCGGCGGGGTGGCGGCCGGCGCCGGCACGCTGCTGGGCGGCTTCCTGACCGACTGGGCCGGCAAGCGCTCGGGACGCTGGTACGCGCTCGTGCCGGCCATGGGCCTGCTGATCGCCTGTCCGCTCTACATCCTCGTCTATCTGCAGGACGACTGGCGGATCGCCGCGGCGCTGCTGCTGCTGCCCGGCATCTTCCACTACACCTATCTGGGCCCGACCTTCGGGGTCATCCAGAACGCCGTCTCCCTGCGCATGCGGGCGACGGCCACGGCGCTGCTCTTCTTTGTCCTCAACCTGATCGCGCTGGGCTTCGGCCCGCCCTTCTGCGGCTGGTGCATCGACATGCTGAGCCAGAACCTGTTCGCCGGACAGAACCTGGGCGACTTCTTCGCCCTGTGCCCGGGCGGCGTCGGCGCGGCAGGCGCTGGTCCCGTCGTGGACGCAGCCTGCAAGCTCGCGGTCGCCGAAGGCACGCGGCAGGGAATCATCCTGAACCTGCTGATCTACGCCTGGGCCGGGGTCCACTACCTGCTGGCGGCCATCACCCTGCCCAAGGACATGGCCACGGCCCTGGCCAGCGCGGCCGAAGACTAGGACGGGATCGCTTGACAGGCGGGCGCCTGGGCCTCCATCAGCCGGGGCCTAAGGAGCCCGCCCATGATCCCCCGCTACACCCGCGCCGACGCCGCCGACATCTGGTCGCCCCAGACCCGCTTCTCGATCATGTTCGAGATCGAGGCGCACGCGGCCGACGCCATGGCGGAGCTGGGCGTCATCCCCAAGGAGGCCGCCCGCGTCATCTGGGAAAAGGGCCGCGACGTCGTCTGGGACTCAGACCGCATCGACGCCATCGAGCGCGAGGTGAAGCACGACGTCATCGCCTTCCTGACCCATGTCACCGAAATCGTCGGTCCCGAGGCGCGCTTCCTGCACCAGGGCATGACGTCCTCGGACGTCAACGACACCGCCCTCGCCGTCCAGCTCTCCCGCGCCACCGACATCCTGATCGAGGATGTGGACCTCGTGCTCGCCGCCCTGAAGAAGCGCGCCTTCGAGCACAAGATGACCCCCTGCGTCGGCCGCAGCCACGGCATCCATGCCGAGCCGACCACCTTCGGCCTCAAGCTCGCCGGCCACTATGCCGAGTTCCAGCGGGCCAAGGAGCGCCTGGCCATGGCGAAGTTCGAGATCGCCACCTGCGCCATCTCCGGCGCCGTCGGCACCTTCGCCAATGTCGCCCCGCAGGTCGAAGCCCACGTGGCCGAGAAGATGGGCCTGGCGGTCGAGCCGGTGTCGACCCAGGTGATCCCCCGCGACCGCCACGCCGCCTATTTCTGCGCCCTGGCCGTCGTCGCCTCCTCCATCGAGCGGCTGGCGGTCGAGATCCGCCACCTGCAGCGCACCGAGGTGCTGGAGGCCGAAGAGCCCTTCGACCCGGGCCAGAAGGGTTCGAGCGCCATGCCGCACAAGCGCAACCCGATCCTGACCGAGAACCTGACGGGCCTGGCCCGCCTCATCCGCTCGGCGGCCATGCCGGCTCTGGAGAACGTGGCGCTGTGGCACGAGCGCGACATCAGCCACTCTTCGGTCGAGCGCGGCATCGCGCCGGACGCCACCGTGCACATGGACTTCGCCCTGCGTCGTCTCGCCGGCGTGGTCGAGCGCCTGGTCGTCTATCCGGAGAACATGGCCAGGAACCTCGACCGTTTGGGCGGGCTGGTCCACTCGCAACGCGTGCTGCTGGCCCTGACGCAGAAGGGCGCCTCGCGCGAGGGCGGCTATGCGGCGGTCCAGCGCAACGCCATGAAGGTCTGGCGCGGCGAGGGGAACTTCCTCGACTTCCTCAAGGCCGATCCCGACATCGTCCTGTCCGACGCCGAACTCGAGGATCTGTTCGACCTCGGCTATCACTTCAAGAATGTCGACGTGATCTTCGCTCGGGTGTTCGGCGAACAGGCCTGAGGCGGTCGGCTCAACCGGCGGGCTGAGCGACCACCTCGATTTTCACCTCGATCCGCCGCGACACCCACTGGGCGCTGGGGTCCGAAGCCATGCCGAGGTCGAAGGCCATCCGGTCAAGGGTGGTCGTCCCCTCCACGCGCGCGACTTCGCCCTCCCGCCGGTAGGTGAAGGCCAGGGTGACCGGGACGGTCTGTTCCTTCAGGGTCAGCGTCCCCTCGGCCTCATAGCGATCGCCGCCGAGGGCGCGGAACGCCGTCGCCTCGAACCGAGCAGTGGGGAAGCCGGCGGGGTCCAGCCATTCAGCCGAGCCGAGAGAGCCCTCCTGCGTGGCGTCGCCGGTGCGCGCCGAGCCCGTGGCGATGTCCGCCACGGCCTTCGAGCCGGCGAGGTCGGCGGGATCGAACCAGATCTGCGCCTCCCAACGCTCGAACCGTCCGGTGAAGGGAGCCCCCGCATGCACGCCCGAGAAGGTGATGCGCGAGGCTTGCGGGTCGACCCGCCAGGCTGTCGCCGTTCCCGGGCTCACAGGCTCGGCCGGACCGGCGGCGGGCGCCGCGGCCGCGGCCGGCGCCTCAGCGGGGCCAAGGCCCGTCGCCGGCCGCCCCGCCATCCAGCCGAGCGCCGCGACCACGGCGACCGCCACGACGGCCGCGCCCCAGAGCGCCGCGCCCCGTCCGGGCGACAGGCGGGGCTCCGGGCGCGCCTGCGGCGCCGGCAGGAAGGGCGCCATGCGCGCGAGCACGCCGTCGCGATCGATGAACTGGTGCTTCAGCGCCGCGCCGATGTGGAGGCCGGCGAGAAGCAGCACCATCCAGGCCATCAGGCTGTGGGCGCCGAGCGCGCCGTGGGCGAGGTCCCGCCGCGTCTCGGCGGCCGCCTCGGCGACGCCCGGCAGGTGCGGCACGGGGACGAGACCGAACCACGAGGTCGCCACGGCGAGCGCCCGGTCCTGCGGCGCAGACCAGCCCGTCGAGACATACAGCCAGCCGGAGAGCGGCAGGGCGAACAGCAGGACGTAGAAGGCCGCATGCGTCACGGTCGCCAGGGCATGCTCCCAAGCCTTGGACACGGGCGGCGCAGGCGGGACATGGATCAGCCGCCAGCCGAGGCGCAGCGCCGTCAGGGCGAGGATGGTCAGGCCGATCGACTTGTGCAGCTGGAAGACGCGATAGGCCGTCGCTTGGGCGCCCGGCTCAGCGATGGCGTCGCTCATCCACCAGCCCATCGGGACCATGGACAGCACGGCGAACGCGATCAGCCAGTGCAGGACGATCGCCACCGTCGAATAGCGCGGCGCGGACATGGTCGGGCTCCGATGAAAGAGGGAGCGGGGCGGAGCGCCTCGGCCCCGCCCCGTCGGCCTTAGCCTTCGGCGCCGGCGGCCGGCGCGGCGGCGTCGCCCTGGCGCACGAACTCGCCGTCGAAGCGGATCTTCACCTCGTCGCCCACGGGCCCCGCCTCCATGCCGAAGTCGGAGCGCTTGAACGAGCCCTCGGCGGCGAAGCCGACGGCCGGCACGCCCAGGAAGGGATGGCGGTCGAGCAGGCCGTTGAAGGTGGCGTTCAGCGTCACCGGCCGGGTCTGGCCCATGAAGGTCAGGTCGCCGGTCACCTCGGCCGTCCGCGGACCGGTGGGGTTCACGGCGGTGGAGACGAAGGTGATCTGCGGGAACTGGCCCGCCTTCAGGAAGCCCTGGGCGATGTTCTCATCCCAGCTCTGGAAGCCGGTGTCGGGATGGGTGCCCTTATAGTCGCCCGGATAGGCCGTGCTGACCGAGGTGGGATCGATCATCGCCTCGATCTTGGAATTGGCGAGGTTGTCGGGGTCGAGGGTGAGGGTCGCCTCAACCTTGCTGAAGCGGGCCGTATAGTTGGAGATGCCGTTGTGCGGCACCGACCAGAAGAAGGCCGTGTGGGTCGGGTCCAGCGCATAGACGCCGGCCGGCACGGCGGGAACGGCCGTCTCGGCGGCCTCGGGGGCGGCCGTTTCGGCGGGCGTCTCGGCCGGCTGGCTGCAGGCGGCGAGAAGGGCGGCGGCGGCCAGGCTGGCGAGCGAGGCGGTCTTGAAGGCGGTCATGCGGAATGCGGCTCCCTGGAGACAAGGACGCTCGCGGCTGCGGGCGCAGGGGCGCCGTCGGCGCAAAGCGTCAGCAAAGCTCATGTGGGTTCCGCGGCCACGCTTGTGCAGGCACTATATGTCGATACGACGTATCGACAGGATCGATGGATGATCGACGGCGTCTCGCTGGACCAGCTTCGCGTCTTCATCGCCGCCGCCGACGAGAAGAGCTTCTCGGCCGCGGGCCGGAAGCTTGCCCGGACGCAGTCGGTGGTGAGCCACGCCATCGCCAATCTGGAGGCGCGGCTGGGCGTCGTCCTGTTCGACCGGGGCCGTCGATATCCTGTGCTGACACCGGCCGGCGTGAGTCTGCTGGCGCGAGCACGCGAGGTGATCCGCGGGGTCGAGGCCCTGAAGGCGCAGGCCCGCAGTCTGGCGGGAGGACTTGAGGCGGAGCTGGCGTTGGCGGTCGATGTCATGTTTCCGCAGGATCTGCTCACCCGCGTCGTCCGCGACTTTGCGGCACAGTTTCCCTCGACGCCCCTTCGCCTCTTCGTGGAGGCGCTCGGCGGCGTGGCGGAGGCTGTGATCAGGGGACGCTGCGCCATCGGCGTCGTCGGTGAACTGCCCAACCTCCCGCCGACCCTGCAAGCCGAATGGGTGCGCCGCATACCCCTGGTGACGGTCGTCGCCCCGGCCTCTCCCCTCGCCTTGCTGGGGCGCCCCGCCACTCGCGAGGAGGTGGCGGCCCATACCCAACTGGTCGTCACCGACCGCTCCCCCCTCACCCAGGGCGTCGATTTCGGAGTGCTGTCCCCTCGCACGTGGCGGCTGGCCGATCTTGGAGCCAAGCATGCGTTCCTGCTCGCGGGTCTCGGCTGGGGACACATGCCGGCCGCAACGGTCGCCGACGACCTTGCTGCGGGGCGCCTGGTCGCGATCGAGGTCGAAGGCGCGCTGCGGGAAAGCTCCACGTTGCCCATGCAGGCCGTCTACCGCGCCGAGGCGCACCCGGGACCAGCCGGGCGCTGGTTCATCGAGCAGATCCGCGAGCCGCTCGCCCCCTGACGTGCTGGCTCACTCGGTGGCGGGCAGGGCGTCCGGAGGCCGCCGACACAACCAATCTGCGAGGCGGAACACGAAGGGGTTGGCCACGATGGAGATGAGCGCCGCGGCCAGGATCAGATCGTGTGTCTCCCGCCCCATGACGCCGAGCGCCAGCCCCACCCCTGCCAGGATGAACGAAAACTCGCCGATCTGAGCCAGGCTGGCGGCCACGAGGAAGCCGTCCCGCCGCGGCATCCGAAACAGGGTCGTGATCGCCAGGGCCGCGAGCGACTTTCCCACCAAGACGATGAGGACGGTGGAGATCACCGCCACGGGCCGTTCGAGCACCACCCTCGGATCGAAGAGCATGCCGACGGACACGAAGAACAGGACGGCGAAGGCGTCGCGCAGCGGCAGGGATCGCTCCGCCGCGTTCTGGCCCAGCGGCGAGGAACTGAGCACCACACCCGCCACGAAGGCGCCGAGAGCGAAAGAAGCGCCGAAGACGGCGTAGGCGAGGTAGGCGATGCCGAGGGCGATGGCCAGGACGCCCAGGGTGAAGAGCTCGCGCGAGCGCGTGTGGGCGATACGCACCAGCAGCCATGGCAGGACCCGCGAACCCACCACCATCATCAGGCCGACGAAGAGTGCGATCTGCGCCAGGGCGCCGCCGACGCCCAGGGCGATGTCACGCGCCTCCACCCCGCCGCGAACGGCCACCAGCGGCACGAGCACCAGGGCCAGCACCATGACCAGGTCCTCGACGATGAGCCATCCGACGGCCACCCGGCCGGCCTCGGACTTGACCGCGCCGCGCTCCTCCAGGGCGCGCAGGAGGACCACGGTGGAGGCGACAGAGAGGGTCAGCCCGAAGAGGGCGGCTTCGGCATGAGCCATGCCCAGCAGCCGCCCGACGATCCAGCCCAGCGCCGTGGCGCAGCCGATCTGAACGAGGGCGCCCGGCGCCGCCACCCGCCGCACCTTCAGCAGGTCGGCGACAGAGAAGTGCAGGCCGACGCCGAACATAAGCAGGATCACGCCGATCTCCGCCAGCTGGGCGGCCAGCGAGGAGTCCGCGACCCATCCCGGCGTGAACGGCCCGACCGCCACACCGGCCAGCAGATAGCCGACCAGCGGCGACAGCTTCAGCCGGTTGGCCAGCAGGCCAAGCACGAAGGCCAGCACGAAGCCGGCGACGAGGGTCAGGATCAGGCTGTCGTCGTGGGGCATCCCGGCCTTGGGCTGTTCGCTTCGGCGAGCCGCTATGCCCTTCCGCGGGAGGGATCAGGGGAGGATGCAGAGGCGCTCGCAATTGCGCCCATCTTCAAACAGATCGGCCACCCGATGGAAGGGGCGCGCAAGGGTCTGTCTCACACAATCGACGGCCGAGCCGCCCCGCCCCAAACGCCGGGACGTGCCGCAGTCTTGGCCTATTCGCCGCGGACCTGTTCGCGGGCCTGAGCCAGGAACTCGTCCATCTTCATGCGGACCTCGCCCTCGGACACCTGGACGCCGGAGCCCTTGAGGTCCTCGAAGACCTTGCGCAGGACGTCTTCCTCGCCGGGCTGCTCGAGGTCGGAACGAACCACCGCCTGGGCGTAGGTCGCCACGCGATCTTCGGAGAGGCCCATCAGGCCCGCCGCCCATTCGCCCAGCATGCGGTTGCGGCGCGCGCTGGCCTTGAACTCTTGTTCCTGATCGAGCGCGAACTTCCTCTCGAAGCCCTTTTCACGATCGTCAAAGGTGGTCATGCGTTCCCCGATAAGCGGCACAATCGGAGGCTCCATACCTCCCACAAGGCGAGCCCGCAATCGAAAGCGGCGACTTGCCAGACGTTCGCAGGCGCGTACAGCGGGCGGCGTGTCGCAGCCGCACCGCGCCGTTTGCGCGCGGGCGGGCCATCCGCTAATTTCCGCCCGCCTCAGTTCGAGCGAGAGGCCGAGTCGGACCGCGCGTGGAAGCTCGCCGCGCGCGTTTTTCTTTTCCGACGGCGGCAAGCCCTCGCTCCGGGAGAAGGCGATTTGAGATGACCCGCCGCAAGAAGATTTATGAGGGCAAGGCCAAGATCCTCTACGAGGGTCCCGAGCCT
Organism: Phenylobacterium sp.; assembly: GCF_013911965.1. Taxonomy (GTDB): domain Bacteria; phylum Pseudomonadota; class Alphaproteobacteria; order Caulobacterales; family Caulobacteraceae; genus Phenylobacterium. Next base: position 52,523 of record NZ_JACESE010000018.1, on the reverse strand, counting down.
GGCACCCTGATCCAGTACTTCAAGGACGACACCACGGCCTTCGACGCCACCAAGAAGGCGGTGCTGGAAGGCAAGGGCGTGATCAACAATCGCATCAGCGAATATGTGATGACGCGGCTGAACGCGATCGGTGTTCAGAACCACTTCATCAAGCGCCTGAACCTGCGCGAGCAACTGATCCGTGAGGTGGAGATCATCCCGCTGGAGGTGGTCTGCCGCAACATCGCCGCGGGCTCGTTGTCGACGCGGCTTGGCCTGCCCGAGGGCCAGGCCCTGCCCCGCTCCATCGTTGAGTTCTTCCTGAAGGACGACAAGCTCCACGACCCGATGGTCTCGGAAGAGCACATCACGGCCTTCAACTGGGCCTCGACCCAGGAGATCGACGACATCATGGCGCTGACCCTGCGGATCAACGACTTCCTGACCGGCCTGTTCGGCGCGGTCGGCATCACCCTCGTGGACTTCAAGATCGAGTTCGGCCGCGTGTGGGAAGGCGACTTCAGCCGCATCATCCTGGCCGACGAGATCAGCCCCGACTCCTGCCGGCTGTGGGATTCCACCACCAACGAAAAGCTCGACAAGGACCGCTTCCGCCGCGACCTGGGCGATGTGATCGAGAGCTACACCGAGGTGGCGCGCCGGCTGGGCATCATGAAGGAGATGCCGACCGTGATTCAGGGGGGACTGCACTGATGAAGGCCAAGGTTCACGTATTCCTCAAGCCCGGCGTGCTCGACGTCCAGGGCAAGGCGGTGGAGCAGGCCCTGCACGGCCTGGGCTGGGGCGGCGTCGAGGGCGTGCGCGTCGGCAAGACCATCGAGTTCGACCTGAAGGCCGACGACCGCGCCGCCGCCGAGGCCGAGGTCAAGGCCATGTGCGAGAAGCTGCTCGCCAATACGGTGATCGAAAGCTACCGGGTGGAGCTGGCGTGACGCGGACGGGCGCGCTCGTCCTGGCCGCGGGCGCGCTCTGCGCCTGCGCGCCGCGCGAGGCCCCGGAGGCGGAGGCCGCGAGCCTCGCCCTGGACTGCGCGGCGGGATACGAGGCGCTGCAGAGCCAGATCGTCGGCCGACCGGGGCTTCGGCCTGCGCCGATCGAGCGCAACGAGCCCTACAGGATCTATAGTGAAGCGGACGGCTCGGCCTCCTATATCCTGACCGAACCCGGCGCGCCGGCTCACCCGGCCGTGCTGAAACAGACGGCCGTGCGCCGCGCGGGCGTGCTGGCCATGGAGAACGAGGGCTGCGCCTTCGGCGACGCCGGGGCCTATGCGGACCTCAAAGCCTATTGGGACTCGGTCGCCCAGGCGCGATAGGTCCTCCCATCCGCCGGACCAAGAGACCGGCGCAAAAACGAGCAGGTTACGAGCGCTATGAAAGCCGCCGTCATCGTCTTCCCCGGGTCCAACTGCGACCGCGACTGCAAGGTGGCGGTGGAACGCTCCACCGGCGCCAAGGTGGACATGGTCTGGCACGGCGACACCGCCCTGCCCGACGGAGTCGACCTGATCGTCCTGCCGGGCGGGTTTTCCTATGGCGACTATCTGCGCTGCGGCGCCATGGCCTCGCTGTCGCCGATCATGACCGAGGTGAAGGCCGCCGCCGAGCGGGGCGTCGCCACCGTCGGCATCTGCAACGGCTTCCAGGTGCTGTGCGAGGCCGGGCTTCTGCCCGGCGCCCTCCTGCAGAACGAGCGGCTGAAGTATGTCTGCAAGCCGGTCGCACTGGAGGTCACCAACGCCCAGACGCGTTTCACCTCCGGCTATGGCGGCCGGCGCGAAGTGACCATGACCGTGGGCAATGGCGAGGGGAACTACTTCGCCGACGAGGCCACGCTGGACCGGCTGGAGGGCGAGGGCCAGGTGGTCTTCCGCTATCGCGACAATCCCAACGGCTCGGCCCGCGATATCGCCGGCATCGTCAACGGCCGCGGCAACGTACTGGGCATGATGCCCCACCCGGACCGCGCCTTCGAGGCCGAGCTGGGTTCGGCCGACGGCGCCATCCTCTTCCAGAGCGCGCTCGCCAGCGCCTGACGCCTGGAGGGGATCGATGCCGCCGGCCGCTGGAGCGGACGGACCGCGCATTCTGCCCCTCCTCTCCGTCATCTGCGCCACCGCCGCCTTCCAGGTCGGCGCGGCCCTGGCCAAGGGCCTCTTTCCGGCTGTCGGTGCGACGGGCGCGGCCACCCTGCGGCTCGGCCTCGCCGCCCTCCTGCTGCTGGCGCTCAGCCGACCCTGGCGCGCCTGGCCGGCCGGAGCGCCGCGTCTGCCGCTTCTGGGGCTCGGCCTCAGCCTCGGCGGCGTCATGCTGCTCTTCTACCTGGCCCTGACCCGCGCGCCGCTCGGCGTGGTCATCTCCCTGCAGTTCCTGGGACCGCTCGCGATCGCGCTCTTCGACTCGCGCCGGGCCATCGACCTCCTCTGGGCGGGCCTCGCCGGCCTGGGCGTCTTGTCCATCGTCGGGGTGACGAGCGCGGCCGCCGGCCAGGACGGGCTGGGCCTCCTCTTCGGCCTGGGCGCCGCGGCGTGCTGGGCCGGCTACATTCTGTTCGGCCGCCTCGCCAGCCGCGACTACGGCCGCAGCGCCCCGGCCCTGGGGCTCACGATCGCCGCGCTCGCCGTGCTGCCCTTCGGATGGGCGGAAGCCGGCGCCGGCCTCTTCTCGGCCGAGATCCTGCCGCTCGCCCTGCTGGTGGCGCTCACAGCGACGGCCATTCCGCTGTCGCTCGAACTCTACGCCCTTCCCCGGCTGCCGCCGCGGGTCTTCGCGGTCTTCACCAGCCTGGAGCCGGCGTTCGGCGTGCTGTTCGGCTTCCTCATGCTGAACGAACGGCTCAGTCCCGGTCAGCTCGCCGGCGTCGGGGCCGTGGTCCTCGCCGCGGCCGGCTCGGCCTGGACGAGCCGCACATCAAAGGCCGCTTGAGGTCCGGGCCGGCATCTCCTCGCCTTCCGCAGCGAAGTAGCAGACCGTCCCGATCTGGACGTTGCGCCGGTCACGGACGATCACGTGCGCGTCCTTCCCCGCTTCCGCGAAGGTGCGCGCCAGGCGCCGGGCGCTGAGTTCGGCCTGGGCGCCGGAGAAGAAGACGAGAGGCAGCTCCGAAAGCGTGCTGGCGACGCACCATCCCCCGTCCAGCGGCGTCACCGTGACCACGTGGCCGTATCGCTCCGCCAGGGTCGCCGAGGGTCGAGCCGTCATCGCCAAATCCTCCCGTTCATTTAGCTGAACGGACGCATCTGGCCAGCTTCTAGCCTGACCGTATGTGCTCTGGACGACGAACGGCGCAATCAAATCGCCGTTTGGTTGTGCTATCCTTCGGATAGTCGGGGGACACTTTCGCGGCGCCCCTTGGCATCGAGCTCCGTGATCAAGCGGAGTAAGCTGTGTATTCGACACCCCCCAACGCGTTTTTGCGCGCCCTCTCCACAGACACCCTTCAGCGCCTCTCCAGGGAAATGGTGCTCGTCGATCTGGAGCGCGGCGTGGAGATCGGGGTGGAAGGCGAAGCGATCGCCTTCATCTACTTTCCGCTGAACGCGCTCCTGTCGGCCTCGCGCAGTTCGCTCGACGGCTTCACGGTCGAGACCCGCGTGGTGGGCTGCGAGGGCGCCGCCAATGTCGCCCAGACCATGGGTTCGGGGAGGTTCTCCAGCCATCTCCAGGCGCAGATCGGCGGTCGGGCGTTGCGGATCTCCACCAACGCCTTCCGGCAGGCGGCTGCGGCGTCGACCTCCTTCGGTGAAGCCATCTGGCGCGGCGTCGAATTCCAGTTGTGGGAGACGGAGCAGTCCTGCCTGTGCCTGGCCGCCCACCCGGTGGAGGCGCGGCTGGCGCGCTGGCTTCTTGAGGCCGAAGAGCGTTCGGCCCGACGGGGCGGCGAACTGGGGATCACGCACGAATTCATGGCCATCATGCTGGGGGCCCAGCGGACCACGGTCACGCGCGTGCTCGGCGAGTTGTCGCGGCGCGGCCTGGTGGCCACCCGCCGGGGCAGCGTGCGCGTGACGGACGCCGAGGGACTGGGTGAGGTCGCCTGCGAGTGCCGCGCGCAAAGCGTCGCGGAACGTGGCCGCCTGGGCCTTCAGCCCTGCCACGCCTGAGCCCGAACGGCTCAGTCGAGGGCCACCTGAGCCTTCGACGGCAGCTCCCCGCGGAAGACCGCCAGGCCGTACTGGAAGCTGCGGGCGATCATCTCGGCGCGGGCGATGAACAGGGCCGCGGCGTCCGGCGGACAGACCTCCCGGACCGTCTCCCGCCAGAGCTCCAGCCAGCGCGCGAAGTGGACGGCGTCCAGGCCGGGCAGGCCGGCGTGGGCCGGCATGGGGGCGCCCTTGAAACGGCCGGTCATCAGGGTGACCGAGGACCAGAAGTCGCAGAGCTTGGCCAGGTGCTCGTCCCAGTCCTCGATGGCCGCCTCGAAGATCGGCCCCACCAGGGCGTCGGCGCGGGCCCTGGCGTAGAAGGCGTGGACCAGCTCGGCGATCATCGGCTCGGTCACGCCCACGGCGTAGCCCGGCGCGATCTGGCGGCGACGCGCCTCGGCGTCGCGGCGATGGACCTCGTACTCGTCTGCAGCCATGGGGCGGGCCTAGCGTGAAGACGGCCCCGCCGCCACCCTGGGACGACTACGTAGAGCCCGGCCGGCGCCCCTAGAACTCCTCCCAGCCGTCCAGCTTGGCGGCGGTGGCCGCGCCGCCGGCATAGGCCTGGCGGACGCGGTCGACCATCTGGCGCGGCGTGGCGCGGGGCTGCGGCTCGGGCCGCCGCGTCGCCTTCGGCTTCGCCTCGGTCTCGCCCACCCGGAACTCGCCGATCAGGCGGCGAAGCTCGGTGGCTTCGTTGCGCAAGGCGTGGCTGGCGGCGGTGGACTCCTCGACCATGGCCGCATTCTGCTGGGTCACCTGGTCCATCTGGTTGACGGCCGCGTTGACCTCGCCGAGGCCGGTCGCCTGCTCCTGGGCCGAGGCGGCGATCTCGGCCACCAGCGAGTCGATCTGCTCCACCTGAACGACGATCTGCTGCAGGGCCTCGCCCGAGCGGCCGACCAGCTCCACCCCGGAGCCGACCTGCTGGCTGGAGGCGCTGATCAGCGTCTTGATCTCCTTGGCCGCTTCGGCGGACCGCTGGGCGAGCGCCCGCACCTCGGAGGCGACCACGGCGAAACCACGGCCGGCCTCGCCGGCGCGGGCGGCCTCGACGCCGGCGTTCAGGGCCAGAAGGTTGGTCTGGAAGGCGATCTCGTCGATCACGCCGATGATCTGGCCGATCTCGGCCGATGACTTCTCGATCGCCCCCATGGCCGCGATCGCCTGCTGGACCACTTGTCCGCCCTCCGCGGCGCCGCTCTTGGCGGACAGCACGGCCGAACGCGCGGTCTTGGCGCCTTCGGCCGACTTGCGGACGGTGGCGGTGATCTCGTCGAGCGCCGCGGCCGTCTCCTCCAGGCTGGCGGCCTGCTGTTCGGTCCGGCGCGAGAGGTCGTCGGACGCCCCGGCGATCTCCTCGGCGCCGGAAGTGATCTGACCGACATTGGCGCTGATGACCTGCATAGCGCCCTGAAGCTTGGCCACGGCGGCGTTGAAGTCGGCGCGCAGCTGCTCGTATTCCGCCGAGAAGGCCGCATCGAGCCTGTGGGTCAGGTCGCCGTGCGACAGGCGCGACAGGCCGTCGGCCAGGGCGCTGACCACGGCGGTCTGCGCCTCCTGGGCCGAGGCGCGCTCCCGCTCGACCTCGTCGCGCATGGCGCTTTCGCGCTGCTGGCTGGCTTCCTGGTCCTGGCGCAGGGCGGCCAGGCGGCGCTGGTTGTCCTGGAAGACGCGCAGGCCGGTGACGATGGCGCCCAGCTCGTCCTTCCGCTCCAGGCGGTCGAGGTCCTGGCCGGCGTCTCCGGAGGCCAGGGCGCCGGTGGCCGCGGCGATGGAGTCGATGCCGCGCCGGACGCCCAGAATGATGGCGAAGGAGAGCGCCGCCACCGCCAGAAGGGTCAGCAGCGCGCCGGCCATGAAGACCTGGCCGGCCAGAGCCGCCTTGGCCGCGCTCTCGGCGGCGCGCGTCTTGGCCTCCGCCTGGATCGAGGCCGTGGCCTTCCCCAGGGTCTCGGTCATCCGCGCATAATGCTCTTCGAAGGGCTGCACGAAGGCGACGGCGGTGGCGAAGTCGATGCCCATCATCGAGCCCACCACTTCCAGGCCGCCGCGATAGTCGGTCAGGTCCTTGGCCAGGCCCGCCACGCGCTTCTGCTCGTCGGCCGGCAGGTTGGGCCGCAGCTTGTTGAGGTCCGCCTGGATGGCGTCGACCTCGCTGGTCAAGGTGGCCAGTTCGGCGCTGGCATCGGGGACGGCCAGCGGATCGGCCGCCGCGGCGCCCGCCTGGTTGGTGAGGAGCTGATAGATTTTCAGGTGCGCCACGGCGATCCGGCGCGAAATCGCCGCCAACTCCAGGCTGACCTGCAGGTCGCGCTCGACGATGCGGTCCAGAGCGCGGGCCTGCTGCTGCTGGCTCCAGTAGGCGCCGCCGGTCACAACGGCCAGCATCACCACCGCGAAGGCGGGCGCCAGAGCCATTTTCACCACCAGGGAGAGGTCGGCGAAACGAAGCGCTTTCATGTCGGACTCCGAAGCTGGCCGGGCGGTGGGCGCTCCTGGCCCAGGCCGCGCAATGGCCGATCCCCTATGGATGCTGAGAGGAAGGGAAATGAACCCTTAATCCTCAAGTTCTCGCACAATAAAAACCCGTCGGGGCTGCGGGTTTATTTGTCCGACTACGCCTGAGGCGGGCAATGTTCGCCGGCCGCAATTCTGGGATGGCGTGGCGCAATCTGCACGAATTCAGAGAAGGCGCGGGACCGCCTCCGAAGAGGCGGTCCCTGCGGACGGCGCAGAGTGGGGACCTGCGCCGCCGCGATCACCAGTCGGTGCTGATCGAGAGCAGCACGCGGCGCTCGGCTTCGAGGCCGCTCGTCTGACGTTGACCGTCCTCGAGCAGGTTCTGGCCGCTGAGCGCGAGGGTCAGGCCTTCGCCGAAGGTGCGCGCGACGCGACCGGCCACGGTCACATAGGCGTCCACCGGCCGCAGGGCCCCGCTGTAGTAGAGGTCCTTCTCGCTCTCGTAGCGGGCGAAACCGTCCACCGACCAGGCCTGGTTGGACCAGCCGAGGTTGAGGTTGGCGCGGTGCTTCGGCGTGGTCGCGGCGAAGGCCGCATAGCGGACGGCGGCGTTGTATCCGGCGTCGATGGAGTCTTCCACGTCGGTGTAGGCGTAGTTCGCGTTCCAGCGGACGCCGTTGTCGTAGGCGCCTTCGGCGGTCAGCTCCACGCCCTTCATCTCGGACTCGCCGATGTTCAGGTAGGTGAAGACCGGCAGCGTCGCGCCGGTGGCGGGAACGTCGACCTGGGCCGAGTTCGGCTGACCCTTGATGTCTTCGCTCTTCTGCACGAACAGCCGCACGCCGGCCTTGCCGCCGATCTGCGGCAGGTCGCGCTCGTAGCCGGCGCCGAAGTTGGTGACGACCGTCGGCTGGAGGGTCGGGTTGCCGCCGAACACGCCGCGGAAGGTCGGGGTGTTGAAGACGAGCTGCAGGCCGCCGAGGTCGACCAGGGTCGGCAGCTGCACGCCGCGAGCATAGGTCGCCCGCAGGGTGTCGGCCGAGGTCACGCTCCAGACCGCGCCGAGGTTGTAGGTGGTCTCGTTGAGGCTACGATCCCAGAAGGCGTTGCCGTAGGGCGGGATGCCGGGCGGGAAGTTGCCTTCGCGCTTCAGATCCAGTTCGTCGCGGCGGACGGCGGCGGTGAGCGCCAGGGCGTCGGTGACCTGCCAGTTCCACATGCCGGAGACCGAGGCCACGTCATAGCTGACCACGCCGCCGCGCACCGGAGCCGTCGGCATCTCGTTCTTGCGGTACTCGGCGCCGACGCGGAAGGTGTGCTTGGCGCCGACCTTGAACAGGTCCTGCAGGCTGAACACCGAGATGGTGTTCTCATAGATGGTCGGGACGCCGCTGATCTCGGTCTTGACCGTGAGGTCGTTCTGATAGGCCGAAGCCTGCACCAGGCCGAACTTCGAATCCCAGGCGAGCGTGCCCTTGATCGACTGCGTCAGGTACTTGGCCGGGACGTAGGCGTAGGTGGAGATGATGTCCGTCTGCTTGGTGTGCGAATAGCCGCCCTCGACGCGCAGTTCGAGATTGTCGGCCAGCTGGGTCACCGTGTCGACGTTGGCCGTCAGGCGCTCGGCGTCGAGGAACAGGCGGTCGGCCGAACCGGTGGTGTTGTCCCACTCGTCCTCTTCGGAGGCGCCCAGGGAGAGGCGGGCGGAGAAGCGCTCGCCGAGCTTCAGGGTCTGGCCCAGCGAGATCTCGCCGAAGCCGCCCGTGCCGCCGCTGACGGAGGCGAAGCCGCCGTCGTCGAACTTCGGATTGTAGGTGATGATGTTGACCACGCCGGCCACGGCGTTGAAGCCGAACAGGGCGGAGTTCGGGCCCTTCACCACCTCGATCTGACGGATCTCCTCCAGGCGCACGGGCAGGGTCGACCAGGCCGTGTAGCCATAGTGGTCGAGATAGGTCTGGCGGCCGTTGATGAGAACCAGCAGGCGCGCCGACCGGGCTTGGTCATAGCCGCGGACGCCGACATCGGCGTGACCGACGGACCAGGCTTGGATATCGACGCCGGCGACGCGCGACAGGATGGTCGGCAGGTCGGTAGCGCCCGACCGGGCGATGTCCTCGGCCGAGATGATGTCCATGTCCACCGGCGCCTGGCTGGCGCGCTGGGGCGAGCCGGTCGCGCTCGTGGTCACCGGCTCGTTGAACAGAGTCTCGAGCGAGCCGTAGTCGATGGACTGGGCGCTGGCCGGCAGGGCGAGGGCGAGCGCGGCGCAGGCGGCGGCGCCTGCGAGAAGGATTTGCTTGTTCATTGGATTGTGCTCCTGGCGCGCGGCCGGATCAGACTTCTTTGATCATCATGCGGAAGGCGGCCTTGAAGGCGGCGCCTACGGCCGCGGCCGTCGCACGATTGACGATGATTTCGACCTTGGGCTCGGTCTCGACGGCCATGACGCAGGCGCCGGAGTTGGCGCAGGCGGCGTCGGAGCCGATGGTGATGATCTTCTTGGCCTTGGCCGCGGCGCCCACCGAGGCGTAGTTCACGCCCTTGGTCACGTAGAGCACCTTCACGCCGCTCACGCCGGCGACCGCGGAGGCTTCCACGGCCGTGCCGGTGAGGGTCACGGAGCCGGCGTTGTAGCCCGCGCCGAGGGCGGCCATCACCGCGTTCTTCTCGGCCACAGAACCGGCGTTGGAAGGATCGAACACGACCCCCATCTTGGTGGCGCCCGTCGGGCCGTTTTCCAGGAAGGTCAGCGCGCGGCCGGCCACCTGCAGATTCTTCGCCCCGTCGGCGTGGGCCGCCATGGGCGTCGCCATGGCCGCAACAGCCGCCATGGCGGCCAGTCGCGTCGTCTTGCGTTCGAACATTCGGTCATCCCCTCGCCCGCCATTTTGCGGGCTGAACGCCGGGGAACCTCTTCTTCGACTCCGAACAAAAGCTTAAGCGAACCGGAGGCTGGGCCTGAAGGTGGAAGTACAGGGAAATCTAAGAGCACGCCTTACATGTATTAGATATGTATATTTCCCATATAATTGAGCACAAGCCTGAGCCTTTTCGCCACACACCTGTGACCAGCGGCCGAAATCGTGGCGCTCGATGGGCGACAAATATGGATCGTTGCACAGTCGCAACAGAACAGGCGCAATTGTGCCCGATTTACGGCGCCGACAATTACCCCGCTCACGCGCCCGTGAGAACTGTCGCTCATCTATCTCGACGGCAGATTGTCGCACCCCTGCGACAAGTTGTTCGCGCAACCGTTTCGCGCAGCCGCAGGTATGGACAGCCCCCGGTGCGGCAACGTGAGGTGGCGACGGCAGCCGGGCGGCCGAAGCCCGGCGGTTGGCCGTTCGCCCCGTTGCCATTATCAACCGCCGATCCACTGGGAGCCGACTTCATGACCGCGCAAACGCCGCCCGACCGCCTCTCCACCGACCCCAGCAGCCCCTATTACGACGAGGCCGTCCTGGCCCGCGGGGTGGGCGTGCGCTTCAAGGGCGTCGAGAAGAACAATGTGGACGAGTACTGCGTCAGCGAAGGCTGGGTCCGCGTGGCCGTCGGCAAGACCGTGGACCGCAAGGGCAACCCCGTGACCCTGAAGATGCAGGGCCCCGTCGAGCCCTATTTCCGCGACGCCGAAGAGGCCTGAGGCGCGAAGAGCGGCAGCCGCTCGAGCGCCAGCGCGCCCTCGATCTGAAGCAGCCGCATCTTGGCCGCCACCCCGCCGGGGGCGGAAAAGCCGCCTCGCCTTCCGCCGGCGGCGAGCACACGGTGACAGGGGACGAGGATGGGGACGGGATTGCGCCCCAGCGCCTCTCCCACCGCCCGGGCCGCGCCCGGCGCGCCGATACGGGCGGCGACGTCGCCATAGGTAAGGGTCTGGCCGCAGGGAATCGCGCGGGCGAGGTCATAGACCCGACGCTGGAAATCCGGCACGCCGCTCAAGTCGATCGCGACATCGCCGAAATCCCGGGGCTCGCCTGCCGTCAGGGCCCTCAAGTCGGCGACGATGGCGGCGACCTCGGACGGCGGCTCGAGCAGGCGCGCCTGCGGCCAGGCCCGCCTGGCCTCCGCCTCCACGGCCCCGCGGTCCGGATGCGGGAAGCGCACGCCGCACACGCCGTTCGCGCTCCAGGCCAGGGCGCACGCGCCAAGCGCGGTTTCGAAGATGACGAAGCCTAGTCCGCTCATGGGAGCGATCATAGCAGGAACGGCGGCTCCGATCCGGGTTCCGCCGCCGCCCGGCGCATGCGAGGCTCCTCCGCACGTTAGGAGCGGCCATGACGGTTCGAGAAGCGACGCTGGCGGACGTGCCAGCTATGGTGGACCTGCTGGAGCGCCGCCGCGCGGCCTACCAGCACTATCAGCCGGTCTTCTGGAAGAAGGCGGCGGACTCGGCGGAGATGTCGAAGGCCTTTCTGCCCTTCGTCATGGGCAAGCCCGAAACCGTCGCCCTGGCCGCGGATCAGGATGGCGCGTTGCTTGGGTTTCTCATCGCGACGCCGACGCCGGCGCCGCCAGTGTACGACGTGCCCGGCCCGACCTACACGGTTGATGACTTCGCGGTCGCCGCTCCGGAGCATTGGGCGAGCGCGGGACAGGCGCTCCTGTCGCGGATCGAAGCCGTCGGCCGGCAGCGGGGTTGGGCGCAGATCGTGGTCGTCTCCGCCCTTCGCGACCTTGAGAAGAGCGCCCTGCTCGAATCGGGCGGACTGACGATCGCCTCCACCTGGTGGACGCTGCCGCTTACGACGTAAGTCAACCCTTGTTCGACCGCCGGAGGGCGGCCATGTGAGGGGCCGCAAACATCAAGGGAGGCTTCCGTGACCGACATTCCCGCTCAGGGGCTCGAACTGCGCTCCACCATCACCTCGCAGGGCGAACTCCGCCTGAACCTGGAGACGGTGGACGTGCCCAAGCCGGGCGCCGGCGAACTGCTGGTCGAGGTGCAGGCCTCGCCGATCAATCCCTCCGACCTTGGGCTTCTGCTCGGCCCGGTGGATCCGGCCAGCCTCAAGGCCGGCGGCACGGCGCAGGCGCCGGTCGTCACCGGCGCGGTGAACGCCCGCCGGCTGGAGGCCCTGCGCCCGCGCCTCGACCAGTCCATGCCCGTCGGGAACGAGGGCGCGGGCCGCGTGATCGCCGCCGGCGATGACGTGCAGTCCTATGTCGGCAAGACCGTCGCCATGCTCGGCGGCGCCATGTACGCCCAGTACCGCCTGATCAAGGCCGCCGAGGTGATGGTCCTGCCGGAAGGCGCGACGGCGGCGGACGGCGCCTCCTGCTTCGTCAATCCGCTGACGGCGCTGGGCATGGTGGAGACCATGCGCCGCGAGGGCCACAGCGCGCTGGTCCACACCGCCGCGGCCTCCAACCTCGGTCAGATGCTGAACAAGCTCTGCCTGAAGGACGGCGTGCCGCTGGTGAACATCGTGCGCAGCGCCGAGCAGGCCAAGATCCTGCACGACCTGGGCGCCAAATACGTGCTCGACAGCACGTCGGAGACCTTCCAGGCCGACCTTACCGACGCCGTCGCCGAGACCGGCGCGACGCTCGCCTTCGACGCTATCGGCGGCGGGGACCTCGCCAACCGCATCCTGAGCGCTATGGAGAGCGCCCAGAACCGCAAGGCGGAGGTCTACAGCCGCTACGGCTCGGCCACCCACAAGCAGGTCTACATCTATGGCGGCCTCGACCTGCGCCGCACCGAGCTCGACCGAAGCTTCGGCATGGCCTGGGGCGTGGGCGGCTGGCTGCTGACCTACTTCCTGCAGAAGATCGGCGCCCAGGACGCCCAGAGGTTGCGCGACCGCGTGATGGCCGAACTGAAGACCACCTTCGCCAGCCACTACACCGCCGAGATCTCGCTGCGCGAGGCGCTCAGCCTCGACACCATCGCCGCCTACACCCGCAAGGCGACGGGCGAGAAGTACCTGGTCAATCCGAGCAAGGCCTGAGGACGGCGGGCCGGGGCTGTCCTGCGACGGCCCCGGCCAAGCTTGGTCGGTCCGGTTAACGTGTTATCCTGACCCAGGACCACCCCCGGTCATGAGGTTCGGCTTCCGTGTTCACCGCCCTCGGTTTCGCCCTCGCCCTTTTCGCCCAGGCGGGCGACCCGCCGGCGCCTGAGGGCAGCCAGGCCACCCTGCAGTCATGCGAGCTGGAGGCCGAGGGCTGGGTCTGCCGCTACCGCGTGCCCGATTCCTTCTACCGCGCCGCCCCGGCGCCGAGCCTGGCCGCGGCGCCGGCACCGCCGGCGACAGAGCCGCCGCTCGCCCCCGTCATCGCATCGCCGCCGCAGGACGAGCCGCTCGCGCCGGCGGCCGATCCGGAGGCCGTGCGCCAGGCCAAGCTGATCCGCCGCTGCGCCGACGCCTCCTGGCTTTCCCTCTGCACGCCGGGCGACCGCCGCGAGGCCAATGCGCTCAAGGCGGCCGCCGAGGCGCGCGAAGCGCTGAGGCTCAGCGTGACCAAGCTGGCCGCCGACGGCGAGTGCGACCAGGCGGTCAGGACGGCGCTGGAGGGCGGCGACCTGGACCTGGCGCGCGACATCCGCGCCTTCTGCGCCCGGGCGCCCTGACCCACGGCCGACGGGACCAACGGATCAACGGAAAAGGGCCGGCGCACGCGCCGGCCCTTCCCCTGCTCACCTCCCGCGGGCGATCCTACGGATTGGCGCCCACCGGCCCGCACACCCGGCCTTCGGGGCACGGAGCGGCGTGGATCTCCGGCGGTTCGACGATCACCTGGGACGGTTTCACGCGCACATCGGGCGCATGGAGATAGATCTGGGCCGGCGCCACGCGGATCGGCGGCGCCTCCACATAGATGGGCGGACCCTGGATATCGACCCGGCCCGAGGGCACATAGACCGGCTGCGAATAGACGCGCACGGCCGGGCCGCCCGGATGGTTGATGTGCCACGGCGCGCCCGGGGCCGGGGTGTAGAACACCTGCTCCTGATGGCAGTAGCAGCCGGCCCGCGGCGAATGCGCCGGCTCCGCGCATCCGTGGGGGCCCGGCGCAGTCGGCGCATAGTATTGGGCGGCCGCGCCGCCCGCCGACATGGCCAGCGCCACAGCAGCCCCGCTGATGATCTTGAGCATGTCACCCAACCCCGGTCTGAAGTTCCCAAAAGGGCTGGCGCAGCGCCATGGCCCTGTACGCTGACTCACATCCTGGTTAGGACGAAATGCCGCACGAGACAACCTCGCGTTAACCAACTCCGCCCCGACTTGAGCGGTTGTCGCACCGATGTGGGTCTTTCGCGCACCACTTCGGGGCGAAATTCGCCCAGTACGGGTCGAGCCCTCGCCCCGCAGGGGAAACCCTGCGGCGCCGGCTCGCGGCGCCCGGCCCGCGCGTGACGTCGGGCGCCGGGTCAACGCCCCTATCGCGCTCGCGCGCGAAGCCCGCTAGAAGGCGCCCCATGAGCGCTGCGCCTGCGAAAACCATGGCCGAGACGGCCGCCGAGTTCGGCCTCAAGGCCGACGAGTACGACCTCATCGTCAAGCGTCTGAACCGCGAGCCGAACCTCGTGGAACTGGGCGTCTTCTCGGTGATGTGGAGCGAGCACTGCTCCTACAAGTCGAGCCGCAAGCACCTTTCCAAGTTCCCGACCAAGGGCGCGAAGGTGATCCAGGGCCCGGGCGAGAACGCCGGGGTGATCGACATCGGCGACGGTCAGGCCTGCGTATTCAAGATGGAGAGCCACAACCACCCCTCGTACATCGAACCCTACCAGGGTGCGGCGACGGGCGTGGGCGGCATCATGCGCGACGTCTTCACCATGGGCGCGCGGCCGGTGGCCCTGCTGAACGCCCTGCGCTTCGGCGACCCCAGCCACCCGAAGACGAAGCGGCTGGTCTCCGGCGTGGTGGCCGGCATCGGCGGCTACGGCAACTGCGTGGGCGTGCCCACCGTGGCGGGCGAGACCAATTTCCACCGCGGCTATGACGGCAACATTCTGGTCAACGCCATGTGCGTGGGCCTCGCCGACGCCGACAAGATCTTCTACTCCGCCGCGCCGGCCGCCGGCCTGCCGGTGGTCTATTTCGGCTCCAAGACCGGGCGCGACGGCATTCACGGCGCGACCATGGCCTCGGCCGAGTTCGACGACGCCTCGGAAGAGAAGCGGCCCACCGTCCAGGTCGGCGACCCCTTCGCCGAAAAGCTGCTGATCGAGGCCACCCTGGAGCTGATGGCGTCGGGCGCCGTGGCCGCCATCCAGGACATGGGCGCCGCGGGGCTGACCTCGTCCTCGGTCGAGATGGCCGGCAAGGGCGGGGTGGGCATCGAACTCGACCTCGACGCCGTGCCCCAGCGCGAAGAAGGCATGAGCGCCTACGAGATGATGCTCTCGGAGAGCCAGGAGCGCATGCTGGCCATCCTCAAGCCCGGCCGGGAGGCCGACGGGCGGCGGATCTTCGAGAAGTGGGGCCTGGACGCCGCCGTCATCGGACAGACCACCGACACCGGCCGGATGGTGCTCAAGCACAAGGGCCAGGTGGTCGCCGACGTGCCGCTCGCCCCCCTGTTCGACGACGCGCCGCTCTATGACCGTCCCTGGACCGCGCCCGAACCGCAGCCGCGCCTGGCGCCGGCCGACGTCCCCGCCCCGGAGGACTATGCGCAGGCGGTGGTCAAGCTGATGTCCTCCCCCGACATGGCCTCCAAGCGCTGGCTGTGGGAGCAGTATGACCGGCACGTCATGGCCGACACCCTGGAAGATTCCGCCACCGGCGCCGATGCGGGCGTCGTGCGCGTGCACGGGACGAAGAAGGCGCTCGCCGTCACCTCCGACTGCACGCCGCGCTACGTCCTGGCCGACCCCTATGAGGGCGGCAAGCAGGCCGTGGCCGAGGCCTGGCGCAACCTGACCGCCGTGGGCGCCGAGCCCATCGCCATCACCGACAACCTGAACTTCGGCAACCCGGAACGGCCGGCCATCATGGGTCAGATCGTCCGCGCCATCGAAGGCATGGCCGAGGCCTGCGCCGCCCTCGACTTCCCGGTCGTGAGCGGAAACGTCAGCCTCTACAACGAGACCAATGGCGCAGCCATTCCGCCGACGCCGACCGTGGGGGCCGTCGGCCTGATCGCCGACTACGCCGCCCACGCCGACTTCTCGCGCTTGCAGGCGGGCGACGCCCTGATCCTGCTGGGCGAGACGCGTGGGGAACTGGGCGCCAGCATGTACCTGCGCGAGATCCTGGGCCGTGAGGACGGCGCGCCGCCGCCGGTGGATCTGGCTCAGGAGCGCAAGGTGGGCGATTTCGTTCGCGACCTGATCAAGGGCGAGCAGATCACCACCGTCCACGACCTGTCCGACGGCGGCCTGATCGCCGCCGCCGCCGACATGGCGCTGGCCTCGGGCGTGGGCCTCACCCTGTCGCTGGAAGGCGCCCTGCCCGCCCACGCCGAGCTCTTCGGCGAGGACCAGGGCCGCTACCTGCTGGCCGCCGCCGACGCCGAGCCGGTTCTGGCCGCCGCCCGCGCGGCCGGCGTGCCGGCGCGTCTGGCGGGCCGCGCGGGGGGCGACAGGATCGGCGCTGCGGGCCTTTTCGAGGTCGAACTTTCTGCGCTGCGTGAGGCATACGAAGGCTGGCTTCCGGCGTACATGGGCTAGGAGCGGAGCCCGCAGCCGGGCTCCGCGTTGGAACCAGGCCATGACCAAGTCCCATTCCCGCCTCGCCGCCCCCGGCCTGCTTCTCGCCCTGAGCGCCTGCGCCGCCACGCCCGAACGCGGCGCCTTCCTCTCCAGCTATGACGGCCTGGAGGCGCGCACCGACATGGTCCGCGCCGGCGCCCTCGACCGCACCGACGCCGAGGCCCTGGGCGCCATCCGCAGGGTCGCCATCGCCCCCGCCGTCTTCGCGCCGGCCGACGGGGCGAAGCTGTGGATGACGCCGCAGGAGCAGGCGCGCGTGCTGCGGGAGGTGGACGCCCAGCTCTGCTTCGAGCTGTCGGAGCGTTTCGAGATCGCCAGCGCAGCCCCGGCCGACGCCCAGGTGCGCGCCGCCGTCACCGACGTGCGCCCCACCGGCCGCGCCGGCTCCGCCGCCGCCGCGGCCGCCGCCTTCTTCATCCCCGGCCCCATCGGGCTGCGCGCGCCGGGGACGCTGGGCGGGCTCTCGGCTGAGGCCGAGATGCTTGATCCTGCGGGCGAACAGGTGGCCGCCATCGTCTGGAGCCGCTCGGCGACGGCGGTCGGCACCGACAATCCCTCGCTCAGCCGGATCGGCGACGCCCTCCAGTTCGCCGAACCCTTCGCAGACGCCGCAGCCGCCGCCATGACGCCGGAAGATCGTGAGCCGCGCGATCTCGGCGCCGGCGACGACCCTTGCGCCGAATATGGTCCGCGCTTCCGGCCGGAGGGCTTCCTGTCGCGCTTCGCCACCGGGCTCTACATCCCCGACACCAGCGCCGCCCGGCCCGAGGCGACCGAGGAGTAGAGCTGTGGAGGCCCCCGAACGCGAGGGCGCCGCCGGCGTGACCGTCTGGTACGACGGCGGCTGTCCGATCTGCACGCGGGAAGTCGGCCTGATGCGCCGGCTGGACCGCCGTGGCGCCGTGGTCTTCCGCGACGTGTCGCAGGCCGGCGACGCGGCCGATTTCCCCAAGCCGCCCCAGACCCTCCTCGCGCGCTTCCACGCCGCGCAGGACGGCCGGCTCTATGAAGGGGCGGCGGCGTTCGCCCTCGTCTGGCGCAACATCCCGCCCCTGCGCTGGGCGGGGCGACTGGCCATGGCGCCGCCTGTCCTCTGGCTCCTGGAGCGGGCCTATGACGGCTTCCTGCGCATCCGCCCGGCGCTGCAGGCCGTGGCCCGGCGCTCGCTGGGCGGCGGGGCGCGTCGATGACCTCCGCCATGCCGCGCGCCGCCCTCGTCCTGGGGCTCCTGGGACTGGTCCCCTTTGTCGCCTTCGCCGCGGCCGTGCGCACGGGCCTCGTCCTGCCGGCCGACCCGGCGCGGATCGGCGCCGTCCTCTATGGCGTGGTCATCCTTTCCTTCATGGGCGGCGCCCAATGGGGCCTGGCCACCGCCGCGCCGCGGCCCCGGCCGTGCGCCTTCATCATCAGCGTGGCGCCCGCCCTCCTGGCCTGGGCGAGCCTCGCCCTCAATGCGCGCCTGTCCCTCCTGCTCCTGACCGGGGGCTTCGCCGCCCTGCTGGCCTACGACCTGTGGACGGTGCGACAGGGGGAAGCGCCGCCCTGGTACGGCCGGCTGCGGATCGGTCTGACAGGCGTGGTCGCGGCCTGCCTGCTTGCTGCGGCCCTTTAGAGGAACGACAAGCTTGGCCACAAGCTGCTGAAACATAAGCGACTTGCGGTCTCCGGACGATGTCACGCAGATGACGCCGTTCTGTCATGATGTTGTAAATCCGCCTCACTCAGAACAAATCACAGCCGTCTTGGCGCCGGAATGGCGGCAATTTTGTTCTCGCTGGCGTCGGCCTCCTGCGCCGACGCCGGTTCCATGATCGATGGGGCGAAACTCCTTTCGCCGAGACCCGAATGATCCTCAAAAAGACACTCCTCGCCTCGTCCCTTCTGTCCGGCGCCGCCGTCCTGGCGAGCCTCGCCGCGCCCAGCGCCGCGCTGGCCCAGGAGGACTCCGCCGTCGCCGTCGAAGAGCTGGTCGTCACCGGTTCGCGCCTGCGCCTGCAGGACTTCACCGCGCCGAACCCCGTCAGCACGGTGAACGAGGAAGCCATCGAACGGTCGGGCATCACCAACGTCACCGACCTGATGCAGAGCTATCCGGCCCTGGTCGGCTCGACCGACAACCAGGATCTGGCCAACGCCGCCAACCGCGGCAGCGTGGGCCTCAACCTGCTGAACCTTCGCAACCTGGGTGAGAAGCGCACCCTGGTCCTGGTGGACGGCCGCCGCCACGTCGCCGGCGATCCCGGCACGGCCGCGGTCGACACCAACGCCATCCCCGTGGGCCTGATCGAGCGGGTCGAAGTGCTCACGGGCGGCGCCTCGGCCGTCTATGGCGCCGACGGCGTCTCCGGCGTGGTCAACTTCATCACCAAGCGCAACTTCGAAGGCCTGGACGTCCGCACCCAGTACGGCTTCTCCGACGAGGGCGGCGGCGAGGAAGCCTTCATCAGCGCCGTTGGCGGCCGCAACTTCATGGACGGCCGCGCCAACATCACCGGGGCTCTGGAGTACTCGAACCGCGACGCCATCTCGCCCTACGACCGCGACTTCTCGCGGCCGGGCAATCGCGAGGTCTTCGTCAACAACCCGGCCGACTACAACAATATCGACCGCGGTCCCTGGGGCGACACCACCCTCGTCTTCGCCCGCGACAGCCGCTACATCGACACCGCCCTGGGCGGCGGCGTCTATACCCGCGCCGACTTCAATTCCGGCACCTACTCCGGCGTCAGCTTCGAGGGCGACGGCGATCCCTGGGTCGACGGCCTCTACACTGGCGGCTTCTCCATGCTGGGCGGCTCGGGCACGCCCACCGACCTCTTCCAGACGGAGCTCGTGCCGGGCCTGGAGCGCTGGAGCGCCTACGTCTCCGGCACGTACGACCTGTCGGCCGACCACCGCGTCTTCGCCAATGTGAAGTACAACAACGCCAAGACGTCCTTCACCTCGCAGCCGACCTTCGACTACGGCATCTTCGTCCCCATCGAGAACCCCTTCATCCCGGGCTCCATCCGGGCTGACGCCATCGCCCCGGGCGGCTTCGCCGATCCGGGCACGGACACCGGCCTGCCGCCGGGCGTGCTGGTCGCCCGCGACAACTTCGATCTGGGCCAGGTGCGTCGCGACATCGAGCGCGAGACCATCCGCACCGTCGTCGGCTTCGAGGGCGATCTGTCGCCGGCCATCTCGTACAACGTCTCCTACACCTTCGGTAAGACGACCGAGGAGAACGACGAGCTCAACAACCGCAACAACCTGCGCTGGTTCGCCGCCATCGACGCCGTCCGCGATCCCGCCAGCGGCAACATCGTCTGCCGTTCGACGCTCGACCCGTCGGCTGTCCCCTTGGGCGACGTGTTCGGCGACGGCGTCGACGCCGGCGCCTGGAACGCCGCCTATGCCGGAAGCGGCGCGGCGGCCGGTTGCGTGCCGATCAACATCTTCGGCGAGGGCGGCATCTCGCCGGAGGCCCGCGCCTGGATCAACGAGACGGCCCACTCCAGCGCCGAGGTCGAGCAGCATGTGCTGAACGCCTACATCTCGGGGGACACCAGCGAGCAGTTCGAGCTGCCCGCCGGCCCGATCGGCTTCGTGCTGGGCGCCGAGTACCGCAAGGAAAAGAGCCTCTTCACCCCGTCGCAGTCTGAACTGCTGGCGGCCCAACTGGGCTACAGCGTCACCTGGCTGGGCGAAGGCGCGGTCGTCCAGGGCGAGTTCGACGTGAACGAGCTGTTCGCCGAGCTGGCCGTGCCGATCGTGCGCGACCTGCCCTTCGTGCAGTCCTTCGACGTCAATCTCGCCTACCGCTTCTCCGACTATTCCACGATCGGGACCACCGACACCTGGAACATCGGGGGCCAGTGGCGCGTGACCGACGACCTGATGATCCGCGGCAGCCGCGCCCGCGCGGTCCGGGCGCCGAACATCAACGAGCTGTTCCTGCCCCAGGTGCAGACCTTCCGGTCGATCACCGACCCCTGCGACACCCGCAATGTCGAGGCCGGCACCCAGTACCGCCTGGCCAACTGCACCGCGGCGCTCGGCTACAGCCCGCTCGACCAGGACTTCATCGATACGACCTCGTCGTCGGTCGAAGGCGTCGTGGGCGGCAATCCGAACCTGGAGTCGGAAACCGGCGACACCCAGACCCTGGGCCTCGTCTTCACGCCGCGCTTCGCGCCCGGCCTGTCCATGTCCCTGGACTATTACCGCATCACCCTGAAGGACGCGGTGAACCAGTTCACCGCCGACACCATCATCGAGAGCTGCTACGACCTCGAACAGCCGAACGACTTCTGCAACCTGTTCACGCGTGACCCGGCCACGGGCTTCGTGGACTTCTTCCAGGAGTACTCGGTCAACGTCTCGGAGTATGAGACGGCCGGCTTCGACTTCACCGCGCAGTACCTGCTCGATCCGGTGGACCTGGGCATCCAGCGAGACATTGGCCGGTTCCAGTTCAACCTGGCGGCCAACCGTCTGACCAAGCTGCAGTTCATCGAGATCGAGGGCGCCGATCCCACCGACGAGGTCGGCTTCGCCGGCGCGCCGAAGTGGCAGGCCAACTTCGACGTCACCTGGCTGTGGAACGACCTGATCGTGAACTACGGCTTCAACTGGTTCGACGAGACCAAGCGCTACACCGACGAGCGCCGCGCCTCGGACCCGAACTACGTCCCGGCCGACTACTGGACCTACTCGCCGCGCGAAACGCACGACATCCAGGTGCAGTACAGCTTCCGCGACGCCTACCAGGCCTATGCCGGCATCAACAACTTCACCAACCAGCTTCCCGACCGCGGCACGACCGGGGTGGGCAGCACCGGCGCCGGCGCCTTCACCCAGGGCGCCACGCCCGTGGGTCCGGTGGGCCGCTACTTCTATGTGGGCCTGAAGGCGAACTTCTGAGGCTCATTCGAGACCGGCAAGGGCGGGCGCGCAGGCGCCCGCCCTTTTCGTTTGTGCGCCACGGGCGGCCGGGGTGGCTGAACTGCGCGCGGCGGCGCTAAGCTCCGCCTTCAGATCATTAGCAGGGGACCTGATCATGGATCGTCGAAGCTTCCTGGCCGGTGCGGCCGCCCTCGCCCTGGCCCCGGCCGCCGCGAGCCGCGCCAAGGCCGCCGCGGTCACGGCCGAAGACGGCCGGCTGCTGGCCCTCTTCGACGACATCTTCGACGACATGCTCGACCACTCGCCGGAGATGGTCACGCGCCTGGGCCTGCACAAAGGCGTCCGGATGGCGGCCAAGAGCGAGCTCAGCCCCGCCTCGATCGCCGAACTCGAGGCCGACAAGGCGCGCAACGCCGCCCGCCTGGCGCGGCTGGAAGCCATCGACCGGACGGCGCTGAGCCCGGCCATGACGCCGCACTACGAGGCGGTGCTCTTCACCACGGCCACCAACGCCGCAGCCAACGCCCGCTACGTCTACGGCAATGGCGGCGCCGGCTCCCCCTACGTCCTCTCGCAGCTCAACGGGGCCTATCAGGACGTGCCGGACTTCCTGGGCACGCAGCACGCCATCGAGACCCAGGCCGACGCCGAGGCCTATCTCGAGCGCCTGAGCGACTTCGCCGCCGTGATGGACCAGGAGACCGAGCGCAGCCGCCGCGACGCCGGCCTCGGCGTGGTTCCTCCGGACTTCGTGCTCGAGCGGGCGCTCGCCCAGATGGCCGGCCTGAAGGGCGATCCGGCCGCCTCGCCCCTGGTCACCTCCGTCGCCGACCGGGCTCGGGAGAAGGGAATTCAAGGCGATTACTCCGGCCGCGCTTCGGCCATCTATGTCGAGAAAGTCGTCCCGGCCCTGGAGCGCCAGATGGCCTGGCTGCAGAGCCTGCAGCCGAAAGCCGTCCACGACGCCGGCTGCTGGCGGCTGCCGGACGGTGAGGCCTATTACCGCGACGCCCTGAAGAGCTCGACGACCACGGCGCTGACGCCGGACGAGATCCACGAGCTGGGCTGGCAGCAGGCGCGCGAGCTCTCGGCCCGGGCCGAGACCATCCTGCAGGGCCGGGGCCTGACGCAGGGGTCGGTCGGCGAGCGCATCCAGCACCTCTTCAAGGCGCCCGATCAGCTGTTCCCCGACACCGACGCCGGCAAGGAAGAGCTGATCGCCTATCTCAACGAGCTGGTGGCCGAGATCGAACCGCGCCTGCCGGAAGCCTTCGGGACCCTGCCCAAGGCCGAGGTGGAGATCCGGCGCGTGCCCAAGTTCATCGAGGCCGGCGCGCCGGGCGGCTACTACAACCGCCCCGCCCTGGATGGCTCGCGCCCGGGCATCTACTGGATCAACCTGCGCGACAGCGCCGAGAACCCGCGCTGGACGCTGAAGACGCTCACCTATCACGAGGCCATTCCCGGCCACCATCTGCAGCGGTCCCTGCAGCAGGAGGCCGGCATCCCGATGCTGCGCCGCATCGCCGGCTTCTCGCCCTACAGCGAGGGCTGGGCGCTCTATTCCGAGCAGCTGGCCCTGGAGATGGGCCTCTACGAGAACGATCCGCTGGGCGAGCTTGGCCAGATCCAGGCCTCGCTGTTCCGCGCCGCGCGGCTGGTGGTCGACACCGGCCTCCATTCCAAGCGCTGGAGCCGCGAGAAGGCCATCGAGACCATGACCTCCATCGACGGCAGCCCGACCAGTTCGGCCGCCACCGAGATCGAGCGCTATTCCGTCTGGCCCGGCCAGGCCTGCAGCTACATGGTCGGCAAGCTCACCTGGCTGCGCCTGCGGGAGAAGGCGCGCCAGGCGCTGGGCGAACGCTATGACGTGCGGCGTTTCCACGACGCCACCCTGCTCTACGGCGCCATGCCGCTCACCGTGCTCGAAGGCGTGGTCGACCGCTACGTGGCGGGCGCACGGCAGGCCTAGCGCGCCGAAGGCCAAGCGGCGCCGTCGGAGCCAATTCCCGCCCCATCCGCTCTCCGCTGCCTAAGCGGAGACGGAGGGAGCGACATGAAGAGCATCGGCGGCGCCCTGGTCCTGATGACCGCCGCGGCGGGTCCGGCCCTGGGCCAGGAGACCGATATCCCGCTCGGCGACGAGCGGCCGCCCGAGGTCGCCATCCTGGATCCCATGGCGCAGGACGAAGGCCGTTTCGGCGTCGATGTCGGCGCTGTGGCGGTCAGCCAGTACATCTCCCGCGGGGTGGCCTTCGCCGAAGAGCCGAGCCTGCAGCCCTACGCCACCATCCGCATCGACCTGCCCGAGCTGACCGGCGGCGCCGTCACCGGGGTCAATCTGACGTTCGGGACCTGGAGCAGCCTGCAGGACGGTCCGCCGGGCCTGGGCCAGGCGAACGACGGCGATTTCCCCGGCTGGTACGAGGCCGATCTCTATGCCGGCGCGACGATCCAGCTGCGCGACCGCTGGAACGGCGCCCTGACCTACTATCGCTACCATTCGCCGGCGGACTCCTTCGCCGACTACGGCGACCTGGAGCTGATTGTCGGCTACGACGACGCCGGCCGGTGGGAGGGCGTGCCGCTGCGCGGCTTCAGCCTGAACCCGGCCCTGCGGCTGGCGCACGAATTGGACCGGCCGGGCCGTAAGGACGCGCTCTACGTCCAGCCCTCGCTCACCCCCAGCTTCGGCCTCGGCGCGCCGGAGCGGGAGCTGACGGTCAGCATCCCGTTGGTCGCCGGCTTTTCCGACCACTATTACGACGCCATCGGCGGCGGAAAGACCGACTATGGCTTCTTCCGGACCGGCGTGGCCGTCTCGATGACGCCGTTTCCGCAGGCCGTGGAGTCGCTCAGCCTGAGCGGCGGCGTCGACCTGTGGTTCCCCAACGCCGACGTGGCGAGCGGGCTGGACGACCAGGAGCTGGTCACCCGCTTCGGCGTGAACTGGAGCTTCTAGGCCTCGGCCGTCGCCCGCTTAAGCAGTTCGAGGGCGGCGGCGGCGAAGGCCTCCATGTTCGCTTCCCGATCGTCGGCGCCGGTGCGGAGCGTGGTGGCCAGTTCGACGGGGCCGGAGAGCGCGATGCAGGTGTGTCCGGCCGGATCGCCATAGCCGTTGCCGGTGGGGCCGGCCGCCCCGGTCTCGGAAATCCCCCAATCGGCGCCGAAGCGCTCGCGCACCGTCCGCGCCAGCAGGAGCGCATAGGGCTCGCTGGCCGAGCGCATGCCCGCCACCGCCTCGCGCGGAATCTCCAGGAGGCTCATGCGCGCCTTGCCCGTGTAGACCACCGCCCCGCCCAGATAATAGGCCGAGGCGCCCGGCACGCCGAGCAGGGCCGCCGAGATCAGGCCGCCGGAGGAGCTCTCGGCCACCGCCACCTTCTCGCCGCGCGCCTTGAGCTGCGCGCCCACCTCGGCGCCCAGCGCCTTCAGATCCACCATGAGCCTCGCTCCTCGCCTGTTCGCCGCAGCCTAGCAGGGCGATCGCTTGAACAGGAACGGCTTGGCCGCCGCCGCGTCGCAGATCATGATGGCGGCAATTACATACGCCGCGATTTTCGGGAGGATTTTCTCATGGACGCCCAATCCCAATGGACGGGCCTGGACGCTGGCCGTCTGGAGCGCATCGCCGACCATCTGGAACGCAACTATATCGGACCGCAGAAGATCGCCGGCTGCCAGGTCCAGGTCGCCCGCCACGGCCACATCGCCTACCAGGAGTCCTTTGGCTCCATGGACCTGGAGCGGAACAAGGCGATGCGGGACGACGCCATCTTCCGCATCTATTCCATGACCAAGCCGATCACCTCGGTGGCGCTCATGATGCTGTATGAGCGCGGCTATTTTCAGCTCAACGACCCGGTCAGCCGCTTCGTCCCCTCCTGGCGCAACCACCGCGTCTGGATTTCCGGCGAAGGCGACGACATGCAGACCGAGGCGCCGAACCGCCCGGTCACCTTCCGCGACGTGCTGACCCATACCGGCGGCTTCACCTACGGCGGCGGCCTGCCGGGCGTCGGACTGCAGCATCCGGTCGACAAGATCTATCGCGCCCTGAAGGTCCGCTCCGTCGGCGGCGCCGATTCCATGCACGAGTTCATGGACAAGCTCGGCCAGGTGCCCCTGCTCTATCAGCCGGGCACGCGCTGGATGTACTCGCTCTCCACCGACATCTGCGGCGCGCTCGTCGAGATCATCTCCGGCAAGCCCTTCGCCCAGTTCCTGCAGGAGGAGATCTTCGAGCCGCTCGGCATGGTCGACACCGCCTTCCAGGTGGCGCCGGACAAGGTGGACCGCTTCTGCGCCAACTATCAGCGTGGGCCGGACAAGAAGCTGAAGCTGATCGACGACCCCGCCGACAGCGATTTCACCCGCGAGCCCGGCTTCAAGTCCGGCGGCGGCGGCCTGACCGGCACCATCGCCGACTATGGCCGCTTCGTGGACATGCTGCGCCGGGGCGGCGAACTGGAAGGCCATCGCATCCTCGGGCCCCGCACGCTCGAGATGATGCACATGAACCACCTGCCGGGCGGCGCGGACCTGACGCAGCTCGCCATCGGCGCATTCTCCGAGACCTCCAACGAAGGCGTGGGCTTCGGCCTCGGCTTCGCCTCGACCATGGGCCAGGTGGAGACGGGATCGCTGGGCGTGGGCGACTACTACTGGGGCGGCGCGGCCTCGACCATCTTCTGGGTCGATCCGAAGGAGGACCTGACGCTGGTCTTCATGACGCAGCTGATGCCCTCGGGCACCTTCAACTTCCGCGGCCAGCTCAAGAGCCTGATCTACTCGGCCATCGTCGACTGAGGCGAATGCCGGCCCGGGCGCCCAAGGCCCGGCGGCTCAGGCCGCCGCGGCCAGGGCGTCGCGGGCGGCGCTGGCGATCTCCAGGGAGCGGACGCGCTTGGCCTGATCGAAGATCTGGGCGGTGATGATGATCTCGTCGGGGCGGTGCTCGGCCACGAACCGTTCGAGACCGGCGCGCACCGTCTCCGGACCGCCGACCACCGCCTTGGACAGCGGCGAACCGGGCGCCACCGTGCCAGCCAGCGCGCCCTCCGCATCCTCGATCGGCGGCGGCAGGGGCCCGGGCTGGCCCCGGTGCAGGTTGACGAAGGCCTGCTGCAACGAGGTGAACAGATACTTCGCCTCGGCGTCGGTCTCGGCGGCGACGAGGTTGAGCGCGAGCATCAGACGGGGCTGATCCCCCGGCTTCGACGGCCGGAACTGCTGGCGATAGATCTGCGCGGCCTGGTCCATCATGGCCGGCGCGAAGTGGGAGGCGAAGGCGTAGGGCAGCCCCAGCGCCGCGGCCAGCTGCGCGCCATAGAGGCTGGAGCCCAGCACCCAGACCGGCACCTTGGACCCGACGCCGGGCACGGCGCGCACCGCTTGATTAGGCTGCGCATCGTCCAGCAGGGCCATCAGCTCCATCACGTCCTGCGGAAACTGGTCGACGCCGCCGGCCAGGTTGCGCCGCAGGGCCCGCGCGGTGACCTGGTCGGTCCCCGGCGCCCGGCCGACGCCCAGGTCGATCCGCCCCGGATAGAGGGCGTCCAGTGTCCCGAACTGCTCGGCGATGATCAGCGGCGCATGGTTGGGCAGCATGACGCCGCCGGCCCCCAGCCGGATGGTCGAGGTTCCCTCCCCCACATAGGCCAGGGCCACGGCGGTCGCCGCGCTGGCGATGCCGGTCATGTTGTGGTGCTCGGCCATCCAGTAGCGCGCAAAGCCCAGCCGCTCGGCGGCGCGGGCCAGGTTGCGGCTGTCACGAAGCGACTGGCCAGGGCCGCCGCCCTGCACGATGGGCGAAAGGTCGAGAACGGAGAGCGGGATCATGGAGGGGGATATAGGGCGTGGGGCGCAGATTGCTCGCGGCGCGCCGTCGAGAAATCCGCCCTATGTAGCGCCGGTCGCTGGTCTTCCGACGAAAGGCCCAAAGTCCCTGATGCGCCGTCGCCTCAGGGGCCTCAAGGCTTCAGACACGTCATATCCGCCGCGGCGCAGCTCGTGGAGTAAACGCGGCTCTTACCATTGGAGTAGCTGGCGAACCCGAGATCGAAACCTCGCGCGATGCAACGCGGGCTAGAAATGGCGGCCGGCCGCTCGGCCCGACAGTTTCACCCCCCCATCACCGCCGCAAACCGCCTGTCGAAGTCTTCGGCGATGTCGGCCAGGGTCACCTCGCCGAAGCGGGCGATCACCAGGGCTTCGGCGGCTGAGAGGGTGTCGGCGACGGCGGCGTTGACGGCCTGCTCCACCAGGCAGCGGGGGTCGTCGTCGGCCAGGCCAATGGCGAACAGGCGCGGGTCGCCCAGCGCCCGGTAGATGTCCAGCAGGGTGACGTCGCCCAGGCTGCGATTCAGGGCCCAGCCGCCGCCGTGGCCCTTTTCCGACCGCACGATGCCCTGGTCGCGCAGGCCCGCCATGGTGCGACGGACCACGACGGGGTTGGTGCTGAGCATCTGGGCCAGATGCTCCGAGGTCATGGCGCCGTCGTGGCGGTCCATATGGATCAGGGCGTGCAGCATGCGCGAGAGGCGGCTGTCGCTTCGCATCGGGGCTCTCCGGTTGACCTGCGAACATAGGCCATAATTCTCGGAACAACAGGAGTTGCGTGATCGGCCCGCGCGCCCCATCATGTAACTTCTGAAGCGGCGAGACGGCCGCGGGCGCAGATCAGGAGTTCCCCATGCCCTATGAGGTCATCATCATCGGCGGCAGCTTCGCCGGCCTGTCGGCGGCCATGCAGCTGGCGCGGGCGCGCCGGCGGATTCTGGTGATCGACGCCGGCGAACCGCGAAATCGGTTCGCCAAAGCCTCCCACGGCTTCCTCGGCCAGGATGGCGCCGCGCCGGCCCAGATCATGCGCGAGGGGCTGAGACAGCTCAGCGCCTATCCGAGCGTCGACTTCGTCCATGGCCACGCCGTCTGGGCCTCGGGCGAGTTCGACCGCTTCGAGGTGACGCTGGCCGATGGCGCGGCCTACGCCGCCCGACGCCTGGTCCTGGCGCACGGGGTGGCCGACACCCTGCCCGAGGTTCCGGGCCTGGCGGAACGGTGGGGACGCACCGTCGTCCATTGCCCGTTCTGCCACGGATACGAGTTCGGCGACCGTCCGCTGGGCGTGCTGGCGACCGGGCCGCTCGGCGCCCACCAGGCCGAGATGCTGCCGGACTGGGGGCCGACCACGCTCTTCACGCAGGGCCTGTTCGTTCCCGAACCTGAGGTCAAGGGGCGGCTCGACCGCCGGGGCGTGACCGTGGAGACCACGCCTGTGGCCGCCCTGTTGGGGGACGCGCCGGGCCTGGAGGCCGTCCGGCTGGCCGACGGCCGCGTCCTGCCCCTCGCCGCCCTCTTCACCGCGCCGCAAACGGCCCCCAACGGCGGGTTCGCCGAGGCCCTGGGCTGCGCCTTCGAAGACGGGCCGACGGGGGCCTATATCGCCGCCGACGGCCGCCAGGAGACGAACGTGCCGGGCGTGTTCGCCGCCGGGGACGCGGCGCGCGCAATGCACAACGCCACCCTCGCCTCGGCGAGCGGCGTCATGGCCGGCGTCGGCGCCTATCAGTCATTGAGCCTCGGCTGAGGCGCGCGGTCGTAGCGGTCGAACTCCTCCCGGAAACGGCGGTCCAGAAAGGCCTGGTCCTCGTACTCCGCCTTGATGCGCGGGAACCAGGAGTTCTCCTCCTCCCAGATGTGGTGGAGGATCGCGCCGCGGATGTGCTCGAGCTTGTCGAGCCAGGCCTCCTTGGCCGGATCGATCCGCTCCAGTTCGGCCATCTGCATCTTGGCCGTGGTCTGCTCGCTGTAGGCGATGCCGGCGCGCCCCTTGTCGCCCTCCTTGGCGAGCGCCGGATAGAGCACAAGCTCTTCGGCCAATGCGTGACCGTTGAGGACCAGCGCCAGACGTTTGGAGGCGGCGACCCGGCCGGCCGGGTCGGCGGCGCTTCGCGCCTCCTCGAAGGCGGAGCGGATCTGGTCGTGGTGGTCGAGCGCGGCGCTGAGCCAGTCGCCGGGGGTCGCCAGCTCCCGCGCCTTGCGGGTGGCTTCGGCGCGCGCTTCGTCGCTCTCCGGCGGGGTGATGGCCGCCAGGGCCTTGTCGATGACGGACATTGCGAGGCGTCTCCTTTGTGGGCCGCAACACAAGCGGCCATCGCCCCGATTGTTCCCGGCGAAGGGCTCGCGCCGGCCGCCGGCTTCGCGCTATCAGGCCGTTAAGCCTTTCTGCGCCATAAACTCTGTTCGACGGGAGCCGAACCATGCCCATGAGCCAGTCCGCGCTGGAGTCCGCGCTGCGCGAAGCCTTTCCGGACGCCGAGATCGACATCACCGATCTGGCGGGCGACGACGATCACTACCGCGCCCGCATCGTCTCTCCGGCCTTCCGGGGCCTGCCGCGCGTGAAGCAGCACCAGCTCGTCTACGCCGCGCTCAAGGGCAAGGTGGGCGGCGAACTCCACGCCCTGGCCCTCGAGACGTCCGCGCCAGCCTGAGGGAGAGGCGAATGCGCTATCGGCCGTTCGGCGTTGCGGGAAAGGCGGTCTCGGCGATCAGCCTCCTGTTGCGCGAGCCTGGCCGGCCGCAGCCGCCCGGGACCTGGCGCAACCTGGCCTTCGCGGCCATGGAGACGGGCGTCAACACCTTCGAATTCGAGGCCGGTTCGGAAGCCCTCGCCGAAGGGCTGCGCCTGGCCTTCGAGCCGGTGGAACGCCGGCTGCTGTTTGTGTCCCTGCGCCTGCCGGGCGACGGGCGCACGCCCACCGACGCTCAGCGGATCGAAGGCGCCATCCGTCAGGCGCTGCGATCCACCGCGGCGGCCTATCTCGACCTGCTGATGCTCGACGAGCGCGCCTACGCCACCCTGACCGCCGAAGGCGCACGCATGCTCGACGAGGTGCGCAGCGCCGGCCTCGCGCTCGGCGTCGGCGTCGTGGGCGAAGGTCCGGTGATCGACCAGGCCGTCGCCACCGGCGCCTTCGACGCCCTGGGCTCGCCCTTCAACCTCACCTCGGGATGGAAGATCCGCCGCCGCATCCGCGAGGCGGCCCACGCCAACATGGCGATCCTCGGCTTCGATCCCTTCCCGCCCGAACTGTGCCGGCTTCCCTCCGAGCCGCCGCAGAAGGGCGGGCTCTTCCGCCGCTCCGGTCCGAGCGCCGCCAGCGTCGGCCCGTACGCCTTCCTTCACGAGACGCGCGGCTGGGAGGCCGACGAGCTCTGCCTCGGCTACGCCCTGACCGAGCCCTCGCTCTCCACGATCCAGATCGAGGCCCTGCGGCCCGAGGTGATCGAGCGTCTCGGGGCCATTCCCGACCGCGACCTGCCCACCGGCCTGGCCGCCCAGATCGAGATGGCTCGGATCGATTCGCAGGCCGAAGGGCCGACCGCGCAGCGGGCCTGAGCGTCGATCGGCCGCGCCGCCTCGCTTGACCCCGCCGCGGCGGCTCCCTAGCTGTCAGACGACTCTGGATTCTATTCGAAAGGCCGTTCCCATGAGCGAGGCCATGACCGATCCCGCCCACGACTTCATCGCCAAGACGATCCAGGACCATCAGGTCGTCCTGTTCATGAAGGGCGTGCCCGAGCAGCCGCGCTGCGGCTTCTCCGCCGTCGTGGTGCAGATCCTCGACCACCTGGGCGTCGATTTCGTCGGCGTCGACGTCCTTCAGGACGATTCCCTCCGCGAAGGGATCAAGAGCTTCACCGACTGGCCGACCATTCCGCAGCTCTATGTGAAGGGCGAGTTCGTCGGCGGCGCCGACATCGTCCGCGAGATGTTCCAGACCGGTGAGCTGAAGCCGTTCATGGCCGAACAGGGCGTGCTGGAGGCGTGAGCCGGGCCTTCGAGCCGCCGGCGGGCCGGCGGGTCTTCACCCGCGACTTCACACCCCTCGACACCGACATCGACGCCAACGGCCACGTGAACAATGTGGTCTACCTGGCCTGGGCCCAGACCCTGGCCATCGCCCACTGGGACAGCGCCGCGACGGCCGAGGAGTCGGCCGCCTGGGCCTGGATCGCCCTGCGCCACGAGGTCGACTACCGCCGAGCGCTCCTGCCGGGCGAGACGGCGCATGGCCGGACCTGGGTGTCGGACAGGGCGGAAGGCCCGCGGTTCGACCGTTTCGTCCGCATCGACGGCCCGGACGGCGCCATGTGCGCCCAGGTCCGCACGGTCTGGTGCCTGATCGACCGGGCGACGGGACGCCCCCGTCGCGTGCCCGCCGAGCTGGTCGCCCGTTTCGGCTGAGCCTTCGCGCGGCGGCGCGGCTGAGGCATCATGCCCGCGAGGGACGTTCGCGAAAGGAGACCGGCATGGACGGGTTCGCCAGCCTCTTCTCCGCCTTCGGCCTGGCCAGCGCCGCCGGCTTCAACGCCTATGTGCCCCTGCTCACCGTCGGCCTGGTGGCGCGCTACACCGATCTTCTGCGTCTGGCCGAGCCGTTCGACGTGCTCACCCAGCCCTGGATGCTCGGCGCCATCGCCGTTCTGGCCGTGGTCGATTTCGTCGCCGACAAGATCCCGGCGGTGGACCATGCATGGCACGCGGTGGGCGCGATCGCCAATCCGGTCGCCGGCGCCGTCCTGTTCGCCGGCCAGCAGAACGTCCTGACCGAGGTTCACCCGGCGGTGGCGGCCGTCGCGGGCCTGATCGTGGCCGGCGGCTTCCACGGCAGCCGGTCGCTGGCGCGGCCGGTCTCCACCGCCGCCACGGGCGGCTTGGGGAACCCGGTGCTCTCGCTGGTGGAGGACGTGATCTCGGGCCTGCTCAGCCTGCTGGCGGTCTTCCTGCCGTTCATCGCCTTCGGCATGGCGGGCCTGGTGGCTGTGCTTCTGGTGCTGGGCGCGATGCGTGCGGCGCGATCGGTCCGGGCGCGGCGGCGCACGCCGATGCAGGTCTAGAGTCCGCGCCAGGCCACCAGCGGATTGAGCAGGAAGACGGGGTCGCGGGGCTTCAGGCCCAGTTCCTCATAGCTGAAGCTCAGGTCCACATGTCCGGCGACCAGGCTGCGGCAGGGATCGACGCGCTTGCGCCCGAAGGCCAGCGTCACAGCCTCGCCCTGGCGCTCCACATAGAAGGCGAAGTCCGCCTTGGTGGTGCAGCCGTTCGACGCCACGCGGATGGTCAGTTCACGCCCACGGGCCGTGGCCGAATAGAGCGGCTCCAGCTCCGCCAGCGGCGCGGACGACGGTGCCAGGATCGGCGGCGGAACGGTGGCGCATCCCGACAGGAGGACGAGCACGGAGGCGAGCATCAGGCCGCGGCGAGTCATGGGCTCAGTCGGCCACAAGCCGGCCCCCGACGAAAGGGCCAAGGCGAAACCTGCCGGGCGCGGGCGTGTTGCCTTCGGTGATGCCCGCCGAGATCGCCGTCACAGCCCTGATCGCCGTCCTCTTCTCCGCCACCCATGTGGCCGGTCCGACCCTGCGCTTCCTGCAGCGGACGCCGCGCAGCATCTGGCTGTCGGCGGCCGGCGGGGTGTCGGTGGCCTATGTCTTCGTCCACCTCCTGCCGGAACTGGCCGCCCACCAGGATACGTTCGGCGGCGAGTTCGAAGGCGGACTTCTCGCCGAGATGGAGAGCCACATCTATCTGATCGCCCTGGTGGGCCTGAGCGTCTTCTACGGCCTCGACCGGCTGGCGCGCACCTCGGCGCGGAAGGCCGGAACCGCCGGCGCGGCGCGGCGTCCCGGGACCGGGGTCTTCTGGATCCATCTGACCGCCTTCGCCGGCTACAACGTGCTGATCGGCTATCTCCTGCTGCACCGCGAGGCGGCGGACGGGCGCAGCCTGATCCTCTACGCCATCGCCATGGGCCTGCACTTCGTGGTCAACGATCAGGGCCTGCGCCAGCAGCACGGCTCCACCTACGACCACCGCGGCCGCTGGATCCTGGCGGCCGCCCCGCTGATCGGCTGGGGGATCGGCCTGATCGGGCCCGCACCCACCCTGCTGGTCTCCAGCCTGTTCGCCTTCCTGGCCGGCGGGGTGGTGCTGAACGTCCTGAAGGAGGAGCTGCCGGAGGACCGCGAAAGCCGGTTCTTCGCCTTCGCGGCCGGGGCGGCGATCTACGCCGCCCTCCTCCTGGCCAGCCGCTGACCTATTCCCCCGGATGGGTGAGGGCGTGCGGCCGGCGCGGCCTGAGCAGCGAGACCACGACGCCGCCCGCGAGCAGGGTGATCGTGATGCCGAGCGACCATGGCGCGGGGAACTTGCCGCCGAAGAAGAGGTCCCCGGCGAAGATCTTGAAGCCGATGAAGACCAGCACCAGCGCCAGGGCCACCTTCAGATAGTGGAAGCGGTGGACCGCGTTCTCGAGCGCGAAGTAGAGCGCCCGCAGGCCGAGGATGGCGAAGATGTTGGACGTGTAGACGATGTAGGGATCCTGGGTGATGGCGAAGATGGCCGGCACCGAGTCGATGGCGAAGACGAGGTCGGCGAACTCCACCAGGACCAGCGCCAGGAAGAGCGGCGTCACGAAGAGGACGAGCTTGCCGCTTGCCGGATGCGGCTCCTTCACGAAGAAGCGCGAACCGCGGAAGCCGTCGCTGACCCGCAGGTGGTTGCGCAGCCACTTCAGCAGGGCGTTGTCGGTGAGGTCCTTGGCCTCCTCCGCATCGCTCGAGAAGGACTCCTTGAGCATCTTGGCGCCGGTGAAGAGCAGGAAGGCGCCGAAGATGTAGAGGATCCAGGCGAAGTTCGCGACGAGCGCGGCGCCGACGCCGATCATGATCGCCCGCAGGACGATGACGCCCAGAATGCCCCAGAACAGCACCCTGTGCTGCAGTTCCCGCGGCACGGCGAAATAGGCCAGGATCAGCGAGATGACGAAGACGTTGTCGAGCGCCAGCGTCAGCTCGAGCAGATAGCCGGTATAGTACTCCACCGCCTTGTCGGCCCCGAGGTCCCACCAGACCCAGGCCCCGAACGTCAGACCGATGGCGATATAGGCCGCGGCGGTCTTCAGCGATTCCGCCGGACCGATGACGTGGTCCTTGCGGTTGAAGACGCCCAGGTCGAGCACCAGCACGGTCAGGACGATGCTGATGAAGAGCAGCCACAGCCAGGTGGGCTGGCTGAGGAAGGGAGATTGTAAAAAGGCGAGCAGAGAGTCCATCGGGCCCCGCACCTCTCATAGTCGCGGCGCCGCGTCCGCGCCTGTCGAGAGTGAAGATCCGACATCATCGCGACCGCCGTCGCGACCAGAGGGGCCCGGATCGTGGCGGGGAGATAGTGAGGCTTCTGCGGCGCGTCAACGGGGTCTGAGGCACAGCGCGCGTCGTCGAGGCTCCGGCGCCGGCGGCGCCGCGGCGCGGGGGGCGGAGCGCACGAAAAAGGCCCCGGATCGCTCCGGGGCCCTTCGCAAGTCGAAAGTCGTCGAGGCCTTAGGAGGCGTAGAATTCGACGACGAGGTTCGGCTCCATCTTCACCGGATAGGGCACTTCGGCCAGTTCCGGGGCGCGGACGAAGGTGGCCGACAGGCCCTTGCCGTCGACCTGGATATAGTCGGGCGTGTCGCGCTCGGACGAGGCGACGGCTTCCAGCACCAGGGCCATGTTGCGCGACCGTTCGCGGACCGACACCACATCGCCCGGCTTCACGCGGTACGACGGGATGTTCACGCGCTTGCCGTTCACGGTCACGTGGCCGTGGTTCACGAACTGGCGGGCGGCGAACACGGTCGGCACGAACTTGGCGCGATAGACGATGGCGTCCAGGCGGGATTCGAGCAGGGCGATCAGGTTCTCCGAGGTGTTGCCCTTGCGGCGGGCGGCCTCGGTGTAGATGCGGGAGAACTGCTTCTCGGTCAGGTTGCCGTAGTAGCCCTTCAGCTTCTGCTTCGCGCGCAGCTGCAGGCCGAAGTCGGAAACCTTGGACTTGCGGCGCTGGCCATGTTGACCGGGGCCGTAGGAGCGCTGGTTCACCGGCGACTTGGCGCGGCCCCAGACGTTCTCGCCCATCCGGCGGTCGAGCTTGTACTTGGCGGAATGACGCTTGGTCATGGATCACTCTTCTTCATCGACGCGGCCCGGCGCCCCCAGTAGCAGAAGCGCGATCTCAACGGCGTAGCCCGCATCACCCGTAATGCATTCCGCACCGCACAGGCGACCTGGCGGCGGGAAAGGGGCGGTCTATGACGGCTGGGGGAGCGAGTGTCAAGGCGCGCAACCGAAGGGCCGCCGGTCCATTTCGCCTGACATGCCGCGCTTCCGACGCCTCCGTCTGCTTCGCTTCGGCCTCGGGGCCGCCCCGGCCCTGCTGCTCTCGGCCTGCATCGTCTCTCAGCCCGAGGACATGAGCCTGCAGAGCCCCGACGGCCAGTTCGTCCTGGAGGCGGACTTCTCCGGCGGCGGGATCACCCTGGTCCCGGGCCTGTCGGCGGAGCTCTCGCTGCGCCACCGGGACGGCGAGCCGACGCAGGTCGCGACCCTGGACGCGATCCGCCAGCTCGAGCTCGCCTGGACGGAGCCGCGGACCCTGCGCATCTGCGCGCAAGGCGCGGAGCCCGCGCAGGATCAGACCGTCACCGTCGATACGCCGCAGGGTCCCGCCGACTTCCAGGTCAGCTACGGCTGCCCGGCCCGCCCTCCGGCCGGCGGCTAGAGCGCCTCCACCGGCGGCAGGCGGTAGACGCCGTCCAGCAGTTCGGGCTTCGGCAGGTAGGTCCGCATGAAGAGGGCGAAGGGACCGGCCGGCGCGGGCAGCCAGTTGGCCCGCCGCCCCTCCCCCGGATCGGCATGGCCGATCCAGATGTCGAGCGACCCGTCGTCGTTATAGGTCAGGCCCTCGGTGCGGTCGCCGATGGCGTAGCGGTCGAGCGGGTTGTCCGTGAAGAAGAACTGCCCGTCCTCGGTCGCCTCGTAGAGGGAGAGGCTCCAGAAGGAGTTCACCGGCGGCAGGCGGTCGGCGGCGAAATGCAGACGGTAGGCCCGGTTCCCGTCATAGAGCGCCCGCGGCAGGTCGCCCTCGCCGCGCATATAGGTCGCCTCCACCACCGGCAGGGCCGCGAGCCCGCCGAGCGCCACGCCGGCGCGATAGCGGTAGTCCTGGCCAAAGTCGCCCAGCTTCGACGACGGATAGGACCATCCCTCGATGTAGTTCGGGCCTGTGATGCCGCCGCGGCGGACCGCCTTGCGCGCCTCGGCCACCCCTTCCTCGATCTCGGCGATTTCGGCGGCGGAGAAGCGCGACGGATCGAAGCCCTCCAACAGGCCGAGGGGCGCCATGCGCTCCAGGACGGCGAGATCCGTCGCCGGCGGCGGGTTGAGCCGCATCAGGGTCGAGACGGCGGCGAAGAATTCGGGCCAGGGCGCGCCGCGCTGGGCCACCGCCGGCGGCGCCTCGACCGCCGGCCCCTGGATGGAGACTCCCGCCTGGACGCCGCGGGCGGCCTCCAGGTCGTGCGGGCCGTCGACCAGGATGCGGGCCAGCGCCCAGACGTGGTTGGTGGGCGCACGGACCACGCGCGGCCCCTCGGCGGCCTCGGTCGGCCCCACCAGCGTGAAGGTCCCGCCGTTCGGCCCGGTCGTCCGCGTGCCCAGAACGGCGAAGCTGTTGGTGTAGGCGTCCATCAGCTGCAGCGACAGATAACGCTCGCCCGCCGCCGGGAGGGTGATCGTCACCGGGCCGGCCGAAAGGTCGAGATGGGCCGACGAATAGAGGGTGTCGTTGTTGGGCGTGGTGACGGCGCGGTGCTTGTGGTTGGCCAGGTTCCGCACGTGGGCGAAGGCGTTCATGCTCTGGCCCAGCGCCTGGCCGCGCGACCGGGTGGTGGCGATCTCCACCAGGGGCAGGCCATAGAGCCAGGCCTCCGTCGCCGCCGTCTTCAGATCCGTCTCCGCCATCGCGTCCTCGCGCCCGCCCATAGGTTATCGTTGATCTCTTATGGGACCGGCCGGCGCCGTTGCGTCAAGTCTCCGCAGGCGGAGCGGCGTCCGACTTCTGGCGGGCCAGCTTCTCCAGCACCCGGCCGCGGCCGCGCGACAGGGCCGTGACCACCCCGCGGAAGGTGCGGACCTCCTGATCGCTGAACTGGGCCCGCCCGAGGGCCGAGCGCAGGTTCTGGATCATGGAAGGCCGCTTTTCGGGCGGATGGAAGAAGCCGGCGGCGTCGAGCTCGGTCTCCAGGTGGCCGTACAGCCCCATCATCGCCGCCTGATCGGCGGGCGGCGGCCCCTCGCGGAACTTCGGCGGCGGACCCGCGGCCTGGGTCATCCGCCACTCATAGGCGTTCAGCGCCACCGCCTGGGCGAGGTTGAGCGAGTGAAAGCGCGGATCCACCGGAACCGTGACCACCGCCTGGCAGAGGGCCACGTCGGAGGTCTCCAGCCCGGCCCGTTCGCCGCCGAACAGCAGGCCCGTCCGCATCCCTTCCGCGGCGGCTTCGGCCAGCCGGGCCGCCGCCTCCCGCGGGGTGATCACAGGCAGCTGCAGCTCGCGCGGCCGTGCCGTGGTGGCGAAAACCAGCTGCAGGTCGCCAATGGCGCCGGCCACGTCGTCGAACACCTGGGCCTCGTCCAGCGGCCAGTCGGCCCCGGACGCCGAGGCCCAGGCCCTGTCCTGCGGCCAGCCGTCCCGCGGATTGACCAGGCGAAGGTCCGAGAGGCCGAAGTTCGCCATCACGCGGGCGGCGGCTCCGATGTTCTCCGCCAGCTGCGGGGCGGACAGGATAATGCTTGGCGCGACGACGGAATTTGCGGTCATGTCGCGTTTTCAGTCCGAAGAGGCCGCGGGCGCAAGCCCGAGGCTCGGTGTTGGAGTCCCGCCGCATGCGTCTTTTGGCCTTACTGGTCGCCGCCCTCCTCGTCGCGGCCTGCGAGCCGGAGATGCCACAGACCGTCTCCACTACGCCGCGACTGGACGCTGAGCTGCTGGACGAACAGGGCGCGGACCTGGCGGTCCGGGCGACGGGCGGCGCCGACAACGCCCGCTTCGGCGCGGCGATGATCAATCTGGAGAGCGGCGAGCTGTGGGCCTTCAACGGGTCCGACCGCTTCCCGATGATGAGCGTGTTCAAGGCCCCGCTCGGGGCGGCCGTTCTGGCCGAGGTCGATGCGGGCCGGCTCGACCTCGACGAGACGATCACCTTGACCGACGAGGATCTCTCGCCGCCCTTCAGCCCGATCGCCGACGCCTATCCAGGGCGGCGGACCTATACGGTGGGCCAGCTTCTCGAACTCGCCGTCGGCCAGAGCGACAACACCGCCGCCGATGTGCTCATGCGGCGGATCGGCGGGCCGGGCGTGGTCACCGCCTGGCTGCGCGCCCACCGGATCGACGAGATGCGGGTCGACCGTTATGAGCGGCAGATGCAGCCCGAACTGGCCGGCCTGGACTCCTTCCGGCCCGAGTGGAAGGGCGAGAGCGCCTATGGCCCGGTCCACCGCGGCGTGCCCGACGACCGCCGCTTCGCCGCAACCCTGGCCTATATGCGCGATCCGCGCGACACCACGACGCCGCGGGCGGCGCTTCTCTTCCTGTCCAAGCTGTCGGCGGGCGAGCTGCTGTCCGAGGCCTCGACCGAACGCCTGCTGACCCTCATGAGCGAGACGACCACCGGCGCCGATCGTCTGAAGGCCGGCCTGCCGGAAGGCGCGCGCCTGGCGCACAAGACGGGCACCGCCCGGACCGACTTCGGGATGAATCCGGCGACGAACGACATGGGCATCATCACCCTGCCCGACGGCCGGCGCTACGCCGTCGCCGTCTTCCTTTCGGGCTCGCCCCTGGACGGCGAGTCGCGTGAGGCGGTGATCGCCGATTTCGCCCGCCTGGCGGTGCGCGCCGCCGGCTAGGGCGGCGATGCGTCGAACGCCCGGTCACCCGCCGGAGCGAAAGCTCAGGCTTGCAGCCGCATTGCGCCCAGCAGCGGCCCTCCGCCGCGGCGGGGCGTGGCGTAGAGCCGGACGCCGGCCGATTCGCCGCGAAGCAGCCGCGCGGTGAGGTCCCCGGCGCCGCCGTTCAGGGCCACGGCCCGCAGGGCGCTGACCTCTCCCGCGCCCGGCTGCAGCACCTGGGTCTGGATGTCGAGCCGCAGCTCCTCGCCGGCGGGGCCGAAACTCCGGGCTTCCGCAATTCGGCCGATCAGGCGGCCGCGGCCGTGCAGGGACTGGAAATCCCAGGGCTCGGCCACGAGCACCAGGGCCGATGCGCCGACCACGCCCCGTCCGACGCCGGCGTTCATGCCGGCCTTATCTCGCTGAACGTCCACCGCGCCCGAACTAGCGGCGGGGCGTGACGTTCCCATGTCGCGCCAATGAAATCGGCTCGCGGCTTTGCGGTCCGGCGCTGGCCCTGTATACGGCCTTCAATCCCTCAATTCCGCCACGGAGCGCGCCTCGCCTATGGCCAAGATCAAAGTCGCCAATCCCGTCGTCGACATCGATGGGGACGAGATGACCCGGATCATCTGGAAGATGATCAAGGACAAGCTGATCTTCCCCTATCTCGACCTCGACCTGGCCTATTACGATCTGGGCATCGAGTATCGTGACGCCACCGACGACAAGGTGACGGTCGAAGCCGCCGAAGCGATCAAGAAATACGGCGTGGGCGTGAAGTGCGCGACCATCACGCCCGACGAGGCCCGGGTCGAGGAATTCGGCCTCAAGAAGATGTGGAAGTCGCCCAACGGCACCATCCGCAACATCCTCGGCGGCGTCGTCTTCCGTGAGCCGATCATCTGCAAGAACGTGCCGCGGCTCGTATCGGGCTGGACCCAGCCGATCATCGTCGGCCGCCACGCCTTCGGCGACCAGTATCGCGCCACCGACTTCCTGGTGCCCGGCAAGGGCAAGATGACCATCCGCTGGGAAGGCGAGAACGGCGAGACCGTCGAACACGAGGTGTTCGACTATCCGGGTTCGGGCGTGGCCATGGCCATGTACAACCTGGACGACTCGATCCGCGAGTTCGCCGAGGCCTGCCTGGCCTACGGCCTGAACCGCAAATACCCGGTCTATCTCTCGACCAAGAACACCATCCTCAAGGCCTATGACGGGCGCTTCAAGGACATCTTCGCCGAGATCTACGAGACCAAGTACGCCGAGCAGTACAAGGCCGCCGGCATCACCTACGAGCACCGCCTGATCGACGACATGGTGGCCTCGGCCCTGAAGTGGTCCGGCGGCTTCATCTGGGCGGCCAAGAACTATGACGGCGACGTGCAGTCCGACCAGGTGGCTCAGGGCTTCGGCTCTCTGGGCCTGATGACCTCGGTGCTGATCACGCCGGACGGCAAGACCATGGAGGCCGAGGCCGCCCACGGCACCGTCACCCGCCACTATCGCCAGCATCAGCGGGGCGAGAGCACCTCGACCAACTCCATCGCCTCGATCTTCGCCTGGACCCGCGGCCTCAGCCACCGGGCCAAGCTCGACGGCAACGAGGAGCTCGCCAAGTTCGCCGAGACGCTGGAGAAGGTCTGCATCTCCACCGTGGAAAGCGGCTCCATGACCAAGGACCTCGCCCTGCTGGTGGGCGACACCCAGGGCTGGCTGACCACCGAAGGCTTCATCGACAAGGTGGCGGCCAACCTCGACAAGGCGCTCGCCGCGGCCTGACCGGCTCAGATGCGGGCGGGCGTGGCGCGTCGCGCAGGTCCGCCCGACTCGGCGACGTTGCGGAAGCGGCGATAGCGTTGCGATAAGTCGCGCACGTCGGCGCTGTTGGCGAACCCCCGCCGGCCGTCGCTGAGGGCGAGGTCGGCGTGGCGACGCAGGGCCTTCAGGCGCGAGCGGTCCCGCTCCTGCTCGGCCACCAGGGTCAGCACCTCCATCATCCGGATCAGCACGGCCGGCGATGAAGCGCCGTTCTGGCGGATCATGTCGAACATGGCGTCCGTCAGCCCGTCATAATCCGTCACGGGCCGCACCAGCACCGCGCGCCCGTCCCGCACGCTCACGCCCGTGGGGAAGTGACGGCGCGAGACTTGGCACAGGGCCGCCCCCAGCTGGTCCAGCACGGTCATGGCGGTCATCGGGTCGTTAACGCCTGGCGAAAGCGCGCGGACGGCGACCTCCACCAGCTGACGGACGCTGTATTCCAGGTCGCCCGCCGCCGAGCGCCGGCCGCCCAGGGCCATGGCGCGGTTGATCGCCTCGGCCGCCCCCTCGGCCGGCGGCGAGACCAGAGCCACCACCCCGCCGGGCATCAGGAAGTCCCCATGGCGGACCAGCAGGCGGATGCAGACCTCCTTCTCGCAGGCCCAGTCGGCGAGGACGTCTTCGTCCAGTTGCTGCAGATAGCCGTGCCGGTCGTCGCGGATCTGATCGGCGCCGGACCAGTCCGCCTCCTGCCGCGGCGGGGCGTCGGGGGCCTCCTTCGTCAGGCTGTCCAGCGCATTGAAGAGGTCGCGCCGGACGAGCTCGATCACGGTGTCGATATTGATCCGCGAGGCCATGTGCTGGACGAAGTAGACCAGCAGGGCCACGCACAGCAGGGCCAGGACCATCGCCCCGGCCAGGGCGACCTGGGGCACGAAGACGTTGTCCTCGCCGCCGCGCACCTGCCGCAGGACCACCAGCGAATAGGCGAAGGAGCCCAGGAAGACGCCGAGCGTAACCTGGTTGCCCCGATCGCGCGTGAAGTTGTCCAGCAGGCGCGGCCCCATCTGGCTGGAGGCGAGCGTCAGGGCCGCAATGGTGATCGAAAAGAGCGTGCCGGTGACCCCGATGGTCGAGGAGGCGATGGCGCCCAGGAGCGTGCGCGCGCCCGTCTCGCCCCCGCTGTAGAGGCGTTCCTTCAGCCAGTCCGGCGCCCAGCCGGCCGTGTCGGCGTGGATCGCGCCCTCGGCGCCGAGCAGGCCGGCCAGCACCAGCAGGGCCGGCAGGACCCAGAAGGTGCGGCGCAGGTCGTCCAGGAGTTTTCGAAGCCTCGCCCCCATGGCCCCCTCAACGCGCCAGTTTCGCAGCCGCTCCCGGCCTGAACCCGCTGCGGTGGCGAGCCGGCCGGCCGCGTGTTAACCCTTGGCCCGCGGCAGGGGGATCCTGGATGGTGCGACGCCAGCTTTTCAACATCGTCCTTCTGGGTCTTGTCCTTTTCGCCATCGCCTTTGCGGCCGCGCCCTGGTTCGCCTTCCGGGCGCTGAAGGCCAATGCGCGCGATCAGGACGTCGCCGGCCTCTCCGAGCTGGTGGACTTCCGCGCCCTGCGCACCAGCCTGCGCGCCCAGGTGCGCGCGCCCGAGCCCGAGCCGGCCGCCGCGCCAGACGCTCGCCCGGACATCTGGCGCGATCCGCTGGGCGCCATGCGCCGGGCGCTGGAGCCCCTGGCCGAGCCCCTCGCGCCGCTGACCGCGCCGCCGGCCCGGATCGAGCCCTATCTGACCCCCGAGGGCCTCTACGACCTCACCCGCGGCTACGAACCCGGGACGGCCCCGCCCGAACCGCCGCCGCCGGAGGGCTTCGTCGCCCGGGCTGACGCGGCGATGCGCGATCCCCTGCCGGCCGTGCGCTTCTGGGGGATCAATCGGGTGCGGTTCGAGGTCCATCCGCCGGAGCGGCCGGCCGAGATCACCGTGCTGACCTTCCAGCGCGTCGGATGGTTCGACTGGAGGCTCGTGCACGTGCGCCTGCCCGAGCGCGACGACGCCTGAGCGCATTCGGCG
Organism: Phenylobacterium sp.; assembly: GCF_013911965.1. Taxonomy (GTDB): domain Bacteria; phylum Pseudomonadota; class Alphaproteobacteria; order Caulobacterales; family Caulobacteraceae; genus Phenylobacterium. Next base: position 9,743 of record NZ_JACESE010000018.1, on the reverse strand, counting down.
ACCGTGGAGCTCATCGCGCGCATTGCGCCCTTCTTCGCCATCATCGCGGCGGGCGCCCTGGCCGGCCGCCTGGGCCTGCTGAACGCGCGCATCGGCGGCTGGCTGTCGGCCTACACCTTCTGGATCGGTTTCCCGGCCCTCCTGATCCGCTGGCTGGGCGACGCCCCGCCGCCCGACGCAGGCCAGGCCGTGGCGCTCGGCGCCTACGGCGCCGCCATGGCCGGCCTGATCCTGGCCGTCTGGGCGTTCGCGCGCCGCGCCGGCTGGACCCCGCAGGCGGCCGCCGGCCTGCCGATGGTGAGCGTGGTGGGCAATACGGCCTTCCTCGGCGCCCCGCTGGCGGTCGCCGTGCTGGGGACCGCCGTGCGCCCGCTGGCCGCCACCCTGGTGGCGGTGGACTTCATCCTGCTGATGGGCGTGGCGATCGCCATCCTCCAGACCGGCGCAGCCAGCCTGGGGATCGGCGCGGCCCTGCGGCGCGTCCTGGCCAACCCCACGGTCCTCGGCGCCGCAACCGGCCTCGCCCTCTCGGCGACAGGCGTGCGGCCGCCCGGCCTGGCCGACCAGGGCCTGAGCCTGCTCGCGGCGACCGCCAGCCCGGTGGCCCTCGTCGCCCTGGGGGGCCTGATCGGACGAGACGGCGGTCTCCCGGCCCGACGGGACCTGTCGCCGCTCGCCCTGGCGCTGGGCGTCAAGCTGCTGGCCGCCCCCCTCCTCGTCTGGATCGCGCTCGGCCTTGTGGGCGCATCGGCCGAGGCGCGCGCCACGGCGACCCTGCTGGCGGCATGTCCCACGGCGGTGAACGTCTTCATCCAGACACGGGCCTTTGGCGTCTTCGCCCGCGGCGCGGCCGAGGCCGTGGTGGCCGGAACCGTGCTGAGCGCCCTGACCCTGACCCTGATCGCCCACTTCCTCAGCTAGATTGTTCTTGTTATGTTCCAGTCGCGGGCCAAGGGGGCCCCGATGACGGGAGAGCATCCATGAACCATCCGCCGACGATCGGCTATGTCACCCTGGGGGCCGAGGACCACGGCGCGGCCCAGGCCTTCTACGACGCCGTCCTCGCCACCTTGGGCCTGAAGCGCCAGCATGAGTTCGAGGGCTGGACCGGCTATGGCCGCGAAGGCGACGCGAGCGGCCAGTCGGTCTGGATCTGCAAGCCGTTCGACGGCCAGCCGGCCAGGGCCGGCAACGGCGTCATGCTCGGCTTCTACGCCCAGACGCCGGACGTGGTGGACGCCTTCTACGCCGCGGCCATGGCCAATGGCGGGACCGACGAGGGCGCGCCGGGCATGCGCCCACATTATGGCGACGGCTGGTACGCGGCCTATGTCCGCGACCCGCAGGGCAACAAGCTGGCCTGCGTGCGCCCGCCGGCGGCCTGAACCGGGCGCACGCCTGCGCGGCGATCAGCCGGCGATGGCCGCCTTGATCGCCGCCAGGCCTTCCTCGGCCTTGGCCCCGTCCGGCGCGCCGCCCTGGGCGAAGTCGGGCCGGCCGCCCGCGCCCTGGCCGCCCATGGCGACCACGGCGGCCTTGGCCAGATCCGGGGCGGCGAAGCGGTCCTTGGCCGCGCCGGTCACCGCCACGGTGACGGCGGCCTTGCCCTCGGCCACGCCGATCAGGGCGATGATCCCGTCGGCGACCTGCTTCTTGAACTCCTCGGCGATGGGCCGCAGGTCCTTGCCGCCGACGCCGTCCATGACGCGCGCCAGCTCCTTCTCGAGCTTGCGGCGCTGGGCCTCCAGGGCTTCGACGCGGGCGCCGACCTCGGCCACGGGAACCTTGAACTGCTCGGCCAGGGAACGGGCGACCTGGGCCTGGTCCAGCAGCCAGCGGCGCGCCGCCTCTCCGGTCAGGGCCTCGATCCGGCGAACGCCGGCGGCCACGCCGCCCTCGGAGACGATCTTGAAAAGGGCGATGTCGCCGGTGCGCGCCACATGGGTGCCGCCGCACAGCTCGACCGAATAGGCGCCTTCCCCTTCCAGGGCATGGCCCAGGGTCAGCACGCGCACGACGTCGCCGTACTTCTCGCCGAACAGAGCCATGGCGCCGGCCTCGATCGCCTCCTGAGGCGCCATGTCCTTGGTCTCGGCGGGCAGGTTCTGGCGGACGACGGCGTTCACCTCGGCCTCGATGCGGTCGATCTCGTCCGGCGTCAGCGGCTGGCCGTGGCTGAAGTCGAAGCGGATGCGCTCGCCATCCACCATCTGGCCCTTCTGCGACACGTGGGGGCCAAGCACATTGCGCAGGGCCGCGTGCAGCAGGTGGGTGGCCGAATGGTTGGCGCGCGTGGCCGTGCGCCGCTCGGCGTCGACCGCCAGGCGCACCCGCGCGCCGGGGACGAGTTCGCCCTCGGTGACTTCCAGCACGTGGACGTGCAGGTCGCCGGCCTGCTTCTGGGTGTCGAGGATGCGGCCGCGGCCGCCGTCCCACTCCACCTCGCCGACATCGCCGGCCTGACCGCCGCTCTCGGCGTAGAAGGGCGTGCGATCGAACAGGACCTGGCCGGTCGCTGCGGCCGGCAGGCGATCGGTCTCGACGCCCTCCACCACGATCGACAGGGTTTCGCCCGTGGCCTCGGTGGTGTCGTAGCCCACGAAGGCGGTGGGGCCCAGCCGATCACGGAGGGCGAACCACTCGGCCGCAGCCGCCACCTGGCCCGAGCCCGTCCAGGCCTCGCGCGCCTGGTCCTTCTGGCGCTTCATGGCCGCATCGAAGCCTTCCAGATCGACGGTCACGCCCTTGGCGCGCACCGCGTCCTGGGTCAGGTCGAGCGGGAAACCGTAGGTGTCGTAGAGCTTGAAGGCGGTCTCGCCCGGCAGGACCCCGCCTTCGGACAGTTCGGCCGTCGCCTCTTCCAGCAGGGTCATGCCGCGGCCGAGCGTCCGGCGGAAGCGTTCTTCCTCCTGGCGGAGGGTCTCGGTGATCACCGGCTCGGCGCGGCGCAGCTCCGGATAGGCCTCGCCCATCTCCTGGACGAGGGTGGGCACGAGCCGGTGCATCAGCGGCTCGGCGGCGCCCAGGATGTGGGCGTGGCGCATGGCCCGGCGCATGATCCGGCGCAGCACATAGCCGCGGCCTTCGTTGGAGGGCGAGACGCCGTCGGCGATCAGGAAGCTGGTGGAGCGCAGGTGGTCGGCGATGACCCGGTGCGACGGGGTCGCCGCGCCCTCCGCCTTCACGCCCGTCGCGTCCTCGGAGGCGGCGATCAGGGTGCGGAACAGGTCCGTCTCATAGTTCGACTTCACGCCCTGCATGATGGCGGCCATGCGCTCCAGGCCCATGCCGGTGTCGATCTGCGGCTTGGGCAGCGGGCGCTCGGTCCCGTCCTCGAAGCGCTCGAACTGCATGAAGACGAGGTTCCAGAACTCCAGGAACCGGTCGCCGTCCTCGTCCGGGCTGCCGGGAGGGCCGCCGGCCAGTTCCGGACCCTGATCGATGAAGATCTCCGAACAGGGGCCGCAGGGGCCGGTGTCGCCCATGGACCAGAAGTTGTCCGCGGTGGCGATGCGGATGATGCGATCGTCGGAGAAGCCGGCGATCTTCTTCCACAGGTTCGCCGCCTCCTCGTCGGTATGGAAGACGGTGACGAGCAGCTTGTCCTTGGAGAGGCCGAACTCCTTGGTGATCAGGGTCCAGGCGGACTCGATCGCCCCTTCCTTGAAATAGTCGCCGAAGGAGAAGTTCCCCAGCATTTCGAAGAAGGTGTGGTGACGCGCAGTGTAGCCGACATTGTCCAGGTCGTTGTGCTTGCCGCCCGCGCGGACGCACTTCTGGGAGGAGACGGCGCGCGGCGCCGGCGGAGTCGCCGCGCCCGTGAAGTAGTTCTTAAACGGCACCATGCCGGCGTTGACGAACATCAGCGTCGGATCGTCCTGCGGCACGAGCGGGGCCGAGGGCACGACGAGGTGGTCGCGGACCTTGAAGAAGTCGATGAAGGTGCTGCGGATCTGATTGAGGCTCGTCATGGCTTGCATATAGGCAGTGGCAGGCGGGCTGCGCAGGGGAAGTTTCGCCGTCGTTTAAGGGAGTTGCCTCCCACCGCAAAAGGAAAAGGACGCCCCGGGCGAGCCAGGGCGTCCTCCTCCGCCGATGCGGCGGCGCGTTGGGGTCCAGATCAGAGCCGGGCGCCTGTGTCGGCGGGGACGCCCGGTCCGGGCGGTCGCGACGCCGCGCGGCGGAAAGCTTAGTCCTCGGCGTCCTCGGGCCCGCCCACCAGCAACTCCTCCTCGATCTTGGAGGTGGCGCCGCGGACAGCCTTCTCGATCTCGTCGGCCACGTCGCGATTGGCCTTCAGGAACTCGCGGACATTGTCGCGGCCCTGGCCGATGCGCTGGCTGTTGAACGAGAACCAGGAGCCGGATTTCTCCACAACCCCGGCCTTGACGCCCAGGTCGATGATCTCGCCCAGCTTGGAGATGCCCTCGCCGTACATGATGTCGAACTCGACCTCGCGGAACGGCGGAGCGACCTTGTTCTTCACCACCTTGACCCGGACATTGTTGCCGACGATCTCGTCGCGCTGCTTGACCGAGCCGGTGCGGCGGATGTCGAGACGCACCGAGGCGTAGAACTTCAGGGCGTTGCCGCCCGTGGTCGTCTCCGGGCTGCCGTACATCACGCCGATCTTCATGCGGATCTGGTTGATGAAGATGACGAGCGTCTTGGCCTTGGAGATGGACGCCGTCAGCTTGCGCAGGGCCTGGCTCATCAGGCGGGCCTGGAGGCCCGGCAGGCTGTCGCCCATCTCGCCTTCGATTTCCGCCCGCGGCGTCAGCGCGGCCACGGAGTCGATGACGATGATGTCGATGGCGCCCGAACGCACCAGGGTGTCGGTGATCTCGAGCGCCTGCTCGCCCGTGTCGGGCTGGGAGACCAGGAGATCGTCCAGGTTCACGCCGAGCTTGTGGGCGTAGGACGGGTCGAGCGCGTGCTCGGCGTCCACGAAGGCGGCCGTGCCGCCGGCCTTCTGCACCTCGGCGACCACATGCAGGGCGAGCGTGGTCTTGCCCGAGCTTTCCGGCCCGTAGATCTCCACGATCCGCCCCTTGGGCAGGCCGCCGATCCCGAGCGCCAGGTCGAGCCCGAGCGAGCCGGTCGAATAGGACTCGATCTCCACGATCTTGCCCTTGTCGCCCAGCTTCATCACCGAGCCCTTGCCGAAAGCCCGATCGATCTGAGACAGCGCCGCCTCGAGCGCGCGCTGCTTATCGCCTTCTTCGCGTCCCACCAGTTTCAATGCCGACTGTGCCATTTGAGAGGGACCCCTTATCCCATGATTCCGCCGATGCGGCGGGCGGACCTGGCCTTTGGCCCGCCTGTCCGCCGCGAGAACCATGCGTACCGGATTTGTTCTCTGTTCGCAAGATGTTCTCCCCGGCCCCGCCCGACGGCGAGCCGCGCCCGGCGCGCGCGGGCGCGCTCACGGCTCCAGCGGCTCCATGCGGCATTGCTCGGGCGCCCTGCCCGTCCGGGTCCCCGCCGATCAGGCCCCTGGCCCCGAGCGCCTTGGCGAGCTCGCCCGCGAGGGCGGAACGCCGGTCGCCCAAATGCGAGCCTGGGCCGCCGAACTTCCCGTCATCTGCACACCTCGTAGGCGCCGGCTCAGTTCGGGTCACAATTTCGGGAGCGATTCCGCGTTCTGGCCCTTCTTTGGCCAAACCGGTCCCCGACACGGGGCCTGACCTCCACAGCCAGGGAGCCGAAGCCGGCGTGTCATCCGGAGCCTTCAGCACGGCCGCGAAGGGCCTGAGCCGTCGCGATCTGGTCCTTGCGGGGTCGGCGCTGATGCTGGGCGCCGCGGGGCCTGCGCCTTTCGGCTTCGGCGCGGTGGACGCCCTGGCGCGGGACCTGGCGGATCGGCCCTTCGCCGAGCCGGACCGCCGCCTGCCCGCAGCGCTCGCCGCCCTGGACTACGACACCTACCGCCAGCTCGGCTTTCACGACGACAGGGCGCTATGGGCCGACCAGCCCCTGCCCTTCCGCGCCCAGTTCTTCCATCGCGGGGGGCTCTTCCCGGAGAAGGTCGAGGTCTTCGAGGTGGCCGACGGCGCGACGCGGCCGGTCGCCTACGACCCGCACATGTTCCGCTACGGCCGCGGTCCCTTGAGCGACCTCGTCGCGCTGGACGATCCGAACCTGGGCTTCGCCGGCGTGCGCCTGCTCTATCCCCTGAACCGCGCCGACAAGTTCGACGAGGTGACGGCCTTCCTGGGCGCGAGCTATTTCCGCGCCGTGGCCAAGGGCGGCGTCTACGGCGCCTCGGCCCGCGGCCTGGCCATCGGCGCCGGCGAGGCGGGCGAGGAGTTCCCCCGCTTCCGGTCCTTCTGGCTGGTGCGCCCGGACCGAGGCGATACGAGCCTGGTGGTCTACGCCCTGATGGACAGCGCGAGCCTGACCGGCGCCTATCAGTTCACCATCACGCCGGGCGAGGCGACCTTCACCGACGTCCGGGCGCGGCTGCATCCGCGCACCGAGGTCGCGCGAGTCGGCTTCGCCCCGCTCACCAGCATGTTCCTGTTCGATCCCCAGACGGCGGGACGCTTCGACGACTTCCGGCCCCGGGTGCACGATTCCGACGGGCTCGCCATGGCCAACGGCGCGGGCGAACGCCTCTGGCGGCCGCTGTCCAATCCTCAGGGGGAACTTCAGGCCAGCGGCTTTCAGGACGCCGGCCCCCGCGGCTTCGGCCTCCTTCAGCGGGCGAAGGGCTTTTCGGCCTATCGCGACCTGGAGGCGCGCTACGATCTGCGTCCCAGCCTCTGGGTCGAGCCGCAGGCCCACTGGGGCGAAGGCGAGGTCCGGCTCGTCGAGATCCCGGCCCGGTCCGAGGCGGTGGACAACATCGTCGCCGAGTGGCGCCCGGACGGCATCCTGCGGCCCGGCCGTCCGCAGGCGCTCGACTACCGCCTCCGCTGGGGGCCGGAACCGTCGGCCGCCGACCTGGCCCAGGCCGCGCTCTGGCGCGAGGGCCGGGGGGACGACGGCGGCTGGCGACGCGTGATGATCGAGTTCGAAGGCGCCCCGGCGGCCGTCGCCCTCCGCCCCGAGGTCAGGGCCGGCAGCCGGCCCGTCCGCAACGTCGTGGCCGAGCCGAACCCGGTGACGGGCGGCTGGCGGCTGGCCTTCGAATTCGCCCCCGGCGAGGCGCGCGAAGTGGAACTCCGCGCGCGCCTCCTCGACGAGAGCGCCCCCAGATCGGAAGTTTGGACCCGCCGATGGACAGCCTGACCCCCTCGCCCGTCCGTCCGGCGCGAAAGCGGCCGCCGCGCGCGCGGCCGCCGGCGCGCCCGCGCCGCCGCCCCCAGGCCCGGCCCGCTGCGCGCCCGCCCAAGGCCGATCAACCGGCCCTGCGCTCCCTGCCCCCGCGCCAGCCGCTGGACATGCCCGAACAGCGGCTCGACCTCGCCCCCGGCGCCCGGGCCGAGCTCGGCTCCCCGGCCTGGCGGCGGGCATTGCTGATCGGCATGACCGCGGCCATGACCGCTGCGGCCGGCCTGAGCATGGCCGATCTGCTCGCGCCCGGCGGCTTCGGTCCGGCCGACGCGGGCATGCTCGCCCTCTTCTGCATCCTCTTCGCCTGGATCGCCTTCGCCTTCCTGAGCGCGGCGGCCGGACTCGTCCTCTCCTGGCGCGCGGCTCAGGCCCGCTGGAGCGCACGGCCGGTGATCCTCACCCGCACCGCGCTGCTGGCGCCGGTCTACAATGAGGACCCGGGGCGGGTGCTGGCCGGCGTCGAGGCCATCCATGAGGACCTGGCCGCCTGCGGCGTGGCCGAGCTCTACGACATCTATGTGCTGTCGGACACGCGCGATCCGGACATCGCCCGCGCCGAGGCCACCGGCGTGCTTCGCCGGCGGGCGCGCACCGGCGCGCCGGACCGCTTCTTCTATCGCCGGCGGGCGATGAACCGGGACAAGAAGGCCGGCAACATCGCCGACTGGGTGCGCCAGTTCGGAGCCGGCTACGAGGGCATGGTGATCCTCGACGCCGACAGCCTGATGAGCGGGGACACGCTTGTGCGGCTCACCGCCGCCCTCGAGGCCGATCCCAAGGCCGGGCTGATCCAGACCCTGCCGACCATCATCAACGGCGAAACGCTGTTCGCCCGCATGCAGCAGTTCGCCGGCCGCGTCTTCGGCCCCTCCGTCGCGCAGGGCCAGGCCTGGTGGTCGGGCGCGGAGGGCAACTACTGGGGGCACAACGCCATCATTCGCACGCGCGCCTTCGCCGCATGCGCGGGCCTGCCGCACATCGGCGGCGGCAAGCCCTTCGGCGGCCACATACTGAGCCACGACTTCGTCGAGGCCGCCCTTCTGCGCCGAGGCGGCTGGGCGGTGCGAATGGCCGCCCACCTGGAAGGCAGCTATGAGGAGGCTCCGCCCTCCCTGCCGGACATGGCGGTGCGCGACCGCCGGTGGTGCCAGGGCAATCTCCAGCATGCGGCCGTGCTGCCGGCGCGGGGGCTGCACTGGGTCAGCCGGCTGCACCTGGCGCGCGGCATCCTCTCCTACGCCACCGCGCCGCTCTGGCTGGGCTTCCTCGTCCTGGGCGGCCTGGTCTGGGCGCAGCAGCGGCCGCTTCCGGACGCCGGCTCGCCCACGGGCGCCGCCATGCTGTTCGCCGTGACCATGGCGCTGCTGCTCGCGCCGAAGCTGCTGGCCGTGGGCCTGGCGGCGGCGATTCCGGCGGCGCGACGCGCCTTCGGAGGCGCGGTCAGGCTGTTCTCCGGATTCGTGGGCGAGGTCGTCCTCTCCTCGCTGATGGCCGCACCCCTGATGCTGATGCAGAGCCGCGCGGTGGCCGACGTCCTGCTCGGCCGCGATTCAGGCTGGAACGCCCAGACCCGCGACGATCCGCAGATTTCCCTGGCCGACGCCTGGCGCCGTCATCGCCGCCACACGGTGATGGGCCTGGTCTGGGCCGCCGGGGCCATGGCCGTCGATCCCATGCTGCTCGCCTGGACGAGCCCCCTGGCGCTCGGCCTCGTCCTGTCGGCGCCCCTCACGGTCTGGACCTCCCGCGCCAGGTCGGACCGGGGTTTCGGCCTCTTCCGCACGCCGGAGGACGTCGCCCCGCCGCGGGTGATTTCGCGTGCGGCGGAGCTGCGCGCGCGGCATGAAGGCGAGGCCGCGATCCGGCGGCAGATCGACAAGCTGATGGCCGCCCCCGTGCCCGTCCACACACCGGCCCTGCCGCGCGTGAGGGTCCGGGAGGCCGCCTGAGCGGAGGCCTTGATGAGCGAGACGACCACAATCCGGCACACCGGCGGCTGCCTTTGCGGCGGCTATCGCTACGCCGTCACGGGCGCGCTGGCGGGGGTCCAGTTCTGTCACTGCAGCCAGTGCCGGAAGGCGCAGGGCGCGGCCTTCGCCGCCAACATGCCGGTGGCCCTGGCCGACTTCGAGATCCTGGCCGGCGAAGAGCTGCTGCAGGTCTTCGAGTCCTCGCCGGGCAAGGAGCGCGTCTTCTGCGGCCGTTGCGGTTCGCCCGCCTTCAGCCGGACCTCGGCCCGTCCCGGCTTTGTCCGGATTCGCGCCGGCACGCTGGACGCGCCCGCCAAGCCGCCGCTCGGCTTCCACTTCTATGTCGACTCCAAGGCCGACTGGTGGGCGTTCGACGCCGATATTCCGCGCTACGGCGAACGCGCGCCGGCCTAGGGCGTGGACTCATAAGCTCTGAGCCACAGGCGGGTTGAGGCGAGCAGGACGGCGGCGAGGAAGTTCCTGGCCAGCTTGTCG